>NZ_VFNF01000018.1:0-1706 GCF_006715455.1 Bacillus sp. SJZ110 | reverse complement strand
TACGATTGCGATTACGGAAACGGGTTTTGATATACTGACGAGAGTCTAGATGATGAAAATAATTCCGAAGACAGATGTTTTTCAAGCTTGATAGGGCAGAAAGCTTTGGTGAACATTGGCAAGACCGAATTCATCTTGCTGCTTGTCGTTGGAATTTTAACCATCATCAATGTACTAACAGCAGACGGAGAAAAGCGTACATTTCATTCTCCTAAGAAAAAGAATATCAATCATTTAACCCTTTATGATTGCGTATCTCCGGAAGTTCAGAACAGTATAAACGAAACAGGGCGTGTGACAAACTTCTTTTGAAATTTGTCAGAAAGCAAGTTACTGATTTGAAGAAGGGAGAACACTTGAATGGCGAAAGACGATGTAATTGAAGTGGAAGGTACTATAGTCGAAACACTGCCAAACGCGATGTTCAAAGTTGAACTTGAAAATGGCCACACTGTTTTGGCTCATGTATCTGGTAAAATCCGCATGCACTTCATTCGCATTTTACCTGGAGACAAAGTTACGGTAGAATTATCTCCATATGACTTAACTCGTGGCAGGATTACGTACCGTTACAAATAAAGCACTCCGGAAACTGAAGGAGGTTGGAAACACATGAAAGTGAGACCATCAGTTAAACCAATCTGCGAAAAATGTAAAGTTATTCGCAGAAAAGGAAAAGTAATGGTGATCTGTGAAAATCCAAAGCATAAACAAAAACAAGGATAATTTATAAGGAGGTGCCCAGAGAATGGCTCGTATTGCTGGTGTAGATATCCCACGTGACAAACGTGTTGTTATTTCTTTAACATACATCTTCGGAATTGGCCGCACAACGGCTCAGCAAGTTTTAAAAGAAGCTGGAGTTTCAGAAGATACTCGTGTGCGCGATCTTACTGAAGAAGAACTTGGTAAAATCCGTGATATTATTGACAAACTGAAAGTAGAAGGTGACCTTCGCCGTGAAGTTTCTCTTAATATCAAACGTCTGATCGAAATCGGAAGCTACCGCGGAATCCGTCATCGCAGAGGATTACCTGTTCGCGGACAAAACTCTAAAAACAATGCGCGTACTCGTAAAGGTCCGCGTCGTACTGTAGCTAACAAGAAAAAATAAGTAAGGGAGGTTCTTAAACAATGGCTGCTGCTCGTAAATCTAACACGCGTAAACGTCGCGTGAAAAAGAATATTGAGTCTGGAATTGCTCATATTCGTTCAACTTTCAATAACACGATCGTTACGATCACTGACACTCATGGTAATGCTATTTCTTGGTCTAGTGCCGGAGCTTTAGGATTCAGAGGTTCTCGTAAATCTACTCCTTTTGCTGCGCAAATGGCTGCAGAAACAGCTGCTAAAGGTTCAATCGAACATGGTCTTAAAACTCTAGAGGTTACTGTTAAAGGACCTGGTTCAGGCCGTGAAGCTGCAATCCGTGCACTTCAAGCTGCTGGACTAGAAGTCACTGCTATCAGAGACGTAACTCCTGTTCCTCATAACGGATGCCGTCCACCAAAACGTCGCCGCGTGTAATTTGTTTGTATAGATTTTGTGTCCCTGTCAATAATGGGTTATGATACAGTTATTTATGAAACGAATGCACCGACTCGTTGCCTGAGCACATACGGGACTAAACAATGGGGAATTTCGGATGGAATCTCATATGATTCTATTCGAGGTTTCGACGTTTTGAAGGAGGGTTTTAAGTA
>NZ_VFNF01000017.1:0-3093 GCF_006715455.1 Bacillus sp. SJZ110 | reverse complement strand
TCACACCCGTTCCCATACCGAACACGGAAGTTAAGCTCTTCAGCGCCGATGGTAGTCGGGGGTTTCCCCCTGTGAGAGTAGGACGCCGCCAAGCATTACTTTTATCATCGCGGGGTGGAGCAGTTCGGTAGCTCGTCGGGCTCATAACCCGAAGGTCGCAGGTTCAAATCCTGCCCCCGCAACCAAATATATGATTAAATAAGGAGTGCCCTAAGGGTACAACTAAAATAATCTTATACAAATATGGTCCGGTAGTTCAGTTGGTTAGAATGCCTGCCTGTCACGCAGGAGGTCGCGGGTTCGAGTCCCGTCCGGACCGCCATTAATGTAAACGAAACGATCATGTTTTCGTTTTTTTTGTGTTTTCTTTTACTGTATCTTCTGCTTGGTGTCATAGCCAAGCTTTCTTTATATCGGGAACATCTTGGATATTCCAGCAAAATTCGATAAACTAGGAAGAGCACATATAGGCACAGGGGTGAAAGGAGATTTTGGTTCATGGATGAATTTGATTTGATACATAGCATTACTCCGCGGACCATTCACCATTCTTCCGTTGATGTAGGAATAGGTGATGATGCAGCGCTTTACACTGCGAAACACGGCGTTCAGGAAATTGTTTGTGTTGATACTATGGTAGAAGACGTGCACTTCAAATTACACTATTCCTCACCTGAAGATATCGGGTATAAGGCGTTAGCCGTTAATATAAGTGATATTGCCGCGATGGGAGGCATTCCGAAATTTTATTTGGTATCACTTGCGGTACCTTCAAAATGGACTGAATCTGAAATCAAGGCGATGTATGAAGGAATGAATGAACTGGCGAAACTATATCATATGGATCTGATTGGCGGCGATACAGTTTCTACCGCTGACAAATTAGTCGTTACAGTCACTGTGATCGGTGAAATTGAAAAGGGACAGGCCTGTTTGCGCAGCTTAGCAAAACCGAATGATATTGTGTTTGTAACCGGTGAAATCGGTTCTTCTGCAGCAGGACTTTCTTTATTATTAGAGGAGACTCATCCTCAAAATTCTTCTATTGACACGGATTACTTTATCCACAGGCATAAACGGCCTGAGCCAAGAGTAAGTGTCGGCAGATTATGCTCGAGTCTTAAACGGGCAGCTTTAAATGATGTTAGTGACGGATTGGCTAGTGAACTGAACGAGATTGCAGAAGCCAGCTGTGTTTCAATTGAAATTGTTGAAAGCATGCTTCCAATTCATTCTGATTTACCTAAGCTTCATCCTAACTGGAAAGAATGGGCTTTGTTTGGCGGTGAGGATTTTGAGCTGACAGGGACGGTTTCAAAAGAGGAGTGGGAAGTGTTGAAGCAGCAGTGCGCAGCACGTCAACTTCCCATTACAAAGATTGGCCATGTCAGGGAAAAAACAAAATCTAAAGTGATCCTAAAAACAGATCAAACATCAATGATCTTAGAGAAAAAGGGATATAATCATTTTAAATAAGACGGGTGACTCGTGTGAAGCAATTAAAATGGAGAACTGTAAATCCAGAAGAAACAAAAGCAATTGCCAAGCTTGCGGCAGCGTTTGCTAAACCGGGAGACGTCCTGACATTAGAGGGCGATTTAGGTGCAGGAAAAACGACTTTTACGAAAGGTTTTGCAGAAGGGCTGGGAATTACACGTGTTGTAAACAGTCCGACTTTTACAATTATAAAAGAATATAACGATGGCTTACTTCCTCTTTATCATATGGATGTGTATAGAATGGAAGATGAAAGTGAAGATTTGGGACTTGATGAATATTTTCACGGACAAGGTGTCTGTCTCGTTGAATGGGCTCATTTAATTGAAGAACAGCTGCCACAGGAGCGACTGCAAATTGTCATCAAAAGAGTTGGTGATGATGAGCGGGAAATTACCTTTACTGCTGTCGGGAATCGGTATGAAATGCTTTGTGAGGAGTTAAGTAGACATGACAATATTAGCAATTGATACATCAAATTATACATTGGGCATTGCGCTGCTTCGAGAAGACACTGTTATAGCAGAATACGTTACATACTTGAAAAAGAACCACTCTGTAAGAGCGATGCCTGCTGTTCATTCATTGCTGAATGATTGTGATATGGCACCGCAGGACCTTTCTAAAATTGTCGTTGCAAAAGGCCCTGGTTCATACACAGGAGTAAGAATAGGTGTGACGTTGGCCAAAACACTTGCCTGGTCTTTAGACATTCCAATAAGTGCTGTATCAAGTCTTGAGACGCTTGCGGCAAATGGCCGGCATTTTGACGGTCTGATCAGCCCAATCTTTGATGCTAGACGGGGACAGGTGTACACAGGTCTGTATCAATATAAAAATGGACTTTTAGAGCAAGCTGTTCCAGATCAAAATGTGATGCTGGCAGATTGGCTGGAGATGCTAAAAGAAAAGGGTCGTCCTGTTTTGTTTTTAGGTCACGACACTTCTATTCACAAGCAGATGATAAAGGATGTTCTTAGAACAAAAGGATTCATTGGAACTGCTGCCCAGCATAACCCGCGTCCTTCAGAATTGGCTTTTCTCGGGAAGGAAAAGGAAGCAGCTGATGTTCATGGGCTTGTCCCGGATTACTTGCGGCTGGCAGAAGCTGAAGCGAAATGGATTGAAAGTCAAAAGTAGGGTGATAGGATGAAAACAAAAGCAGCGGTTAGAAATATGCGGCTTGAAGATATAGATCACGTATACGAAATCGAAGCATCCTCCTTTACGTCTCCTTGGACGAAGGATTCGTTTTATCATGAGCTGCTGGAAAATCCGTATGCTCATTATCTCGTGATTGAAAAGGACGGCCATGTTGTTGGGTATTGCGGGATTTGGATTGTGATGGATGATGCCCAGATTACAAATATAGCGATAAAACCAGAGTATCGCGGCCAGTCTTTAGGAGAAACGCTTTTTCGCTCAGCTGTTGAACTGTGCAAAGAAAAAGACGCAAGGCGGCTTTCGCTTGAAGTGAGGGTTTCGAATCATCCTGCTCAAGGCTTATATAAGAAATTCGGGATGCAGCCCGGCGGAATAAGAAAGAACTATTATACTGATAACGGGGAAGATGCGTTAATTATGTGGGTGACGATA
>NZ_VFNF01000016.1:0-2964 GCF_006715455.1 Bacillus sp. SJZ110 | reverse complement strand
CACAAGATATCACATAGTGATTCTTTTTAACGGTTAAGTTAGAAAGGGCGCACGGTGGATGCCTTGGCACTAGGAGCCGATGAAGGACGGGACGAACACCGATATGCTTCGGGGAGCTGTAAGCAAGCTTTGATCCGGAGATTTCCGAATGGGGAAACCCACCACTCGTAATGGAGTGGTATCCATATCTGAATTCATAGGATATGAGAAGGCAGACCCGGGGAACTGAAACATCTAAGTACCCGGAGGAAGAGAAAGCAAATGCGATTCCCTGAGTAGCGGCGAGCGAAACGGGATTAGCCCAAACCAAGAGGCTTGCCTCTTGGGGTTGTAGGACACTCTGTACGGAGTTACAAAGGAACGAGGTAGATGAAGAGGTCTGGAAAGGCCCGCCATAGGAGGTAACAGCCCTGTAGTCAAAACTTCGTTCTCTCCTGAGTGGATCCTGAGTACGGCGGAACACGTGAAATTCCGTCGGAATCCGGGAGGACCATCTCCCAAGGCTAAATACTCCCTAGTGACCGATAGTGAACCAGTACCGTGAGGGAAAGGTGAAAAGCACCCCGGAAGGGGAGTGAAAGAGATCCTGAAACCGTGTGCCTACAAGTAGTCAGAGCCCGTTAACGGGTGATGGCGTGCCTTTTGTAGAATGAACCGGCGAGTTACGATCCCGTGCAAGGTTAAGCAGAAGATGCGGAGCCGCAGCGAAAGCGAGTCTGAATAGGGCGCATGAGTACGTGGTCGTAGACCCGAAACCAGGTGATCTACCCATGTCCAGGGTGAAGTTCAGGTAACACTGAATGGAGGCCCGAACCCACGCACGTTGAAAAGTGCGGGGATGAGGTGTGGGTAGGGGTGAAATGCCAATCGAACCTGGAGATAGCTGGTTCTCTCCGAAATAGCTTTAGGGCTAGCCTCAAGGTAAGAGTCTTGGAGGTAGAGCACTGATTGGACTAGGGGCCCCTACCGGGTTACCGAATTCAGTCAAACTCCGAATGCCAATGACTTATCCTTGGGAGTCAGACTGCGAGTGATAAGATCCGTAGTCGAAAGGGAAACAGCCCAGACCGCCAGCTAAGGTCCCAAAGTATACGTTAAGTGGAAAAGGATGTGGAGTTGCTTAGACAACCAGGATGTTGGCTTAGAAGCAGCCACCATTTAAAGAGTGCGTAATAGCTCACTGGTCGAGTGACTCTGCGCCGAAAATGTACCGGGGCTAAACGTATCACCGAAGCTGCGGACTGTTCTTCGAACAGTGGTAGGAGAGCGTTCTAAGGGCTGTGAAGCCAGACCGGAAGGACTGGTGGAGCGCTTAGAAGTGAGAATGCCGGTATGAGTAGCGAAAGAGGGGTGAGAATCCCCTCCACCGAATGCCTAAGGTTTCCTGAGGAAGGCTCGTCCGCTCAGGGTTAGTCGGGACCTAAGCCGAGGCCGAAAGGCGTAGGCGATGGACAACAGGTTGATATTCCTGTACCACCTCCTCACCATTTGAGCAATGGGGGGACGCAGGAGGATAGGGTAAGCGCGGTATTGGATATCCGCGTCCAAGCAGTTAGGCTGGGAAATAGGCAAATCCGTTTCCCATAAGGCTGAGCTGTGATGGCGAGCGAAATATAGTAGCGAAGTTCCTGATTCCACACTGCCAAGAAAAGCCTCTAGCGAGGTGAGAGGTGCCCGTACCGCAAACCGACACAGGTAGGCGAGGAGAGAATCCTAAGGTGATCGAGAGAACTCTCGTTAAGGAACTCGGCAAAATGACCCCGTAACTTCGGGAGAAGGGGTGCTCTGTTAGGGTGCAAGCCCGAGAGAGCCGCAGTGAATAGGCCCAGGCGACTGTTTAGCAAAAACACAGGTCTCTGCGAAGCCGTAAGGCGAAGTATAGGGGCTGACGCCTGCCCGGTGCTGGAAGGTTAAGAGGAGCGCTTAGCGTAAGCGAAGGTGCGAATTGAAGCCCCAGTAAACGGCGGCCGTAACTATAACGGTCCTAAGGTAGCGAAATTCCTTGTCGGGTAAGTTCCGACCCGCACGAAAGGCGCAACGATCTGGGCACTGTCTCAACGAGAGACTCGGTGAAATTATAGTACCTGTGAAGATGCAGGTTACCCGCGACAGGACGGAAAGACCCCGTGGAGCTTTACTGCAGCCTGATATTGAATGTTGGTACAGCTTGTACAGGATAGGTAGGAGCCTTGGAAACCGGAGCGCCAGCTTCGGTGGAGGCATCGGTGGGATACTACCCTGGCTGTATTGACCTTCTAACCCGCCGCCCTTATCGGGCGGGGAGACAGTGTCAGGTGGGCAGTTTGACTGGGGCGGTCGCCTCCTAAAAGGTAACGGAGGCGCCCAAAGGTTCCCTCAGAATGGTTGGAAATCATTCGCAGAGTGTAAAGGCACAAGGGAGCTTGACTGCGAGACCTACAAGTCGAGCAGGGACGAAAGTCGGGCTTAGTGATCCGGTGGTTCCGCATGGAAGGGCCATCGCTCAACGGATAAAAGCTACCCCGGGGATAACAGGCTTATCTCCCCCAAGAGTCCACATCGACGGGGAGGTTTGGCACCTCGATGTCGGCTCATCGCATCCTGGGGCTGTAGTCGGTCCCAAGGGTTGGGCTGTTCGCCCATTAAAGCGGTACGCGAGCTGGGTTCAGAACGTCGTGAGACAGTTCGGTCCCTATCCGTCGCGGGCGCAGGAAATTTGAGAGGAGCTGTCCTTAGTACGAGAGGACCGGGATGGACGCACCGCTGGTGTACCAGTTGTTCTGCCAAGGGCATCGCTGGGTAGCTATGTGCGGACGGGATAAGTGCTGAAAGCATCTAAGCATGAAGCCCCCCTCAAGATGAGATTTCCCATTCCGCAAGGAAGTAAGATCCCTGAAAGATGATCAGGTTGATAGGTCTGAGGTGGAAGTGTGGCGACACATGGAGCTGACAGATACTAATCGATCGAGGACTTAACCATATTTT
>NZ_VFNF01000015.1:0-9411 GCF_006715455.1 Bacillus sp. SJZ110 | reverse complement strand
CAGTATTTGCAGGAAGTGCGTGAGACAGCATTGGAAGCCTTTGAGCACCAGGATTACCCGTTCGAAGAGCTTGTTGATAAGCTTGAATTGACACGAGATATGAGCAGAAATCCGCTGTTTGACGTAATGTTTGTTCTTCAAAACATGGATCAGGAATCGTTGGAGCTGGATGAACTTTGTCTCAAACCTGCAGCAAACAATGGGCATCAAACGTCCAAATTTGATTTAACCCTATATGCCCAGGAACAGCCCCGCGGTTTGCTGACGTTCCAAATGGAGTTTAGTACTGACTTATATAAGAAAAAATCGATAGAAAAGTGGCTTCAATGTTTCATCAATATGTTACTCTCCATCATCAAAGACAACAAAGCCGCTCTCGGAACAATAAATATCCTGAATGAGGATGAGACCCATTACCTTATCCACGAGCTCAATCGTACAAAAATAGATTATCCAAGAAATGAAACCATCAGCAGACTCTTTGAAATGCAGGCAGAACAAACGCCTAATGCTGTAGCAATTGTCAGCGACACCCAAGTATTTACTTACGAGGACCTGAACAGCTGGGCAAATCAAATTGCCTCAGTTCTACAGATTAAGGGTGTAGGGCCTGATAGTGTTGTAGCCTTGTTGACAGGCAGAACACCAGAACTCATTGCAGGAATGCTGGGCATTCTGAAAGCCGGGGGAGCCTATCTGCCTATTGCTTCTGATCTACCTGTTGAACGAATAGCTTATATGCTGTCAGACAGCGGGGCGGCATTACTCCTTCAATCTGAAAAAACAGAGAAACAGCTATTAGACATTGAATGTGAACAAATCATAATCGAAGGTATTCAAAAGCAAGGAGAAACGAAGAACGTTGATTCTTCAGCAGGGCCACATTCACTTGCATATATCATTTATACCTCTGGATCAACCGGTAAACCAAAGGGTGTCATGATTGAGCAGCGAAGTGTAATTCGTCTTGTTAAAAACAGCAATTATATTACATTTACACCTGAAGACCGCCTTCTTATGACATCATCAATCGGTTTCGACGTTGGGTCATTTGAAATTTTCGGACCGCTGCTAAATGGTGCCGCTTTGCATCTGTCCGATCAACAAACATTTCTCGATTCCCATCAGCTTAAGAGGTACATAGAACATCAAGGAATCACAACGATTTGGCTGACATCTTCTCTATTCAATCATTTGACAGAACAAAATGAACAAACATTTTCACAGCTGAAACATTTGATTATAGGCGGAGAAGCTTTGTCGCCGAGCCACGTCAATCGAATCAGAAATGTCTGCTCTGAAGTATCGATATGGAATGGATATGGCCCTACCGAAAATACAACTTTTTCGACATGCCTTCACATTCAAAAAACATATGAACTTTCCATTCCGATCGGGCGGCCGGTTGGTAATTCCACCGCTTATATCTTAAATCAATGGGGAGTGCTGCAGCCGGTCGGAGCTGTCGGTGAACTTTGTGTCGGCGGAGATGGCGTCGCCAGAGGATATTTGGGCCGTCCTGATTTAACGAAAGAGAAATTTGTCCCACATCCATTTGCACCTGGCGATCGACTGTATCGCACAGGTGATCTGGCGCGCTGGCTTCCTGATGGCACAATTGAGTACGTTGGCCGTATTGATGATCAAGTAAAAGTCAGAGGCTATCGTGTGGAGCTGGGTGAGATCGAATCAGCACTTCGCCAAATAGACGGAGTCAAAGAAGCGGCGGTGTTGGCACGTACAGGACAGTCAGGGAGCAAAGAGCTGTTTGGCTATATCAGCGTAAAAGCAGGCACGAATGCTGAACAAGTACGTTCACTTCTCGCGCGTTCGCTGCCAAACTATATGATCCCGGCGTACATTATTGAAATGGAGACTCTCCCGCTCACATCAAACGGCAAATTGAACCGAAAAGCACTTCCTGAACCAAATTTCACATCTAAACAAACGTACGCTCCACCTCGAAATGACCTTGAAGACCAACTTGTGTTGATCTGGCAGGAAGTTCTCGACATCCAGAGGATCGGAATAGAGGATTCGTTTTTTGAATTGGGTGGAGATTCAATCAAAGCCCTTCAAGTTTCTGCACGCCTTGGGCGCTATGGACTAAGCTTGCAGGTAAGTGATTTATTCCGTCATCCAAAGATAAAGGACTTATCACCATTTATCCGTAAGTCAGAGAGAATCATAGAGCAAGGACCCGTTCAGGGTGACGTTCCTTGGACGCCTGTTCAGCAATGGTTTTTTTCACAGGATATTGAAGAAAGACACCATTTCAATCAGTCTGTCATGCTATTCCATTCTGGACGTTTGTCTGAAAACGCCCTTAGACCAGCCTTGAAAAAACTGGCGGAGCATCATGATGCGCTTCGGATGGTTTATCGCAACGATGGCAGGCGATGGATTCAAATCAACCAAGGCATTCATGAGTCACAGCTATACAGCTTAAGAACCTCTGATCTTTCACAGTCAGAAAGCGGCTGGGAGACGCAAATCAAACAAGAAGTTGCAGATCTTCAGCAAAGCATCAATTTGCAGGAAGGACCGTTGTTGCACGCCGCTTTGTTTAAAACACTGACCGGAGATTACTTGTTCCTTGCGATCCATCACCTTGTCGTTGATGGTGTCTCATGGCGGATTTTGCTGGAGGATTTGTCAGCCGGATATCAACAAGCTGCTTCAGGCCAGACGATCCAGCTTCCACCTAAAACGGATTCCTACCAGGAATACGCAAGACGCATACAGGAATATGCCCAAAGCAGTAAGCTGATTCGCGAAGAGGCGTATTGGCGAAGTGTAGAAGAACAGCAAGCCGCAGAACTGCCATATGAAATACCGCATCATGTGAACATCGACTTCAGCAAAAGGGACTCATTAAGCTTTTCACTGACTGAAGCAGACACCGCCGTCTTGCTGCAAAACGTCAATCACGCCTATGGCACAGATACACAAGATATTCTGTTAACCGCAGCATCCTTGGCGATTTGTGAATGGACAGGAGGAAGCAAGCTCCGTATCGCTATGGAAGGACACGGGAGAGAACACATTCTGCCAGAGTTAGATATCAGCAGGACGGTCGGCTGGTTTACATCCATGTACCCGGCCCTCATAAGCTTTGAAAATCATAGGGATGAGCTCGGAACCTCAGTAAAAACCGTTAAAGATACACTGGGCCGGATACCAAACAAAGGGGTAGGTTACGGTATGCTGAAATACCTTACACACCCTGAAAATAAAAGCATTACGTTTTCAAAAACACCTGAAATCAGCTTTAACTATTTGGGCCAGTTCAACGACATCGAAAGACAGGACACCTTCCGCCCATCAAGCCTTGGTAGCGGAAAGGATATCACTCATACATGGAAGCGTGAGCAAATCATCGAGATGAGCGCAATGGCAGCAGACAAAAAGCTCCATTTCAATCTTAGTTATCCGCCAGCCTGCTTTCACAAAAACACAATGGAGCAGCTTATTAACAGGATTGAACACTTTTTGCTGGACATTATGAAACACTGCGCCGGTCAACAGAAAGCAGAAAAGACACTGAGCGATTTTAGCAGTCAATCATTAACGGCAGAGGACTTGGACAGCATATCCAGCTTGGTGGAAGAATTGTAGAAAATCGTGACAGGGAGACATGAACATGACAAAAGCGAATTCAATTCAGGATATTTATCCGCTGTCTTACATGCAGGAAGGGATGCTTTTCCATTCCCTCCTGCAAAAAGATTCACAGGCGTATGTTGAGCAAGCTTCTTTTACAATAGAAGGAAAAGTCAACCCGCAGTTTTTTCAAAACAGCATCAACGCTCTTGTAGAAAGACATGATATTTTCAGAACGATTTTTATCAGCCAAAATGTTTCCTCCCCCCAGCAGGTTGTTCTGAGAGAACGAAATATCATCGTCCTGGAAGAAGACATTACTCATTTAAACGAGGCGGAGCAATCACAGTTTATCGAGCAATGGAAAGAAAAGGACCGGGACCGGGGGTTTCATTTGCAAAAGGATGTGCTCATGCGCATCGCTCTTATTCAAACAGGAGAGAGCCAGTACTCTTGCATTTGGACCTTTCATCATATCATGATGGACGGTTGGTGCCTCAGCATTGTGCTAAAGGAGTTTCTGCATATTTACGCATCTTATGTAAATGCATCCCCTATAACATTAGAGCCGGTCCAGCCATACGGAAAGTATATCAAATGGCTGATGGAGCAAGACAAAGAGCAGGCGGTTTCTTATTGGGGGCATTATCTTTCCGGCCACGAACAGCAAACCGTGCTCCCGAAGCAGAAGAAAAAAACAAAGGGAAGAAGCAGGCAGGAACACGTTACATTTTCATTCTCTAAGGAAGAAAGCAGCAGACTTTCAGAGCTTGCTGCAAGAGAAGAAGTGACACTCAGTACGATTTTTCATACTATTTGGGGCATTCTGCTGCAAAAATATAATAATAACGATGACGCCGTATTTGGTTCTGTTATTTCAGGAAGACCCGCAGAAATCGAAGGCATTGAACATATGGTAGGTCTTTTCATTAATACGATGCCGGTTCGGGTGCAGGGGGCAAAAACGCCATTTCTTCAACTTATAAAAGATATGCAAAAAGACCGTCTTGCCGCTGAAGCGTACAGCTACCACCCTTTATATGAGATTCAATCCCGCTCAGCTGTTAAGCAAGGGCTGATTGATCATATTCTCGTATTTGAAAACTATCCGGTGCAGCAAGAGATTCAAATGCTGAACAAACAGGAACATGCTACTGATCTTTTTCAGATTCATAATTTCACTGTCGCAGATGAAACCAACTACAGCTTTTATCTTATGGTGGCGCCAGGGGAAGAAATTCATATCAAAATGAACTATGATGCGGTGCAGCACGATCGGTCTTTTGTGCTCTCTGTCAAAGAGCATCTTCTGAATGCTGTATCACAAATCTTAAATAATCCGAATCTTCCACCTGAAGAAATCGATATCACGACAGATACTGAAAAGCGGCAGCTGATTGGAGAAATCACAGATCGAACACCAGTTTACGAAACCATCCATGCCATGTTTGAAAAGCAAGCGGAAAAGACACCAGATGCTCATGCTGTAATTGATCAAGCCTGCTCATTAACATACAGAGAACTGAATAAAGCGGCTAACAGATTGGCACGGCATTTACGAATGAAAGGCGTTGTGAGACAGGAACCCGTTGCGATTATGATGGATCGCTCTGCGGCGTTTATCAGCGGCGTTCTTGGAATCTTAAAGGCAGGCGGCGCCATTGTTCCCGTTGATCCGCATTACCCGGCTGACAGAATCCGTTATATTCTGCATGATTGCGGCTGTTCGCATGTTGTTTCACAAGCGCATCTTTCCTCATCGTTAGAAGACAATTACATTATCACTCATCCAGAAGAAATCGAAAGCAAAGTAGACGGCAGTAACATAAAGTCAGTCAACGATGCTGACGATCTGCTGTATATGATTTATACATCAGGCACAACAGGTAAACCAAAGGGTGTTCAATTTGAGCATCGAAACATGGCTAACTTGCTGAAATTCGAATATACTCACTCCGGCATTGACTTTGAAGCAGATGTTCTGCAATTTGCGACACCTTCCTTCGACGTCTGCTATCAAGAAATATTTTCTGCGCTTCTGAAAGGCGGCACACTCCACATCGTTCCAGAAGACATAAAAAGAGATGTGCCTCAGCTGTTTACATTTATAAACAAGCATCAGACGAATATTGTGTTTCTCCCAACTGCTTTTATCAAAATGATTTTCAGCGAGCGAGAACTTGCGAACTCGTTTCCTGATGGCGTCAAACACCTGATCGCAGCCGGGGAACAATTAATGATTTCAGACCTTTTCCAAGATGTGTTGCGTGAACGCGGCATACACCTGCACAATCATTACGGACCTTCAGAAACTCATGTGGTATCTACGTATACCATTCATCCTGGAGACCCTATTCCTGAGCTTCCGCCAATCGGTAAACCGATAGGCTGTACTGATCTATATATTTTGAATCATCAAAAACAGCTTCAGCCATGCGGCGTACCAGGCGAACTCTATATTTCCGGCGCAAGTGTTGCCAGAGGATATGTCAATCACGATAAACTGACAAGCGACAAATTTTCATCCGACCCATTCAGGCCTGGTGTGATTATGTACCGGACAGGTGATTTGGCCAGACGGCTTGAAGACGGCAACATCGAATATATCGGACGAGCAGACAATCAAGTGAAAATCAGAGGTTATCGAATTGAGCCGCAAGAAATCGAAGTCACGCTAATGAATCATCCGGACATTAGTGAGGCTGCCATTCTCATCTGGCAAGATCAAAACGGTGAACATGAATTATGCGCTTACTATTGCAGTGTACAAAAGCTGAATGCAATAGATTTACGCAGTTATATGGCTAGTGAGCTCCCAGAATACATGATTCCGGCGAAATGGATATGGGTTGACAGCATACCTCTTACCCCAAACGGAAAAGTAGATCGCGCAGCACTTCCGGAGCCAGATGCTTCAATCAGCGGAAACCCATATACTGCCCCTCGAAATCTGTTAGAGGCAAAGCTTTCGCAACTATTTGAAGATGTGCTAAAGAATGGGCATATAGGCATCCAAGACAACTTTTTTGACAATGGCGGCCACTCGTTAAAAGCAACAGTGCTTATGTCACGGATCGCAAAGGAATTCCATGTGCAAGTTTCACTTAAGGACATCTTTGCTCATCCGACTGTTGAAGGATTAGCTTTAATCATTCGAGAGGCAGAACAAAATCCGTATGCAGCAATTGAACCAGCAGAAAAAAGAGATACATATCCTGTATCTTCGGCCCAAAAACGAATCTATGTGCTTCAACAGCTTGATGAGGGTGTCGCCTATAACATGCCTGCGGTCTTAGAACTGGAAGGTGCACTGGATGTCGCCAAACTGTCTGCTGTATGTAAAGAACTGATCAGCCGGCATGAGCCGCTTCGAACTTCCTTTGTATCCGGAGCTGATGACGAGCCGGTTCAGCGTATCCACACCGAAGTGCCGTTTACGTTAAGTAAAGAGACCACTATCGAGGGATTTGTCCGTCCCTTTGATCTCAGCCAGGCGCCATTATTTAGAGCAGGCCTTATAGAAGTGTCAAACGAGAAGCATGTATTGCTGGTGGATATGCACCATATCATTTCAGATGGCGTATCCGTTCAGCTCCTAATCCGAGAATTTACCGATCTTTATGCAAACCGGCAGCTTAAGCCATTGCGGATCCAATATAAAGATTACGCCGTATGGCAGCAGAAATTTAAAAAGGGAGACTCGTACCAAAAGCAGGAGACTTACTGGCAGCAGCAGTTTAGCGGGGATCTTCCTATACTGGAGCTTCCAACAGATAAACGACGTCCGGCAGAACGGCAATTCATAGGCGGAAAAGTAACCTTTCAATTGGACAAAGAGATCACGGCCCGCATAAAGCGGCTCGCCCATAAAAACAGAAGCACGCTTTATATGACGCTTCTCGCTTTGTATTCAGCCTTTTTGTCTCGGTTAAGCGGTCAGGATGATATCGTGATTGGTTCACCTATCGCCGGACGGCCCCATGCCGACCTTGAAGCTGTTCTTGGGATGTTCGTCAATACACTGGCTCTCCGCACACGCCCGGCGGGTAATAAGACGTTTGAGGAATTTCTGAAAGAAGTCAGACAGACGGCACTAGAAGCGTATGAGCATCAGGATTACCCGTTTGAAGAGCTTGTGGACAAACTCGGTGTGCAGCGGGAAATGAGCCGGAATCCTTTGTTTGACACAACGCTAGTCCTTCAGAATATGGAACAGCAAAAGCTAAAAATGAATGATGTACAGCTTCAGTGGAACGACTTGGTGCACCCAATATCAAAATTTGATATTTCCCTATACGTTACAGAACATGATTCCGAGCTTTTCTGTCAGTTTGAATACAGTACAGCTTTGTTTGAGAAAGAAACCATCCAAAGGTGGGCCAGCCTTTTCACCACGCTTGTGGAACATACAGCTGCCAGTCCTGAAACAGAATTGGACAATATTCCAATCTTAACAAAAGAAGAAGAGCGAGATTTCATTGAATCATGCCATCTGTTTGAGGAGACGGGCTATTCAATGAATCAAACGCTCCACTATGCACTCGAACAGCAGGCAGCAAAAACGCCTGATCAGGCGGCCGTTATCTTCGAAGATGGAGTGATGACCTATAAAGAATTGAACGAACAGGCTAACCGTATCGCCTGGGAGCTGATCGGACGGGGGGTAAAACCCGAAACGACTGTTGCCATTATAGGAAAGCGTTCACCTGAAATGCTGCTTGGCATTTATGGCATTCTTAAAGCTGGCGGCGCTTATCTGCCCATCGACCCGGATTATCCGGAAGAACGAATCAGCTTTCTGCTGGAGGACAGCGGTACAAACATTCTCCTGCTTCAGTCTGCCGGCCTTCATGTTCCGGAATTTACAGGAGAGATTGTCTATCTCAATCAGACAAATAGCGGACTGGCACATCGTTTGTCCAATCCGAATGTGGATGTTCTCCCGCAATCTTTAGCCTATGTCATCTATACATCCGGCTCTACCGGGATGCCTAAGGGTGTTGAAATTGAACATCGATCAGCGGTGAATTTTTTGAATTCCCTACAGTCCCGCTATCAACTGAACCAATCAGATGTGATTATGCATAAAACATCTTATTCATTTGACGCTTCAATATGGGAACTGTTTTGGTGGTCTTATGCCGGTGCTTCTGTTTATCTGCTTCCTCAGGGAGGCGAAAAAGAACCTGAAGTGATCGCGCAAGCTATAGAGGAACAAAAGATCACAGCTATGCATTTTGTGCCTTCAATGCTTCATGTATTTTTAGAACATATAAAATATCGCTCTGTACCGATTAAGACAAACAGACTCAAGCGAGTGTTTTCTGGAGGAGAACAGCTGGGGACCCATCTTGTCTCCCGATTTTACGAGTTGCTTCCAAATGTTTCAATAACCAATTCCTATGGGCCAACGGAAGCAACCGTAGAAGCTGCATTCTTTGATTGTCCGCCGCAAGAAAAACTTGAACGGATTCCAATTGGAAAACCTGTTCATCATGTCAGATTGTATATCCTGAATCAGAATCAGCGGATGCTGCCAGCTGGATGTATCGGCGAACTGTACATTGCCGGAGCAGGTGTTGCCAGAGGTTATTTGAATCGGCCGGCATTAACGGAGGAGCGTTTTCTTGAGGACCCGTTTTACCCGGGTGAACGCATGTACAAAACAGGGGATGTGGCGCGCTGGCTCCCTGACGGGAATGTTGAATTCCTTGGGCGCACGGATGATCAGGTAAAAATCCGCGGCTACCGGATTGAGCCGGGAGAAATTGAAGCGGCACTAAGAAGTATAGAAGGTGTAAGAGAGGC
>NZ_VFNF01000014.1:0-11101 GCF_006715455.1 Bacillus sp. SJZ110 | reverse complement strand
ATGTATTAGGCACGCCGCCAGCGTTCGTCCTGAGCCAGGATCAAACTCTCCGATAAAGTAGTTTGACTGACTACGCACATCGCTGTGCGATTTTTTAAAAACTGAATTAACAGGTACGTTTTGTCTTGTTTAGTTTTCAAAGATCATTACCGCCGCTTAACGAAGCAGCTTTATTACTATAACATTTAGCTTCTTTTAAGTCAACAACTTTTTTCAAAGTACTTAATGAAGCTTTTAGTTGATGTCAGCTGTTTATCAGCGACGAATAATAATATATCACGGATATTATCAAAAGGTCAACACCCAATTTAGGCTGTATGTGAAGAGACATTTTATCGGTTATATTCAATTGTCCATGCTCATAAGATGTAAAACAAGAATGATGGACAAGATAAGGAGGCATCATCAGTGAATCACTTCTATGTGTGGCACATTAAACGGGTAAAACAATTAATTATTATACTTATCGCCGCATTTGCAGCTGCCAGCTTTTTTTATATCCAAAGAGCTGTCCCGCTTCCCGTGTTTTCAACTGACACCGGACCTAAAGCCATTTATAAAGGAGAAACAGACTCTAAAGATATTTCACTTACTTTCGATATCAGCTGGGGTGATGAGAGAGCAGAACCGATACTTAATACTCTGAAAGCAAACGGGATTAAAAACGCAACGTTTTTCCTGTCCGCTTCTTGGGCAGAACGCCATCCCGACACAGTGGCCCGTATCGTAAAGGACGGACATCAAATCGGGAGCATGGGCTACGCTTATAAAAACTATGCCAATTTAGAGAGCAGCGAAATAAAAAAGGACATGAACCGTGCGCAAACAGCCTTTGAAAAGTTAGGGGTCAAAGACATACAGCTATTAAGACCCCCTACCGGCCAATTCAATAAGAATGTTCTAAAGGTCGCAAAGCAATACAATTATACAGTCGTTCATTACAGTGTGAACTCGCAAGACTGGACAAATCCCGGAGTTGAAAAAATCATCGACAATGTGACCAAGCAAGTTTCCGGTGGAGACATTATTCTTTTACATGCCTCCGATTCGGCAAAACAAACAGAAGAAGCATTGCCTGATATCATCCATCAGCTGAAAGAAAAAGGATTAAAAAATGTAACCGTGGGTGATCTCATCGCAAATTCTGATGCCAAATCCGCAGAGGTAAAGTAATTACTTTGCTGCAAACTTCGGCAACATCAGCAATTGGAAGGCATTACATGCCATTAACGGAAAAAGCATTAAATAAAGCCAGTCCTCATCATTTACTCTTAATGCAGGGAACCATTCTAATGCGGTAATCACAACCATCAAAAACAACGATGACACAAATGTTTTCTTAGAGGACTGCTTTTGCTTTATATAAGCTGTAATCACTCCAAAGATCAATAAAAACACCGGTAACCACGCATACCCAGCCAGCGATTCTCCGCTCTCTCCAAAAAATAAAAAACGCACGTACATTAAATCAAAAGCAACAAACAGGATGAAAAACAACTGCAGCAAATTCCACAAAGAGGAGGACCTTAATATCTCAAGCGCAAACCGATGGACTGTTAAAAACACGAAAAAACCCATTTGGCTGATCACACTGAAAATCATGCCTACACCGATAAACCAAAATAAAACAGAGAAAATCTGTCCCGCTTCAAATGTCAGAAACAGCCCTCTATATTCTCCCCATTTTAAAGCAAAACCCACAATACTCGTGATAAGCGCCCCGACAGCTAAAATAGAAAAGAAAAAACGAACTAAACCACGGCTTTTCATTTCTTTATTCATCCCCTCAAAAATCGCGAACAGCGATATTTTGTTATGTATAATTCCAAACAGATGAATCATATTAAAGGTAAGACAAGTATGTGAAAGGAGCTTAAGCATGTCAAAAGCCAAAACGCTATTGATGAGCTGTTTTTTATTATTATCTGTAACAGCTTGCGCTCCAAAAGACCAAGCAGCGGATATGGACTATGATCAGACCAAAAAAATGGTTGTTGATATATTAAAAACTGATGATGGAAAGAAAGCTATTAAGGAATTATTAAATGATGATGCCATGAATGAAGCGCTGGTGATTGACCAAGATGCAATTAAAGGAACAATAGAAAAAACACTCACATCTAAAAAAGGTGAAGAATTTTGGAAAAACATCTTTGAAGACACTGATTTTGCTGAGGGCTTTGCCAAAACTCTTCAAACAGAGCATGAAAAAGTGATTAAAAAGCTGATGAAGGATCCAGATTACCAGAAGATGCTGATGAGCGTTATGCAGGATCCCGGCATGGATAAAAAGTACAGCCAGCTGGCAAAAAGCCAAGAATTCCGCAGTTATTTAGAAGAGGTTATTAACGAAACACTTTCTAGTCCGCTTTACAAAAAACAGTTCGAAGATGAACTGAAAAAAGCAGCAAAAGACACGGCCAAAGAAAGTGAATAAAGGGAAAGCCGGGATCTGGAATCCCGGTTCACCTTTTATACCTGCACTGACATTTTTGCATCTATTTTTTTTGCGATGTCCTGATATATTTCTCCGATTGGATGATTTTCGTCATAAACAGACGGAGCAAATTGGTCCTTATCCCAATCGGGCTGTTTCAATGGGATTCTGCCGAGTAAAGGCACGTTTAGTTCCTCAGCCAGTTTATCTCCTCCGCCTTTTCCAAACACATATTCTCTTTCCCCTGTCTTTGCACTTTCATAATAAGCCATGTTCTCTATAACACCCACGACCTCATGATCGGTTTTAATCGCCATAGAGCCCGCTCTGGCCGCGACAAAAGCAGCTGTCGGATGTGGCGTAGATACGATAATTTCTTTGCAGCTCGGAAGCATTGTATGTACATCGAGAGCAACGTCCCCTGTACCAGGCGGAAGATCAAGAACAATATAGTCTACTTCTCCCCACTCTACTTCATGGAAAAAGTTATTCAGCATTTTGCCGAGCATCGGCCCTCTCCATACGACCGGGGCATTTTCTTCTACGAAAAAGCCCATTGACATGACCTTTACTCCAAAGCGTTCAACAGGAAGAAGTTTCTCTCCTTCAATTGTTGGACGCACAGTGATACCCATCATGTCCGGCACACTGAACCCATAAATATCCGCATCAATTAAACCAACCTTTTTCCCTAGACGAGCCAGAGAAATAGCTAGGTTTACTGACACAGTTGACTTGCCTACGCCGCCTTTTCCACTTGCTACAGCAAGAAAGACTGGCGGGTTATCCATATTTAATAATGTTTTTTTCTCAGCTGACGGCTCCCGGAATTTAGCAACCGTTTCTTCAGGCAGCTCTTCAAATCGAAGGCCGACTGTCTCAGCTCCTGCCCCTTTTAATACGTTTACGATCTCTTGCTGAATCTGCATTTGTTCTGCAGTTCCTGTTTTTGCAAGAGCGACTTTTACACTGATATGCCGTTTTTCAGGCTTTATTTTAATTTCCTTAACGGCATCCAATTCTCCCAGAGGTCTTTGAAGAAAAGGTTCGCGCATTTCTCCGACTAGTTTTCTTACTTCATCTTCTCTTATCATCGAACCTCACCCTTTTGTGTATTCGTTTACAATTATTATTATATCATACATAAATGGCGGGTGTCTTATGCTTAGAACCACAAGAAAACCCTCCATTACTCCGGAGGGTCTCCTTTTTCTGTGAAATATCGCAAAATGCCTTTATATATGGAAGATGCCACCTTGTCTTGATATTTCGGTTTACCGAGCAGCGTTGCTTCGTTTGGATTGGATAAAAATCCGACTTCTATAAGCGCCCCCGGTTTGGTGACGTTTTGCATTAAGTAGATGCCATGAATCCGCTTTGCTTTCCGGGTTGTGTTTTCCAGATTTCTTCTCAGCTCATCCTGGATGTATTTTGCGACTTTCTCATTTTCCGCATATTTCCCGTAATAAAAGCTTTGGGCTCCGCTCCATTTTTGTGACGGAATCGCATTAAGATGAATGCTGATATAGAGCTCCGCCTCTGAATGGTTTATTAATTTGACTCGTTGTCTTAGATCCTCAGCTTTTCGTCGACTATAGCCTTTTGTTCCTTCTGGAGCGAGATCAGTATCACTTTCTCTGGTCATGATAACAAGCGCTCCTTGTTCTTGAAGATAATCCCTGACTCTAAAGGCCACTTCCAGGGTAACATCCTTCTCTAACAGCTTTCCGCCGACTGCTCCGCCGTCAGGCCCGCCATGACCTGGATCTAGATAAATGATTTTACCGCTCAAGGGCAGGCTCCACGGCTTCCAAGAGTCGTTATTGCTGAACTGATATTTGAACAGAAATAGTAATACGATGAAGCCTAGCAAAAAACTGAGCCATTTAAGCTTTTTCCTCATCCCTTCCCCTCCCGCTTGTCCGTTATTACATAACTATGGGACAGGGCCGGGAAATATGATTATCGCATGCGAAGCTTACACTGTTTTTCTCTTTGAACAAACCCCGCTGTCCACCAATCTTTAATGAACTTGCGTGCCGCTTCATAAACCGTGTTTTTATCAAATGTTGCGTATTGCTCGTGTATCCAATTATAGAGATAATCAAAAAACTCCATACGTAGCTCTTCTTCTTCTCTTGCAGAGCGGGCACTGATACTTTGCATGGATTCTCCGTAATAGCCGAATATCCCAAAACGCCCGCCTAACAAATAAGCTTCAATCGCAAAATCAATACAGCCTTCAGTAATAATATCTCGTTCATCATGTAAAAATGGAAATAATGGTTCCAAACAATCCTTAACAGACTGGATAATTTGTCTCAGAGAGAGTTCTTTGAGCAAGTTCTTTTCTAATTCAAAATCCTTTTGGCGTTTCACATCCATAAAAGACAGTACTTCTGCCATATAAATTCACTCTCCTTTTATCGATTATTTTGAGGTTTGGATGATGAAACAATGCCCGAATTCGGTTGGAAATTCGCCCAAATGAAGGTGTAAAATCGATAAAAAATCAGCCTTCCACAGGGTCAGGAACAAACGTTCTGTAATTAGTTATGAAAAAAGCAGCCCCTCTAACAGGTCGCTGCTTTTCATACTTTCACGCTTCTTGTTGCAGAATATGTATGGATATATTGGTCTAATACAAACCCGCCTTTATCTTCATAAAAACCAGTAACGATAAAACCAACATCAATTTGGCCTTTGATTTGGTCTTCTAAGGAATGGCCGAATTCCAGAGCCTCATTATTTTCGATCAGTTTTTTCACTCTATGTTTCGGAAGATCTTCTGGGTCAGCATATGGAATGGAGTGTTTTACTTTTAAAACACCTTGCTGTTCTAATTCTGTATCAAACAGAAATACAACAGGATTGACAAAACCCGAGATTAGAACACCGTTCCTTTTCAACACACGGTGCGCTTCCTTCCATACCGGGAGGACATTCTCAACAAAAACATTGGCAACAGGATGTACAATGACATCAAATGATTCATCATTAAATACACTTAAATCGTCCATGCTTCCTTTGACAGTGTGTATCGTGAGACCATCTCGCTCAGCAACCATTCTATCCTGATTCAGCTGTTTTTCTGAGTTATCTAATACGGTGACATCCGCGCCTGCGGCTGCCAAAACTGGACCCTGCTGGCCACCGCCTGATGCTAAACAGAGTACTTTCAGACCTTTGACCGGCGGAAACCAATCCTTCGGTACATCTTTCATTGGTGTTACCCTTATATCCCAATTGCCTTTTTTTGCTTGTTCGATAACCTGCTGCTCAGCAGCAACAGTCCATTCATTGCCTGTTTCTACTTTTTTATCCCAGGCTTTGCTATTATGAGCTACTAACGCATTCATGAATCTTCTCCTTACTTTAATGTATAGAGTATAACAAATATTTCTAGATTGATATCGCTTTCCCTTTGCATATTTAGAAAAAAGTTCATAAAAACGCAAAAAAATCACAAAGGAGATATGTGATTTATATCATCAGATTTACTTTTACTTCGTTACATAAAGCCATTAGCAATGAGAGCTATTGTTTCTCCGGGTTAATCAGCAGTGAACTTTAACGGATGAGATACAGTGGTTAAATGGAGCTGGGCTGCCGACATAACGATAATAAACATTGACCGAACTTCCAATTGAATAAAAATGAAAGCTATCATGATTTTTACAGTGAGACCGTTTATAAACAAACAATTTGTTTAACCCCGTCAAGCGTCCATTCAGTGTTATTTTTATGCGGAGCTGGCCACGTTTATTAAAAGAAAAAAGAAAAAAGCTCCCAACCCAAGGTCGAGAGCTTTTTGAAAACGTAAAATTAACGTTTTGAGAACTGAGGTGCACGACGAGCGCCTTTAAGACCGTATTTTTTACGTTCTTTCATACGAGCGTCACGAGTCAGAAGACCTGCACGTTTAAGAGTTGTACGGTATTCTGGATCTGCTTCAAGCAAAGCACGAGCGATACCGTGACGGATTGCTCCAGCTTGACCAGATAAGCCGCCTCCATGTACGTTTACTAAAACATCATAAGTGCCAGCTGTTTCAGTCAAAGTTAATGGTTGTTTGATATCTTCGATTAAAGCTGCAGATGGGATATGTTCGCTGATTTCACGATTATTAACGACGATACGGCCTTCTCCTGGAACTAAACGCACACGCGCTACAGAGCTTTTACGACGGCCAGTACCGTAATATTGAACCTGTGCCAAATTGGTAACCTCCTTTTTAATTAACCGCGAAGTTCGTAAACTTCAGGTTTTTGTGCTTCGTGTGGATGCTCAGAACCACGGTATACGTTCAATTTTTTGAACATTTGACGACCTAGAGAACCTTTTGGAAGCATGCCTTTGATAGCAAGCTCAAGCATTTTCTCAGGGTAGTTTGTACGCATTTCAAGAGCAGTTCTTGATTTTAATCCGCCTGGATGTTGAGTGTGACGGTAGTAGATTTTGTCAGTTAACTTTTTACCAGTTAACTCGATTTTTTCAGCGTTGATGATGATCACATGATCTCCAGTATCAACGTGTGGTGTGTAAGTTGGTTTGTGTTTTCCGCGAAGGATAGCTGCAACTTCTGAAGAAAGACGACCTAAAGTCTTGCCAGCAGCATCAACAACTAACCACTTGCGTTCAATAGTACTTGCGTTAGCCATAGGTGTTGTACGCATTGAATTTCCCTCCTAAATGATCTGTCATTTTCAATAAACTTCGATTACGTTCTATTTCACAACACAATAAGTTCCGGGGCTTATCGTGGGGTTGAAATACATACCATATGATATCTTATAACTTTATGCAGACTCTGTCAAGAAAATATTATACACCTGGTTTAGTTGTCATAGTAAACGTTCCACAAATATAGCCCGTGCCCCGGCGCTGTGCGCCCTGCCGCTTCGCGATCCTTCGCTTCCAGCATGGATTTCACATCATCGGGAGAAATTTTTCCAATACCTGCATCAAGCAAAGTACCCGCAATAATTCTGACCATATTATATAAGAAACCGCTGCCTGTGATCCGCATTTGCAGGCCGTCAGCCGTCTCAGTCCAATCAAGTTCGTAAATCGTTCTTATCTTGTCCTGCACTTCTGTTTTAGCCGCGCAAAAGCTCGTAAAATCATGTGTCCCTATAAGATGCTTTGCCGCTTCTCTCATGTCCTGCACATTAAGGCGATATGAAAAATGGTAAGCGTAATGCCGTTTAAATACGTCCGGGTGTTTCTCCGTGTATACAAAGTAGCGATATTCTTTTTTGACTGCGCTAAATCGTGCATGGAACCCATCATCCGCAATTTCTGCCTGTTTGACTGCGATATCGTCCGGAAGCAGTGCATTTAAGGCATATGGCCATCTCTCAGCCGGGATAGACAGTGGAGTGTCAAAATGAATCACCTGTCCGGCTGCGTGAACCCCGCTGTCTGTTCTTCCAGACGAAACGACCGGAATTCTGTCTTTTGACTTATGCAGGACAGCCAAAGCCTTCTCCAGTTCATCCTGAACCGTTCTTTTGCCCGGCTGAACCTGATAACCGTTAAACAAATGTCCGTCATAAGAAATCGTGCATTTCAGTCTCATACAGCACCTCTAAGCCCTTAAGAAAAATAACAAAGCAGCTAATACAATTAAGCTGACAATGACAGAAGTGTCTTTTCCTGTCCATACAAGCTTTCTATATTTCGTACGTCCTTCTCCGCCTTGATAGCCTCTTGCTTCCATTGCCACCGCAAGCTCTTCGGCGCGTTTAAATGCGCTGACGAAGAGCGGGACAAGAAGCGGGACAATAGCCTTCACTCTTTCTTTGACAGGCCCGCTTGTAAAATCAACGCCTCGCGCCATCTGAGCCTTCATGATCTTATCTGTCTCCTCCATCAGTGTCGGAATAAACCGTAAAGAAATTGACATCATAAGAGCCAGCTCATGAACAGGAAGCTTTAATTTTTTCAATGGGTTCAGCAGCTGCTCCATTCCATCGGTAATCTCAATCGGTGTAGTCGTAAGCGTTAATAAAGTTGTGATTAAAATCAAATAGACGAATCTAAGAGAAATGAATATCCCCTGAACCAGACCGCCCTCATAGACTTTGAAAAAACCTATTTGAAAGATAATCGGTCCTTCATGTGTCATAAGGATGTGAAGAAGGAACGTAAAAAGGACAATCCAGATGATTGGCTTCAGCCCTTTCATTAAAAAAGAGAAAGGAACTCTTGTTAAAGAAACGACGCCAATTGTAAATAAACCAAGCAACGCATATGTCTGAACATTATTGGCTAAGAATACAATGCAGACAAATAAAAAGATCGTGATCAGTTTTGTTCTGGGGTCAAGCCGGTGCACAAGTGAAGTCCCCGGTACATACTTGCCGATAATCATGCTGTCCATCATAAAGTCTTCTCCCCCTGAAAAAGAGCACGGATTTCAGCAGCGGCATCTTCCATTGTGAGCATAGGCTCATTAAATCTCACACCCAGTACAGCTTCAAGGTGTCTTTGGAATTTTATTGTTTCAGGAAGATCCAGCCCCCAGCCGGCCATCTCTTCACCCTTTAAAAACAGATCACGCGGACTGCCTGATGCTTGTATCGTTCCTTTATGCATAACAATCATTTCATCAGCGTATGCAGCTGCATCCTCCATGCTGTGTGTCACAAGGATCGTCGTCAGGTTCCCACGCTGATGAAGCTCATAAAACATATCCATAATCTCTTTTCGCCCTCTTGGGTCCAAACCTGCAGTCGGTTCATCCAGAACAAGCACTTCAGGATCCATTGCAAGTACGCCGGCAATTGCAACTCTGCGCATTTGTCCCCCGCTTAATTCAAAGGGGGACCTGTCCAAAAGCTCTTCTGATAAACCTACAAGCTGCAGCATCTCTCTCGCTTTTTGTTCAGCATCTTCTTTTTTAACACCAAAGTTCATCGGTCCGAATGAAATATCTTTAAGAACTGTTTCTTCGAATAATTGATGCTCAGGAAATTGGAAAACGATTCCGACTTTTTTACGAAGTTTTTTCAGTTCTTTATTCTTTTTCCCTGCCTGAATGACAGTGCTGCCTAGTGATATCTGTCCCTTCGTCGGCTTCAGGAGACCATTTAGGTGCTGAAGAAGAGTGGACTTACCAGAGCCTGTATGCCCGATAACGGCTACGTAGCTTCCTTCTTTAATCGATGCATTGATATCATACAGTGCTAGGCGCTCAAACGGCGTCTTCATCTGATAACGATGCTCTACATCTTTGATTGTAATGTCCACAGCTCTTTCACCAGCCCTTCCTGAGTCAAATGGTTTTCTTCCAAAGCCAGTCCATTTTCTCTTAAAAGCTGGCTAAGCTGAAATGAGAAGGGTAAATCAAGCCCAATTCGAACAAGTTCTTTATTCAATTTAAAAATCTCTTCAGGCGGCCCTTCAGCATATTTTTTACCGCCATTCATGACAATGATCCTGTCTGCTTTTGCTGCCTCATTCAGATCATGTGTAATGGATATGACAGTCGCCATGCCCTGCTCTTTTAAATGTCTTACCGTTTCAAGCACTTCTTCTCGCCCGATCGGATCAAGCATGGATGTTGCTTCATCTAAGATAATAATATCAGGACGTGCGGCAATAACCCCCGCAATCGCAACTCTCTGCTTTTGGCCTCCGGAGAGATGGTGCGGCTCTTGATCGAGAAAATCTTGCATATTCACCTGTTTTACTGCCCAGTCTACTCTCTCAATCATTTCTTCCCGCGGTACACCATTGTTTTCTAAACCAAAAGCCACATCATCGCGAACAGTCGTTCCGACAAATTGGTTATCCGGATTTTGAAAGACCATACCTATCTTCTTACGCACTTCCCAAACAGATTCCTCTGTCAATTGAATCCCGGCAACCTCAATGTCGCCTGATTCAGGAAGAATTAAACCATTCAATGCCCGGGCCAGTGTTGATTTCCCTGAACCGTTATGACCTACTATTGCAAGCCATTCACCCTCATACACCTGCAGGGAGACGCCGTCTAGTGCTCGTCTTTCTGCGTCCTTCCGATATCGAAATACGATATCCTCTACCGATATCAACTGATTTTGATTCATGGAAAACCGGCCTCCTCTCAGCTAATGCTCTGCTTTTCTCTCTATTAAAAGTTGCAGTATCTAAAAAAAGGGCATAGATCCAGTTAGAAACTGTCCCGCCCTTCTTTAGATACACAAAAATATGTGATTAAACCAATTCGATAATTGCCATTGGTGCTCCGTCACCACGGCGAGGACCAAGCTTCATAATACGTGTGTATCCGCCTTGGCGCTCCTCGTAACGAGTTGCAATGTCAGAGAATAATTTTTGAAGTGCATCTTGGTTATTTTCTTCGTTTGCAACCTCGTTGCGGATGTATGCAGCAGCTTGACGGCGAGCGTGAAGATCACCGCGTTTGCCAAGCGTGATCATTTTTTCAACTACAGAGCGAAGTTCTTTCGCACGTGTTTCAGTTGTTTCGATTCTTTCGTTGATGATCAAATCAGTTGTAAGATCACGAAGCATAGCTTTACGCTGTGCACTCGTACGTCCTAGTTTTCTGTATGACATGTGATGTCCCCTCCTTTATTGGAATGCTGTTTCTGAATAATAAACACACGAAAATCCTAGTTCACAAGGGAAACTAGTCAATCGTCGAGTCGAGGTACG
>NZ_VFNF01000013.1:0-14760 GCF_006715455.1 Bacillus sp. SJZ110 | reverse complement strand
CGCATTCAATATAAAGATTATGCCGTATGGCAAGAAGGATTCAAAACAGGAGACGCGTACAAAACGCAGGAGGCGTACTGGCTGAAGCAGCTCGAAGGCGAGCTGCCTGTGCTGGATCTTCCGGCTGATCATACCCGCCCGCCGGTGCGAAGCTTCGCGGGTGACAAGGTCTCATTTATGCTGGATCAAGAGGTTACATCAGGCCTTCACAAGCTGGCACGAGAAAACGGAAGCACACTGTACATGGTGCTTCTTGCGGCTTACACCGCGTTCTTGTCACGCTTAAGCGGACAGGAAGATATCATCGTCGGCTCGCCAATTGCCGGCCGGCCGCACAAGGATCTTGAGCCGATACTCGGCATGTTTGTGAACACGCTGGCGCTTCGGACGCGCCCGGAGGGCGGGAAGCCATTCGTACAGTATTTGCAGGAAGTGCGTGAGACAGCATTGGAAGCCTTTGAGCACCAAGATTACCCGTTCGAAGAGCTTGTCGATAAGCTTGAATTGACACGGGATATGAGCCGGAACCCAGTGTTTGATGCGATGATTATCCTTCAAAATGTGGAAAAACAGGACATAGATCTGAGAGAAATAAAAGTCCGGCCTGCCAATTTCGCACATCACATTTCTTTATTTGATATCACATTAATAGCTACTGAAATAAGTGGATCTATTTGCTGCGAAATGGAATTTAGTACAGAAGTATTCCTGAAAGCTACGATTGAACGCTGGGCTGATCATTTTATCGAATTTCTGCATGAGGCACTTTCAACTCCTGAAACAAGCCTTGCACAAATAAACATACTTAGTGATAAAGAAAAACAAAAAATAGTCTTTGAATTTAACAAAACTCAAGTTGAATTTGCTCAAAAAGATATTCCTTTTCATCGCATATTTGAAGCGAAAGCTGAAGAAATTCCAGAACATATAGCTGTTATTGATAACGAAACAGAGATTAGCTATCGCCTTCTAAATGAAAGAGCCAATCGTCTGGCACGAACATTGCAAAACAGAAAAGGACCGAAGCCAACTGTGGCTGTTTTAGCCAAGCGGTCCATTGATACAATTGTTGGAGTGCTGGCAGTGATGAAAGCTGGCGGAGTGTATATCCCAATCGATTCACATTATCCAAAAGCCCGTATTGAATATATTCTTCGTGATAGCGGAGCAGATATTCTACTTTCACAGCAGGAATTGAAGCATTTGATTTCGAACTCGCCTGAATCTGAGATGTCTCATATCTGCCTTGACGATGAAAGCTCTTATGAAGAAAGTAATTGCAACCTTAACTTATCTCCTGCTCCTGAAGAGGCGGTATATATCATTTATACGTCAGGAACGACGGGTGCGCCTAAAGGTGTTATTGTCACCCATCAGAACTTTACTCATGCTGCTCTTGCTTGGCGTCAAATTTATGAACTGGATCGGAAGCCTGTCAGACTGCTTCAAATCGCGAGCTTTTCATTCGATGTCTTCTCAGGAGATTTGGCGAGAACATTGTCCAACGGCGGGACTCTAATCGTTTGCCCAGATGAAACACGGCTGGAACCTGCTGAAATATATAAGATCATGAACTCTCAGAGAATTACGGTGATGGAGTCGACACCGGCTCTCATTATCCCGATGATGGAGTATGTATACCGTAACCAGTTCAAGCTCCCTGACTTAGACATACTGATTCTTGGTTCCGACATGGTGAAAGCTCAAGATTTCAAAACATTGACAGACCGCTTTGGTCAAAGCATGCGCATCATCAATAGCTATGGTGTCACAGAGGCAACCATTGATTCGAGCTTTTATGAAACAAGTATGAGTGGAGAGTGTACGGGCGATAACGTACCAATCGGCAGCCCGCTGCCGAATGTACGCATGTACGTACTCAGCCAGACTGATCAAATTCAGCCGATCGGCGTTGCCGGCGAGCTGTGCATCGGCGGGGCAGGTGTTGCGAAAGGCTATCATCATAAACCTGACTTAACGCAAATGAAATTTACAGAAAATCCATTTGTCTCTGGAGAAAGGCTGTACAGAACCGGTGATCGAGCATGCTGGCTTCCAAACGGAACGATCCGGCTTCTTGGCCGAATGGATTATCAAGTGAAGATAAATGGATACAGAATTGAAACAGAAGAAATTGAAAGTGTTCTGCTTAAAACGGGGCTTGTCAGAGAAGCTGCTGTTGCCGTTCAGCATGATAAGAATGGACAGGCTGGTTTGGCAGCATATATTGTGCCTTCAGACGTCAATACGAATGCTCTCCGTGCTGCTTTAACAAAGGAGCTGCCAGCGTATATGATTCCTGCACATCTGATTCCTTTAGAAAACATGCCGCTAACCCTAAACGGAAAGCTGGACAGAAATGCCTTGCCGGCTCCAAATAATGTGTTATCGCGTCCATATACCGCACCAGTTAACGACATGCAAAAAACGTTGGCGTATATATGGGAAGATGTACTGAGCATGTCACGAGTCGGCATTCACGATTCCTTTTTTGAGCTTGGCGGAGACTCAATTAAAGCATTACAAGTAGCAGCACGTCTGGCAGCTGAAGGCTGGAGCATGACAATACGCGACTTATTCCGTTATTCAACGATTCAGGAACTATGCGGACATATCACACCATTGGCATCTCAAGCGGACCAGGGACCTGCGGAAGGTGAAGCTGAACTCACCCCGATTCAGCGAAGATTTTTCGGACAGGTACATGCTTTTCACTATCATTACAACCAGTCCGTCATGCTTTTCAGTAAAAAAGGATTCAATGCTAACGCGCTTCATCTAGCGCTGCGTAAAATAACCGAGCATCATGATGCCATTCGCATGATTTTCCAACGTGACCAAAACGGCCATGTCATTCAGTTTAATCGCGGAATCAATCACAAGGATCATGAACTGTTTGGCCTTTATATTTCAGATTGGACAAAAGCATCGCTGGAAAGGGCTCATCTTGATGAAAAACTTGCCGCTGAGGAAACCGTCATTCAAAGCAAAATGAATGTAGAAAAAGGGCCTTTGCTGCAAGCAGGTTTGTTTAAAACGGCAGAAGGGGATCATTTGCTGATTGCACTTCATCATCTTGTGATAGATGGCGTTTCTTGGAGAATTCTGCTTGAGGATTTAGCTGCAGCATATCAACAGGCTTTAGAAAAGAAAGAAATCCAATTACCGCCAAAAACGGATTCTTATTTATCCTACGCCGATGGTCTTACCCAAATAGCTGAAAGTAAACAATTGCATTCAGAGAAAACGTATTGGCAAACGATTTTAGACGCTCACACTGCTTTTCTTCCTAAGGACATAGAAAATGTGCCGGACAGACTCCAAAAGAACAGCGACGCAGCAGCGTTTGTACTATCCGGGGACTGGACTGAAAAATTGCAGTTTGAAACCCAGCAAGCCTATGGTACTGATGCCAACGAACTTTTGCTTACGGCTTTAGGAATGGCGCTTTCTGAATGGACTGGGCATGACCAAATCGTGATCAGCACTGAGGGACACGGTAGAGAAGGGCATGTGCCAAACATTGATATTTCAAGGACAGTTGGATGGTTTACTTCCATTTATCCTATTCTGCTAGACATGGGTATTCCCGAGCCTTTCGAGGATCAGCTCGCATACCGAATTAAGACGACAAAAGATATGCTGAGAAGAGTACCGAACAAAGGAACTGGATACGGATTGTTAACACACATAGGAGAACTGCAGCATAAAGAGCCTGAGGTCAGCTTTAATTATCTTGGTCAATTTAGCGAAGAGAAGGAAGCTGAAACGTTTCAATTATCATATTACAAGCCCCGTTACGAAATAGCGGGTGAAAGAGAACGAGAGTATGAGCTGGACATCAACGCTCTCATTACGGACGGACGGCTTCAAGTAAAAGCGGTATACACCCAGGTGTTCAGCAAACACTCAATTGAGTGCTTTATGGATCGTTTTCACAGGCATCTTATCGAGACGATTGAGCATTGTTCGCAGAAAAAAGCACGCGAAAAAACATTGAGCGATTTCAGCAATAAGGAATTAACGTTGTCTGCATTATCTAGCATCGAAGATCTCGTGAAAGATCTTTAACTTTTGAAAAGGTGTGTGGAATTGATGGCACAATCGGCACAAATTCAAGATATTTATCCGTTATCGCACATGCAGGAAGGAATGCTGTTTCATTCACTAATGGATTTCAGCTCGAAAGCATATATCGAACAGACCTCGTTTACGATCACAGGGAATCTATGCGTCGACTCGTTTCAAAAGAGCTTAAACCTTCTTGTTTCTAGATATGATATTTTCAGAACGATTTTCATTAAAGAAGTACCAGATCTTACAGGTCCGCAGCAGGTAGTCTTATCAAACCGGGAATTGACAGTATATAGAGAAGATATTTCTCGCCTGGCTGATCAAGAACAGCAGGCGCTGATTGATGCTTTTATGACTAAGGATCGGGAAAAAGGATTTGATTTGCAAAAAGATCCTTTAATGCGTCTTGCCCTTTTTGATAGAGGAGACAGCCAATATACATGTGTCTGGACACATCACCATATCATCATGGATGGGTGGTGTCTCGGCATTATTCTTAAAGAGTTTTTCAGCATGTATGATTCGCTCAAAAATAACTCACCTGTACAGCTTGGCAGCACGGTGCCGTTCAGCCGTTATATTGAATGGCTCGGAGAACAAGATCAAGAAGAGACTGCTGCCTACTGGAACGAATATTTGAAGGAGTACGGCAATACTGCTTCTATTCCCCGAATAAAGCGCCGCACGGCAGACGGGGATTATAAAGCTGACCAGGTCAGCTTTTCATTAGCGCCGGATATAGTTGAGAAACTGACAGAGGCTGCCCAAAACTGGGGAGTGACATTAAACACGCTGTTTATGAGTATTTGGGGCGTGCTGCTCCATCGATATAATGCTGCAGATGATGCCGTTTTTGGCTCCGTCATTTCGGGACGCCCGTCAGCGATTGACGGGATTGAATCAATGGTCGGCTTGTTTATCAATACTGTTCCAGTGCGAATCCGATCTGCGGAAGGCATAACGTTTTCTTCGCTGGTCAAATCCGTGCAGGAGGATATTTTATCATCTGAACAGCATGGGTATTATCCGCTTTATGAGATTCAAAACCATAGTCCATTGAAGCAAGGGTTGATCGATCATATTTTTGTTTTTGAAAATTACCCTGTACAGCTTCATCAGGCATTAAGCGTGGAGAGTGCAAATGACGAAGGCGCTCTGAAGCTGAGTGACATTTCAATGTCGGAACAAACCAATTACGACTTTAATATCGTTATCGTTCCGGGAGAATCATTTTATATCAAATTCAGCTACAACGCAGACGTTTACGAGCGGGAGGAGATGCTGAGGATTCAGGGGCATCTAAAGCAAGCACTGGATTGCATTTTGACAAATCCCGATGTTGCCGTCAGTGACATCAATATCGTCCCGCCGGAGGAGCAACAGGTTATCCAATTGTTTAACGAAACTGAGCGTCCTTATGTGAACAAAACGATACCCCAATTGTTCGAGGAACAAGCCCGCAAAACACCTGAAGCGGCTGCATTAAAAATGGGAGACGATTGCTGGACCTATCGCCAATTAAATATAAGAGCTAATCAGATTGCGCACGCCCTGATAGAAAAAGGCGTTGGATCTGGAGATATCGTGGCTGTGATGATGAACCGGTCAATGGAAATGCCTGCAGCTCTGCTTGGGATTTGGAAAGCAGGCGGCGCTTATATGCCGCTTGATCCAAATTTCCCAGAAGAACGTCTTTCTTTCCTGCTGAAGGACAGTCAAGCAGCTCAATTGCTGATAGAAGAAAACCTTATGTCATTCATCCCGCCGCACTATGAAGGAAATATGATACCGATAGAACGTACAGAAAGGCACCAAACAGCAGCTCCAGATGTACCGCCTGGTGATCTTGCCTACTTAATCTATACGTCGGGAACGACGGGGCGCCCTAAAGGGGTTTTAGTTGATCATCACGGTATTGCCAATACATTGCAATGGAGACGGGAAGAGTATGGCATGACCGAACAGAATATATCCCTCCATTTGTTTTCGTACGTGTTTGACGGCTGTGTAACGAGCTTATTTACCCCGCTTTTATCTGGTGCGTGCGTACTGCTGACAACAGATGACGAAGCGAAGGATGTGCTGGCCCTTAAGCGAAAAATAGCTCGTTATAAGGTCAGCCACATGATCATTGTTCCTTCCCTGTACAGGGTGTTATTGGAAGTGATGACTGCTGACGATGCAAAAAGTCTTCGTATTGTGACATTTGCGGGTGAAGCGGTCACGCCTGATCTGCTTGAGTTGAGTCAAATGATTTGTCCTTCTGCAGAACTGGCAAATGAATACGGGCCCACAGAAAACAGTGTGGCAACAACAATATTGCGGCATCTGAATGAAAAAGAGAGGATCACGATCGGACACCCGATCAGAAACACAAAAGTATTTATTTTGCACGGAAATCAAATACAGCCGATCGGCGCGGCGGGCGAACTGTGTATTTCCGGCGCGGGTCTTGCGAGAGGATACTACAAACAGCCAGAGCTGACACAGAAAGCATTCTCCGATCATCCATTCCTTGAAGGGGAGCGTTTATACCGAACAGGTGATGCAGGCCGCTTTTTGCCTGATGGAACGATTGAATATATTGGACGTTTTGATGATCAAGTAAAAATTAGGGGTTACCGCATTGAACTGAGAGAGATTGAAACAGTTCTTCGACAAGCACCGGGGGTAAAGGAAGCCGCGGTACTGGCCCGTGATGTTTCTGCTGAGGAAAAGGAGCTTGTTGCTTATATCGTTCCAGAAAAGGGAAACAGCCTCCCAGATTTGTATCAGCATCTTGCCGGGACATTGCCGTCTTATATGATCCCAGCAAGTATTATCAACATCAGCCGGATGCCATTAACATCCAGCGGCAAGCTTGACAGGTTTGCGCTTCCTGAACCAGAAAACAATACGAATGTCACATATATGGCGCCCCGAACCTTAATCGAAGCTGATCTCGCACATATTTGGGAAGATGTGCTGAATAAACAGCAAATCGGCATTCGTGATGATTTCTTTCAGTTAGGCGGACAGTCCTTAAAAGCGGCCGCACTGGTATCAAGAATACATAAAAAGCTTAATGTCGAGCTGCCGCTCAGTGAGGTGTTTTCATATCCGACGGTTGAAAGCATGGCGGGCAAATTGATGAGCTTAAAAGAACACGCTTTTACACAGATTGAACCTGCGGATCAAAGAGATGTCTATCCGCTGTCTTTCTCGCAAAAACGATTATATGCTCTTCATCAGCTGGCAGATGACAGCACAGGCTACAACATGCCAGCTGTACTTGAATTACGCGGAAATCTGAATCGCCAGCGGTTGAGAAGCGTTCTCACAGAACTTGTGAATCGGCATGAAGCATTACGGACTGTTTTTGTGCTTGACAGAGACGAGCCTGTGCAGATCATTTATCCAGAGATGGCTTTTGATCTAAAAGAGCTTGAAATGGAATCAGAACAAATGCTTGAGTCTGCAATCGAGACCTTTATCAAACCGTTTGATCTATCATCCGGTCCGCTTTTTAGAGCATGTGTCATTACAATGGGCAATAATCGCGGCTTTTTGCTGCTCGATATGCACCATATTATTGCCGACGGTGTCTCGATGAGCACTCTTGTCCAAGAATTTACTGACTTATATTGCGGAAAAGAGTTGCCAGCTTTAAACCTGCATTATAAGGATTTTGCTGTTTGGCAGCAAGAGAAGTACCCGAAAGAGCTATACAAAAAACAGGAGGCCTACTGGCTCGATCAGCTTGGCGGGAGTCTTCCTATATTAGAATTACCCCTTGATAAAACAAGGCCGCGCCTCCCTGATTTCAGCGGTGGAACATTTGAAGTCAACATTGATAAAGATATGGCTGATGAGCTGCACCGTTTAATGGCTGAAACGGGAACAACATTGTATATGATTCTTCTTGCTGTCTATTCTATTTTGTTATCTAAGCTAAGCGGGCAAGAGGATATTGTTGTCGGTTCGCCTGCTGCCGGAAGACCTCACGCCGATCTGGAGCGCGTCATCGGGATGTTCGTCAATACATTGGCGATGCGCAGCAAGCCCGAGGGCCACAAAACGTTCAGCTCGTATTTGCAGGACATTCGCCATCTGGCTCTGACGGCTTACGAGCATCAGGATTATCCTTTTGAGGAGCTGGCAGATAAGCTCGATACAAACCGAGAGGTAAATCGCAACCCGCTGTTCGATGCGATGCTTGTGCTTCAAAACAGTGAAGATTTCCGGTTCGAAGTGCCTGGTCTGTCGATTTCGTCTGTCACTCCTAAACATGATATATCTAAATTCGATTTAACATTACACGCTGAGGAGCATTTGAGTGGAATACGCTGCCGTTTTGAATACAGCACTGCTCTTTTTGAAGAAAAAACCATTACGCGATGGGCATCCTATTTTATTGAATTGGTGAAAGGGGTAACGGCGGATACCGAGATGAGAATTTCGGACATGCAATTCCTTCCTGCTGCAGAGCGTAGGTTGCTCCTTGAAAAAATGGGACAGTATGCGGCTTATCCGAGAAATGAAAACATAGTAAGCTTATTTGAAAAGCAAGCCGCTAAATATCCGGAGCATATCGCAGTTGTGTGCGGCCATTCTCAGCTTACGTATCGAGACCTGAATGAAAAAGCCGAGCGGGCAGCTGCTATGCTGATCAAACGAGGAGTCAGCACTGGGGATATCATCGGTCTGATGCTCGATCGGTCACCTGATATGATCATTGGCGTTTTATCGATTTTAAAAGCTGGCGGGGCCTATTTGCCGATTGATCCTGAATATCCCAAGGAGCGTATTAGCTTTATGCTCAATGACAGCGGAGCAAAACTGCTGCTGACAGAGCGCGGTCAAAACAAACCTGCAGACTACACCGGGCATATTTTGTATATCGATGAATGTGAAAAAGGCTCAATTCCGGCTAATGTAAACATTGAAGAAATAGTAACGGATATGCCCGCATACGTGATATACACATCCGGAACGACTGGCCAGCCAAAGGGAGTCATTGTCGAGCACCGCAATGTGATCAGTCTTTTAAAACATCAAAACCTGCCTTTTGAATTTAATCATGAAGACGTCTGGACGTTATTTCATTCTTATTGCTTTGATTTCTCTGTATGGGAGATGTTCGGTGCGTTATTGAACGGAGGTACATTGGTCGTGGTCTCTAAAGAAACAGCCCGTGACCCCTATGCATTCCGTTTATTGCTGAAAAAAGAGCGCGTCACTGTACTTAATCAAACTCCGACTGCTTTTTACGGCTTGATGCTTGAAGATCAAAATCATACAGATCATTTAAACATCCGCTACGTGATTTTTGGCGGCGAAGCCTTACAGCCCGGCATGCTTCAAAGCTGGAATAAAAAATATCCTCATACTGATTTGATTAATATGTACGGTATTACAGAAACAACGGTCCATGTAACATTCAAAAAATTGTCCGCAGCAGACATTGCAAAAAATAAAAGCAATATCGGCCGGCCTCTTTCTACTCTGCAGGCTCATGTGATGGATGCCCATATGAACCTGCAGCCGACCGGAATTCCAGGGGAGCTGTATATAGGCGGCGAAGGTGTGGCACGGGGATATCTCAACAGAGATGAGCTGACCGCTGACCGTTTTGTATCCAATCCTTATCTTCCGGGAGACAGATTATACCGAACAGGAGATCTTGCTAAGCGCCTGTCAAATGGCGAGCTGGAATACTTAGGCCGCATTGATGAGCAGGTGAAAGTCAGAGGGCACCGTATTGAGTTAGGCGAAATCCAAGCGGCACTTCTTCAGTATCCAATGATTAAAGAGGCGGCTGTCATTACCAGAGCAGACGAGCAAGGGCAAACAGCTATATATGCATATATGGTGATAAAAGATCAACAGGCTGCGAATATATCAGACATCCGAACTTATCTAAAAAACGCCTTGCCTGACTTTATGCTGCCTGCCCGTATGATACAAATTGACAGCATCCCGGTGACTGTTAATGGAAAGCTCGATCAGAAAGCCCTGCCAGAGCCTGAAAAACACGCTTATACAGCTGATGATATCAGTCCTAGAAATGAGATTGAAACGGTGATGGCTGAAATTTGGGAGGAGCTTCTTAATGTAGATGAGCTGGGTGTAAGCGCCAATTTCTTTGAGCTTGGCGGAGACTCTATTAAAGCGCTGCAGGTTTGTGCCAGACTGAAGCAGCGCGGATTTGAAACGACAGTACGTGAGATGTTTGAACACCAGACTCTTGGTGAACTGTCCGCCCGGGTTCGAAAAGACGTACGCGCCATTGACCAAGGCCCGGTCGAAGGCGAGATTACTTGGACACCTATCCAGCAGTGGTTTTTCTCGCAATCTCTGGAAAGCCATCATTTTAACCAATCCGTTATGATCTACCGGACTGAACGATTTGATGAGGCTGCGCTTAGAAAAGTACTAAAAAGCCTTGTGACTCATCATGATGCACTGAGAATCGTATGCCGGCATGAAGATGGCAGGCAAGTGCAGATAAACAGAGGGATAGATCTTTCAGATGAGGAGCTATATGTACTTGAACTGTTTGATGTAAAGGATAACCTAACAGAAGCCCGGAACACGATTGAGGAAGCAGCCAGCCGGATGCAAGAACATATTCGTTTGGAAACCGGCCCCTTACTTCACGCTGGATTGTTTAGAACCGAGAATGGTGACCATTTATTTCTGACGATTCATCACTTAGTTGTTGATGCGGTTTCCTGGCGAATTTTGTTCGAGGATTTTTCAGCGGCTTACAAACAGGCAGTCTCAGGAGAATCTATTAAACTGCCGCAAAAAACAGATTCATATTTAACGTATTCACAAAGAATAGCTGACTACTCTCAAAGCCGCCAGGTGCAGCGCGAAGCAGCGTACTGGGATGAGTGCGAGAACCGTCACATCCAGCCTGTTCCAAAAGACAATGACGCAGCATCTAACACATTCAAAGATACAGAAGTGATTCATTTTGAGCTATCTCGCCACCACACAGAATTACTGTTAACGGCTGTACATAAAGCTTACAGCACGGAGATGAATGATATCCTTCTGACAGCTTTAGGTCTTGCTTTGCAGAAATGGACGGGAAATAACCAATTTAAAATCAGCATGGAGGGCCATGGAAGGGAATCATATCTTGAGGACATTGATATTAGCAGAACTGTTGGCTGGTTCACCTCCATTTATCCTGTGTGGCTTGATATGAGAGATTCCGATCATAAGGACAAAGAAGAGCGGCTGGGCCACCTTATTAAACAGACAAAAGATATGCTGCACCGTATACCGCATAAAGGCGCGGGCTACGGCGTGCTGAAATATATCAGCAAAAGATGGGGCTCTCAGAAAAACAGCCCAGAAATCAGCTTTAATTATTTAGGCCAGTTTGATCAGGATATTCAATCAAATGCCTTTGAGGTGTCTGACATCAAGCCAGGAAATGAGATCAGCCCGAACTGGGAGCGTCCTTATGCACTGGATATCAGCGGCGCCGTTTCTTCGGGGTGCCTGAACATGCACATCATCTATAACAGGTTTCAATTTGAGGAAAAAACAATCCAAACATTTTCCAGGCATTTTAAACAGACTCTGGAAAACATCATTGAGCATTGTACCGGCAAAGAAAACCAAGAGTGGAGCGCATCTGATTTCACTGATGAAGACTTAACGCTTGATGAATTGAGTGAGATCATGGGAGCCGTCAACAAACTATAGGGAGAGGAGATTCACTGATGCCGCAGCAACCCGAAATACAGGATATATACCCTTTGTCATTTATGCAGGAAGGGATGCTTTTTCACTCATTGTATGATGAGCAGTCGAGAGCTTATTTTGAACAGGCTTCTTTTACGATCAATGGACAGCTTGACTTGGAGCGTTTCCAGAAAAGTATGGATGCTGTTTTTGACAGGTACGATATCTTTCGAACGGCATTCATCTATAAAAATGTAGCCAAACCTCGTCAAGTCGTGCTCAAGCAACGTCATTGCCATGTTCATGTTGAAGATATTTCTCATCTCAATGAAAAAGATAAAGAAAATTGTACAGAGGCATTCAAAGAACAGGACAAATCAAAAGGCTTTGATCTCCAAACGGATGTACTGATGAGAATATCTATTTTAAAATGGGCGCCTGATCATTATGTCTGTATCTGGAGCCACCATCATATTTTAATGGATGGCTGGTGTTTAGGCATCGTCATTAAAGACTTTCTCCATATTTATCAGGCGCTTGGAAAAGGGCGATTTCCTGATTTGCCTCCCGTACAGCCGTACGGGACGTATATTAAATGGCTGATGCAGCAAGAGCGTGAAGAAGCAGCTGAGTATTGGAAAAAAAGGCTTCAGCATTTCGAAAAAGCTTCGCCTCTGCCAAAAAGAACAGATCAAATGTCGGATGGGACATTACAGCAGATCACGTTTACCATTCCTGAAAAAGAAACCTCCGAATTACAGAAAATCGCTGCAGCTTGTGGTGCGACGCTTAACACTGTTTTCCAAGCTTTATGGGGAATCATGCTCCAAAAGTTCAATCGTCGCGACGATGCTGTATTCGGATCAGTTATATCAGGCAGACCTTCTGAGCTAAAAGATGTGGAAAACATGGTCGGACTTTTTATCAATACCATTCCTATTCGAGTCCAAAGTGATTTTCTGTCTTTTTCTGACCTAGTCAGCGGAATGCAAAAGGACATGACTGAAGCAGAAGCGTATAGTTACTTCCCTTTATATGACATTCAGGCGCAGAGCGCTCTTAAACAAGAGCTGATTGATCATATTATCGTCTTTGAAAATACACCTACTCAACAAGAGATTGAAGAGCTGAATCAAGCTGGATCATTTGATTTCTCCGTGAAAGATTTTGAGATGGAAGAGGTAACTAATTATAGATGCAGTGTCAAAGTGATCCCAGGGCGTACTTTGTACGTTCGGATTCATTTTCATACAGGCACTTATCAACCAAATATGATGTCTGAGATAAAAGATTATTTACAGCACATGATCTCTGACGTCATCTCTGATCCATCTCTTCCTGTGTCAAAGATGACATTGCTAGATGAGGACAAAACACGGAAAATCGTTTCTCAAAATAACAGGACAGTATCTGTTTCACCTGAAGCCCCAACCTTGCATGGGCTGTTTGAACGACAGGCGGCAGTCACACCGGAGCGGCCAGCGATTCGCTTTTCAGGCGGTTCGCTGACATACGCTGAGCTTGATATGTACGCCAGCCGGCTGGCTGCTCACCTTGCGGCACGCGGCGTCACAAACGAAAGTATCGTCGGGATCCTGTCTGAACGCTCACCTGACATGCTGATCGCTGTCCTTGCTGTACTGAAGGCCGGCGGGGCGTATTTGCCGCTTGATCCTGCGTATCCGGAGGAGCGGCTGAGCTACATGCTGAAAGACAGCGGGGCATCACTCTTGCTGACGCAGCCGGGATGCTCCGTACCGAACTTTTCCGGAGAGACGCTTGAAGTGGACATGACATCTCTTGCGAGCGAAAAAGCAGAAAACCATCTGTTTACTCCTGCTGACGGCGGTTCTCTCGCCTATGTCATCTATACATCGGGCTCTACCGGGCAGCCGAAAGGAGTGGCCGTTGAGCACCGTCAGGCTGTTTCCTTTCTGACCGGCATGCAGCACCAGTTTCCGCTTTCAGAAGATGACATTGTCATGGTGAAAACCTCTTTTTCCTTTGATGCGTCTGTGTGGCAGCTGTTTTGGTGGTCGCTTTCCGGCGCTTCGGCGTATCTGCTTCCGCCCGGCTGGGAAAAAGACTCCGCATTGATCGTAAAAGCCATTACTCAGGAAAAAGTGACAACGGCTCATTTTATTCCGGCTATGCTGAATAGCTTTCTGGATCAAGCAGAAATGTTAGCGCTTGGTGACGGGACAAACCTAAAGCGTGTATTCGCCGGAGGTGAACCGCTTGCGCCGCGTACGGCAGCCCGTTTTGCTTCTGTATTGCCGCAGGTATCATTAATCCATGGCTACGGGCCGACAGAAGCAACGGTAGACGCGGCATTTTACGTATTGGATCCAGAACGGGACAGAGACCGTTTGCGGATTCCGATTGGGAAGCCCGTACCTGGTGCGCGTTTGTATGTTTTAGATCCGCATTTAGCCGTACAGCCTTCCGGTGTCGCCGGCGAACTATACATTGCCGGAGCGGGTGTTGCCAGAGGTTATTTGAATCGGCCGGCATTAACGGAGGAGCGTTTTCTTGAAGACCCGTTTTACCCGGGGGAACGCATGTACAAAACAGGGGATGTGGCGCGCTGGCTCCCTGACGGGAATGTTGAATTCCTCGGGCGTACGGATGATCAGGTGAAAATTCGCGGCTACCGGATTGAGCCGGGAGAGATTGAAGCGGCACTAAGAAGCATAGAAGGCGTAAGGGAGGCGGCCGTTACCGTACGGACAGACAGCAGCGAGCCGGAATTATGCGCTTATGTAGAAGGGCTCCAAAGAAACGAAGTGCGGGCACAGCTTGAGAGGCTGTTGCCGGGCTACATGGTCCCAGCCTATATGATAGAGATGGAACAGTGGCCTGTTACGCCAAGCGGAAAGCTCGACCGAAACGCCCTGCCAGCTCCTGACGGAGCGGCAGATGCGGAGACCTACACAGCGCCGAGAAACGTGACTGAGATGAAGCTTTCTCAGCTGTGGGAGGACGTGCTGAAAAATGGCCCTG
>NZ_VFNF01000012.1:0-15622 GCF_006715455.1 Bacillus sp. SJZ110 | reverse complement strand
GCATGTATTAGGCACGCCGCCAGCGTTCGTCCTGAGCCAGGATCAAACTCTCCGATAAAGTAGTTTGACTGACTACGCACATTGCTGTGCGATTTATAAAAATGAATTAACAGGTACGTTTTGTCTTGTTTAGTTTTCAAAGAACTTTGTTTACCGCTCGTTTAAGCGACTTTATTATCATAACATTTACCGCCGCTACTGTCAACAACTTTTTAGCATTTTCTTTTCAAAAAAGCTGTTCGTCATCAGCGACGTATATTAGAATAACACCTTCAGTTGTCTAAGTCAATACATAATATCAATTAAATGATAAATTGCTTAATGACGACTAACGCAGCTATTCCGGGTATTCCTAAAATTCCGCTGATAGCTGTTGTAACCAGATTAATCGGCACATGAATGCCAAGACTGCCGCCAAACATATTTACACAAACCAGCAGCAAAGCACCTGCCACAAATTTAACAGCTGTGATGCCAATCCACTTTAAAGGCTTCGCAGCTGAACCTGATAAAAAAAGAAGAATAACCAGTCCTAAAATAATCCCAATAATAAAAATAGGCTCCATGAATCTTCTCATCTCCTTCGCTTGTTCTAGTACAAGCTTATGAGAAGATCCAGGAGTTTAGACCACTTACTTCCACCGGCTGATTTTTAAATTTCGCTGCTTCGCTTCCCTTAAGTAAAAAAAATACTTCGCTTCAGCTACTTTCAGTTCGTATAACACTTCAGCAGACGGTTCTAAGCTTTTTTCAACCAGCTTTTTTTGCCTGTTCCACTCTTCCTTTTGCTTAAAAAGCTGCTCGGTTAGTTTTTCATCAAACTCTCTTCTTAATGTTTTCTTGCGAAGAAAACCCATGGATCGCTTTTTCCTCCTTACAATTCACGTCTTCCTTCAAGTGCTTTAGAAAGAGTGACCTCATCAGCATATTCCAAATCACCGCCGACGGGCAGTCCGTGGGCAATACGGGAGAGCTTAATACCAGACGGCTTGAGGAGCCTTGATATATACATCGCCGTTGCTTCCCCTTCTATATTAGGGTTTGTCGCGAGGATCACTTCTGTCACTTGATCATCCTGTAATCGTTTTAACAATTCTGGTATTTTAATATCCTCCGGTCCGATGCCGTCCATTGGAGAAATAGCGCCGTGAAGAACGTGATACTGTCCGTTGTATTCCTTCATTTTCTCCATAGCGATAACATCCTTAGGGTCTTGCACAACACAGATAACTGACTTATCCCTGCGCGTATCTTCACATATATAGCAAGGGTCCTGATCTGTAATATGCCCGCAAACTGAACAATATGTCAGATTGCGTTTCGCATTTACTAATGCTTTCGCAAAATCTAATACTACATCTTCTTTCATACCTAGAACAAAAAAAGCCAGACGAACCGCTGTTTTCGGTCCGATCCCTGGCAATTTCATAAAGCTGTCAATCAGCTTTGATATTGGTTCAGGATATTGCATGTTCTTTTATCCCCCTAGAATAAACCTGGCATGTTCATTCCCTTTGTAAATTGACCCATTGTTTCGTTTGTGATTTCGTCAACTTTTTTCAAAGCTTCATTCGTTGCAGCAAGCACTAAATCTTGAAGCATATCAATATCTTCAGGATCAACGACTTCTTCTTTGATGATAACATCCAGGATTTCTTTTTGGCCGTTTGCTTTTACTGTTACCATACCGCCGCCTGCAGTTCCTTCAACAACCTTTTCTGCAAGCTCTTCTTGAGCCTTCGCCATGTCCTTTTGCATTTTTTGCATTTGTTTCATCATTTTTTGCATATTACCCATTCCGCCACGCATAGCATTCACTCTCTTTCATTTTGTTAGTCTTTTATTTCAATTAGATCCGCTCCAACAAGCTTTTTCGCTTCGGCAATAAGCGGGTCTTCTTCAGCCGGTTCATTTGATCCTTCATTTTCCTGCTGATGATCTTCTAAAAATTCTTCTCTTATTTTACCCCATTGTGCTTCTGGAACGCCAATCAAATCCATTCTTTTTCCGAGCATCGATTCTAAAATCTGCTCTAGATTAGTCCGGACTCCGTTGTTATCCTCAGCGACCATTTTACAATGAATTTCATATTTGAATTTCAGAACAAATGCCGCCGATCCGGCAGCCACAGGTTCACTGTCATTCAGCAAAGCGGCATGTGATACTTTGTTTTGCTGTTTGAGATGAGCAAGAAGCTTGCCCCAACTGTTTCTGAGCAGATCAAGATCCGGTCTTGTGGCTTCCTTCAAAATCTCATGAATTCTGCCTACTGGCGCTTTGTAATTGGATTTCCCGCCCTTTGGCACACGCGGCGCTTCTTTTTTCGGGCTTTCCGCAGCTGCTTTTATGCCCGTTGTTTTGAGCCGCTCTACTTCCTGTTCGAGCTGCTGGATTTTTTTCATCAGCATATCCACTTCCGGGAGATCAGCAGCAGATTGATGTGAGGTTTGGCAAATCTTCACAACGGCCACTTCGAAAAAGATACGCGGATGATTTGTCCATTTCATTTCCTGATGGCTCTTGTTCAGAATATCAATCATTTCATATAGGGCCTGAGCCGGAATTTGTTCACTTAGTTCCCGGAACGTTTCATCGACTTTTACTTTCTCAAGCACTCCCTCTAAGCCAGGGGCTGTTTTGTACAGCAGCATGTCCCTGAAATAGAAAATCATATCTTCTATCAGCTTAGCTGGATCTTTTCCTTGCTGAAGCAATTCATTTAATGTTTCCAGTGCGTCAGAAACGTTTTTATCATGCAGGGATTTTGCAAGCTTCCCGATATATAATTGAGAAACAGCACCCGTAATTAAAAGCGCATCTTCGACTTTCAGGATATCGCCGCTGAATGATATGGCCTGATCAAGGAGGCTCAGGGCATCCCTCATCCCTCCGTCTGCAGCACTCGCGATGATATCCAGCGATCCTTCCTCCACTTGCAGCTGTTCAGCATCAACAATTTTATTCATGCGCCCTACAATCGCTTGGGAGGTAATTCGTTTAAAGTCAAAACGCTGACATCTAGAGATAATGGTTAAAGGAATTTTGTGCGGTTCAGTTGTTGCTAATATGAAGATACAATGCTCAGGCGGCTCTTCTAATGTTTTTAGTAATGCATTAAAAGCGCCGATAGAAAGCATATGCACCTCATCTATGATATATACCTTATATGTGACGGCCGATGGGGCAAACTTCACTTTATCGCGAATGTCACGAATCTCATCAACACCGTTATTAGAAGCGGCGTCAATTTCTATGACATCGGATATTGACCCGTTTGTTATCCCTTTACAGGCCGCACATTCGTTGCATGGCTCATCAACAGGAGCATGTTCACAGTTGACAGCCTTGGCAAATATTTTGGCTGCACTGGTTTTTCCGGTTCCTCTTGGCCCGGAAAACAGATAGGCGTGAGAAAACTTTTTTTGCAAAAGGGCATTTTGCAGCGTTTTTGTAATGTGTTCTTGTCCGACCACATCTTCAAAGCGCTGAGGCCTGAATACTCGATATAAAGCTTGGTAACTCACGGGTTTGCCCTCCTCCGTTATTCATCATTCCCATTATACATGAACCTTGTTTCGATTCCAAAAGCTCTTTTTACATAACAAAAAACTCACCTAATGTTAGGTGAGTCTGAAAATTTGATGATTGATTTACCGTGCACCTTCTGTCGATTCGCTACCCTAAGCGTTACTTAAGCAGTTAGCTCGGCCCAGGCAACCCTGCGGCACATGAGAGGTTTCACTTAATGCTGCTTCCTTCCGGACCTGACATGGTTCATGAATTCCCATTGCGCAGGACCCAAACGTCAACACCACTTACTTAAGGCAGGCCTTAAAGTAAACGAACCTCGAGAAGGGATTCGGCCCTGCTAGAGCGGATTGCAGGTACAGGGCACCGCTACCTCCCCGCTTAGCACGGCAAAATAAATATCAAATTTTATGTTGCATCTATTACGATGCACACTTAAGTATATCTGTTTCCCCTAAAAATTGCAACCGTACTATTCAGACAAGTTTTTCCTGGCGGCTTTCTTCTTTTTTCTTAGTTCTCTGAAAAACGCACTGAGCATTCCGCCGCATTCTTCCTCAAGTACACCGCTCACCACTTCAGCCTGATGATTAAAGCGTTCCTCCTGAAGAAGGTTCATTAGTGTGCCTGAACAGCCGCCTTTCGGATCAAATGCGCCAAAAACCACTTTTTCCACTCGAGAAAGTACGACGGCACCAGCACACATTGGACATGGCTCAAGCGTCACATAAAGAGTCGCACCTTCCAGCCGCCATGTTCCGAGTGCCTTACATGCTTCATCAATTACAAGCATTTCTGCATGGGCAATAGATCGTTGCTCAGTCTCTCTTAAATTATGTGCACGCGCTATAATTTCATCATTAACGACAAGCACCGCACCTATTGGCACTTCACCTTTCTCTTCAGCCTTTTTCGCTTCTTTAATTGCTTCTTTCATATAAAGTTCATCTTGTGTCATAAGGATAAGCTCTCTTTTCAAAGTTTTTTCATCGCCTAAAAAGGCTACATATTAACTATAACTGAAACGGAAAGGAGACTGTCGATTGTCCAAAGCAGATACAGCCCTTCTCATTGTAGACATGATCAATAATTTTGAATTCGATATGGGAGAAACCCTCGCTAAAAAAACAGAAAAAATCGTTCCTCATATTTTATCATTAAAGGAGCACGCGAGACAAAATGAATGGCCGATTATTTACATCAATGATCATTATGGACTTTGGCAAGCTGACATTAAAAACATTCAGCAAGAATGCACAAATGAAAGAAGCAAGGATATCATCACAAAGATAGCTCCGGAAGATGCTGATTATTTTTTAATCAAACCGAAACATTCCGCTTTCTACGAAACTGCACTTCACACCCTTCTTACTGAGTTGCAGGTGAGACATATTATCTTAACAGGTATAGCCGGCAATATATGTGTGCTGTTTACTGCTAATGACGCTTATATGAGGGAATACAGCATCACGATTCCTAAGGACTGTATCGCGTCAAACAGTGACGAAGATAACGAATTCGCCTTAACTATGATGGAGAATGTTCTTTTCGCAGAAATTACGACGGAAGAACAAATTACAGAAAAATAAACATGATCAGCGCTTTTCTTTCATACATTGATAGCGATATGAAAGGAGGCGTTTTTCATTCAAATTTATGTGGTAAAACAAGGCGACACTCTTTCTGCTATCGCTTCACAATACAGAACAACCGCAAATGAGATCGCTGAAACGAATGAAATACCGAATCCCGACAGCCTTGTTGTCGGACAAACCATTGTCATTCCAATAGCTGGCCAGTTCTATGATGTGAAGCGAGGTGATACCCTGACATCTATCGCCCGGCAGTTCAATACAACGGCAGCCGAGCTCGCAAGGGTTAACCGCATCCAGTTAAATACCGTGCTTCAGATTGGTTTCCGTTTATACATCCCACCATCTCCTAAACGAGACATCGAATCAAATGCTTATTTGGAGCCCCGAGGAAATCAAGTCAGCGAAAATCTCCAGCAGGCGGCCAGAGAAGCGTCGCCCTACTTAACGTACCTTGGCGCATTCAGCTTCCAGGCACAGCGTAACGGAACCTTAGTCGCACCGCCTTTAACGAATTTAAGGAGCATTACAGAAAGTCAAAATACAACATTGATGATGATTATAACGAACCTAGAAAACCAAGCATTCAGCGATGAACTTGGCCGGATCCTTTTGAACGACGAAACTGTAAAAAGACGGCTTCTAAATGAAATAGTCGAGAATGCCAGAAGATATGGCTTCCGTGACATTCATTTCGACTTTGAATATTTGCGGCCCCAGGATAGAGAGGCTTATAATCAATTCCTCCGCGAAGCAAGGGATCTTTTTCATCGAGAGGGCTTAGAAATTTCTACGGCTCTTGCTCCTAAAACAAGTGCAACACAGCAGGGCAGATGGTATGAAGCTCATGATTACAGGGCACATGGCCAAATTGTCGACTTTGTTGTTCTCATGACATATGAATGGGGCTATAGCGGCGGGCCGCCTCAAGCGGTTTCTCCAATTGGACCTGTCCGTGATGTCATAGAATATGCTTTGACTGAAATGCCTGCGAACAAAATTGTCATGGGCCAGAATTTATATGGATATGACTGGACGCTGCCATATACAGCAGGGGGAACTCCGGCAAGAGCTGTAAGCCCTCAGCAAGCCATTGTCATAGCTGATCAGAACAATGCTTCCATTCAGTATGACCAAACCGCTCAAGCTCCTTTCTTCCGCTATACTGATGCAGAAAACAGAAGGCACGAGGTATGGTTCGAGGATGCCCGCTCGATTCAAGCAAAATTCAATCTGATTAAAGAGCTGAATTTAAGAGGCATCAGCTATTGGAAGCTGGGTCTTTCCTTTCCACAAAACTGGCTGCTGCTGTCTGATCAATTTAATGTTGTCAAAAAGACGTTTCGATAATTTGGAAACGTCTTTTTTTCATGGGGGCACCCAAGGGTTGTGATACAATATGAAGGTCGGTAACTGACGCACGTTTTTCAGATATAAGGAGGATTCCGATGAATACAGCCCCTTTTATTGCAATAGAAGGTCCTATCGGGGCAGGAAAAACAACTCTCGCAACGATGCTCTCACAAGAATTCGGATTCCCTATGATCAATGAGATTGTAGAGGATAACCCGTACCTTGATAAGTTTTATGACAATATAGAGGAATGGAGCTTCCAGCTCGAGATGTTTTTTCTTTGTCACAGATACAAACAGCTTGAAGACACCAGTGATCACTTTTTAAAAAAGGGACAGCCTGTAATAGCTGATTATCATATTTATAAAAATGTGATTTTTGCGGAACGCACCTTGTCTCCACATCAGCTGGAAAAATACAAAAAGATATATCACCTGCTAACGGATGATCTGCCAAAGCCGAATTTCATCATTTACATAAAGGCCAGTCTGCCTACATTGCTACACCGCATTGAAAAACGCGGGCGCCCCTTCGAGAAAAAAATTGAAACTAGCTATTTGGAGCAGCTGATTTCAGATTATGAAGTCGCCATCAAGCAGCTGCAGGAAGCAGACCCTAAACTTACAGTGTTAACCGTAGATGGTGATTCAAAGGATTTCGTTTTGAATAAGAGCGACTTTGAACGCATTGCCGCCCATGTAAAGGAGCTTATCGTATGAAGGAACATCATATCCCTAAGAATTCAATTATTACAGTAGCAGGAACAGTAGGTGTCGGAAAATCGACTTTAACAAAAACTTTAGCTAAACGGCTTGGATTTAAAACATCTTTGGAGGAAGTCGATCATAATCCATATTTGGAAAAGTTCTATCATGATTTTGAACGTTGGAGCTTTCACCTTCAAATTTACTTCTTAGCTGAACGCTTCAAAGAACAGAAAACAATTTTTGAAGCCGGCGGAGGTTTTGTACAGGATCGTTCGATTTATGAAGATACAGGAATTTTCGCAAAAATGCATGCTGATAAAGGGACAATGTCAAAGGTTGATTATAAGACTTACACAAGCCTTTTCGAAGCAATGGTAATGACACCGTATTTCCCACACCCAGATGTGTTGATCTATTTAGAAGGAGATCTGGAGAACATTTTAAACCGGATTGAACAACGCGGCCGTGAGATGGAGCTTCAGACAAGCAGGTCTTATTGGGAAGAAATGCATACACGCTACGAGAACTGGATAAGCGGTTTTAATGCCTGCCCTGTTTTAAAACTTCGCATTGAAGATTATGATCTTCTGAACGACGAAAACTCGATTGAAAATATTGTAGATCAAATTGCTTCAGTTATTCATGATAATCAAAAAAAGTGAATCTCAGTCGAGATTCACTTTTTCTTTAAAATAAAAAATCCGCCGCACCGAATGCAACGGACAAAACAATCTCCAATATATGCTTGTGTTTCATTAGAATTAAAATCAATATGGCGGAGGAAGAGGGATTCGAACCCCCGCGGGCTTTGACACCCCTGTCGGTTTTCAAGACCGATCCCTTCAGCCGGACTTGGGTATTCCTCCGTATCGACAAGACTTACTATATCACGTATGTTCTCGTGTGGTCAAGCATTTTTAAAAACTTTTTTTGTTTTTATGAAAATGCCGTGTTTACATAAGCAAAAAGGCGCACCTTGTCAGGCACGCCTTTCCATAATTTACGGTTTCATTACTTCTCTATTCCCCATATAAGGACGGAGCACTTTCGGAATCACAACGCTTCCGTCTTCCTGCTGATAATTTTCTAAGATAGCGGCAACTGTTCTTCCAACCGCCAGTCCTGAACCGTTCAGTGTGTGTACATGCTCAGGCTTGCCTTTAGCTTCACGTCTGAAACGAATATTCGCACGTCTCGCCTGGAACGCTTCGAAGTTGCTGCAAGAAGAGATTTCTCGATATGTGTCTTGGCTTGGAATCCAAACTTCGATATCGTATTTTTTCGCAGCCGTAAAGCCTAAGTCACCCGTACACATGCTCATGACACGGTATGGAAGCTCAAGCAGCTGAAGAACCCGTTCTGCTTGGTTTGTAAGCTTCTCTAATTCTTCATAAGAATCTTCAGGCTTCACAAACTTTACAAGCTCAACTTTATTAAATTGGTGCTGACGAATTAATCCGCGTGTGTCACGTCCTGCTGAACCAGCTTCAGAACGGAAGCAAGCACTGAATGCCGCATAGTTGATCGGCAGGCTGTCACCTGAAAGGATTTCATCGCGATGCATGTTTGTAATCGGCACTTCCGCCGTTGGAATTAAGAAATAATCTTCTTCTCTGATTTTAAATGCATCCTCTTCAAATTTAGGAAGCTGCCCCGTTCCCGTCATGCTTGCGCGGTTTACCATATATGGCGGGATCACTTCAGTGTAGTTATACTCATCCACATGCAGATCAAGCATAAAGTTATAAAGCGCACGCTCCAGACGAGCACCTAAGCCTTTATAGAACACGAAACGGCTTCCTGTTACTTTGGCAGCACGTTCAAAATCCAGAATACCCAGCTCATCCGCAATATCCCAGTGCGGCTTCGGCTCATAAGCAAATGAAGGCTTTTCACCCCATTTACGCACTTCTACGTTGTCATCTTCTGTTTCACCGACAGGTACAGACTCATGCGGAATATTCGGGATTGAGAGAAGGATTGTATCAAGCTCAGCTTCCACTGTTCGCAATTCTTCATCAAGCTTTTTAATTTCCTCGCCGACTTCACGCATTTCTTTAATAATGTGATCCGCGTCTTTTTTCTCACGCTTCAGCACAGCAACCTGCTGAGAAACTTCATTTCGTTTTCCTTTTAACTCTTCAACCTTGCCGATAAGCTCTCTTCGTCTATCATCCAGCGCCTCAAACTTATCAAAATCAGTTAAGTCTTCGCCTTTGTGTACAAGCTTTGCTTTAATTTCTTGAAAATTTGCTCTCAGCATTTTCGTATCAAGCATGCGAAACACTCCTTTTTTTATTGATTTGTCGAAAATAAAAAGAGCCCTCATCCCCATAAAGGGACGAGAGCTCTCGCGTTGCCACCCTGATTGAAAACAAATCAAAGACTCGTTTTCCACTTTCAAACATAACGGTTATCCCGTAAATGCCTACTTGTTTCAGCATTTCGCTCAAGGATGGATTCAGACAGCATCTTTCACCGATTCGCACCAACCATCGGCTCTCTTAGAAAGAGAGGCTCCCTACTAGTTCCTATCAACGCTTTTCGATCTTTATTTGTGCTTATAATGTACTATAAGTTTCCACAGCTTTCAACTGTTTTATACAAGTGCCTTTTGCTTATATTCCTCAACCATTTCAACAAACAGCTGTGTCACTCGGTGATCTTCTGTCAGCTCCGGATGGAATGAGCAGCCAAGGAATTGCCCCTGTTTCGCGGCTACAATACGACCATTATGCTCCGATAAAACTTCAACATTTTCACCAGCTTCTAAAATATGCGGAGCACGGATGAATACCCCTGTAAAAGGCTCGTCCAATCCTTTAATTGTTAAATCAGCTTCAAAGCTGTCAACCTGCCGGCCAAATGAATTACGTTCTACAACCACATTCAGAAGCCCTAAATGAGGATTATCTGAACCGGCAATTTCTTTTGCTAATATAATTAATCCGGCACATGTTCCAAACATCGGTTTGCCCTGAGCAGCGAATTCACGAAGCGGCTCCATGAATTGATACGTATCGATCAAACGGCGCATCGTCGTGCTCTCACCGCCCGGCAAAATCAACCCGTCAACTTCGTTCAGCTGCTCCGGACGTTTTACGACAAGACCAGCCGCGCCGCATGCTTCAATCGCATGGATGTGCTCTCTAACTGCTCCTTGAAGTCCTAGTACACCTATTGTTAACATGTCAGCAGCGCTCCTATGTTCTTACCAGCCGCGTTCTTGCATACGCTGTTCTGGAAGTAAGTTTGAGATTTCAATCCCTTTCATTGCAGTACCAAGCTCTTTTGACAACTCAGCGATCAATTTGTAATCAGTAAAGTGAGTTGTTGCTTCCACAATTGCTTTCGCAAATTTAGCAGGGTTGTCTGATTTGAAAATACCAGAACCAACAAATACTCCGTCAGCACCAAGCTGCATCATGAGAGCAGCATCAGCTGGAGTTGCTACGCCGCCAGCGGCAAAGTTAACGACAGGAAGCTTGCCGTCTTTTTTAATTTGAAGAAGAAGCTCGTAAGGAGCACCTAGATTTTTCGCTTCTGTCATTAGTTCATCCTCACTCATCGCAACTACTTTGCGCACTTGAGCGTTAACTTTACGCATATGGCGAACAGCCTCAACAATATTACCTGTTCCAGGCTCACCTTTTGTGCGAAGCATAGAAGCACCTTCCGCAATACGGCGTGTTGCTTCACCAAGATCACGGCAGCCACATACAAAAGGAACTGTGTATTCATTTTTATTTAAATGAAATTCTTCGTCAGCCGGCGTCAGAACTTCACTTTCATCAATATAGTCAACACCCATAGCTTCAAGCACACGCGCTTCAACAATATGTCCGATACGCGCTTTTGCCATTACCGGGATAGATACTGCATTCATTACTTCTTCCACGATTGTAGGGTCAGCCATACGGGCAACTCCTCCAGCCGCGCGAATATCTGCTGGCACACGTTCTAGCGCCATTACAGCGACAGCTCCAGCTTCTTCAGCGATTTTCGCTTGTTCCGCATTGATGACGTCCATGATGACGCCGCCTTTTTGCATTTCTGCCATTCCGCGTTTTACACGTTCAGTACCTGTTTGAGCCATTTCTTGGTCCCCCTAATCAAGGTATAGTTATATGATTTCTAATCCTTATTGTATCCTAGAAATCCAATAATTCATATGGATATATACTATTTTATTCGGTTTTTAGCGCTTTGAAAATCATTTTTTATTAAAAATTGGGTTTTTTCAGTATATTACGCGAAAGAGCCCTAACATCCATCAGAGCTCTTTCAATTGATTAAAACCAGCCGGTTACCGTATCAACAATGCTTCCCCAAATTCCGGCAAAAAATCCGCCGATACTGCGCATTGTCAAAACAAACCAGTTTGCTTTTTCTACATTTTCTTTTGTAACAAGGTCTACGCCAGCCAGATCGCTGTTAAGGAATCCGTAATCCTTTTCATCACCTGTGTATTCCGCAGTCAGCTTCCCAACCTTGGTTCCTTTTTTCACAGGAGCAGTTAAGTTGTCTTTATTCAGTGTGACCTTCGCTTTGTAATTCTTTTCTTCACCATTTTTGACAGGAAGAGAGAACGCCTTGTTTGTCACAATGCCTACTTCTTTCTCTTTACCCTTATCAACTGAAATTGTTTTATGGCCTTTTACTTGATCGCCTTCAGCATAAATTTCTTTCATGGAGAAATTGTCGAAAGCATAATCAAACATTTTCTTCGTTTCATCGAAACGGCCTGTATGAAGGTTGCCCTTTGCGTTTAAAACAACAGTGATGACACGCATACCGTTGCGTTCAGCTGTTCCTGTAAAGCATGAACCCGCAGAGTCAGTAGAACCTGTTTTCAGTCCGTCTACAGTCGCTTTTTTATACTCGCTGACAAGCCCCTTCAGCATAAAGTTCCAGTTCGGCATATCCATTTCATCATCGGTGCCTTCTCTGAATTTCGTTTTGGCGATACTGGAAGTCTCCAGAATCTCAGGGTAATCAGTAATTAAGTGATCCGCAAGAATCGCCATATCCTTTGCAGAAACTTCACTCTCTTCATTTACGCTTGTCCCCTCAGGCTGATGCCCGTGAAGATCTTTGTTTTCAAGACCTGTTGCGTTAACAAATTTGTAATCTGTTAAGCCTAGTTCTTTTGCTTTTGCATTCATTTTTTCAACAAACTTAGTTTCAGAACCGGCAACGATTTCTGCAATCGCAATAGCAGCAGCATTTGCAGAATAAATTGCTGTAGCTTGATATAATTCTTTTACTGTGTATTTCCCGTCTTTCCGAAGAGGAACGTTTGATAAGCTGTTATCTTGGGAAATTTCATACACATAGTCATCAGGCGTATAGGTTTGGTCCCATTTCACTTTACCTTGATCAATTGCTTCTAATAACAGATACTCTGTCATCATTTTTGTCATACTCGCAATTGGCAGTCTCTTATCTGCATTTTTACTGTAAAGAATTTTACCTGAAGAAGCTTCGATCATAATAGCAGCAGATGCATTGATATCAATTGGATCGCTGGCTGCTTTTGCTTTTGACATTGGAGCCAGACACGTGACAGCTAGAGTTAACACAACCAATGACATCAGTAGCTGTTTACATTTCTTGATGTTCAATCGTACGACCTCCGTATTTCATTTTCTTCATCTATAATTAAGCCGTTAAGGACATTTTCAATGCACAACAGTATAAATTTTATCATAATCAGTATAAAAAAAATAGACAGAGTCAGAGACCCTGTCAAATGTTTTTAATTTGTAACAATTTATTATGAAATTGTATAGTTAGGTGATTCTTTTGTAATCTGTACGTCATGCGGATGGCTTTCGCGAAGTCCTGCGCCAGTCATGCGAATGAACTGAGCTTCTTCTCTTAGCGCACGCAGATCTTTGGACCCGCAATACCCCATACCAGAACGAAGACCTCCGACTAGCTGATAAACGGTTTCTTCAACTGGTCCTTTGTAAGGTGTGCGTCCTTCAATTCCTTCAGGAACAAATTTTTTGTTTTCTTCTTGGAAGTAACGGTCTTTACTTCCTTTTTCCATTGCAGCAACTGATCCCATGCCGCGGTATACCTTAAATCTTCTGCCTTGGTAGATTTCAGTTTCACCAGGGCTTTCTGATGTGCCTGCAAGCAAGCTTCCGAGCATAACAGCATGTCCGCCGGCTGCCAACGCTTTAGTGATATCGCCAGAGAATTTAATCCCACCATCGGCTATGATAGTTTTGCCGTGTTTTCTTGCTTCAGTCGCACAATCATAAATTGCTGTAATTTGCGGAACACCGACGCCGGCTACAACACGTGTAGTACAAATTGAACCAGGTCCTATTCCAACTTTGACAACGTCTGCTCCAGCTTCGATAAGCGCTCTTGTCGCTTCAGCTGTTGCCACGTTTCCAGCAATAATGTTTAATTCGGGATACGTTTCACGGATTTTTGTGACTGTGTTTAAAACGCCTTGAGAGTGTCCGTGAGCTGTATCGATAACAATCACATCAACATTGGCTTCAACAAGCTTTTTGACGCGAGTCATTGTATCGCCAGTTACACCAACTGCCGCGCCAACGATCAGGCGGCCGTGAATGTCTTTAGATGAGTTCGGAAACTCAATGACTTTTTCAATGTCTTTAATTGTGATAAGACCTTTTAATTTATTCTGGTCGTCTACGAGAGGAAGCTTTTCAATTTTATGTTTCTGCAAAATCTTTTCAGCTTCATCCAGAGTAGTTCCTACAGATGCAGTAACTAGCTCTTCTTTCGTCATGACATCGCTGATTTTCATTGAGTAGTCAGAAATAAAACGAAGGTCACGGTTTGTAATAATTCCAACAAGCTTCTGGTCTTCTTCGTTATTTACAATCGGAACACCGGAAATTCTGTATTTCCCCATCAAATGCTCCGCATCAAATACTTGGTGATCAGGAGTTAAAAAGAAGGGATTTGTGATAACGCCGCGCTCAGAACGCTTTACTTTATCAACTTGTTCAGCCTGCTGTTCAATGGACATATTTTTGTGAATGATGCCCAAGCCGCCCTGTCTTGCCATTGCAATTGCCATTGCTGATTCTGTTACAGTGTCCATACCTGCGCTGATGACAGGAATATTTAGCTTTAACGTTTTTGTAAGTTCTACAGATAAATCCACATCACGCGGAAGTACCTCAGACTTTGCTGGTACAAGCAGCACATCGTCGAACGTTAAGCCTTCTTTTGAAAATTTACTTTCCCACATTAGTAAATCCCCCTCTTTTCGGCAAAATATTATATGTAGATTATCAACTAGCCAAGAGCATGTCAAGGAAGCGGGAAAGAGTTGAAATATTTAGATAACGGAAAGGATCAAGAAATATACATGACATATCATGAGTGGAAAGACTTAGCGCTATTTTACTCCGTTGAATCAACCCAGAAATTTCTAGAAAAGATTTATACCTTAAACGGTATTGACGATGCGAAAAAAAACTCTTTTAAAAACAGTGAACGGTTTATTTATTTCTTAAAGCATGCCGAATCGTTTTATAAACAAGCCGCATATTCTCCCTTAGAAATCAAACCGATTCTTTTATTTTATGGAATGGCACAGCTTATCAAAGCATGCTTAATTACACGTGATCCTCATTATCCAAGCCATACATCAGTACTGGCACATGGCGTAACAACAAGAAAACGAAAGAAACAAAATTATTGTTTTAGCGATGATGAAGTGAAAATACAACGAAATGGCCTATGCATACATTTTATGAAACATTTATTCGGACAATCGGATATAGTAGATGAACGGTATACCATGAAAAAATTATTAATGGCCATTCCAGAACTTAGCGATATTTTCTACTTTCATCAGAAAGAACGATTTATGACAAAAGTTGAGAAGGATAAGAACGAAATTTTTGTACCGGAGGAAGTAGTAATCAATTACAAAATGTCTGATTCAAGGTTTGCTGAATACATGTCCCATCATTATCAATGGTCTTTTACAAAAAAAAATGAACACGGGCTGCTGTTCGAAATTTCACCACAAGACAAGGAGCCATGGACATCGACCAGCTTATTGTTTGACATGGAAAAGAACCAATATTATATCCCTTCTCAAAGGGAGCAATTTCTGAGGCTTCCCGAAATGACAATTCATTATTTGATTTTGTACAACGTTGGGATGATTGCAAGGTATGAAACAGAATGGTGGTATGAGTTATTAACACAGCATATAAGTGATGACTACGTGTTAATTCAGCAGTTTTTATTAGTAACAGAAAAGAAATTCCCTAAATACGCTTCACAGTTTCTTCTTCATTTTTAACAAACAAAAAACCCAGCTCAATGAGCTGGGTTTAAACTTGCTTGGCGGCGTCCTACTCTCACAGGGGGAAACCCCCGACTACCATCGGCGCTGAAGAGCTTAACTTCCGTGTTCGGTATGGGAACGGGTGT
>NZ_VFNF01000011.1:0-45418 GCF_006715455.1 Bacillus sp. SJZ110 | reverse complement strand
CTCTTCAGCGCCGATGGTAGTCGGGGGTTTCCCCCTGTGAGAGTAGGACGCCGCCAAGCAAGCTTAAACCCAGCTCATTGAGCTGGGTTTTTTGTATTTTGGTTTATTGGTATCATAAAATTCCACTTAACTGTATAATATAATAACTTTATACCGAATTTTAAATCAGCAATCAGGTTTTGTGGACCGGGAAAATGGAAATAATAAAGGATAGAGCGAGAAAGTTGAAAATTCTCGAGAAACGGCTTATAGTAAGATTATAGTCAAATATAGTCAAAGTCAGTAAAGGAGGGGGTTGAGTGGGACATAATATTTCTGACATCATTGAACAATATTTAAAACGAGTGTTAGATCAAAATGGCAAGGAAATTTTAGAGATTAAACGAAGTGAAATTGCAGATAAATTTCAATGCGTTCCTTCCCAAATAAATTATGTCATCAACACCAGATTTACAAGCGAAAGAGGATATATTGTTGAGAGCAAACGCGGGGGCGGCGGTTACATCAGAATCATTAAAATTAAAATGAACAATGAAGTTGTCCTGATCAATAATATAATTTCTCAAATTAATACCCATTTGTCTCAAGCAGCCTCTGATGACATTATTTTAAGGCTATTAGAAGACAAGGTAATTTCAGAAAGAGAAGCAAAAATGATGGTCAGCGTAATGGACCGCTCAGTTTTACACATTGACTTACCTGAACGTGATGAATTAAGAGCGAGAATGATGAAGGCAATGCTGACTTCTTTAAAATTAAAATAAGCGGGTGAAAAGATTGATTTGTCAAGAGTGCCACGAGAGACCAGCCACTTTTCACTTTACAAAGGTTGTTAACGGAGAAAAAATAGAAGTTCATATTTGTGAACAATGTGCCAAAGAAAATAGTGATTCATATGGTATAAGTGCAAATCAGGGTTTCTCTATTCATAATTTACTTTCGGGTTTACTGAACATGGATTCTTCATTTCAAAATGCAGGAACTCAAATGTTCAGTCACTCGGAGCAAATATCTGCTTGTCCGAAATGCGGAATGACTTTTCAGCAATTCAGAAAAATTGGCCGTTTTGGATGTTCTGAATGTTACAAAACATTTCATAGCAACATTACACCAATCCTACGTAAAGTGCACAGCGGAAACACTGTGCATGCAGGTAAGATACCGAAACGAATAGGCGGCAATCTTCATGTCAGACGGCAGATTGATATGCTAAAAAAAGAATTAGAATCCTTAATCCATCAAGAAGAATTTGAAAATGCAGCTCATGTAAGAGATCAAATTCGTTCATTAGAACAATCACTCAAAAGTACAGATAGTGAGGAGGAACAGGAGTAATGTCGCTAAAGCATTTTATTCAGGACGCACTAAGCAGTTGGATGAAGCAGAAAGGACCTGAAAGTGACATTGTACTCAGCAGCCGCATACGTTTAGCAAGGAACTTTGAGCATATTCGGTTCCCTACGCGGTATTCCAATGAAGAAGCCTCATCCATCATACAGCAATTTGAAGATCAGTTTTCAGAGCAAGAAATTCCCGGAATCGGCAAATTTGTTTTGATTAGAATGAATGATGCACAGCCTTTAGAGAAGCGTGTACTTGTTGAAAAACATCTAATCAGTCCGAATCTGACAGAGTCTCCTTTTGGCGGCTGTTTGCTTTCTGAAAATGAGGAAGTAAGCGTCATGCTAAATGAAGAGGACCATATTAGAATTCAGTGTCTTTTCCCTGGATTTCAGCTTTTAGAAGCAATGAAAGCCGCAAACCAGGTCGACGACTGGATCGAAGAAAAAGTTGATTATGCATTCAATGAGCAAAGAGGATACTTAACCAGCTGTCCTACAAACGTAGGTACAGGTTTAAGGGCTTCGGTCATGATGCATCTGCCGGCACTAGTTTTAACTAGGCAAATAAATCGAATTATACCGGCAATTAATCAATTAGGCTTAGTTGTTAGAGGAATTTATGGGGAAGGCAGCGAAGCAGTAGGGAATATCTTTCAAATTTCAAATCAGATCACGCTTGGTAAGTCAGAGCAGGATATTGTAGAGGATCTTAACAGTGTTGCTGCTCAGTTGATTGAACAAGAACGATCTGCCCGAGAAGCGATTTATCAAACTTCTAAAATCGAACTTGAGGATCGGGTATATCGGTCTTATGGGGTCTTGTCTAATTGCCGGATGATAGAATCGAAAGAAACTGCAAAGTGCCTTTCAGATGTTCGGTTAGGCATAGACCTAGGCATTATAAAAGGACTTTCAAGCAACATACTTAACGAACTTATGATTTTGACGCAGCCAGGATTTTTACAGCAATACTCGGGAGGCGCTTTGCGTCCGAACGAAAGGGACATTCGAAGAGCGGCTCTCATCAGAGAACGGCTTCACTTAGAAATGAATGGGAAAAGACAGGAGGATGAATCGATATGATGTTTGGAAGATTTACAGAACGAGCTCAAAAAGTACTGGCGCTAGCACAGGAAGAAGCACTTCGGTTAGGTCATAATAACATTGGCACTGAGCATATTTTATTAGGACTGGTAAGAGAAGGAGAGGGCATTGCTGCTAAAGCTCTTCAAGCGCTTGGACTCGGTTCAGATAAAATTCAGAAAGAAGTAGAAAGTTTGATCGGGCGCGGGCAGGAAATGTCTCAAACGATTCATTATACTCCTAGAGCTAAAAAAGTCATTGAGCTTTCAATGGATGAGGCAAGAAAACTCGGTCATTCTTATGTTGGAACAGAACATATTCTTCTTGGTCTGATTCGTGAAGGAGAAGGTGTTGCTGCGAGAGTTCTGAATAATCTCGGTGTCAGCTTAAATAAAGCAAGACAGCAGGTGCTCCAGCTTCTAGGAAGTAATGAAACAGGATCATCAGCGGCAGGAACAAACAGCAATGCGAATACGCCTACGCTTGACAGCTTGGCAAGAGACTTAACTGCTATTGCGAAGGAAGACAGCCTTGACCCTGTAATCGGCAGAAGCAAGGAGATCCAGCGTGTCATTGAAGTATTAAGCCGCAGAACGAAAAACAACCCTGTCCTCATTGGGGAACCAGGTGTAGGTAAAACGGCTATCGCAGAAGGTTTGGCACAGCAAATTATCAATAATGAAGTACCCGAAATTTTGCGTGATAAACGTGTGATGACATTAGACATGGGAACAGTTGTTGCCGGCACAAAATACCGCGGAGAATTTGAGGATCGCCTGAAGAAGGTCATGGATGAAATTCGCCAGGCAGGAAATATCATCCTATTCATCGATGAGCTCCATACATTAATCGGGGCAGGCGGAGCAGAAGGTGCTATTGATGCATCTAATATTTTAAAACCTTCACTTGCTCGCGGCGAACTCCAATGTATTGGTGCAACGACTCTTGATGAGTACCGTAAATATATTGAAAAAGATGCAGCACTGGAACGCCGTTTTCAGCCGATTCAGGTTGATCAGCCATCTGTAGATGAAAGTATTCAAATTTTACAAGGTCTGCGTGACAGATACGAAGCCCACCACCGCGTTTCTATCACTGATGATGCCATTGAAGCTGCGGTTAAGCTTTCTGACAGATATATTTCTGACCGCTTCCTTCCGGATAAAGCAATTGACTTGATCGATGAAGCAGGTTCAAAGGTGAGACTGCGCTCATTTACAACGCCTCCTAACTTAAAAGAGCTTGAGCAGAAGCTTGATGAGGTTCGCAAAGAGAAGGATGCGGCAGTGCAAAGCCAAGAGTTTGAAAAAGCTGCTTCCTTGCGTGATACTGAACAACGCCTGCGCGAGCAAGTAGAGGATACGAAGAAATCATGGAAAGAGAAGCAAGGGCAGGAAAACTCAGAGGTTACTGTGGATGATATTGCGATGGTTGTATCCAGCTGGACCGGTGTGCCTGTATCTAAAATCGCCCAAACTGAAACTGATAAGCTTCTCAATATGGAAAACATTCTTCATTCCCGCGTCATCGGCCAGGATGAAGCGGTTGTAGCTGTTGCAAAAGCCGTCAGACGTGCGAGAGCAGGATTGAAAGATCCTAAACGCCCAATCGGCTCATTCATTTTCTTAGGCCCTACAGGTGTAGGTAAAACAGAGCTTGCACGAGCACTTGCTGAATCCATTTTTGGCGATGAAGAATCCATGATCAGAATTGATATGTCTGAATACATGGAAAAACACTCAACTTCAAGACTTGTTGGTTCACCTCCAGGATATGTGGGATATGATGAAGGCGGTCAATTGACAGAGAAAGTCAGAAGAAAACCTTACTCTGTCGTGCTTCTTGATGAGATCGAGAAAGCACACCCTGATGTCTTCAATATCCTTCTGCAAGTTCTTGAAGACGGACGATTGACTGATTCTAAAGGACGCACAGTCGATTTCCGCAATACCATTCTGATCATGACATCAAACGTCGGAGCAAGTGAGCTGAAACGCAATAAATATGTCGGCTTTAACGTTCAGGATGAAACTCAAAATCATAAAGACATGAAAGATAAAGTGATGGGTGAATTGAAACGAGCGTTCAGACCTGAGTTCATCAACCGTATTGATGAAATCATTGTCTTCCATTCACTTGAGAAAAAACATCTTACTGAAATTGTGTCATTAATGTCTGATCAATTAACGAAACGCTTAAAAGAACAAGATCTTTCTATCGAATTGACAGATGCTGCAAAAGCGAAAGTCGCGGAAGAGGGCGTTGACCTGGAATACGGTGCCCGTCCGTTAAGAAGAGCGATCCAAAAACATGTCGAGGATCGTTTATCTGAAGAACTCCTCAGAGGAAATATTCATAAAGGACAGCATATTGTTCTTGATGTAGAAGATGGCGAATTTGTCGTAAAAACCACTGCTAAAACGAATTAATATAGAAGACGGAAATGAGGCATACAGCATGTAAGTGTATGCCTCACTTTCATATCAAGAAATAGAACAAGGGAGAGGTCTTACACTATATATGGCTAAAACAAAATCGAAATTCATCTGCCAATCCTGCGGCTACGAGTCTCCAAAATGGATGGGGAAATGTCCGGGCTGCGGTGCTTGGAATACAATGGTGGAAGAAATGATTAAAAAAGCACCGGCCAATCGGAGAGCGGCTTTTTCTCATTCTGTTCAAACTGTACAGAAACCTTCACCTATTACATCAATCGAAACATCAGAAGAACCCCGCGTCAAAACCCAGCTTGGCGAGTTTAACAGAGTACTCGGCGGAGGTGTCGTTAAAGGCTCCCTCGTTTTAATTGGCGGTGATCCTGGTATCGGAAAGTCAACGCTATTACTGCAGGTTTCCGCTCAATTATCAGGCTCATCAAACAGTGTCCTGTATATTTCGGGAGAAGAATCTGTAAAGCAAACGAAGCTGCGAGCAGACCGTCTCGGCATTAATAATCCGTCACTGCATGTTTTATCTGAAACCGATATGGAGTATATTTCGTCTGCTATACAAGAGATGAATCCAGCGTTTGTCGTTGTTGACTCTATTCAAACGGTTTACCAAAGCGATATTACATCGGCTCCAGGCAGTGTGTCACAGGTCAGAGAATGTACTGCTGAGCTGATGAAAATCGCAAAAACAAAAGGTATTCCGATTTTTATCGTAGGGCACGTGACGAAAGAAGGGTCTATTGCAGGTCCGAGACTGTTGGAGCATATGGTTGACACTGTTTTATATTTTGAAGGAGAACGCCACCATACTTTCCGTATTTTGCGGGCTGTAAAAAACCGTTTCGGATCTACAAACGAAATGGGCATTTTCGAAATGCGGGAAGAGGGGCTCACTGAGGTTTTGAATCCTTCGGAAATTTTCTTAGAAGAACGCTCTGCTGGTTCCGCAGGCTCGAGTATCACTGCCTCTATGGAGGGCACTAGACCGATTCTCGTTGAAATTCAGGCGCTCATCTCGCCAACAAGCTTTGGCAACCCAAGGCGTATGGCAACGGGAATAGACCATAACAGGGTTTCTCTGTTAATGGCTGTGTTAGAAAAAAGAGTTGGACTGCTGCTGCAAAATCAGGATGCTTATTTGAAAGTGGCTGGCGGCGTTAAGCTTGATGAACCGGCAATTGATCTTGCGATTGTGATTAGTATCGCATCAAGCTTTAGAGACACACCTCCAAATCCTGCAGATTGTTTTATTGGAGAAGTGGGATTAACCGGAGAAGTCCGGCGGGTTTCAAGAATTGAACAGCGTGTAAAAGAAGCGGCAAAGCTTGGTTTTAAACGCATGATCATACCCGCGGCAAATCTGGACGGATGGACAAAACCAAAAGGGATTGAGGTTATCGGAGTAGCAAATGTTGCAGAAGCGCTTCGTACTTCATTAGGAGGATAATAGATGGAAAAAGAGAAAAAAGGGGCGAAACACGAGTTAGACCTGTCATCTATATTGCAGTTTGTTGCTCCGGGTACACCGCTCAGAGCGGGGATGGAAAACGTCTTGAGAGCAAATACAGGCGGTCTGATTGTTGTTGGATATAATGATAAAGTAAAAGAAGTGGTGGACGGCGGCTTTCACATAAACACGGCTTTTTCTCCGGCGCATTTATATGAGTTGGCTAAAATGGATGGAGCGATCATTTTAAGTGATTCGGGTCAAAAGATCCTCTACGCGAATACTCAGCTGATGCCGGATGCTACAATTTCTTCATCAGAAACAGGAATGCGGCACAGAACTGCCGAAAGAGTAGCTAAGCAAACTGGCTGTCTTGTAATCGCTATTTCTGAAAGAAGAAATGTCATAACGTTATATCAGGAAAACATGAAGTATACACTAAAAGACATAGGATTTATTTTAACCAAGGCGAACCAAGCCATTCAAACACTTGAAAAATATAAGACAATCCTCGATAAAACGATTAATGCACTGAACGCGTTAGAGTTTGAGGAACTTGTTACCTTTAGTGATGTCTTGTCTGTCATGCATCGTTATGAAATGGTCCTGAGAATCAAAAACGAAATTAATATGTATATCAAAGAGCTGGGGACAGAAGGACATCTGATCAAACTGCAAGTCATTGAATTGATTACGGATATGGAAGAAGAGGCTGCTTTATTTATTAAGGACTATGTAAAAGAAAAGATTAAAGATCCGTTTGTTCTCTTGAAGGAGCTGCAGGATATGTCCAGTTATGATCTGCTGGATGATTCCATTGTGTATAAGCTTCTCGGTTACCCTGCTTCTACTAATCTTGATGATTATGTATTGCCGAGAGGATACAGGCTGTTAAATAAGATACCGCGTCTTCCGATGCCGATTGTTGAAAATGTTGTAGAAGCATTTGGAGTCCTGCCAAGGATTATTGAGGCGAGTGCAGAAGAATTAGATGAGGTAGAGGGAATCGGTGAAGTACGAGCCCAAAAAATCAAAAAAGGATTAAAACGCCTGCAAGAGAAGCATTATTTAGACAGACAACTGTGATTTCGGTTAAAACCTTATGAATACGGGTATATTAATGTTGGTTTTTGTTTATTCTGATATTCGTAGGATGCATAAGACTTTGTGAAATTAAAATGTTAAAAAAGGAGGTGGGGGTATGTTAAAACGAATAGTTCAGGCGTTCTTCATTATTTTTGGCGGCGTTGTTGGTATATTTTTGATACCTGAATTGTTTGTACTGTTAAATATACAGGACATACCTTTAATAACAAACGCATATACGTCTGCGGCAATAGGAGCAATTATCTTTTTTCTCATCAGTATATGGGGTACAGAATACGTTGTGAACTGGGTGAAGTGGATAGAGGATTCATTGTTAAAAGCGCCGGTTCCAGATTTGTTATTTGGAAGTCTTGGCTTAGTTTTTGGACTTATAATTGCTTATCTTATCGTAAATGTTATTCCTTTAGACAATATACCTTACCGCATATTCAGCACAATAATTCCTGTATTTTTGGCTTTCTTCCTCGGTTATCTCGGCTTCCAGGTGGGCTTTAAGAAAAAGGATGAATTGATCAGCCTGTTTTCCATTTCCGCCAGAATGCAAAAGAAAAAAGGAACAGCTGATGAAGAACATGAGGTTCAAGACAAGAAGCTGAAAATTTTGGACACTAGTGTTATTATTGATGGGAGAATAGCAGATATTTGTCAGACTGGTTTTTTAGAGGGAGTTATCGTGATTCCGCAGTTTGTCCTTGAGGAATTGCAGCATATTGCAGACTCTTCAGATGTTTTAAAACGAAACAGAGGACGCCGCGGTCTTGATATCCTGAACCGCATTCAGAAAGAATTAGACATTGAAGTTGAAATTTACGAAGGCGACTTTGAAGATATTCAGGAGGTTGACAGCAAGCTCGTCAAACTTGCTAAGCTGACATCCGGGGTCGTTGTGACGAATGATTTTAATTTAAATAAAGTGTGCGAGCTTCAGAAGGTAGCAGTATTAAACATTAATGACCTTGCCAATGCGGTCAAGCCTGTTGTGCTTCCTGGCGAGGAAATGAATGTTCAGGTCATTAAGGACGGGAAAGAGCATAATCAGGGAGTTGCCTACTTGGATGACGGTACGATGATTGTCGTTGAAGAAGGACGCAATTATATCGGCAAGCATATTGATGTACTCGTCACAAGTGTGCTGCAGACAGCAGCGGGACGAATGATTTTTGCGAAGCCTAAGCTGTTGGAGAAGGCGCTGTAAAGGGAGAAAAAACAATGAGTTATGATGTGGTGATTCCTGCAGCCGGTCAGGGAAAGCGGATGAAGGCAGGGAGAAATAAACTGTTCATTGAGCTGAAAGGAGACCCGGTGATCATACACACGTTAAGAGTGTTTGACAGCCACCGGCAGTGCGAAAAAATCATCTTGGTGATTAACGAGCAGGAGCGGGAGCACTTTCAGCAAATGCTGACCGATTATCCGTTTCAAACATCGATTGAGCTTGTTGCAGGCGGAGATGAGCGTCAGCACAGTGTGTATAAGGGGCTGAAAGCCGTAAAGCAGGAAAAGATTGTCCTTGTACATGACGGTGCCCGCCCATTTATAAAACATGAACAAATTGACGAACTGATCGCAGAGGCGGAACAGACAGGAGCGGCCATCCTTGCTGTTCCGGTAAAAGATACGATTAAACGCGTTCAAGATTTACAAGTCAGTGAGACGATTGAACGTTCAAGCTTGTGGGCTGTCCAAACGCCACAAGCTTTTCGTCTTTCTTTATTGATGAAGGCTCACGCTGAGGCCGAGCGCAAGGGATTTTTAGGGACGGATGACGCCAGCCTCGTTGAACAGATGGAGGGCGGTTCGGTCCGTGTTGTAGAAGGCAGCTATACAAATATTAAGCTGACGACGCCAGACGATTTGACGTCAGCTGAAGCTATCATGGAATCAGAAAGTGGGAATAAACATGTTTAGAATTGGACAAGGATTTGATGTGCATCAATTAGTTGAGGGCCGTCCTCTCATTATTGGCGGAATTGAAATCCCGTACGAAAAAGGGCTGCTTGGCCACTCTGATGCAGACGTTTTGCTGCATACCGTCGCTGACGCCTGCCTGGGAGCTGTGGGTGAAGGAGACATCGGCAAGCATTTTCCTGACACAGATCCCGAGTTCAAGGACGCAGATTCTTTCAAATTACTTCAGCATGTCTGGGGAATCGTGAAACAGAAGGGGTATGTCCTTGGGAACATTGATTGCACCATCATAGCGCAAAAGCCGAAGATGCTGCCGTACATAGAAGATATGAGAAAAAGAATTGCTGAAGGCCTTGAGGCAGATGTTTCTCAAGTAAATGTAAAAGCAACAACGACAGAAAAGCTTGGATTTACAGGCCGGGCGGAAGGAATAGCGGCTCAGGCGACAGTACTGATACAAAAAGGCTAACTTGTTTTGATGCCGGGTCTATTTGGTGGTAGAATAGATTCATACATTTTTGCCTGAGGCCATACATGACATGAAAGGAAGTATTTGAAAATGGGAAACGAAGTACGCGTCCGTTATGCACCGAGTCCAACCGGACATTTGCATATTGGAAATGCCAGAACGGCGCTTTTTAATTATTTATTTGCCCGCAATCAAGGCGGTAAGTTTATCATTCGAGTTGAGGATACAGATAAAAAGCGCAATATTGAGGGCGGAGAACAAAGCCAGCTGAATTATCTGAAGTGGCTAGGTATTGACTGGGATGAGAGTGTGGATGTCGGAGGAGAGTACGGCCCATACCGTCAGTCCGAGCGTAACGATATCTATAAAGTGTACTATGAAGAGCTTCTTGAAAAAGGGCTTGCTTATAAATGTTACTGTACGGAAGAAGAGCTTGAAAAAGAGCGTGAAGAACAGATTGCCCGCGGAGAAATGCCTCGTTATTCCGGAAAACACAGAGACCTGACTCAGGAAGAACAGGAGAAATTTATCGCTGAAGGCAGAAAACCAAGTATTCGTTTCCGCGTGCCGGAAGGAAAAATTATCGCCTTCAATGATATCGTAAAAGGCGAAATTTCTTTTGAATCAGATGGCATCGGCGACTTTGTTATTGTGAAAAAGGACGGAACGCCGACTTACAACTTCGCGGTAGCGATTGATGACTACTTAATGAAAATGACACACGTGCTGCGCGGTGAGGATCATATTTCTAACACACCGAAACAGATTATGATTTATCAAGCATTCGGATGGGATATTCCTCAGTTCGGACACATGACGCTGATCGTAAACGAAAGTCGTAAAAAGCTCAGTAAACGTGATGAATCCATTATTCAATTCATCGAGCAGTACAAAGAGCTTGGCTACCTGCCAGAAGCACTGTTCAACTTTATCGGCCTGTTAGGCTGGTCACCGGTTGGAGAAGAAGAGCTTTTCACAAAAGAGCAGTTTATTGAAATTTTTGATGTAAATCGTTTATCTAAATCACCAGCTTTGTTTGATATGCATAAGCTAAAATGGGTTAACAACCAATATGTGAAGAAGCTGGATCTTGATCAGGTTGTTGAATTGACGCTTCCGCATTTGCAAAAAGCCGGCAAAGTTGGCACTGAGCTTTCTGCTGAAGAACAAGAATGGGTTCGCAAACTGATTTCCCTGTATCATGAGCAATTAAGCTACGGTGCGGAAATTGTTGAGCTGACTGATTTGTTCTTTACGGATGAGATCGAGTATAATCAAGAAGCGAAAGCTGTTCTGGAAGAAGAACAGGTTCCTGAAGTGCTCAGTACATTCGCAGCGAAGCTTGAAGAGCTTGAGGAGTTCACTCCGGATAACATCAAAGCATCGATCAAAGCAGTGCAGAAAGAAACTGGCCATAAAGGGAAAAAACTGTTTATGCCGATTCGTGTTGCTGTAACAGGGCAAACTCACGGTCCGGAACTGCCGCAATCAATTGAATTGATCGGTAAAGAGACTGCAATTCAGCGTTTAAAAAATATCTAAATAAATGATTGTTGACAGGGAAGAGTATAAAGCTTTAGGCCATTACAGAAAGGATCTCCATTGGCTGAGAGAGATCCATGAGCCGGGTTTTAGAAGTGCGCCCTTAAGACCTTTGAAGAACGTTTTTTGAAACCAGTATTCAAAGGCGGCCGCCGCCGTTACAGGCTGAAGTTGGGAGAGCAGAAGTCTGCTTTTCAAACAGAGTGGAACCGCGCGGTTAAAGCGTCTCTGTCATGTTTACATGCAGAGACGCTTTTTTTATTGGGTAGAGGAAATCAGATAGAGAAACGGGGGGAAGCATGTGTTTTTTAGAATGCTCAAAGAAGACATTGATACTGTGTTCGATCAAGATCCCGCAGCAAGAAGCTATTTTGAAGTGATTTTAACTTATTCCGGTTTACATGCTATATGGGCGCATCGGATTGCACATGCTTTATATAAACGAAAATTTTATTTCCTTGCACGCCTTATATCTCAAGTAAGCCGATTTTTTACCGGGATAGAAATCCACCCCGGCGCTACAATCGGGAGAAGATTTTTCATAGACCACGGCATGGGGGTTGTCATTGGGGAGACATGTGAAATCGGCAATAACGTAACCGTTTTTCAGGGGGTTACCCTCGGGGGAACGGGGAAAGAAAAGGGAAAAAGGCACCCAACGATTAAAGATGACGCATTGATAGCCACAGGTGCTAAAGTGCTCGGTTCTATTACGGTCGGTGAAGGCTCAAAGATTGGGGCTGGTTCAGTAGTGCTGCATGATGTTCCTGATTTTTCAACAGTTGTCGGTATCCCTGGACGGGTCGTTGTACAAAATGGCAAGAAAGTAAGACGCGATTTAAACCATCAGGATTTGCCCGATCCAGTTGCTGACCGCTTTAAGTCTTTGGAACAGCAGATTTTAGAGCTGAAGGCAGAACTTGAAGACAGAAAAGAAAGGATCAATCAAAAATGACAATCACACTTTATAATACATTGACTAGACAGAAGGAAACATTCGTTCCTCTTGAAGAGGGAAAAGTGAAAATGTATGTATGCGGACCCACGGTTTACAATTACATTCATATCGGGAACGCGCGTCCGGCAATCGTTTACGATACGGTTCGAAACTATTTAGAGTATAAAGGCTATGATGTGCAGTATGTCTCTAACTTCACAGACGTAGACGATAAATTAATTAAAGCGGCAAATGAACTCGGTGAGGATGTACCCACCATTTCAGAGCGTTTTATTAAAGCATACTTTGAAGACGTAGGTGCGCTCGGCTGCCGAAAAGCCGACCTTCATCCGCGAGTAATGGAGAACATGGATGCCATTATCGAATTCGTAGATCAGCTCGTGAAAAAGGGCTACGCATATGAATCAGAAGGTGACGTATATTTCAAAACCAGAGCATTTGAAGGGTACGGAAAGCTTTCTCAGCAATCAATCGATGAACTTAGATCAGGTGCACGCATCCGAGTCGGCGAGAAAAAAGAAGATGCTCTTGATTTCGCACTGTGGAAAGCGGCAAAAGAAGGAGAAATTTCTTGGGATAGCCCTTGGGGGAAAGGACGTCCGGGCTGGCACATTGAATGCTCAGCAATGGTGAAAAAGTATCTCGGTGACCAGATTGATATCCATGCGGGCGGACAGGATTTAACATTCCCTCACCATGAAAACGAAATTGCGCAATCTGAGGCGCTGACAGGCAAAACGTTTGCGAAGTACTGGCTTCATAATGGTTATATCAATATTGATAATGAAAAAATGTCAAAATCACTAGGCAACTTTGTGCTTGTGCATGACATCATTAAACAGCATGATCCGCAGCTTTTGAGATTCTTTATGCTATCTGTTCATTATCGCCATCCGATTAACTATTCAGAAGAGCTTCTGCAGAATACGAAAAGCGCGTTCAACCGTTTAAAAACAGCGTACAGCAATCTTCAGCACCGTCTGAACAGCAGTACGAATTTAACCGAAGATGACGATCAATGGTTTGAAAAAGTTGAAGAACACCGCAAAGCATTCGAAGAAGCGATGGACGATGATTTTAATACGGCGAATGCGATTTCTGTCTTGTTCGACTTAGCGAAACACGCCAATTACTATCTTCAGAAAGACCATACAGCTGATCATGTAATTACGGCGTTTATCGAGATGTTTGACCGTATTGTTTCTGTCCTCGGTTTTTCGTTGGGTGAGCAGGAACTTCTCGATCAAGAGATTGAAGACTTAATCGAAAAGCGAAATGAAGCGCGCCGGAATCGCGATTTTGCATTGTCAGACCAGATCCGCGACCAGCTGAAAAGCATGAATATCATTCTTGAAGATACGGCTCAAGGCACTCGCTGGAAACGGGGACAATAACAGATGCTTGAATTTGATACGATAAAAGATTCTAAGCAGCTTAACGGTCTTGCGCTTGCTTATATAGGTGATGCCATTTTTGAAGTGTATGTCAGGCATCACCTGCTTAAGCAGGGCTTTACCAAACCAAATGATCTTCATAAGAAATCAAGCCGGATTGTTTCAGCAAAGTCACAGGCTGAGATCCTATTTTTTCTGCAGAATCAATCATTTTTTACGGAAGAAGAGGAAGCGGTGCTGAAAAGAGGCAGAAATGCCAAGTCAGGGACAATACCTAAAAATACAGATGTTCAGACGTACCGCTACAGTACAGCATTTGAAGCGCTTCTGGGCTACCTTTTTCTAGAGAAAAAAGAGGAACGACTTAGTCAGCTCGTAGCCGAAGCTATACAATTCGGGACGTCAGGGAGGAAAACAAATGAGTCAGCAACATGATTACGTCATAGGGAAAAATGCAGTGATCGAGACGTTAAAATCTGATCGGAAGCTGTATAAGCTGTGGATGGCGGAAAACACCGTAAAGGGACAAGCACAGCAAGTGATTGAGCTTGCCAAAAAGCAGGGAATCACGATTCAATACGTCCCGAGAAAAAAACTCGATCAAATGGTGACAGGACAGCATCAGGGCGTAGTGGCACAGGTTGCAGCGTATGAATATGCAGAACTGGACGATTTATATAAAGCAGCCGAAGAAAAAAATGAACAGCCTTTCTTCCTCATTCTGGACGAGCTTGAAGACCCTCATAATCTTGGTTCCATTATGAGGACAGCAGATGCGGTCGGCGCTCATGGCATCGTCATTCCAAAACGGAGAGCTGTCGGGCTGACAACAACAGTGGCAAAAGCTTCAACAGGAGCAATTGAGCACATTCCTGTAGCAAGAGTCACCAATTTGGCACGGACGTTAGAAGAGATGAAAGAGCGGGGAATCTGGGTTGTCGGAACGGATGCGTCCGCGCGTGAGGATTACCGTAATATGGACGGCAATATGCCTTTGGCTCTAGTCATCGGAAGTGAAGGAAAAGGGATGGGCCGCCTTGTGAAAGAAAAGTGCGATTTTCTCATTAAACTCCCGATGGCCGGAAAGGTAACTTCACTAAATGCATCTGTCGCGGCTGGTCTTTTGATGTATGAAGTCTACCGGAAACGAAACCCTCTGGGAGAATAAAGACCCATGGATATCCTGTTAGTAGACGGGTACAACATGATTGGAGCCTGGCCGCAGCTGAAGGATTTAAAAGCGAACAGTTTTGAAGAGGCGAGAGACGTACTGATTCAGAAAATGGCGGAATATCAATCGTATACAGGAAACAGGGTTATTGTTGTTTTTGACGCGCATCTCGTAAAAGGGCTTGAGAAAAAACAGACCAACCATAGAGTTGAAGTAATTTTTACAAAAGAAAATGAGACGGCTGATGAGCGGATAGAAAAGCTCGCTCAGGCTTTGAATAATATTGCGACTCAAATTCACGTTGCGACCTCTGACTATACTGAGCAGTGGGCGATTTTCGGACAGGGGGCATTGCGGAAATCGGCCCGGGAGCTTTTGAGAGAGGTAGAAACGATTGAAAGGCGAATAGAGAGACGGGTAAGAAAAATCACTTCCGAAAAGCCGGCGGGTAAAATTGCTTTATCGGAAGAGGTTTTGAAAACGTTTGAAAAGTGGAGGCGGGGAGACTTAGATTAAGTTGACGCTTTTTTGCCCAATACTGTATAATATTTCTATCTACGTGCGCCGGGGGGATCGGAGTGAATCTACAGAACAACAAGGGAAAATTCAACAAAGAGCAGTTTTGCCAGTTGGAGGACGAGCAGGTCATTGAAAAGGTTCATGTTGGGGACAGTGATGCGTTAGATTACTTGATTACGAAGTACCGAAACTTTGTTCGGGCAAAAGCAAGATCCTATTTCTTAATAGGGGCGGACAGAGAGGATATTGTTCAGGAAGGCATGATAGGCCTCTATAAGTCTATTCGTGACTTCAAAGAGGACAAGCTTACCTCATTCAAAGCTTTCGCAGAATTATGTATTACCCGCCAAATTATTACCGCAATAAAGACAGCTACTCGCCAGAAACACATTCCTTTGAATTCCTACGTCTCATTAGATAAACCGATTTTTGATGAAGAATCAGACCGAACGCTGCTGGATGTCATTTCAGGAGCGAAAACCTTAAATCCTGAGGAAATGATCATTAATCAGGAAGAATTTGATGATATTGAAATGAAAATGGGAGAACTATTAAGTGATTTAGAGAGAAAAGTACTCGTCTTATATCTCGACGGGAGAAGTTACCAAGAGATTTCTGATGAACTGAACCGACATGTGAAATCGATCGACAATGCCCTTCAGCGTGTGAAACGCAAGCTGGAGAAGTACTTGGAAATTCGTGAAATCAGTTTGTAATAGGAATTTATGCTATATTGACAGTATTTTTCTGACTATGATATGTTACTAAAGATAAGAACTAATGTCTATTTAGAAAAAGGTGTAATGACATGAGAAAAAAGATTACGTTAGCATGCAAGACATGCGGAAACCGTAATTATACGACAATGAAGAGCTCTGCATCAGCGGCTGAGCGATTAGAAGTAAAGAAATACTGCAGTACTTGCAATTCACATACAGCTCATCTTGAAACAAAATAGTTTTTGCGCTTTTAAATTGTGGAGGTCTTTTACATGCGTATTATGAAATTCTTTAAAGATGTTGGGAAAGAAATGAAAAAGGTAAGCTGGCCTAAAGGAAAAGAGTTAACGCGTTATACCATTACGGTAATTTCAACAGTTATCTTTTTTGTTATCTTTTTTGCCCTCCTTGACACAGGAATTTCTCAATTAATTCGTTTAATAGTTGAATAATGATCAGCAATACGTGCTATAATAGATCATAATATTACTTGCCAAAACCCGTTCAGCGGGTTTTTTATTGTGGCTTAAAATGAAAGTTATCATAGGCTTGCCGCCTATTTTTTGAAGCGTTATGGTAATTCACTAAAACCAAATGCGGGGAGGGAAGGACTGGACAGTCCTGAATAGAATGGAAAAGAATTGGTATGTTGTTCACACGTACTCTGGTTATGAGAATAAAGTAAAAGCCAACTTGGAAAAGCGTGTTGAATCAATGGGGATGCAGGATAAAATTTTCCGTGTAGTCGTACCCGAAGAAGAAGAAACGGATATCAAAAACGGCAAGAAAAAAGTCGTGAAAAAGAAAGTATTCCCTGGTTATGTGCTTGTTGAAATTGTAATGACAGACGACTCTTGGTATGTTGTCCGCAACACGCCGGGCGTTACTGGATTCGTAGGATCTGCCGGGTCAGGTTCAAAACCGACGCCGCTTCTTCCGGGGGAAGCAGAAACCATTCTGAAGAGAATGGGCATGGATGAACGAAAAACTGATATTGACTTTGAACTGAAAGAGACAGTGAAAGTAATAGACGGACCTTTTGCTAACTTTACAGGATCAATTGAAGAGATTGATTATGATAAAAGCAAGGTCAAAGTTTTCGTTAATATGTTTGGCCGTGAAACGCCGGTTGAGCTGGAATTTACCCAAATCGATAAATTGTAATGTGAAAAAACTTGAAATTGCTATATATAAATGATAATATAGCAAAGGTACGTCTTGGACTTATCCAAGGCAACTAGCATGATATTTCGTCATTCATATAAAGAATGAAACCTTGAGTGGGAGGGTTTACCCTATTACCACATCACGGACTTAAGGAGGTGTGTCTCGTGGCTAAAAAAGTAGTTAAAGTTGTAAAATTGCAAATTCCTGCTGGAAAAGCTAACCCAGCACCACCAGTTGGACCTGCACTTGGTCAAGCCGGTGTTAACATCATGGGATTCTGTAAGGAGTTTAACGCTCGTACAGCTGACCAAGCTGGTTTAATCATTCCTGTTGAAATTTCGGTTTACGAAGACCGTTCATTTACATTTATTACAAAAACTCCACCTGCTGCAGTATTGCTTAAAAAAGCAGCTGGAATTGAGTCTGGTTCTGGTGAACCAAACCGTAATAAAGTGGCAACCGTTAAGCGCGATAAAGTACGCGAAATCGCTGAAACGAAAATGCCTGACTTAAACGCAGCAGACGTTGAAGCGGCAATGCGCATGGTTGAAGGTACTGCCCGCAGTATGGGTATTGTAATCGAGGATTAATTTGTTTCTTGTCGGGTTGCGAGTTTTAACAAGTTCGCAACCCTTATTCGTGGGAGGTTATTCCGCTATAACCACATAAGGAGGAAATTTTAAAATGGCTAAAAAAGGTAAAAAGTACGTTGAAGCTGCTAAGCTTGTAGACCGTTCTAAAGCTTACGACGTCTCTGAAGCAGTAGCTCTCGTTAAAAAAACAAACACAGCTAAATTCGACGCTACAGTTGAAGTGGCTTTCCGTTTAGGGGTTGACCCTCGTAAAAACGACCAGCAAATCCGTGGAGCAGTTGTTCTTCCAAACGGAACTGGTAAAACTCAGCGCGTTCTCGTTTTCGCAAAAGGCGAAAAAGCGAAAGAAGCTGAAGCTGCTGGTGCAGATTTCGTAGGCGATACTGACTACATCAACAAAATTCAACAAGGCTGGTTCGATTTCGATGTTATCGTAGCTACACCTGACATGATGGGTGAAGTTGGTAAAATCGGTCGTGTACTTGGACCAAAAGGTTTAATGCCAAACCCTAAAACTGGTACAGTTACTTTCGAAGTTGAAAAAGCGATCGGCGAAATCAAAGCTGGTAAAGTTGAATACCGCGTTGATAAAGCTGGAAACATTCATGTTCCTATCGGTAAAGTTTCTTTCGAGGATGAAAAACTTGTTGAGAACTTCACAACAATGTACGATACAATCCTTAAAGCTAAACCTGCTGCAGCTAAAGGCGTTTACGTGAAAAACGTTGCTGTAACTTCTACTATGGGACCTGGTGTCAAAGTAGACTCTTCAACTTTTAACGTAAAATAATATTGACATGACATCAACATTCTGATATTATTCAAAATGTTGTAAAATAGAATATCATTTATACCGTAGACAGTAGGGGCCTAACCGCTTAATTATCCTACCGAGGTGTATATTATCACAGCTATTACGTTACGTATGCTTGTATATACAGCCTCCATGTCTCATGGAGGCTTTTTATATGGAATCCGTCGTCTCAGTCGTGATCACCTAACGGTATAAGTGTTACACAAGAATCTACAGGAGGTGTAACCATGAGCAGCGCAATTGAAACAAAAAAAGTTGTTGTTGAAGAAATTGCTTCTAAACTGAAAGAAAGTAAATCAACGATCATCGTTGACTATCGCGGACTTAACGTTTCTGAAGTAACTGAACTTCGTAAACAGCTTCGCGAAGCTAACGTTGAGTTCAAAGTTTACAAAAATACGATGACTCGCCGTGCGGTTGAACAAGCTGAGCTTAATGGTTTGAATGATTTCTTAACTGGACCGAACGCGATCGCATTCAGCACTGAAGATGTTGTCGCTCCGGCTAAAGTTCTTAATGACTTCGCTAAAAATCACGAAGCTCTTGAAATCAAAGCTGGCGTTATCGAAGGTAAAGTTTCTACTGTTGAAGAAGTGAAAGCTCTTGCTGAACTTCCATCACGCGAAGGCTTGCTTTCTATGTTGCTTAGCGTACTTCAAGCTCCAGTTCGCAACCTTGCTCTTGCTGCAAAAGCTGTGGCAGAACAAAAGGAAGAACAAGGCGCTTAATCTAATCAGTTTTTCATAAATTAAAACAAAATGGAGGAATTACAAATGGCTTTAAATATCGAAGAAATCATTGCTTCCGTTAAAGAAGCAACTGTACTTGAATTGAACGACCTAGTAAAAGCAATCGAAGAAGAATTTGGCGTAACTGCTGCTGCTCCTGTAGCTGTAGCTGGCGGAGCTGCTGCAGGCGGAGCTGCTGAAGAGCAAAGCGAATTCGATCTTATCCTTGCTGGTGCAGGATCTCAAAAAATCAAAGTTATCAAAGTTGTACGTGAAATCACTGGTCTTGGCTTGAAAGAAGCTAAAGAACTTGTTGACAACACTCCAAAACCACTTAAAGAAGGTATTGCTAAAGAAGAAGCTGAAGAGCTTAAAGCTAAACTTGAAGAAGTTGGCGCTTCTGTAGAAGTTAAGTAATCTTCACTTACCTGTAGGGGAAGCTCGCTTTTATGAGGCGAGCTTTTTCTTTGCCATTCTTTAAGCCATGAAAAAAGGAGGTTCTAATAATGAGTGAGCACTATTATTCAGAAAAACCTTCAGTAAAAAGCAACAAGCAAACCTGGTCTTTTAGGCTTCGGAATAAAGATTTCACGTTTACCAGCGACAGCGGGGTTTTTTCTAAAAAAGAAGTTGATTTCGGCTCCCGCCTGCTGATTGATTCTTTTGAAGAGCCTGAGGTTGAGGGCGGCATTTTGGATGTAGGCTGCGGGTACGGCCCGATTGGTTTATCGCTCGCCAGCGACTTTAAAGACCGGACTATCCACATGATTGACGTTAATGAGAGAGCCGTAGAACTATCAAATGAAAATGCGGAACAAAACGGAATAACAAACGTTAAGATTTATCAAAGCGATTTGTTTTCAAACGTTGATTCTGCTCAAACATTTGCTTCTATTCTTACAAATCCCCCAATCCGAGCCGGAAAAAAAGTTGTCCATGCTATCTTTGAGAAAAGCGCTGAACACTTAAAAGCTTCAGGTGAATTGTGGATCGTCATACAGAAAAAGCAAGGCGCGCCTTCTGCCATTGAAAAGCTCGAGGAACTGTTCGATGAAGTTTCCGTCGTTCAAAAAAAGAAAGGCTATTATATCATAAAAGCAAAAAAAGTTTGACTCGGTATTTTAACTATGTTAATATTGTAAAATGCCAATGTATATATTTTGCTTGATATGATGAATTGTCAATATCTATGTATAAATTATACAAGTATGGAAATGCTAATAAAATCGGTATTTGTTTTTGGATGTGGTTTTCTTAATTAGAAACCCTTTTTTCTTTTGTCTTGTAAAAGTATTTTCTTTCTTTGGAAGAAATGCTTATTACACATATAATACGCATGATTTGAGGGGTGAATCAGTTGACAGGTCAACTAGTTCAGTATGGACGACACCGCCAGCGCAGAAGCTATGCTCGCATTAGCGAAGTGTTAGAATTACCAAATCTCATTGAAATTCAAACCTCTTCTTATCAGTGGTTTCTTGATGAGGGTCTTAGAGAGATGTTTCAAGACATATCACCAATTGAGGATTTCACTGGTAACCTCTCTCTTGAGTTCATTGATTATAGTTTAGGTGAGCCTAAATATCCTGTAGAGGAATCAAAAGAACGTGATGTGACTTACTCAGCTCCGCTAAGAGTGAAGGTTCGTTTAATTAACAAAGAAACTGGAGAGGTAAAAGACCAAGATGTCTTCATGGGTGATTTCCCTATTATGACAGATACAGGTACTTTTATCATTAACGGTGCGGAACGTGTTATCGTTTCCCAGCTTGTTCGGTCTCCAAGTGTATATTTCAGTGGTAAAGTAGACAAAAACGGTAAAAAAGGTTTTACCGCAACTGTCATTCCAAACCGTGGCGCATGGTTAGAATACGAAACTGATGCGAAAGATGTTGTTTATGTCCGCATTGATCGCACACGTAAGTTGCCGGTTACGGTTCTTTTGCGTGCTCTCGGCTTCGGCTCCGATCAAGAGATTCTTGATCTCATAGGAGAAAACGAATACCTGCGAAATACGCTTGATAAAGATAACACAGAAAACAGCGACAAAGCGTTGCTGGAAATTTACGAGCGTCTCCGTCCTGGAGAGCCGCCTACAGTAGAAAATGCGAAAAGCTTGCTTGATTCTCGTTTCTTTGATCCGAAACGATACGATCTTGCCAATGTAGGACGCTATAAAATTAATAAAAAACTTCATATTAAGAATCGCCTCTTCAATCAGAGACTTGCTGAAACGCTTGTTGATCCTGAAACAGGAGAAATCCTTGCTGAAAAAGGCCAGATTCTTGATAGAAGAACACTTGATAAAGTACTGCCATACTTAGAAAACGGAATCGGTTTTAGAAAGCTGTATCCGAATGGCGGTGTTGTTGAAGATGAAGTGACTCTTCAATCAATTAAAATCTTTGCTCCGACTGATCAAGAAGGAGAACAGGTTATTAATGTAATCGGCAATGCTTACATCGAAGAAGAGATTAAAAACATCACGCCTGCTGATATTATTTCTTCAATCAGCTACTTCTTCAACTTGCTGCACGGAGTAGGCGACACAGATGATATCGATCATCTTGGAAACCGCCGTTTACGTTCTGTAGGCGAGCTTCTCCAGAACCAATTCCGTATCGGTTTAAGCCGTATGGAGCGTGTGGTTCGTGAGAGAATGTCAATTCAAGATACGAATACAATTACGCCTCAGCAGCTGATCAATATTCGTCCTGTTATTGCGTCCATTAAAGAGTTCTTTGGAAGCTCACAGCTTTCTCAATTCATGGATCAGACGAACCCGCTTGCTGAATTAACGCACAAGCGTCGTCTGTCAGCATTAGGACCGGGCGGATTGACACGTGAGCGTGCCGGAATGGAAGTGCGTGACGTTCACTACTCCCACTATGGCCGTATGTGTCCGATTGAAACGCCTGAGGGTCCGAACATCGGTTTGATCAACTCACTATCATCTTATGCAAAAGTAAACCGTTTTGGCTTTATTGAAACGCCATATCGCCGCGTTGACCCTGAAACAGGGAAGGTAACGGGCAGAATCGATTACTTAACTGCTGATGAAGAGGATAACTATGTTGTCGCTCAAGCGAATGCTCGTCTTGATGACGAAGGCGCCTTTATTGATGACAGCATCGTAGCTCGTTTCCGCGGGGAGAACACTGTTGTTTCCAGAAACCGTGTAGACTACATGGATGTATCGCCTAAGCAGGTTGTATCTGCTGCGACAGCATGTATCCCGTTCTTAGAAAACGATGACTCCAACCGTGCCCTCATGGGAGCGAACATGCAGCGTCAGGCTGTGCCTTTGATGCAGCCGGAAGCGCCATTTGTTGGAACTGGTATGGAATACGTATCAGGAAAAGACTCTGGTGCCGCTGTTATTTGTAAACACCCTGGTATCGTTGAACGCGTAGAAGCGAAAAACGTTTGGGTTCGCCGTTATGAAGAAGTAGACGGTCAAAAAGTAAAAGGAAACCTGGATAAATACAGCCTGCTGAAATTTGTCCGCTCTAACCAAGGTACGTGCTACAACCAGCGTCCGATCGTAAGTGTCGGCGATGAAGTGGTAAAAGGAGAAATCCTTGCTGACGGTCCTTCTATGGAGCTCGGTGAACTTGCACTTGGCCGTAACGTAATGGTCGGCTTCATGACATGGGATGGCTACAACTATGAGGATGCCATCATCATGAGTGAACGCCTAGTGAAGGATGATGTTTATACATCTATCCACATTGAAGAATACGAATCAGAAGCACGTGATACGAAACTTGGACCTGAAGAAATCACTCGCGATATTCCAAACGTCGGTGAAGATGCGCTTCGCAATCTTGATGACCGTGGAATCATCCGTATTGGGGCAGAAGTAAAAGACGGAGATCTTCTTGTTGGTAAAGTAACGCCTAAAGGCGTAACTGAACTGACTGCAGAAGAACGCCTTCTTCACGCCATTTTTGGCGAGAAAGCCCGCGAGGTTCGTGATACTTCTCTTCGTGTGCCTCACGGCGGCGGCGGAATTATCCATGACGTTAAAGTCTTCAACCGTGAAGACGGAGACGAACTTCCTCCAGGTGTTAACCAGTTAGTACGCGTATATATCGTTCAGAAACGTAAGATTTCTGAAGGGGATAAAATGGCCGGTCGTCACGGTAACAAAGGTGTTATCTCTAAGATTCTTCCTGAAGAGGATATGCCTTACCTTCCTGACGGCACACCAATTGATATCATGCTTAACCCGCTGGGCGTACCATCACGTATGAACATCGGGCAGGTATTGGAACTTCACATGGGTATGGCCGCTCGTTACCTTGGCATTCACATTGCATCTCCTGTATTTGACGGAGCGCGAGAAGAGGATGTCTGGGAAACACTTGAAGAAGCCGGCATGTCTCGTGACGCCAAAACAGTGCTTTACGACGGACGTACTGGAGAGCCGTTTGATAACCGTGTATCTGTCGGTATCATGTACATGATCAAACTAGCTCACATGGTTGACGATAAACTTCATGCACGCTCTACAGGTCCTTACTCACTTGTTACGCAGCAGCCTCTTGGCGGTAAAGCGCAATTTGGCGGACAGCGTTTTGGTGAGATGGAGGTTTGGGCACTTGAAGCTTACGGTGCGGCTTATACTCTTCAAGAAATTCTGACTGTTAAGTCTGATGACGTGGTTGGACGTGTGAAAACATACGAAGCCATCGTTAAAGGCGACAATGTTCCTGAACCAGGTGTTCCGGAATCATTCAAAGTATTAATCAAAGAACTTCAAAGCTTAGGTATGGATGTCAAAATCCTTTCTGGTGATGAAGAAGAAATAGAAATGAGAGATTTAGAAGACGAAGAAGATGCGAAACAAGCTGACGGCCTGGCATTATCAGGTGATGAAGAGCCGGAAGAAACAGCATCTGCAGACGTTGAACGCGATGTAGTAACAAAAGAATAATCTCTAGTTATAAAGGCAAGTGACATCGGTTAATCCGAAGATAAAAAGGGAGGTAGGCCCCTTGCTAGATGTGAACAATTTTGAGTATATGAACATCGGTCTTGCTTCACCAGATAAAATCCGTTCATGGTCTTTTGGTGAAGTGAAAAAGCCTGAAACGATAAACTATCGTACGTTAAAACCTGAAAAGGACGGTCTATTCTGCGAGCGCATTTTCGGACCTACTAAGGACTGGGAATGTCATTGCGGGAAGTACAAGCGAGTTCGTTATAAAGGCGTAGTTTGTGACCGCTGCGGAGTCGAAGTAACACGGGCTAAAGTCCGTCGTGAGAGAATGGGGCACATTGAACTGGCTGCCCCAGTTTCCCACATTTGGTATTTCAAAGGTATTCCAAGCCGTATGGGTCTTGTGCTGGATATGTCACCTCGTGCTTTAGAAGAAGTCATTTACTTTGCTTCTTACGTTGTAACTGATCCGGCGAATACACCGCTTGAAAAGAAACAGCTTCTGTCTGAGAAAGAATACCGTGCTTATCTTGATAAATACGGTAATAAATTCCAAGCATCTATGGGTGCTGAAGCAATTCATAAACTTCTTCAAGATATCGATCTTGTCAAAGAAGTTGATATGTTAAAAGAAGAGCTAAAAACTTCACAAGGACAACGCCGTACTCGTGCGATCAAACGTCTTGAAGTTTTAGAAGCCTTCCGTAACTCAGGAAACAAGCCTTCTTGGATGATCCTTGATGTGCTTCCTGTTATTCCTCCGGAGCTTAGACCGATGGTTCAGCTAGATGGCGGACGTTTTGCGACTTCTGATTTGAATGACCTTTATCGTCGTGTCATCAACCGTAACAATCGTTTGAAACGCCTTTTGGACCTTGGTGCACCTAGCATCATTGTTCAAAACGAAAAGCGTATGCTTCAAGAGGCTGTCGATGCCTTAATTGACAACGGCCGCCGCGGACGCCCTGTAACAGGCCCTGGTAACAGACCGTTAAAATCTCTTTCTCACATGCTGAAAGGGAAGCAAGGCCGTTTCCGTCAAAACCTTCTTGGTAAACGTGTCGATTACTCCGGACGTTCTGTAATCGTTGTTGGTCCTCATTTGAAAATGTACCAATGCGGATTACCGAAGGAAATGGCGCTTGAACTTTTCAAACCTTTCGTTATGAAAGAACTTGTTGAAAAAGGTCTTGCTCACAACATTAAGAGTGCGAAACGCAAAATTGAGCGCGTACAGCCTGAAGTTTGGGATGTACTAGAATCAGTTATTAAGGAGCATCCGGTACTGCTGAACCGTGCCCCTACACTTCACAGATTAGGTATCCAGGCGTTTGAACCAACGCTTGTTGAAGGACGCGCAATCCGTCTTCACCCGCTCGTATGTACAGCTTACAACGCTGACTTTGACGGTGACCAAATGGCGGTTCACGTACCATTATCTGCTGAAGCACAAGCTGAAGCACGCATCTTGATGCTTGCTGCTCAAAACATCTTGAACCCTAAAGATGGTAAACCGGTTGTAACACCGTCTCAGGATATGGTACTAGGTAACTATTACCTGACACTTGAGCGTGCCGGTGCTGTCGGTGAAGGTATGGTCTTCAAAAATACAGACGAAGCGCTTCTTGCTTATCAAAACGGATATGTTCACCTTCATACGAGAGTAGCTGTTGCAGCTAACTCACTTAAGAATGTGACATTTACCGAAGAACAGCGCTCAAAATTGTTAATTACAACTGTCGGTAAGCTTGTCTTCAATGAAATTCTTCCGGAATCATTCCCTTACATGAATGAACCAACGAAGAGCAACATTGAAGAGAAAACACCTGACCGTTTCTTCTTAGAAAAAGGTGCTGACGTTAAAGCTGTTATCGCACAGCAGCCAATCAATGCGCCGTTTAAAAAAGGCATTCTGGGTAAAATCATCGCGGAAATCTTTAAACGATTCCATATTACGGAAACGTCTAAAATGCTTGACCGCATGAAAAACCTAGGCTTCAAATATTCAACTAAAGCTGGTATTACAGTTGGGGTTTCTGACATCGTCGTACTCGATGATAAACAAGAAATTCTTGAGGAAGCGCAAAGCAAAGTTGACAACGTTATGAAGCAGTTCCGCCGCGGTCTTATCACTGAAGAAGAACGCTATGAGAGAGTCATCTCTATCTGGAGTGCTGCAAAAGACGTTATCCAAGGCAAACTGATGAAATCACTTGATGAACTCAACCCGATCTACATGATGAGTGACTCTGGTGCCCGTGGTAACGCATCTAACTTTACGCAGCTTGCCGGAATGCGCGGCCTGATGGCCAACCCGGCTGGACGTATCATTGAGTTGCCGATCAAATCAAGTTTCCGTGAAGGTCTGACAGTATTGGAGTACTTTATCTCCACACACGGTGCGCGTAAAGGTCTTGCCGATACCGCTCTTAAAACTGCTGACTCAGGTTACCTTACACGCCGTCTCGTTGACGTTGCGCAGGATGTTATCATCCGTGAAACTGATTGCGGAACTGACCGAGGCATTCTTGCTAAGCCTCTTAAAGAAGGAACCGAAACAATTGAGCGCTTAGAAGAACGCTTAATCGGACGTTTTGCAAGAAAACAAGTGAAGCACCCTGAAACAGGTGAAGTGCTTGTGAATGAAAACGAACTGATCGATGAAGATAAAGCACTGGAGATTGTCGAAGCCGGCATTGAAGAAGTGTGGATTCGTTCTGCCTTCACATGTAATACGCCTCATGGTGTATGTAAACGATGCTATGGCCGAAATCTTGCAACTGGCTCCGATGTTGAAGTCGGTGAAGCTGTCGGAATCATTGCTGCCCAATCAATCGGTGAGCCTGGTACACAGTTAACAATGCGTACATTCCATACAGGCGGGGTTGCTGGAGACGACATCACACAGGGTCTTCCGCGTATCCAAGAGCTTTTCGAAGCGCGTAATCCGAAAGGTCAGGCAACAATTACAGAAATCGACGGTACAGTCGTTGAGATCAATGAAGTTCGTGATAAGCAACAGGAAATTGTGGTTCAAGGCGCAGTGGAAACACGTTCTTATACGGCACCTTACAACTCCCGCCTGAAAGTAGCGGAAGGAGATAAAATTACTCGAGGCCAAGTACTGACAGAAGGTTCAATCGATCCGAAAGAACTTCTTAAAGTGACTGACCTGACGACTGTTCAAGAGTATCTTCTCCATGAGGTTCAAAAGGTTTACCGTATGCAGGGTGTTGAAATCGGTGATAAACACGTAGAAGTAATGGTTCGCCAGATGCTTCGCAAAGTACGCGTAATTGATGCCGGTGACACTGATGTACTTCCAGGTACATTGCTTGATATTCACCAATTTACTGAAGCGAACAAAAAGGTATTACTTGAAGGCAATCGACCTGCCACAGGCCGTCCTGTCTTACTCGGTATTACAAAAGCATCTCTTGAAACTGATTCATTCTTATCTGCTGCTTCCTTCCAGGAAACAACACGTGTCCTTACAGATGCAGCGATCAAAGGTAAGCGTGACGAGCTTCTCGGCTTGAAAGAGAATGTTATCATCGGTAAGCTTGTTCCAGCTGGTACAGGAATGATGAAATACCGTAAAGTAAAACCAGTATCAAATGTTCAGCCGACTGACGATATGGTTCCGGTTGAATAACTGATTTAATGCTGCTGAAAGACTGCAAAAACAGTCTTTCAGCAGATATATTTATGAAAAAGTCACTCTATGAGAAGAACGAAACTAAAAAATGTCATACCTTGTTGACATTCGTCTCCTAGAATGATAATATAACCAAGGTGCTCGAAATAAACCTGTTACTTTGGAGGATATGTTTATGTCTTATGATAAAGTATCACAGGCCAAATCAATTATTATTGGTACGAAGCAAACAGTGAAAGCTCTAAAGCGAGGTTCAGTAAAGGAAGTAGTCGTTGCAAAAGACGCAGATCCGATACTCACGTCAAGTGTTGTTTCACTTGCTGAAGATCAAGGTATCTCTGTCTCAATGGTTGAATCCATGAAAAAGCTCGGCAAAGCCTGCGGAATTGAGGTAGGAGCAGCCGCTGTTGCCATTATTTTATAACGTACTTTTGTTTTTGCGTAAGATTCCATCTTGTGTAAAGACATTGTTTTTTGCCTTTTGATGAACCACCTGGGTATGTGGGTTATAAAACGTAATGAAGGGAGGAAAAATTCATGCCTACAATTAATCAGCTAATTCGCAAAGGACGCGTGAGTAAAGTAGAAAACTCAAAGTCTCCTGCACTTAACAAAGGATACAACAGCTTTAAAAAAGAGCACACTAACGTATCTTCTCCACAAAAACGCGGGGTATGTACTCGTGTTGGTACAATGACACCGAAAAAACCGAACTCAGCACTTCGTAAATATGCTCGTGTTCGTTTGACTAACGGAATCGAGGTTACTGCTTACATTCCTGGTATCGGTCACAACCTACAAGAGCACAGTGTTGTACTTATCCGCGGCGGACGTGTAAAAGACTTACCAGGGGTACGTTACCACATCGTTCGTGGTGCGCTTGATACTGCTGGAGTTGAAAACCGTGCACAAGGCCGTTCTAAATACGGTACGAAAAAACCTAAAGCAAAATAATATACGAAAATACGCATAATTGATGAAGGGAGGATATTCAGATGCCACGTAAAGGTCCTGTAGCAAAAAGAGATGTTTTACCTGATCCGATTTACAACTCTAAGCTTGTATCTCGTCTAATCAACAAAATGATGATCGATGGTAAAAAAGGTAAGTCTCAAACAATCCTATACAAGTCATTCGATATCATTAAAGAACGTACTGGCAATGATGCAATGGAGGTTTTCGAACAAGCATTGAAAAACATCATGCCTGTACTTGAAGTAAAAGCACGCCGTGTAGGTGGTGCGAACTACCAAGTTCCTGTAGAAGTTCGTCCTGAACGTCGTACGACTCTTGGACTTCGCTGGTTAGTTAACTACGCTCGTCTTCGCGGAGAAAAAACGATGGAAGAGCGTTTAGCTAACGAAATCCTTGACGCAGCTAACAACACTGGTGCTGCTGTTAAGAAACGTGAAGACACTCATAAGATGGCTGAAGCAAACAAAGCATTTGCTCACTATCGCTGGTAGGATTTATAGATTAACAAAACACAATTTCCTAATAAGGAAGGAGAAATTACCCAATGGCAAGAGAGTTCTCCTTAGAAAAAACTCGTAATATCGGTATCATGGCTCACATCGATGCCGGTAAAACGACAACTACAGAACGTATCTTGTTCTATACTGGTCGTATCCACAAAATTGGTGAAACTCATGAAGGAGCTTCACAAATGGACTGGATGGAGCAGGAACAAGAACGTGGTATCACAATCACTTCCGCTGCGACAACTGCACAGTGGAAAGGATACCGCGTAAACATCATCGATACTCCAGGACACGTAGACTTCACAGTTGAAGTTGAACGTTCTCTTCGTGTACTTGATGGTGCTGTTGCTGTACTTGACGCGCAATCAGGCGTTGAGCCTCAAACAGAAACTGTTTGGCGTCAGGCAACAACTTATGGAGTACCGCGTATCGTTTTTGTTAACAAAATGGACAAAATCGGTGCAGACTTCCTTTACTCTGTAGGAACTTTAAGAGACCGTCTTCAAGCAAACGCTCATGCAATTCAATTGCCGATCGGTGCTGAAGATAACTTCGAAGGCATCATTGACCTTGTAGAAAACGTTGCGTATTTCTACGAAGATGACCTCGGAACTCGTTCTGATGCAAAAGAAATCCCTGAAGAGTACAAAGAGCAAGCTGAAGAGCTTCGCAACAGCCTTATTGAAGCTGTATGTGAGCTTGATGAAGAGCTTATGGATAAGTACCTTGAGGGTGAAGAAATCACAATTGACGAGTTAAAAGCAGGAATTCGTAAAGGTACATTAAATGTTGAATTCTACCCTGTTCTTGTTGGTTCTGCCTTCAAAAACAAAGGTGTTCAACTAGTACTTGATGCTGTTCTTGACTACCTTCCTGCACCAACTGACGTTGCTGCAATCAAAGGTACACGTCCTGATACAAATGAAGAGATTGAGCGTCATTCTTCTGACGAAGAGCCATTCTCTGCATTAGCATTTAAAGTTATGACTGACCCTTACGTTGGTAAGTTGACGTTCTTCCGTGTGTACTCTGGAACACTTGATTCTGGTTCATACGTGAAAAACTCTACTAAAGGCAAACGTGAGCGTGTTGGACGTATTCTTCAAATGCACGCTAACAGCCGTGAAGAAATCTCTACTGTATACGCAGGGGATATCGCAGCTGCTGTAGGTCTAAAAGATACAACTACTGGAGATACTCTATGTGATGAGAAGGATCTTGTTATCCTTGAGTCAATGGAATTCCCAGAACCAGTTATCGACGTTGCTATTGAGCCTAAATCAAAAGCTGACCAAGATAAAATGGGTATCGCTTTAGCGAAACTTGCTGAAGAAGATCCTACATTCCGTACTCAAACAAACCCAGAAACTGGCCAAACGATCATCTCTGGTATGGGTGAACTTCACCTTGATATCATTGTTGACCGTATGAAACGCGAATTTAAAGTAGAAGCCAACGTTGGTGCTCCTCAAGTTGCGTACCGTGAAACATTCCGTACCGGTGCAAAAGTTGAAGGTAAATTCGTACGTCAGTCTGGTGGACGCGGTCAGTTCGGACACGTTTGGATCGAATTCGAACCAAACGAAGAAGGCGCTGGCTTTGAATTTGAAAATGCGATTGTCGGTGGGGTTGTTCCTCGTGAATACATCCCAGCTGTTCAAGCAGGTCTGGAAGATGCACTTGAAAATGGTGTACTAGCAGGCTTCCCGCTTATCGACATTAAAGCTAAACTTTTCGACGGTTCTTACCATGATGTTGACTCAAACGAAATGGCATTTAAAGTTGCTGCTTCTATGGCATTGAAAAATGCAGTCAGCAAATGTAACCCAGTTCTTCTTGAACCAATCATGAAAGTAGAAGTGGTTATTCCAGAAGAATACATGGGAGATATCATGGGTGATATCACTTCACGTCGCGGACGCGTAGAAGGTATGGAAGCACGCGGTAACGCTCAAGTTGTTCGCGCTATGGTTCCTCTTGCTGAAATGTTCGGTTACGCTACTGCACTTCGTTCTAATACGCAAGGTCGCGGTACGTTCACTATGCACATGGATCACTACGAAGAAGTGCCGAAGAGCGTCGCAGAAGAAATTATCAAAAAAAATAAAGGCGAATAATTGATTTTGCCGCTTAACTCAAGTATAACTACTATTGTAAGATGAGGAAGTGAAAGCTTTCTTTCACTTCCTATCACTCTATACATTACTAATTAAAAGCTCTTAAGGAGGATTTTAGAATGGCTAAAGAAAAATTCGACCGTTCCAAATCACATGCCAATATTGGTACAATTGGACACGTTGACCATGGTAAAACAACTTTAACTGCTGCTATCACAACAGTACTTCATAAGAAATCTGGTAAAGGTACAGCTATGGCGTACGATCAAATTGATGGTGCTCCAGAAGAACGTGAGCGCGGTATCACAATCTCTACTGCACACGTTGAGTACGAAACTGAAACTCGTCACTATGCACACGTTGACTGCCCAGGACACGCTGACTATGTTAAAAACATGATCACTGGTGCTGCTCAAATGGACGGAGCTATCCTTGTAGTATCTGCTGCTGATGGCCCAATGCCACAAACTCGTGAGCACATCCTTCTTTCTAAAAACGTTGGTGTACCATACATCGTTGTATTCTTAAACAAATGCGACATGGTAGACGACGAAGAGCTTCTTGAACTAGTTGAAATGGAAGTTCGCGATCTTCTTAGCGAATACGACTTCCCTGGTGATGATGTACCAGTTGTTAAAGGTTCTGCTCTTAAAGCTCTTGAAGGAGACGCTGAGTGGGAAGCTAAAATCTTCGAACTTATGGATGCGGTTGATGAGTACATCCCAACTCCAGAACGCGATACTGAAAAACCATTCATGATGCCAGTTGAGGACGTATTCTCAATCACTGGTCGTGGTACAGTTGCTACTGGCCGTGTAGAACGCGGACAAGTTAAAGTCGGTGACGAAGTTGAAATCATCGGTCTTCAAGAAGAGAACAAGAAAACAACTGTTACAGGTGTTGAAATGTTCCGTAAGCTTCTTGATTACGCTGAAGCTGGTGACAACATTGGTGCCCTTCTTCGCGGTGTATCTCGTGAAGAAATCCAACGTGGTCAAGTACTTGCTAAACCAGGTACAATCACTCCACACAGCAAATTCAAAGCTGAAGTTTACGTTCTTTCTAAAGAAGAGGGTGGACGTCATACTCCATTCTTCTCTAACTACCGTCCTCAGTTCTACTTCCGTACAACTGACGTAACTGGTATCATCCATCTTCCAGAAGGCGTAGAAATGGTTATGCCTGGAGATAACACTGAAATGAACGTTGAACTTATTTCTACAATCGCTATCGAAGAAGGAACTCGTTTCTCTATTCGTGAAGGCGGACGTACTGTTGGTTCAGGCGTTGTTTCTACAATCACTGAGTAATAGTATGATTTTAAACGAGACCCCTACGGGTCTCGTTTTTTGTTTGCTTATCTTTTTCTTGTATAATAGGATCTATCATATTCGAGGGGCTAATATTTATGATTCCTGAAAAGAAATCAATCGCAATCATGAAAGAACTAAGCATTGGGAATACAAAGCAAATGCTAATGATTAATGGAGTTGATGTGAAAAATCCATTGCTGCTTTTTTTACATGGCGGGCCGGGAACGCCGCAAATCGGATATGTTAGACATTATCAAAAAGAGCTGGAACAGTATTTTACAGTAGTTCATTGGGATCAGAGAGGATCGGGGCTTTCTTATTCTAAGCGAATTTCGCATCACTCTATGACAATAAATCACTTCATTAAAGATACAATCCAAGTCACTCAATGGCTTTTAGCTCATTTTTCAAAATCAAAACTTTACCTAGCCGGTCATTCGTGGGGGTCAATACTGGCGCTTCATGTGCTGCAGCAGTGTCCTGATTTATTTTACGCGTATTATGGAATCAGCCAGGTTGTTAACCCCCACGATGAAGAATCAACTGCTTATCAACATATTCGTGAAATTTCTGAATCAAAAAAAGCCAGCTTATTATCTTTCCTCATACGTTTCATTGGTGCTCCGCCTTGGAAGCAGGATATCCAGCACCTTATCTATCGGTTTTGTGTCGAGCTAAGCAGGGGAGGCTTCACTCGCCGTCATCGTCAATCTCTAGCTGTATTATTTCAAATGCTTACTGGCAATGAGTATGGAGTGCGGAACATGCACAGCTTCCTTAATGGATTGCGCTACAGTAAAAAACATTTAACTGATGAGTTGTACCAGTTTAATGCTTTTACATCAGTTCCTTCTATTAAAGTACCGTGTGTTTTCATTTCAGGGAAACATGACTTAATTGTTCCTGCTGAAATATCGAAACAGTATTATCATAAACTTGAGGCACCCGAAAAGCGCTGGTTTCAATTTGAGAAATCAGCTCACACCCCGCATATTGAGGAACCGTCATTATTCGCGAACACATTAAGTCGACATGCACGACACCATTTATGATAGATCCTTGATAAATAAGAAAAACCCCTGTATAATAAAAAAAGTGTGCAAACCATGCATATTTTAAATAAGTCTTGCAACATGCGCCTATTTTCTGTATAATGGTGTATGTTGGTCTTTGACTGCGATGAAGTGAGAGGTTGCTGACACACCCGGCCGCTTTGCCATGGCAAGGTGTTCAGGTTTTTCTCGCGGAGAACTGTCTAACGTGATGTAGGCGAAAAGGAGGGAAAATAATGGCAAAACAAAAAATTCGTATTCGTTTGAAAGCATATGATCATAGAATCCTTGATCAATCTGCAGAGAAGATTGTTGAAACGGCAAAACGTTCTGGTGCCAGCGTATCTGGTCCGATTCCGTTGCCAACTGAAAAATCAGTTTACACAATCCTTCGTGCGGTGCACAAATACAAAGATTCTCGTGAGCAATTTGAAATGCGTACACATAAACGTTTAATCGACATTGTGAACCCAACACCACAAACTGTTGATGCTCTTATGCGATTAGACTTACCATCTGGTGTCGATATCGAAATTAAACTTTAATTCTAAAATATAGAATGATCTTAATAGGAGGTGTGACGAATGACCAAAGGAATCTTAGGAAGAAAAATTGGTATGACGCAAGTATTCGCTGAGAATGGTGATCTTATTCCGGTAACTGTTATCGAGGCTGCTCCAAACGTTGTTCTTCAAAAGAAAACAGCTGAAAACGACGGTTATGAAGCAATCCAGCTTGGTTTTGACGACAAGCGTGAAAAGCTTTCTAACAAACCTGAAAAAGGGCACGTTGCAAAAGCGGAAACTGCTCCTAAGCGCTTCGTTAAAGAATTACGCGGAGTGGAAATGGATGCGTATGAAGTTGGTCAGGAAGTCAAGGTTGAAATTTTCTCTGCTGGAGAAATCGTAGATGTAACAGGAGTATCTAAAGGTAAAGGTTTCCAAGGTGCGATCAAGCGCCACGGACAATCTCGCGGACCTATGTCTCACGGTTCACGCTACCACCGTCGTCCTGGTTCAATGGGACCTGTAGATCCTAACCGTGTATTCAAAGGTAAATTATTACCTGGACGTATGGGCGGAGAGCAAATCACTGTTCAAAACCTTGAAATCGTAAAAGTTGATGCAGAACGCAATCTTCTTTTGATCAAAGGTAACGTACCTGGTGCGAAGAAATCTTTAATCACTGTTAAAAGTGCTGTTAAATCTAAATAATTCTCTTAGGAAAGGAGGAAATTGATTATGCCAAAAGTAGCATTATACAACCAAAACGGTTCTACTGCTGGTGACATCGAATTAAACGCTTCTGTATTTGGTATCGAACCAAATGAGAGTGTTGTATTCGACGCTATTCTTATGCAAAGAGCTTCCTTACGTCAAGGAACTCACAAAGTAAAAAATCGTTCTGAAGTACGCGGCGGAGGTCGTAAACCATGGCGTCAAAAAGGTACTGGACGTGCCCGTCAAGGTTCAATCCGTTCACCGCAATGGCGCGGAGGTGGTGTCGTATTCGGCCCAACACCACGCAGCTATTCTTATAAATTACCTAAAAAAGTTCGCCGCTTGGCAATCAAATCAGTATTGTCTTCTAAAGTGAACGACAACAACATCATCGTTCTTGAAGATCTTACTCTTGATACGGCTAAAACAAAAGAAATGGCAGCTATCCTTAAAGGATTATCTGTTGAGAAAAAAGCTTTAATCGTAACTGCGGATGCAAACGAAGCAGTAGCTTTATCTGCTCGTAACATTCCTGGAGTTACTGTTGTTGAAGCTAACGGAATCAACGTTTTAGACGTTGTCAACCACGAGAAGCTTCTGATTACAAAAGCAGCGGTTGAAAAAGTAGAGGAGGTGCTTGCATAATGAAAGATCCTCGTGATGTTCTAAAGCGCCCCGTCATTACTGAACGTTCTGCTGATTTAATGACTGAAAAGAAATATACTTTTGAAGTTGATGTAAGAGCTAACAAAACAGAAGTGAAAGACGCGGTTGAAAGCATCTTTGGAGTGAAAGTTGACAAAGTCAACATCATGAACTACAAAGGTAAATCAAAACGTGTTGGACGCTACACTGGTATGACTAGCCGTCGCAGAAAAGCGATCGTAAAACTTACTGCAGACAGCAAAGAAATCGAAATTTTTGAAGCTTAATTATCTGTAAAAAGAAGGAGGGAAATTCAAAATGGCGATTAAAAAGTATAAACCGACCTCTAATGGACGTCGTGGCATGACAACTTCAGATTTTGCTGAAATCACGACTGACAAGCCGGAAAAATCCTTGCTTGCTCCCCTTCACAAAAAAGGCGGACGTAACAACCAAGGTAAATTGACTGTACGTCACCAAGGTGGCGGACATAAACGCCAATACCGTGTTATCGACTTCAAACGCGATAAAGATGGTATACCTGGACGCGTTGCTACAGTTGAATACGATCCAAACCGTTCAGCTAACATCGCTCTAATCAACTATGCAGACGGAGAAAAACGTTACATTCTTGCTCCTAAAGGAATTCAAGTAGGTACTGAAATCATGTCAGGTCCTGAAGCTGACATTAAAGTAGGTAATGCACTTCCACTTATCAACATCCCTGTTGGTACAGTTGTGCATAACATTGAATTAAAACCTGGTAAAGGCGGACAGCTTGTACGTTCAGCTGGTACATCTGCTCAGGTTCTTGGTAAAGAAGGTAAATACGTTCTTGTACGTCTTAACTCTGGTGAAGTTCGCATGATCCTTTCTGCTTGCCGTGCTTCTATCGGTCAAGTAGGCAACGAACAGCACGAACTTATCAACATTGGTAAAGCTGGACGTTCTCGCTGGAAAGGCATCCGTCCTACTGTTCGTGGTTCTGTAATGAACCCTAACGATCACCCACACGGTGGTGGTGAAGGACGTGCGCCAATCGGACGTAAATCACCAATGTCTCCATGGGGCAAACCAACTCTTGGATTCAAGACTCGTAAGAAAAAGAACAAATCCGATAAATTTATCGTACGTCGTCGTAAAAATAAATAACGGGGTTGTCTACGGTTCTTTTCGGACCGTAGTGCAATCACGAAGGGAGGTTCCAAAATGGCTCGCAGCTTAAAAAAAGGACCATTTGTCGATGGACACTTGATGACTAAAATCGAGAAATTAAATGAAACAGACAAGAAACAAGTCGTAAAAACTTGGTCTCGTCGTTCTACTATTTTCCCACAGTTTATTGGTCACACAATCGCAGTCTATGACGGACGTAAACACGTGCCTGTATTCATCTCTGAAGATATGGTAGGGCACAAGTTGGGTGAATTCGCTCCAACTCGTACGTACAAAGGTCATGCTAGTGATGACAAAAAAACAAGACGCTAAGAGAGGAGGCTTTTAAATGCAAGCTAAAGCTGTTGCAAGAACAGTCCGTATTGCTCCTCGTAAAGCACGTCTAGTAATGGACCTGATTCGAGGCAAGCAAGTAGGTGAGGCAGTATCAATCTTGAACCTTACACCAAGAGCTGCTTCTCCAATTATCGAGAAAGTATTAAAATCCGCTATTGCAAATGCTGAGCATAACTATGAAATGGACGCTAACAACCTGGTTATTTCTCAAGCATTCGTTGACGAAGGCCCTACGTTAAAAAGATTCCGCCCACGTGCTATGGGACGTGCGAGCCAAATCAACAAACGTACGAGCCACATTACAATCGTTGTATCAGAAAAGAAGGAGGGATAAGTAGTGGGTCAAAAGGTAAATCCAGTCGGTCTTCGTATCGGAGTCATTCGTGATTGGGAATCTAAGTGGTACGCTGGTAAAGATTACGCTGACTTCCTGCACGAAGATTTAAAAATTCGTGAATACATTAGCAAACGCCTTTCTGACGCTTCTGTTTCTAAAGTAGAAATCGAGCGTGCAGCAAACCGCGTTAACATTACGATCCACACAGCTAAGCCTGGTATGGTTATCGGTAAAGGCGGTTCTGAAGTCGAAGCACTTCGCAAAGCCCTTAACAGCCTTACTGGCAAGCGTGTACACATTAACATTCTTGAAATCAAAAGAGCAGATCTTGATGCACAGCTAGTTGCTGACAACATCGCTCGTCAATTAGAAAACCGTGTTTCTTTCCGCCGTGCGCAGAAACAACAAATCCAACGTACTATGCGTGCTGGAGCACAAGGTGTGAAAACAATGGTTTCTGGTCGTCTTGGCGGTGCAGATATCGCTCGTTCTGAATACTACAGTGAAGGAACTGTTCCATTGCACACATTGCGTGCGGACATTGACTATGCAACATCTGAAGCTGATACTACTTACGGTAAGCTTGGTGTAAAAGTCTGGATCTATCGTGGAGAGGTTCTTCCTACTAAGAAGAAAACTGAGGAAGGAGGAAAATAATATGTTATTACCAAAACGCGTTAAATATCGCAGAGAGCATCGCGGAAAAATGCGTGGCCGTGCGAAAGGCGGTACTGAAGTACATTTCGGAGAATTCGGTATCCAAGCTCTAGAAGCTTCTTGGATTACTAACCGTCAAATCGAAGCTGCACGTATTGCGATGACTCGTTACATGAAACGTGGCGGTAAAGTTTGGATCAAAATTTTCCCTTCTAAACCTTACACTGCTAAACCACTTGAGGTACGTATGGGATCCGGTAAAGGGGCTCCAGAAGGTTGGGTAGCTGTTGTAAAACCGGGCAAAGTTTTATTTGAAATTTCTGGTGTGTCTGAAGAGGTTGCTCGTGAAGCGCTTCGCCTTGCATCTCACAAATTGCCAATTAAAACGAAGTTCGTAAAACGTGAAGAAATTGGTGGTGAATCAAATGAAAGCTAATGAAATTCGTGACCTTACCACTGCTGAAATTGAACAAAAAGTAAAGTCTCTTAAAGAAGAACTTTTCAATCTTCGCTTTCAATTAGCGACAGGACAACTTGAAAATACTGCTCGCATTCGTGAAGTGCGCAAAGCTATCGCGCGCATGAAAACTGTGATTCGTGAAAGAGAAATTGCTGCTAATAAATAATCACTGAGGGGAGGTCGTGAGCATGAGCGAACGTAACCAACGCAAAGTTTACCAAGGCCGTGTTGTTTCTGACAAAATGGATAAAACCATTACTGTTGTTGTTGAGACATACAAAAAACATACACTTTACGGTAAACGCGTAAAATACTCAAAAAAATTCAAAGCACATGATGAAAATAATCAAGCTAAAATCGGTGACATCGTTAAGATCATGGAAACTCGTCCATTGTCTGCAACTAAGCGTTTCCGTCTAGTTGAAGTTGTCGAAGAAGCTGTTATTATCTAATAAAGTTCGGAATTCTTTTTCCGAAGGGAGGTAACAAATAATGATTCAACAAGAGACTCGTTTAAAAGTAGCTGACAACTCTGGCGCACGTGAAGTACTTACTATTAAAGTTCTTGGTGGTTCTGGACGTAAAACAGCTAACATTGGTGATGTAATTGTTTGCACGGTTAAACAAGCAACACCAGGAGGCGTTGTCAAAAAAGGTGAAGTCGTAAAAGCTGTTATCGTTCGCACTAAAAGCGGAGCGCGCAGAAGTGACGGTTCATACATCAGCTTCGATGAGAATGCATGTGTTATCATCCGTGACGACAAGAGCCCACGCGGAACTCGTATCTTCGGACCAGTTGCTCGTGAATTGCGTGAAAACAACTTTATGAAAATTGTTTCTCTAGCTCCAGAAGTTATCTAATGAAATAAATGCCTTACTCAAGGAGGTGCGATCAGGATGCATGTAAAAAAAGGCGATAAAGTTATGGTTATCTCTGGTAAAGATAAAGGCAAACAAGGAACAATCCTTGCTGCTTTCCCTAAAAAGGACCGCGTTTTAGTTGAAGGTGTTAACATGGTAAAGAAACACTCTAAACCAACTCAAGCTAACCCTCAAGGCGGTATTTCTAATCAAGAGGCGCCAATTCATGTATCAAACGTTATGCCGCTCGATCCTAAAACAGGTGAAGTGACTCGCGTAGGATACAAAGTGGAAGATGGCAAAAAAGTTCGTGTAGCAAAAAAATCTGGGCAAGTTCTAGATAAATAGTATTAAAAGGAAGGGAGGTCTATCTCATGAACCGCCTTAAAGAAAAGTACAATAAAGAAATTGCACCTGCTTTAATGACTAAGTTCAACTATGATTCAGTTATGCAAGTGCCTAAAATCGAAAAAATCGTAATCAACATGGGTGTTGGTGACGCTGTTCAAAACGCCAAAGCAATCGACAGTGCTGTTGAAGAATTAACGTTTATCGCAGGTCAAAAACCTGTCGTTACTCGTGCGAAGAAATCAATTGCTGGATTCCGTCTTCGTGAGGGAATGCCTATCGGTGCGAAAGTAACTCTTCGCGGAGAGCGCATGTATGATTTCCTTGATAAACTTATTTCTGTATCTTTACCGCGTGTACGTGACTTCCGCGGGGTTTCTAAAAAATCTTTCGACGGTCGCGGTAACTACACACTTGGTATCAAAGAACAGTTAATCTTCCCTGAAATTGACTACGATAAAGTAACAAAGGTTCGCGGAATGGACATCGTTATCGTAACAACTGCTAATACTGACGAAGAAGCTCGTGAGCTATTAACTCAAGTAGGTATGCCGTTCCAGAAATAATCAATGAAAGGGAGGCGAAATCGTGGCTAAAAAGTCTATGATTGCGAAACAACAACGTACACCAAAGTTTAAAGTACAAGAGTACACACGCTGTGAACGCTGCGGACGTCCGCATTCAGTCATTCGTAAATTTAAACTTTGCCGTATTTGTTTCCGTGAGCTTGCATATAAAGGACAAATTCCTGGCGTGAAAAAAGCCAGCTGGTAATCCCCAAGAAAGGGAAGGAGGTAATTATATAATGGTTATGACAGATCCAATTGCAGATATGCTAACTCGTATTCGCAATGCAAACATGGTACGTCATGAGAAGCTTGAAATTCCTGCTTCTAAATTGAAAAGAGAAATTGCTGAAATTTTAAAGCGTGAAGGTTTCATTCGTGACGTTGAGTTCGTAGAAGACAGCAAACAAGGTATCATCCGCGTTTTCTTGAAATACGGACAAAACAACGAGCGCGTTATCACTGGTCTTAAAAGAATCAGCAAGCCTGGTTTGCGTGTTTATGCTAAATCTAATGAAGTACCTCGCGTACTTAACGGTCTTGGAATCGCGATTATTTCTACATCACAAGGTGTTTTAACGGACAAAGAAGCCCGTGCAAAACAAGCTGGTGGAGAAGTTCTAGCATACGTTTGGTAAGAAGTTTAACATGAATGGAGGTGTTTGGTATGTCTCGTGTAGGTAAGAAGCTACTTGAGATTCCTTCTGATGTTACAGTAACGTTAAATGATAACAACACTGTAGCTGTGAAAGGACCAAAAGGAGAATTAACTCGTACGTTTCACCCTGATATGGAGATTAAAGTAGAGGACAATGTGCTTACAGTCGCTCGTCCTTCTGATCAAAAAGAGCACCGTGCCCTGCATGGTACGACTCGCAGTCTGCTTGGCAACATGGTTGAAGGTGTATCTAAAGGATTTGAAAGAGGTTTGGAATTAGTCGGTGTCGGTTACCGTGCTTCTAAATCCGGAAATAAACTTGTTTTAAACGTTGGATACTCTCATCCTGTTGAGATCGTTCCTGAAGAAGGCATCGAAATCGAAGTTCCTTCTCAAACAAAAGTAGTTGTAAAAGGTACAGACAAAGAACGCGTAGGAGCTATTGCTGCTAACATCCGCGCTGTACGTTCTCCAGAGCCTTACAAAGGTAAAGGAATCCGCTACGAAGGTGAAGTTGTTCGCCGTAAAGAAGGTAAATCTGCTAAGTAAGATCGCTTAAAGTGAAGAAAGGAGTGACCTAGATGATTACGAAAACTAGCAAAAATGCTGCTCGTCTTAAAAGACACGCTCGTGTTCGCGCTAAACTTTCCGGTACTGCTGAAAGACCGCGCCTGAACGTTTTCCGTTCTAACAAGCACATTTACGCTCAAATCATCGATGATGTAAATGGTGTAACACTTGCTAGTGCATCTACTCTCGATAAAGACTTGAACGTTGAAAGCACTGGAGATACTTCTGCTGCTACTAAAGTTGGAGAATTAGTTGCAAAACGCGCTGCTGAAAAAGGCATTTCTGACGTAGTATTTGACCGTGGCGGATACTTATACCATGGACGTGTAAAAGCTTTGGCTGATGCCGCTCGTGAAGCTGGACTTAAATTTTAATAAAAGAAGGAGGGACACATGATTATGCGTCGTATTGACCCAAGCAAATTAGAGTTAGAAGAACGCTTAGTTACGGTTAACCGCGTAGCGAAAGTTGTTAAAGGTGGTCGTCGTTTCCGCTTCGCAGCTCTAGTCGTTGTCGGTGACAAAAACGGACACGTAGGATTCGGTACTGGTAAAGCACAAGAAGTACCAGAAGCGATCCGCAAAGCTGTTGAAGATGCGAAAAAGAATTTGATTGAAGTACCAATGGTTGGAACTACAATTCCACACGAAATCATCGGACGTTTCGGTGCAGGTAACATCTTGTTAAAACCTGCTTCTGAAGGTACTGGAGTTATCGCTGGAGGCCCTGTACGTGCGGTACTTGAGCTAGCTGGTGTAGCTGATATCCTTTCTAAGTCTTTAGGTTCTAACACACCGATCAACATGATTCGTGCAACACTTCAAGGTTTAAGTGAACTTAAACGTGCTGAAGACGTTGCGAAGCTTCGTGGAAAATCTGTAGAAGAACTGTTAGGATAAGGAGGGAACATTAATGGCTAAATTAGAAATTACCCTCAAACGAAGTGTAATCGGTCGCCCGGAAGACCAACGCGTTACTGTAAGAACACTTGGTTTAAAGAAAACAAACCAAACTGTTGTTCATGAAGACAACGCTGCGATCCGTGGTATGATTAATAAAGTATCTCATTTAGTTTCTGTTAAAGAACAATAAAAATATTTGATCGGATAAGGAGGTGTCCTAATGAAACTTCATGAATTAAAACCTTCAGAAGGTTCACGCAAAACGCGTAATCGCGTAGGTCGTGGTATTGGTTCTGGCAACGGTAAAACAGCTGGTAAAGGTCACAAAGGTCAAAACGCTCGTTCTGGCGGCGGTGTACGCCCTGGATTCGAGGGGGGACAAATGCCTTTATTCCAACGTCTTCCTAAACGCGGTTTCACTAACATCAACCGCAAGGAATACGCTGTAGTCAACCTAGACAAATTGAACGGTTTTGCAGAAGGAACGGAAGTCACTCCTGAACTTCTTCTAGAGACTGGTGTTATTAGCAAACTTAATGCAGGAGTAAAGATTCTTGGCAACGGTAAATTAGAGAAAAAATTAACTGTAAAAGCCAATAAATTCTCTGCTTCTGCGAAAGAAGCTGTTGAAGCTGCTGGCGGTACAGCTGAGGTGATCTAACTTGTTTAAAACAATCTCCAACTTTATGCGTGTGAGTGATATCAGGAATAAAATCATATTCACTTTACTCATGCTTATCGTCTTTCGCATAGGTGCGTTTATTCCTGTGCCTTACGTTAACGCTGAAGCGTTACAGGCGCAGTCTCAAATGGGTGTTTTTGATCTCCTTAATACATTTGGCGGCGGTGCGCTTTACCAATTTTCCATTTTCGCAATGGGAATTACTCCTTATATCACGGCTTCGATCATCATTCAGCTGCTTCAGATGGATGTTGTACCGAAGTTTACTGAGTGGTCTAAGCAAGGTGAAGTTGGCCGCCGTAAATTAGCTCAGTTCACAAGGTACTTTACGATTGTGCTTGGTTTCATCCAAGCGTTAGGTATGTCATATGGATTCAACAATCTGGCAAACGGTATGCTGATCGAAAAATCCGGTGTATCGACATATCTTATCATTGCTTTAGTGCTCACTGGCGGAACTGCCTTTTTAATGTGGCTTGGGGAACAAATTACTTCTCATGGAGTAGGCAACGGAATATCGATCATTATCTTCGCGGGGATTGTGTCTAGTATTCCAAAAACAATTGGGCAAATATATGAGACTCAATTTGTCGGCAGCAACGATCAGTTGTTTATTCATATTGTGAAAGTCGCACTTCTTGTGATTGCGATTTTAGCAGTTATTGTTGGAGTTATTTTCATTCAGCAAGCCGTACGGAAAATTGCGATTCAATATGCTAAAGGCACAGGTCGTTCACCTGCTGGCGGAGGTCAGTCTACACACCTTCCATTGAAAGTGAATCCTGCAGGGGTTATTCCGGTAATCTTTGCGGTTGCGTTTTTGATAACGCCGCGGACGATCGCGTCATTCTTTGGAACAAACGATGTGACAAAGTGGATTCAAAACAACTTTGATAATACGCATCCGGTGGGTATGGCGATATATGTTGCGTTGATTATTGCCTTTACGTACTTTTATGCTTTTGTACAGGTAAACCCTGAACAAATGGCTGATAACCTTAAAAAACAGGGTGGCTATATCCCGGGGGTTCGTCCAGGGAAAATGACTCAAGATAGAATTACGAGCATTTTGTATCGACTTACGTTTGTGGGTTCTATATTCTTAGCCGTGATTTCCATTCTTCCTATCTTTTTCATTCAATTCGCTGGATTGCCTCAAAGTGCACAAATTGGCGGAACATCTTTGTTAATTGTTGTCGGGGTAGCCTTGGAGACAATGAAACAACTAGAAAGCCAGTTGGTGAAACGAAACTACCGTGGATTTATGAAAAACTAGAGGAAATGGATTTATCCATTCCCTCTTAATAAAGAGAGGACGGGGGAAATCCGAATGAACTTAGTCTTAATGGGGCTTCCTGGTGCCGGTAAAGGCACACAGGGCGAACGAATTGTTGAGGATTATGGGATTCCTCATATCTCAACAGGAGATATGTTCCGTGCTGCTATGAAAGAAGAAACACCACTCGGACTCGAAGCAAAATCTTATATTGATAAGGGAGAGCTCGTACCTGACGAAGTCACAATCGGAATTGTAAAAGAGAGACTTGGCAAAGATGATTGTGAAAGAGGTTTTCTTCTGGACGGATTTCCGCGAACAGTCGCTCAAGCCGAAGCTCTTGAAGAAATTCTTGAGGAATACGGCAAGCCGATTGATTATGTCATTAACATTGAAGTCGACAAAGACGCTCTTATGGAACGTCTGACTGGACGCAGAATTTGCAGTGTTTGCGGCACAACCTATCATTTAGTCTTTAATCCGCCGAAAACGCCGGGTATTTGTGATAAAGACGGAGGCGAACTCTATCAACGGGCAGATGATAATGAGGAAACAGTCTCTAAACGGCTTGAGGTAAACATGAAGCAAACTCAGCCTTTACTCGATTTCTATTCAGAGAAAGGTTATCTTGCAAACGTGAATGGCCAGCAGGACATTCAAGACGTTTATGCAGATGTGAAGGATCTTCTTGGAGGATTAAAAATATGATTATGTTTTATACCCGTCGTGAACTTGTTATGATGCGG
>NZ_VFNF01000010.1:0-55318 GCF_006715455.1 Bacillus sp. SJZ110 | reverse complement strand
AGCTCTTCAGCGCCGATGGTAGTCGGGGGTTTCCCCCTGTGAGAGTAGGACGCCGCCAAGCAAGCTTAAACCCAGCTCATTGAGCTGGGTTTTTTGTTTACTCAAGATCGAGAAAATCAAACAAATACAAACACCGAGGGCTTATACAGCCCATATACTGATTTCAAGTTTCGAAAAGATCTAAATAGTGTATACAATATCCGTTTTAAGGGGAGGCTAATTGTACGGAGGTGGAGAAGATGGACGAAACAGTTAAACTTAATCATACATGTGTGATTTGTGATCTAGAGAAGAATAGAGGCATTCATCTTTATACGAAATTCATATGCTTAGATTGTGAGAGAAAAGTAATTTCTACATCAACTTCTGATCCTGACTATGCGTTTTATGTAAAAAAACTAAAGAGCATTCATACACCGCCATTATATTCATAGACCTGAAAAGGTCTTTTTTTGTACTCTTAATAATAAAAAGAAGATGAAACTTGTTTAAGGATTGAACGTAGTAGATAATAATATTAAAACTGAGTATAGACACAGGAGTCGATTATCTCATGCAGAGATTTTTTCACTTTTTGATGTGGAGTTTAACTAGCAGTGCGACTTTTGTTTTCATTGGAATATTGAGCTTTTTTGGTTTAAACCAGTCGCTTTTTTTATCTATTGTTTATGGGCTTGCTTCTGGAGCAGCCGTATATATAGCTGGCATCTGGAATGCAAGACGGTTATTTCTTAAAAAGCATGAATTGACAGGAAGAGAGTATGCTTACATTAAGAAAAACTTAGAGGAAGCAAGGCAGAAAATGATCCGTCTTAGGAAAGCCTTGTTTCAGGCTAAAAGCATTCAAATGTTTAAGCAAAATGCAGAAATGCTAAGGATTGTGAGAAGGATTTATCTCCTCACCAAAAAAGAGCCAAAGCGGTTTTATCAGGCAGAACGATTTTTTTATCAAACTCTCGATTCGGTTGTTGAATTGACAGAGAAGTATGCTTTTCTATCATCTCACCCAAAAAAAAGCAAAGAACTGTCGATGTCGTTAAGTGAGACACGCATCACTCTTACTGAATTGACCAAGCGTTTAGAGGAAGATTTAACTCAAGCAATGGGTGATGAAATTGACGAGTTGCAGTTTGAATTAGACGCAGCAAAACATTCATTAAAGAAATAAGGGAAGAGGGTAAGAGCGATGAACCGAGACCAAAGCGACCTTCATATAGATGAATTATTGGCAGATCCTTTTGGTGGTAACATAGAGATACCAGGTTCGGAGGCTGTAAAAGCAGAGAAAGAGCAAGTACGGCTTGTTGATGTTCTTCCTGAGGAAAACAAGGAAAAAGCAATTCAGCTTGCTGGACAGATTGATCATAAAAATATGCAAAGCATTGTCTTATACGGTTCACAAGCTCAATCTAAACTGCTGAACTTTTCTCATGATATGATTAATCATGTTCAAAAGAAGGATGTCGGGGAGATTGGCGAAATACTTGGAGAGCTGATGAAAAAGCTGGAGCAAGTAAATCCTGATGATCTCCAATCTAAGAAAAAGGGTTTTTTGGCACGCATGTTTGGAAGAGTATCAAGTTCTCTTCAAGAGGTGCTGTCTAAATACCAAAAGACCAGTGTGCAGATAGACAGAATCAGCTTGAAGCTGGAGCACTCTAAAAATGCTTTAATCAGTGACAACAAGCTGTTAGAGCAGTTATATGAAAAAAATAAAGAATATTTTGCCGCGCTGAATGTTTATATTGCTGCAGGAGAACTGAAGCTGGAGGAATTAAAAACAAAAACGATTCCTGAACTGAAGCAACAGGCTGAATCGAGTGATCATAACCAAATGGCCGTTCAAGAGGTGAATGATTTAATTCAATTTGCTGACCGGTTAGATAAAAGGGTGCATGATTTGCTGCTGAGCAGGCAAATTACAATCCAAAGTGCACCGCAAATCAGGCTGATTCAAAATACAAACCAAGCGTTAGCTGAAAAGATTCAGTCATCCATTGTGACAGCGATTCCGTTATGGAAAAATCAAGTTGCCATTGCACTGACGCTTTTAAGGCAGCGCAATGCAGTGGATGCACAACAGAAAGTATCTGATACAACCAATGAGCTTTTGCTGAAAAATGCGGAGCTTTTAAAAACCAATACAATTGAAACTGCACGGGCAAATGAAAGAGGCCTTGTTGATATAGATACCTTGAAGAAGGTGCAGGAAAGCTTAATAAGCACGCTTGAAGAAACACTGACTATACAAGAAGAAGGACGAATCAAACGCCGTCAGGCAGAAGAAGAGCTCATGATGATGGAAGGCGACCTGAAGCAAAAGCTGCTTACAATAAAGGAAAGATAGTTACCAGTAAGTCTGGCTTTAAGTTCTGTCAGAGGCACGATATAATAAGGTGTAAGAAGACACATTCAAAGGATTGTTTTCATGAACACACCTTTATATAAAGCATTAATTCAACATGCGAGAAGAAATTCTCATTCATTTCATGTTCCGGGACATCACAATGGAGATGTCTTTTTTGATGACGCTAAGTCAATATTCGATCCGCTTCTCACCATTGATGTAACTGAACTGGCAGGACTGGATGATCTCCATCATCCTTCCGGGGTGATTAAGGAAGCTCAGGAGCTTGTCAGTCAATTATATGGATCGGCGGAAAGTTTTTTTCTGGTAAATGGTACGACTGTCGGAAACTTAGCGATGATTTTATCTGTTTGTGAACCTGGTGATACAATTCTGGTTCAAAGAAACTGTCATAAATCTGTATTTCATGCTGTTGATTTGGCCGGTGCTGAGCCGGTTTATCTTGCACCTGACGTTGATTCAGCGATGCATGTGCCTACGCATGTTCCGCTTGGAACAATTAAAGAGGCCCTGGCAGCATATCCAGATGCGAAAGGCTTGGTACTGACCAATCCGACATATTACGGACATAGTGCTGATTTGACTGAGATCATTACTGAAGCCCATCATTACGGGATTCCTGTTTTGGTCGATGAAGCGCATGGCGCACATTTTATTTTAGGTGAGCCTTTTCCGGTCTCAGCTTTAAAAATGGGGGCAGATATTGTTGTTCAGTCGGCCCACAAAACGCTGCCTGCCATGACGATGGGTTCTTATTTGCATCTCAACACCAGCTGCAGGATTAACAGGGATCGGGTGGCAGAGTATTTAAACCGATTACAAAGCAGCAGCCCGTCTTATCCGATTATGGCTTCGTTAGATATTGCCCGCGCTTATGTACAGCATATTATAGAAGAACAAAAGCTTTCTGACATTCTGCAGCGGATACAAACACTTAAACAAACGTTTGATTCACTTACAAATGCAGAAGCTGTTAACCCTGCTAATCCACTGATCATCACGGATCCGCTGAAGCTCACAATTCGTTCAAAACGCGGGCATTCTGGCTATACGCTGCAAAGCATATTAGAGCGTGCCAACATATTCACTGAGCTTGCTGATGAAAATCAAGTACTGCTCGTTCTCCCATTGGGAGGAAAACGGAGAATAAATGCTGAAACCATTAGAAGCATCGATGAAGAGATTGAGAAAACGCCTCCGGATCAGGCGTTTGTTTCTGCAGAATGGAGTGTGCAGCCTGTTACTGTCTTGCCTTATCCAAAAAAGGTCTTACATTCGTTTAAGAAAGAATATGTGAGCTTTGAGGAAGCAGCTGGCCGGCTGAATGCAGAAGATATCATCCCTTATCCTCCGGGTATCCCGATGATTATGGCGGGAGAAAGAATAACAAAAGAAAGTGTGCAAAAGCTCAGCCGCTTGATCAGCATGAAAACGCATGTTCAAGGGAATATGAAAATCAAAGAGAAACAACTACTTGTTTATATAGAAGAGGAGAAATCATGAGCTGTTTATTTATTACATTCGAAGGTCCTGAAGGTGCAGGAAAAACGACTGTTCTGCAGGAGATCAAAAACATACTGACAGCAGAAGGCCTTCAGGTTATGGCAACTCGAGAGCCAGGCGGAATAGATATTGCAGAACAAATTCGAGAGGTTATTCTGAATGAGAACAATACATTAATGGACCCAAAAACAGAAGCTCTCTTATATGCGGCTGCAAGACGCCAGCATTTAGTTGAAAAAGTAAAACCTGCTTTAGAACAGGGGTTTATCGTTCTTTGCGACAGATTCATAGACAGTTCTCTTGCGTATCAAGGATATGCAAGAGGACTTGGAATTGATGAGGTTCTGTCCATTAATGAATTTGCCATTGGAGATATGATGCCCCATGTAACGGTTTATTTTTCAATTGATCCGGAAGAAGGACTGAAGCGTATTTACGCAAACGGCTCACGGGAGAAAAACAGGCTCGATTTAGAAAAACTGGACTTTCATACAAAAGTACAAGAAGGTTATCAAGAGCTGATAAAGCGATTTCCGGAAAGATTTCATTCAGTTGATGCCGGGCAATCCAAAGACCTCGTCGTTCAGGATGTTCTAAAGGTGATCGATGAAGCGTTGAAAAAAATTCAATTGTGACCTGTTTCCCAATAGTTGATATAATAATGTAAACGAGATCACGTTGTTTCCAATCTAAAGGAGGCCTTCACAGATGAAATTGATAGTGGCAGTTGTACAAGATCAGGACAGCAACAGACTTTTGAAAACCTTAACGGATCACAACTTCAGAGTCACAAAGCTTGCGACGACAGGAGGATTTCTTAAATCAGGCAATACAACGTTTATGATCGGTGTCGAGGATATACGCGTCAATAAAGCGTTGAGTCTCATTAAAGAAAACGGGCAGAAACGTGATCAGATGATTGCCCCTGTATCTCCAATGGGCGGAAATGCTGATTCCTATGTCCCTTATCCAGTCGAAGTTGAAGTTGGCGGAGCGACAGTATTTGTCCTTCCAGTCGATGAATTTCATCAATTTTAAGGATCTGAAACTGTGAAAATTAATAAAGATATACGTACATTTATAGATAATAAACAGATTCCCTCTGTGAAAACATCTGAGATCACGGCATCGTTTAAAACATCAATGGAAAACCAAAGCAGCAAAATGAAGCTTGATCAGCTTACCAGGCTGTTATCTGATATAGAAGCATTCGGAAAAAGGCTAACGAAATCTCGGAATTTTAAAGACTTAGCGAGATTTAAAGGACTTGTGAAACGTTTTGTCAAAGAAGCTGTGGACAGCGGCCTTTCACATGAAACATCGAAAAGCTTTGATCTTTACGGGAACAGCAGAACGCTGGGACTTGTGAAAGAAATAGATGACAAATTGATACAGCTTACGGAAGAGATGATGGATCAGGAAAAACCGGCAATTGATTTGCTGGAGCGTATTGGCGAAATAAAAGGTTTATTAATTAACCTTTACACATAGAGAGTGATACAATGGCAATATCCTGGAAGGAAATGAACGAGCTTCAGCCCAGAGTGATGAAGCTTTTATATAATAGTATTGAGAAGGACAGACTATCACACGCTTATTTGTTTGAGGGAAAAAAAGGAACAGGCAAGCTTGATGCCGCACTGCTTCTTGCAAAAAGCTTCTTTTGTCTGGAGGATGGCGCGGAGCCTTGTGAGAGCTGCCGAAACTGTAAACGGATAGAGTCAGGGAACCATCCTGATCTCCATCTTGTTCAGCCTGATGGCTTATCAATCAAAAAGGCGCAAATTCAAGCGCTCCAAGAAGAGTTTTCTAAGACAGGACTTGAATCGCATAAAAAGCTGTATATTATTTCGCACGCAGATCAAATGACAGCAAATGCGGCGAACAGCCTGCTGAAATTTTTAGAAGAACCGAACAAAGACACAATGGCCGTCCTCATCACTGAGCAGCCCCAAAGGTTATTGGATACCATCATTTCAAGATGCCAAACCCTTCCTTTTCAGCCTTTGCAGCCGAAAGCAATTGAAGATAGACTGATCGAACAGGACGTCTCGCCTCATATGGCAAGGCTTCTGGCCAACATGACCAATAATGTAGCAGAAGCAGTCGAATTAAGTCGAAATGATGAGTTTGCAGAGTCTAGAGCGAAAGTGATAAAATTGTATGAAGTCCTACACCAGCGGAAAGGACATGCTTTTTTCTTTATTCAAGATCAATGGATGCCCTTTTTCAAAGAAAAAACCCATCAAGAAATGGGTCTTGATATGCTCTTATTGATATATCGTGATGTGTTGTCCATCCAAATAGGAAATGAAGATAAATTGATTTATCAAGACTTATTCCAATCAATAAAACAGCATGCGCTACAATCAACACAACAAAGCGTTACGAATCAGATACTTGCTGTTTTAGAAGCAAAGAAACGGCTTCATTCCAATGTGAATGTACAAGGATTAATGGAGCACTTGGTGTTAATGTTGCAGGAGGGATAAGCTTGTACAATGTAATTGGTGTCCGCTTTAAGAAAGCGGGTAAAATATATTATTTTGATCCGAATGGATTTCATATAGAACATGACAGCTGCGTAATTGTAGAAACTGTCAGAGGCGTTGAGTACGGCCAGGTCGTAATTGCAAATAAACAGGTGGATGAGCATGATGTGGTGCTTCCCCTTCGAAAAGTGATACGTGTTGCTGACGAACGCGATCTTCTCATTGTAGAAGAAAATAAACAGGAAGCACTATCAGCATTTGATATCTGCCAAAAGAAAGTGATTGAGCATGGCTTGGATATGAAGTTGGTCGATGTTGAATTCACCTTTGATCGCAATAAAGTCATTTTTTACTTCACTGCTGACGGCCGAGTCGACTTTAGAGAGCTTGTAAAGGATTTGGCTTCTATCTTTAAGACAAGAATTGAGCTGCGCCAAATCGGAGTGAGGGATGAGGCAAAAATGCTCGGAGGAATCGGTCCTTGCGGAAGAATGCTTTGCTGTTCAACGTTTCTTGGAGATTTTGAACCCGTTTCCATTAAAATGGCCAAGGATCAGAACTTGTCTTTAAATCCTACGAAGATTTCGGGTCTTTGCGGACGATTGATGTGCTGTCTAAAATATGAGAACGATGAGTATGAGACGGCAAAAGAACAGCTTCCGGATATAGGAGAAATGATAACGACAGCAAACGGTCCCGCGAAGGTCGTCGGACTAAATATTCTGGAACGGGTGCTTCAGGTGGAACTGATAAACCGTGAAAAAGTGATAGAATATACTTGGGAAGAGCTCTTGGAAGAGGGCGTCGTATCCGCACAAACCACAGATTAACGAGGTGTGGAACCTTGGATAAAAAAGAGTTATTTGATACAGTCATTAACTTAGAAGAACAAATTGGTTCACTGTACCGGCAGCTGGGGGATTTGAAGCAGCATATCGGTGAGATGATTGAGGAAAATCATCATTTACAGCTTGAAAACAAGCATTTGCGCAAACGGCTGGACGATACGACGCAGCAGATTGAAAAGTTCAAAGCTGATAAAAAAGAATCAAAAACACAGAAGACAGAGCAAACTGATATAGGGGAAGGATATGATAATCTGGCACGTCTGTATCAAGAAGGATTTCATATCTGCAATGTCCACTATGGAAGTGTTCGAAAAGAGGATTGTCTTTTCTGTCTGTCATTCTTAAATAAAAAATAGGGAAAAGGCTTCCGCATAAGACGGGAGCCTTTTTCAAAGGTACTGAAAGGATAAGAAGATGGTTTCATTACATGATGATGAAAGATTAGACTATTTGCTGGCAGAGGACATGAAAATCATACAAAGCCCAACAGTGTTTGCTTTTTCGTTGGACGCTGTGCTTCTGTCCAAATTTGCGTACGTTCCGATTCAAAAAGGGAAAATCGTTGATTTATGCACCGGCAATGGTATTGTGCCGCTGCTGCTCAGTACAAGATCAAAAGCAGACATTCTGGGAGTCGAAATACAAGAAAGGCTGCATGATATGGCTGTTCGCAGCGTGGAGTATAATAAGCTGCAGGATCAGATTCAGTTCATACATGATGACCTGAAAAACATGCCGGAGAAACTTGGACATAATCGATATGATGTTGTCACCTGCAATCCGCCGTATTTTAAAACACCGAAACAAACTGAACAAAACATGAATGAGCATCTCCGAATTGCAAGACATGAAATCCACTGCACACTGGAGGATGTCATTTCAGTCAGCAGCAAGCTGCTCAAGCAAGGGGGAAAAGCAGCTCTTGTTCACCGGCCGGGAAGGCTTCTAGAGATTTTTGAACTGATGAAGGCTTATCAAATCGAGCCAAAACGTGTACAATTTGTCTATCCGAAGCAAGGGAAAGAAGCCAATACCATTTTGGTTGAAGGTATCAAAGGCGGGCGCCCGGATTTAAAAATTCTTCCTCCTTTATTCGTTTATGATGAACAAAATGAATATACAAAAGAAATCAGGACCATTTTATATGGAGACAAATAACCATTTCTTCTACGTCGTGAAATGTAAGGACAATAGCTGGTATGCCGGGTATACCAACGATCTGCATAAACGAGTGAAAACACACAATGATGGAAAGGGCGCAAAGTACACTAAAGTAAGACGTCCGGTTGAATTAATTTTTGCCGAGAGCTTTTCAACAAAGCGGGAAGCTATGCAGGCGGAATATTATTTCAAAAAACTAACTCGAAAGAAAAAAGAGCTTTATATAGAAGAAAAGCGGAACACCAAGGAGGCTGTATATGTTAAGGCGGCAAATGAGCTTTAATGGAAAGTCGGACATGGGAATTCTTTACTTGGTCCCAACCCCAATCGGAAATCTAGAGGACATGACATTCCGGGCGATCGACACGCTGAAATCAGTGGATGCGATTGCTGCGGAAGATACGAGGCAAACGAAAAAGCTTTGTCATGTATATGAAATTGAAACACCGCTCGTCAGCTATCACGAACACAATAAAGAAAGCAGTGGGCACAAAATTATTGAATGGCTGAAATCGGGAAAAAACATTGCTCTTGTCAGTGATGCCGGTCTGCCGACGATTTCTGATCCCGGAGCGGAAATTGTAAAGGATTTTACGGATATAGGCGGTTATGTTGTTCCGTTGCCGGGAGCAAATGCTGCATTAACAGCTCTTATTGCTTCAGGTATTGTACCGCAGCCTTTTTTCTTTTACGGTTTTCTCAACAGACAGAAAAAAGAAAAGAAGAAGGAGCTTGAAGCCCTTAAAAAACGGCGGGAAACGATCATTTTTTATGAAGCGCCTCACAGATTGAAGGAAACCTTGTCAGCGATGGCAGAGATATTAGGAGATCGGGAAATCGCTGTAACACGTGAACTCACTAAGAAATATGAAGAGTTTATCCGAGGAACCATATCTGAGGTCATTGGTTGGGCAAACGAGGATCAGATACGCGGCGAGTTTTGTCTTGTCGTAGAAGGAAGTAATAATGAAGAGGTAGATGAGGAAGAACAATGGTGGGAAACCCTCACTGCGAAAGAACATGTCGAGCATTACATCTTGAAAGGCGCTACGTCTAAAGAAGCCATTAAAAAAGCAGCAGTCGATCGCAATGTACCAAAGCGTGAAGTGTACGATGCTTACCATATTAAGCAATAAAAAAACGTTCTTGTGTCATAACAAGAACGTTTTTTGTACAAGAAATGATTATTTAAGGTTTTGAAGCTGGTTTTGGATTTCGCTGATGATTTGCTCAGCGCCTTCTTTACTAAGAACCAATTTACCGCCTGCAAGTTTAAGGTTATCATCAGAAACTTCACCAGTTACTTGGCAAGTCATGTTTGGTTTATATTTTTTAAGGATGATTTTTTCATCATCAACATAGATTTCAAGAGCATCTTTTTCTGCGATTCCAAGAGTACGACGCAGTTCGATAGGAATAACTACACGTCCTAATTCATCAACTTTACGTACAATACCAGTAGATTTCATAAACATTCTCCTCCCAAGAGATACTTATTTGTTTAAATTATATTTTTCTTCGTCATTATTCGACAAAATCCTTACCTTCATAGCATAACAAGGTTTCCAATAATCGTCAATCATTTTGTTTACTATTGATTGTAAGAATTAGTTCTTATAGTCAGTAATGTCTTAGAAACTACCGAAATAACAGCATTTTATAAATATTTAATAAAGCTATTATCCTACTAAAAATCCTTTTAAATCAAGACTTTCGAACCAAAGTTTTTTATTTCATTTGATTATATACGACAAAATTCGACACGAACAGACTTTTTTTATTTTCATTAAAGATTTTTAATTTTAATTATTCTTTTTCAGGGCGTATGTATATATTCTTGATCTTAAAGGCTAAGATGGTATCATAGATAAAGGATAAATATAAATAATATTCATATATGATTTGCACTTATCGCCGCTCTCGTCCTTTGGGCGGGAGCTTTTTGACATTCTGATTAGGAGGTTTCAAGATGCCGCAAGAAAACAATACATTTTACATTACAACACCGATTTATTATCCGAGCGGAAAATTACATATCGGCCATGCATATACGACAGTCGCGGGAGATGCAATGGCACGTTACAAAAGATTAAAAGGGTTCGATGTTCGCTATTTAACGGGAACGGACGAGCATGGACAAAAGATCCAGCAAAAAGCTGAACAGGAAAACATTACACCTCAGGAGTATGTGGATCGCGCAGCGGCAGATATTCAAAAACTGTGGAAGCAGCTTGAAATCTCAAACGACGACTTTATCCGCACGACAGAAAAACGGCATAAAGTTGTCATTGAAAAGGTGTTTCAAAAGCTTCTTGATAACGGGGACATCTATCTTGATGAGTATGAAGGCTGGTACAGCATCCCTGATGAAACGTTCTACACGGAAACTCAGCTCGTTGATATTGAGCGGAATGAAAAGGGAGAGGTCATCGGCGGGAAAAGCCCTGACAGCGGTCACCCAGTTGAATTGATCAAAGAGGAATCTTATTTCTTCCGCATGGGGAAATACGCGGATCGTCTTCTGAAATACTATGAAGAAAACCCGACATTCATTCAGCCAGAATCACGCAAAAACGAAATGATTAATAACTTTATCAAACCTGGACTTGAGGATTTGGCAGTATCACGTACCACTTTTGATTGGGGCGTGAAGGTGCCGGAAAATCCAAAGCATGTTGTATATGTTTGGATTGACGCACTATTTAACTATTTAACGGCACTCGGTTATGATACAGAAAATGATGAGCTTTATCAAAAATATTGGCCTGCCGATGTTCATTTAGTCGGTAAGGAGATTGTACGATTCCATACTATTTACTGGCCAATTATGCTGATGGCGCTGGATCTTCCGCTGCCAAAGCAAGTATTCGCGCATGGCTGGCTTTTGATGAAAGACGGAAAAATGTCGAAATCAAAAGGAAACGTTGTAGATCCGGTTACATTAATTGAACGCTATGGTTTAGACGAGCTTCGCTATTACCTGCTTCGTGAAGTGCCGTTCGGATCTGACGGTGTTTTCACGCCGGAAGGATTTGTTGAGCGAATCAACTATGATTTAGCGAATGATTTAGGAAATCTATTGAATCGTACTGTTGCGATGATCAATAAGTATTTTGACGGACAAATCGGTTCTTACAAAGGTGCTGTTACGGAATTTGACCAAACGCTCACTTCCGTTGCTGAAGAAACAGTGAAAGCTTATGAGAAAGCAATGGAAAATATGGAGTTCTCGGTAGCACTTTCGACTTTATGGCAGCTCATCAGCCGCACAAACAAATACATTGATGAGACAGCTCCATGGGTGCTTGCGAAAGATCCGGCAAAAGAAGAAGAATTGCGATCAGTTATGTATCACCTCGCTGAATCATTGCGTATTTCAGCGGTACTGCTTCAGCCATTCTTAACAAAAACACCTGAAAAAATGTTCGAGCAGCTAGGTATTACTGATGAATCTTTAAAAGCTTGGGACAGCATTACAGCTTTCGGCCAGCTGAAAGATACAAAAGTACAAAAAGGTGATCCATTGTTCCCTCGTTTAGAGGCAGAAGAAGAAATTGCTTACATCAAAGGGAAAATGCAAGGTTCAGCACCATCGAAAGAAGAAACAAAAGAAGAAGAGCCGCAAGAGGTCGATCGTTTACCTGAAATTACGATTGATCAATTCATGGATGTAGAGCTTCGCGTAGCTGAGGTCATTGAGGCAGAGCCAGTGAAAAAAGCAGACCGTTTATTGAAGCTGCAGCTCGATCTTGGTTTTGAAAAGCGCCAAGTGGTATCCGGCATTGCGAAGCATTATACGCCTGAAGAGCTTGTTGGAAAAAAACTCGTTTGTGTAACAAATCTAAAACCGGTTAAACTCAGAGGAGAGCTTTCTCAAGGTATGATCCTTGCAGGAGAAGCAGACGGCGTTTTAAAGGTCGTGTCTATCGATCAGTCGTTACCAAAAGGCACAAGAATTAAATAATGATAAAACAAAAGGTGTTTCACGTGTAACAATTCGTCGAACACCTTTTGTGTTTCGACAAGAAAGGAGTTTTTCACTTATGTTGTTTGACACACACGCGCATTTAAATGCAGAACAATATGATACTGATCTTGAAGAGGTTATTGAACGGGCAAAAGCTGAAAAAGTTGAACGAATTGTCGTAGTTGGTTTTGACCGTCCGACGATTACCCGTGCGATGGAAATGATTGAGGAATATGATTTTATTTATGCAGCCATTGGCTGGCACCCTGTTGACGCTATTGACATGACAGAGGAAGACTTAGCGTGGATTAAAGAGCTTTCTGCTCATGAGAAAGTGGTAGCGATAGGGGAAATGGGACTGGATTATCATTGGGATAAATCACCTAAAGATATTCAAAAAGAGGTGTTTAGAAAACAAATCGCCTTAGCGAAAGAGGTCAATTTGCCTATTATCATTCATAACCGTGATGCAACGGAGGATGTCGTGACCATTTTGAAAGAGGAAGGCGCAGAAGCTGTGGGCGGAATCATGCACTGCTTTACAGGAAGTGCGGAAGTGGCAAGAGAATGCATGAAAATGAATTTTTATTTATCATTTGGGGGACCGGTGACATTTAAAAATGCGAAGAAACCGAAGGAAGTAGTGAAGGAAATTCCCAATGACCGGCTGCTGATTGAAACGGACTGCCCGTTTCTCACACCGCACCCTTTCCGCGGGAAAAGAAATGAGCCAAGCTATGTGAAATATGTGGCAGAACAAATCGCCGAATTAAAAGAAATGACCTTTGAAGAGATTGCTTCCATCACGACTAAAAATGCGAAAAGACTTTTCCGTATAAACTGACAAAAAACGCTAGCGGGTTTTGTAAGAGCTTGTCCCTTACAGCGTTTTTCTATAAAAGTTCTACATGCTTTCTTCTCCTCATAGGATAGGTTTGTCGACAAGTCTTTCTTCCGTTTCTCAGTGTATTTCAGGATAATGAAGAAGACACTGAGCTTTTGGGAGAAAGAGAAGGGAGGGTTGACAGCCTTTTAGATACTCTATATAATCTCTCCGAGGAGAAGGAGGCGTTTTTCATCACACAAAAAATGAAAAAGCTGTTTTCCGTAAAGCTTAGCAAAAGCAAAGTCATTCTGGTTGCTGCTTGTTTGCTTTTGGCAGGAAGCGGGACTGCGTACGCGGCTCATGAGCTGACGAAACAATCAGTCTCAGTTTCTATCAATGGCAAAAAGAAACATATACGCACACATGCAAATACAGTCGGTGATCTTTTGGGGACGCTTGATATAAAGACAAGAGACGAAGACAAGATCACACCTGCTAAACAGACAAAGATAACAGCAGACATGGACGTTGTGTATGAGGCTGCAAAACCTGTGAAGCTTACAATAAACGGGGAAGAAAAGACATTATGGTCAACAGCAAAAACGGTCGGTGCATTACTGGACGAACAAGATGTTGATGTGAAAGAACAAGATCAAATTGATCCCGCAATAGATACAGATATTTCGAAAGACATGAAGATTAACATAGAGCCCGCATTTCAGGTTACTGTGAATGATGCAGGGAAACAAAAGAAGATCTGGACGACTTCGACTACGGTCGCTGACTTTTTAAAACAGCAAAAGATGAACATAAAAGACGAAGATAAAATCAAGCCTGCGTTAGATGCAAAGCTGACGAAAGGAAAGGCTGATATTACAATTACTCGTATCGAAAAGGTCACCGATGTAGTTGAAGAGAAGATTGCGTTCGATGTGAAAAAGCAAGAAGACGCTTCTCTTGAAAAAGGGAAAGAAAAGGTCGTCCAAAAAGGAAAAGAAGGCAAGCTAAAAAAACATTTCGAAGTCGTTAAAGAAAACGGTAAAGAAGTGTCCAGAGAGCTTGTAAAAGAAGAAACAGCTGAACAAAGCAAAGATAAAGTGATTGCTGTCGGCACAAAGCAAAGCAGTCCAAAAGTTGAAACGGTCAGTGCTTCAGGTGATTCAAAAACAGTTGTGTCCCGCAGCAATGAATCAACAGGCAAAGTCATGACTGTATCATCTACGGCTTATACGGCAAGCTGCAGCGGTTGTTCAGGACATACAGCGACAGGCGTCAATTTAAAAAATAATCCGAATGCCAAAGTCATCGCTGTGGATCCAAATGTCATTCCGCTAGGCTCCAAAGTCCACGTGGAAGGCTATGGATATGCTATTGCTGCAGATACCGGTTCAGCGATTAAAGGGAACAAGATAGACGTCTTTTTCCCAGAGAAATCATCGGCGTACCGATGGGGAAATAAAACAGTCAAAATTAAAATCTTAAATTAGTATATACTTATGTATTCAGAGGGTTTTGCGCCCTCTGTTTTTTTCGTTATAATAGACAAAGTGCATTTTCTGCTTATTAGACGCTCGATATAAGAAAAAGTTTCATGAATATACAAAAGTTTTTATTTTGTCTTGGAGGAAATAATGAAAATTAAAGAGATCATTGTGGTCGAGGGGCGTGATGATACGGCCCGCATCAAATTGGCTGTTGATGCAGACACAATTGAAACAAATGGTTCAGCCATCGATGATCATGTGATTGACCAAATCCGTTTGGCCCAGAAGACCAGAGGCGTCATTGTTTTAACGGATCCGGACTTTCCGGGAGAGAAGATTCGCAAAACCATCTCAGAGGCTGTACCCGGCTGTAAGCATGCATTTTTGCCAAAACATCTTGCCAAACCTAAAAACAAGCGGGGAATTGGTGTGGAGCATGCATCGGTTGAAAGCATTAGGGCATGTTTAGAAAATGTGCATGAGGAGATGGAAGCGCAGCCGAGTGACATTTCAGCTGAGGATTTGATTCATGCCGGACTAATAGGCGGACCTGCGGCCAAACGCCGCCGGGAACGACTGGGTGATCTGTTGAAAATCGGCTATACAAATGGCAAACAGCTTCAAAAGCGGCTGCAAATGTTTCAAATTAAAAAAAGTGATTTTATGAGTGCGCTCGATACCGTTATGCGGGAGGAACAGAATGAATAAAGATATTGCGACACCGATTAGAACGAAAGAGATACTGAAGAAATACGGTTTTTCTTTTAAAAAGAGCCTAGGACAGAATTTCTTAATTGATACGAACATTTTAAACAGAATTGTCGATCACGCGGAAGTGACGGAGAAAACAGGTGTCATTGAAATCGGCCCGGGAATCGGGGCTTTAACCGAACAGCTTGCCAAGCGGGCGAAAAAGGTCGTGGCATTTGAGATTGACCAGCGATTATTGCCGATTCTGAAGGATACGCTGTCACCTTACGACAATGTTACTGTCATTCATCATGACGTGTTAAAGGCTGATGTCAAATCGGTCATTGAAGAACAATTTCAAGATTGTGATGAGATCATGGTAGTTGCCAACCTTCCTTATTACGTAACAACACCGATTATCATGAAACTGCTTGAAGAACATCTTCCGCTGAAAGGGATTGTGGTCATGCTGCAAAAAGAAGTGGCTGAGCGCATGGCGGCTGATCCTTCATCTAAGGAATACGGCTCGCTTTCAATCGCGGTGCAGTTTTATACAGAAGCCAAAACGGTGATGATCGTTCCGAAAACCGTATTTGTTCCTCAGCCTAATGTCGATTCCGCAGTCATCCGTCTGATTCTCCGAGACGGCCCGGCAGTGGACGTGGAAAACGAATCCTTTTTCTTTCAGCTCATCAAGGCAAGCTTTGCACAGCGCCGTAAAACGCTGCTCAATAACTTAGTTAACAATCTGCCTGAAGGAAAAGCGCAAAAATCAACGATTGAGCAAGTGCTCGAAGAAACAAATATTGACGGTAAGCGCCGAGGTGAATCCCTGTCTATTGAGGAGTTCGCAGCGCTGTCTAACGGATTGTATAAAGCCCTTTTCTAAAAGGGCTTTTTGTTTTGCGCACCACATGGACTGCCGCTACATAGGCTAGAGAAGGACCTTTCATTCAATGATAAGAAAAAACTTGGACTCAGCGAAAAAAGGCGCTTTCTCAAGGCTCTTTCTTTCATGATGAGGCTTAGTCTATGTGTGGAGTGAGGAACGTGCAATTTCAAATAGGGGATATGGTAGCCAGAAAATCCTATCAGATGGATGTTTTGTTTCGAATTATAGGAATAGAGCAAACAAGCAAAGGAAATTCAATTGCCATTTTGCATGGAGATGAAGTCAGGCTGATTGCTGATTCGGATTTTTCTGATCTGGTGGCAGTGAAAAAGGATGAGCAGATGATGCGGAAAAAGAAAGATGAGAGCAGAATGAATGAGTCGCTCGAATTACTCCGCCAAGATTATAAGCTGCTCAGAGAAAAGCAGGAGTACTATGCGACAAGCCAATATCAGCATCAGGAGCATTATTTCCATATGCCGGGCAAAGTGCTTCATCTGGATGGTGACGAAGCATATCTGAAAAAATGCCTGAATGTCTATAAAAAAATTGGAGTGCCGGTCTATGGCATCCATTGCCATGAAAAGAAAATGTCTGCTTCTATTGAAGAATTGCTCGACAAATATCGACCTGATATCCTGGTGATCACAGGGCATGATGCGTATTCGAAGCAAAAGGGCGGCATTGATGATTTGAATGCGTACAGACATTCTAAGCACTTTGTTGAAACTGTTCAAACAGCCCGAAAAAAGATCCCTCACTTAGATCAGCTTGTTATTTTTGCGGGGGCCTGCCAATCCCATTTTGAATCACTCATCAGAGCGGGTGCGAATTTTGCAAGTTCACCGTCAAGAGTCAATATTCATGCGCTTGATCCGGTATATATCGTCGCGAAGATCAGCTTTACGCCGTTTATGGAACGGATTAATGTATGGGAAGTGCTCCGTAATACGCTGACAAGAGAGAAAGGGCTTGGAGGTATTGAAACAAGAGGAGTTCTGAGAATTGGTATGCCTTATAAGTCCAATTAACAGTTGAAAACCTGCATAGGAGAGCTATGCGGGTTTTTTATTTTACATAATGATACATAATTTACCGAAACTTGCGGAACATAATTGAGGAATCATAGAATTTTGTCAAAATAATTTTATTGACAACGTCTTATTAACGTTGATATAATTTAAATTTTATTTGACAAAAATGGGCTCGTGTTGTACAATAAATGTAGTGAGGTGGATGCAATGGCGAAGACGTTGTCCGATATTAAAAGATCGCTTGATGGGAATTTAGGTAAAAGGCTGACGTTAAAAGCAAACGGTGGCCGCCGAAAAACGATTGAGCGTTCGGGCATTTTAGCTGAGACGTACCCTTCTGTTTTTGTGATACAACTAGATCAAGACGAGAACTCGTTTGAAAGAGTTTCATACAGTTATGCTGATATTTTGACTGAGACTGTTGAGCTGACATTTAATGATGACGCCGCAAGCTCAGTGGCATTTTAACGGGCAGTGAACCTTTTGTTTACTGCTTTTTGTTTTGCCCTTTTTTGGTTTCCAGTAATTTTAACGAAAGTTCCATCTGATTTAACAAAAGATAAAACAGTCACATATTATCGTGACGTGCACGAATGGCTATCACTTCTAAAAAAGGGGTTGTTTCGTTTGGGCAGACGTCGTGGAGTTATGTCAGATGAGTTTAAATATGAGCTTGCTAAAGACCTTGGTTTTTATGACACAGTAAAAAATGGCGGCTGGGGCGAAATTCGGGCTCGCGATGCCGGTAACATGGTAAAGCGCGCTATAGAAATCGCCGAACAGCAAATGGCTCAGAATCAGAATAACCGATAAGGATGTGACCCGGGGGACGTGCTGTTCCCTGGTTTTTTTATTTTGGATATAAATACATAATGGGCTGAATATGGATATGTTCATCCTGTACTTCAAATGTGATACAATGTTCATACTTATGTTTAGATGGAGAAGTAGGTGAAAGCTATGCGTATTTTAGAAAAAGCGCCAGCTAAGATCAATCTGTCACTTGACGTCACCCGAAAACGCCCGGATGGCTATCATGAAGTCGAAATGATCATGACGACAATTGATTTAGCTGATCGAATTGAATTGACGGAGCTTGCAGAGGATGAAGTGAGGGTTTCCTCCCACAACCGATTTGTGCCTGATGACCAAAGAAACTTAGCTTATCAGGCTGCCAAGCTGATCAAGGACAGATACAACGTGAAAAAGGGAGTTTCCATCATGATTACGAAGGTAATTCCGGTGGCTGCCGGTCTTGCCGGCGGAAGCAGTGATGCGGCGGCGACACTCAGAGGGCTGAACAGACTGTGGAATTTAAATCTGTCCGCGGAAACGCTTGCTGAGCTTGGAGCGGAAATTGGCTCTGACGTTTCATTTTGTGTCTATGGCGGAACTGCATTAGCAACAGGGCGCGGCGAGAAAATTAAACATATAAGCACGCCTCCGCACTGCTGGGTCATTTTAGCGAAGCCGACAATCGGTGTTTCAACTGCTGAAGTGTACAGAGCGCTGAAACTGGATGGTATAGAGCATCCCGATGTACAAGGCATGATCGAGGCGATAGAAGAGAAGAGTTTTCAGAAGATGTGCAGCCGTTTAGGCAATGTGCTTGAATCTGTTACACTCGACATGCATCCTGAAGTTGCGATGATTAAAAACCAGATGAAACGCTTTGGTGCAGATGCCGTGTTAATGAGCGGGAGCGGCCCGACAGTATTTGGACTGGTTCAGTATGAGTCGAAGGTGCAGAGAATTTATAACGGGTTAAGAGGCTTCTGCGATCAAGTTTATGCGGTGAGAATGATCGGCGAACAGAACGCTCTTGATTAAATCCGTATGTTAAGTTATATTGATCTTAAAATATTCGGATTTTGGGGGTAAGTTCATGAAGTTTCGTCGCAGCGGCAGATTGGTGGACTTAACAAATTATTTGTTAACCCATCCGCACGAGTTAATACCGCTAACCTTTTTCTCTGAGCGGTATGAATCTGCAAAATCATCGATCAGTGAAGATTTAACAATTATTAAACAAACCTTTGAACAGCAGGGGATTGGTACTTTGCTTACTGTTCCCGGAGCTGCCGGAGGCGTTAAATATATTCCGAAAATGAAGCAGGCTGAAGCTGAAGAGTTTGTGCAGACACTTGGACAGTCGCTGGCAAATCCTGAGCGTATCCTTCCGGGCGGTTATGTATATTTAACGGATATCTTAGGAAAGCCATCTGTACTCTCCAAGGTAGGGAAGCTGTTTGCTTCCGTGTTTGCAGAGCGCGAAATTGATGTTGTCATGACCGTTGCCACGAAAGGCATCCCTCTTGCGTATGCAGCTGCAAGCTATTTGAATGTGCCTGTTGTGATCGTTCGTAAAGACAATAAGGTAACAGAGGGCTCCACAGTCAGCATTAATTATGTTTCAGGCTCCTCAAACCGCATTCAAACAATGTCACTTGCGAAAAGAAGCATGAAAACGGGTTCAAACGTACTCATTATTGATGACTTTATGAAAGCAGGCGGCACCATTAATGGTATGATTAACCTGTTGGATGAGTTTAACGCAAATGTGGCGGGAATCGGCGTCTTAGTTGAAGCCGAAGGAGTAGATGAACGTCTTGTTGACGAATATATGTCACTTCTTACTCTTTCAACCATCAACATGAAAGAGAAGTCCATTGAAATTCAGAATGGCAATTTTCTGCGTTTTTTTAAAGACAATCTTTTAAAGAATGGAGAGACAGAATCATGACAAAAGCAGTCCACACAAAACATGCCCCAGCGGCAATCGGGCCTTATTCACAAGGGATTATCGTCAACAATATGTTTTACAGCTCAGGTCAAATCCCTTTGACTCCTTCAGGCGAAATGGTGAACGGCGATATTAAGGAGCAGACTCATCAAGTATTCAGCAATTTAAAGGCGGTTCTGGAAGAAGCGGGTGCTTCTTTTGAAAAAGTTGTAAAAGCAACTGTATTTATCGCGGATATGGAACAGTTTGCGGAAGTAAACGAAGTGTACGGACAATACTTTGACACTCACAAACCGGCGAGATCTTGTGTTGAAGTCGCGAGACTCCCGAAGGATGCGTTAGTCGAGATTGAAGTTATTGCACTGGTGAAATAATAAGAAAAGTGATTCTGGGAGAGCCCGGGATCACTTTTTTATTTACCTTATGCCCGAAATGAAAGCTTTATGACCTAATTGTGTAACTATATCCTATTTTTTCAAAAAATATTTTAAAAACGAGCAGGATTTCAGAAAAAATCGTGGAATTGATACACTAATGCTTTTATATAGGGAAAAGGTGGTGAACTACTGTGGAAGTTACTGACGTAAGATTACGCCGCGTGAATACCGATGGTCGCATGAGAGCGATTGCATCCATCACGCTGGATCACGAATTTGTTGTACATGATATTCGTGTGATTGATGGAAACAATGGTCTTTTCGTTGCGATGCCGAGTAAACGCACCCCTGATGGAGAGTTCCGCGATATTGCTCATCCTATTAATTCAAGCACGCGAGGAAAGATTCAAGATGCCGTGTTAAATGAGTATCATCGTCTGGGTGACACTGAAGCATTAGAATTCGAAGAAGCTGGAGCTTCTTAAAAAATAACCAAAAAGCAAGGACTGCTGAAAGGGCTGACATAAGCCTTTTGCCGGCGGTCCTTTTTTAATTCTGATTTTTCAAACTTAGTTGCACTCAATAGAAAATTCTTGCACTTCATGAAGTCTCCTTGAAATCAGAAGATATTTAGGATATATTTTTCTATGGATAAAAGGGATATTGGAGGCCAATAAATGGATAAGCGGTTTGCAGTTGTTTTAGCGGCTGGACAAGGAACGAGAATGAAATCGAAGCTTTATAAAGTCCTTCATCCAGTTTGCGGTAAGCCTATGGTAGAGCACGTCGTGGACGAAGCCTTAAAATTATCTTTATCAAAGCTTGTCACGATTGTCGGACATGGTGCGGAAGAAGTGAAAAAGCAGCTTGGTGATAAAAGCGAGTACGCGCTTCAAGCAGAACAGCTTGGCACTGCTCATGCTGTAAAACAGGCACAGCCATTTCTTGCTGACGAAAAAGGCGTCACAATTGTCATTTGCGGAGATACGCCGCTTTTGACAGCAGAGACGATGGAACAGATGCTGAAAGAACATACACAAAGAGAAGCGAAAGCTACGATTTTAACTGCGGTTGCAGAAGATCCAACCGGATACGGCCGCATTATTCGCAGCGAAAACGGAGCGGTTCAAAAAATCGTTGAGCATAAGGACGCCTCTGAAGAAGAACGTCTTGTAACTGAGATCAACACCGGTACGTATTGTTTTGACAATGAAGCGCTATTTCGGGCTATTGATCAGGTGTCTAATGATAATGCCCAAGGCGAGTATTATTTGCCGGATGTCATAGAGATTCTTAAAAATGAAGGCGAAACTGTTGCCGCTTACCAGACTGGTAATTTCCAAGAAACGCTCGGAGTTAATGATAGAGTTGCTCTTTCTCAGGCAGAACAATTTATGAAAGAGCGCATTAATAAACGGCATATGCAAAATGGCGTGACGTTGATCGACCCGATGAATACGTATATTTCTCCTGACGCTGTTATCGGAAGCGATACTGTGATTTACCCTGGAACTGTGATTAAAGGTGAGGTGCAAATCGGAGAAGATACGATTATTGGCCCTCATACGGAGATTATGAATAGTGCCATTGGCAGCCGTACGGTTATTAAACAATCGGTAGTCAATCACAGTAAAGTGGGGAATGATGTAAACATAGGACCTTTTGCTCACATCAGACCTGATTCTGTCATCGGGAATGAAGTGAAGATCGGGAATTTTGTAGAAATTAAAAAGACTCAATTCGGAGACCGAAGCAAGGCATCTCATCTAAGCTATGTCGGCGATGCTGAGGTAGGCACTGATGTAAACCTGGGCTGCGGTTCAATTACTGTCAATTATGATGGAAAGAATAAGTATTTGACAAAAATTGAAGATGGCGCGTTTATCGGCTGCAATTCCAACTTGGTTGCCCCTGTCACAGTCGGAGAAGGCGCTTATGTGGCGGCAGGTTCAACTGTTACGGAAGATGTACCTGGAAAAGCACTTGCTATTGCCAGAGCGAGACAAGTAAATAAAGACGATTATGTGAAAAATATTCATAAAAAATAATCCTAAATTCGGAGGTTTATCCATGTCTAATCAATACGGAGATAAGAATTTAAAGATTTTTTCTTTGAATTCGAATCCAGAGCTTGCAAAAGAAATCGCAGATATAGTTGGAGTTCAATTAGGGAAATGTTCTGTCACAAGATTTAGTGACGGGGAAGTCCAAATTAATATCGAAGAAAGTATTCGCGGATGTGATTGTTACATCATCCAGTCTACAAGTGACCCCGTTAACGAGCATATTATGGAACTGCTGATTATGGTAGATGCGTTAAAACGCGCTTCTGCAAAAACGATTAACATTGTTATTCCTTATTACGGTTATGCGCGTCAAGACAGAAAAGCAAGATCCCGTGAGCCAATCACAGCTAAACTTTTCGCTAACCTGCTTGAAACAGCCGGTGCGACTCGTGTGATTGCACTTGACCTGCATGCGCCGCAAATTCAAGGATTCTTTGATATACCGATTGACCACTTAATGGGTGTTCCGATTTTAGGAGAATATTTTGAAGGCAAAAATCTTGAAGATATCGTCATTGTTTCACCAGACCATGGCGGTGTGACACGTGCCCGCAAACTGGCTGACCGACTAAAAGCGCCAATTGCGATTATCGATAAACGCCGTCCGCGTCCAAACGTGGCGGAAGTCATGAATATTGTAGGTAACATCGAAGGGAAGACTGCTATCCTCATCGATGACATTATTGATACTGCAGGTACGATTACACTTGCTGCTAATGCGCTCGTTGAAAACGGAGCGAAAGAAGTATATGCATGCTGTACACACCCTGTACTATCAGGCCCTGCGGTTGAACGGATTAATAATTCAACAATTAAAGAGCTTGTTGTGACAAACAGCATCAAGCTTCCTGAAGAAAAGAAAATTGAACGCTTTAAGCAGCTTTCAGTCGGACCGCTTCTGGCCGAAGCGATTATTCGCGTTCATGAGCAGCAATCAGTCAGCTATCTGTTCAGCTAAACCATTTTTCGAGGTTTAAATCCTTATCGTTATGGGTATTGTTTGTAATAGGACAACTAAAACGACAATAGGATGGTGCTGAATATGGCAACTTTAACGGCAAAAGAAAGAACGGACTTTACTCGTTCGTCTCTTCGGAATATCCGTACTTCAGGACATGTTCCAGGTATCATATATGGGAAGGATACGGGTAACAAACCTGTGTCATTAGACAGTGTGGAGCTCATCAAAACGCTGAGGGACGAAGGCAAAAATGCAGTCATTACGCTTGAGGTCAGCGGAGAAAAACACTCAGTCATGGTAACAGACCTGCAGACGGACCCGTTGAAAAATGAAATCACTCATGCTGATTTTCAAGTAGTTAATATGAGTGAGGACATTGAAGTGGAAGTTCCGATTCATCTGACCGGAGAAGCCATTGGAGTGAAAAACGGAGGCGTACTGCAGCAGCCGTTATATGCACTTACTGTAAAGGCCAAGCCAAAAGCCATTCCGCAAACGATTGAGGCTGATATTTCAAGCCTCGATGTAAATGAAGTACTGACGATTGCGGATTTGCCTGCTGGCGGTGACTACTCCTTTAATCATGAATCAGATGAGGTTGTGGCTTCAATCCTTCCTCCGCAGCAGCAGGAAGCAGCTGAGGTCGATGAAGAGGAATCTGCCGATGCTCAGCCAGAAGGTGAAAACGAACAATAATAGCTTAAGGCGTAACCCTCCCGCGGTTACGTCTTTTGTGCTAGAATGAGAAGAATTATAGCCCGATTATGAAGACGGGAGTTATGTGACTAAGGGAGGATTCGCCATGCTTGTGATTGCCGGTCTCGGAAACCCGGGGAAGAACTATGAAAATACACGGCATAATGTCGGATTTATGGTGATAGATCAGCTTGCAAAGGAATGGAATATAGAGCTGAATCAAAATAAATTTAACGGATTATACGGAACCGGATTTGTTTCCGGCAAAAAGGTTCTACTTGTTAAACCGCTTACATATATGAATTTATCAGGAGAATGTTTGCGGCCTTTAATGGACTACTATGATGTCGATAACGAAGATTTGACAGTCATTTACGACGACCTTGACCTTCCGACTGGCAAGATCCGTTTAAGAACGAAAGGAAGCGCCGGAGGGCACAATGGCATCAAATCACTGATCCAGCATCTTGGAACATCCGAGTTTGACCGTATCCGCATCGGAATCGGCCGGCCTGTAAACGGCATGAAGGTCGTTGATTATGTGTTAGGCTCCTTTACCAAGGAGGAGGCACCTGAGATCGAAGAAGCGGTTGATAAATCTGTGAAGGCTTGTGAGGCTTCTTTGAGTAAACCGTTTTTAGAAGTCATGAACGAATTTAACGCAAAGGTATAAAATGTAACAACAAAGTCCATACTACACCAAAATGACTTTTTCATCAGGAGGTCCCTTGTATGGCTTTGCATTATTATTGTCGTCATTGCGGAGTGAAAGTAGGCAGTCTCGAATCTTCAATGGTATCGACAGACTCACTTGGATTTCAGCACTTAACAAATGAGGAAAGAAACGATATGATTTCTTATAAAGAAAATGGAGATGTCCATGTTTTGACGATATGTGAAGATTGCCAAGAGGCGCTTGACCGAAATCCGCATTACCACGAATATCACACATTTATTCAATAAAAAGCTTTGGTGTAGACACTAGACCAAAGCGTTTTTCTGTTCTCGCAGGAAACAGAGAGGAGGGGCCATATGGATAACATTCAAACCTTTATAAAAGAAAGCGATGACTTTAAATCCATCATCAACGGTTTACACGAGGGCCTGAAGGAACAGCTGCTCGCGGGTCTGTCGGGTTCCGCGCGTTCTGTTTTTACTTCTGCTCTGGCTAATGAAACGAATAAGCCTATCTTTCTCATCACCCATAACTTATATCAAGCCCAGAAAGTAACAGATGATCTGACTTCACTTCTAGAGGATCGGTCTGTCCTTTTGTACCCCGTCAATGAACTCATTTCATCAGAAATCGCAGTTGCAAGCCCTGAATTGCGGGCGCAGCGATTAGATGTCATTAATAGACTAACGAATGGAGAAGCGCCAATTGTCGTTGCTCCGGTAGCGGCAATCAGAAGAATGCTGCCGCCTGTAGAGGTGTGGAAAAGCAGCCAGATGCTCATTCAAGTAGGCCATGATATCGAACCTGACCAGCTTGCGTCACGGCTGGTAGAGGTAGGGTATGAGCGGTCTGATATGGTTTCTGCGCCCGGGGAATTCAGTATTCGCGGGGGAATCATCGACATTTATCCGTTGACTTCAGAGAATCCGGTGAGAATTGAACTTTTTGACACCGAGGTGGATTCAATCCGCAGCTTTAATTCAGATGATCAGCGGTCAATTGAGACCCTTACCTCGATCAATATCGGTCCCGCGAAGGAATTAATTATCAGACCGGAAGAAAAAGCGCGGGCGATGGAGAAAATCGATAGTGGTCTTGCCGCGAGCTTGAAAAAATTAAAGGCTGACAAACAAAAAGAAATACTTCATGCGAATATTTCTCACGATAAAGAACGCTTGTCTGAAGGCCAGACAGATCAGGAGCTCGTGAAGTATCTCTCATATTTCTATGAAAAGCCTGCTAGTTTACTAGATTATACACCTGATAATACACTTCTGATTTTGGATGAAGTCAGTCGGATTCATGAGATGGAAGAACAGCTTCAAAAAGAAGAAGCGGAGTTTATCACAAATCTTCTTGAGGAAGGGAAGATTTTGCATGACATTCGTTTGTCATTCAGCTTCCAAAAAATAGTGGCTGAGCAAAAACGGCCTCTGCTGTACTACTCTTTATTTTTGCGGCATGTACACCATACGAGCCCGCAAAATATCGTTAATGTGTCAGGCCGGCAAATGCAGAGTTTCCATGGCCAAATGAACGTGCTTGCGGGCGAAATGGAGCGTTTTAAAAAATCAAATTTCACTGTTGTGTTCTTAGGAGCAAACAAGGAACGTACACAGAAATTGTCATCTGTTTTGGCTGATTATGATATCGAGGCCGCCGTGACAGACAGCAAAAAAGCGCTTGTTCAGGGACAGGTCTATATCATGGAAGGCGAGCTCCAATCAGGATTTGAGCTGCCGTTAATGAAGCTTGCCGTTATCACGGAAGAAGAACTGTTCAAAAACCGTGTAAAGAAGAAGCCGCGAAAACAGAAGCTTACCAATGCAGAGCGCATCAAAAGCTATTCTGAGCTTCAAATTGGAGATTATGTCGTTCATATTAATCACGGGATCGGAAAGTACCTGGGGATTGAAACTCTTGAAATCAACGGCATTCATAAAGACTATTTAAATATACATTATCAGGGCAGTGACAAGCTTTACGTCCCTGTAGAACAAATTGATCAGGTCCAAAAATATGTCGGCTCCGAAGGAAAAGAGCCAAAGCTGTATAAATTAGGCGGAAGTGAATGGAAGCGGGTCAAGAAAAAAGTAGAGACATCCGTTCAAGATATTGCTGACGACTTAATTAAGCTGTATGCCGAAAGAGAAGCGAGCAAGGGCTATGCGTTTTCTCCTGACCATGAGATGCAGCGTGAATTCGAATCTGCTTTCCCTTATCAAGAGACTGATGATCAGCTCCGTTCGATTCACGAAATCAAAAAAGACATGGAAAGAGAACGTCCGATGGACCGCTTGCTATGCGGAGATGTTGGCTACGGTAAAACAGAGGTTGCCATACGTGCAGCGTTTAAGGCGATCGGTGACGGAAAGCAGGTAGCTCTGCTCGTTCCGACAACAATTTTGGCGCAGCAGCACTATGAAACCATAAAAGAGCGCTTCCAGGACTATCCGATTAATATCGGACTTCTCAGCAGGTTCAGAACGAGAAAAGAAGCAAACGAAACAATCAAAGGGCTGAAAAACGGAACAGTTGATATCGTCATCGGGACGCATCGGCTGCTATCAAAGGATGTCGTGTATAAAGATTTAGGGCTCCTCATCATTGATGAAGAGCAGCGTTTCGGTGTAACCCATAAAGAAAAGATCAAGCAAATAAAAGCCAATGTTGATGTATTAACGTTAACAGCAACACCGATTCCGCGTACGCTGCATATGTCTATGCTTGGCGTAAGGGACCTTTCAGTCATCGAGACTCCGCCGGAAAATCGCTTCCCTGTACAGACGTATGTTGTGGAATATAACGGCGCTCTTGTCAGAGAGGCGATTGAACGTGAGCTTGCACGCGGAGGCCAGGTCTATTTCTTGTACAACCGGGTAGAGGACATTGAGCGGAAAGCGGATGAAATTTCAATGCTAGTCCCTGACGCGAAGGTAGCATATGCGCATGGGAAAATGACAGAAAATGAATTAGAAACCGTTATGCTAAGTTTCCTTGAAGGAGAATCAGACGTTCTCGTCAGCACAACCATTATCGAAACTGGCGTGGACATCCCGAACGTCAATACGCTGATCGTATTTGACGCCGACAAGATGGGACTTTCTCAGCTTTACCAGCTGCGGGGGCGTGTCGGCCGTTCTAACCGTGTGGCGTATGCGTACTTCACGTATCGCCGGGATAAAGTGCTGACAGAAGTGGCTGAAAAAAGGCTGCAGGCTATTAAAGAATTCACAGAGCTAGGTTCCGGTTTTAAAATCGCAATGCGTGACTTAACGATTCGCGGAGCCGGGAATCTTCTTGGTGCCCAGCAGCATGGCTTCATCGATTCGGTCGGATTTGACCTCTATTCACAAATGCTGAAGGAGGCCATTGAGGAGCGTAAAGGAGACACAGCGAAGACAGAGCAGTTTGAAACAGAAATTGATGTCGAGCTTGATGCGTATATTCCGGAAACTTATATTCAAGACGGCAAACAGAAAATTGATATGTATAAACGCTTCAGGTCTGTGGCGACAATCGAAGAGAAGAATGAGCTTCAAGATGAAATGATCGACCGCTTTGGAAACTATCCAAAAGAAGTCGAATACTTGTTTACTGTTGCAGAAATGAAGGTCTATGCGAGACAGGAACGTGTCGAGCTGATTAAGCAGGATAAAGATGCTGTCAGATTGACAATTTCTGAAGAAGCAAGTGCTGAAATTGACGGACAGAAGCTGTTTGAGCTTGGCAATCAATATGGCAGACAAATCGGACTGGGAATGGAAGGGAAAAAACTCAAAATCTCCATACAGACGAAAGGCCGTAGTGCTGATGAATGGCTCGACACCGTGCTGGGCATGCTGAAGGGCTTAAAAGATGTGAAGAAGCAAACCATTTCATCAACGTAAATTTTGTTACTCTCTGGTGTATATTACATTTGATGTGACGGATACTAATTTCAAGCGAGGCGGAAGGTACATAAAGTAACTGCTTTAGGTCTTTCCCACATGTATATACCATCAAATGAAAGAGAGGCACCAGAGATGAAAGCAACCGGTATCGTACGTCGTATTGATGACTTAGGTCGGGTCGTGATTCCTAAAGAAATTCGAAGAACTCTGAGAATCAGGGAAGGCGATCCGCTTGAGATTTTTGTAGATCGTGACGGAGAAGTGATTTTGAAAAAGTATTCTCCGATCAGTGAGCTTGGAGACTTTGCAAAGGAGTATGCAGACGCGCTTTACGACAGCCTCGGCCATTCAGTGCTGATTTGTGATCGTGATGTATATATTGCCGTGTCCGGCAGCTCCAAAAAAGATTACTTAAACAAGTCAATCAGCGAAATGCTGGAAAGAACAATGGATCAGCGCAGCTCCGTGCTTGAGAGTGATGCGAAATCAGTACAGCTTGTGAATGGAATTGATGAGGACATGAATTCTTATACTGTCGGCCCAATTGTGGCGAACGGTGATCCGATAGGTGCTGTGGTGATTTTTTCAAAAGATCAGACAATGGGCGAAGTAGAGCATAAAGCCGTTGAAACAGCAGCTGGATTTTTGGCTCGTCAAATGGAACAGTAGGTCTTATTCCTTTCTTCGAAAATAGGTATGTAAAGAACAGCTCTCCTTGGGACGCTGTTCTTTTTCATGCGTGCGGAAAAAGGAATCCAAGGGTTGGGATGTGGTATAATAACCTCGTTTTTATTTGTGCCGCGGTAATACGTGAACCGTATTGCCCCTGACGTTGGGAAGGAGCTTTTGGATGGACGATTCAATAGGCGTTAAACGGCATTGGATTTGGCAGGGGGCTTTTGTTTTAATTCTGGCAGGCGTCATCACAAAAATTTTAAGCGCTGTTTACAGAGTCCCGTTTCAAAACATTGTCGGCGATGTTGGATTTTATATATATCAGCAGGTATACCCCTTTCTTGGTATTGCGGTCATGCTGTCCACATCAGGATTTCCAGTCATTATTTCAAAGCTGATGAATGATTATAGTGAAAAAAATCATCACACCATATTAAAAATATCAGCGTTATTTTTGTCTTTAATCGGTATTTTATTATTTCTTTGTTTATATCTGGGTGCTGTTCCTATTGCACTCTTTATGGGGGATTCGCATCTAGCCGTGTTAATTCAAGTGACCGCGTACGCGTTTCTGCTGTTCCCATTTGTCGCATTGCTTAGAGGCGGTTTTCAGGGCCGGCACGAAATGCTCCCTTCAGCCTTATCACAGATGACAGAGCAGTTTCTGCGTGTTGCGGTGCTCTTGGGTTTATCATTTTGGCTCGTGAAAAAGGGAGCCTCGCTTTATACTGCGGGAGCGGCAGCCGCTTCAGGCTCTCTTGCCGGAAGTTTGGTTGCATTGATGATACTGGGGTTTTTTTGGTTCAAAACGAAAAGAGACAACCAAACGGATAGGCAAAACGAAAATGTCATCACAACAAAAGAATTGACGAAAAAACTGCTTTTATATTCGGTTACAATTTGTGTAAGCAGTTTGCTGCTTTTGTTTATCCAGCTTGTTGATGCTTTGAATTTATATGCATTGCTTTCGGGTGGTGAGGCAAGCGAAGAAGCAAAACGCCTAAAGGGGATCTATGATCGGGGACAACCCTTGCTGCAGCTCGGTTCAGTTTTTGCCGTAAGCATTGCGACGTCACTCGTTCCGTATATTTCTATGGCTGTAAAAAACAAAGAGCTGAAGATCATGAAAGAAAAAATCACGTCATCTTTGAAACTATGCCTTGTGCTCGGTACAGGCGCATCGGCTGGGTTGATTTGCATTCTAAAGCCGGTAAATATCATGCTGTTTCAAAATGGAGAAGGGACAGGTGCGTTACAAGTATTTAGCTGCTCCATTTTGTTTGCATCCTTGGCGGTAACGGCAGCGGCAGTCTTACAGGGAGCGGGATACACAGTTTTTCCTGCGATAGCGGTGGGCGCGGGTGTTGCAGTGAAATGGGTGTTAAACACACTTTTGGTTCCGCGCTATGGGATTGAAGGCGCATCGCTTGCGACAGCGGCTTCCTTTGCGGCTGTCGCCGGCCTTAACTTGTATCAGCTTCGGCAAAAGGAATGGCTCGATAAGCTTAGAGGCGTTTTGATTCCGATTATTGGATCTGCTCTTTTGATGTCAGCTGTTTTGCTTGCGTATACGCGTCTATGGACTTTCTTGTTTCCTGCAACAGGAAGAGGAGTTGCTGTGATTGAGAGTCTTTCTGCTGTTGCAATTGGTGGCGCGGTGTTTATTTATTGTATGATGAGATTGGGAATATTTACAGATGAAGAGCTGAACAGTGTGCCATTCGGCAGCAAGTTAAGCAAATTCATGAGAAGGAGAGAACAAAATGGCGGGTAAAATTACAGTCGTGGGACTTGGTGCCGGAGACATGGACCAGTTGACAATTGGTATACACAAGCTGTTGACGAAGGCAGATACGCTGTATGTCAGAACCAAGGATCATCCTTTAATTGAGGAGCTTGAAAAAGAAACGAAGAACATCCGTTTCTTTGATGATATATATGAGAAACATGATCAGTTCGAGGCGGTATATGAAGAAATTGCTGATATCCTCTTTGAAGCGGCGCGGCGTGAGGACGTGGTTTATGCTGTGCCGGGACACCCTTTTGTCGCAGAAAAAACAGTTCAGCTGCTGACGGAGCGGCAGGAAAAGGAAAACGTTCAAGTGAAAGTCGCGGGTGGACAAAGTTTCCTTGATGCCACATTCAATGCCTTGCAAATTGACCCGATTGAAGGTTTTCAATTTGTGGATGCCGGCACATTGTCTGCGGATGAGCTTGAGCTCAGACATCATCTGATCATATGTCAGGTTTACGACCAAATGACGGCTTCTGAAGTCAAGCTGACATTGATGGAGAAGCTGCCTGATGATTATGAGGTCGTCATTGTGACTGCAGCAGGCAGCCGTGGCGAGGAGATCAAGACAGTGCCATTATTTGAGCTGGACCGCAATGTCGCCTTGAACAACTTAACAAGTGTGTATATTCCGCCGATTAAAGAAGAGAAGCTGCTTTATCACGAATTCTCCACGTTCCGAAGCATCATCAGAGAGCTTCGCGGACCTAATGGATGTCCGTGGGATAAAAAGCAGACGCATCAGTCATTAAAACAGTACATGATTGAAGAATGTTATGAGCTTCTCGAAGCTATTGACGAAGAAGACACAGACCATATGATCGAAGAGCTTGGCGACGTTTTGCTTCAGGTCTTGCTTCACGCGCAAATTGGTGAAGATGAAGGTTATTTCACAATTGATGATGTCATAAAAGGAATCAGTGAAAAAATGGTCCGAAGACATCCCCATGTGTTTAAAGATGTTAAGGTTCAGGATGAAAACGATGTTTTGGCCAATTGGGAAGATATAAAAAAGGCCGAAAAAAATACATCTGAATCATCGTTACTAGACAGCGTACCGAAAACCCTTCCAGCTCTTTCGAAAGCTGCTAAATTGCAGAAAAAAGCAGCGAAGGTCGGTTTTGACTGGGAAGACGTCAGCGATATTTGGGAAAAGGTAAGTGAGGAAATGAAGGAATTTTCTTCTGAGGTTTCTGAAGCTCCTCACGACCACAATCTTAAAGCTGAGTTTGGCGACATTTTATTCGCGCTGGTGAATGTAGCCCGCTTCTACAAAATAGAGCCAGAGGAAGCGCTGACCATGACTAATGACAAATTCCGGAGACGCTTCTCGTACATTGAGGAAACAGCGAAGGAAAAGGGAGTCGAGTTGGCTAATATGTCCCTTGAGGACATGGACAAACTGTGGAATGAAGCAAAAGAAACTGAGAGGAGATCATAGATATGAGATTAGATAAATTTTTGAAAGTATCACGGCTGATCAAACGGCGTACACTAGCGAAGGAAGTAGCTGACCAAGGACGAATCTCTATTAACGGAAACCAAGCTAAAGCAAGCTCTGACGTAAAACCGGGAGATGAACTAACGGTCCGCTTCGGCCAAAAGCTTGTAACGGTTCAAGTTAATGAATTGAAAGACACGACGAAAAAAGAAGAAGCTGCAAACATGTACACGATTCTAAAAGAAGAAAAACTCGGCGAATAGGCTTGTTCTAAAAAAATTCCCTACCTCATACAATGCAGTAATAATGCTAAAAGTATCGAGGATATGGGGGCTGAATAGATGAATTCATATTATGATCAAAAAGGTTCTTCGTCTGTTCCGGAACAACATGATGTGACAATGAAAGGCCGGAAGCATTTAGATATTTCTGGGGTTAAGCATGTGGAGAGTTTTGATAACGAAGAATTCCTGCTGGAAACGGTGATGGGAATGCTCTCCGTCAGAGGCCAAAACCTACAGATGAAAAATCTTGATGTGGAAAAAGGGATTGTTTCGATTAAAGGCAGGGTATTTGATTTAGTGTACTTAGACGAACAACAAGGGGATAAAGCTAAAGGGTTTTTTAGCAAGTTGTTTAAATGACGCTGACGACACAATTCTATACAATGCTGGCGATGTCCGGTATGGGTCTCTGGCTTGGTGCTTCGCTTGATACATACCGGCTCTTTGTCATTCGTGCCAAAACAGCCAGATGGCTATTATTTATTCATGATATTCTTTTCTGGATTGTGCAAGGGCTGCTTTTCTTTTATGTTTTGCTTCATGTAAATGAGGGAGAATTCAGGATTTACATCTTTTTAGCGGTTCTGCTGGGCGTTGCGACGTATCAGAGCCTTTGCAAACGAATCTATATAAAAATACTGAAATTCTTCATTTACCTTGTTGTTTCTGTTTATCAATTCTTCAAAAAACTCATTCAGCACGTGTTATTTCGTCCTATTGTGTGGACATGCGGAGCGATCATCTGGCTGGCGGCATTTTTATTCAAGAAAACATACAGCCTGATAGGTTTTCTCCTGCTGTGTCTATATAAAATAGTCATGGTTCTGTGTTTTCCGATCCGTTTTATCGCGAAACAATGTTTGAAACTTCTTCCTGTGAAAATGCGTCTAACTTTTAGACGTTATTTTGAAAAAGGTGCAGGATTTCTCAAAAAGAAGAAGAAACTATTGATAACCATAAGAACGACCATTACACGGTTTTTGAAGAAATGAAAGGAGGACCGTCTGGTTTGAATTTTTCCAGGGAACGAACGATAACTGAAATACAAAACGACTATAAAGAACAAGTAGAACGGCAAAATCAGCTGAAGAAACGAAGACGCAAAGGGCTGTACAGACGGTTAACTGTATTCGGCGCCCTAGTATTCCTGACGGCAATTGTGCTGGCAAGCTCTGTCTGGTCTCAAACATCTTCCCTTAGTGCAAAAGAAGAAAAGAAAGAACAGCTTGAAAAAGAACTGAAAAGTTTAAAGACAAAACAAACGGATTTAAAAGAAGAAATATCCAAATTGAAGGATGAGGATTACGTCACAGAGCTTGCCAGAAGGGACTTATTCATGTCTGGAGACGGAGAAATTATCTTCAATGTGGAGAAGAAGAGCAAGTAGCCTTGTTGACACTTAAATTTTTATTTAGGTATAATTAAGCAAACGATCTTTTTATAAGCCTAAGGAGGAGCACTTTTTTTATGTCGATTGAAGTTGGCAGCAAGTTGCAAGGGAAAATTACAGGTATTACAAATTTTGGAGCATTTGTTGAATTGCCTGGAGGCTCAACCGGTCTCGTTCACATTAGTGAGGTAGCTGATAATTATGTCAAAGACATTAACGACCACTTAAAAGTCGGCGACCAAGTTGAAGTGAAAGTCATCAACGTTGAAAAAGACGGGAAAATTGGTTTATCTATTAAAAAAGCTAAAGACCGTCCGCAAGCCAGACCTAGAAATGATTTCCGTCCGAAAGAATCTTTTGAACAGAAAATGAATAAGTTTTTAAAAGACAGCGAAGATCGCTTGTCATCTTTAAAACGCAATACGGAATCAAAACGTGGAGGGCGCGGAGCAAGAAGAGGATAACTTGCTGCTTTCTATAAAATAAATGAAGCATCCGTTCATCCCGACGGATGCTTTTTTATTATCCTCATCCTCTTTAAGAGTCAGAAAATTACAACATTAAAGTTTCTGTTGACGAAAGAGACAAACCTTTGTATTATATAACTTGTGCTTAGAAGCACAAAACAATATGGCGGTGTAGCTCAGCTGGCTAGAGCGTACGGTTCATACCCGTGAGGTCGGGGGTTCGATCCCCTCCGCCGCTACCATATTTGTTTGGCCCGTTGGTCAAGCGGTTAAGACACCGCCCTTTCACGGCGGTAACACGGGTTCGAATCCCGTACGGGTCATCCTAAAAAATCGGTTTCTCTTGCAGAAGCCGATTTTTTTCATTTTTAGACAACATTCCGGAAATTCTTCTCATAAACGAATATCAAGGCAGAAACCGTCGAAGATTTCTTTGGTATTGTTACCTTCTTTTGACAAAATCCTATCTGTGCTTTCGCTATAATGACAGGCAACGAATATAACAGGTGGGAGATGAGAGGAATGGAAAAAGCAGAAAGAAGAGTGAACGGGCCAATGACGGGACAAGCTTTGGAAAAACTCCAATCGTTTTTTAACAGGGGCACGAAGCTGGTGACTCATCATTTGCATTCACTGTTTTTCTATAAAGGATTCATTTATGTTGTCATCGGATTTTTGCTTGGACGGGCTTACATATTATCCGAGGTGCTTCCTTTCGCACTTCCTTTCTTTGGAGCGATGCTTCTTATCAGAAGAGACAAAGCGTTTTATGCGGTTTTGGCTGTGCTTGCAGGTGCGCTGACCATATCTCCAAAGCACTCATTGCTCATACTGGCGGCATTGCTGGCATTCTTCGTATTTTCTAAAGTGGCTTCCTTTATTACCGACGATCGTGTTAAAGCGCTCCCGATTGTCGTGTTCTTCTCGATGGCTGCAGCAAGAGCCGGGTTTGTTTATGCCCAAAATGGCGTATTTACAACCTATGATTATGTAATGGCTATCGTTGAGGCTGGACTATCGTTTATCTTAACACTGATTTTCCTTCAGAGCCTTCCGATTTTTACTGTGAAAAAAGTGAAACAATCATTAAAAATAGAGGAAATCATTTGCTTTATGATTCTTATTGCCTCTGTTTTAACGGGGCTGGCCGGCTTGTCCTACCAAGGGATGCAGGCAGAACATATATTGGCTCGTTATGTTGTATTGAGTTTTTCCTTTATTGGCGGAGCAAGCATCGGCTGTACGGTTGGTGTTGTGACCGGCCTGATTCTTGGCTTGGCGAATATCGGAAACCTATATCAAATGAGTCTGCTTGCTTTTTCCGGTTTATTGGGCGGTTTGCTGAAGGAAGGGAAAAAAGCGGGTGCAGCAATTGGTTTGATCGTTGGATCACTTCTTATATCTTTATATGGTGAAGGCTCTGCCGGTCTGATGACAACGCTCTATGAGTCATTAATCGCAGTCGGCCTGTTTTTGCTCACACCTCAATCTATTACAAGGAAAGTGGCGAGATATATTCCGGGAACTGTCGAGCATCTTCAAGAGCAACAGCAATACGCTAGAAAAATCCGTGATGTCACTGCTCAGAAGGTAGACCAGTTCTCCAATGTATTTCACGCGCTGTCTGAAAGCTTTGCAACCTTTTATCAAGCATCAGACGAACAGACAGATGACAGCGAAGTTGATCTGTTCTTAAGCAAAATCACGGAGCATTCCTGCCAGACGTGCTACAAGAAAAACAGGTGCTGGGTACAGAACTTTGATAAAACATATGACTTAATGAAACAAGTTATGCTTGAAACAGAGGAAAAAGAATATGCATCAAACCGAAGGCTGAAAAAAGAGTTTCAACAGTATTGTTCTAAATCCAAGCAGGTTGAAGAGCTGATTGAGGATGAGCTCGCACATCATCATGCCCATTTGACACTCAAGAAAAAAGTCCAAGACAGCAGGCGCCTTGTTGCTGAACAGCTTTTAGGCGTTTCTGAGGTTATGGCCGACTTTTCTCGGGAAATAAAAAGAGAGCGAGAACAGCACTTTCTGCAGGAAGAGCAAATCATAGAAGCGCTTCAGCATTTCGGAATTGAGATTCAGCATGTCGAGATCTATAGTCTTGAACAAGGAAATATCGATATTGAAATGACCATTCCGTTCAGCGGACATGGAGAAAGTGAAAAAATCATTGCTCCTATGCTTTCTGACATTCTGGAAGAACAAATTCTTGTGAAAGCCGAACAGCACTCTCCGCATCCGAATGGATACAGCCATGTCGCCTTTGGATCAACAAAATCATACAGGGTGTCCACGGGAGCTGCTCACGCTGCGAAGGGCGGCGGCCTTGTCTCCGGTGACAGCTACAGCATGATGGAGCTTGGAGCCAGAAAATATGCTGCAGCAATCAGTGACGGAATGGGCAATGGAGCAAGAGCGCACTTTGAAAGCAATGAAACGATCAAGCTTCTTGAAAAAATCCTTGAATCGGGCATTGATGAAAAAATAGCAATTAAAACGATCAACAGCATACTGTCTCTAAGGACAACTGACGAAATATATTCCACGCTTGACCTATCTATTATCGATCTTCAAGATGCCAGTTGTAAATTTTTGAAGGTTGGATCGACGCCTAGCTTTATCAAACGGGGTGACCAGGTCATGAAAGTTCAAGCGAGCAATCTGCCAATCGGTATTATTAATGAATTTGATGTGGAGGTTGTGAGTGAACAGCTGAAAGCGGGTGACCTCTTAATTATGATGAGTGATGGCATTTTTGAGGGGCCTAAGCATGTGGAAAATCACGACTTATGGATGAAACGTAAAATGAAAGGGTTGAAAACAAATGACCCGCAGGAGATTGCCGATTTGCTTATGGAAGAAGTCATCCGCACAAGATCCGGCCAAATTGAGGACGATATGACTGTTGTTGTTGTCCGGATTGATCACAATACACCGAAGTGGGCATCCATTCCTGTTCCGGCAATCTTTCAAAACAAACAAGAAATTTCATAACGCTTCCGTATAAATCAAATTTCTTCTGGCGAAGATGGGAATATATGAATCTGAGAATCCTCGTATTCTCCAGGAGGAATGAATGTGAACAACGGACATTTAAATCAAATATTGCTGATAACGGATGGCTGCTCAAACCATGGGGAAGACCCGCTTGCAATGGCTGCTTTTGCTAAAGAGCAGGGGATTACGGTAAATGTCATTGGTATAATGGAAGAAAATCAAATTGACCCTGAGGCAATGAAGGAAGTCGAAGGGATTGCACTTGCCGGAGGAGGCGTGCACCAAGTCGTTTATGCATCTCAGCTTTCACAAACTGTTCAAATGGTAACAAAAAAAGCGATGACGCAAACCTTACAAGGTGTAGTCAATCAAGAACTGAAACAGATTCTCGGAAAGAATGTGGAAATGGAAGAGCTTTCTCCGGAAAAACGCGGCGAAGTCATGGAAGTGGTAGACGAGCTTGGAGAAACGGTGCATCTTCAGGTTTTGGTTCTTGTTGATACAAGTGCAAGTATGGCGCCAAAGCTTCCAACAGTAAAAGAGGCGCTGATTGATTTGTCTGTAAGCCTCAATTCCCGAATCGGGAATAACGAATTTGCGATGTGTATATTTCCCGGGAAAAAACAAGAGGTCGAGCTTGTGCTGAACTGGACACCGAAGCTGCAATCTCTTTCCACACTCTTTGCAAAGCTTTCGACAGGCGGCATCACGCCGACAGGTCCGGCGATTCGTGAAGCGACACTGCAGTTTGAAAAAATACGCTCAAGAAGGGGCATGCTGGCAGATGATGAACGACGCTTTGACGAGTTTGGCATGTAGCCTCAAGCCGGGTACGACAATCAAAGGCAAGTGGAATGGAAACACTTATACATTGCGTAAACAGCTTGGTAAAGGGGCCAATGGAATTGTGTATTTGGCAGAAGCATCAGATGGACATGTTGCCTTAAAGGTGAGTGATGACAGCCTGTCTATTACTTCTGAAGTGAATGTCTTGAAATCTTTCTCAAAGGCCCAGTCCGTTACGATGGGGCCTTCTTTTTTTGATACGGATGATGCCTATATTCCCAGTGCCAATACGAAAGTTTCATTTTATGCAATGGAATACATAAAAGGGCCGCTGTTTTTGAAGTATGTCAGTGATAAAGGAACAGAGTGGATACCGGTATTAATGATTCAGCTGTTATCCAGCTTATCGGTGCTTCACCAGCAAGGATGGATATTCGGCGATCTTAAACCTGATAATCTGATCGTAACTGGTCCGCCCGCAAGGATCCGCTGCATTGATGTGGGCGGCACGACAAAGGAAGGCCGGGCGATAAAAGAGTATACGGAGTTTTATGACAGAGGCTATTGGGGGTATGGAACAAGAAAGGCAGAGCCATCCTATGATCTGTTCGCAGTTGCCATGATTATGATCAACAGTGTGCATAAAAAAGAATTTAAGAAAACGAACCAGCCCAAAGAACAGCTTAGGTCTCTCATCGAAGGAAACCCGCTGCTTCAAAAGTATAAAAAAGCACTTTTTTCAGCCTTGAACGGAGATTATCAATCCGCAGATGAAATGAAAAAGGATATGCTAGACGCGGGGCAAAAAGCATCACAAAGAAAACAGCCTATAAAAGCATCACCGCAGCCTGCCACACGACAAAGACAGCAAATACCGCGCCAAGGAAAAATAACGAAGACGCGATATACCCCAAAACAGAAACCGGCTAAGTCGGGGGGGTTATTTGAAACAACGCTTATCGTGATCAGTGTTTTAGCGCTTTATTTCGCCTATATTATCTTTTTCTTAATCTGAATGGCGCAAACTGCAGAGCCTATGCTTCTTCTTTGCTTGGAGGGGTTGAAAGTGTTAGGATATGAATATCTTTAAAATACCTGCTCATTGTGAGGAGGACATTGTGAAAAGTGTCAAAGATTTTTTAAACAAACACAATCTTACGTTAAAAGGGGCGACAATCATTGTAGGCGTTTCCGGCGGTCCGGACTCAATGGCTCTTCTTCACGCGTTGCATACGTTATGCGGCCGTTCAGCGAATGTTATTGCAGCTCACGTTGACCATCGGTTCAGAGGTGCGGAATCCGAGGAGGACATGCGTTTTGTCCAAGCTTATTGTAAAGCTGAACAGCTCGTGTGCGAAACGGCTCAAATCAATGTAACCGCATATGCACAGGAAAAAGGACTCAATAAGCAGGCTGCAGCACGCGATTGCCGCTACCAGTTTTTTGAGGAAATCATGTCGAAGCACCAAGCGGACTATCTGGCTCTTGCGCATCATGGTGATGACCAGGTTGAAACAATGCTTATGAAACTGGCTAAGGGTACGCTTGGAACGGGACTTGCGGGAATGCAGCCGATTAGACGTTTTGGGACGGGGCGGATCATCAGGCCGTTCTTACCCATTACAAAGGAAGAGATCCTTCACTATTGCCGTGAAAACGGCTTGAGCTACCGGACGGATGAAAGCAACGCCAAAGATGACTACACAAGAAACAGATTCAGAAAAACAGTGCTCCCGTTTTTGAAGCAGGAATCTCCGGATGTGCATAAAAGGTTTCAGAAAGTGAGTGAAGCACTGACGGAAGATGAGCAATTCTTACAGTCATTAACGAAAGATGAAATGAATAAAGTAATCACAAGCCAGTCTAATACATCAGTTGAAATCAATTCCTCTCAATTGCTTGCCCTCCCGATGCCTTTACAAAGAAGAGGAGTTCAACTAATATTAAACTATCTTTATGAAAACGTTCCATCATCCTTTTCAGCCCATCACATTCAGCAGTTTCTCGATTGGGCGGAAAATGGCAGTCCTTCAGGAGTACTGGACTTTCCGAAAGGACTGAAGGTGGTCAAATCATATCAGACATGTTTGTTTACATTTGAACAATGGCAGTGCAAAAATGTTCCCTTTGAATACCAAATTAGCGGAGCTGCTGATGAAACGGCAGTACTCCCTAATGGATATCTGATAGAGGCAAAGTATTATGCGGACTCGCCTGAAGAACATGGGAATGCTGTTTTTATCACAAGTGAAAAAAAGGTGCGGTTTCCCTTAACAATCCGGACGAGAAAAGCTGGAGACCGGATCAAACTAAAAGGGATGAACGGCTCAAAAAAGGTAAAGGATATATTTATTGATAAGAAACTGCCTCTCCAAGAAAGAGACAACTGGCCGATTGTGACGGACGCAAGCGGTGAAATTATCTGGATACCTGGCTTGAAAAAATCAATTTTTGAAGATCTTGTGATTCCAAACAGCGACCGCATTGTATTACAATATAGACAGCATGAAAAGTGTAGGGGGCAAGCAAAATCATGATGAAACATGATATCGAGAAAGTACTGATCTCAGAGGAAGAGATACAAAAGAAAGTAAAAGAGTTAGGTGCAGAATTAACGAGCGAGTATCAAGATACATTTCCGTTGGCAATCGGTGTGTTAAAAGGAGCACTTCCTTTTATGGCGGATCTTATCAAGCATATTGATACATATTTGGAAATGGATTTCATGGATGTATCAAGCTACGGAAATTCTACGGTTTCTTCTGGAGAAGTAAAAATCATTAAAGATTTGGATACATCTGTAGAGGGCCGGGACATCTTAATTATTGAAGATATCATCGACAGTGGGTTAACCTTAAGTTATCTCGTAGAGCTCTTCCGGTACCGTAAAGCAAAATCAATTAAGATTGTTACCCTTTTGGATAAACCGAGCGGAAGAAAAGCGGACATCAAAGCAGACTTTGTCGGTTTTGAAGTTCCTGACGCGTTTGTAGTGGGTTACGGACTTGATTATGCTGAGCGCTATCGCAATCTGCCTTATATCGGAGTGTTAAAACCGGCAGTTTATGAAAGCTGATCGGCAGCCTGCTTCCGAGATGGTTATTGTTTGTATTGGAATGATTTTCTATGGTACTATTGAACATAGTTGTGCTTACTGTGGGAGGAGGTAAGGAATGAATCGGGTCTTCCGTAATACCATTTTTTATTTACTTATTTTATTAGTAGTAATCGGGGTTGTGAGCTACTTCCAGACCTCAAATCCGAAAACAGAAAATATGTCGTACAGTACGTTCATCAAAAACCTGGATGACGGGAAAGTTGATAGCGTATCGGTTCAGCCTGTCAGAGGTGTTTATGAGGTAAAAGGGCAGCTGAAAAACTACGACAAAGATCAATACTTTTTGACTCATGTTCCTGAAGGAAAGGGAGCAGACCAGATATTTAACGCTTTGAAAAAGACAGACGTAAAGGTTGAGCCCGCGCAAGAAACAAGCGGATGGGTGACGTTCCTGACGACCATCATCCCATTTGTCATTATCTTTATTCTGTTTTTCTTCCTGCTCAATCAGGCTCAAGGCGGCGGCAGCCGTGTCATGAACTTTGGCAAGAGTAAAGCGAAGCTGTATACAGAGGAAAAGAAACGCGTCAAATTTAAAGACGTTGCAGGGGCTGACGAAGAAAAGCAAGAACTTGTTGAAGTTGTTGAGTTTCTGAAAGATCCCCGCAAGTTTGCCGAGCTCGGCGCCAGAATACCGAAAGGCGTGCTTTTAGTCGGACCTCCGGGTACCGGTAAAACATTGCTTGCCAAGGCTTGTGCAGGAGAAGCCGGCGTACCTTTCTTCAGCATCAGCGGATCTGATTTCGTTGAAATGTTTGTAGGGGTCGGTGCTTCCCGTGTGCGTGACTTGTTTGAAAATGCGAAAAAGAATGCGCCTTGTTTGATCTTCATTGATGAAATTGACGCAGTCGGACGCCAGCGTGGCGCTGGTCTCGGCGGTGGACACGATGAACGTGAACAGACGCTAAACCAATTGCTTGTTGAAATGGACGGATTCAGCGCTAATGAAGGAATTATCATCATTGCTGCGACGAACCGTGCGGACATCTTGGACCCAGCCTTACTTCGTCCGGGACGTTTTGACCGTCAAATTACAGTGGACCGTCCAGATGTCATTGGCCGTGAAGCTGTATTGAAAGTCCATGCGAGAAACAAACCGCTGGATGAAACGGTTAACCTAAAATCAATTGCCATGAGAACACCAGGCTTCTCGGGCGCTGACTTAGAAAACCTCTTGAATGAAGCTGCGCTTGTAGCGGCTCGTCAAAACAAGAAAAAAATCGATGCGCGTGATATTGACGAAGCGACGGACCGTGTAATTGCCGGACCCGCTAAGAAGAGCCGCGTTATCTCCAAGAAAGAACGCAATATCGTGGCTTATCACGAAGGCGGACACACCGTTATCGGTCTCGTTTTAGATGAGGCAGATATGGTTCATAAAGTAACGATTGTTCCTCGGGGCCAGGCTGGCGGTTATGCTGTTATGCTGCCAAGAGAAGACCGTTATTTCCAAACAAAGCCGGAGCTGCTTGATAAAATTGTCGGCCTCTTGGGCGGACGTGTTGCTGAAGAGATTATCTTCGGTGAAGTCAGCACAGGGGCGCACAATGACTTCCAGCGTGCGACGAATATTGCAAGACGAATGGTTACGGAATTCGGTATGTCAGAAAAACTGGGACCGTTGCAATTTGGACAGTCTCAGGGCGGTCAGGTATTCTTAGGCCGTGATTTCAACAATGAACAGAACTACAGTGATCAAATCGCTTATGAAATTGATCAGGAAATTCAGCGCATCATCAAAGAATGTTATGAGCGTGCGAAACAAATCCTGACTGAAAATCGTGACAAGCTTGAATTGATTGCCCAAACGCTTCTGAAAGTTGAAACGCTTGACGCTGAACAAATCAAACACCTTATCGATCATGGAACATTACCTGAGCGTAATTTCTCAGATGATGAAAAGAACGATGATGTGAAAGTAAACATTCTGACAAAAACAGAAGAAAAGAAAGACGATACGAAAGAGTAATTCGCTTTCTTTCTAAAAAAACTGCCGGCTGACGCTGGCAGTTTTTTTATGTAAATGATGTGCTCAGGTGCGGCTTTTACAATCATCCAATTCTGGTATCGATTTGTTTACAAATGAGCCGCTGATCGTGTATGGTATTGTAGAATGTTTGTAAAAAGTAAAGTAGAGAAACTATTCAAAAGTGGTGATAGAGGTTGTTACTGGTTATCGATGTGGGGAACACCAATACTGTACTTGGTGTATATCATGATGGAAAATTAGAATATCACTGGCGTATAGAAACAAGCAGGCATAAAACAGAAGATGAGTTTGGGATGATTTTGCGCTCCTTATTTGATCACTCAGGGCTTATGTTTGAACAGATAGATGGCATTATTATTTCGTCAGTAGTGCCGCCAATCATGTTTGCGTTAGAAAGAATGTGCACAAAATACTTTCATATCGAGCCGCAAATTGTTGGTCCAGGTATGAAAACCGGTTTAAATATAAAATATGACAATCCGAAAGAAGTGGGGGCAGACAGAATCGTAAATGCTGTCGCTGCGATACACTTATACGGCAATCCATTAATTGTTGTCGATTTCGGAACCGCCACAACGTACTGCTATATTGATGAAAACAAACAATACATGGGCGGGGCGATTGCCCCTGGGATTACAATTTCGACAGAGGCGCTTTACTCGCGTGCAGCAAAGCTTCCGCGTATCGAAATCACCCGGCCCGACAATATTATCGGAAAAAACACTGTTAGCGCGATGCAATCTGGGATTTTATTTGGCTATGTCGGCCAAGTGGAAGGAATCGTTAAGCGAATGAAATGGCAGGCAAAACAGGAACCAAAGGTCATTGCGACAGGAGGCCTGGCGCCGCTTATTGCGAACGAATCAGATTGTATAGACATCGTTGATCCATTCTTAACCCTAAAAGGGCTGGAATTGATTTATGAAAGAAACCGCGTAGGAAGTGTATAGGAGGTTTAGTAATGGATTATTTAGTAAAAGCACTTGCGTATGACGGAAAAGTTCGGGCTTATGCAGCGAGAACGACTGATATGGTAAATGAGGGGCAGAGACGCCATGGTACGTGGCCGACAGCATCCGCTGCATTGGGCCGCACAATGACAGCTTCACTTATGCTCGGCGCTATGCTGAAGGGCGATGATAAGCTGACTGTGAAAATCGAGGGCGGAGGTCCGATCGGAGCTATTGTAGCTGATGCCAATGCCAAAGGAGAAGTCAGAGCCTATGTCTCTAACCCGCAAGTTCATTTTGATTTAAATGAACAAGGCAAGCTTGATGTCAGACGTGCGGTTGGAACAAACGGAACGTTAAGTGTCGTAAAAGATTTAGGTTTGCGCGAGTTCTTCACAGGACAAGTAGAAATCGTTTCAGGAGAATTAGGCGATGATTTCACTTACTATCTTGTATCATCTGAGCAGGTTCCTTCATCAGTGGGCGTAGGTGTGCTCGTAAATCCTGACAATACCATTCTTGCGGCAGGGGGCTTTATTATTCAGCTGATGCCGGGAACAGATGATGAAACAATCACAAAAATTGAACAGCGTCTATCTCAAGTAGAGCCGATTTCTAAGCTCATCCAAAAAGGGCTGACACCAGAAGAAATTTTAGAAGAAGTCCTAGGCGAGAAACCTGAGATTTTGGAAACGATGCCTGTCAGATTCCATTGCCCTTGTTCAAAAGAACGGTTCGAAACAGCCATTTTAGGACTAGGCAAAAAAGAAATTCAAGATATGATAGAAGAAGATGGACAAGCCGAAGCAGTATGCCATTTTTGTAATGAAAAGTACTTATTTACAAAAGAAGAGCTGGAAGGGCTTCGTGACCAAACTACCCGCTAAGCTCTTTAGCGGGTTTTTAATTTGAGAAAAGGGGCTGAAAGCAGGTTTGAAATCAAGAACAATCTGGACCATTATTTTAGGGGCGCTGTTGGTTTGCTGTATTGCTGTTGCATATACGCTGACGAAATCCCAAGCCGGCGCATCGTCATCCGGTGAGTCTATTGCGACTATCGGGGGCAAGAGTGTGACAAGAGAAGAATGGCTGAAAGAAATGGAAGATCAGTATGGTAAGTCAACGCTTGAAGATATGATCAATGTCCGAGTTGTTGAGCAGCTGGCTAAAAAGAACAACCTTAAAATATCCAAAAGCGAAGTTGATCGTGAGTTTTTGCTGATTAAAGCGGTCAATAATTCCTTTTACGAAGATGAACATACGACGGAGAAAGAGTGGAAAGACCAAATTCGTTATAATATCCTCCTTGAGGAATTGTTAACAAGGGATATCGATATCTCAAACAAAGAATTGGAATCATTCTATCATAAAAATAAGGAACTATATCAGTTTGATGATTCGTATCGAATTCGGCATATTGTTGTAAAAGATGAAGAAGAAGCGAGAGAAGTCCTGAAAGAACTGAAGGGCGGATCAAGCTTTGAAGCTGTCGCTGCCGAAAGATCCACTGACAGATATACATCACCATACGGCGGAGATTTAGGTTTTGTCACAGAGGCATCAGACAACATTCCATCAGCATACATTGAAGAGGCGAAAACACTCAAAGAGGATGAATGGTCTCAGGAACCAATAAAGGTCAGCAACGGATATGCCATTATCCAGCTGAAAGAAAAACTAAAGGCAAGAACGTTCTCATTTGATGAAGTAAAGGGCCAGATCAGACGGCAAATCGCAATGGATCAGCTAGGCGATAAAGCGACAGTTAAGACACTTTGGAAAGAAGCCGATGTATCTTGGTTTTATGGGGAAAAAAGTACTAAGTGATTGACAAAAAATTTTGAAATTGATAGATTATATACATAATACCAATACAAATAGTCGGAAATTGAGGTGTCGAGAATGGTACGTGTAGCAAACTCCATTACTGAATTAATTGGGAATACACCAATCGTTAAATTAAATCGCCTTGCAGATGAAAACAGTGCGGATGTATATCTAAAACTTGAATACATGAACCCTGGAAGCAGTGTAAAAGACCGTATCGGTTTAGCCATGATTGAAGCGGCTGAAAAAGAAGGGAAATTAAAAGCCGGTGATACAATCATTGAACCGACAAGCGGAAATACTGGAATCGGGCTTGCAATGGTTGCTGCTGCTAAAGGATTAAAAGCTATTTTGGTTATGCCTGATACAATGAGCATGGAGCGCCGCAACCTTCTTCGCGCATACGGTGCTGAGCTTGTGCTGACTCCTGGTGCGGAAGGCATGAAAGGTGCCATTAAGAAAGCTGAAGAGCTTGCTGAAAAGCACGGATACTTTGTGCCGCAGCAGTTTAACAACCCTTCTAACCCAGAAATTCACCGCCAAACAACTGGTAAAGAAATCGTTGAGCAATTCGGTGATGACCAGCTTGACGCATTTGTAGCCGGAATCGGAACGGGCGGAACGATTACGGGAGCGGGCGAAGTGCTGAAGGAAGCATACCCTTCCATCAAGATTTACGCTGTTGAACCGTCAGATTCCCCAGTGCTTTCAGGAGGAAAACCAGGCCCCCACAAAATTCAGGGAATCGGAGCTGGATTCGTGCCGGACATCTTAAACACTGAAGTATATGATGAAATCTTCCCTGTGAAGAATGAAGAAGCATTCGAATATGCCCGCAGAGCTGCACGTGAAGAAGGAATTCTCGGAGGCATCTCATCAGGTGCGGCAATTTATGCTGCTCTTCAAGTAGCAAAAAAACTCGGAAAAGGCAAAAAAGTATTGGCCATCATTCCAAGTAACGGCGAACGTTATCTAAGCACGCCGCTGTATCAATTCGATTAAAAAAAGCCAAAACTCCCGGTCCGCCGGGAGTTTTTTTATATTTCGTGCATCAAATATGCCATGTCTGCGACGAATGTTATTCTTGGAAGAGAAATTCACTTTTTTCACTAACAACATTGCTTTACAATTAAAAACAAGTAAAAAAGAAAATAGAGGAATGATACAAATGGCACAACGCAGACCGGCAGGCAAAAAAGTACCTTTTCAAAAAGACTCATTCTTACAACAATTTGAGAAACTTGCGCAATCCCGGAAACATCATGTACTTCTCGAAAGTGCAAGAGGCGGCAGATACAGTATAGCCGGTCTTGATCCAATTGCGACTGTGAAAGGAAAAGACGGAATAACTACAATTAAGCATGGTGATGAGATGCTGTTTAAAGAAGGTGATCCATTACGGGCCTTCCACAGCTGGTTTAAAACGCTGGAAACAGAAACGAATCATGAGTTCCCTGACTTTCAAGGCGGGGCAATCGGGTTTCTCAGCTATGATTACGCACGGTACATTGAAAATTTTAAAATGCTCTCATTAGATGATCTAGAAACACCAGATATTTTTTTTCTTGTTTTTGATGATATAGCAGTTTATGACCATCAAGAAGAGTCTCTATGGCTGATTACTCATGTTAATGGTTCTGATCAGGAAACAGCGGATGTGAAGCTATCTGAGTTAGAGCAGATGTGGCTGACTGAGCTTCCCGCTGTCTCTTCGCGAGAGATGAACCCTGAAACAGATGGTTCTTTCGCGGCGCCATTTACCGAGGATGGGTTCTCACAAGCTGTAGAGAAAATCAAACAATACATTGCCAGCGGAGATGTGTTTCAAGTCAATCTATCAATAAGGCAGTCACAGTCACTGTCTGTCCACCCATATCAAATTTACAAAACCTTGAGAGAAGTAAATCCTTCTCCTTATATGGCGTATTTAGAAACACCTGATTTTCAGATCATTTGCGGATCGCCTGAACTGCTTGTCAGAAAAAAGGGCAAGCTATTAGAGACGAGACCGATTGCGGGCACCCGTTCCAGAGGGAAAACAAATGAAGAAGACGAGGCGCTTGCAAACGAATTGATACACAATGAAAAAGAACGCGCGGAACATGTCATGCTGGTTGATCTTGAGCGAAATGATCTGGGAAGAGTATCACGGTATGGGTCTGTGCGCGTAAATGAATTCATGGCAATTGAAAAATACTCGCATGTGATGCACATTGTGTCTAATGTCCAAGGTGAACTGCATGATGGGTATGATGCTGTAGATATTATTCATGCTGTGTTTCCCGGAGGAACCATTACTGGTGCACCGAAAGTAAGAACGATGGAAATTATAGAAGAACTTGAGCCGACACGCCGAGGGCTTTATACTGGATCTATAGGATGGTTTGGATATAATCACGATCTGCAGTTTAATATCGTCATTCGAACCATTTATGCAACCGGAGGGCAGGCATTTATGCAGTCCGGCGCAGGAGTTGTGATTGATTCTGTTCCGAAGCACGAATACAAGGAATCATTCAAAAAAGCTTTTGCGATGCAAAGAGCATTAGAGCTGAGCAAAGAAGAGACAAAAATTAGATGAGGTGAGCGGAGAAATGATTTTAATGATTGATAACTACGATTCATTCACGTACAACTTGGTACAGTATTTGGGCGAGCTTGGGGAAGAGCTGGTTGTGAGACGCAATGACAGCATCACAATCGAAGAAATTGAAGAACTGTCTCCGGACTTTCTGATGATATCTCCCGGACCTTGCAGCCCTGATGAGGCGGGAATCAGCCTCGAAGCAATTAAACATTTCGCAGGGAAAATTCCTATTTTCGGTGTATGTCTCGGACATCAGTCCATCGCACAAGTGTTCGGTGGCGACGTTGTTAGGGCAGAACGGCTTATGCACGGGAAAACCTCGGATATCGAGCATGACGGCAAGACCATTTTTGAAGGGTTGAAAAACCCCCTTGTTGCGACGCGATACCACTCGCTGATCGTAAAACCTGAGACGCTGCCAAGCTGTTTTACAGTAACAGCACAAACGAAAGAAGGAGAAATCATGGCTATTCGCCACAATGACCTCCCGATAGAGGGCGTGCAATTTCACCCAGAGTCTATAATGACCTCCTTTGGGAAAGAAATGCTCAGAAATTTTATTGAGACATATCGCAAGGAAGTTATTGCGTGATGATATATGTGAACGGCCGGTATATGGAGGAGAAAGATGCAGTTCTTTCTCCTTTTGACCATGGGTTTTTATATGGGATCGGTGTTTTCGAAACCTTCAGGCTCTACGAAGGCTGCCCGTTTTTGCTTGATTGGCATATAGAAAGGCTTGAACGCGCACTTAAGGATCTGCAAATCGAATATACTGTTTCAAAGCATGAGATCCTTGAGATGCTGGACAAGCTGCTTAAGCTAAATGATATCAAGGATGGCAATGCCCGCGTCAGACTGAACATATCAGCGGGGATCAGCGTTAAAGGCTTTGTCGCCCAGACGTACGATAAGCCGACCGTTTTATGTTTTGTGAATCAGCTGAAACCAGAAAGCCTTCCTTTGCAAAAAGAAGGGAAGGTTTTATCGATACGGAGAAACACTCCTGAGGGATCGTTCCGGTTAAAATCTCATCATTATCTAAATAATATGTATGCGAAACGGGAAATTGGAAATGATCCGCGTGTCGAGGGAATTTTCTTAACGGAGGATGGAGCTGTTGCAGAGGGTATCATATCTAATGTCTTTTGGAGAAAAGGTCGTTGTATCTATACGCCATCGCTTGATACCGGTATTCTGGACGGCGTCACGAGACGTTTTATCATAGAAAATGCAAAGAATATCGGCCTGGAGCTCAAAACGGGCCGATATGAGCTAGAAGCTCTCTTGACAGCTGACGAAGCGTGGATGACGAACTCGGTTCTTGAAATCATCCCGTTTACTAAAATAGAAGAAGTAAACTATGGAAGCCAAAGCGGAGAAGCAACCTCCGCTCTTCAATTGTTATACAAAAAAGAAATAAAGAACATGATTCATGAAAAGGGAGGAAGAGCATGGCGCAACACACAATAGATCAAACACAAGTAATCCACACTAAGCCCCGCGCTTTATCATATAAAGAGAAGACGCTGGTGATGGGAATTTTAAACGTAACGCCTGACTCTTTCTCGGACGGCGGAAAATATGACAGCTTGGACAAGGCGCTGCTGCACGCGAAAGAGATGATCGATGATGGTGCCCATATCATTGATATCGGAGGGGAATCGACAAGGCCTGGCGCTGAGTGCGTATCTGAGGATGAGGAGATGTCCAGAGTCATTCCGGTGATTGAGCGGATTACGAAAGAGCTTGGTATTCCTATTTCTGTAGACACGTACAAGGCTTCTGTCGCAGATGAAGCAGTGAAAGCCGGTGCATCCATTATCAATGATATTTGGGGAGCCAAACATGATCCGAAGATGGCTTCCGTTGCAGCTGAACATAATGTTCCAATTGTACTCATGCATAACCGCCCTGAAAGAAACTACAATGACTTATTGCCGGATATGCTGTCGGACTTAATGGAGAGTGTAAAAATTGCTGTTGAGGCCGGAGTAGACGAGAAGAACATTATTCTTGATCCCGGTATCGGTTTTGCGAAAACCTATCACGATAACTTGGCAGTGATGAACAAACTTGAGATTTTCAGCGGATTAGGATATCCGGTTCTTCTGGCAACCTCCCGAAAAAGATTCATCGGACGTGTTCTGGATCTTCCGCCTGAGGAGCGGGCTGAGGGCACAGGCGCGACTGTGTGTCTCGGCATTCAAAAAGGCTGTGACATTGTCAGGGTCCATGATGTAAAGCAAATTGCCAGAATGGCGAAAATGATGGACGCGATGCTGAATAAGGGAGGGGTGCACCATGGATAAAGTTTATGTAGAAGGTATGGAGTTTTACGGATATCACGGTGTGTTCAAAGAAGAAAACAAACTTGGCCAGCGGTTTAAAGTCGATTTAACCGCTGAGCTGGATTTAAGCAAAGCTGGACAAACAGACGACCTTGAGCAAACGATCAACTATGCTGAGCTCTATCACGTATGTAAAGATATCGTGGAAGGGGAGCCTGTAAAATTGGTAGAAACGCTGGCGGAACGTATTGCTGGCACTGTTCTCGAAAAATTTCAGCCTGTTCAGCAATGTACGGTGAAAGTGATTAAGCCAGACCCGCCAATTCCCGGACACTATAAATCAGTAGCAATTGAAATTACGAGAAAAAAGTCATGAACAACATAGCTTATATTGCACTTGGATCTAATATTGGAGATAGAGAAACGTATTTAAGGCAAGCAGTGGCTTTACTGCATCAGCATGCTGCGGTGACAGTCACTAAAGTGTCGTCTATTTACGAAACTGACCCGGTCGGATACGAAGATCAAGCTCAATTTTTGAATATGGCTGTTGAAATCAAGACATCACTGAACCCTTTTGAACTCCTTGAACTGACGCAGCAGATAGAAAATGAATTAGGCAGAACAAGGGAAGTAAGATGGGGGCCGCGGACGGCAGACCTTGACATTTTGTTATTTAATCGTGAAAATATTGAGACAGAGCAACTAATTGTTCCGCATCCGAGAATGTATGAGCGTTTGTTTGTCCTTGCGCCGCTTGCGGAAATTTGCCAGCAGGTTGAAAAAGAGGCTACAAGCGCCGAAACAGACCAAGAAGGTGTAAGAGTATGGAAGCAGAAATCTGGGGTAGACGAATTCGTGCATTCAGAAAGCTGAAAGGTTATACTCAAGAAGGATTTGCAAAAGCATTAGGTATATCAGTTTCTATTCTCGGCGAAATTGAACGCGGAAACCGATTGCCGTCAGCTGCCATCATTCAAGATGCAGCAGATGTTTTAAATATAAGTGCGGACGAATTGGCGCCGCCAGAAAAATAGAACAAATGAAAGGAGGAGAAAAATTGTTCAAAATCGGAGATATTCAGTTGAAAAACCGGGTTGTGCTTGCACCTATGGCTGGTGTCTGCAACTCTGCGTTCAGATTGACTGTAAAGGAATTCGGAGCCGGATTGGTATGCGCTGAAATGGTCAGTGACAAAGCGATCCTTTACAACAATGCAAGAACAATGGGTATGCTTTATATCGATGAACGTGAGAAACCACTGAGCCTTCAAATTTTCGGAGGAAAAAAGGAAACCCTTGTGGAAGCGGCGAAGTTTGTAGACCAAAACACAACTGCTGATATCATTGATATTAACATGGGATGTCCCGTGCCGAAGATTACAAAATGCGATGCGGGAGCCAAATGGCTTCTCGATCCTGATAAGATTTACGAAATGGTTTCTGCAGTAGTGGATGCTGTTAATAAACCAGTTACAGTGAAAATGAGAATGGGCTGGGATGAAGACCACATTTTCGCAGTGAAAAATGCACAGGCTGTAGAACGTGCGGGCGGTAAAGCAGTTGCGCTTCACGGCCGTACGAGAGTGCAGATGTACGAAGGAACGGCAAACTGGGATATCATCAAAGAAGTAAAACAATCAGTATCGATTCCGGTTATCGGAAACGGCGATGTTAAGACACCGCAGGATGCTAAGCGTATGCTCGATGAGACAGGAGTAGACGGGGTCATGATCGGACGCGCTGCATTGGGCAACCCGTGGATGATTTACCGTACGGTTCAGTATCTTGAAACAGGTGAATTAAAAGAAGAGCCGCAAGTACGCGAAAAAATGGCCGTATGCAAACTGCATCTTGACCGCCTGATTGACTTAAAAGGTGAAAACGTAGCGGTAAGAGAAATGAGAAAGCACGCTGCATGGTATCTGAAAGGCGTGAAAGGCAATGCGAACGTTCGTAATGAAATCAATCATTGCGAGACGAGAGAAGAGTTTGTACAGCTTTTAGATGCATTTACGGTTGAAGTTGAGGCAAAAGAGCTTCAAAATGCAAAAGTAGGATAATACTCACCTCTATTTGCTGCTCACTGCTAGTTTTACGCTGGCAGTTTTTCTGCTTTTTTCATGAAACAATATCTGTAATGGAGTGATAACAATGAGTCAAGAAGAGCATAACCATGAAGAATTGAATGATCAGCTGCAAGTCAGACGCGATAAAATGAATCAGCTGAGAGATAACGGCATCGATCCATTCGGCGCACGTTTTGAAAGAACTCATCAGTCTCAAGAAGTTATTTCGGCATATCAAGATCTAACCAAAGAAGAGTTAGAAGAAAAAGCTATTGAAGTTACAATCGCAGGCCGCATGATGACAAAACGCGGCAAAGGAAAAGCCGGCTTTGCCCATCTTCAGGATTTAGAAGGCCAAATCCAAATCTACGTAAGAAAAGACAGTGTCGGTGACGACCAATATGAAATCTTCAAGTCTTCTGACCTCGGTGATCTTATCGGCGTAACCGGAAAAGTCTTCAAAACAAATGTAGGCGAATTGTCCGTTAAAGCAACTTCCTTTGAATTGCTGACAAAAGCGCTTCGTCCGCTTCCTGACAAATACCATGGTTTAAAAGACGTTGAGCAGCGCTACCGTCAGCGCTATCTGGATCTTATCGTAAACCCAGACAGCAAACATACGTTCATTACACGAAGCAAGATCATTCAAGCTATGAGAAGATACCTTGATGATCATGGATACTTAGAAGTAGAAACACCTACAATGCACAGCATTCCTGGGGGAGCTTCTGCACGTCCGTTTATCACTCACCACAACGCGTTAGACATTCCACTCTATATGCGTATTGCTATCGAACTGCACCTAAAACGTCTAATTGTCGGCGGTTTAGAAAAAGTATATGAAATCGGCCGTGTTTTCCGTAACGAAGGTGTCTCTACACGCCATAACCCTGAATTTACAATGATTGAGTTATATGAAGCATATGCGGACTATAAAGATATCATGAGCTTAACTGAAAACCTTGTCGCTCATATCGCCCAAGAAGTGCTTGGCACAACTACGATTCAATACGGGGAAGAGCAAATCGACCTTAAACCGGAGTGGAAAAGAATCCATATGGTTGACGCAGTCAAAGAAGCGACCGGCGTTGATTTCTGGGAAGAGGTTACTGTTGAACAGGCGCGTGAATATGCAACAGAACATGGAGTAGAAATTAAAGACTCTATGACAGTAGGGCATATCATCAACGAATTCTTCGAGCAAAAAATTGAAGAAACGCTTATTCAGCCAACGTTTATTTACGGGCATCCTGTAGAAATTTCTCCTCTTGCTAAGAAAAACCCTGAGGACCCGCGTTTTACAGACCGTTTTGAGCTGTTTATCGTTGGCCGTGAACATGCCAACGCGTTTACAGAGCTGAATGATCCTATTGATCAAAGAGAACGCTTTGAAGCGCAATTAAAAGAGCGTGAAGCCGGTAATGATGAAGCTCATCTAATGGATGAAGACTTTGTTGAAGCTCTGGAATACGGTATGCCGCCAACAGGAGGTTTAGGCATCGGTATCGACCGTCTGGTTATGCTGCTGACGAATGCCCCTTCTATTCGCGATGTGCTGTTATTCCCGCAAATGAGACAACGCTAATAAGGAAGAGCGGTATCCTCCATAGGAAAAGGATGCCGCTCTTTTTAAATTCCTTAGTATTTCTTCAAAAAAACTATTGCACTATTATTTACTAGGTGGTATATTATTATTCGTTGCCGCTAAACAAGGCGATAACGAAAAAAAGAACTTCAAAAAAAGTTATTGACTTCACTGAGTCAACGAGTTATAATAATAAAGTCGCTTGAACGAAGTGAACAAAATGATCTTTGAAAACTAAACAAGACAAAACGTACCTGTTAATTCAGTTTTTAAAAATCGCACAGCAATGTGCGTAGTCAGTCAAACTACTTTATCGGAGAGTTTGATCCTGGCTCAGGACGAACGCTGGCGGCGTGCCTAATACATGCAAGTCGAGCGGAC
>NZ_VFNF01000009.1:0-75893 GCF_006715455.1 Bacillus sp. SJZ110 | reverse complement strand
TTATACGGTTGGCTCTCAAAAAGAAGTGCCGGGTGTCCGCCAATATGTGGCTGTAGACGGAGGCATGAACGACAATATTCGTCCTGCGCTTTACCAAGCTAAATATGAAGCTGCGGCAGCCAACAGGATCGGAGAAGCGCATGACAAAACGGTATCAATTGCCGGAAAGTGCTGTGAAAGCGGAGATATGCTGATTTGGGATATTGACTTGCCGGAAGTAAAAGAAGGCGATCTTCTTGCCGTTTTTTGTACAGGCGCTTATGGATACAGCATGGCCAACAATTATAACCGTATTCCGAGACCCGCCGTTGTATTTGTCGAAAACGGTGAGGCTCATTTAGTCGTGAAGCGAGAAACATACGAAGATATTGTAAAACTTGATCTGCCATTTAAAACGGGTGTAAAGCAATAAAAGAAAGCGCCGATTTTTCGGCGCTTTTCTTATTTGAATATAGATACAATCGCATTCCAGATAGATACGAAGAAATCAATGACTTTCTGGATGAAGTTTTTGCCTTCATCTGATTCTATGAATTTCGTAATCTTATCTTTCGCTTTATCAAGCTGGTCACTGACTTGTCCCCAGTCAATGTCAGCATTTTTCATCTTATTGAATAGGGAGACAAGCTGATTCTTTTGGCTGTCAGTAAGTGTGACGTTTAAATCAGAAGCTGCGTCGTCCACTTGTTTTTCGATGTCAGCTTTATTATCAGGCACCCCGTTTTTAGCAAACTCTTCTTTGATTTTTGCAATCAGGGCTGATGCATTTTCGTTACCGATTTTGTCTCCAAGCTCTGATGTCGTGACAAGCTCTTGGTTGGCGACTTGTTTAACATCCTCCGAGATCGCTTCGTCTGAAGAAACTTCATACGCCTTAATCAATCCAGTTAAAGCCGCAGTCCCGGATACTTCAAACGGTGCTGTAACATACACCTTCGCATCTTTCACACCGGCTGTCATCAGTGCATTCAGGTACATTTCATCTGTGATGCCGCTGATATTATGGGTCTCAACATTCAATCCGGAGCCTTTTTTGGCAATGGTGATTGACGAAGAAGAAATCGCTCTCGATCCGATTTGCGCGTTTGATATATATTTTCCTAAATATTCATGTTCTTCTTTATTGGTCACGGTTACCGTTGTGGCATTATCAGGGACATTCATTTCATCAAGCACTTTTTGTTTGTCGGATTCTGACAAATCAGCACCCAGTGTTACAATGACATCTCCAACTGCGGCATCCGCGAGACTGACCTTCGGAACCGTCAGCAGCAAAACGGCCGCTGCCAGCATTCCAATCCAAATTTTCTTCAAAGCAGTTTGACCTCCTTCAATTTCACAAGCAGCTGGATAGTGCTGCTTTGTGAGGACCTGAATCATGAAAAATACAGTTCCGTTAGGTTAGACGGAGATAAAGAGATTCAGGTTTCATTTTTATTTTTTAGTAAAGCCCGGGAGATTCGTTTTCCCCCGAAAGGTGTGGTATAATAGCCGCGACAAGGAGAGACAGGCTATAACCTATCATACATAATCTCCTTTGAAAATTAAAATAAAGAAAGTAGGCATACAATTGAAAACAGGTTACTTTTTATTAGAAGACGGGAACAAAATTGAATTTGAACTTTATCCTGAAGCTGCACCTGGAACTGTTGCAAACTTTGAAAAGCTTGCAAACGAAGGCTTTTATGACGGGCTTACATTCCACCGAGTGATCCCTGGCTTCGTGAGCCAAGGCGGATGCCCGCACGGAACTGGTACTGGCGGCCCAGGATACACAATCAAATGTGAAACAGAAGGAAACCCGCATACACATGAGGCGGGCGCACTTTCTATGGCACATGCCGGAAAAGACACTGGCGGCAGCCAATTTTTCATCGTTCATGAGCCACAGCCTCATTTGAACGGTGTTCACACTGTATTTGGTAAAGTAACAAGCGGATTAGAATTCGCGAAAAACATGTCTAATGGCGACGTCATGAAAGAAGTTCGTGTAGAAGGCTAATCGGCAGGCAAAAGGCTTCCTCTTAGAGAGGAAGCTTTTTTTATTGGCCAAAAATGTTCAATAAAAAACCGCCGAATGCTGATGGCGGTTGGCAAAACCAGGTGTTTAGTTAGTGACCCCCGTGTATTGAATACATTAAAAAGTTTTGGTGACGTTCTGATCAGTAAATTGATGATTAATCATTTTAGCCTTGCTTACAAAGTTATTTTCAAAGACAATTCCTGTGTTTAAACCTCCGGAGCCAAACACAGATTTGGACAAAGTTAAAGGCCTGATCATAAAAGCGCCGCCTACGTTAATTACGCTGTTCCCGGAAACGTTGTTTATATTAATAGGATAATCAATCATACTATCAAGTCTCCTTTCATATCATTCTATTTTTTATATGTATTAGTGCTAGAGTTGATAAGCGTAAACTTAATGGCAAAAATATTTAGGAGATGCCTGTTCGTTGGTATTTTGTGGTAAAATAAATCAAATAAACGTGATGTAATGAAAAGGAGATCGCGATATGGACAACAAAGGCTGTAGAAAATGCGGCAGTACTGAAGCAGGACAAAAAGAAATAGCCACAACCGGCACGGGATTATCAAAGCTGTTTGACGTGCAGCATAACCGATTTCTAGTGGTTTACTGTAAGAACTGCGGATATTCAGAGTTTTATAATAAAGAGTCTTCAACTGCTGGGAATATATTCGATTTATTTTTTGGAGGCTGATCCATGTTTTCGAGCTTGAATGATTTTAAACCTATTATGAAAGCAAAAAATGGGGTGCGGTTATCACCTGCGAAATAGGTTGCCGCCAACATTCCAGTAACCTTCATGACGTGAATTGTTTTGTCAAGTGCCATGGGTATCATGTACTGGGAGATCAATGGAATGCAGTAAATGAACAAACTGTTCCTAACCTCATACCTTATATACGATCTAAAGATTTAGCATATGAGAACTCTCTTTCTTCTGAGTCCATCGCTTCTGAATTATGCGATTCATTTCTTTCAATATTTGCAGGCTTAGTTATGATCGATAAGAAAAAATAGGCATGATGTGGGTAGAAGATGAAGATTAACAGTTTGTAAAATCACTTCAATGGTCCTAATGGGATTTTTTTTCGATTCGTGATAACATAAATTGAAGACCGTTGTTTATTGGAGGAAATCAGTTGAAATCAGAAAATGTTTCGAAGAAAAAATCAATATTAGAATGGGCAAAAGCAATTGTGATTGCTGTCGTTCTTGCTTTGCTCATCCGCAACTTTATTTTTGCGCCGTATGTCGTTGACGGTGAATCCATGGAACCTACACTTCACGATCGTGAAAGGGTCTTTGTCAATATGACAGTCAAATACATCGGCGAGTTTGATAGAGGAGACATCGTCGTGTTAAACGGAGATGATGTTCACTATGTCAAACGTATTATCGGCCTTCCCGGCGATACGGTTGAGATGAAAAATGACCAGCTCTATATCAACGGGAAAAAGGTGGACGAACCTTATTTGGCAGCTAATAAAAAGATAGCGAAACAGGACGGTAAACCTTTGACCGATGATTTCGGCCCGGTTAAAGTGCCTGATAACAAGTATTTTGTGATGGGTGACAATCGTCGGAATTCCATGGACAGCCGTAACGGACTTGGCCTCTTCACGAAAAAACAAATTGCGGGTACGTCAAAGTTTGTTTTCTACCCGTTTAACGAAATGCGCAAAACAAATTAGGATCAAGCAGTTTCCCATTGGGGCTGCTTTTTTTATATCTTTTTTACGGTCATCCCCTAAAAACAGAACATAAATTCGTATATCTATAGAAAAGAAATTTTTGCAGAAATGTGAAACATATTCCCGTTATGCATCGTTATATTAATAATTTACGAGAATTTACGGTTTTTTATTCATGAAAAAAAGGAATAACTCATATGAATGAATAGATTCATATTGGCTGGAGGTTTAGAAATGGGAAGAATAAAAACCAAGATTACCATTCTGTTAGTGCTTTTGCTTTTACTTGCAGGCGGTTATATGTACATAAATGATGTTGAGCTGAAGGATGTTCCGACAGCAATTGGACAAACCTTGTCCTCGGAAGAAGAGGAATACACCATCCAGGAATATAAAGTGACGAAAATTGACGGCTCAGAGTATCATGGAGTAGCAGAAAACGGAACGAAAATCATCTTCAACGGAAAAAAATTAAATCAGGATTTATCTGATATAAAAGAAGGTGACAAGATTAAGGCATACTTCAGCAAATCAAAGCGGATCGACGGATTAATCAAGGTTGCAAAAGTGAATGATTAACAAAACATCACCTTTCGGATCGAAGGGTGATGTTTTGTTTTTCTCAAATTGTAAGTTTATTTCATTGCGTACTTTAAAAAGGATCGCTATAATAGCCAATAAGGACAAATGAATAAAGATTGTATCCTTCGGGGCAGGGTGGAAATCCCGACCGGCGGTAGTAAAGCACATTTGCTTTAGAGCCCGTGACCCGTGTGCATAAGCACGCGGTGGATTCAGTTTAAGCTGAAGCCGACAGTGAAAGTCTGGATGGGAGAAGGATGATGAACCGCTATGCAAATGGTTCAAAAATGCATAGTGTTATTTCCTATTGCGTAAAATACCTAAAGCCCCGAATTTTTTATAAATTCGGGGCTTTTTTGACGGTAAATAACAAAAGAGGGGAGGGAAACAAATGGAAGAGTATTATATGAAGCTGGCGTTAGATCTTGCGAAGCAGGGCGAAGGACAGACCGAATCCAATCCGCTCGTCGGCGCTGTTGTCGTAAAGGACGGACAAATTGTCGGAATGGGCGCCCATTTAAAATATGGTGAAGCTCATGCAGAAGTTCATGCCATCCATATGGCTGGAGCACATGCAGAGGGTGCCGATATTTACGTTACACTCGAACCGTGCAGCCATTACGGAAAAACACCGCCATGTGCAGAATTGATTATCAACTCTGGCATCAAAAGAGTGTTCGTAGCGATGAGAGATCCTAATCCGCTTGTGGCTGGAAGAGGGATCAGCATGATGAAAGAAGCCGGCATTGAGGTAAGGGAAGGCATCCTGGCAGACCAGGCGGAGAGGCTGAATGAAAAATTTCTGCACTTTATGAGGACAGGCCTTCCGTACGTCACGCTAAAAGCGGCTGCCAGCCTTGACGGTAAGATAGCTACCAGCAAGGGTGACAGCAAATGGATCACGTCAGAGGCTGCAAGACAGGATGCTCAGCAATACAGGAAAACACACCAAAGCATTTTAGTCGGAGTTGGCACAGTGAAAGCCGACAATCCGAGCTTAACCTGCAGACTGCCGAATGTAACAAAACAGCCGGTTCGGGTCATACTTGATACCGTACTCTCGATTCCTGAGGACGCTAAAGTGATTTGCGATCAAATAGCGCCGACATGGATTTTTACGACGGCACGCGCAGACGAGGAAAAGAAAAAACGGCTTTCAGCTTTCGGAGTGAACATATTTACACTTGAAACCGAGCGCATTCAAATTCCCGATGTTTTGAAGATCCTAGCGGAAGAAGGCATCATGTCGGTGTATGTGGAAGGCGGTTCAGCTGTTCACGGAAGCTTTGTCAAAGAAGGCTGTTTTCAAGAAATCATCTTCTATTTTGCCCCTAAACTAATCGGAGGAACGCATGCTCCCAGCTTAATCTCCGGTGAAGGTTTTCAATCAATGAAAGATGTCCCCTTATTACAATTCACTGATATAACCCAAATCGGCCGTGATATCAGACTGACGGCAAAACCGACAAAGGAATAGGATGGTGACCATGTTTACAGGAATTATCGAAGAAACAGGCACAATCGAATCCATGAAAAAAGCAGGGCATTCAATGGCCTTAACAATTAAATGCTCAAAGATTTTAGAGGATGTTCATCTTGGCGACAGCATTGCAGTGAACGGCATTTGTCTGACTGTCACTGATTTTACAAAAAATCAATTCACAGTGGATGTTATGCCTGAAACAGTCAAAGCTACGTCACTGAATGATTTAACAAAAGGAAGCAAAGTAAATCTGGAAAGAGCAATGGCGGCAAACGGCCGTTTCGGAGGCCATTTCGTCTCAGGCCATGTCGACGGAACTGCGGAAATCACACGAATTGAAGAGAAAAGCAACGCAGTTTACTATGATTTAAAAATGGACCCGTCATTAACAAAAACATTGGTTTTAAAGGGATCAATTACTGTGGATGGCGTGAGCTTAACCATATTCGGCCTGACAGAAGACACAGTGACGATCTCCTTAATACCGCATACAATCAGCGAAACGATCTTTTCAGAAAAAACGATCGGCTCTAAAGTGAATATCGAATGCGATATGATCGGAAAATATATGTATCGATTTTTGCATAAAGCCAATGAAAATAAGACCCAACAAACCATTACAAAAGCCTTCTTAAGCGAAAACGGCTTTTAGAGAGGAAGATTTGCATGTTTCATCCGATAGAAGAAGCACTGGACGCTTTAAAAAAAGGCGAAGTCATCATCGTTGTAGATGATGAAGACAGAGAAAATGAAGGAGACTTTGTGGCTCTTGCCGAGCATGCAACGCCGGAAGTCATTAACTTTATGGCGACACATGGGAGAGGACTGATCTGCACGCCGCTCAGTGAGGAAATCGCAGACAGGCTTGATCTTCACCCTATGGTGGAGCATAATACAGATTCTCACCATACTGCATTTACCGTAAGCATAGACCATCGTGAAACGAAAACAGGTATCAGCGCTCAAGAAAGATCTTTTACCGTTCAAGCATTGCTGGACAGCACATCCGTGCCATCTGATTTTCAGCGTCCGGGGCACATTTTTCCGCTGATTGCGAAAAAAGGAGGTGTCCTGAAAAGAGCGGGCCATACAGAAGCTGCTGTTGATCTTGCTGAAGCCTGCGGATCTCCAGGAGCCGGCGTCATTTGTGAAATTATGAATGAAGACGGAACGATGGCGAGAGTGCCTGAGCTCATTGAAATTGCGAAAAAGCATCAATTAAAAATGATCACCATTAAGGATTTGATTCAATACCGTTACAATCTGACAACACTCGTCGAGCGTGAAGTTGACATTACGCTGCCTACTGATTTTGGGACATTTAAGGTTTATGGATACACAAATGAGGTAGATGGAAAAGAGCATGTCGCATTTGTGATGGGAGATGTGCCGTTCGGAGAAGAACCGGTATTGGTCCGGGTGCATTCAGAATGTCTCACAGGTGACGTGTTTGGCTCTCATCGCTGTGATTGTGGACCGCAGCTGCACGCCGCGCTGAACCAAATTGCCGCAGAAGGCCGTGGAGTGCTTCTGTACTTGCGCCAAGAAGGACGAGGCATCGGTTTAATCAATAAATTAAAAGCTTATAAGCTTCAGGAACAAGGTTATGACACCGTAGAAGCCAATGAGGCGCTTGGATTCTTGCCGGATCTTCGCAACTATGGCATCGGAGCACAAATTTTACGCGACCTCGGTGTCCGGAATATGAAGCTTTTGACGAATAATCCGCGAAAAATCGCAGGCCTTGAAGGCTACGGACTCAGTATTTCAGAAAGAGTGCCGCTTCAAATGGAGGCGAAAGAACACAATAAAAAATATTTGCAAACCAAAATGAACAAGCTAGGTCATTTACTTCATTTCTAATCACAAATATCACAAAAAAGGATGGGAATCATATGAATATCATACAAGGAAATTTAGTTGGTACAGGTCTTAAAATCGGAATCGTAGTAGGAAGATTTAATGATTTTATTACGAGCAAGCTGCTGAGCGGAGCAGAAGATGCGCTGCTCAGACATGGCGTAGACACAAATGATATTGATGTGGCTTGGGTTCCAGGTGCATTTGAAATACCGTTTGCTGCGAAAAAAATGGCGGAAACAAAAAAATATGATGCTATTATCACATTGGGCACTGTCATCAGAGGCGCGACGACACATTACGATTATGTCTGCAATGAAGCTGCAAAAGGCATCGCGCAAGCAGCAAACACTACTGGTGTACCTGTCATCTTTGGAATTGTAACAACTGAAAACATCGAACAGGCTATCGAGCGTGCCGGCACAAAAGCGGGCAACAAAGGTGTAGATTGTGCTGTTTCTGCCATTGAAATGGCAAATTTAAACCGCTCATTTGAATAATTTGCTGAAAACAGTTTAAAAATATGGCGAAAATGATATAATGTGAGAAAACGGATCACCTATTCGTATCCGTTAATAGCAGACTGGACATTTTGGATATAGAGGGGTTTTTATGTTAATTCGTTATAAAAAATCGTTTGAAAAGATTGCGATGGGGCTTCTTTCGTTTATGCCGAATGAAAAAGACCTTAAGCAGCTTCAGCAGACAATTAAGGACTACGAAACGGATACAGACCGCCAGCTCTTTCTTTGGAAAGAGGACGAGGATATCGTCGGAGCAATCGGAGTCGAAAAAAAGGATTCTGAGGTTGAGATCCGGCATATCAGTGTGAATCCTTCTCATCGCCATCAAGGAATCGGAAAACAGATGATGGATGCTTTAAAGCATTTATTCAAAACGCAAGTACTGGTTCCAAATGAATTAACGCAGAGCTTTTTCGAACGTTGTCAAGGTCAGCAGGATCAAGACATTTCATACAATAATTAAGCAGAGGCTGTCATCAGCCTCTGCTTTTTTTTCTGCGTTCTATTTCTTTTTCACGTTCACGGATGACGTCAGTCCGATCCCGCAAACGGTGTTTGTCGATAAGAAATATGTTCCTGAGTGCACTGGGCTGCCCCCATGTATACTTTTTTTTCTTGCATTCGATCCTGCATGCTTCCTCCAGTTTCTCATCTTTGATTGGCAGCATAATGCTTTTATAGGCAGAGCCCGTCTCGATTTGTTCGTAAACCGATTGCATAAGTTCGAGCAAACGGCCATGATCAAGCCCTAAGTCTTCGACTGCCCGGTGTTCTGCTTGAAGAATCCGGATGCTGTTCGCCATCAGTCTTTTTGCCCCGGCTGTATTCTGCCTTCTGTGATGATATAAAGCCACTGCAAGCTGAATAAAGCCCACCCAATAGCGTTTTCGTTTCTTTGGCGGATCTTCCTTCCAATATTCTTCTAATATTTCATGGCATTCAAAATAATCCCGTGTCGCGTGAAACTCAACGAGATAATCTATATAAGCTTTCGGATACAAGGTGTTTCCTCCTTTAATGTGCTTTTAGTGTACCATAGAAGGGATAAAAGGAAAAAAGAACGCTCGGCCTCTATTGCTTTTTAGAAAGGAAAACCAGAAGCTAAGGCTTTTTCTCCCGCTTCTGCGCTCCGAGCAAACACCTCTCGTGTTTTGAATATTCTGTACAAACTTGTTCAAAACAGGAAATGAAATAGTATTGGACGAGAGCTTTTTGGTGGCTTATACTATAGGGTAGCCAGTTTTTCCGGCAATGAGAGTGATACTTGAAAATGGTGAGATGATGGAAGAATATCAAGTGAAAATTGATACGTTTGAGGGCCCATTGGACCTGCTGCTTCATTTAATCAATCGTCTTGAAATTGACATATATGATATACCTGTGGCGAAGATCACTGAACAATATTTATTATATGTACATACGATGCGTGTGCTTGAGCTCGATATGGCCAGCGAGTATTTGGTTATGGCTGCCACGCTGCTCAGCATTAAAAGCAGAATGCTGCTCCCGAAGCAAGAGGAGGAGCTTTTTGAAGATGAATTACTTGAAGAAGAAGATCCGCGGGAGGAACTGATTGAAAAGCTGATTGAGTATCGAAAATATAAAGATGCGGCGAAGGATTTAAAAGAACGGGAAGAAGAAAGACAAAAATCGTTCACGAAACCGCCGAGTGATTTGAGTGAATATGCAAAAGAAGTAAAACAGTCTGAGCAAAAGCTCTCTGTCACGGTCTATGATATGATCGGAGCTTTTCAAAAAGTGCTGAAACGCAAAAAAATAAACAGGCCGATGGAAACAACAATTACAAGACAGGACATACCAATCGAAGCCAGAATGAACGAAATCGTGCACAGCTTGAAATCTAGAGGAACGAGAATCAACTTTATGGATCTGTTTCCATATGAGCAAAAAGAACATTTAGTAGTGACCTTTCTAGCTGTTCTCGAGCTGATGAAAAATCAGCTGGTCCTCATTGAACAGGAGCACAATTTTTCAGATATTTACATTACGGGGAGTGAATCCATTCATGGGGCTTGATATCGTGAATTGGAAAGCTATTGTAGAAGCCCTTCTTTATGCTGCAGGCGATGAAGGGCTTACAAAAAAGCAGCTGTTAACAGTGCTTGAAATCGAAGAGCCTGAACTGAACACGATCATGGCGGATGTGGCGGACGAATACCGCGGAGATACACGAGGGATTGAACTTATTGAGTATGCAGATACGTACATGCTCTCTACCAAAAAAGACTTTGCGCCTTACTTGAAAAAACTGATTGAAGTGCCGTCAAAGGGCCTTTCTCAGGCATCTTTAGAAGTACTGGCCATTGTTTCATACAAACAGCCAATTACGAGAGCAGAAATTGAAGAAATCAGAGGAGTAAAATCAGAGCGGATTTTACACAGTCTTGTCGCGAAGGCGCTATTGTGTGAAGTAGGGCGTGCCGATGGTCCGGGGCGGGCCATTTTATACGGTACTACGCCGACTTTTCTTGAACAATTCGGTCTGAAAACGCTGGACGAGCTTCCGCCGCTGCCTGAAAATGCGGAAGAAGACGTTCTTCAAGAAGAAGCAGATTTATTTTTTGAAAACTTTAACCAAACCTTCGAAGATATAAAATAGAAGTTTAATGAATCGCGCTTTTTCATCATCATAAGATATAAGGAAGAAGCTATCATGAAAGAAGCAAAATGTGAGAGACAAAGACATGAGGGGAAGATACCAAACGAAATGGGACATTCGATTGTGCGAGCGCAGACTCAAAAAACAGGCGAATTCTTATCAATGGTTGTCAATACCGTGAACGATTACCTAAATCAAACGACGCTTGAGTCCTTACAGGCTGAATTGCCTATTGAAAAAGGATACTGCTGTGATGTGCTGAGCACTCTGAGAAGAATGGCAGTATTTTGTGAAGGAGGCGCAGAAGCGTGCCGCCGTCTCCTGATGCAGGAGCCTTTTCAGGAAGCCAGAGCGGAAAAAACACTTTATAATGTGTATCACCAATGCATTGAAGAGTTCTTTATGCCGAAAAAAGACACGTGGTGTGAAAATAGCCGGGCGTCTTATACCGGGGTCAGCGCAATTGAGTTTTATCATGCTGTTCCTGCGTCGCTTGAGCAATTATTATTGCCGTTGAGCGCGGCCTTTCTGAAGATGAGGGAAGAGCTGGCTCATTACGAAGCGTCCGGATCAAGCATGGCGCCAATCAGATAACGTTTACTCTCCCTTTTTCAGGGAGAGTTTTTTTATGTTTGCTTCCAGAAATATAATTGTTATTCATAACTGATGGACATGCGCATAAACTTGTACAAACCACCACAAGGACGTGAGCAAACATGCGCATTTTCAAAAAAGCAGTATTCGTGATCATGATTTCTTTTCTTATTGCAACCGTAAATGTGAATACAGCACATGCTGCTATAGATGTCAGTGCAAAAAGCGCGATCATTATTGACGGTGCGTCAGGCAGAGTGTTATATGCCAAGGATGAGCATCAAAAAAGGCGGATCGCGAGCATCACAAAAATTATGACCGCCGTCCTCGCCATCGAATCCGGCAAAATGGATCAAACGGTGACGGTTTCGGCAAATGCTGTCAGAACAGAAGGCTCCGCCATTTATTTAACAGAAGGTCAAAAAGTGAAGCTAAAAGATCTTGTGTATGGCCTGATGCTAAGATCAGGAAACGACGCCGCTGTCGCGATTGCTGAGCATGTCGGTGGGAGCCTCGATGGGTTTGTTTATATGATGAATCAAAAAGCCGAGCAGCTTGGTATGAAAAACACCCGTTTTCAAAACCCGCACGGATTGGACGACCATGAAAATCATTATTCAACAGCCTATGACATGGCCATTTTAACTAAGTATGCTATGAAGCTGAAAGATTATCAAAAGATTTCAGGCACAAAAATATACAAAGCGGAAACGATGGAAAGCGTATGGAAAAACAAAAATAAACTGCTGACCATGCTATATCCGTACAGCACAGGAGGAAAAACAGGCTATACAAAACTTGCAAAACGGACACTGGTCTCTACGGCTTCAAAGGACGGCATTGACCTGATAGCCGTCACCATTAATGACCCTAATGATTGGGATGACCATATGAAGATGTTTAACTATGTGTTTGAGCATTATCAAACCTATTTAATTGCAAAAAAAGGGGATATTCCAAAGCTGAAAGGCACATTTTATGAATCGAAGGCTTTTATCAAACGTGATATCACCTATTTGCTGACTGAAGAGGAAAAAGAAGATGTGAAAATTAATACCACACTGCTCAAGCCGAAAAAAGCATGGGAAAAAGATGCCTCGAAAATCCCTGACATCGTAGGGCACATGGAGATCATGTTCAACGATGCAACCATCGCAAAAGTGCCGATCTATTATGAAAATGAGCGGCATCAAAAACCGAAGAAACAATTTTTTGAAACGTTTAAATCAATCTTTCTGAATGCGGCAGGCGGAGCAAAATGGTCAATATAATTTGGGTCAGTTTAACCGTGATCGGACTCGTTTTTGCGATGTGCAATGGAACTCTGCAAGATGTAAATGAAGCCGTGTTTAAGGGTGCGAAAGAAGCGATTACGATTTCATTTGGATTGATGAGCGTGCTTGTTTTCTGGCTTGGCTTAATGAAAATCGCCGAGCAGTCAGGGCTTTTGGATATTTTCAGCCGGATGTGCAGGCCTTTTATATCTAAACTGTTCCCTGATATACCGCCGGATCACCCGGCGATGGGCTATATTTTATCTAATCTTATGGCGAATTTCTTCGGCCTCGGAAATGCAGCAACTCCGCTTGGCATTAAAGCAATGGAACAAATGAAAAAGCTGAATGGAAACCGATCGGAAGCAAGCCGGTCAATGATTACTTTTTTAGCCGTTAATACGTCCTGCATCACACTCATCCCGACAACGGTGATCGCTGTCCGAATGGCTTATTCCTCCAAAACGCCGACAGATATCGTCGGGCCAAGCATTTTGGCAACGCTTATTTCCGGAATCGGTGCCATTATCATTGATCGGTATTTTTATTACCGCCGCAAAAAGAAGGGAAGGTGAGCGGATGGAAATCATCAACTGGCTGTCTTTAGCCATGATTCCAATCATTATTGCCGGAATTCTTCTTTATGGAACGATCAAAAAGGTTCCAACATATGAATCGTTTGTCGAAGGCGGGAAAGAGGGGATAGAAATTGCCTTTTCCATTATCCCCTATTTAGTCGGAATGCTTGTCGCTATAACTGTTTTCAGATCATCAGGCGCGCTTGATTTTATAATGGATCTTTTAAAACCGGCTTTCTCCGCTATCGGCATCCCTGCTGAAGTAGTGCCGCTTGCTCTGATCCGCCCGATCTCCGGTACGGCCGCTCTCGGAATGACGACCGATTTAATTGCAGTATACGGGCCCGATTCCTTTATCGGCAGGCTGGCTTCCGTCATGCAGGGATCTACAGATACAACGCTTTACGTACTGACTGTGTATTTCGGAGCAGTCGGCATTAAAAAAATGGGTGATGCATTAAAGGTGGGACTTCTTGCAGATTTAATCGGCGTAGTTGCATCTATCATCATCGTTACGTTATTATTTGGGAGCGCCTGAAAACGGCGTTTTTTTTAGATTTGGCATAGGAATTTGAAAAAGCTTGTTTGTTAAGGTTGAAAAAAGTAAGATAATACTTGAGGTGAAAGACATGGAAAGACTGCAAAAAGTGATTGCTCATGCCGGAGTTGCGTCGCGCAGAAAGGCAGAAGAGCTGATTAAAGAAGGAAAAGTAAAGGTGAATGGCAAAGTAGTAACAGAGCTAGGTGTTAAGGTCACCGGTTCTGATCAGATTGAGGTAAACGGGTTAAAGGTTGAACGCGAAGAGCCGGTTTACTTTCTCTTATATAAACCAAGAGGCGTTATTTCCGCAGCGCAAGATGATAAAGGACGCAAAGTGGTGACGGACTTTTTTAAAAATATTCCGCAGCGCATTTATCCGATTGGGCGTCTGGACTATGATACGAGCGGTCTTTTGCTTTTAACCAATGACGGCGAATTCGCCAATAAGCTGATGCACCCTAAGTATGAAATAGACAAAACATACGTGGCGAAGGTGAAAGGAATCCCGCCTAAAGAGCTGCTCAGAAAGCTGGAGCGCGGAATTAGGCTGGAAGAAGGCAAAACAGCGCCTGCTAAAGCGAAGCTGCTGTCCTTGGATAAGAAAAAGCAGACAAGCATTATTCAGCTGACGATCCATGAGGGACGCAACAGACAGGTGCGCCGCATGTTTGAAGCGATCGGACATGAGGTAATCAAGCTGAAGCGTGAGGAATACGCGTTTTTAAACCTGCGAGGCCTGCACACGGGCGATGCCAGAGAGCTTACGCCTCACGAAGTAAAAAGGCTCAGAGCACTGGCGGATCACGGTAAAAACGCTTTCTAAATTTCACATAACCTTCAAAAAGTAAGAAATGTGAAATGAACGTGCAATGATATAATTGAATGGATCTGCAATAGGGGGAAGGGGGCAGTGGACAATGAAGAAAAAAAGGCGTTTATTCATTCGGACCGGCATCCTTCTCGTTTTAATCTGCGCACTCGGCTATACCATTTACAATGCTGTATTTGCCGGCAAAGAGAGTATATCCGAAGGGTCCGACGCACCGAATTTTGTCCTTGAGGATACGAATGGGAAACGTATCGAGCTCAGTGACTTAAAAGGGAAAGGTGTTTTTTTGAATTTCTGGGGTACATGGTGTGAACCGTGCAAAAAAGAGTTTCCTTATATGGCAAACCAATATAAGCATTTTAAAAGCCAAGGTGTTGAAATTGTCGCTGTAAATGTTGGGGAGTCAAAGATAGCAGTACATAATTTTATGAAATCCTACGGAGTGAATTTCCCGGTTGTTCTGGATACAGATCGCCAAGTGCTTGATGCCTATGACGTATCTCCGCTTCCGACAACCTTTTTGATCAATCCGGAAGGAAAAGTTGTCAAGGTGGTGACCGGCACTATGACAGAAAGCATGATACACGAATATATGAATCTCATAAAACCCGGAGAGACTTCGGGATGAAGCAAGTCAAATGTGAATGCGGACATATAAACCCGGTCGGAACCGTTTTATGCGAATCGTGCGGAAGAGCTCTTCAGGAAACTCAACCTCCGCTCGCTGATATGAGATATGACGGAAGCGCAAGACGTTCGCAAACCTATAACAAAACGATCATCGATAAAATTTGGAATTTCTTTTCCTCGGTTAAGGTGGGAATATGGCTTATCGTCATAACCCTTGCCGCATCAGCGTTCGGCACCATTTTTCCCCAGGAAGCCTATCTGCCTCCGGGCGCACAGGCTGATACTTATTACAAGGAGCAGTACGGCACGTTCGGCCAGCTTTATTATTTGCTCGGGTTTCATCATTTATATGGTTCTTGGTGGTATTTGCTGCTCATTGCCTCGATCGGCATTTCACTCGTGATTTGCAGCCTTGATCGGGTCATTCCGTTGTACAGAGCGTTAAAAAACCAAGGCGTCAGAAGGAGCCCGGCTTTTTTAAGAAGGCAGCGCTTGTTCAGTGAAACAGTTACTGTACTGAACGGGGAATCGAAAGAAAAGATAGTTGCTCTATTAAAGAAAAAACATTATAGAATCAGAGAAAAAGAGGGCAGCATTCTTGCTGAAAAAGGACGCTTTTCCCGCTGGGGCCCGTATGTCAACCATATTGGATTGATCATCTTTCTGATTGGTGCGATGCTGAGATTTGTGCCTGGCATGTACGTCGATGAGACGCTTTGGGTCAGAGAAGGCGAAACCGCCGCAATTCCGGGTACAGACGGAAAATATTATTTGAAAAACAATCAATTCAGCGTAGAGACCTATAACAGCAAAACGGAAAAAAAGGTATTTGCAGATGCCATTGACAGAGTCGGGGACGGTAGAGTGGCAAAGAACTTTCAAACCGATGCCGTACTCTACAAGAGAGAAGGAAAAATTGTTTATGGCGAGAAGCCGAAGCTGAAAAAAGTAACAGAAGAAGACATCCGTGTCAATCAGCCGCTGCGTTTTGATTCTTTTTCCGTTTACCAGGTGGATTACAAAGAGAATCAGCTTGACCAAATGGTGTTCCAGCTGATTGATAAAAAAACAAAAAAATCCTTTGGGAGCCTGAAGATCAACCTTCTGGATCCAGATTCGGTCTATGATCTTGGCAACGGTTACAAGGTGGAAATCGCCAGCTACCTGCCTGACTTCTATTTTAATCAGGACGGAGAGCCGAGCACAAAAACAAAGATCCCTAACAATCCGGCTTTTGTCTTTAATATTATAACGCCGGACAAACCGAAAGGCGAAAAGAGCTTTGTCGCCATCCAAGAAACCATCGAAGGATCAGGCAATAATAAATACAAGCTGAAATTTGACCATGTCGAAACGAAAAACATTACTGGACTTACAGTCAGAAAGGACCTTACACTCTGGGTGCTTGCTGTCGGCGGAGCCATTTTTATGATCGGTGTTATTCAAGGTATGTACTGGCAGCATCGAAGAATTTGGCTGCACTCACAGGACGGTGCAGTTATGGTAGCGGGGCATACCAATAAAAACTGGTTTGGCCTGAAGAAGGATTTAGCATTTATATTGGCTGATTCCGGACTGACTGAACCGGTGGACCAAAAAGAATTAATCAAAACACAGAAATAGGCGAAAAGGGAGTGATGTCATGGCAGAGCTGAGCGGAAATTTTCTTTATGCGGCCTTTCTTGTGTATTTAATCGCTGTCCCGATCTTCGGCGGGGCCATACGCGGGAATAAAGATAAAAAGGGCAAGCCAAACCGATGGGCCAACATTGGAATCACCCTTTCTATTGTCGGTTTTTTCTGCCACCTTGGATATTTCATCACAAGGTGGGCTGCCAGCGGCCATGCGCCGGTCAGCAATATGTTTGAATTCACCACCGCTTTTGGCATGATGCTTGTTTTGGCGTTTATCATTCTTTATTTTCTCTATAGATTGCCTTCATTAGGCCTGTTTACGCTGTCAATTGCTTTATTGCTGATTGCCTACGCCAGCATGTTTCCGACAGATATCTCGCCTTTAATTCCTTCGCTCCAAAGCAACTGGCTGTATATTCATGTAACAACGGCCGCGCTTGGGCAAGCTATACTTGCCATCAGCTTTGTCGCTGGTGTCATCTTTCTTTTGAAGCATGTAGACCAGACAAAGCCAAGCAAAAAGACCTTCTGGCTTGAAGCGATTATGTTTATCCTGGTCACAACCGTCGCCTTTATTGCAATCACATCAGCATTTCGTCTTGCAGGCTATGAAGCGGAGTTTAACTGGGTGGACAAAAGTAAAGAAAAAAGCGTGATGGTGTACGAAATGCCCGCGCTTGTCGGTCCGCATCAGGGAGAGCTTTTGACCGAAGGAAGAATGGAACCGCTTGTTGATCTTCCCGCGCTTTTCTCAGGCAGAAAAGTGAACACTGTCATTTGGTCATTTGGAGCAGGTCTTGTGTTGTATGGGGCTCTCCGCCTGATCATCAGAAAAAGAATCAGCGCTCTATTACATCCGCTGGTGAAAAACGTCAATCTTGATCTGGTGGATGAGGTTGGGTACAGGGCCGTATCAATCGGATTTCCGATCTTTACACTCGGCGCGCTGATCTTTGCAATGATTTGGGCTCAGCTCGCGTGGACCAGATTTTGGGGCTGGGACCCTAAGGAAGTATGGGCGCTGATCACATTTTTGTTCTATGCCGCCTACTTGCATTTAAGACTGTCAAGAGGCTGGCACGGTGAGAAGTCAGCATGGCTGGCCGTAATCGGTTTTGCTATTATTATGTTTAATTTAATATTCGTAAATCTTGTGCTTGCCGGACTTCATTCTTATGCATAGTCCTTTGAAAGCGACACAGTTCTCAAACTTTCTCACGATTTGATAAAATGAAAGTAACAGAAGGAAAGCAGGGGGAAAACATGGACCAAACGAACGAAACAAAAATATTAGTAGTTGATGACGAAGCCAGAATTCGCCGCCTTTTAAGAATGTATCTTGAACGTGAAAATTATGCTATAGATGAAGCTGAAAATGGTGATGAAGCCATTACTAAAGGGCTTGAAGCCAATTATGACTTAATTTTGCTTGATCTGATGATGCCGGGGACTGATGGAATTGAAGTGTGCCGGCAAATTCGTGAAAAAAAAGCGACACCCATTATCATGCTGACCGCAAAAGGAGAAGAAGCAAACCGGGTGCAGGGGTTTGAAGCGGGAACAGATGATTATATTGTTAAGCCGTTCAGCCCGAGAGAAGTCGTGCTGCGTGTAAAGGCCCTTTTGAGAAGAGCATCCCAAACCTCTTATTTCAATGCCAATACACCGACGAAAAATGTGCTCGTGTTTTCACATCTGTCAATAGACCATGATGCTCACCGCGTAACAGCTGATGGAACAGAAGTGAGCCTGACGCCAAAAGAGTATGAGCTTCTATATTTCTTAGCGAAAACGCCTGACAAGGTGTATGATCGGGAAAAGCTTCTGAAAGAAGTGTGGCAATATGAGTTTTTTGGTGATTTACGCACAGTGGACACTCACGTCAAACGCTTGAGAGAGAAGCTGAACAAGGTATCTCCGGAAGCTGCGAAAAAAATTGTCACAGTATGGGGTGTAGGTTATAAATTTGAGGTCGGCGCTGAATGAAATTTTGGAAAAGCGTAGTAGGCAAGCTGTGGTTTACGATCCTTTCACTCGTCTTGATCGTATTGTTCATTTTAACGGTTCTTTTGCTGGAGTTTATTGAAAACTACCATGTGGAAGAAGCCGAGAATGATTTAACACAGCTTGCGAATAAAGTTGCTGTCATCCTAGAAAATCACGAGGACCAGGCACTGGCAAGGTCAATCACTTGGGAGCTCGCTGATAACTTAACAAGCATTGCCATCATCCAGGATGAGAAGAACCACTGGTATTCTCCGAATGATAAAAATCGCCTGTCGTCTATTACGGTTGAGCAAATACAGCATGACAAAGACTTAAATAAAGCTCTCAAAGACCATAAAAAAGTAAGCAAACGGACGGGACTGAGCGATACAGACACGGATAATGAACGCCTGATTGTAGGTGTCCCGTATGAAAAAGACGGAAAGAAAGGCATGGTCTTTTTATCCCAGTCTTTGCTTGCCGTTAAAGATACAACAAAACATACGACCCGCTATATTTTTCTTGCCGCTGGAATTGCGATTGTGCTGACCACATTTTTCGCATTCTTTTTATCAAGCAGGGTCACGTACCCTCTCCGAAAAATGAGAGAAGGCGCGCAGGATTTGGCGAAGGGCAAGTTCGATACAAAAATCCCGATTTTAACTCAGGATGAAATCGGTGAACTGGCGACCGCTTTTAATCAAATGGGCCGGCAGCTTAACTTTCATATCAATGCGCTCAATCAAGAAAAAGAGCAGCTTTCTAACATTTTGAGCAGTATGGCTGACGGGGTTATTACCATTAATATTGACGGTACGATTCTTGTGACCAACCCGCCGGCTGAACGTTTTCTTCAGGCTTGGTATTATGAACAGAACATGAATATCAAAGAAGGCGACAACCTTCCGCCTGAAGCAAAAGAGCTGTTTCAAAACGCTGTCAGCACTGAAAAAGAACAAATGATTGAGATGACGCTGCAAGGCAGATCATGGGTGCTTTTGATGTCGCCGCTTTATGCGGAATCGCATGTCAGAGGAGCGGTTGCCGTACTGCGTGACATGACAGAAGAACGCCGCCTTGATAAGCTGCGGGAGGACTTTATCGCAAATGTCAGTCATGAGCTGAGAACACCAATCTCCATGCTTCAGGGATACAGTGAAGCAATTGTCGATGACATTGCAAGCTCTGAAGAAGACCGGAAAGAAATTGCCCAAATCATTTATGACGAATCGCTCCGAATGGGCCGTTTAGTTAATGATTTGCTTGATTTAGCCCGAATGGAATCAGGCCATACAGGCTTACATTATGAAAAAATCAATGTGAATGAGTTTTTAGAAAAGATCATTCGGAAGTTTTCCGGTGTTGCGAAAGAAAAAAATATTGCTTTACATCATGACATTTCCCTCACAGAAGCGGAATTTATGTTTGATGAAGACAAGATGGAGCAGGTATTTACCAATTTGATCGATAACGCGTTGCGGCATACTTCATCCGGCGGCAGTGTCTCCATTTCAGTCCATTCTGTGAAGGATGGATTGAAAATTGATATCAAAGACTCCGGGTCCGGCATACCGGAAGAAGATCTGCCATTTATCTTTGAGCGGTTTTATAAGGCAGATAAAGCGCGGACAAGGGGCAGAGCAGGAACCGGGTTAGGGCTGGCTATCGTTAAAAATATCGTGGAAGCCCACAACGGATCAATTACTGTGCACAGCCGAATAGATAAAGGAACAACATTTACTTTTTATATTCCGACAAAACGGTAAAATCGAGTCTGAATTTGCCGAAGAATCTTGTTCCATAAGAAACACCCGCTGACTGAGCGGGTGTTTTTTTAATAGCCAACATTAATAAAATTTAAGGATATGTTAATATAAATTCCCTTCCAAATTCCAGTTACTCGTAATATAGTTGTAATGTAACTTTTCAAGCTATTCATACGACAAAAAAGTGAACGGAGGGGTTTCAAATGGAAGAAACCTTTCAATTATTATATGATACATATCATCAAGATTTGTACCAATTTTTATTTTATATGGTAAAGGATAAAAACCAGACAGAAGACCTTCTTCAAGAGGTTTATATCCGGGTATTAAATTCTTATCATACGTTTGAAGGAAGAAGCAGTGAAAAAACATGGCTTTTGTCTATCGCACGCCATGTTGCGATAGACTGGTTTCGTAAACAGCAAACAATCAGACAGCGTATACTCGGTACATTTGACTGGGATACACAGGATGTCAGGGATCAGCAATTGCTCCCGGACGAACTTGCGGTTCAACATGAAAATGTCCGGGAAATTTATGCTGCGCTTGATCAATGTACAATCGATCAAAGAGCTGTGATTATCTTGCGGTTTATTCAGGGATATTCAATACAGGAAACAGCCAAGGCTCTGCGCTTCTCGGAAAGCAAAGTAAAAACGACCCAACACAGAGGGCTCAAAGTACTTCGGAAACATATGGAGCTTTTGAGGGAGGAGCTAATGGATGATGAAGTCAGAATGGAACGAAGAACAGATAAAGGAGTTGTTAAGTCAACTTCCGGCAGTTAAAGACCATCGTTCGCCTCAGGATATTTACAAGCGGCTGACGATGGCAAAGCGTAAAAATAAGCCCGCTGTCAGGTGGATTGGCCCCGCGTGTGCCGCTGCAATTGCGGTTTATATCGCCTTCATTATTTCTCCTCATTTCTTTGATCAGGCACAGCCTCAACAAAAAGAAGCGTCCCAAGAGAACGCAGTAACGAAAACTGAGACAGAAGACAGCCCAAAAGCTGCATCATCCCTGGATCATACATCGTTTGTTGTAACTGAAAAGGAACAAGACAATTACATCACTGTAGCAGTTGCTGATGCCGATACATCTGCAATCATACCTGTCAGCATTCAAAAAACAAATGCATACCAAACGATCCAGGACATGCTGACTGTAAGTAGTGAATTGGATATCTTGGATCATGCCATTACAATTCCATCCTTCATAGATGAAGTAGAAATAAAAGAAAAACCAAAGCAGAAGGAATTAAGTATACGAGTCCATCAGCCAGCTACGGCATTTTCTGTAAAAGATGATACACTGTTAAAAAAATTGCTTAAAGAATCCTTAAAATGGAGTCCTTATGAAAAAGTCAAATTTTTATCGGATCAAAATGAGACTGGGGTTCGGATTGGCTCATATGGCACTTTTACGGAAATTTCGATTCCAAAACAGTCAAAAAGAGCTTACTACTTGTACAAAAATAAACAAGGAAACTTTCTCATTCCGTCAGAAAAAACATTTGATACGGTAAAAGAAGCGATTAATGAAATGGAATCGAGCAGTCAAAAAGATACAACACCGCTTATTCAAGCAGGTACTGTCCAATCTGTAACGAAGAAACAGAAGCACTTATATATCCGTTTCTCAAAGGACTCAGAAGTTGAGGATTCTATTGCCAGTATTTTAATGATTGAGGGACTTCTTTTAACCGCAAAAGAGTTTGGCTTCACAGAAGTGACCTTTACCGAAACCAGAACAAACAAAATCGGCAAATATGACGTATCAGATGCAATTCCGGTACCGGCTGCTCCAAATCCGATTTTCTTAAACTAAAATGGGCCCTTTGAGGCTCTTTTTTTAGTTGCTATTCATATAATAGAAATTTTCAAAAAAAAGTTGTGCGTGTATAATAAAACAAGGTAACGATTGAAAGGATTTGAGATGAGTGAACGTGTTAACAATTAAAGGAGTTTCCATCGGGGAAGGAATGCCGAAAATCATCGTTCCGCTGATGGGAAAGACGGAAAAACAAATTCTGAATGAAGCAGAGGCAGTAAAATTACTGAATCCGGACATTGTTGAATGGAGAGTCGACGTATTTGAAAAAGCTAATGACAGAGAAGCGGTCACAAAGCTCATGTCTAAGCTTCGTAAATCTTTAGAAGACAAGCTATTTCTATTTACATTCAGAACCCACAAAGAGGGCGGGAGCATGGAGATGGACGAAAGCTCCTATCTTGCTTTGCTGGAATCGGCAATCCAAACAAAAGACATCGATCTGATAGACATCGAATTATTTTCAGGAGATGCACATGTAAAAGCGTTAGTATCGATGGCGGAAGAAAACAACGTCTATGTGGTGATGTCAAATCACGACTTTGAAAAAACGCCTTCGAAAGATGAGATTCTTTCAAGACTTCGGAAAATGCAGGATTTAGGGGCACATATTCCCAAAATGGCTGTTATGCCGAATGATACTGGAGATCTCCTAACGCTGCTTGATGCGACGTATACAATGAAAACAAAATATGCAGACCGCCCCATTATTACAATGTCAATGGCTGCAACAGGGCTCATCAGCAGGCTGAGCGGTGAGGTTTTTGGATCGGCTTGTACTTTTGGAGCTGGAGAAGAGGCGTCCGCACCAGGTCAAATACCTGTTTCTGAGCTAAGGAGTGTCTTAGATATTTTGCATAAAAACACACGAGGATAGAACAATAAAAAAACTCAAGCTTTATAGCTTGAGTTTTTTTGATTATGGCAGATCAATGAGCTTCACAGACACAATATCAGGGACATTTGTTAGTTCTTTCACAATTTTATCTTCCAGATGTCTGTCAAAGGAAAGCATCATGATGGCTTCTCCGCCTTTTTCCTTACGGCCAACCTGCATAGTTGCAATGTTAATATCGTTATCTCCGAGAATACGTCCTACTCGGCCGATGACACCTGTTGTATCTTGATGCTGGATATACACCAAGTGACCTGTCGGATAAAAATCAATATTAAATCCATTGATCTCGACAATTCGTTCTCCGAAATGAGGAATATACGTAGCTGTTACAGTAAAGGTGCTGCGGTCTCCTGTCACTTTTACGCTGATGCAGTTATCGTATCCAGATTCAGAAGAGGAAATTTTTTCACTGAAGCTGATGCCGCGTTCTTTTGCGACACCCCCGGCATTGACCTCGTTAACAGTAGAGTCAACGCGCGGTTTTAAAAAGCCTGACAGAAGGGCTTTTGTAATGAACGATGTTTCAAGTTTAGCAATTGTGCCTTCATATTGAATGGCAACATCCTGTACTGGTTCTTTCATGCACTGTGATACAAGGCTGCCAATTTTTCCTGCAATCTGATGGTAGGGCTTAATTTTAGCAAATTCATCTTTTGTCATGGCAGGCAGGTTGATAGCTGACATGACAGGCAGGCCTTTTGCGAACTGCAGAACTTCTTCTGACACTTGGGCGGCGACATTGAGCTGTGCTTCTTTCGTTGATGCTCCTAAGTGAGGAGTGGCAATGACTAATGGATGATCAACAAGTTTGTTGTCAACTGGCGGTTCAACTTCGAAAACGTCAAGAGCCGCTCCCGCAACATGCCCGTTTTCCAAAGCTTCGAGAAGTGCTGCTTCATCGATAATTCCGCCTCGCGCACAGTTAATTAAACGAACGCCTTTTTTCGTTTTTGCAATGGTTTCTTTATTCAATAAGCCTTTTGTTTCTTTTGTTAAAGGCGTGTGAACGGTAATGATATCCGCACTTTCAAGCACTTCTTCAAATGTACGGCTGTTTACGCCGATTTTTTTCGCTCTTTCTTCCGTTAAGAAAGGATCAAAAACGTGCACTGTCATACCGAACGCTCTCGCACGCTGTGCAATTTCACTTCCGATTCGGCCTAATCCTACAATACCAAGCGTTTTTCCATAGAGCTCTGAACCCACATAAGCTGTGCGGTTCCACTCTCTGGATTTCACTGAGATATTAGCCTGCGGAATGTGTCTCATTAAAGAAGAGATCATTGCAAATGTATGCTCAGCTGTCGAAATGGTGTTGCCGTTCGGAGCATTGATCACGATTACCCCGTGTTTCGTAGCCTCATCAATATCGATATTATCGACACCGACACCGGCTCTTCCGACAATTTTTAAAGAAGTCATTTTGTTGAAAAGGTCTTCTGTTACTTTTGTCGCACTTCGCACCAAAAGAGCATCAAAAGTATGTAATTCATCTTCTGCATCTGCTACGTTTTTTTGAACGATTTCAATAAAGTCTGATTCAATAAGTGGCTGTAAACCGTCGTTGCTCATTTTGTCTGAGACCAATACTCGAAACATCGTTAGATTTCCTCCTAAATTGACAAACTAAATATCTGATAATTTAACATATTCTCAAAAGAGTGTCAACGTGTATTGACGCAGTAAAGGATAAAAGTAAAGCCTAATAAATCAATGATTTGACAGCTTGCAGGTAATATATATAATTTGAAGCAATTCTCTATACAGCCAACCAGTTATCGTTTATAATGTAATTAAATTTCATATGATCAATCTTCGGGGCAGGGTGAAATTCCCTACCGGCGGTGATGAGCCAATGGCTCTAAGCCCGCGAGCTGTCTTTACAGCAGGATTCGGTGAGATTCCGGAGCCGACAGTACAGTCTGGATGGGAGAAGATGGAGGTTCATAAGCGTTTTGAAATTGAATTTTTCAAACGTTTCTTTGCCTAGCCTAATTTTCGAAACCCCGCTTTTATATATGAAGCGGTTTTTTTATTGGCTGGAAAAGAACCTTTCCGTTTTCGAGTAAGATGTGATCGAAAAGGAGAGAATGAAGTGAAAGTAAAAAAATTAGTTGTGGTCAGCATGCTGAGCAGCATTGCATTTGTTTTGATGCTGTTAAATTTCCCGTTTCCGGGTCTTCCGGATTATTTAAAAATCGATTTTAGCGACGTTCCCGCTATTATTGCCATTCTGATTTACGGACCTTTGGCGGGTATTGCCGTAGAAGCGATAAAAAATGTTCTTCAGTATATCATTCAGGGAAGCATGGCCGGAGTTCCTGTAGGGCAAGTTGCGAATTTTATTGCAGGAACACTCTTTATATTACCGACTGCTTTCTTATTTAAAAAACTCAACTCAGCAAAGGGCTTGGCTGTCAGCCTGCTTTTGGGAACTGCAGCGATGACCATTTTAATGAGTATTTTAAATTATGTTCTGATTCTTCCGGCATACACGTGGTTTTTACATTCACCGGCATTATCCGACAGCGCGCTAAAAACAGCAGTCGTCGCAGGTATCCTGCCGTTTAACATGATAAAAGGTATTGTAATTACGGTTGTATTCTCACTAATTTTTATCAAGCTTAAGCCATGGATTGAGCAGCAGCGAAGTGCACATATCCATTAAATAAAAAAGCTCCCGTTCGGGAGCTTTTTTTAGTTACTTCTATTCAAATTTAAGCGGGTCGCCTTCAAATGGCTCATCCGCCACTTTGATGGAATCAGTAGGGCATCCTTCAAATGCGTCAATCATATCTTCTTCCAGTACCTCAGGAACTTCGACAACACCTTTGTTTTCATCAAGCGTTACGAACGCGATGCCTTCATCATCGTAATCGTAAATGTCTGGTGCAGCAGCTCCGCAAGCGCCGCATGCAATACATGTATCTTTGTCTACGATTGTGTACTTTGCCATGAATAAAACCTCCCAGATTGTTCTTGGTGGAACAAATGGATCAATCTTTATATTTAATCAATTTAACACCTATTCCTCTTACTTATTGTAATGATGTTGCTGCTACATTTCAACAGAAAAATGATTGAGAATGCTTATCACATAAGGGGTTATCTACATAACATCCCCCTTAATGATGACTTTAAACGTCGATTTCTGTTTGAAATCTGTTAAAATAAAAAGAGCAAATCAACGATTTTTGTCAGGAAGAATGTAGGTGGATAGGTTGTCATTAAATTACTTCGATATTATGGTTCTCGATTGTCTTTGCAAAATAAACGGGGAACGGTCGGGAAGCGCTGTTTTTCACCTATTCAAAGGCAAGAGATCGTCACAAACCATTCAAGATGCCGGCTTATTTCAGACTGCAAAATACTTTGGAATGGCGGCAAAATGTTCGAGAAGCGATATTTCTGCGTCGCTTGACAAGCTTGAAAAGCATTCATATCTCGCGCCAATGTCTGAAACAGATACATACAAAGTGACAGCCAGCGGCGCAGCAGTTTTGAGACATTCCCTTAGCGAGCGGCCGTGGCCCGTTTATTGTCACGGTGCTCATTATCAGCAGGCTGCCGGCGTGCTTTGGAAAAGGCTTTCGCTGCTTGTGCAGGTCTTATCCCATAAACAGCAAGGGAGCAGGCAGTATATCCCTGTCACAAAGGATCATAAGACACTTCACTGGGTAAAGAAATACCTGTCCCGGCATACGGATCATATAGAGATGGCAAAAAGCCTTTTTGCCATGCTTGAGGCGCATTTGAAAAAGATTGAAAACAAAGCAGCGCAAATTTTTGTCTACTCCTTAACCTCGCACCATCGGATCGGTTATACGAGCAGGCAGCTTGCTGATACGATGAAAGAAGACGAATGGTATGTCTATATCATGTTTTGGGCTTCGGTACATTATTTTATTCATTCTCTTCCGGAGTGTGAAGATGCTTTGTTAAAGGATCTCCTTTCTGATGTGCACTTAGATAATGCCCTGACAGAGTCGACGAGGAAAACATGGCAGATGGTCAAACAAGGGTTTCCGATACATCGAATTGCTGAAATCAGAAAGCTGAAAACAGCGACGATTGAAGACCACATTGTCGAGATTTCTCTCCATGAGCCTACGTTTATGATTAATGATTATGTATCAGCAGAAGACCAGCTCCAAATCGCAGAGTTTGCCAAACGGATGCGGACGAATAAAATCAAACAAATTCGCGACGGGCTGGAACAGCGGTTCAGCTACTTTCAAATCAGACTGGCATTGACAAAGCAGGTGCAGCAATATGACTAAATTACAGCAAACGTTATATCAGTTTTTTGGTTTTACTTCCTTTAAAAAAGGGCAGCAGGACATTATTGAAAGCATACTCAGCGGGAAGGATACCATTGCAATGCTCCCGACTGGGGGAGGGAAATCGCTTTGCTACCAGCTGCCTGGTTATATGCTTGACGGCATGGTATTAATCGTTTCTCCACTGCTTTCTTTAATGGAGGATCAGGTGCAGCAGCTGAAAGCCCGGGGGGAAAAGCGTGCTGCAGCTTTGAACAGCATGCTTAACAGGCAGGAAAGACAATTTGTTTTAGAACATATTCATCGATATAAATTTTTGTACTTGTCTCCTGAAGCTTTACAGTCTCCATATGTATTGGAAAAATTGAAAAGCGTCCCGATCAGCCTATTTGTTATTGACGAAGCGCATTGTATTTCTGAATGGGGACACGACTTCAGGCCTGATTATTCAAAGCTCGGACAGCTGAGAAAAAAACTTGGACACCCGCCCGTTCTGGCATTGACCGCCACGGCTACAAAGGAAACGCTGCAAGATGTCATGAACCTGCTGGAGCTGCAGCATGCTGTACGCCATCTCAACTCAGTCAACCGCCCAAACATCGCACTGAGGGTTGAAAATGCGGCGGATACTGCCGAAAAAATAGATAGGGTCATTCAGCTGGTTGAAAACCTGCAAGGCCCGGGAATTGTTTATTGTCCGACACGGAAATGGGCTGAGGAATTAGCGGGTGAGATTAAAAGCAAAACGAGCAGCAGAGCCGACTTTTACCATGGCGGTTTGGAGTCAGGGGACAGGATTTTAATTCAGCAGCAGTTTATTCATAACCAGCTTGATGTGATATGTTGTACGAATGCGTTTGGAATGGGTGTCGATAAACCTGATATCAGATATGTGATTCATTTTCACCTCCCGCAGACGGCAGAAGCTTTTATGCAGGAAATCGGCAGAGCGGGACGCGACGGAAAGCCGAGTGTCAGCATTTTGCTGCGGGCGCCAGGGGATTTTGAATTGCAGGAACAAATTATCCAGATGGAGAGTGTCACAGCTGAAGAAATCGCCGACGTAATCCGTGTGCTAGAGAAGACGGAGGAGCGGGATGAGAGAAGGCTGCGTGACGTATTACTTCAGTATGGCGTCGGAGAGACACAGGCCCGTATGATGATTCATCTCTTTATGCAGGGAAAAACATCAGTTGAACTGATGAAGAAAGAAATTTCATATCGCATGGAGCTGAAGCTGGAAAAAATGCACCGTGTATCATTTTTGCTTCAGCGTGACGGCTGTTTAAGGCAGGCACTGTTAACCTACTTTGATGAATCATACGAGCCCGATGACGGAAACCTTCCGTGCTGTTCACATTGCGGTTTTGATTTATCCTTGTATGAACAAAAAGGGGAACGGAGTAAAATGGCGCCATTAGACAGCTGGAGTTCGGAATTGCACCGGATATTCAGCTTGCAGACTGTAGGTGAGCTGAACTGAAACAGCAAAAAGATTATATTCAGCATATGACTGACCGTGACATGCTGAAGCAGTTATATTTGACGCAGCTACTCATCATCTTTGCCGCTGCTGCAGCAGGACTGTTCTTTTTTGAGGATGTACGGGACGTATTAAAGCTCTGGGACATTCGCGATATGCGAATCATCTGGTATGGTGTTTCTATAGCTGTTATTGTTATTTTAGCCGATATGGCAGTAATGAAATGGTTTCCGTCTCATTTATATGATGACGGCGGAATCAATAAAAAAATATTCAGTAAGAGGTCAATCCCTCATATTATATTTTTAACGCTTCTGATTGCTTTCGCGGAAGAAATGTTATTCAGAGGAGTGCTGCAGACTCATATCGGTTTATGGGCGGCCAGCCTTATATTTGCCGCTCTGCACTTTCGGTATTTGTCAAAATGGCTGTTATTTATTATGGTGACAGCAATCAGCTTTTTGCTCGGTCTGATGTATGAATGGACCGGCAACTTATTTGTTCCGATGACGGCGCATTTTATCATTGATGCCGTGTTTGCCTGTCAGATTCGTTTTGAACATGTGAGGAGGGATAAACATGACGAACATGTCGAGAGTAGAGAGAAGAAAAGCCCAGAATCTTTATGAAGATCAAAACGCCGCATTAGCGGACGATTATGTCGATGATGGAGAAAGCCTTCCGACAAGACAATCTGTAAAAAATCAAAGAGAACAGAAAAAAAAGCAAGGTAAAACAAAAACGCCATTATTCACAGTACTCGCAGTAATATTTGTATTTGTGCCGGTTATCGTTTTAGTCACCTTATTTTATCTAAAGAGCCACCCGGATAATCATGACGATTATGAAGACGTTTTTATTGACAGCAGCCAAAGCAAATATGAGATTGTCCCGAAATCAGAGGATAAAAACGATACCGCAGACACTAAAGAAACCGCACTGCAGAAGGAGTCAAAAAAAGAGCCAGAAGATTCCAAGCCAAAAGAGCAAACAGCTGCTGATAAGAAACAGACTGCTGTAGCGGAAAAAGAAGACTCGGCAAATAAGGAGGAAGCAACCGCCGCGGCTGCTTCCTCTTCCCAATCAACAGTACAACAGCAAGAACAGCAACAGCAGCCGGCTGAGCCAGTTCAAAATGTGCCGAATCGCGTTGTCAAGCACACCGTCCAAAAGAAAGAAACGCTATACCGCATTTCCATGAAGTATTATAAAAGCCGGACAGGAGAAGAAAAAATTCGAGCGTATAATCATCTGAATGGAAATGATGTTTACACCGGACAAGTTTTGGACATCCCCTTAATGGATGAATAGGGTATTATTTTTATTTTACGTTCATATATTGTAGCAATGAAAATGGACAAGGTGTGAAGCGTATGGAATCCTTATGGAATCAGCTGGATCAGTTTACAGACGCGCCGACCAAACAGATGCTCCAAGCGCTGGTAAAACGAAAACAAAAATTCGAAAATTATGCAGCACAATGCCGCAGATGGCGATGGGCTTCACTTATCTGCCTAGGCTTATTATGTGTTATGATCATGATCAAAAGCCCGGAGCCTCAGCTTATACTTCAAGAAATACTTAGCCATACCTTTTATTTATTTTGGATGCTGGCAACCGCTTTTGCCTACTGCACTTCATATTATTTCAAGAAAAAGGAAGAAAAATCCGAGACTGATTTCCATAAACTGAGATGTGAAATTATTCAGAAAAGCACTGATCTCTGGCCGCAGCCCGATAAATGGAAGGCGAGAGAGTCTGTTTTTCATATGATGAAGCACAAATATGACATTAATCTATATTTTGAAAGTAAATAAAATGGGGCGTTTTCTCAAACGATAGAAACGTCTTTTTTTTATTGTCCGTCTTATTGATAAGTTCTAAAAAGAATGGAGAGTTTTTTATGAAGCTATCAGTGAAAATTGCCGGTGTACTAACTGTTGCGGCAGCGGCAATGACGGCAAAAATGTATGCAACAGCAAAAGGCAATCATTTGAAGACACATACGTTTCCTTTATCAAAGATGAAGGGCAAGCCGCCTCTGACAATCTTTTTTATTTCAGACATTCACAAACGTCTCATCGATCAAGACCTTTTAGAAAAAGCGCGAAGCCATGCCCCTCACTTGGTTATAATCGGCGGTGATTTAGCTGAGGGCGGGGTGCCCAGTGCGAGAATCGAGGAAAACATCAAAAGGCTCGTACATTTCGGGGTCCCTATCGTGTTTGTGTGGGGGAATAATGATTATGAAGTCAGGCAGCATAAGCTGTATTCCATATTTAAAGCGCACGGCGTCATCACTCTGAGAAATGAGTCAGTCCCGTTTTCATACAATGGGCATACAATTGCGATTGCGGGGGTTGATGATATCAGGATGGAGATGGATCATTATGAGGAAGCCATCAAAGAACTTGATGAAAGCCAGCTGAATATTCTGGTTTGCCATAATCCGGAGATTCATGAACAAATCAATGAAGATGACGGTATTGATGTGATACTCAGCGGACATACCCATGGAGGCCAGATCAGGTTTGGAAAATTTGGCCCTTATGAACTGGGGAAAACAGGTATTGTTAAAAACGCGGCATATCTGATCAGCAACGGCTACGGCACGACAAAAGTGCCTCTTCGTTTAGGTGCTGAGCCTGAAACACACATTGTGACTCTTTGCGGGCCAGAATAACTTCTAAAAAGCAAAAATCCATATGGCAATAAAAACTGCATTGTGCTTGTCTTACTAGTGAACTCAGTGTAAACTGATAACAATTAAGAACCTATGACTCATCATCTCATATAATGTGTTATATGATTTGTGTGCAAGTAGAGGCAGGAGGGAACGTTATGCGGCTTGAGCGTCTGAATTATAATAAGATCAAAATCTTTTTAACCCTCGATGATTTGACAGACCGGGGATTGACAAAAGAAGACCTCTGGAAGGACTCATTTAAAGTCCACCAGTTATTTAAAGATATGATGAATGAAGCAAATACAGAGCTCGGCTTTGAAGCGAATGGACCGATTGCAGTGGAAGTGTATTCTCTCCAAGCACAAGGGATGGTCGTGATTGTAACAAAGAACCAAGACGCCGATTCAGAAGACGATGAGTATGATGATGATTACATCGAAATGCAAGTCAAGCTTGATGAAAGCGCGGACATCATATATCAATTCCATTCCTTTGAAGATATCATTCAGCTTTCAGAAAGCTTACAGCGAATCGGTATCACAGGGGGAACTGTCTACCACTATGACGGGCAGTACTTTTTAAGCCTTGAAGATCTAGGGTCACATACGGCTGAAGGGGTTGTGGCGGTTCTGGCTGAATACGGCAATCCGACAACTTTAACGATTTATCGCCTGCAAGAGTATGGTAAGCTCATTATGGACGGTAATGCCGTAGAGACGATACAAACTCATTTTTCATAAGAATGCAACGGAAAACTGCTGATTTCAGCAGTTTTTTTTTCGTTAAAAAACATGGAAAAACATAACGTTTATTCTATGCACAGATCATATGAAGGTGTATACTATTCTCTGAAAGGGAGCATGTGAGAAACAGAAGATTCTAGGAGGTTAACTCAAATGGCAGCCGATCGAAACACCGGTCATACAGAAGAGGACAAACTTGATGTATTAAAATCAACCCAAACCGTAATACATAAGGCTCTGGAAAAATTGGGATATCCCGAAGAGGTATACGAATTGTTAAAAGAGCCGATGAGGTTATTAACGGTAAAAATACCTGTTCGTATGGACGACGGTTCAGTAAAGATTTTCACAGGATATCGTGCGCAGCACAATGACTCTGTCGGTCCAACGAAAGGCGGGATACGTTTTCACCCGAACGTAACAGAAAAAGAGGTGAAGGCGCTTTCAATTTGGATGAGTTTAAAATGCGGCATAATTGATCTTCCATATGGCGGTGGTAAAGGCGGAATTGTTTGTGATCCAAGGGATATGTCGTTTAGAGAGCTGGAGCGTCTGAGCAGAGGGTATGTCAGAGCGATCAGCCAAATTGTCGGCCCGACAAAAGACGTGCCGGCACCGGATGTATTTACAAACTCACAAATCATGGCTTGGATGATGGATGAGTATTCAAGAATTGATGAATTTAATTCGCCTGGATTTATTACAGGCAAACCGCTTGTGCTTGGCGGATCTCACGGGAGAGAATCTGCGACAGCAAAAGGTGTTACCATCTGTATTAAAGAAGCGGCTAAGAAGAGAGGCATCGATATTAAAGGTGCGCGTGTCGTTGTCCAAGGCTTCGGAAACGCGGGAAGCTATTTGGCAAAATTTATGCATGATGCGGGGGCAAAAGTTGTCGGCATCTCAGATGCGTATGGCGGACTTTATGATCCGGAAGGCCTTGATATCGATTATTTACTCGACCGACGCGACAGCTTCGGTACCGTAACAAAGCTTTTCAACGATACCATTACCAACCAAGAGCTGCTGGAGCTGGATTGTGATATTCTCGTTCCTGCTGCGATTGAAAATCAAATTACAGAAGAAAATGCCCATAATATCCGGGCTAAAATTGTCGTTGAAGCAGCGAACGGACCAACAACGCTTGAAGGAACAAAAATTCTTTCAGACCGGGACATTCTGCTTGTACCAGACGTGCTGGCAAGTGCCGGTGGCGTAACAGTTTCTTATTTTGAATGGGTTCAGAATAACCAAGGCTTCTACTGGAGTGAAGAAGAGGTAGAAGAAAAATTAGAAAAAATGATGGTCAAATCATTTAACAATATTTATGAAATGGCTAACAACCGCAGAATTGACATGAGGCTCGCTGCATATATGGTCGGCGTTCGCAAAATGGCTGAAGCTTCGCGTTTTAGAGGCTGGATATAAGTTGATGATTTGCATAAAAATAAAAAATCTCCTATGATAAAATAGGAGATTTTTTTATTCGGAAATAGAAAATATAAAGTGAAATGCCAATCGCAGGAGTTGACAGAAATGATTCAAGAAAAAGCAATTATTATAGGCGGAGGGCCTTGCGGACTATCTGCTGCCATTCACCTAAAACAAATTGGCATTGATGCCCTCGTCATCGAAAAAGGCAATGTCGTTAACAGTATTTACAATTATCCGACGCATCAAACCTTTTTCAGCTCAAGTGAAAAGCTCGAAATCGGAGATGTGGCATTTATTACGGAAAACAGGAAGCCTGTCAGAATTCAGGCTTTATCGTATTACCGGGAAGTCGTCAAACGGAAAAACATCCGTGTTAACGCATTTGAAATGGTGCATAAAGTGACGAAAACGCAAAAAAACACATTCGTTATTGAGACGTCAAAAGAGACCTACACGACGCCATATTGTATCATCGCCACAGGCTATTATGATCATCCAAACTATATGAATGTACCCGGTGAGGATTTGCCGAAAGTATTTCATTATTTTAAAGAAGGCCACCCGTATTTTGATAAAGATGTTGTTGTTATCGGCGGGAAAAATTCAAGCGTGGACGCTGCCCTTGAACTCGTGAAATCTGGAGCGCGTGTGACAGTTTTATATAGGGGCAATGAGTATTCTCCAAGCATTAAGCCGTGGATTCTGCCGGAATTTGAAGCCCTTGTCAGAAACGGTACAATCCGTATGGAATTTGGCGCTTGTGTCGAAAAAATCACCGAGGATGAAGTTGTGTTTCGCTCCGGAGAGAAAGAACTCATTACCATTAAAAATGATTTTGTATTTGCCATGACAGGCTATCATCCCGATCATCAATTTCTTGAAAAAATTGGTGTTGAAATTGATAAAGAAACAGGGCGTCCATTTTTCAACGAAGAAACGATGGAAACGAACGTTGAAGGTGTCTTTATTGCCGGGGTTATTGCTGCGGGAAATAATGCAAATGAAATATTTATTGAAAACGGCAGGTTTCACGGGGGGCATATCGCAGCGGAAATCGCCAAAAGAGAAAACCATTAAAAATGGGGAGCATATGATGCATTCGTATGCTCTCTTTGTTTTTTTAAGTGCAGACAGATGTAAAATTTTAAACAACATGGTAGGATAGACGTAGGAATATAAAGGAAAGAGGTTGCCTGATGTTTGCAATCATCTCTGCAGGAATTGCCCCCGGCATCGCGTTATTAAGTTATTTTTATTTAAAAGATCAGTATGATAATGAACCTGTACATATGGTGCTTCGGTCGTTTTTTCTCGGGGTTGTTCTTGTATTTCCCATAATGTTTATCCAGTATGTACTTGAAAAAGAGAATGTAGGAGGCGGAAGTTTTTTCGTTTCTTTTTTATCTTCGGGGTTTTTGGAGGAATCATTAAAATGGTTTATACTGATGATCAGTGTTTACCCGCACGCCCACTTTGATGAGCATTATGACGGGATTGTGTACGGTGCAAGTGTATCACTCGGTTTTGCAACCCTCGAAAATATTCTTTATTTAATTGGCCACGGCGTGGAGCATGCGTTTGTCAGGGCTCTGCTGCCTGTTTCATGCCATGCCTTGATTGGCGTTATAATGGGATTTTACCTTGGAAAAGCCCGTTTTTCCGCTGATAAGGCGCGTGTAAAGTGGCTTACTCTTTCTTTAGTTGTCCCATCCCTTTTGCATGGATCATATGATTTTATCCTAACAGCGCTTAGCAATTGGATTTATTATATGCTTCCATTTATGGTATTTTTATGGTGGTTTGGTTTGCGTAAAGCGAAAAAAGCCCGTTCTGTTAATATGATGCAAGTATAGAAGCCGCACAGCAACCGTGCGGCTTTTTTGTGTGCAGTTTTTATGTTCTGAGGGATAACAAGGAAAGAGTGTATAAAAATAACCTCGTTACAGAAAATACGATTACACTTAAAAATTTGCAGTAGGAGGCTTGAAAAGATGAAGTCCAAAGGATCGATTATGGCATGTCTCATCCTTTTTTCCTTTACAATAACGACGTTTATTAATACTGAAACGATCTCTGCCTTTTCGAATCAGGTCATTCAAAGAGGGGCAACCGGGGATGATGTGGTCGAGCTTCAGGCGCGTCTTCAATACAACGGATATTATAACGGAAAAATTGACGGGGTTTATGGATGGGGGACGTACTGGGCAGTTCGGAATTTTCAGGATCAATTCGGGTTAAAAGAGGTTGACGGCCTTGTAGGAGCTAAAACAAAGCAAACCTTAATATGTAAATCAAAATACTATCGTGAATATGTTATGGAACAGCTCAATAAAGGGAATACATTCACGCATTACGGAAAAATCCCGCTGAAGTATCAGACGAAACCGTCAAAAGCAGCAACACAAAAAGCAAGACAGCAAGCGGAAGCGAGGCAGAAACAGCCTGCGGAAAAAACAACGCAGCAGCCTAAAGCGAATGCGAATAAACAGCAAAACAATACACCAGCAAAAGCAAGAAAACAGGATGCGGTAGCAGCGAACATGCCTGGTGGATTTTCCAACAACGATATCAGGCTGCTTGCTCAAGCGGTTTATGGCGAAGCCCGGGGCGAGCCGTACGAGGGGCAGGTTGCTATTGCAGCAGTCATTTTAAACCGTTTGAACAGCCCGTTATTTCCAAATTCAGTAGCGGGGGTTATTTTTGAGCCGCTTGCCTTCACAGCAGTAGCCGACGGACAAATTTACATGCAGCCGAATGAAACGGCCCGAGAAGCAGTGCTGGATGCCATCAATGGCTGGGACCCATCAGAGGAAGCACTTTACTACTTTAATCCGGATACGGCTACAAGTCCGTGGATTTGGGGGCGTCCACAGATTAAAAGAATCGGTAAACACATTTTCTGTGAGTAGCAGATATGAGAAAGCATAAAAAGAGGTGTGATAAATGATCAGAGGAATTTTAATCGCCGTGCTTGGTATTGCAATAGTCGGTACAGGCTACTGGGGATACAAAGAACACCAGGAAAAAGACGCAGTTCTTCTTCATGCTGAAAATAACTATCAGCGGGCGTTTCATGAGCTTACCTATCAGATGGATCAGCTTCATGATAAAATCGGAACAACACTTGCCATGAACAGCCAAAAATCACTGTCGCCTGCATTGATCGATGTGTGGAGGATTACATCAGAAGCTCATAACAGTGTCAGTCAGCTGCCGCTTACATTAATGCCGTTTAATAAAACTGAAGAGCTATTATCAAAGATCGGCGATTTCAGCTATAAAACGTCAGTCAGAGATTTGGACCAAAAGCCGCTTGATAAAAACGAGTATACATCACTAAATAAGCTATATCAGCAGTCCGAAGATATACAAAATGAATTGCGTCATGTTCAGCACCTTGTCATGAGCAAAAACCTTCGCTGGATGGACGTAGAAATGGCCCTGGCTTCTGACGAAAAACAAAGTGATAATACGATTATCAACAGCTTTAAAACAGTCGAAAAAAATGTTGGTGCATTCTCCACTGGCACTGATCTTGGTCCGAGTTTCACCAGCACGAAAAAAGAAGAGAAAGGCTTCAGCCATCTGAAGGGAAAACAAATTTCCGAACAGGAAGCAAAACATATTGCTGAGCGCTTTGCCCCAGATGACAATTATTCAATTAAAGTGGTAAAGAGCGGAAAAAAAACAAATCGCGATGTATATAGCATCAGCATGAAAGATCCAGACCATAAAGCAGTGATTTATATGGATATTACGAAGAAGGGCGGGCATCCGGTATACTTGATCCAAAACAGAGAAGTGAAAGATCAGAAAATCAGTTTAAATGACGGATCGAACCGAGCGCTTGCATTTTTAAAGAAAAACGGATTTGAAACAGATGATTTGGAAATTGATGAAAGTGCGCAATATGATAAAATCGGTGTATTTTCATATGTTCCTGTTGAAAATAAAGTCCGGATGTACCCCGAGGCAATTCGTATGAAAGTGGCCTTGGATGACGGTGAGGTTGTCGGCTTTTCAGCAAGAGACTTCCTCACATCTCACAGAAAAAGAACCATACCTAAGCCTGCAATTACTGAAGCAGAGGCAAAGTCTAAATTAAATAAAAATGTACAAGTGAGAGAAACAAGGCTCGCTTTGATTACAAATGAACTAGGTCAAGAAGTGTTATGCTACGAAATGCTTGGGACAATTGAAAATGACACATTCAGAATGTATATCAATGCCAAAGACGGATCGGAAGAAAAGGTTGAAAAACTAAAAAATGCAGAACCTATATATAAAGACCTATAAAAAACAGGAGGAAAGGACTAAATGTCTTTTCCTTTTTTTCATTACGTGCTTTAATAAAAACGTGAGTATATTGAATGCGAAAGAGTGAAGTCAATGATAGAGATTGGAGAAAATGTACTTTTAGAATATATAGAAGAAAATGAATTGAAAAAGGCAAAAAGCAAGGCGGTCAGCATCGAAAACAATGAACTTTTGATCGCGTATCCTGTTGATGTAGTTACAGGGCGAACTGTGATTTTACATAACGATATGGAAGTAACGGTAGAGTTTGTGGGAAAAGACGAAGTTCCTTATCGCTTTATAAGCCGTATAAAAGGTAAAGTGAAGGACAAACTTCAAATGATCTGTCTTGAAATGCCTCCCCGTGAAAAAATGATAAGAATCCAGCGCCGCCAATATGTAAGAACTGATGCGGTATTAGATGTGCAAATTCAGCCGGGAAATGAGGAAGAGGTCCGCACACTATCCTATAACATCAGTGCAGGCGGCATCGCCGTGGTTTTAGCTGATGGCCTTTCTTTTCAATCGGGGGAATCATTGCGTCTGATCATTCGTCTTCCTGAAGAGGAGCACACACGTCAAATAGAAACAGAAGCAGTTGTCAGACGAATCTTTAATGACCCCAAGTCAGGAAAACGCAAAATGACTTTAGAGTATTCAGAAATTGCAGCAGGTGACCAGCAGGCTTTGCTTCAATACTGCATCAGGCGCCAGTTAAATAAGAGAAGAAAGGCCCGAATGGAATAAACATCGGCAAACACTTCCATACTATTTGTAATGGAGGTGCTCCAATGAAAACATTTGAACGGCTGCTGATCAAATTATTGTTCATTCAGGCCATCATTTTATTTGGTGTCCAATTTCTTTTTCACTATCAGCATATTGAACCATACATATCAAAAGTGATTCAATATGAAGGGGTGGATAACATGGAGGGGGACAATAAGATTGAAACCTTCAAACATTAATTATTCATCAATTTTTCACCCTTTTTCATAAAGTTCGTGATACAATCCATAGAGGAGAAAAGAGCAAGGAGAGGAATTATGGAAAAGAAATTATCGATTGCAATTGACGGCCCGGCAGCTGCAGGGAAAAGCACCGTTGCCAAAATTGTGGCTGAGAAAAAATCGTACATATATATTGATACAGGAGCAATGTATCGAGCGATTACGTACGCGGCTTTACAAGAAAACGTTGAGCTGACAAATGAAGAAAAACTGGCTGAGCTGCTAAAGCGGACAGACATTGAGCTGATTACAACAAAAGATGGACAAAAAGTGCTTGTAAACGGCACCGATGTAACTGATGCGATCAGAACAGATGAAGTCAGCAACCAAGTTTCAATTGCGGCCAAGCACAGAAGTGTCAGAGAAGAAATGGTGAAACGCCAGCAGCAGCTTGGGGAAAAAGGCGGCGTCGTCATGGATGGTCGTGACATCGGGACGCATGTGCTGCCAAATGCAGAAGTAAAAATCTTTCTTTTGGCATCTGTTGAAGAGAGAGCGAAACGCCGTTATGAAGAAAATGTGAAAAAAGGCTTTGATGTCAACTACGAAACATTAATTGAGGAAATTGCAAGAAGAGACAAGCTTGATTCAGAGCGCGAAGTATCTCCGCTGCGTAAAGCAGAAGACGCTCTTGAAATCGACACGACATCGCTTTCCATTCAAGAGGTAGCTGATAAAATCCTCGAGGCTGTGGAGCAAAAGTCCCGCTGAGGATGGCAAATGCCACTTTTTTTGAATTTTTCAACGAAGATAGAATGTTATTGCTTGACAAACCTGTCCTTTTATTAGAAGTTAATACTAATAAAACTTTTTATTGATCATTCAAAAAACTTTTTTGGATGATTCTTTAATACATATTCGGCTAAAAGCGGGCATGTTATATGTTCAGCTTTCAAACCGTTTTAATTAAGCTGTGTAGGTTTGGACCAAGGAGGTTATTCAAATGACAGAGGAAATGAATCAAATTGATGTTCAAGTGCCAGAGGTTGGAGATGTAGTTAAAGGGATTGTGACAAAGGTAGAAGACAAACATGTAGATGTAGAAATTATCAATGTCAAACAATCCGGTATTATTCCAATCAGTGAATTATCAAGTCTTCATGTAGAGAAAGCATCGGATGTTGTTAAAGTAGACGACGAGCTTGACCTGAAAGTAACAAAAGTGGAAGACGATGCTTTGATTTTATCTAAACGTGCTGTTGATGCAGACCGCGCTTGGGAAGACCTTGAGAAAAAATTTGAAACAAAAGAAGTGTTTGAAGCTGAAGTGAAAGATGTCGTGAAAGGCGGCCTTGTCGTTGATATCGGCGTTCGCGGTTTTATTCCGGCATCGCTTGTTGAAGCACATTTCGTTGAAGACTTCACTGACTATAAAGGAAAAACACTGTCACTGCTCGTTGTAGAGCTTGACCGTGATAAAAACCGCGTGATCCTTTCACACCGTGCTGTTGTTGAAAGTGAACAAGCGAATAAAAAACAAGAACTTCTTCAGTCTCTTGAAGTTGGAAGTGTACTTGATGGCAAAGTACAGCGTCTGACTGACTTTGGCGCGTTTGTTGATATCGGCGGCATCGACGGACTTGTACACATTTCACAGCTTTCCCACTCTCATGTAGAGAAGCCGTCTGACGTTGTTGAAGAGGGACAAGAAGTAAAAGTGAAAGTGTTATCGGTTGACCGTGATAATGAACGTATTTCTTTATCAATCAAAGATACACTGCCTGGACCTTGGAGCCAAATCGGCGAAAAAGTGAAGCCTGGCGATGTGCTTGAAGGAACCGTACAGCGTCTTGTAAGCTTCGGTGCCTTTGTTGAAATCCTTCCAGGTGTTGAAGGTCTCGTTCATATTTCTCAAATTTCCAATAAACACATCGGCACGCCGCATGAAGTTCTTGAAGAAGGACAGACTGTAAAAGTGAAGGTTCTTGATGTGAATGAAAATGAGGAGCGCATTTCATTAAGCATGCGTGAACTTGAAGAAACGCCTAAAGCTGATCAGGAAGATTACCGTCAATATCAAGCGAAGGAAGAAACAAGCACTGGCTTCCAGCTTGGAGATTTGATCGGAGATAAGCTGAATAAACTAAAATAATTGGTGATAAACGTGACTCGAGCAGAACGGAAAAGACAACACATCAATCATGCCCTGTCCACCGGCCAAAAGCGGGAAACAGGTCTTGATGATATTACGTTTGTTCACGTCAGTCTGCCCGATCTTGCATTAGAACAAGTAGATATTTCCACAAAAATCGGCGAACTTTCAAGCAGTTCGCCGATTTTTATCAATGCAATGACTGGCGGCGGCGGAAAACTTACATATGAGATTAATAAATCGCTTGCGCGAGCGGCTTCTCAGGCTGGAATTCCCCTTGCTGTGGGATCGCAAATGTCAGCATTAAAAGATCCATCAGAGCGTCTTTCCTATGAAATTGTTCGAAAGGAAAACCCAAACGGGCTGATTTTTGCCAACCTGGGAAGCGAGGCAACGGCTGCTCAGGCAAAGGAAGCCGTTGAGATGATTGGAGCAAACGCGCTGCAGATCCACCTCAATGTGATTCAGGAAATTGTGATGCCTGAAGGAGACAGAAGCTTTAGCGGCGCACTGGAACGTATTGAACAAATTTGCAGTCATGTCAGTGTACCAGTCATTGTGAAAGAAGTCGGATTCGGTATGAGCAAAGAAACAGCAGGAAAGCTGTATGAAGCTGGTGCTGCAGCTGTTGACATTGGCGGTTACGGGGGAACAAATTTCTCGAAAATCGAAAATCTCCGAAGACAGCGGCAAATCTCCTTTTTTAACTCGTGGGGCATTTCGACAGCTGCAAGTTTGGCGGAAATCCGCTCCGAGTTTCCTGCAAGCACCATGATCGCCTCTGGCGGTCTGCAAGATGCACTTGACGTGGCAAAGGCCATTGCGCTTGGGGCCTCTTGCACCGGAATGGCAGGGCATTTTTTAAAAGCGCTGACTGACAGCGGTGAGGAAGGACTGCTTGAGGAGATTCAGCTGATCCTTGAGGAATTAAAGATGATTATGACCGTGCTGGGTGCCAGAACGATTGCCGATTTACAAAAGGCGCCCCTTGTGATCAAAGGTGAAACCCATCATTGGCTCACGGAGAGAGGGGTCAATACATCAAGCTATAGTGTGCGATAAATGATAAAAGCCCAAAACCATATGTGGTTTGGGCTTTTTGTATTATGATTTTCGCTTTTTGAATCTTCCGTTTTGTTCAAGGCTTGTCGCTCCGTCATAGTGAATGGACTGGTCGCGGTCTGATTCGACTCTGCCTGAAGCTTTGAGTTTTTTCTCTTGTCTGTCTTTTCCCATGATCATACTCCTTAATGTGAGATCGATTGTTTAAAAAATGTGCTTGAACTCCATACTGGGAATATGGAGGAAGTAAAATGGAACAATTTTATTACTATTGGTCAATGTGGTTTCTGTGGGTTTTGACAACATTTATTTTTGAAAAGACGAAAAGACGAATTGCCGTCTCTGTCTTTATTTTAACTAATATTATTCTAAGCATACATGACATCGCTTTATATTTTTCCCTGAATGCTGCATATATGATGTTTTTCGTTTGCGGATGTGTCTATGCCGGGTATTTGGGAATGTATCGTTTTCGTTACATTATGGTCTATTTGACGCTTGTTGCCGCGTATGCGTTTGTTTATCTTTTTGCATTATATGACCCGGTTTGGTTCATCATAAAACCTGAGTGGGCTGCTGTTATATTAATAGTGCTTTTAACAGCTTCTGTTGAAAGGAATTTTGAGAAGCAGCTTGTCTTATTTGTCCTAGGGATGTGCCAAGGCGAACTGGTGTATTCATTTGTGATCCAGAAGTTGGCCGGGGCTATTGCTGTTGGCGGCTTTCAATGGCTGAATGCGTGTTCTGCGGGGATGATATTGCTGTTTGGCATATCTAAATACGAACACCTCGCAAGCCAGATTGGTCAGAAAAGCAAAAGATCAAACAAAGGAGCTACCAAAATGTCATGAGTGATTACATCTATCCGATTATTGCTGGGGTCATTGCCGGAATTGCGACAAGGCTTTATATGCTGAAAACGGATTACCGCCAGTATCCGACCTATGTTCATGGGAAAGTGATTCACATCGCGCTGGGGTTGATAGCGGCTGGTTTAGGTGCAATTATTATGCCGGCGCTTTTGCAGGAGGAATTTACGGCCATCACATTTTTAACATTGGCAGCGACGCAATTTAGAGATGTCCGAAACATGGAGCGGAACACATTGACGCAAATGGATTCGTATGAACTTGTCTCAAGGGGAAGCACATATATTGAGGGGATTGCCATTGCGTTTGAAAGCAGAAATTATATTGTGATCTTTACAGCGCTTTTGACAACCTCTGCGTATGTGTTTTTATCCATCTGGGCTGCTGTCATAGCGGCTGTCGTTTGTTTTTTACTGGCCATGAAATTTATGTCGGGCAGTGTGTTGAAGGATATTGTAGACATCGAGTACATAAAGCCGCGCTTTGACGGTCCGGGACTGTTTGTTGATAATATTTATATGATGAATATCGGGCTTCCAGAGAAACAGGAACTGATTTTAAAGCATGGCATGGGCTTTATTTTAACGCCAAAAAACTTTAATTCAGCAGCGACGATAGCAAATTTAGGGCAGCGTCAGGCTATTTTATTTGATGTTTCCAATGTGCTCGGGGTTTATCGGGATTCAGGAGAGCCATCTTTGACACCAATTGCAAAACGGGATTTAAATGATGGGAGAGTGGCAGTATTTGTTCTTCCGCAAATTCACCATCCCGAAACGGCTGTTCAAATTATTAGCAATGTTCCAACCCTGGAAAATGCGATTAGAATGCCGACTGAATTTATCAAGAATCAGGATAAGGTGATAGGATGAGTGAATCTCTTACGAAAGTGATTTTGTCTGTAATCACGACAAATCCAAACCGGGCTGCAGGGGGAGCACCTGTCTTTTTTTGCAATGACCAAAAGGAGATGGAGCTTTTCGCTAAAAATCTTGAGGCGATCCTTGATGGAATAGCTCACAGAATCGGAGATGACGTATATTTGATCGTGAAACATTTTTAAGAATAGTTGTGATCCCAGTAAAAACTGATATAATAAATGAGTTAAGCCCTTCCTCTGAAGGGTTTCTTTTCATAAAAGTGAATGAAATGATTTTAATAACCGGTTGAAAATTTATGTAAAAATGAAAGCGGCTGGATTGAAAGGAAGGGTACTATGGGTAAACCTGTCGTAGCCATTGTCGGGAGACCAAATGTAGGAAAATCCACAATCTTTAACCGGATTGCGGGAGAAAGAATTTCAATAGTAGAAGATACCCCTGGCGTGACAAGGGATCGGATATACAGCTCGGCTGAATGGCTGAATTATGATTTTAATTTGATTGATACGGGCGGTATTGATATCGGTGATGAGCCGTTCTTAGCGCAGATTCGCCAGCAGGCTGAAATCGCCATGGATGAAGCGGACGTGATTATTTTTATGGTGAACGGCCGTGAAGGCGTGACAGCTGCTGATGAAGAAGTGGCGAAAATTTTGTACCGCACAAAAAAGCCTGTTGTTTTAGCGGTTAATAAACTGGATAACACAGAAATGAGAGCGAATATGTATGATTTTTATTCGCTAGGCTTTGGTGAGCCGTATCCAATTTCGGGAACACACGGACTCGGACTGGGTGATTTACTGGATGCCGTTGCAGAGCATTTTAAAAACATTCCAGAAACGAAATACAATGAGGAAGTTGTTCAATTCTGTCTGATCGGACGTCCGAATGTCGGAAAGTCTTCACTTGTGAACGCAATGCTCGGCGAAGAACGCGTTATTGTCAGCAACGTGGCTGGAACGACAAGAGATGCTGTTGATACGTCATTTACTTACAACCAGCAGGAGTTTGTCATTGTCGATACTGCAGGTATGCGAAAAAAAGGGAAAGTCTATGAAACGACTGAGAAGTATAGTGTACTGCGGGCGCTGAAAGCGATTGACCGCTCAGAAGTCGTGGCAGTTGTGCTGGATGGCGAAGAAGGCATTATTGAACAGGACAAGCGTATCGCCGGTTATGCACACGAAGCGGGCAAGGCCGTCGTAATCGTCGTAAACAAATGGGATGCTGTTGACAAAGATGAGAGCACAATGAAAGAATTTGAAGAAAATATTCGCGATCATTTTCAATTTCTGGATTATGCGCCAATCCTATTTATGTCTGCCTTAACGAAAAAACGGATCCATACGCTGATGCCTGCGATTATTAAAGCAAGTGAAAATCATTCACTTCGAGTTCAAACAAACGTCTTAAATGATGTCATCATGGACGCTGTGGCAATGAATCCGACACCGACTCATAACGGTTCTCGTTTGAAGATTTACTATGCGACTCAAGTGTCGGTAAAGCCGCCAAGCTTCGTTGTGTTTGTAAACGATCCGGAATTGATGCATTTTTCATACGAACGGTTTTTAGAAAACCGAATCAGAGACGCGTTCGGTTTTGAGGGGACACCAATCAAAATATTTGCAAGAGCTAGAAAATAAAAAGGTGTGAAGCAAATATGAAAAAAGTCACAATGCTCGGAGCGGGGAGCTGGGGAACAGCACTGGCTTTAGTGTTAGCTGATAATCATCACGATGTAACCATGTGGGGGCACCGTGCAGATCTGATCCATCAAATCAATGATCAGCATGAAAATAAAGATTATTTGCCGAACGTCAAGCTTCCAGAATCAATAGAGGCAACAACGGATATGAAGACAGCTGTTTCAGACGCGGATTTCATTATCGTTGCTGTTCCAACAAAAGCAATTCGGGAAGTGCTGAGACAGGCTGTCCCTTTTATAACGAAAAAGGCAGTCTTTGTTCATGTCAGCAAGGGTATCGAGCCAGATTCACTTCTGCGCATTTCTGAAATTATGGAAATTGAGCTCCCGAGTGATGTCAGAAAAGATATCGTTGTCCTTTCCGGCCCGAGTCATGCGGAAGAGGTAGGGCTGCGGCACCCCACAACTGTTACTGCATCTTCAAAGAGCATGAGGGCAGCAGAAGAGGTGCAGGATCTATTTATTAATCACAATTTTCGGGTGTACACAAATCCTGACATTATCGGAGTTGAAATCGGAGGGGCTTTAAAAAATATTATTGCCCTTGCTGCAGGAATTACAGATGGTTTAGGGTACGGCGACAATGCCAAAGCGGCTTTGATTACACGCGGACTTGCCGAAATCGCGAGACTCGGAACGAAAATGGGCGGAAATCCCTTGACGTTCTCTGGATTGACAGGAGTAGGCGATCTGATTGTGACGTGCACAAGTGTTCATTCCAGAAACTGGCGTGCGGGCAATTTGCTCGGAAAAGGGTACAAGCTTGAAGATGTTCTTGAAGAGATGGGGATGGTAGTCGAAGGCGTCCGCACGACGAAAGCGGCTTACCAGCTTTCGAAGAAATATGATGTTAAAATGCCGATTACAGAAGCTCTCCATCAGGTCCTATTCAACGGACAAAAAGTGGAAACCGCTGTTGAATCTTTAATGGCGAGAGGGAAAACCCACGAGATGGAGGATTTGGTAAATACGTTTGAAAATCAAGTGAAGTAAAAGTGTCAATCAAATGATGAATCGCATATCTTAATTGAACGAAAGCCCGAAAAACAGAAGAACACCCAAGTCTTGGGATCTCCTGAAACATTTTGCCGATTTAGGCAATAGAGGATGCATCTGTATGCCATGTCGCATACTATAGCATCGAAGTCCAAGAGAGTGTTTCTTAAACGTGCAGGTGAATATAGTCAAGTTGACTGAAGCGAAGGTCCCCCTCTTTGCTTCAGTTTTTTTGTTCTATCAAAGGATGGAAAATCTGGTTGATCTTTTCCGGCGCTGTATATTAAAATATAATATAACGCTTACATCATACATATCGGGGAGGCGCACGTCATTGAATCTGGCATTGATGAAAATGTGGTTTGCTCTAGGGTCCATGGGTCTGATGTTTCTGGCTGTAGCTTCCATCTATTTAAGCCGCTTTAAGTGCCAAAACCGTTTTTTGAAGATTGCGATTTCATCATTCGCATACATGTGTATGCTCATATCTGGAATTATTGTGTTTGTCGTGGTTTTTAGCGGCCCTGTCAATGAATAAAGCTGTAAAAGGAAGTGCTGTATGGGTAAACTGAAGTGCGCAATCATTTTTGCGGCAGTCGTGTTTTTATCCGGATGTTTATATCCAAATGAACGGAAAAGCAGTGTGCATGCCATTCCTTATCAAGACCAGCTAAAGCAGGTTCAATCTGCTGTTGATGAATTTCAAAAGGCAAATGGAGGGCTGCTTCCCATTCAAACAAAAGATATGTCGACACCGCTATATCAAAAATATCCGATAGACTTTAACCGGTTAGCGCCAAGATACATAGCTGAACCTCCAAGTACGGCATTTGAAAGCGGGGGAGACTATCAATACGTGCTTGTTGACGTAGAGAACGATCCGACTGTTAAATTAATTGATCTAAAGATGGCAGAAAAAATTCGCGATGTGAAATTGCGCATCCAAATGTATCGTCAGGAGCATCAATATCCGCCTTACAAGGATGTGCTATCTCGTGATTTATTTACACTCGATGAGAAGAAGCTTGGGGATGGCAGCTCTCTTACAGTGACAAGCCCAATCTCAGGGAATTCGTTGCCGCTTATGATTGACGGAGACGGAGAAATATATGCCGATTACCGGACTGAGCTGGCTTCTTGCCTCAAAAAAAGCAAAAAAACGTTTAAACCCGGGACTGAAATCCAGGATATGATTTGGCAGGAAACCCCCTTTGTCCCCGCGTTTTCTGTAAAATATACGGTAAATGACAAACAGGAACCTGTTTTTTTAGAAAATGATTTGAAAAAGGAATGAACCTTTCTCCCTTGCATACAAATAGGGAGAAAGGTTTTTTTATATTAATAGATTGAGGATGAGAAATTTTCTAAAGATGTCATATTCAAATAGGACAACGTCATACACATATAGTGTCCTGTGTTTGATTGAAAGAGCTTAATAAAATTGAAAAGGATAGGAAGTCCGGGAGGGGATCACTTGGAAAAGGTTGATATTTTCAAGGATATCGCTGAACGAACAGGAGGCGATATATACTTAGGAGTCGTAGGTGCTGTCCGTACAGGAAAATCCACGTTCATTAAAAAATTTATGGAGCTTGTGGTGCTCCCGAATATCAGTAACGAAGCAGACCGGGCCCGAGCGCAGGATGAACTGCCGCAGAGCGCAGCCGGCAAAACCATTATGACTACAGAGCCTAAATTTGTTCCGAATCAGGCGATGTCTGTTCATGTGTCAGACGGACTCGATGTGAATATAAGATTAGTAGATTGTGTAGGTTACACAGTGCCCGGCGCTAAAGGATATGAAGATGAAAACGGGCCGCGGATGATCAATACGCCTTGGTACGAAGAACCGATCCCATTTCATGAGGCTGCTGAAATCGGCACACGAAAAGTCATTCAAGAACACTCGACCATCGGAGTTGTCATTACGACAGACGGCACCATTGGAGATATCGCCAGAAGTGACTATATAGAGGCTGAAGAAAGAGTCATTGAAGAGCTGAAAGAGGTTGGCAAACCTTTTATTATGGTCATCAACTCAGTCAGGCCGTATCACCCGGAAACGGAAGCCATGCGTCAGGATTTAAGCGAAAAATATGATATCCCGGTATTGGCAATGAGTGTAGAGAGCATGCGGGAATCAGATGTGCTGAGTGTGCTCAGAGAGGCCCTCTACGAGTTTCCGGTGCTAGAAGTGAATGTCAATCTCCCAAGCTGGGTAATGGTGCTGAAAGAAAACCATTGGCTGCGTGAAAGCTATCAGGAGTCCGTGAAGGAAACGGTTAAGGATATTAAACGGCTCCGGGACGTAGACAGGGTTGTCGGCCATTTCAGCGAGTTTGAATTCATTGAAAGTGCCGGATTAGCCGGAATTGAGCTGGGCCAAGGGGTGGCAGAAATTGATTTGTACGCGCCGGATCATCTATATGATCAAATCCTAAAAGAAGTTGTGGGCGTCGAAATCAGAGGAAGAGACCATCTGCTTGAGCTCATGCAAGACTTCGCCCATGCGAAAACAGAATATGATCAAGTGTCTGATGCCTTAAAAATGGTCAAACAGACGGGATACGGCATTGCAGCGCCTGCTTTAGCTGATATGAGTCTCGATGAGCCGGAAATTATAAGGCAGGGCTCGCGATTCGGTGTGAGGCTGAAAGCTGTCGCTCCGTCGATCCATATGATCAAAGTCGATGTCGAAAGCGAATTCGCCCCGATTATCGGAACGGAAAAACAAAGTGAAGAGCTTGTACGCTATTTAATGCAGGACTTTGAGGATGATCCGCTCTCCATCTGGAACTCCGATATCTTCGGAAGGTCGCTGAGCTCAATTGTGAGAGAAGGGATTCAGGCAAAGCTGTCATTAATGCCTGAAAACGCACGGTATAAATTAAAAGAAACATTAGAAAGAATCATAAACGAAGGCTCTGGCGGCTTAATCGCCATCATCCTGTAATACCGGTAGACCTCTTTATAGAATGGGAGGTCTTTTTTCTTTGCTCTTAATAATGGAAAAGGATCAAGGAATAGGATGAAAAAAGGAAAAAAAGGAATATTCGTTCGGTAAATCACCTTAAATCCTTGACGAGCAAGGGATTGACGCTTTAAAATGCTTGATATGGCTTTTTATATGTGTTACTCTACATACAGAAATTCTTCACTTTGTTGGACAAACATTCCTCAGAGTGCAGTTTTTCTTAAAAGCCGTTTAATTGTCTTTCTCTTACTTGCTCTCATTTTTTTCTGAGACAGGTTTAGAATCAGACTGAACTGTGAAGAAATGATAATAAACGAACTGAATGTATCCTTTTGGGAGGAGGTGAAAGGCATGAACAAAACAGAACTTATCAATGCGGTTGCTGAAGCAAGCGAATTGTCTAAAAAAGACGCTACAAAAGCAGTTGACTCTGTTTTTGATACGATCTTAGATGCACTTAAAAACGGTGATAAAATCCAACTGATCGGTTTTGGTAACTTCGAGGTGCGTGAACGTTCTGCACGTAAAGGACGCAACCCTCAAACAGGTGAAGAAATCGAAATTCCAGCAAGCAAAGTACCTGCTTTCAAACCAGGTAAAGCGCTTAAAGACGCAGTTGCCGGAAAATAATTGTGAATATAGATCGTGTATGCATCTAGCTTACATACACTTTATTTCTTCACAGAAAAGCCCCTTTCTAAGGGGCTTTTCATATTTCAAGAGCATGGGCTTCCTGACAGGGCATTCACTTTGCTTTTAGCGGGGCATATGTGCTAGAATCGAAATTAAATGTATTCATTGGTGGAGGACATAGAACATGAAAGAAGTTAATAAAGAGCAAATCGAACAAGCTGTTCGTCAAATTTTAGAAGCGATCGGAGAAGACCCGAATAGAGAAGGGCTTCTTGATACTCCGAAAAGAGTCGCAAAGATGTATGCCGAAGTATTCTCCGGCTTGAATGAAGATCCAAAAGAACATTTCCAGACTATCTTCGGTGAAAACCATGAGGAGCTTGTTCTTGTAAAAGATATCGCGTTTCATTCTATGTGTGAGCATCACCTTGTTCCCTTTTATGGAAAAGCACATGTTGCATATATCCCGCGAGGCGGAAAGGTCACAGGACTCAGCAAACTGGCACGTGCCGTTGAAGCCGTTGCAAAGCGCCCGCAGCTTCAGGAACGCATCACTTCTACAATTGCAGAAAGCATCGTAGAAACGCTTGATCCGCATGGCGTAATGGTAGTGGTTGAAGCGGAACACATGTGCATGACGATGCGCGGTGTAAGAAAACCGGGTGCGAAAACTGTGACTTCAGCAGTCAGAGGCGTTTTTAAAGATGATGCCGCTGCCCGTGCAGAAGTATTGGAACATATTAAACGCCAGGACTAATAAAGATAGAGGGTGCTATAAATGAACCAAAAGCATTCAAGTGATTTTGTCGTCATTAAAGCCGTTGAGGACGGAGTGAATGTGATCGGCCTGACAAGAGGAACAGACACAAAGTTTCACCATTCCGAAAAACTCGACAAGGGAGAAGTGATCATCGCTCAGTTTACAGAGCATACTTCTGCCATTAAAGTCAGAGGAGAGGCACTGATTCAAACCGCGTACGGAGAAATGAAAAGCGAAAAAAAATAAGCTGGCTGTCCCCGCTGTTAAAAGCAAATGCTCGCAAACAGCGGGAGGATACAGCCAATTTCTTTTTTTTATGCTATAATGATACCTGCGTAAGCGAATGAAAAGATAAAACTCATACATAGATTAAGAAATAAATGTGAATTTGGGGACAAGGGTGATATTTTTGCAAGACATCTACGGAACTTTAGCCAATCTGAACACGAAATTAAAACAAAAGCTGTCTCATCCTTATTTAGCGAAGCATATTTCTGCGCCGAAAATTGATGAGGATAAGCTTCTTCTTTTTCATGCTTTATTTGAAGAAGCTGACATAAAAAACAACGACAGAGAAAATTATATTGTAACAGCGATGCTTGTACAAAGCGCCCTTGATACCCATGATGAAGTGACGACAGCTAGAGTCATAAAACGAGACGAAAACAAAAACCGCCAATTGACTGTTCTCGCGGGCGATTATTTCAGCGGGCTGTACTACTCTTTACTATCTGAAATGAAGGATATCTACATGATTCGGACGCTTGCTACAGCCATTAAAGAAATCAACGAACATAAAATTCGTCTATATGACCGTTCTTTCAAGGACGAAAACGATTTTTTCGAAAGTGTCGGCATCGTTGAATCAGCTTTATTCCATCGTGTGGCGGAACACTTCAACCTCCCGCGCTGGAAAAAGCTGTCGAGTGATTTTTTTGTATTTAAGCGGCTTATGAACGGAAATGATGCATTTCTGGATGTGATCGGCAGTTTTATACAGCTGGGAAAAACAAAAGAAGAGATATTAGAAGATTGTTTTAAAAAAGCGAAAAACAGCATTGAGTCACTTCTGCCTCTAAATTCACCTATTCAGAACATTTTAATAAACCGTCTGAAGACAATCAGCCAAGATCAAACCTATCATCAGAAAGTGGAAGAAGGGTAAACCATTATGCAGGACTCAAAAGAACAGCGCGTACACGGAGTATTTGAAAAAATATATAAAAACTATGACCAAATGAACTCTGTCATCAGTTTTCAGCAGCATAAAAAATGGCGCGATAAAACGATGCGCATCATGAATGTAAAAGAAGGCGCAAAAGCACTTGATGTCTGCTGCGGAACGGCTGACTGGACGATCGCTCTTGCAAAAGCGGCCGGCAAAAGCGGCGAGATCAAGGGCTTGGATTTCAGTGAAAATATGCTGAGTGTCGGCGAGCAGAAAGTAAAAGACGGCGGATTCAGCCAAATTGAACTGCTGCACGGAAATGCGATGGAGCTTCCTTTTGATGATGATACATTTGATTATGTCACCATTGGCTTCGGACTCCGAAATGTCCCTGATTACTTGACTGTACTGAAAGAGATGAGACGTGTAGTGAAGCCGGGTGGGCAGGTGGTATGTCTGGAAACGTCCCAGCCGGAAATGTTCGGATTCAGACAGGCTTACTTTATGTACTTTAAGTATATTATGCCGTTTTTCGGGAAACTGTTTGCGAAGAGCTATAAAGAATATTCTTGGCTTCAAGAATCAGCCAGAGATTTCCCTGGAATGAAGGAACTGGCAGGCCTGTTTGAAGAGGCGGGCCTGAAAAATGTTAAATATCATTCGTTTACTGGCGGAGTCGCTGCCACGCATATCGGATGGAAATGAAAACACAGATGTTTGGGTGAATGATATGAAATTTAAAATGGCCTACTCTTTTTTAAATGACGATATTGATGTAATCGAAAGAGAACTTGAACAAACCGTACGTTCCGATTACCCGCTTTTAAGCGAGGCAGGTCTTCACCTGCTGCAGGCCGGAGGGAAACGTATTCGGCCTGTTTTCGTGCTGCTTTCCGGCATGTTTGGCGATTACGATATTAATAAGATTAAATATGTCGCCGTCACTCTGGAAATGATTCACATGGCATCTTTGGTCCATGATGATGTCATTGATGATGCGGAGCTTCGCCGAGGAAAACCGACAATCAAAGCAAAGTGGGACAATCGTATTGCGATGTACACAGGCGATTATATGCTTGCGGGATCTCTTGAAATGATGACGAGAATTAACGAACCGAAAGCCCATAGGATTTTGTCACAGACGATCGTTGAAGTTTGTCTAGGGGAAATTGAGCAGATCAAAGACAAATACAACATGGAACAAAATCTCAGAACGTATCTCCGCCGTATCAAAAGAAAAACGGCTCTCTTGATCGCGGTCAGCTGCCAGCTTGGTGCCATTGCGTCTGGAGCTGATGAGAAGATTCATAAGGCATTGTACTGGTTTGGGTATTACGTCGGCATGTCTTATCAGATTATTGATGATATTCTTGATTTTACTTCAACTGAAGAAGAACTGGGTAAACCCGTTGGAGGAGATTTGCTTCAAGGAAACGTCACATTGCCAGTGCTGTATGCCCTGAAAAATCCTGCATTAAAAAACCAGCTTAAATTGATTAACAGTGAGACAACGCAGGAACAACTTGAACCAATCATTGAAGAAATCAAAAAAACAGATGCAATTGAAGCATCTATGGCAGTAAGCGAAATGTATCTGCAGAAAGCTTTTCAGAAATTAAACACGCTTCCTCGAGGGCGCGCACGCTCGTCTCTTGCAGCCATCGCAAAATATATCGGTAAAAGAAAATTTTAATTTTTGTAGATATTAAGAAATTTCTCCGCCCCGGATTGATTAATTATCAGAAAGATGTTACGATTTCGGTGTGCAGTGTGAAAGCCTATACATACATAATGATGGGGTGGAGAATATGATGGAAAAGACTTTTATCATGGTGAAACCAGACGGTGTCCAACGTCAGCTCATTGGGGACATTTTATCTAGATTCGAACGTAAGGGCTTACAATTAGCTGGTGCCAAGTTAATGAGAGTGACTGAACAGATGGCTGAGAAACACTACGCCGAACATCAAGGAAAGCCTTTCTTCGGAGAGCTCGTTGAGTTTATTACTTCAGGACCTGTATTCGCAATGGTGTGGGAAGGCGAAAATGTCATTGAAGTGACGAGACAGCTGATCGGGAAGACAAACCCTAAAGAAGCTTTACCTGGTACGATTCGTGGGGATTATGGCATGTTTGTCGGAAAAAACATCATCCACGGCTCTGATTCTCTCGAAAGTGCAGAACGCGAGATTAACATTTTTTTTAAGAATGAAGAATTAGTATCATATCAGCAGCTTATGGCAGGCTGGATCTATTAATCATTGTGAAAATAAGTAACAGAGCCGGCATCATATAACGCCGCCGGTTTTTGATCTGTTTTGTAAAGGTTTACATTAAAGTGAATAAAGGGTTGAATGGCAGTGTGCATCAGACCTCTGCCTTTCCCAACGATCTAAAATCAGCTGAAAAGCTGATTTTTTTATTGAAACAATACAATTTCCTGATAAAACAAGCTATACTAGGACAAAAAGACAGCGAGACTGGGAGAGTAGAGATGGATACATACAGCGTATTTACAACGAAATGGAAACAATTAACCGGAGTCGATTTAACACTATATAAAGAAGCACAAATGAAGAGAAGGCTAACGTCACTTTATGAGAAAAAGGGGTTCCAAAGCTTTAAGGACTTTGCTGCGGCATTGGAAAAGGATCAAGCTCTCTTAAATGAAACATTGGACAGAATGACGATCAATGTTTCAGAATTTTATCGTAATTATAAAAGATGGGAAGTTCTTGAGACTGCAATTCTGCCGTTAATCAAGACCTCTAGGCCTTTAAAGATTTGGAGTGCCGCCTGCTCAACGGGGGAGGAGCCATACACGCTTGCCATGCTTTTGGACCAGCAAAAAGGTCTTCCGGGCTATCAGATTTTGGCGACGGATATTGATGAAAAAGCATTGGAAAAAGCGAAAAAAGGCGTTTATCAGGAGCGGTCTTTACAGGAAGTGCCGCTATCTGTGAAAGATTGTTATTTTACGCAAAACGCAAATAGAAGTTATGAAGTGAAACCGGAAATCAAAAAGCATATTACATTCAAAAAGCACAATTTGCTGGCGGATCGTTATGAACAAGACTTTGACTTAATCGTGTGCCGCAATGTATTTATTTATTTTACAGAAAGCGCGAAGGAAGAGCTGTATTTAAAAATGGCACATAGCTTGAAGAAGAATGGAGTTCTTTTTGTCGGCAGCACCGAGCAAATCTTCAATCCCGAAAAATTTGGCCTAGTCCCAGCCGATACATTCTTTTATCAAAAAAGATAGACTGACTTTTTGCTGAAAAATATGTTATAGTAGTCTTACTTAAAAGCGTTAATGCGATGAAGGGAGAAGAAGTCATGAGATATTTAACAGCCGGAGAATCACACGGCCCCCAACTGACAACCATTATTGAGGGTGTACCTGCCGGGCTTTACATAACGGAGGAAGATATCAATTTTGAGCTTGCCAGACGCCAAAAAGGACACGGCCGCGGCCGCCGCATGCAGATCGAAAAAGACCAGGCCAAAATTATGAGCGGGGTGCGCCATGCACGTACACTCGGTTCACCAATTGCTCTCGTAGTTGAAAATAACGATTGGAAGCATTGGACAAAAATCATGGGCGCCGCTCCAATTACAGAAGATGAAGAAAAGGAAATGAAGCGCCAGATTTCCAGACCGAGACCTGGGCACGCTGACTTAAACGGTGCAATTAAATATAATCATCGTGATATGAGAAATGTGCTTGAGCGTTCTTCAGCAAGGGAAACAACTGTCAGAGTGGCGGCAGGGGCTGTAGCTAAAAAGATTCTTTCTGAGCTTGGCATTAAGGTGGCGGGCCACGTGTTGCAAATTGGCGCTGTTAAAGCTGAAAAAACAGAATATACGTCAATTGAAGACCTGCAGCGCGTAACGGAAGAGTCTCCTGTCAGATGCTACGATGAAGAGGCAGGCAAAAAAATGATGGCTGCCATTGATGAAGCAAAGGCAAACGGAGATTCCATCGGCGGAATAGTAGAAGTCATTGTCGAGGGAATGCCCGTAGGCGTGGGCAGCTATGTCCATTATGACCGCAAGCTGGATAGCAAGCTTGCTGCCGCTGTTCTGTCAATTAACGCATTTAAAGGTGTGGAATTCGGCATCGGATTTGAGGCAGCAGGGCGAAATGGAAGCGAAGTCCATGATGAGATCATTTGGGACGAGGAAAAAGGATACACCCGTGCTACTAACAGACTTGGAGGACTGGAAGGCGGCATGACGACAGGGATGCCGATTGTTGTCCGCGGAGTCATGAAGCCGATTCCGACTTTGTATAAACCGCTGAAAAGTGTCGATATTGAAACGAAAGAACCGTTTTCTGCCAGCATTGAACGTTCAGACAGCTGTGCTGTTCCTGCGGCAAGTGTAGTCGCTGAAGCGGCTGTCGCTTGGGAAATTGCGAACGCAGTCGTTGAACAATTCGGATTAGATCAAATTGTCCGCATTAGAGAAAATGTGGAGAATATGAGAAAACTGTCGAGGGAATTTTAATGAAGACACTGCATGTTCAAACTGCTTCCTCGTCATATCCTGTTTTTATCGGACAAGGTATCAGAAAAAAGGCTTGCGAACTATTAACCTCTTTAAACAGGCCTTTAACAAGGATTATGCTTGTCACGGATGAAGAAGTGGACCGCCTGTATGGTGATGAAATGCTCCATTTGCTGCAAGAAAAATGGCCTGTGAAAAAAGTGACGGTACCGAGTGGAGAGCAGGCAAAATCCATGGACATGTACACAAAGCTGCAGAGTGAAGCGATTCGATTTCATATGGATCGCTCCTCATGCATCATTGCTTTTGGAGGCGGTGTTGTAGGAGATCTTGCTGGGTTTGTGGCAGCCACTTTTATGCGCGGCATTGATTTCATTCAAATGCCTACGACGCTCTTGGCGCATGACAGCGCAGTCGGAGGAAAAGTAGCCGTGAACCATCCGCTTGGAAAAAATCTAATCGGTGCGTTTTATCAGCCGAAAGCCGTGCTCTATGATACAGATTTCCTGCGTTCTCTGCCTGAAAAAGAGCTTAGGTCCGGAATGGCAGAAGTGATTAAACACGCGTTTATCTATGACAGAGCGTTTCTGGAGGAGCTGCTGAATATCCACTCACTGCGTGATATCACCAATGATCAGCTGAATGACATGATTTTTAAAGGCATTTCAATTAAAGCGTCTGTCGTTCAGCAGGATGAAAAAGAAGAGGGGATAAGAGCTTACTTAAACTTTGGGCATACGCTCGGTCATGCCGTTGAGGCGGAATATGGATACGGGCAGATCACTCACGGTGATGCCGTAGCCCTCGGAATGCAGTTTGCTTTATATATAAGCGAAAAGACTGTAGGCTGTGAAATGGACAGAAAACGTTTGGTCAGCTGGCTAAAAAGCCTGGGTTATCCAAGTCAAATCAGAAAAGAGACGGAAACTTCGGTTCTCTTGGACCGTATGATGAATGATAAGAAAACCCGTGGCGGGAAGATTCAGTTTATTGTGCTCAACGAATTAGGGAAAGTTGCTGATCATACATTTTCCAGAAATGAACTTGAGAGCTGGCTGAACAAATGGCGATTGGAGGAGACATCATGATGATTCGCGGAATTCGCGGAGCAACTACAGTTGAACGGGATACTGAAGAAGAAATTTTACAAAAAACAAAACAGCTGTTAGAGAAAATCATAGAAGAAAATCATACAAAACCGGAAGATGTTGTTCAAATGCTTCTTTCGGCTACACCTGATTTGCACGCTGTTTTCCCGGCAAAAGCTGTTCGTGAGCTTTCAGGATGGCAGTATGTACCGGTAACATGTATGCAGGAAATGGACGTAACAGGCGGTCTGAAAAAGTGCATAAGAGTCATGATGACCGTCCAGACAGATGTCCCTCAGGATCAGATCAGACATGTATATTTAGAAAAAGCCGTCGTATTGAGGCCCGATTTATCATTGACAAAAAATACTGAATTGTAATACGATAAGAATAGCTTAGAAATACACAAGAGTGTGTATAAAGCGATTAGAATGAGTTGAGTTAGAGAATAGGGTAGCAGAGAATGAGTTTAGTTGAGCTGAGACATGTATGTTTATTCTACCCAAAAGAAGTCTTTCTTTTGGGTTTATTTGTTATATAGTATTTTATCCTCTCATGCCATCTTCTCATTCTCCTTGCCATAAGGAGTGAGAGCAATGAATTTCCAATCAAACATTTCCGCATTTTTAGAGGACAGCTTGTCCCACCACACGATACCGATTGTGGAGACCTTCACAGTCGATACACTGACACCCATTCAAATGATAGAGAAGCTTGACAGGGAGATTACGTATCTTCTTGAAAGCAAGGACGATACATCCACTTGGTCCAGATATTCGTTTATCGGCCTGAATCCATTTCTCACAATTAAAGAAGAGCAGGGCTGTTTTTCGGCCGCTGATCAGGACAGCAAATCTCTTTACACAGGAAATGAACTAAAAGAAGTGCTGAACTGGATGAATACCACATACAAAATCAAAACACCTCAGCTTGGCATTCCTTTTGTCGGCGGAGCTGTCGGGTACTTAAGCTATGATATGATCCCGCTGATTGAACCTTCTGTTCCTTCGCATACAAAAGAAACAGACATGGAAAAGTGTATGCTGTTTGTTTGCCGGACATTAATTGCGTATGATCATGAAACCAAAAACGTCCACTTTATCCAATATGCAAGGCTCACTGGAGAGGAAACAGAAAACGAAAAAATGGATGTATTCCATCAAAATCATTTGGAGCTCCAAAATCTCATCGAAAAAATGATGGACCAAAAAAACATAAAAGAGCTGTTTCTCTCTGCTGATTCATACAAGACACCCAGCTTTGAGACGGTATCTTCTAATTATGAAAAATCGGCTTTTATGGCTGATGTAGAAAAAATCAAGGGCTATATAAAAGCAGGAGATATCTTCCAGGGTGTTTTATCACAAAAATTTGAGGTGCCGATAAAAGCAGATGCTTTTGAGTTATACCGAGTGCTTAGGATCGTCAATCCTTCGCCGTATATGTATTATATGAAACTGCTAGACAGAGAAATAGTCGGCAGCTCTCCGGAACGGTTAATCCACGTTCAAGACGGGCACTTAGAAATCCATCCGATTGCCGGCACGAGAAAACGCGGTGCAGACAAAGCTGAAGATGAGAGACTGAAGGTTGAGCTCATGAAGGATGAAAAAGAAAAAGCGGAGCATTACATGCTCGTTGATCTTGCCCGAAACGATATCGGCAGAGTAGCAGAGTATGGTTCTGTTTCTGTGCCGGAGTTCACAAAAATTGTTTCCTTTTCACATGTCATGCACATTATCTCGGTGGTTACAGGCCGATTGAAAAAAGGGGTTCATCCTGTCGATGCACTGATGTCTGCTTTCCCGGCGGGGACTTTAACAGGCGCACCCAAAATCCGTGCCATGCAGCTTTTGCAAGAGCTCGAGCCAACACCGAGAGAGACATACGGAGGATGTATTGCCTACATTGGGTTTGACGGGAATATCGACTCTTGTATTACGATTCGCACGATGAGTGTAAAGAACGGCGTTGCATCGATACAGGCAGGTGCTGGCATTGTTGCTGATTCTGTTCCGGAAGCCGAATACGAAGAAAGCTGTAATAAAGCCGGTGCGCTGCTGAAAACGATTCATATTGCAGAAGACATGTTTCATAGCAAGGAGGATAAAGCTGATGAACAGATTTCTACAATTGTGCGTTGACGGAAAAACCCTTACTGCCGGTGAGGCTGAAACGCTGATGAATATGATGATGGCAGCGGAAATGACTCCTTCTGAAATGGGTGGTATATTGTCTATTCTTGCTCATCGGGGGGAGACGCCAGAAGAGCTTGCGGGTTTTGTGAAGGCAATGCGGGCACACGCTCTTACAGTCGATGGACTTCCTGATATTGTTGATACATGCGGAACAGGGGGAGACGGTATTTCCACTTTTAATATCTCAACGGCCTCGGCAATTGTTGCCTCGGCAGCTGGCGCGAAAATCGCTAAGCATGGCAATCGCTCTGTCTCTTCTAAAAGCGGAAGCGCTGATGTTTTAGAGGAGCTAGAGGTTTCTATTCAAACCACTCCCGAAAAGGTCAAAAGCAGCATTGAAACAAACAACATGGGATTTCTTTTTGCGCCGCTTTACTATTCGTCTATGAAACATGTAGCAGGTACTAGAAAAGAGCTAGGTTTCAGAACGGTATTTAATCTGCTTGGACCGCTCAGCAATCCTTTGCAGGCGAAGCGTCAGGTGATTGGGGTCTATTCTGTTGAAAAAGCTGGACTGATGGCAAGCGCACTGGAGACGTTTCAGCCGAAGCACGTTATGTTTGTATCAAGCCGTGACGGTTTAGATGAGCTTTCAATTACAGCACCGACCGACGTGATTGAATTAAAGGACGGAGAGCGCCGGGAGTATACCGTTTCACCCGAAGATTTCGGTTTCACAAATGGCAGACTTGAAGATTTACAGGTGCAGTCTCCGAAAGAGAGCGCTTATCTCATTCAGAATATTTTTGAAAATAAAAGCAGCAGTTCCGCTTTATCTATTACGGCTTTTAATGCGGGTGCTGCGATTTACACGGCGGGAATTACCGCCTCACTGAAGGAAGGAACGGAGCTGGCGTTAGAGACGATTACAAGCGGAGGCGCTGCCGCGCAGCTTGAACGACTAAAGCAGAAAGAGGAAGAGATCTATGCTTGAAAAAATCATCAAACAAAAGAAAGAAGAAGTGAAAACACTGGTTCTGCCGGTAGAGCAGCCTTTCGAGAAACGTTCATTTAAGGAGGCGCTGGCAAGCCCGAATCGGTTTATCGGGTTGATTGCCGAAGTGAAGAAAGCATCGCCGTCAAAAGGGCTTATTAAAGAGGATTTTGTACCTGTGCAGATTGCAAAAGACTATGAGGCTGCGAAGGCAGATGCGATTTCCGTTTTAACAGACACCCCGTTTTTTCAAGGGGAAAACAGCTATTTATCAGACGTAAAGCGTGCTGTTTCGATTCCTGTACTTAGAAAAGATTTTATTATTGATTCTCTTCAAGTAGAGGAATCAAGAAGAATCGGAGCGGATGCCATATTGTTAATCGGCGAGGTGCTTGATCCCTTACACCTTCATGAATTATATCTTGAAGCAGGTGAAAAGGGGATGGACGTGTTAGTGGAGGTTCATGATGCATCAACGCTAGAACAAATATTGAAAGTGTTCACACCCGACATTCTCGGCGTAAATAATCGAAACCTAAAAACGTTTGAAACATCTGTAAAGCAGACAGAACAAATCGCATCTCTCGTTCCGAAAGAATCCTTGCTTGTCAGCGAAAGCGGAATCGGTTCTTTAGAACATTTAACATTTGTCAATGAACATGGGGCGCGAGCTGTACTTATCGGTGAATCATTGATGAGACAAACTTCTCAGCGTAAAGCAATCCATGCTTTGTTTAGGGAGTGAGGTTGTGAAGAAACCGGCATTAAAATATTGCGGTATTCGGTCACTAAAGGATTTGCAGCTTGCGGCGGAATCACAGGCTGATTACCTAGGATTTATTTTTGCTGAAAGCAAACGAAAAGTATCTCCGCAAGATGTGAAAAAATGGCTGAACCAAGCTCGTGTCGAAAAACAGGTTGCAGGTGTTTTTGTTAATGAATCAATAGAGACGATGTCACGTATTGCCAAGAGCTTGAAGCTCGACGTCATTCAGCTTCACGGTGATGAAAAACCGGCGGATGCTGATGCTCTTCGCAAGCTGACAGGCTGTGAAATATGGAAGGCGCTTCACCATCAAGATAACACAACTCAAGAAATAGCCCGCTTTAAAGATCATGTTGACGGCTTTGTGATTGATTCATCTGTAAAAGGGTCTAGAGGCGGAACTGGTGTTGCATTTTCTTGGGAATGTGTGCCGGAATATCAGCAGGCGGCTATTGGTAAACGCTGCTTTATCGCTGGCGGCGTGAATCCGGATAGCATCACAGGCCTATTGAAATGGCAGCCAGAAGGAATTGACCTTGCCAGCGGAATTGAAAAAAACGGACAAAAAGATCAGAATCTGATGAGGCTTTTAGAAGAAAGGATGAACCGATATGTATCCATATCCGAATGAAATAGGCAGATACGGTGATTTTGGCGGAAAGTTTGTTCCGGAAACACTCATGCAGCCGTTAGATGAAATAGAAACAGCATTTAAACAAATCAAGGATGATCCCGCTTTTCGTGAAGAGTATTATAAGCTGTTAAAGGACTATTCCGGACGGCCGACTGCATTAACATACGCTGATCGAGTCACTGAATACTTAGGCGGCGCGAAAATCTATTTGAAACGAGAAGATTTAAACCATACAGGTTCTCATAAAATCAATAATGCGCTAGGTCAAGCGCTGCTTGCTAAAAAAATGGGCAAAACGAAAATCATTGCTGAAACCGGTGCTGGCCAGCATGGCGTTGCCGCTGCAACAGTTGCAGCCAAATTCGGCTTTTCCTGTACTGTGTTTATGGGTGAAGAGGATGTTGCCCGCCAGTCTCTGAACGTTTTCCGCATGAAGCTTCTTGGAGCGGAGGTAGTGCCTGTAACAAGCGGAAACGGAACATTGAAGGATGCCACAAATGAGGCGATCCGGTACTGGGTTCAGCATTGTGAGGATCACTTTTATATGATTGGATCAGTTGTCGGCCCGCATCCTTATCCGCAAGTGGTCCGTGAATTTCAAAAAATGATCGGAGAGGAAGCGAAGGATCAGTTGAAACGTATTGAAGGCACTCTGCCTGATAAAGTAGTGGCATGTGTAGGCGGAGGAAGCAATGCGATGGGTATGTTTCAGGCATTTTTAAATGAAGATGTTGAACTGATCGGCGCTGAAGCAGCAGGAAAAGGAATTGATACGCCTCTTCATGCCGCCACTATTTCGAAAGGAACCGTAGGGGTTATTCACGGTTCATTGACTTATCTCATTCAGGATGAGTTCGGACAAATTATTGAGCCCTACTCTATTTCAGCCGGTCTCGACTATCCTGGAATCGGTCCGGAGCACGCATACTTGCATAAAAGCGGCCGTGTCACTTATGACAGTATCACTGATGAAGAAGCGGTGGATGCATTAAAGCTTTTGTCAGAAAAAGAGGGGATTTTGCCGGCAATCGAATCTGCCCATGCGTTAGCGAAAGCATTCAAACTCGCCAAAGGAATGGATCGCGGTCAACTCATTCTCGTCTGTTTATCAGGACGGGGAGACAAGGATGTCAACACATTAATGAAGGTATTGGAAGAAGAGGTGAAAGCCCATGTTTAAATTGGATCTTCAACCATCAGAAAAATTGTTTATCCCGTTTATTACGGCGGGCGATCCAGTTCCTGAGGTTTCGATTGAACTGGCGAAGTCACTCCAAAAAGCAGGCGCCACAGCATTGGAGCTTGGTGTTGCATACTCTGACCCGCTTGCAGACGGTCCGGTGATCCAGCGGGCTTCAAAGCGGGCACTTGATCAAGGAATGAATATCGTAAAGGCAATCGAATTAGGCGGAGAAATGAAAAAAAACGGAGTGAATATTCCGATTATCCTCTTTACGTATTATAATCCTGTGTTACAATTGAACAAAGAATACTTTTTCGCTTTACTGCGGGAAAATCATATTGACGGTCTGCTTGTTCCGGATCTGCCACTAGAAGAAAGCAACAGCCTTCAAGAGGAATGTAAAAGCCATGAGGTGACGTATATTTCTTTGGTTGCGCCGACAAGCGAAAGCCGTTTGAAAACCATTATTGAACAAGCCGAGGGCTTCGTCTACTGTGTGTCTTCTCTGGGTGTGACCGGTGTCCGCAATGAGTTCAATTCATCCGTGTACCCGTTCATTCGGACTGTGAAGAATCTCAGCACTGTTCCGGTTGCTGTAGGGTTCGGTATATCAAACCGTGAACAGGTCATAAAGATGAATGAAATTAGTGACGGTGTCGTAGTGGGAAGTGCGCTCGTCAGAAAAATAGAAGAATTAAAGGACCGGCTCATCAGCGCTGAAACGAGAAATCAGGCGCTGCAGGAGTTTGAGGATTATGCAATGGCGTTTAGCGGCTTGTACAGTTTAAAATGAGGTGACTGATTTGCGTATCAAAGAACATTTAAAACAGCTGAAGCCTTATCAGCCTGGAAAGCCGATTGAAGCAGTGAAATCAGAATATGGCTTGGATAAAGTGGTGAAGCTTGCTTCAAACGAGAATCCTTACGGCTGTTCAGAGGCTGCAAAAGAGGCGCTTCATCATGAGATTCAACAGCTTGCCCTTTACCCGGACGGGTATAGCGCCGCTTTGCGGACAAGGCTCAGTAAGCACCTCAATGTCAGCGAAACATCACTTATTTTCGGCAACGGTTCTGATGAAATCATACAGATCATCTGCCGGGCATTTTTAAACGATAAAACAAACACGGTTACTGCTGTTCCGACTTTTCCGCAATATAAACATAATGCGGTCATTGAAGGTGCTGAAGTACGTGAAATTGCACTTCGTCCCGACGGCTCACATGATTTAGACGCCATGTTAGAAGCCATCGACGAACAGACACAAGTCGTTTGGATATGCAGCCCGAATAATCCGACTGGCACTTATACATCTGAAGGAGAATTACTCGCATTTCTGGAGCGCGTTCCTTCACGTGTCCTTGTTGTTCTTGACGAAGCATATTATGAATATGTAACAGCAGAGGATTACCCGGAAACCGTGCCGCTCTTAAGCAAGTATTCCAATTTGATGATTTTGCGCACATTTTCAAAGGCATACGGTCTGGCAGCGCTCAGAGTCGGATACGGAATTGCTGACGAGAACCTGATTCGCCAGATTGAGCCGGCGAGAGAGCCGTTTAATACGAGCCGTCTGGGCCAGGCTGCGGCGATTGCCGCTCTTGATGATCAAGCGTTTATTGCTTCCTGTATCGAGCAAAATAATGCAGGCCTTCAGCAGTATTATGATTTTGCGAAAACTCATGGTTTAAAGTGCTACCCTTCACAGACAAATTTTGTGTTAATTGACTTTAAACGTCCTGCTGATGAACTGTTTCAGGCTCTGCTGGAAAAAGGCTATATCGTCCGGTCAGGAAATGCATTAGGTTTCCCGACATCACTCCGGATTACGATCGGAACAAAAGAGCAAAATGAAGAAATACTTGCCATTTTAGCTGAAATTTTATAAGAGGTGATCAAATATCACCTCTTTAGTCTATAAACCAGGTGATGACGTATGAATCAAATGAAAGATACAATATTGCTCGCCGGTCTCGGATTGATAGGCGGTTCGATTGCCCTAGCCATCAAAAAAAATCATCCCGGCAAACGGATTATCGGAATCGACATCTCTGATGAACAGGCGATAGCGGCATTAAAATTAGGCGTGATAGACGATCGTGCTGATTCGTTTATTAGCGGTGCGAAAGAGGCAGCTACAGTAATCATTGCGACGCCTGTCGAACAAACACTGGTTATGCTTGAAGAGCTGGCTCATTCAGGAATTGAACATGAGCTTTTGATTACGGATGTAGGAAGCACAAAGCAAAAAGTGGTTGATTACGCTGATCAAGTGCTGCCTAGCCGCTATCAATTTGTCGGAGGGCATCCGATGGCGGGTTCACATAAATCAGGAGTGGCCGCTGCGAAGGAGTTCCTGTTTGAAAATGCATTTTATATTTTAACGCCAGGCCAGAAAACGGACAAACAAGCTGTGGAACAGTTAAAAAACCTGCTGAAGGGGACGAATGCCCATTTTGTGGAAATGTCGCCAGAGGAGCATGATGGTGTTACAAGTGTAATCAGTCATTTTCCGCATATTGTAGCAGCCAGTCTTGTTCACCAAACCCATCATTCGGAAAACCTGTATCCGCTTGTTAAACGTTTTGCTGCCGGCGGGTTCAGAGATATTACAAGGATTGCATCAAGCAGCCCGGCAATGTGGCGGGATATTTTATTACATAATAAAGATAAAATCTTAGACCGTTTTGATGAGTGGATTCGTGAAATTGACAAGATCCGTACATATGTAGAACAAGAAGATGCGGAAAATCTATTTCGTTATTTTAAAACCGCCAAGGATTATCGCGACGGGCTGCCGCTTCGGCAGAAGGGAGCGATACCTGCATTTTATGATTTATACGTTGATGTGCCCGATCATCCAGGTGTAATATCCGAGATAACAGCGATCTTAGCTGCGGAGCGCATCAGTATCACGAATATCCGCATTATTGAAACACGAGAAGATATTAACGGGATTTTAAGGATCAGTTTTCAGTCTGATGACGACCGCAAAAGGGCAGAACAATGCATTGAAGCCCGGGCGGAATATGAAACTTTTTATGCTGATTGAGGTGGAAAAAATGAAACGAGAAAAGGTGCAGACCTTACATGGAGAAATACATATTCCCGGTGATAAATCCATTTCTCACCGCTCTGTTATGTTTGGCGCGCTAGCGGCAGGCACAACAACAGTTAAAAACTTTCTGCCGGGAGCAGATTGTCTGAGCACGATCGATTGCTTTAGAAAAATGGGTGTTCACATTGAGCAAAGCGGCAGCGATGTCGTGATTCACGGAAAAGGAATCGATGACCTGAAAGAGCCAGAAAGCCTTTTAGATGTCGGAAATTCAGGTACAACGATTCGCCTGATGCTCGGAATATTAGCGGGCCGTCCTTTTTACAGCGCGGTAGCAGGAGATGAGAGCATTGCGAAGCGCCCAATGAAGCGTGTGACTGAGCCTTTGAAAAAAATGGGGGCTAAAATCGACGGCAGAGCCGGCGGAGAATTTACACCGCTGTCAGTGAGCGGCGCTTCATTAAAAGGCATTGAATATGTATCACCTGTTGCAAGCGCGCAAATTAAATCTGCTGTTTTGTTGGCCGGATTACAGGCTGAGGGCACAACAACTGTCACAGAGCCCCATAAATCTCGGGACCACACTGAGCGGATGCTTTCTGCTTTTGGCGTTAAGCTTTCTGAAGATCAAACGAGTGTTTCCATTGCTGGTGGCCAGAAACTGACAGCTGCTGATATTTTTGTTCCTGGAGACATTTCTTCAGCCGCGTTTTTCCTTGCTGCTGGCGCGATGGTTCCAAACAGCAGAATTGTATTGAAAAACGTAGGTTTAAATCCGACTAGGACAGGTATTATTGATGTCCTTCAAAACATGGGGGCAAAACTTGAAATCAAACCATCTGCTGATAGCGGTGCAGAGCCTTATGGAGATTTGATTATAGAAACGTCATCTCTAAAGGCAGTTGAAATCGGAGGAGATATCATTCCGCGTTTAATTGATGAGATCCCTATCATCGCGCTTCTTGCGACTCAGGCGGAAGGAACCACCGTTATTAAGGACGCGGCAGAGCTAAAAGTGAAAGAAACAAACCGTATTGATACTGTTGTTTCTGAGCTTCGCAAGCTGGGTGCTGAAATTGAACCGACAGCAGATGGAATGAAGGTTTATGGCAAACAAACGTTGAAAGGCGGCGCTGCAGTGTCCAGCCACGGAGATCATCGAATCGGAATGATGCTTGGTATTGCTTCCTGTATAACGGAGGAGCCGATTGAAATCGAGCACACGGATGCCATTCACGTTTCTTATCCAACCTTCTTCGAGCATTTAAATAAGCTTTCGAAAAAATCCTGAAGTTTTACTTCAGGATTTTTTATGCAGATCATAATTTGAGGCAAAAAAACATAGCTTGTCTTATAGAGGGGATAGAAAAACGAAAAGGGGGGATGTGCTTTACTTACAAGCCGGCAGGTCAAAGAGCTGCTTTACTGTACAGAGGGCGATCTTCCTTTTTTCATTTTCTATCTCAAGATCTTTTGGTAAACTAATAAGACTCAATAATTCCCTTCCGTACAGAAGCATCTTATTTGCCGGGGGCATTCGTCTGAATTATGATAAGATTAACCCGAACAAATAAAGCTTTTTTGTATGGTTGATGTTGTATAGGAAAAGAAAGGACCGGTCCGATTTGAATACATTGATTCAAGAAGCCATAAAATTAGTTGAAGCAGGTGAAACAGAAAAAGGCCTCAACACGCTCTCGAAGGCTGAAAAACAGCTGCATGATGAAGATAAAGCCATTGCAGCCCAGCTTTATTACGAGTGGGGCGATGTAGAAAAAGCAATTTCACTGATTAGTGATCTACATGATTTATATCCAAATGAAACAGAACTGACGAATTTCTACGCTGAACTTTTAATAGATATTGACGAAGAAGAAAAAGCCCTCGCTGTGCTGGAGACTATTCCGGAAACAGATCCATCATATCCGGAAAGTTTGCTGCTTATGGCGGATCTTTATCAGATGCAGGGGTTATTCGAAGTCAGTGAACAAAAGCTTTTACAAGCAAAGTCCATTCTGGACAATGAACCTGTTATTGATTTTGCACTTGGAGAACTTTACTTTGCTCAGGGAGCCTATGCAAAAGCGGTTCAATATTTTAAAACAACGGCTGAGGAGCAGAGTGAGATCGGAGGCGTTAATGTCCATCAAAGACTGGCAGAATCGTTAAGTGCCTCAGGTGAATTTGAGGATGCCATTCCATGGTACGAGAAAGCTGTCGATGAGAATCCTGATCCTAATACGATTTTCGGCTATGGTTTTACAGCCTTACAGGCGGGGCTTGTGAAAACAGCTATTAAGCAGCTGTCTGATTTAAAGGAGCTTGATCCATCTTATACTTCACTTTATATGCCGCTCTCGAAAAGCTATGAAGCTGAAGGAATGTATGAAGAGGCATTAAAAACGGCAAAAGAGGGGATCAGATATGATGAATATAACAAAGAACTTTTCCTTTATGCCGCCAAAATGGCCTTAAAAATCGGGAAGTCAGAAGAGGGAAAAAAGCTGCTTCAGGAGGCGCTTGCGCTTGATCCGGGCTTTGTCGAGGCGCTTCATACACTTCTTGCCGTGTATCACAAAGAAGAGGATTATGATCAGATCATTGATCTTATTCAAGAGGTTCGAAGCTACGGTGAAGAAGATCCGAAATACAATTGGTATCTTGCAAGCGCATATACTGAATTAGAGCAATACGAGGAAGCAAAACAATCCTTTGAGGCTGCCTATCTTCATTACCGGGAGGATAGAGATTTCTTATATGAATACGCAAGCTTCCTATTAGAAGAAGGCCTTCAAAAAGAAGCGCTGCCGCTTTTGAAAAAGGTTCTTGAAATGGACGGAGCCAATGAAGAGCTGGAAGAAACGATTTTGCGAATCGAGGATGAATTTTCTAGATAAGCAGGAATATTAACCATTCATGTGGAACATATAAGTATATAGATTATACGAACGATAGAGGAGGGAATTACATGCAGACCCCTGTTTCTGTCAATGAGAAAAAAGATTTTATCCGTTGGTTTTTAAACCATTATCAGTTAAAGCGCCGAGAGTGCGTTTGGATCTTGAACTACTTAATGAGCCATGATTCTCTCATGGAGAAGGTTCATTTTGTGGAGCAGGCTGAATTTTGCCCGAGAGGCATTATAATGTCAACACATTGTGTTGAAGAAGTTCCGTTCCGGTTCTATAAAGAGAACGTCATGACTACCGACGCGGAAAAATCTTTTCATGATATTAGATTAAATAAACAGCAGGATTTGTTTATCCAGCTTAATTTCCGTTCGGCTTACAGCTCACCTGAATATGCGGCGGTGCTGGAGTCCAACCCGCATATTCCGAAAAACCTTTTTGAGAATAAAAAAGATCAGGGATTGGCGGAACAGATTTTAGAGCACGCTATTTCCACATTCCAAAGAGAAAAATTATTAAAAGACATTGACGAGGCGTTAGATCGTCATGATAAAGAGGCATTTGAACAATTATCGCGCCAATTAAATCAGCTCACATAATATGACCAGCCTTGCAGTGAATTGCAAGGCTTGTTGCCGTAAAGGGGGAGAACGATGAGGTGGAGAATCACTGATGCCAAGGACTATTTACAAGCTAAGGATTACATTGATACCGCTGTCATACCATTAATTAACATAAGGGTTAATAACCATTTTAAAATGGCGGCGGAGAAAGGCGAGTTTACGCAGCTTCTCTCAGAAGAACTTGAAAGGCAGTTAAAGGGACGGGTATATTTACTTCCGCCTTATACATATGTTGATAGAAATGAAATAACCGTTCAAGGGCTTAAGGATTTGCGGGAAGAGCTGATAACGGAATTTCCGCATGTTGTCCTGCTCACATCTGACGAAAGTTGGAGAGCTGAGGATGCGTTAGGCAAAATGATTGTTACACCTTCTGTTCCATTAGAGCATTTAAATGACTCTTTAAAAAGAAAAATATTGGATGAACGCACTGCTGAAATTTTGAACGTTTTGTTACAGTTATGGAGCACTTCATAAAAACACTTACATTTCCTTATGAACAATATTTTGGCTATATTGACCTTGCTGAGAGATTCATATATTATGAGGGTGTCTAGAGTTATTGCAATATTTTCTATTTTAGTCAGATTGCAGGGGTGACCTAGAGGGGGGAGAAGAGATGGGCGGAAAACATGATATATCCAGACGTCAATTTTTGAATTACACGCTCACAGGCGTAGGAGGTTTTATGGCGGCTAGTATGCTCATGCCTATGGTTCGCTTCGCACTCGACCCGGTATTAAAATCGACAGGGAAGCAGGATATGGTTCAGGTTGTCAGCGTTGATGAGTTGACAAAAGAGCCGCAGCGCTTTGATTTTAAAATTAATCAAGTCGATGCCTGGTATGAGTCAGAAGAGTCAAGATCAGCCTGGGTCTTCAAAAACGGGGATGAAATTGTAGCACTTTCGCCAATTTGTAAACATTTAGGGTGTACGGTGAACTGGAATAGTGATCCTAAAAACCCGAATAAATTCTTTTGTCCATGCCATTACGGACTCTATGAAAAGGACGGCACCAATGTCCCTGGCACGCCGCCGCTTGCGCCTCTTGATCATTATGAGCAAGAAGTAAAAGACGGCTTCCTGTATCTTGGAAAAGCAAAGCCTAAGGGGGAAGGGTGACATGCTGAACAAAATTTATGACTGGGTAGACGAGCGGCTTGATATTACACCGATGTGGAGGGATATTGCCGATCACGAAGTACCGGAACATGTGAATCCCGCCCATCATTTCTCTGCGTTTGTGTATTGCTTTGGGGGACTGACGTTTTTTGTAACCGTTATCCAAGTATTATCTGGAATGTTTTTAACGATGTATTATGTGCCTGATATCAAAAATGCCTGGGAATCGGTATATTATTTGCAAAATGAAGTGGCATTCGGCCAGATTGTCAGGGGGATGCACCACTGGGGTGCGAGCCTGGTCATTGTGATGATGTTTTTACATACGCTGAGGGTCTTTTTCCAAGGCGCGTATAAAAAACCGCGCGAGCTGAACTGGATTGTCGGTGTGCTGATCTTTTTTGTTATGCTCGGTCTTGGCTTTACAGGCTACTTGCTTCCTTGGGATATGAAGGCTCTGTTTGCAACAAAAGTCGGGCTGCAGATCGCCGAAGCCACGCCTTTGATCGGAACGCAAGTTAAAACGCTCCTTGCAGGGCATCCGGATATTGTAGGCGCCCAAACGCTGACTAGGTTTTTTGCGATCCATGTATTTTTTCTTCCTGCCGCATTGTTCGGGCTGATGGCTGCACATTTTATTATGATCCGGAAGCAGGGCATTTCAGGACCGCTTTAAACTCTTGATCTGCGAATAAAAGGGAGGGGATGACATGCACCGGGGCAAAGGGATGAAATTTGTAGGCGACTCAAGGATACCGGCTGAAAAAAAGCCGAATATACCGAAGGATTATTCGGAGTATCCCGGTAAAACAGAGGCTTTCTGGCCAAATTTCTTGTTAAAGGAATGGATGGTTGGAGCTGTCTTTCTCATCGGTTTTCTCGTTTTGACGATTGTGCATCAGCCGCCTTTGGAGCGGATGGCGGACCCGACTGATACTGGTTATATTCCGCTGCCGGATTGGTATTTTCTTTTCTTATACCAGCTGTTGAAGTATGAATACGCCGCCGGAAGCTTTACAGTGGTCGGCGCCATGATTATGCCAGGTCTCGCTTTTGGGGCCCTGCTTTTGGCTCCATTCCTAGACAGAGGGACAGAAAGAAGGCCGTGGAAGCGTCCGGTCGCTGTCGGTATGATGCTTCTGGCCATTTCCGCTGCTGTATTTTTGACGTGGCAGTCAGTTGCTACTCATGACTGGGCCAAGGCAGAAGAACAGGGGAAAATCACAAAAGAAGCCGACATTGACACCAATGCAGAAGGATATAAGGTTTTTAAGGAACAGGGCTGTATTTCTTGCCATGGGGATAACCTTCAGGGAGGAGCGGCCGGGCCTTCATTGGTTGACAGCGGGCTGAAACCGGATGAAATCAAAAAAATAGCTGTAGAAGGGAAAGGCAAAATGCCGGCGGGTGTGTTCAAAGGAAATGATAAGCAGCTCGAAGAACTTGCAAAATTTATTTCTGAAACAACCGCAAAATAACGTATTGTGAATTGTCAAATGGAAGGATATACTTTTATTATCAAAAGCTGACCCGGCGTCAGCTTTTTTATATGGACATATTATTTTTACAGACTGAGAGTTGATTCGATGTGAAATGGTTTCAATATGTATTAGGGCAGCGGCCGATGCTTATTCTTGTCTTAGCCATTAATTTTCTGGGAACGGTTTACGGCTACTATTGGTACTTGCCGCAGCTTTTGGAGACACCGGCCCGTTTCCTGATTTTTGTTCCGGACAGTCCGACAGCAACGTTTTTCTTTCTGTTTGTGCTGCTTGCCTTTCTCATGAAACGGAATGCTCCGCTTTTAGAGGCGCTTGCGCTAGTTACCCTCGTAAAGTATGGCCTATGGGCGGTGGCTATGAATTTTCTTGTGCTTGCAGTAACTGGTGACTTGCCGTGGGAGGGCTACATGCTAATTGCTTCGCATTTTGCAATGGCTGTTCAAGGCGTATTATACAGTCCGTATTTTCGTTTTTCATTTTGGCATCTTGCAATTGCTGCAGTCTGGACACTGCATAACGATGTCATTGACTACTTGTTTGATATGATGCCGCGGTATTCAATGCTTTCTGATTATATGACTGAAATAGGATACGGAACATTTTGGCTAAGCATCTTCTCAATCGCGCTTGCTTACTTTCTTGTGGTCTCAAAAAAGCAAACGAAGCTTGAGCTGATGTAAAGACAATGTTGGTCTATCCTTGTCCCTTTCTTCATATTCTGTAAGGAGAGAGAGTGGGAGGGACCTGCATGAAACGAAAGCTGACGATCTGTTTGTTGATTGCACTTATTTTTTATAATGGAAATGCCAAGGCTGCAGAGCGGGGAAGCCTCGAGGAATTGAATGATTTATCCGATACAGTCTTTCAAATGACCCGACAGGCGAAATATGAAGAGGCGCTTCAAGTCTTGGAGTATTTTGAAAAAACATTAAAATCCGCTGAGAAAAAACAGCAAGACCCCATGCTAACGGGAGCCCAAATTCGTCAAATCACATTGGGCTATAATGATATGGTTCGGAGTTTAAAGCAAGCTGATACATCAGACACACAAAAACTCAGAGCAGCCGCGCAGTTCAGGATGCTGATGGATGCGGTTGACAATCGGTCTGACCCGCTTTGGGGCTCACTGGAAAAACCGATTATGGAAGCTTTTACTGAGCTGAAGCGAGATGTCCAAAAGAATGGAAGCACAAGCTTTCATGAAAAATGGAATGAATTTATCAGTTTATATGACTTGATTTACCCCAGTCTTACAATCGATGTATCAGAGGATCAGCTTGAAACAGTCGGAAAACATATAGACGTCATTGAGCAAGAGGAATTTCAGCAAATGACAGAGAGCACGAAGCTTGAACGGCTTTCCCTTCTTCAGCATGACCTGAAAAATGTGTTTGACAGGGTGGAGGAGGATGATGCCGATCCGTCTTTACTCTGGGTGATGATTACAACCGGCAGTATCATCATTACTGCTCTTACCTATGTCGGTTACAGAAAGTACAAGGCGGAAAAAAACAAGCTGAAAAAAAGGGACTACCCTAAATAAGGATGAGGGGCGGCGGTCAGCCGCCTTTTTTCTATTACATGTCAGCGCGGAAGCGGATTTTTATTTTCATCAAGCGTAAATCCTTCTCCGAGCACATCGTGAACATCGCTTACCGCTACAAAGGCATGGGGATCAATGGAGTTAATCACGCTTTTCAGCATCACCAATTCGTTTTTCGGCACCACACAATAAAGTACATCTATATCCTCTTTTGTGTAGGAACCTTGTCCTTTCAAAATGGTGACGCCTCGTTCCATTTCTTCAAGAATCTTTTTCTGAATCAGGTCGTTTTTCGAAGAGATGATCGTAGCGCCTTTAGCAGCGTATCCGCCTTCCTGAATAAAATCGATTAATCTTGCCGCTACAAATACAGCTACCAGCGTATACATCGCTTCTTTATAGGAGAGATAAGTAAGCAAAGACAAAATGATGACGCAGGCATCGAAAGCAAACATCGTTCTGCCCATCGGGATCCCAAAATACTTATTCACTAAACGTGCGATGATATCAACACCGCCTGTCGTTCCGCCGAACTTGAAAATAATTCCCAGTCCGGCTCCGATGAATACGCCGGCAAATAAAGCGGCGAGCGCTAAGTCGTGCTGAAGGGGCATATGTATTTCATATCGCTGAAAGATGCTGAGGAACAAAGACAAGGCTACAGTGCCGACAAGGGTATAAACAAACATTGTCCTGCCGAGCAAACGCCAGCCAATAAAAAAAATCGGAATGTTCAACACCAGGTTCGAGATAGAGGGGCTGATGTGGAAAAGGGCATAAAGCAAAAGTGTAATACCTGTAAAACCGCCCTCAGCCAGATTGTTCTGCATATTGAAATGAACCAAGCCAAATGAAAAAATTGCCGCTCCGATTAAAATAAAAAATATGTTTTTTAATCTAATTTCTCCAAGCATCACACAAAACCCCTTTTCCTTCCATTAGATAGCGTTTATATTATAGTGGATGAAAAAGAAAACAGCAAACGTGCTTAAACATTTGTCAAACGTATCTGAATTAGCTAACATGTAAGAGGATGATAGGAGGTTTCGTTCAGTGAGTGATAAAACAATGAAAGACATACAGGCTGAAGTAGACCGTTACATCGGCCAATTTAAAGAAGGATATTTTAGCCCGCTGGCCATGATGGCGAGGCTGACTGAAGAACTGGGCGAGCTTGCCAGAGAAGTGAATCACCGTTATGGAGAAAAACCAAAAAAAGCGACTGAAGATGATAAAAGCATGGAAGAGGAAATGGGCGATGTGCTATTTGTATTGGTTTGTTTAGCCAACTCCCTTGATATCTCTTTAGAGGAAGCCCACGACCGAGTCATGCATAAATTTAATACAAGAGATAAAGATCGCTGGACCAGAAAAGAAGAAGGAAAGTAGAGGAGATCGAG
>NZ_VFNF01000008.1:0-105076 GCF_006715455.1 Bacillus sp. SJZ110 | reverse complement strand
CTATTTGCGCCAAGAACTGTTAACGTCTTTTGAAGCACATGTGCCGGCAAGTGAAGGGAAGCTCCTTTCCAGAATCAAATCGGAAACGATGGTAGACCGCTTCTATTTTAATGAAGAAAATGAACAGTATGACATATCCGGCTATGTCCAAGAAGAGCAAAGTATCATCGGTGAATTAAAGAAGTATATGTAGGAAGGAAATATAAAGACATGTTTGACACATTAACACACGGAGAATTATTGAAGAAAACGGCAATGGAAGTGGAAGCGGACATTGCCGGCATTCATAAACAAATAGAAGAAATCAGCGAGCGAAATGAGTGGAGAGTGCTTCAAAGCTATAGAAAACACAAAGTAAGCGACACTCATTTCACGCCGTCTACTGGATACGGCTATGATGATATCGGAAGAGACACGCTTGAAAGCATATATGCGGATGTGTTTGGCGGAGAAGCGGGGCTTGTAAGGCCGCAAATCATTTCAGGCACACATGCCATCTCAATTGCTTTGTTCGGTGTCCTCAGACCGGGGGACGAGCTCCTTTATATCACGGGCAAGCCGTATGATACGCTAGAGGAAATTGTGGGCGTCAGGGGTGGAGAAAACGCTGGATCGCTAAAGGATTTTCAAATCGGCTATAATGCGGTTGATCTGACGAAAGATGGAAAGATAGACTATGATGCAGTCGCCGCTGCGATCAATCCGAAAACCAAAGTAATCGGCATTCAGCGCTCAAAAGGATATGCGAATCGCCCTTCTTTCTTAATTAGTGAAATAAAAGAAATGATACGTTTTGTAAAAGAAATCAATGAAAACCTGATCGTCTTTGTGGATAACTGTTACGGAGAATTTGTGGAAGAGCTTGAGCCTTGCCATGTCGGAGCCGATCTGATGGCGGGATCTCTCATTAAAAATCCCGGCGGCGGCCTTGCGAAAACAGGCGGCTACCTCGTCGGAAAAGCGAAATGGATTGAAGCTTGCTCATACCGTATGACGTCACCAGGCATCGGCAGAGAAGCGGGGGCATCTCTTTACTCGCTCCAAGAAATGTACCAAGGCTTCTTTTTGGCGCCTCACGTTGTGTCTCAAAGTTTAAAGGGAGCGGTGTTTACAGCGAGATTCCTTGAAAAACTGGGCTTCACTTCAAACCCGAAATGGGATGCGAAAAGAACGGATTTGATACAATCCGTTGAGTTTTCTGACAGAGAAAAGATGATTGCTTTTTGCCAGGCTATTCAATTTGCATCGCCAATCAATGCTCATGTGACGCCTTATCCAGCCTACATGCCGGGATACGAAGATGATGTCATTATGGCAGCAGGCACTTTTATTCAAGGAGCAAGCATCGAATTATCAGCTGATGGCCCTATCCGCCCGCCGTATGTAGCGTATGTTCAGGGAGGATTAACCTATTCGCATGTGAAGAATGCCATATGCAGTGCAGTGGATTCATTGATGGAAAAGCAATTAATTTAAATTTTTTAAAAATTTCTCTGGATTCGATGTTAAGAATCCTTACATCTTATTGACACAAAATATAACATCACCTATAATGAAACTAAGTTAAGAAAAGGAGGAAATTGAGATGAGTGATAATATTCGCCGCTCAATGCCTTTATTTCCAATAGGAATTGTCATGCAGTTAACTGAGTTATCAGCAAGACAAATTCGATATTATGAGGAAAATGGACTGATATTTCCAGCCAGAAGTGAAGGGAATAGACGATTATTTTCATTTCATGATGTAGATAAACTGTTAGAAATCAAGCACCTGATAGAACAAGGTGTAAACATGGCAGGAATTAAACAGATTCTGGCGAAAGCCGAAGCCGAGCCAGAACAAAAACAAAGCGAGAAGACGAAAAAACCAATGAAACATGATCTGTCCGATGACGAACTGAGACAACTCCTGAAAAACGAGCTCATGCAAGCCGGCCGTTTTCAAAGAGGGAATACATTCCGTCAAGGCGACATGTCCCGCTTCTTTCATTAATCCGTTAGCAACTGTTTTGCTATATACATTTACCTTTTAAGAGGAGGAATTTTACCAAATGGCAAAGTACACTAGAGAAGATATCGAAAAATTAGTAAAAGAAGAAAACGTGAAGTATATCCGCCTTCAATTTACTGACATTCTTGGAACAATCAAGAATGTTGAGATTCCTGTAAGCCAGCTTGGAAAAGCGCTTGATAATAAAGTCATGTTTGACGGTTCTTCTATTGAGGGATTCGTTCGTATCGAAGAGTCAGACATGTACCTGTATCCAGATCTAAATACATTTGTTATCTTCCCATGGACAGCTGAAAAAGGTAAAGTAGCACGTTTCATCTGTGATATTTACAATCCGGATGGCACACCTTTCGAAGGTGACCCGCGAAACAACTTAAAACGGATTCTGAAAGAAATGGAAGACCTCGGCTTCAGTGATTTTAACCTTGGACCTGAGCCTGAATTCTTCTTATTCAAATTGGACGAAAAAGGCGAGCCGACGCTTGAACTAAACGACAAAGGCGGATATTTCGACTTAGCTCCAACTGATTTAGGAGAAAACTGCCGCCGCGATATCGTACTTGAGCTTGAAGAGATGGGCTTTGAAATCGAAGCGTCTCACCACGAAGTAGCACCTGGTCAGCACGAAATCGACTTTAAATATGCTGGAGCAGTCCGCTCTTGTGATGACATCCAAACATTTAAACTAGTTGTCAAAACAATTGCCCGCAAACACGGCCTGCATGCGACATTTATGCCAAAACCATTGTTCGGTGTGAACGGTTCAGGTATGCACTGCAATCTATCACTCTTCAAAAATGGTGTTAACGCATTCTTTGATGAAAACGCAGATCTTCAGTTAAGTGAAACAGCGAAACACTTCATTGCAGGTATCGTGAAGCACGCAACAAGCTTTACAGCAGTAACAAACCCGACAGTAAACTCATACAAACGTCTTGTTCCTGGCTATGAAGCACCTTGCTATGTAGCATGGAGCGCGCAAAACAGAAGCCCGCTTATCCGTATCCCGGCTTCTCGCGGCATCAGCACACGTGTAGAAGTACGCAGCGTAGACCCAGCTGCTAACCCATACCTTGCACTTAGCGTATTGCTTGCTGCAGGATTAGACGGAATCAAAAACAAACTGGAAGCGCCGGCTCCAATCGACCGCAACATCTATGTGATGAGCAAAGAAGAGCGCATGGAAAACGGAATCGTTGACCTTCCAGCAACACTTGCGGAAGCGCTAGAAGAATTCAAATCAAACGAAGTCATGGTCAAAGCGCTGGGCGAGCACCTATTCGAACACTTCATCGAAGCAAAAGAAATCGAATGGGATATGTTCCGCACGCAAGTACATCCTTGGGAACGCGAACAGTATATGTCTCAGTATTAATCTCTCAATCCCTTGTCACTATTAGTGTCAAGGGATTTTTTGATTCGTTAACAATTTTAATAACTTAATATAAATCATAGACCACCCACAAAACACCCACAAAAAAACAATAAAAAAATTACTCCATAATTGTGGAGATATAACCTTCGTACTTATTCATTGAATCCCTATCAATCTTTTTGCTGATGTGTGAGTAAATATCTGGTGTAACTTGAATACTTTTATGACCCAGTCGTTCTTGTACATATTTCATTGAAGCACCTGACTCAAGGAGCAAAACAGCATGTGTGTCAACGAAGGGCATGAATCTAGACCAGCTTTATCTAGTATTCGTACAAAAGCATTATAGATCTCTAGAATCGTGAGAAGTACGGCAGCTTGCTAAAAGCGCATCGTCCACATTTAAAAAACGCTAAACAGCAAATAGGTTTTTATTTCCGTGAGGGTAACGGCAAATGGGCAGGAAAGGCGAAAAAATGCACAGCATTCGAACGTCATATGACGGATTACATGCTTTTCGTGTTTATCAATAAGGCTGCATGGAAGATGATGCTGGAGGAACAGCGCGCTGCGCTGGTAGATCATGAGCTTTGCCATTTTGAAGAATGGGAAGAGCCCGATCCGAAAGACTAAAGTAAATGGATGACTGTGTACGGCGTTGCTACTGATTCAGACAGCTGGGGGATCCTGAGCATGATGTTGAGGAATTCTGAGATTATCGAACGCCATGTTTTTCGGGATACCGGAATTTAAACATTTGCCGAAGCTGTCCGGGAAGCCGATCACCAAATGACCATTTCTGACGTGCAACGTCTATCGAGGGTGAAATAAATGGGGGTAGTTAGAAACTTTATATTAGTGGATTTTGCATGCATCGGAACCGAACGTGAGTTTGTATTAGTGGTTAAAAATAAAATATATGGTCCCTTTAAAAATTGGAGATTTGAAGCTATTCTAAATGCGTTGGAAAATAAACTTGAAGAAGATGTGAGCGAAAATTAAGAAAAAAGGAGGAAGATAAACTTCCTCTTTCTATTTTTTCTTTTCCAATTTTATCTTTCTTTGATAGTTGCAGTTACGTATGATCCAGCTGGTGAATACCATTCATCATCTGCTTGTAGTATATAAGTTTTCCCTTTATTCATCCAAACATCTGTACTAGCGGTTTTATTGGTTGAGGAGACAGTAAGGTTAGCACTACCTGAACCTCCAACTTCATAAACATCGCAGTAACCGGTTCCACCACTAGAGCCTGTATAAGTACATGTGAGTTTCATATATTTTCCTGCACCAGTTAACTGGATACTTTGAGCTGCATTTTGTGATTTGTATGATGTCACACTTCCTGTTGTTGATGTTGCACTAGCTGATAAAGAAAAAGTCGATAAAGAGATGAATGCAGTTAAAGCCAAAAGTGTTTTTTTCTTTTTCATTATTAATTCTCCTTCTTAATAGATATGAAGATTAATATTTGACAAAAAATGATAAATTCCTTCTTTTATTTAAAAATTTAATATTGATGAAAGGAGAGTGGGGATGTCCGTAGCACAATTGTCATTTCTTAAGGAAGTAGATCGAAAACTAGGGCGTTAGAAAACAGCCTGGACGATGAAGAACGGATGATCATTGAGAAAAAATACTTAACAGCCAGCCAAACAAAAGACATTCATATCTATATGGAACTTGGCATGAAGAAGGACACCTATTATGAGATAAAACAGCGTGCTATTCTACGTATTGCCACAGCACTCGGGATAATATGAATTAAATGTGAACATCAAAAATATGGGTGTAATTACTTTTGTTGTATTTTTTATAGGGAGATAAAATGTAGACAAAAGGAGGAGATTTTAAATGAAAAGAAAACTATTGATGACAATTGGTTCTTTAAGTATGGCTTCAAGTTTATTTTTGGGATTTTCAAATTCAGCAGTAGCAGCTTCTAGTTCAGATGCTATATTACTTTCAGCAGGATCAGCTTATACTGGCTATGTAGATGGAGCGCATGGTTATGGAAGATGGACAGTTCAAAGTAATAGTTCAACTGCGACTGGAATATTGTATGAAAAATGTGGATCTACTGCGGAAAAATCGATAGGACAACCTTTGGTAGCCGAAAATGGAAAATCAGCAAGTGGTTCGGCATATATGCAAGGTGGATGTAAATATCGAGTTTTGTTATCTGCTGGTTCTGGTGGAGGAAAAGCATATATAAGAAATACAAATTAATATATGGCTTAGGCACTCGGGAAAATCCGAGTGCTATTTTTATCGACAAACTCCCGACAAAACAGGGGACATTTTAGGGGACAAAAAGGGGGACTATTTATGTTTGAAATCCCGATAAACTTAACCTATCAACGAAATACGATAAATAAAACTTATCGAAATACACGGGAGATGCGTCTTTCCCTTATCAAGACGAATTCGGATACGGAACAAAGGTGTTGAGGAATGAAGCCAAAACGAGAGGAACATTCTGAGCCTGGATAGCAGCTAGTCTGAGGCGTCCGTATCGGGAGAATAGTATTATCGTGTTTCATTGTGCGATCTTGCTATACTTGGCTTCCTCTCGGAGTATTGTGAGATGCAAATAATAGTTATAGAAAATTGCATATTTTTTGAAAAAAGAGTATTATTTCTCTAGGAGCATAAACCTTTAGTCTTGGAAACCAATAAAAGAAAGTAGGATATTAAAACATGTTTGTTGGGATTAAGAAGAATAAAGATAATGAAAGAACAATTAATTTTCTAGAGAATCTTGTTATTGAAAAGAAACCAGAAAGAATTATTTTATTTAGTACAAAGTCGGAAAGTTCTTCTAGGTTAATGGAAGATTTTCTAACGGCGCTAAACGCTAATAAACTTAAAACTAAAATTATTAAGTTCGAAGATATAATTAATGATTCATACTATTACATAGACACTCAGAAACATGATTTGGTTGCAATAGACGGCTTCTTAAACAAAATTGATTTAACAGCAGATCAGGAAAAGGCTCTTGACTTGTTTCTCGCCACACATGAAGGGGAACGAATATTTTTTAATTGTCCATTAACACCTAAAGAAATTTTTTCTTTAAAGGGACAGTTAATAAGCGAATCGAGCTTTTCGAGAACTATTTTCGGTAGCCGTCAATTATTTTTAAATGAAATTGATAGAGAAGAATTTCTTAAGATGCTATATCATTTTAGAGAAATAAGTCCAGATTATCGAATTAAACAATCAATAGATTTCTTAGAGAATAAAATAACACCTTACCAAGAATTAGAATTTATATCGAAAGAAAAAATACAGGAGTTATTATCACAGGGCAATGACAGCTATAATACATGTCTAATCCTAACAAAAGAACCACAATTAAAATTGATTCCTTTTGAAAACCTTAAGCAATTTGATATAGCTGTTAGGTTGGAGTCATTTGCAGCTGGTAATGGTTATGTTGGGAAAAAACCTTCAAATGCTAGTGTTAATGAGTATTTTAGAACACTTTTAGAAGGCTATTATACTTTTCTTAAAACAGGTAAAGAACAGTACTTAGATTATTTAGTGTATAGTTCTTTTACAGACTTAGATCTTATTTTAGAAATAAAGAAAGAAATGAAGAAAATTAATTCATAATTAAAAGAAGCACCTATTATTTATGGGTGCTTTTTTATATTCTCTGTAAACTGCTTCCGGTAAATCTCAGGATAGACTATTGGCGGTTAACTGCTTGAGTGCGGTGGCAGTTTAGAAAGAATAAATATGTGACTTAAAGAAAATCGTTCGACAAATTCTGCAAAAAGTTCCTTTGTCACTCTCCTTAGCCGATAATTTTGGTGGGAGGTGATTCGATGATGCTGTTTATGAGAAAACATGCTTATCCACTAACAGTTATTGCTTTAATTTTATGCATAGTGGCGTCATTGATTATTTTTAATACAAGATTAGCACCATTCTCTAACATTCTTTCAGCAATGATTGGAGCATTGCTTGGTAGTATGGGTCCGTATTTTATCGGGCTGCAAAATCAAAAGAATGAATACAAAGGTGCAAAAAGAAGGATTTCTAGATTATTGAAATATACGCATGATGTTTTTAGTAAGGAGAATTTAGAAGAATATTCAAGGTCATCAATAGAATATGTTGCCTTTGGCAAAATAATTTACGATGACCAGTGGACAAGCTATCTGTCTTTTCTAGATAAAGTTGATTTATCACATAATGAAATTCAATTAATTGTAATATGGTTTGATCGTATCTATATATTGGAGAAGAAAAATGAAATAAGTGATGTGATTTATTATAAGGTTTTAGAAGACTTGCACGAAATCTGCGATGATATAGACGCAATAATTAAAAAATTGAACAGTCATATTGAAAGTAGCACTTCGTAACTCGAGGTGCTTTTTTATATTCTCTGTAAACTGTTTCTGGTAAATCGTTCGACAAATTTTGCAAAATGTTTTGTTATTCTTTAATTTCATGAGATAGTACGTTGTTAGTATCTTTTCTAGATGGAATAAAAAACTTTGGCTTGGTTATACTCTCACTTTGTACGGTGTTATATGCAAGAAAAACGTATCTTGCTACTAATACACCCAGAATTATAGTGAAAAGCACAAAATATTCTTCAACAAGAGATAAAGGGGATTCCTTAGTTTTTCACATTAAGAATTTTGGAAAAGGTATAGCTGTAAAAACTTATCTGATTCTAGAATATAAGGATGGTTCTGAAGTAACTAATTATTTATCGAAACCTGAAGTAACAATTGAAACTGATGAAGAAAGAGAAATTCGATTTAATTTTACTGAAGGTGGAATTTTAGACTTTAAGAACTTAACAGGATTTATTTTCTCACAGGATTTTTCTGGTGGATTTTATTATGTTAAATTGGATTTAAGCCAAAGTTTTAGTAATCAACATCTTAAAGAATTCGATAAATCTGTGCGTCCTATAAATCGTTTTGCTAATCCCTTGAAATTTAGAAAAATGAAAACTTCAATGAAACGTGCAATAGAACAAAGAAATACCTATGTAGATGTGGTGGAAAGAGCACAAGAGAAATTACATTCAGCTGTAAATGATGAACAATTCTTAAAACAATTAGAACAGTTCGAAAAGGATAGCAAAACTATTTAAATAGTTAGTAGTTAAAAGCACCTACAGGTGCTTTTTTATATTGTAAGAAGGTTTATTTGCCTTAAGACACGTGTCAAATTATTGTGACACAAATATTTTGCACTTAAGCAAATAAATGAATATAAAACCATTCAAAGAGCTCAACTCTTTGTTAAAATAAAGGATGAATTTTCATGCCTCCAAGGTCATTAAGAATATGCGCCGCCCCTGGGTGCCCTAGCCTCACCCGTAGCCGATACTGTGACGCACACAAGACACAGCAACAAGAAGAAACCAAACATTACAACAAACATTCAAGAAACAAAACAATAACAAGTTTTTATAAATCAACAGATTGGAAACGAACAAGACAACTTGCTTTGATACGAGACAATTATCTCTGTCAGCATTGTTTGAAAGATCATTGCTTCACACCGGCTGACATGGTGCATCATATTGTGGAAGTAAAAGAAGATTGGGCGAAAAGATTAGACTTGGACAACCTTGTAAGCCTGTGTAATGCCTGTCACAACAAGGTTCATGGCGGTAAGGGCAAGTGACCCTCCCCCCTATCCAAATCTCTGGAAAGGCAACGTTTAGAGAACGGCGCCCCCTCTTCTGCAAACAAACACCGCTTTTCAAAGTTCCGGAAAAACAAAATACCCTCCCGGCGAAATTGCCGAGAGGGCTTGGTACGACTGGTTTTGTTGTTAATTCCATCGTATCACGATTGGTGAAAAAAACAAGCAAAAAATGCAAATTTTTTGATGTGAAATGAGGTGAGAACATGCCGAGACCTGCAAAATCCGCGACGCTTCAATTGATACAGGGCAACCCAAATAAAAAGAATACGGAAGAGCTGGCCGCCCGGGCTGAGCACGAGAAGAAAATGAAAATGCGATCCGATAATATAAAACCGCCAACGTGGTTGGATAAGGTCGGGAAAAAAGAATTCAAACGGGTTGCTGCTCTATTAACAGAAGTTGAAATCATCACGGAAGCGGACATCAGCATGTTGGCTGCCTATTGTAATGCATATTCGCAGTATGTATCAATTTCTAAAATCATTGAAGAAGACGGGATCATGGTCCATACAGAAGGAAAAGACAAAGACGGCAACCCAATAAAGCTTGTTGGTGAAGAGCATCCGTTATTAAAGCGGCAAAAGAATTATTTTGATCAAATGAAATCAGCAGCGAATGACTTTGGCCTTACACCGTCTGCCCGGGCAAAACTTGCTATCACCCGTACCCAGGAAGAGCGGGAAAAGACGGCTGCGGAGAAGGAGTTTAAAAACGTATGAAGACAATCAAACAATTTCTCATTGATTACTCGCGCGATGTGATATCGGGTGAGATTGTGGCGTGTGAAAAACACATTTGGGCCTGCGAGCGTTTTTTAAATGATGTGAGTCGGGAAGGCACAAAGGAGTTTCCTTATGTGTTTGATGATGAAAAAGCTCGCCGGTTCCTATACTGGATGACTCAGTTTAAACATACAAAAGGGCCTTTGCTGACAGCTCAAAGGGGATGACGTAAGGCAGATTCAAAAAGCGCTGGCTGCGCTTTATTTCTACCCGGATAAAAGGGGCGAAGAATAACGGTATTGATGGCGTGTATGGATCAAAAACAGCAAATGCGGTCAAACGGTTCCAGTCAGTAAGTGGCCTTTCTGCTGATGGCATTTATGGACCTAAGACAAAAGCGAAAATTGAAGCGCTATTGAAATAACATAATAATCCTCCCTTGCTAATTGTGACATTACGTATCAAAAATAGACCTTTAGTAGCTGACTTTTTTTGTTACAATAATGGAAATAGTAAGGGGGGATAATATGGCTTTACTACGCTTTATAAGTTTGTACGGAATAGCCATCATTATATTGGTGGTCATAGCGAATTTTGCTCCATTTTTGGCGATGCCGTTATACTATATTGCCGTAGCTGCATTAGTCTTTCTGATTGTTTATCTGATATATCATTATACCCGAAAAAACAGTGGGAGGAAAAAGTAAAATTGTAAAGAAATGTATATAAGAGGGCGAGGTGACTGATAAACAGGAGGAGATTATCGTGAAAAAGATATTGCTTTTTTGCCTGACTTTCTCGTTGGTATTTAGTATCTTCGGTGGAGCAGCGAGCGCAGCACCTAAACAACCTAAACAAAAGTCACAGCAAGATATTACTGACATTAGAAATTACGTTGAAAAAACAGTTCCTTTGTTGAAATCCAGCCTAGAAAATCTACCCAAAAACTCTTCTTTGGAAAAAATCGAAAAAGTAATTTCGAATCACTACAAAAACAATCCAGCACCTAAAGCGTTTAGCAATCCAGACATATCACTTTATGATGTTTTCCCAGAAATGAAATCAGAACTAGAAAAATTCAACGGTAAAGCTTTCAATATGAACAGCTTTATGGCTGAACAAGAAAAAAGCAAATCCTATGGGGATGTGCTTACTTTTGAAACACAAAACAGTACGGCTAAGGTTTATCTAGGTGATCTGGGGGATATCCAGATACTTGAGCAAAAAACTTTAACTGACTCTCCAGACTCTAATGCAAGCGTCCAAGGCACTACAAAAACAGAAAGGACCACTGGTATTGCTTATGGACTTGGTGGACCGAAGCTCTTCACACTTTGGGCCGAAGGAAGATTTAAATATGACGGCAAAAAAGTTTGGGCTACTTATAAAGATGGCGACTTTCAGCGCCACCCGATGGGGACAGCTTTGGCAATCTCTCCTAGGGTATTAGGACAAGATCGGGATGCCAGCCATGGAGGATATGCCTATAGAGAGGTTTATTCACGTATATATGTTGAATCCATTGTAGGTTTTAAATGGGCCGGCATCGTTTTAAACTCAGCTCTTGTTGAGGTGTTTATAGGGTCTACTGCAAAAGGAAGTGTTTACGGAGGCGTTAAGAAAGTGTAAAGGTATAACCTCGCCCGAAAAGCCCGTCTCATAAGGCGGGCTTTAAATAATCCATAATTTCTTATCTTTATCCCATGAAAGAGCGCCTTTCCGGATCAGGCTATGATATTTACTAAAAACACTTATATCAAGTCGACTAAGTTGATGACCAAAATTTGACCAAAAAATATAATTAATCATACATACCGCATTACAATTTTATACGAATGAACTGCTGATACGCATATACATTATGTATATTATCTAAAAAATCATGTTCCGCACGCAAGTACATCCTTGGAAACGCGAACAATATATGTCTCAGTATTAATCTCTCAATCCCTTGGCACTATTGGTGTCAGGGGATTTTTTATGTTAATAGGTAATAAATTATGGAGCGGCACTGCTAAAAGCAGGTCGCTTTTATTTATGTCACTGATAAGGACTATGTACTAAATTTTCAAGAAGGAAAATAATACTATGCTTAAGGAAAGCAATACGCATAAATATTCGACAAATTCTGTGATGGTTCCTTTGTTCAATACTTCTACCAGCAATAAGATGAATAAAGTAGATGTTTAACATTGACACCATCACCAGATAAATCCATAATTACGTTGAAATCTAAATCAATTTTCAAAAAGGAGATTTCTATGAAAAAATTGACTATCTTTTCCGGGGGATTAGGAGCGGTTTTTTCTGTACTGGCTCAACTGTTTGCGGTTATAGATGACTCTTACTTTGGGGAACTTATGGTTTTTAGTGCTTTGGCGGGAATTATAACCATGCTTGCTTCAATCCAGACAAATAATAAACCAGTCTTCAGCATATTATTAATTACTAGTTCAATAATAGGTCTACTTGGAACTGGTCTTGTATACATCATACCAACACTATTCAATATAATAATAATTTATAAATTTTCAAAAGTAAGCCAATAGTAAAATAAAGGTTCTTTTTTATTTAGCATCCCTTTGACAAGGTCGGTGATGAATCTGAACAATGGAATTAGGGGCAGAATGCTTATGCTTGCAACTGGACCACACAGCTGGGGCATCCGTGGGCATGATTATCGAACGCCATATTTCTAGGATACCGGAATTGAAACATTTGCTGAGGCATTTCGTGAAGCTGATCACCAAATGACCATTTTCATAGAGGCACGTCTAAAGAAGCTATCATAGGAGGACAACAATGTGTGGAAAGCTTTAAGTCAATTACTCAAGAAACAGAAAAATCAAAGCCCAAGCGATGAAGATTATATACAGATTCCGGAAAAGGATTTTAATCTAGAATTAAAACAAATGATATTTGAGTTGGAGAGCCAGGGGGAAGTAGTATCGAAAAAGCTGCAGAATAAGTATATAGATGTTTTTGAAGCACAGGGTAAACCAAACCTTAGCATCAAAATTTGTAGAGACATAGATGGAGATGTGCTAAATGATTTTACAGCTGAGAGATGTTTTGAAAAAGAGTACCGTTCACAAATAGCAATTAATTACTATCAACCTGCAATAGTCTGTGATGAAGAATTAGACTGTTTCACAATGGATTTGTGGTATTACTACGGTGGATATAAGGGTACAGGTTATGGAACATTATTCGATTTAAATAATAATGACTTAGAAAAAGAAATTGAAGAAACGCTAATATTTTTACTCAATGACAAACAATTCGAGAAATAAAAAAGAAAGCCGCAAAGGACTTTCAATCAACGTTCATTTGCTTAGTTACCTTGATCCTTGTCCATTTTATGTTGGTAAGCAGGGAGGAGAACTAGGCACTCCATTCAGATATCTCTTTCTTAACTCAGTCAATTTTTAAACGTTTCTTCATTTATATCTAGGATTTGAAAAAAATAAAAAATAATGAATAATTGAATTTTTTTGTTATATTAAATATAGCGTTGGAAATATGAAAGGTGGATTAAAAATGAAATATGAAAAAGTTTTAGATTCAACATCTCCATATGGGCCTCAAGGCCTTTTAGAAAAAGAGGGGCTTTTAATATCTACTAGATTCTGGGCAAATACTCAAGCGGATATTCTTACAGGATCGGGTTTACCTGTGAGCAATGAAGAGATGAAAACTTATCTGGCTATACCGAATGACGTTGGAATTCCTCAAGATTTTCAAAAAATATATAATGTTTTTAATGAATATAAACAGTTGTGTAACTGGTGGATGGAGAATTTATTCAGCAGTGTTCTTAATATGGTTAACGATATTAATAATATTGGAGCTTTTGCAACTAGAACAATAAATAGGGATATAAAATTATTACAAATAATGTCTATCGATAGCAATGAACAAGGAAGACAAGAGGCTGCGAAGCAATTTCAGTCTTCCTGTTCAATGCTTGCTGGAGAACTCAATCAACAACAACAGTCTATAAAAGAGGTTCAAAACCAATTAAATTCCCTCCTTCAAGGTAGTAACGACTGTATAGGTGTTAGACAATTGAATAATTCTTTAGAAAAAGAAGTCGCATATTTAGATTCACAGTATAATGATGAGAGTGAGATACATGATTCAATAAATATGTTTTTAGAATTAAAAAAATTATTGGGTATATTTGTTGAAGGTCATGATATTAATGAGAAAGTAAAATTCAGCTTTGATCTAGGGCCTCTATTTGGTTTTATTGTATCTGAAATATTAGAGTGTTCTGATATACAATCAGTTAAACAACAAATTGATCATTTTCTGAATATGTTAAACAATATGGATGCACAACTTTCTTTAGAAGTAAAAGTTTTGGGGATGCTTCACAGTATCAATATAGACCTGGTTAATGTAATAGCCCAAGCAGAAAAGTCTAAGGAGTTTATAGGACAAATCGAAGGCATCTGGCATTCTATAGCAAATCAATTTTATTCACTCGCCCAAGGGTTTGAGAATGAGGATATCAATAAGCTTTCTGCGGATCTTGATCATGCTGCCGCCACTTGGGAAGCTGTTGCTAATAAAGCAAAAGAGTTTGTAACAAATTCATACCAAGGGTAAAAGAAAAATAAGGGCCTGAAAGGGCTCTTTTGCTTATAGTCATATTTCCCGTAAGTATTACTTTTTGGATTTATTAAATTTTAAAGCGTGTTTGTTTCACTGAATTCATAGTCAAAAGGGGAATGTTTTTATGCTTGGAATCAACGTTGAAAAATCAAATGAAAACTTAATTATCAATTGGCAGCTATCCAAAATTGAAATTCCAATCAAAGAAATCAATGATGTATTTCTTGATCCAAACTATGGGGGAGAGGAGAAAAGCGCAGTAAGGATTGGGTTTCCTTATGGCTCTACGGATAGGGTAGTGATTAAAACAGCAAATCATACTTACATTTTGTTCACCACTAATGCTGCTTTAATTATGAATAAAATTGTTTCTTTATAAACAGTTTATGTCCCTTTTAAATTTCTGTGTGGGAAAATTTAATGGGATGATTTAAGGAGGAGCATTTATGGAAGAAGGAAAATTAGTCCACATGACACTAGATGGTATTAAGAAAGCAGTTACTAAATATGGTACATTTCCTGTGTTTCATCATGGGGGTTATGTCTTGGAAGATGCTACTTTTCATTTCAAAAATCCAGCAACTCCTCAAGAAATTAGCGGCTTAGAAAAGGAATTAGGTGTTACTTTCCCTAATGACTATAAAGAGTTTTTGTTACAACACAATGGGGTGGAAATGTTTGATGGCATTGAAATACTTAGCTTAGAGGGAATCATTGAATATAATGAGGTTCAAGATTTCCCAGAGGGATACTTATTAATAGGATATCATTTTGATGGAAGGTATGTCATAGACACAAACAAATCAAAAAAAGGATTAGGTTATATGTTATATCTAGACTCAATTGACGATATTGAAGATGCGATTAACTTAAATTCTAATTTCGAGATATGGTTTGATATGCTAGTGTCTTCTAATGGAACGAAATATTGGGAAGTAAATCCGAATCTCCAAGAGTATTATAAACTGGTTTCAGAATAACACTTCGGCAAAAGAAAAAATTATGACTAATTTCAACAACCAAAGAATCTGCAATTTGAGGGAAGTATAATGACAATTTACGAGCAAATTAAAGATGCTTTGAAAAATAAGATCAATGAGTTGGTTTCACCTCAAGAATTAAAGAAAACCCTTCAAGAAAAATACGGAACTAATCCGGATAGCATTATTTTATCAGATTATTGTTATAACCGGTTTCTAGCAAGAGGCAATATTGTTAATAAGGATAGTCATTTAAAGAAGTTATTGTTGTCTTCATATTGAAATAAAGATTAAGTATATTTGAGGGGAGTTAGTTACTTTAATGCACATAACAACAAAAAGGTTATTGATACGTGAATTTGAATTCAAAGATTGGCAAGCAGTATATGAGTATACATCTGATAGTAATGTAATGAAGTATATACCTGAAGGGGTTTTTACTGAAGAAGATGCAAAGGCATTTGTAAATAAAAACAAAGGTGATAACGCTGAAAAATTCCCTGTCATACTAAGAGATGAAGACTTTCTTATAGGCCATATTATCTTTTATAAGTATTTTGGTGAACATACATACGAAATTGGGTGGGTGTTTAATCCCAATTATCAAAATAAAGGGTATGCTTCTGAGGCAGCCCAAGCTATCTTGGAATATGGATTTAAAGAAATGAACTTACATAGGATTATAGCTACGTGTCAACCTGAGAATATTCCTTCATACCGAGTTATGGAGAAGATCGGAATGAGAAGAGAAGGATTTTTTAAAAAATGTATTCCGAAAGGCAATGAATGGTGGGATGAATATTATTACGCTATTTTAGAGGAAGAGTGGAATTGTAAGAGGGGTAATGCAGGAATTTGAAACCATAACAGCTATAGAACGTATAGTGATAGTAGGGCTTATAGTGCTTAATATGAATGATGTGAGAGGGGTATCCAAATGCAAATTCATCTCACCAAAAGCGGAAAACAAGACAATCATCATAAATGGTTAGGAACTGTCTTGCTCAGTTGGGGAACATTCGTATTTGCTTTGTTTTTTGCTACTTTAGTCGGTTCAATGGCTAGCCAAGCAGGAGCTTCCAAGCTTTTGAAGCAAGGCATCCAAGCAGGTTTAGTCACATTAATAACTGTCCCGTTGCTCTACATTCTTCTTAAACGGATGTCTAGTAGACCCTTTTATTCCATAGGACTGTCTGGGTGGCGGCAAGCCATTCCGAAAGCCATAATAGGAGCAATATATGTGATTGTACTATCCGGGTCTGGTTTCGCTATCGCCCATTTATTAGGCTGGATCAAAGTTACACAATTTCACTTCTCTGTCCATTTAGTGACAGCATTGCTCTTAAATATGATTATCGTTTTCTTTTATGAAGCTTTTCCAGAGGAATTAACTTTTCGGGGGACGGTGTACTATGCTCTAAATAAGCGTTGGAACTGTTTTATGGCCTTACTCCTACAACCAATCCTGTTTGTGCTTGCACCAATAATTGTAAGTGGTTTACAATATATAGCTGGAATTGAATCACCTGCTATCACATTAGATTACATCGTTTTATTGTTGACTTTTGGATGCATCCTTCAACTCCTGCGTATTGTAACAGGAAGCTTATGGACGTCTATCGCTTTTCATCTGGCCTTTCTCGAAAATTCTCGGTTCTTCGTCCTGCAGGGGAAGGAGCGCTTTATTACCTATGAAGAAATTGTTCCGGGAACAGGTGCGCTGTTTGTGATCTTTTTTATGTTGCTTATTGTCGGTACTCTACTCTTAATACCTGTTGCGATAACTCGCCGAAATGCTATTCAATGGCGGAAGAATGAGAAATGCGACCAAGATGTTTAATTTCTAAGTAGAACAGTAGTTTTAAAGTGATTTTAAGGAGGATCTAGACAATGTTGAAGAAGCATTCATTAAGAAAGAGGTTATAAACATGCAAGTTTTAAGGATCATATTTGTTCATGTCTTGTCCGCGTTATCAGCTGCTGTTGTTTATGTTTTTGGCATTGGTTATGACGGCTACATACCATACTTCCTAATAAGTGTTCTTCTCTTTATCTTTTATTTAATCTTTGCTGCACCTGTTCAATATTTCTTAAATCGCAATCCAAAAAGGTTTAACGCGAAATATTTACTCATATACATATTCTTTTCCTTCTTAGTATGGTTATTCTTCGCTTTCATTACTGATCCAAAAAACACCTTAAACTTTCTGATGGGATATGAAATATACTTGTTTAGCGTCTCATTTGCTGTAATATTTTGGATCTGGGACTCGGTTTTTCTGCAAAACATTGGGAGGGTAGCAGCGTAGCTTAAATCATCACAATCCTTTTCCTTATGCACGGTCAAAAAGCTCTTTCATTTACCGAATTACGCCATAAACGGGTAAAGGGAGAGAGGGATGAAAAGGGTTAATCGTTTAACTTTGGTTTGCTTAGGCTTAGTCTCAAGTTTTAATCTTCCGAATGCTGAAGCAAAGCTAACGGTGGATTAAACAAATGTAGACTTTGTTTTGAGCGAGGAATCAACAATTGTCTTCATGGCAGATAATTTCGACCGGAATTCCGACCGCACTTGGTTATAAATTCACAATACACAATAATAAAGACTGTACTCTAAATATGAAACTTAGCAGAATAGCTCTAACTGATGGATATTTTCAAGGAGCGAGAAAGAATTCCAGGAAGTTATTTGGACTACAGTGCAGCAGATCGAGTAGAAGGTGATCAGTTGGAAATAACAAAAAGTTCAGGCTTCGGCGATGTGTGGATAAAAGGTACTTATGGATTTGAACATGAAGAGCGGGATTATTAAATTCAGCGAGGTCAAGGATCCATTATAAACTTAATGATCATTTTAAGTGATCAAAAATAACTAAAAGGTGAGAATATGATTAAATCAAAGGTAAAAACGATTATAGACCAAAGAAAGATCAGTATCCGGAAACTTTCCAGAGATATTGATCATGAGTATCCAACTGTCAGAAAGCTATATAATAACGAAATGGAGCGGTATCCGAGAGAGCTGTTTGATAAAGTCTGGCCCTATCAAAACATCGAACTGCATGAGTTGTTGATATTCCAAAAAGATCATATTCCTAAAGTGAGAATGTCTAAATGAAGATAATGGAGTATATGGAGGAAAGGTTTCAAAACCTCGAATTAATTCCTAGCATCTATAATCAATGGGGCACAGGAATCCATTTTTGTCTTGGGGGAAATATCTATCAACTCAAAGCAAATGAAGAATTGAATTTAAAGATGTTTCGGGTTGTATATGAACAAACCTCAATCATTTTTAATGAATTATTTGAACAAAATGATGACATATTCCTTGTGACGAATATGTATAAGCACAAAAAGAAAGAGAAATGTATAAGAAAATTAAAGGTGTATCAACCGTTTCTAAAATGTAAAAATCATTTGAATCAAATTATGGTGAAGACATATCCCTACCCTTTCGAAATCAATAAAGCTGAAGAATACGAGATGCAACAATTTTCCCTGTTATGCAAACCTCGAGACTTACGTGTAACTGAATTACTTAAAGCAGCCAGTAATGAGGATTTTCCACAAAAACCGAAATTCGGAGGTTACTCTATTGATTACCCTGATGTTTTCTTTGTGAACATTACAAAAGACATTATTTTCTTTATCTATGATGACCGCGGATGCGAAGTCATAGCTCATGATTTCAAACGAATACGTCACCTTTATGAAAAGTATCACGACTGGGTAGAAGAGTATAAGTGAATGTAATACTTTTTTAAAAACGATTTATATCAGGAAAGGCAGAATTAGATTATGAGGGCCTTACATACAAGATTTAAACGGTTATTGAAACTGAGAAACTTAGAATTTTTTCAGTTGGTATTATGTGATGATGAGAGATCTGCATTTTTATTAGTAGTTGATAAAAGATTAGTGGATTTTGATTCTCAAGGTGGAAACCATATTAGTGTTTATTTAGCTACTCACTTTGAGTTATCTGATCAATCGTATAAAGATGTATTAAGCTTTAATGATGATCTTTTGGGTATGAAGCATAACTGTTCGTATGCAATGGATATTCTAAGCGTTAAAGAGGAATTTGATTTCGATTTCCCATTTAATATGCTTGCAAATAAAAAGCTACGTACAAGAATTAATAAAAATGTTAGGGATTGATATAACTCTGCCTGAAATGAAAGAAAGAGATTTTGACAAACTTTCTCAAGACTAAATAAAACTACAATTTTAAGGAGAACGGAGACTTGCTTTCAATATGAATATTAGAAAAGCTGCAGCTATTTTTTCAATCACGATTCCAATTATCTCAGCTATTTTAATTATTAATTTTTTTACGGGAGTTATGTCAATTCCGTGGCAAGGAATGCCGGTGTTTTTTCCATTATTACTTTCTCCTATAGGAATCATTTTAGCGTTCGTTTCAATAAAGACAAATAAACGATGTGCTGTATATGGGATTGTTTTAAACGCAATTATGTTTCTATTTCCTTTTTTCTGGTTTATCGGAGGGGCTTTGTTTTTTGGAGTTTAAAATCCGTTAAGCATTACGCTTATACATTGGTATTTTCGAGCTTGTCAAAAGAAGGAATAAAAAAATTTCAGAATTGCTTGGCTTTACTTTATTTTGAAAGGGGTCGAGTAAGATGGATAGGAAAAAGGATGAAATACAAAGAAAATATAGGGAATAATTGAGGGAGAAGAAAGATCGAGAAAAAGAAGATGGCAGTTCACATGCTTTTGAGATTGTTGTTGTAATAGCCATCATTATTTTAATGTTGTTCTTTAATTCAGTATCAAGGCCTTTTAGATAAAAGAATCCTTTTAAAATGACCTTCAATCCAATTCTGAGTACTGATACTCAATTTATTTTTCTTGTGAGAAAAGGGTTTAAATGAGTTTGTGGTATTTACTACATGAAACAAATTGAGGGCTTAAGAAAAATCAAGAAACAATTGAATCTTAGTAATCATACAACAAATATTAGGGAGGTAAAAATGAAATTGTATAATGAATTTATCAATATAGCTAAAACGTTTAATAAAGAGTTAGGCATAATTCCATTATTATATGGCTCTTTAGGTCTTGAAAGGGTAACTGGGTTGGACTTTTCCCCAGAAGATATTGATATCCTTATTCCTTTAATTTTTTTAGAGGAAAAGTGGGAAAAACTAAATAAACTTATGGAACTGCAAGGGTACAAAATGGTTGATTTACATGAGCATGAATTTAAAAAAACTAATACTAAAATAGGCATTGCTTACATCGAGGATTTAAAACCATTTGCAGATGTAGACTATAATAACTTAGAGGTATTTGAGGATGGTGGAGCGAAATATCATTTGCTAACGATTGATGATTACCTCAAGGTTTATAAAAAGTCTTTATTAGATGGCTATAGAAGAACAAAGAAGAACTATAAAGACCAAAGGAAAATCAATATATTGAATAAACTAATACAGAACTGATTTCTGTATTCCTCTTTTGTTCCAATTTCAATAACAAGTCGCAACAAAAGACAACATGGAATTTGCTTGGATTCTTAATTTAATATTTAGATAAATAGTGTTTGGCTCATAACATAAGCCACTCTGGCCAATCCTTCTTTCAATTATGTTTCAAGACCAGACTTGTCATTAACCAAAACGCACGGCTAACAGTCTTCCATAATTATCTGTGATCAACTTTATCAAACTCTAATTGCAGCTTACCGCTGCTAACCACTTCCTTGTTTCGCATAGTTCACATTGTTGCCATATGATTGAACATAAGAATCCTGTTTTCTTAGTCTTTGGAATGATTATGAGTAAGTAACAAACTGTAACAAAAAGACTGGGTGTCATTAATTGATACGTGCATTCTTAAATATTATTCGAGACAATGCTTAAACTTTCTGAAAAAGATGTTGAAAAAGTCGAAAGGATTTTATAATATTAAATCAAGTTAGTTTGTTCGATCAACAAACTAATAAGATGAACTTTCATTGTCCACAAGATAAGGTCTTACTGAATATGGATGGAAGGGGGATAAGAGGGTCTATTTAATGGAGCTAAACAATATAAGAAACGAAAGAATGAGGCTTTTATCCTTTTCCAGGTATATAAGGTATGACGAAAAAAGATGAATTTTTTGCTTGCTGATCACCATATTTTTTTGCACTGTTTTGAAAGCGCTTTTATAAACGTTTACTGACCGTAAATTCGAGAAATTGTTATACCGTTTCACACTGTTCCATATTAAAGGATCGAAAAGGGGAGAAATCATGCTCAGTGAAAATGTAAAGAAGATTAGCATGGTTGAAAAAGTTGGATATGCGTCTGGAGATTTTGCTTGTAATTTAATTTATGCAACAGTGTCTACTTATCTTTTGTTCTTCTATACAGATATTTTTGGTTTATCGGCAGCAGCAGCCGGTACTATGTTTTTAGTGGTTAGAATAATCGACGCTCTCGCTGATCCTTTTATCGGAACAATAGTTGACAGAACGAACAGCAGATTTGGACGCTTTAGACCGTATCTTTTATTCGGAGCTTTTCCATTTGTCATACTGGCAATACTCTGTTTTACAACACCAGACTTTTCGGATATGGGGAAATTAATATATGCCTATATAACCTATGTTGGCTTGTCGCTTACATACACAACGATAAACGTTCCATATGGCGCGTTAACTTCTGCAATGACTAGAAATAATCAAGAAGTGGTTAGTATAACTTCTGTTCGCATGTTATTTGCGAATCTTGGGGGACTTGTCGTTGCATTTTTTGTTCCCTTACTGGCTGCTTATTTAAGCGATACTTCCGGCAACGAGTCTCTTGGCTGGCAACTAACCATGGGTATTTTGGGAATGATAGGCGGGTGCCTTTTAATCTTTTGTTTTAAAAGCACAAAAGAGCGGGTCACTCTTCAAAAATCCGAAGAGAAAATTAAATTTACGGATATATTTGAGCAGTTTCGTGTTAATCGTCCACTTGTTGTATTAAGTATTTTCTTTATTATTATTTTTGGAGTGAATTCCATCAGTAATTCGGTTGGCATTTACTACGTAACGTATAACTTAGAAAGAGAGGATTTGGTGAAGTGGTACGGTTTGATAGGAAGCTTGCCCGCTTTGGTCATTTTACCGTTTATTCCAAGGCTTCATCAATTTTTGGGGAAAAAGAAATTACTAAACTATGCATTATTACTGAATATTATCGGCCTCTTAGCTTTACTGTTTGTTCCGCCAAGTAATGTTTACCTCATACTTGTCTGTCGATTAATCGCTGCTGCTGGAAGTCTCACTGCCGGGGGGTATATGTGGGCGCTTATTCCTGAAACAATTGAATATGGAGAGTACAGGACTGGGAAAAGAATGGGTGGGCTCATTTACGCTATAATCGGATTTTTCTTTAAGTTTGGTATGGCCTTAGGAGGAGTTGTTCCGGGTCTGGTTCTTGATAAGTTTGGATATGTAGCAAATCAGGCACAAACCCCGACGGCATTAATGGGGATTTTAATTACAACAACCATTATTCCCGTGTTCTTGCTTGTTCTAGCTTTAATTGATATTAATTTCTATAACTTAGATGAGAAAAAATATAAAAACATGGTTCGAGAATTAGAGAATAGAGACAAAGTTTATTTGGATCATATTGATGATTTCAAGGCTTAAAAAAGAAAATAAACTGAGGAGGAGTCCCAAATGAAGATTACCAATCCAGTACTCAAAGGATTCAATCCCGATCCAAGTATTTGTAGGGCAGGAGAGGATTATTATATCGCTGTATCTACATTTGAGTGGTTTCCGGGAGTCCAGATACACCACTCAAAAGATTTAGTAAATTGGCACTTAGTTGCACATCCATTACAGAGAGTTTCACAATTAGACATGAAAGGAAATCCAAATTCAGGTGGGGTTTGGGCACCATGTTTAAGCTATAGTGATGGGAAGTTTTGGCTGATCTATACGGATGTTAAGGTAGTAGATGGCGCATGGAAAGATTGTCACAATTATTTAGTTACCTGTGAAACGATTAATGGTGATTGGGGGGAGCCGATTAAATTAAATAGCTCGGGGTTTGATGCTTCTTTGTTCCATGATACGGATGGAAAAAAGTATTTATTAAATATGTTATGGGATCACCGTATTGATCGGCACTCATTTGGAGGAATTGTTATACAGGAATATTCTGATAAAGAGCAAAAATTAATCGGTAAACCAAAAGTCATATTTGAAGGAACGGATAGAAAACTGACAGAAGCTCCGCACCTTTATCATATCGGGAACTATTATTATTTATTAACTGCAGAAGGAGGAACACGGTACGAACATGCTGCTACAATTGCCCGTTCTGCAAATATTGAGGGGCCATATGAAGTTCATCCCGATAATCCAATCTTAACGTCATGGCATGACCCAGGAAATCCATTGCAAAAATGTGGTCATGCATCCATTGTTCAAACACATACAGATGAGTGGTATTTAGCTCATTTAACGGGACGTCCTATTCATCCTGACGATGATTCAATTTTTCAGCAGAGAGGATACTGTCCTTTGGGCAGAGAAACAGCTATTCAAAAACTTTACTGGAAAGATGAATGGCCCTATGTAGTAGGTGGAAAAGAAGGAAGCTTGGAGGTAGATGCACCTTCTATACCCGAAACAATATTTGAAGCAACGTACCCGGAAGTTGATGAATTTGAGGATTCAACATTAAATATAAATTTTCAAACTTTAAGGATTCCATTCACGAATGAATTAGGTTCATTGACTCAAGCGCCAAATCATTTACGATTATTCGGTCATGAATCATTGACCTCGACATTTACTCAGGCATTTGTAGCCAGACGCTGGCAAAGTCTCCATTTTGAAGCCGAAACTGCTGTTGAGTTTTATCCGGAAAATTTTCAACAAGCCGCTGGATTAGTGAATTACTACAATACAGAGAACTGGACGGCTCTTCAAGTCACGCATGATGAAGAACTTGGCCGCATTCTTGAATTAACAATATGTGACAACTTTTCTTTTTCACAGCCATTACACAATAAAATTGTTATTCCTCGTGAAGTAAAGTATGTATATTTAAGAGTAAATATTGAAAAGGACAAATATTATTATTTCTATTCTTTTAACAAAGAAGATTGGCACAAAATTGACATTGCACTGGAATCGAAAAAATTATCAGATGATTACATCCGTGGGGGAGGATTCTTCACAGGGGCCTTTGTAGGGATGCAATGCCAAGATACCAGTGGTAATCATATTCCGGCCGATTTTAGATATTTTCGTTATAAAGAAAAATAATTTGCACATGAAAAAGGAGATTTCTATTTTAGAACTCCTTTTTCATATGAGAAGGTGCCTATGTCACTATTGCTTCAGAAATACTCCTAGAATAAAAAAACTCATCTTTAAAGATGAGCTGTCCATTCCTTAAAAAATTACATTGTAATCATGTCCAGAAAATGATCAATCACAATGGAGGACATTCCTAATGCCGGCGCATTCTGTCCTAAGGAAGATGGCAATAATTCATAGCTATTGCCTAATTGGGAATAAACCCTTGATGATACTTCACTTCTCATTGAATTTAAAACCATAGGATGCGATTCAATTATGCTATTTCTTAAAATTACGGCTTGTGGGTTGAAAGTATTTAGAATATTGGTAAGGCCTATTCCTAAATAGAATCCAAAATTCTGTAATGCATTTAAGGTTCCGATATCATTTAGATGGGCGAGGTCTATGATATCTTGATAGGACAGTTTTTTCTCTTTGGTCTGAAGAGATTTTAATAAAGCCTTCTCTGAAGCATACAATTCCCAGCAGCCTCGGTTTCCGCAACTGCATTTAGGACCATTAAAGTCTATTGTCATATGTCCCATTTCTCCAGAGAAGCCGCTTACTCCTCTATATAAATGGTTGTTGATAATAACACCGATCCCTATTCCTGTGCTGATACTTACGTAAATAATGTTATCGTGATTTTTTGCAGCTCCAAATACTTTTTCTCCATATGCGCCAGCATTTGCCTCATTTTCAATAAAAACAGGCACATTGTACTTCTCTTGTATCGAAGATTTTAAGTCAATATCTCTCCAGTTGGAGTTCGGAGTGAAAACAATTTTTTGATCTTTATCAATGAGTCCAGGCACGCAAATACCTATACCAATAAGCCCGTACGGAGATTGGGGCATTTGCGTAATAAAGTGATGAATCATATCAATCAAAATGTCTTTCGTTATTTCTGGAGAATTGGATTCCAAATGGCGGTATTGATCAAGAACGATTGTTCCTTCAAGGTCTGTTAAAATGCCATTGATATAATCCACACCAACATCTATTCCTACGGAGTATCCTGCCTTTTTATTAAAAACAAGCATGACAGGTCTTCTTCCGCCACTTGATTGTCCTTGACCTATTTCAAATACCAGATTTTCTTTCATTAACGTGCTTACCTGTGATGAAACAGTTGATTTATTTAATCCAGTCATTTCAGATAATTTTGCTCTTGAAATAGGTGAATTTTTAAGTATTTCTTTTAATAATAACTTTTGATTTACTTTTTTAACAAAGGCTTGATCTGCGATATCCACTTCATCCACTCCATTTGTATAACCTTTAAATTAAGTATGAACATAGTACATAGCGAATCTTATCTTTATTATATCTAATGTGTTCATAAAAAACTAAAAAAAATATTGAAAATACTGACGAGGTTATATAAGATGAAAATAAGTTAGTTTGTTTAAACAACAAACTAATAGGTAATGTACTTACTATATGAAATAAAATGCATCTGTATTTGAATGAATTTATTTTTAAGGGGGAAATCACATGGCTCAATCTCATTCCAGTTCAATCAACTATTTTGGAAGCGCAAACAAAGTGGTTTACGAAGGGAAAGATTCGACTAATCCTTTAGCATTTAAATATTATAATCCTCAAGAAGTAATCGGCGGAAAAACGATGAAAGAGCATTTGCGATTTTCTATTGCCTATTGGCATACATTTACCGCTGATGGAACAGACGTTTTTGGAGCAGGTACGATGCAAAGACCATGGGATCACTATAAAGGCATGGATCTAGCGAAGATGAGAGTAGAAGCAGCATTTGAGATGTTTGAAAAACTAGATGCACCATTCTTTGCTTTTCATGACCGGGATATTGCACCAGAAGGCAGTACGCTAAAAGAGACAAACCAAAATTTAGATATGATCGTGGGCATGATTAAAGATTACATGAGAAATAGCGGCGTTAAGCTATTATGGAATACCGCAAACATGTTTACGAATCCCCGTTTCGTCCATGGTGCCGCGACTTCTTGCAATGCAGATGTGTTTGCGTATGCTGCAGCACAAGTGAAAAAAGGGTTAGAAACAGCAAAAGAGCTTGGCGCTGAGAACTATGTATTTTGGGGCGGCCGTGAAGGATATGAAACATTGTTAAATACCGATTTAAAATTTGAGCTTGATAATTTGGCTAGATTTATGCATATGGCAGTGGATTATGCGAAGGAAATCGGGTACACAGGGCAGTTTTTGATTGAGCCAAAACCAAAAGAGCCGACCACCCATCAATACGATACAGATGCAGCAACAACCATTGCCTTTTTGAAGCAATATGGCTTAGACAATCATTTTAAATTAAATCTTGAAGCCAATCATGCCACATTAGCCGGGCATACATTCGAACATGAATTACGCATGGCAAGAGTACATGGTCTGCTTGGCTCTGTTGACGCAAACCAGGGTCATCCTCTTTTAGGCTGGGACACGGATGAATTTCCGACGGATTTATATTCTACGACATTAGCAATGTACGAAATCCTGCAAAATGGCGGCCTTGGAAGCGGCGGATTAAACTTTGACGCGAAGGTCAGAAGATCTTCTTTCGAGCCTGATGATCTAATATATGCCCATATTGCAGGGATGGATGCATTTGCAAGAGGATTGAAAGTTGCCCACAAATTAATCGAAGATCGTGTGTTTGAAGATGTGATTCAACATCGTTACCGCAGCTTTACTGAAGGGATTGGTCTTGAAATTATAGAAGGAAGAGCTAATTTCCACACACTTGAGCAATATGCGCTAAATCATAAATCAATTAAAAACGAATCGGGAAGACAGGAGAAATTAAAAGCGATATTGAACCAATACATTTTAGAAGTATAACAGGATAAGCTCCAGATCCTGCTATCAATACCAAATCACTGAATTACCCGTCATGATTCCTTTCCTATTGCTTGTTGTTATGACGGGTAACTTCTATAATTAGGATTTATTTAGAGTGAATGGTTTTTTAAAAGGGCAAGGAGTGAAAAAATGAAGTATGTCATTGGAATAGATCTTGGAACGAGTGCTGTTAAAACCATTTTAGTTAACCAAAACGGCAAGGTTTGTGCAGAAACGTCCAAAAGGTATCCGCTCATCCAAGAGAAGGCGGGATATAGTGAGCAAAATCCTGAAGACTGGGTGCAGCAAACAATTGAAGCATTGACTGAATTGGTTTCTATATCCAATGTTCAAGCCAAGGATATTGACGGGATAAGCTATTCGGGACAAATGCATGGATTAGTACTGCTTGATAAAGATCGTCAGGTGTTACGTAATGCAATTCTTTGGAATGATACCAGAACAACGCCTCAATGTATAAGGATGACCGAGAAATTTGGCGATCATCTTCTTGACATCACAAAAAACCGTGTTTTAGAAGGGTTTACATTACCTAAAATGTTATGGGTAAAGGAACATGAACCTGAACTTTTTAAAAAAGCTGCTGTGTTTTTGCTTCCGAAAGACTATGTGCGATTCCGTATGACCGGTGCCATTCACACCGAATACTCCGATGCAGCAGGAACTTTACTTTTACATATTACTCGCAAGGAGTGGAGCAATGATATTTGCAATCAAATTGGTATTTCTGCAGATATTTGTCCTCCGCTTGTTGAATCTCATGATTGTGTAGGGTCGCTGCTTCCGCACGTTGCCGCCAAGACCGGGCTATTAGAAAAAACAAAAGTGTACGCTGGGGGAGCAGATAATGCTTGCGGCGCTATTGGAGCAGGTATCCTTTCTTCCGGAAAAACATTATGCAGTATTGGGACGTCAGGGGTCATACTTTCCTACGAAGAAGAAAAAGAAAGAGACTTTAAAGGGAAAGTTCACTTTTTTAATCATGGAAAAAAGGATTCTTTTTATACGATGGGCGTCACGCTCGCTGCAGGATACAGCTTGGACTGGTTTAAAAGAACGTTTGCACCAAACGAATCGTTTGAGCAATTATTGCAGGGGGTGGAAGCTATTCCGATAGGAGCCAATGGACTGCTATACACTCCTTATTTGGTTGGTGAAAGAACGCCGCATGCTGATTCTTCTATTCGGGGAAGCTTGATCGGAATGGATGGAGCCCATAATAGAAAGCATTTTTTGAGGGCAATAATGGAAGGTATCACATTCTCTTTACATGAATCAATTGAGCTATTCCGCAAAGCGGGAAAATCAGTTCATACTGTTGTTTCTATTGGTGGGGGAGCTAAAAATGATACGTGGCTGCAAATGCAAGCTGATATTTTCAATACGAGGGTAATTAAGTTAGAAATTGAACAAGGGCCAGCTATGGGGGCTGCAATGCTGGCTGCCTTTGGAAGCGGATGGTTTAAATCCCTTGAAGAATGTGCAGAGCAGTTCATTCGTGAGGCTGCTGCATTTTATCCAAAGGCACAAAATGTACAAAAATATAAAACACTATTTGATTTATATAAGAACATTTACACTCACACAAAGGATCTCAATACAGCTTTGAAGAGCTTTCGAAAAAACTAATGATGTTATTGTCTGGAGATCAACCGAAGAACAATTAATGATCAATCATCATTAAAGGCCTTTGATGACATGGCTGCCTTCTTTTGAAAAGATGGTGAGAATAAGGTATGGCAACCTTTAAACAGTATTGGAGTGTCCAGCAGACAAAACGAACGAGCGGAACCGTATTCTGTCAGCGAACACTTCAAGAAGTGGGAAAGCTTAGGAATGCCAATGGGTAAGATGTATGAAACCGCGCTAACGACGGTAGAGGGATCTCTTGATTTATGATGAAATAGGAAGGATGTTTACACACAAATAACCCCCTCACATTGACGTGAAGGGGTGTTTTTATTGTTACTATACAGCGGAAATTTTACAGGCTAGTTGATGATTTTAGCTTGATAAGCAGAATGGAAACTAGACACGCCATCATCTCTTTCTCATTCTTTGGAAACTGCATTCTGCTAGGTTTGCTGCTTTTTTTAACGAACAGTGTTTTTCTATTTCACACAGCCATTAAATCCTCTGTTTGTCACATAACCGCTCTTACTCCAAATTGACAGTTTATCTGATTTTGCTTCTTGCTCATCTAGTCTGAATTGGTCTATGTATTTTGTGTTAGGCTCATATACATATGCTACTCTGGCCAATCCCTCTTTCAATAATGTCTCTTGAACAGATTTGCCGTCAACATAAACGTATGCTAACAGTCTTCCATACTTATCTCTGCGATCGCCTTTATCAAATTCCAGCTGTAGCTTACCGCTGTTGACCAATTCTTTATTTCGTTTCGACGCATCCTCACCGTATGGTTGAACACAAGAATTTGGTTTCTTCGTCTCAGGTGTATCAACGAGCAAGTAGCGAACTGTGTCTTTCTTTCCGTTGTAAATAACTTTAATCGTATCTCCATCTATTGCTCTATCTAATGTAACATTGACCAATTTCTTCTGCTTTTTTGAATGAGGCGTGCCAGTCTTTTGTTCTGTCTGATTATATTCATTAGATTGAGTATCTTGAGAGACTTGCTCCGTCCCATTAGAATCTGAATGGTTTTTGGCTGCGTGATGTGATCCGCAAGCTGCCAAAGTAATACTTAAAACGATTGCGATCATACTGATCAAAATCTTCTTCATATTGATTCCCTCTTTATCATTTTCTCTTTTCGCGATTAAACATCATCATTATAACGATATGGACATTTTTTGTGAATGGAAAACTTCAAGGGAACTTATAACACTCAAATTGCCAATAGTTAACTTCACAACGAGATGATCAAAACATCACCACCACATAGCGGAAATAAATAATTCTGAAAATAATATTGACTGAAAATGCTTTTGGAATTATGATAATATGAGAAATGACAATAATGTGACAAAAACATTACTACAACATAACAACTAATAGCTTAGGTTTATTCTATTGGCTAAAAATGTAAACGGTTACAAATCCAGAGGTGAAAATCTAAGATAGAGATGACTTTAGTTTTGACTCAATATCCACACTGAAAGAGTTTATTAAGTATTCTTAATAAAGGCAGGGGAAATGGATATGAATGAACATCGAAATCGAAGGTTGAAATTAATAATGATTTCAGCAACTTTTGGAGGGCTTCTCTTTGGATATGACACCGGAGTTATAAATGGAGCTTTACCTTTTATGGCAAGGCCAGATCAGCTTGATTTAACACCGGTTACAGAAGGGCTTGTTACGAGTATTCTTTTATTAGGTGCCGCGTTTGGAGCGTTGTTATGCGGAAGATTGGCTGATCGATATGGCCGCCGTAAAATGATCCTTAATCTTTCCTTTTTATTTTTCCTAGCATCACTGGGAACAGCGTTAGCACCTAACGTTTTCATCATGGCGGTCTTTCGTTTTTTACTGGGGCTGGCTGTTGGAGGAGCCTCGGCGATGGTGCCGGCCTTTTTAGCAGAAATGGCACCGCATGAAAAGAGAGGGCGTATGGTAACCCAAAATGAACTAATGATTGTTGGCGGGCAATTTTTAGCATATGTTTTTAATGCGATCCTCGGTGTAACAATGGCAAATACGGGACATGTTTGGAGATACATGCTTGTCATTTGTGCTGTACCGGCTATCATGTTATTTGCCAGTATGCTTAAGGTACCAGAAAGCCCCCGATGGCTAATCTCCAAAGGCAAAAACAGTGAGGCGCTGCGAGTTCTTAAACAAATTCGAGAAGATAAACGTGCAGAAGCTGAATGTAGAGAAATTCAAGAAGCGGTAGAAAAAGATACAGACTAGAAAAGGCATCACTCAAGGACTTTTCTACACCATGGCTGCGCCGTCTTTTATGGATTGGAATCGGTGTTGCCATAGTGAATCAAATTACAGGTGTGAACTCGATTATGTATTATGGCACACAAATCCTTAAAGAATCTGGTTTTGGTACAAAAGCGGCTTTAATCGCTAATATTGGAAATGGGCTGATATCAGTTATTGCAGTTATATTTGGGATTTGGCTGGTCGGAAAAGTGAGACGGCGTCCAATATTATTGATTGGTTTGGCGGGGACGACTACAGCGCTCCTATTGATTGCGATTTTCTCAATTGTGCTTGATGGATCTATGGCACTTCCTTATGTAGTGCTTTCTTTGACCGTTTTATTTCTTGCCTTTATGCAAGGGTGTGTAGGACCTGTGACTTGGCTTGTCATAGCGGAAATATTCCCTCAAAGGTTAAGAGGACTTGGTTCTGGGATAAGTGTTTTTTTCCTTTGGATATTAAACTTTGTGATCGGTTTTGCTTTCCCGATCTTGCTTAGCTCTGTAGGTTTGTCTTTTACATTCTTTATATTTGTGGCTTTAGGTGTATTGGCAATCGGTTTTGTATACAAATTCATGCCGGAAACAAAGGGGCGTACACTTGAAGAATTAGAAGCGCATTTTCGTTCTCGACACGATCATAATACTCCTGAACAATCAATTATTGTGGTATAAATATGTTGAAAATCTCTCTTCTTATAGGAGGGATTTTTTTAGTTTCAGAAAAAACAAAATCCCTCTGGTAGAGGGATTTTGATTCAGCATTTTAAGATGTTCTACACGTATAATACTGGAGTTGATACTTTAAAAATCTCGCCATCTCTTATATAAAAACGAGGGATGCGGCGGCTTAATGTAGACACGACTTCATAGTTAATCGTATTGAGCATTTCAGCCACTTCATCAACGGAAATCTCGGCTCCTTTTTGCTTACCGTAAATCACGACTTCTTCTCCTTGGTTACCTTCACCGTTTTCTCCTAAACTGACCATGATCATATCCATTGTTACTCTTCCCGCCACTGGCACTCGTTTTCCGCGATGAAGAACAAACCCGCGATTGGAAAGGGCACGAGAATAGCCGTCCGCATAGCCAATCGGGAGTGTAGCAATTACTTCATTAGGTTCTGCGACGTATGTAGCACCATAGCTAACGGTTCGGGGTTCTGTACGCATGGTTTTCACATAAGCGATGCGCGCCTTTAAACTTAACGCAGGTTCAAGCTTAACGAGATTTAGTTGTTTAATATAGGCTGAAGGATATAAACCATATAAGCCGATACCTAAACGGATCATATCAGCGCTAAATTCCGGAAATGCGATAGCTGCAGCCGTGTTGCACATATGCACGGTGGGCAGCTCAATCCCCTGTTTTTTTAAAAAGCTGAGAAAACTGATGAATTTTTCGTGCTGCAGCTTTGTGAGTGTTGTGTCCGGTTCATCAGCTGTCGAAAAATGTGTGAAAATTCCTGTCCATCTGAGGAATTTACTTGCCTTTAAGGCTTTCACTACTTCTAAAAGTTCTTCCTTTGTGCGTACACCTAATCGTCCCATGCCGGTATCCACGTTAATATGAATGGCCAGCCGGTTAGCACTCGCTTCTTTTTCCAATATCTCGTTTGCTTCTTTCATCCAATCAACCTGAAATGCTGATAATGTTATATTCCAAACTGCTGACTTCTTTACACAACTAAGGGATGTAAAACCAAGCACAAGGATAGGCGCTGTAATCCCAGCTTTTCGTAAAACGATTCCTTCCTCCACACTGGCAACAGCGAGCTCACTCGCCCCGTGTTCCAGTGCATGGCGTGCCACTTCTATAGACCCGTGACCATAACCGTTCGCTTTTACGACAGCCATAATTTTGCTCTTATGTGGAATATGACGGCGAATCGCTCGCAAATTCTTTTTAACGGCATCAAGATTGACTTCGATCCAAACTTCTCGGCAAAGCTTTATCATCAACGCTTCCTTCCTTCTTATGGATTATAAATACCACCTATTGCCGCAAGAATAAATGTTAATTGTTGGATGATTCGATCTTATTTTATTCAACTTTATTTGAAATCATTCAACAGCAAATCCATGTGATACGAGAAGGTGCCTATCAATGTTCGAATAATAGCAAGTACGGGATACATGAGGCTTGTAAGTGGGGTGTTAATGGGTACGGCGACCGAGGATTACAAAAATGATTATTTGTTTTGGGACATTTTTTTCTAAGGGTAGATGATAACGAGAAATCTAATCAGGAAATACTTACCGTTCATCAATACAAAGGATACAGGTTAGAATTAGTGATGTTTGATGTTTGATGTTTGCAGTATAGAAGCACAGAAAAAGCAAGGAAGTAACAGCAATCTTCCTTGCTCCATTGGATTCCTATTAGAGAGCACGCACTTTTGCAAAAGCTTTTATCTTAGCTCCATCATCATTTTGACAGCGAATATAATATGTTCCGGTTTTATAGTGTGATACGTCAAGAGTTAGAGTTACACTTTTGCCAGGTTTAACTGTATAGCCGGAAGCGATTGTTCCACCACCTGGTTTTACAATTTTGAATTCAAATGGATTGCTTCCTGTATTCTCAACAAAAACTCTGATTTCGCCATCTTCACTTCCATAATAATCAAAATAAAATTTTCCGTCACCTCTAAACGTTTCTTCCTCTTCTAGTATAATATCGGATTGTGCGGCAAACGCAGTGACTTTTTTAGGTGTGTGGTCAATTGATGCAGCTGAAGCATAAGTAGAGCTTAATCCTGTAATTGAACTAACTAAAATCGAACCTACCACAATTTTCTTAAACACTTTTCTTCATCTCCTATATAAGAAATAAATTACAAAATTATACATTCGGTAAAGTGTTGGAAAGACCTTTGGGAAATCCTATAATTCACAAGAAATACAAAAAGGGTATGTTTATTTCTGGTGAATATTTATGACGGAGTAAACATGTCATAACATCAGGATGATTAAAGCGTAATCAAGTACGGTCTGAGACAAGCAGGACACTACATATGAAGGCACTGACTGGCTAACTTTTCTCAACAAAGACAAGAGAACAAGAGGGCGTCTATTGTTATGAACATTGAAGAACCTTTTAAATGAGGAGGGCTGAGGAAATTCTGTAAAAGATAATCGGTTGAAAAGGCAGTCGATTCCTTGTTCCATAAACCTAACATCAGAGTATATAATTAAACTCGTACTCACAAAAATCGTTTAAGTAAGGGGTATACGTGAGTAGGGGAGTTAGTTTTCAAATACCGAATGAATATGGAAATTTTCTATGGAGAATACTGCAGCCGGTAGAAATAGCTAATTAGAGGTGGCAAACGAGTGGGGAATCTTATTTTGTTGTAGAAGGAGAGCTCGATGATGAGGAGCTTTTTCATGACTACGCAATTGTTGAAGGGGCAGTTTTTGAGCAACAATTAAAAACGAATCAGTACTATACCATTTTCGTTGAACTGAAAGCATTTCCATATGGAAAAATGGTTAATCAAGTCAATACATATGAAGAGTTTGCTGACAGTGATTGCGAACTTGTCCTTTTGATAGCAGATAATAGCTACGTTTCGATTTACTGTAAAAACAAAAATATCATTGAAAAACTTTACTTCAATGCTTTACAGAATGATTTTGAAGACGTTCAATTTATAACTGATGAAAATGACACAAGAACAAGCCTTACTGTATGATAGTCAATAAAAATTAAAGGAGCTAGTACATGACAATGCAAATTAAAATCAAGTATCTAGATGAAACACAAACAAGAATCAGCAAAATTGAGCAGGGAGACTGGATTGATCTTCGGGCAGCTGAAGATGTAACAATCAAAAAAGATGAATTTAAGCTTGTCCCATTAGGTGTTGCAATGGAGCTGCCTGAAGGTTACGAAGCACATGTCGTCCCTCGTTCAAGTACATATAAGAACTTTGGCGTTATTCAAACAAATTCAATGGGTGTTATCGATGAGTCATATAAGGGAGACAACGATTTCTTGTTCTTTCCTGCTTATGCATTGCGTGATACTGAAATTAAGAAGAGTGATCGTATCTGCCAGTTTAGAATCATGAAGAAAATGCCGGCGGTTGAATTGGTTGAAGTCGAGCATTTGGGAAACGAGGATAGAGGAGGACTCGGTTCAACAGGTACTAAGTAAACAAAATAAATCCTTGGCTGTCTTCATGCTGTGTGATTGATCAATGGAGGTTTCAGCCAAGGTACAAAGAAATACTTTTATCTAAATTTTTATAAGTAGGGGAAGGCAACTACAAACTAGTAATGCCACTAATAATAAGCCAAGTTAAATGACATGTGTTCATTAATAATTGAATTTACAGCAGCCATGAGAACAAGTTCAAAATATAAGATGAAATGAGACATAAGACTTCACAAAAAAATCTGAGTATCGTCGATAAATATCATAAAAAAGCCCCCGGTATGTCGCCGGGGAATAAATAGACGTTTAAGAGATTTAGTGATGTTTTTTATATGATTCGACAAAATCATAATAATGATCATCGTCATCATAATACTTTTTTTCGTAATGATAATCGTGATCATCGTAATACTTTTTATCATGGTCATAATACTTTTTATCATAATCATAATGTTTTTTATCATGATCATAATACTTGTCGCAATCATAATGCTTCTTATCATTGTCGTAATACTTTTTGTAATATGTTTTTTTCCAAGTGTAATACTCTTCTTTATATTTTTTATAATAACCCAATTAAATTCCTCCTTTATGTTATTCGAATTTAATTTATGAAGTTTAAATGATATGGTATGGTCAAATGAAATAAGAATAGTAAAAAGAGGCTGTTTAAAACACTTTCTGAAAAACAAAACGGATAGCTGTTTAAGAGCGAGAGAGAGCACTCAATCACTGTAAAATAATAGTAAAGTGTATAGAGAAGATTAGTATACGTAAAAAGGGACTTTCTCATTGAAGAATATTTGAACGTTATGGTTAAGATTCAAGAGCTCTATGATGTGATTTTTAACACTGCTTTTGAAGGGTTTAGAGTTAGACATCAAAAACAAACATCAAAACCGGTTAGAAACAGATCATATAAGGAATGAACCGCTGCCAAATATCATAAAAAAAATGAATGAAATTAGAGAGAATTTATTTTAAAGAAAGCCCAATTGCACATGGACAAATGACAATTGATATTGAGGTAAAATACAATGCATTAAATCAGAAAAAGCTATTGGAGGATTTAATGTGTTTAGACAATTTCCAATTTGGTATACACAAACACCTGACTATTTGAATTTTTATGTGCCGCAATATCAAACCATTTCTTATAATCCTCAACAATGTTATCAACGGTGTATGTACCAAACTGGCGGTAACTATGAGCTATGTGACAGACTATGTTATGGAGAAATACAGGTGTAAAAGAGGGGGTTATTAACTCCTCTTTAAACACACAGTGAGTGGAATAAGATCCTCACTTTATCTGCGAGTGCTTAGTATTTGCGATAATATTGCATTCGTAATAAATTATGCTTAGCAACTGAAAATGAAAGAAGGATATGAATAGTCATGACGCAATTCGATAAACAATACAATTCAATTATAAAGGATATTATAAATAATGGAATCTCAGACGAAGAGTTTGATGTAAGAACCAAGTGGGACTCAGATGGAACACCGGCACATACTCTAAGTGTAATGAGTAAGCAAATGAGATTCGACAACTCAGAGGTTCCGATTTTAACGACAAAAAAGGTTGCCTGGAAAACAGCCATTAAAGAGTTGCTCTGGATTTGGCAGCTGAAATCTAATGATGTTAATGATTTAAACAAGATGGGCGTACATATTTGGGATCAGTGGAAACAAGAAGACAGCACCATCGGACATGCATATGGATTTCAGCTGGGGAAGAAAAACAGAAGTCTAAATGGAGAAAAAGTGGATCAGGTAGACTATCTTCTTCATCAATTGAAGAACAACCCGTCTTCACGCAGACATATTACAATGCTGTGGAATCCTGATGATTTAGACGCAATGTCCTTAACGCCATGTGTATACGAAACTCAATGGTATGTGAAGCAAGGTAAGCTCCACCTCGAGGTAAGAGCACGGAGCAATGATATGGCGTTGGGGAATCCATTCAATGTATTCCAGTACAATGTGTTGCAGCGCATGATTGCTCAAGTGACTGGTTATGAGCTTGGTGAATATATCTTTAACATTGGGGATTGCCATGTGTACACACGTCATATAGACAATTTGAAAATTCAAATGGAAAGAGAACAGTTTGAAGCACCTGAACTATGGATCAATCCTGAAGTGAAAGATTTTTATAACTTTACCATTGATGATTTCAAGTTAATCAACTATAAACATGGGGACAAGCTTTTATTTGAGGTAGCGGTTTAATGCTGCCTTTTTATTGTGCAGTGAATTAATGGTAGGGGCGGAAGGGGATAATATGTTATTTTTCAGAATATAAGCTGGCATTAGGCTAAATATGAAGAAATTTCTTCTTCACATTTCTATAAACAAATAGTAAACAAAATTGGAGCCCAACGCGAAACAAAAGGATTGTTAGAAGCGTTGGGTTCTCTTAGGACAAGTGAACAACGGATTCGAGGTCTGAAAAATTAAACGAACGATATGAAAAGGCCATTGGTTTTATAAGGTGTTAATTCCTCCTATTAATATCATAAGGCTCAAGAAAATTGTAATGAAAAGAAAAGCCCATACTATAGCTGTAAAAGGATTGTTGAGTCCCATCCTTTCTTTCCAATTTATATTAGTGGATCGATTGGTTTTGTATTTTATTAACTGGATACATAAGATCACATTTAAAAAAACTGAAATAACAAGAGCTATAACTAAATAAAGGTTCATTTTCATCAACCTTTCTAGGTTTTTTAAACACTTTAATAGCTTAATTTTAAACCTAATATTAACATATACATATTTCACCTTGAAAGACCAGCATCGTGCAATGAATACATTACTTTGTGCAGTTCTAGGTTATTTGTTTTTGTTATGAAACTTTTTGGTCCCTGGCTAAAATTCAACTTAAAAATGAAAAGATTGAAATTATCCATGATTGTGTTTCTGCGATGGATTGCCTTAAAATTTGGTAGGGATGAACAAGCACTATATTAAATAATACTATACCAATGAATTTCTATTAGAAAAATTCATAATATTTTAAAATAACCATTTAAATATATTTCTAGAAATTGTATACTTATATGGTACTAAATGAATACATAGAAAGGACTGTTGTCGATGAAAAAAGTTTTTTGTAAGTTAGCCATTAGTTCTATAGCTCTATTTACCCTATCTCTTCCTAATGGCAATGTATTAGCTGCTGAAAAAGGGGAAGAAAAACCTGTCTCAATTAAAGGCGTTGAGTCACAAGTGCATACTGTATTTGCAAACGAGACAACTGGGGTAACAAGCAACTTAGGAGGAGGGGAGTTTACTGCGCAATTTGTGAATGATTTTCGTAATGTTAAGATGAATGTAAAAACATATAAAAGCTGGTCTAGCTTTAAAAGAGTTTCTGATAATATAGCAACGGGGAGTAAAGGAGGATCTATTACTGCAAACAAAACAGTTACTTTTACAACAACTGTCAGCGGATCTATAAGTGGTTTAGGAATATCCACTGCAGGCTCTGTAGCTAGCTCTAAAGGATACACTCTAAATGTTGGAGCGAATAAAAGAGTCTATATGGCATATAGAGTTAGGTATAATGTAGAAGAAGGGTACAATTGTCGTAAGGATATAGTTACTGGTAAATGTGTATCAAAGAAAAAATACATAGTTAAAAAACCTATGTATGGAGAATATGCACTGAAAAACTATTAATTTTATATAAAAAAGATTAGCTATAAAAGCTAATCTTTTTTATTAAGAAGAAAATATCCTAATTTTGAAACGAGATACAAAGTGAAAGCAATCATTAATGTTCTCGATATAACAATTCCATGAATAGCCAAATCATATCCAGCAGGTATCAAAGCTTTTGTATTAAACATAAAATACATTGATACCAGAAGAGCAATAATAACTAAAATAATTCCAAAAAGACCTATTTTTCTGTATTTCATACAAATTCCACCCTATATTAAAATATGATAAATAACCAAAGGAGCTGAAGATTTCGATAATTCACTTTACAATCATCAAACAATGACCAACATCGAACCTCTGTTGGTGTAATTGTCAACTTAAGCTTCAAGGTAGTTATTTTTGTAATTAAAAAAATAATTGAAAGCCCCATAAATAAGGGGCTTTTAATTTATGTAGTTCTATAGTAATTGAATTAATCATACCAAAGTTATTTCAAAATTTCAACTTTTGCTTATGATTAATTTTTCATCGAAACAAAAATGTCTTAATTCTAACGCTGTTTAAATAAAGTTACACATAAAAAGGGAAGTACTACTGTTCGTAAATCTATATAGGGAGTGGATTCCGACACGGTTTTTTATGGAGATGGAAAATTGATTATAAAACCGCCAGACAATGCTGGCGGCTTTTTGCTGCTTCGTTTATTTATTAACAGAGATCGTAACGTTATTTCCTGCAACTGAAACCTTTGCGAAATCCTGTGTATCTACCACAGGAGTGACGGCTTTATTGTCGATTGTGATGTTGTTAAAAGATGTCGAAAAGGTTGCTTTGATCGCATCACGCTGGCTTTCATACGAAACAGCCGCGGTAGCAAGGGTTTTCCATTTTGAAATCGTGCCGATGTTGGTTCCTTGAATTTCTGTGATAATCCGTCCGGTGTAGCCGTCATTGTTCGTTCCCCAAAGGGTCATGCGCGTATTTCCGCTTAAATTTTTATAGATTGTCATTTGGACTGTGCTTCCAGGGCGGAAGCCTTTATTGTATGTGAATTTGTCTTTTCCTTCGATGTACGTTTCTTCATTTTTGGACCCAACCTTCATGAGGGGCTTCCAGACGTTGTATTGTTTGCTGTACTGAAGCCCGATATCGGCTTCAGTTCCGCTTGTTGCCCTAAATCCTGAATAAATATAAGGAGTAGAGACCGTATCATATTTTACAGTGTCAGGAAGCGTGATTTTAGCTGTAAAAACGGCGCCCGTACTGTTCAGGTAGACACGGCCGCCGATTCCGTTAGGCAGCTGGGATGCTGCTTTTGCGACTTGAGCGTCTGCCGCGGGTAAGCCTGGTATACCTGATGAAAGGGTTCCGAAAAGAACTGCTGTTCCTACTGCACCTGCAATCAATACTTTTTTCACCAAAATTCCCCCTTTTGATAGTGGTTTCGCCATTTATTATACCTTATTTTGGAACTGGATTGATGTATATAAATAAACAAAATATTTCATTTTGAGTGATGTAAGGGACGAAACGCTTCTCCAATCTGAAAGCTGTATACCTTTAACAAAGGAAATAATAAGATCACAATCGTTTTAACCGATTTGAAATTTTCCTCAAAATAAAAGTACAAATGCTTAAAGAAACGATTATTAATAGAATGCCCGCTATCGTTTCCCAGCCTGTAAAAAAGAGGTGACGTTTCATCAATGTCTGTCCTTGTAAAATGATAAAAGCACAGATACCGACTAAGAAAAGAAAACAAATACTTAGGATTGCTAACGCTTTACGTGAGTATGTTTTCATGTCGTCTTTAAGGTATAGCAATACGAAAACAAAGCAGATAACATTGGCTATTGTGCTTATCACCTCAAAGCTTTTCATGACAACTGATATAAATAGACAAAGTAAAATGAGATAAAATACGATGTTTCTATACAAAAAACCTCTCCTTTTATGTATGATCCTCAAAGAGTTTATAAAAGTTTCTTTGTAACTGCAATAAACTGAATGCGCTCACTTATGAACTAACCAAACTATGTACTAAATATTCACTATTCTTTTTTAGACTCAGTCACCAAGGTTTTCATAGAAAGGGAAGCTTCAGAAATATACATAAAGTGCATAAACAAAAAAGACCCGGCAATAGCCGGGGGAAAGTAAAAACGAGGAGATGTTAATGGCGTTTAGTAGTGTTTTTTATGCTTTTTATACTCTACAACATAATCATAGTCTTTTTTATCGTGATCATAATATTTTTTATCATAGTCATCATATTTTTTGTCGTAATCACAGTCATCATATTTTTTATCATGGTGGTCATAGTATTTTTTATCATATTCGTAATACTTCTTATAATACGTTTTTTTGACCGTATAATACTCTTCTTTGTATTTTTTGTAATAACCCATATATACTCCTCCTTTATTTTTACTACGCTTTATTATACGGCGAGTAGATTTTGCGGCTTGGACAGTTAAAATCATAGAAGGAAAAAAGGGCTGTCCAAATGATAAAAAAAAGACAGATGACACAAATACAAATCAAAATAAAGAGCCGATTTTTCATCGGCCCAAACGATTTATCCTACATTTGTTTGTCTTCTTTGTTTTCTGAGTCATTTTTTCTGATATCCTGAGTCAGTCCGCTTGTTGCTTGTTTAAATTCTGATAAGGCTTTTCCTGCTGCACGGCCAAGCGCCGGCAGTTTATCAGGCCCAAATACTAAAAAACCCACAAACAAAATAACGAGTATTTTTGTGAAGCTTAATTCCATATCCTTTTCCCCCTGATTGAAGTACAACCTTTTAAACAAATTATAAGAGATAGCAGTACAAATGGGAATGCATTTATTTTGAACATTTTAAAACCAGCACAAAGGCAGATTCATAAAACGGCTGCTGCTGAATATAATGTCCAATGTCATCTGCCTAAGAAGCAGTGAGGCAGGCTGGATCAATTATGTAGCTCTGCCGGAAATGATACAAACGTATCTGCGGCTATTATTGAAATAGAGGAGTGGTGTAGCTGATGAGATTCACTAAGGTAGTTGGATTTTTGTCTGTTTTAGGATTGGCTACGGTTTTTCCATTAACGGCACAAGCAGAAAAAGCCGGAACTGCGGGGGCTGGAGAGTGGGATAAGTTGGGGACTTACACATATACTTACTCAAGTCCGACGGTATACTCGACCGGAGGAGATTTTAGAGTGTGCCTTTCAGGAAGCACTCCTTTTTCTGTTTCACTGCACTTGTATGAGGATGATCCCGGTGACAATCCTGATGATTATGTAGGGGCAAACTATTTTTCACCCGGAGAATGCCGCACCTTTGGCAGTATTGGAAAATTTGTAGATGGGAGCAATAACAAGGCCGAGTTCTTTGTTACCGATTACTCTGGTAAATCTAAAACTGTTACGTTCTATGATTGATGGACTCAAATTGTGAAGTTATAACCCTTGGGAAAGAACAAAAAAGAGAGATACTCTCTCTTTTTTATTCTTCGATAGCCTTACGAAGCCGTTCATTTACAATGCCAGTCCAGCCGCCATCCATCTTACCGCGAACGACGGAGCTTTTCTCGTTTGCTTTGCCGATCACTTCATTCGGCTCTTTCCAGCCGCTGTGAATAAGGGTAAACCCTGTCTTTTCCCCCAAGTCTTCTAATTGAAAGGTAACGACCCATCCTTCTGTATCCCATTCAAAAGAAAGTTCAGTTGGAGCTTGAACAGCCAAAACTTTACAAGGGGACGGCCCAAACGGTGATTGTAAGTGAAATTCTTGTCCTTCTTTGAGCTGAAAGTCATTGGGCATAAACCACTTGGCAATGCCTTCTGAAGTAGAGACTGTCTCCCAGACTTTCTGAATGGGAGCCTCTAGGGTAATACTTTTTGTAATATCTGGTAATGTATTTTCGTTGTTTTGAGCCATTTCGTTTACCTCTTGACATATGATGTTTTTTCAATTCAATCATATAATAACTAATAAGATCATGTCCATAGCGTGCATTATTTATGCTAGAGCTGCTGTTCAACAGCGTGTCAGTCGCCAGTCTGATCTGTGAATGGGAGAATTCTGCATGTTCGAGAAAGAGAGAGACGTGTATGTTGTCATTTCGTTCATGCTTGTTTGCTCAGCCGCAACTGTTATGTTTGAACTGGAATTCCTGTTCAGCCAATTTATTTTGCGATTTTTGTTTTAATAGTAAATGAGCCATTTTCTAAAACAGGAGGTTTTTTATGCTTGGAAAAATCAAAGCAGCCATTGATAACAGTCCAGGGAAGCCGGCCAGAATTTTAGTTAGTGAAAAAGCGTTTCAGCAATTAGAGGAAGAAATGCGCTTTGTTTACGTTTCCAAACCGAAAACGATAATGGGGATTCCTGTGGAAGTTTCAGATCAGGCAGAAAGCTTCAAGCTGGAATTTTAGTTTTCCCAGACTGCTAAAAGGCTCATTTTGTGTTAATTATGCAAAATGGTCAGGTTGATTTCTTTAAAAGCATGATGAAATGTTCATCATGCTTTTTTTATTGAGAAAAAAGACGAACATAAAAAATAGGTATACGGGAAAAATAATCCTATTAGAGAGAGGGGAAATGACAGATGGATAACATGATATCAACACTTACTGATTGGAATGTGTGGTTTCAAGCGTTAGTAGTATTTCTCGTTCCATATGTAATCTATAAAGTGTTTACTTGGATTCATGTATAAGAAGGTGCAATGATGAGGTGGCGGAACAATCAGTACAAAACACAGAAGCAGCATAAATCAGATTATTCGACAGCTGAAAAGCAGGATCAGGATGTGTTAACCGGTAACATCGGATACGACTTAGAACATGTAAAAAGAAAAATAGGACATAACGGGGACGTTCATTTCCGTGAGCTTGAAATCACTCAATTACATGTGAAAGCGGCATTGATCTTTGTTGAAGGACTGTCTGATCAGGACTTGATTAATAAAGGACTATCAGTGTTAGTCATGAATCAACCTAATCAGGTAAGCGATGAAATTTCTCAATCCGGCAAAGGTATTTTAACTTCGAAACAGATAAAAAATCAAATCGTATCAATCGGTGATGTCATAGAATCAGAGAAAATCAGTGATATCGTGTTGAATGTTTTCATGGGTTCGACAGCGCTTCTCATTGATGGAATACCGCAGGCCTTTCTTCTGGGAACTGTAAAAAAACAAAATCGAAGTATCGAGGAGCCGCTTTCAGAAGCGCTTGTCAGAGGGCCGCGCACAGGCTTTACAGAAGAGTTGAGTACGAATACAGCTCTTTTGAGACAGCAAGGAAAAAATGATCAATTAACATTGCAGAGATTTGAAGTAGGAACACGATTAAAAAAGGATTTAATCATCGCTTATATGAATGACATTGCAGATCCAAAAGTAGTCGAGGAAGTAAGAAAAAGAGTGAGAGGGATTGAGATCGATCATTTGCCGGAGTCAGGCTACGTTGAACAGTTAATTGAGGATAATTATTTGAGCCCGTTCCCGCAAGTACAGAGTACAGAACGTCCTGATCGCGTCATAAGCGGATTAATGGAAGGAAGAGTAGCCATTCTGCTTGACGGCACTCCGTTTGCTTTGATTGTTCCAGTCACTTTCAGCATGATGCTTCAATCGCCTGAAGATTATTATGAACGGTGGTTCCCGAGCTCGCTCATCAGATTGCTGAGGTTCATCGCAGCAATGATAACGTTATTCGCACCCGCTTTATATATATCATTTATTTCTTTTCATCCGGGGTTAATTCCGACCAAGCTGGCGATTTCAATTTCCGGGACGCGCCAAGGTGTTCCGTTCCCATCCCTTATTGAAGCCTTATTTATGGAAGTCGCAATCGAAATTTTAAGAGAGGCGGGGCTTCGTCTGCCAAAACCGATTGGACCCGCAATTGGCATAGTTGGCGGATTAATCATCGGGGAAGCAGCTGTGCAGGCGGGGATTGTCAGTCCAATCATGGTCATTGTTGTTGCGCTCACAGCAATTTCTTCATTTGCCATCCCGCATTATAGCACAGGTATAGCACTTCGGATGCTTCGGTTTGGCGCGATGTTTTGTGCGGCGGTGTTTGGATTGTTTGGAGTCATTATGTATTATCTGCTGCTAAGCAGCCATGTCGTAAAACTAAAGAGCTTTGGTGTGCCATACGCAAGTCCGGCAGTGCCCTATCACTTAAAAGATTGGAAAGACTTTGTTATCAGAATGCCTCTTTTAGTCATGAAGCGCCGGCCTAAAATGATGAATACAGATAATACAAAACGGGTGAAGTGATGAACTCGACAGGATGGTGATAAAGTCTCATGTTCAGCCCAACCAGTAAAATCACAACCGCTCAGGCAACGATTATCATCATTAATTATATGCTTGCTGCCGGAGTTCTTACGCTCCCTCGGACAGTAACAGAACAAACACAATCTCCTGATGGATGGATTTCAGTTTTATTAGGCGGGGTTCTAGCGGTAATAGCCGGGATGATTATAGTTAAATTAAGCCAGCAGTATCCTCAGGAGACCTTTTATGAATACTCCCGACATATTGTAGGAAAATGGCTCGGGCATCTGATCAGTATTGTTTTTATTACTTATTTTCTGGCACTCGGTGCATTTGAAGTCAGAGTCATGTCCGAAATCGTGGATTTTTTTCTCCTCGAAGGGACACCGTCTTGGGCCATCATTATGACAGTTCTTTGGATTGGGCTTTATTCAATTACACAAGGCCTAGATCCGATTGCACGGCTTTTTGAAATGATTTTTCCGATTACGGTCATCATCTTTTTAACGATAGCCCTCATGAGTTTAGGCATATTTGAGATCAACAATTTGCGTCCTGTATTAGGTGATGGAATCATGCCGGTTCTCAGAGGAGTAAAGACAACGAACCTTTCATTTACATGTTCAGAAATTATGCTCATTTTAGTAGCATTTATGAAAAAGCCGAAAAATGCGGTGAAAGCGGTTGTGATCGGGACAGGCGTTGTGACCAGTTTTTATATGATTACGCTAATTATGGTAATCGGTGCACTATCAGTTGAGGGAGTTGTGACGAGAACATGGCCGGGGCTTGACCTGATGAGAAGTTTTGAAATACCTGGTTTAATATTTGAACGGTTTGAATCATTCCTGCTTGTGATTTGGATTATGCAGCTTTTTGCTACGTTTATTATCACTTTTTATGCAGCTTCCCTGGGAGTCTCACAAGTTTTTAAAAAGAAACCCCTTTCATGTATGTTTGTGCTGCTTCCTGTTATTTATATCCTCTCTTGCATGCCGAAAAATGAAAATGACGTCTTTATATTGGGCGATACGGTCAGTCATATCGCTTTGTATATATTTGGCGCTTTGCCGATTTTGCTGTTAGTCATTTCGAAATGGAGGAAAAGAGGTGAAAAGTAAACTAAAACGTCAATTGCCTGCTATGGTCATGGTATGTCTGCTGATGATTTGCGTAACAGGATGCTGGAGCAGTCGGGAAATAGAAGATCTGGGTCTCACATTCGCTATCGCAATTGATAAAGGAAAAGAAACGAACACTGAAAAAGAGTTAAAAGAAGAGGGCGGGAGCTATCCGAAAAAAGACAACATTACGCTGACCTATCAATTTGTTAATGAAAAAGCGGCAGGCGCGGGCACAAGCGGGGGAGGCGGTAGCGGACAAGGAGCGCAAAAAGCGTATATTAATATAAGTGAAACAGGGGATTCATTACAGCAGATCGGAAGTGAGGTTGCATTAAGACGGGACCGAGAAGTGTTTAGCCCGCATTTAAAAGTTGTTGTCATGAGTGAAGATGTGCTGCACACATTTCCTATCGACGAAATGCTGGATCAATTTTTTCGTGATAATGAAATCAGGCTGAGCTGTCTTGTTTTATCTGCTAAAGGGGAAGCAAGAGACGCTCTCCAGCTGAAAGAGAACGGAGAAATTCCGGCATTTCGGCTGATTGGATTAGGTGAAAATGAACATAAAGTTTCCAGAATTCTTCCCCCTATGACACTCGCGAAACTAATTGGAAAACTGCATTCTGGCAGCAGCTTTTTACTGCAAAATGTGGTTGCGGCGAATGGAGCGGTCAAGTATTCCGGAGCAGCTGTAATCAACGGAAAATCGAAAAAAATGATAGGCACTTTAAATGAATATGAAACTGAGGGAATTACATGGATTAGAGGAGAAGGGAAAGGCGGAGTTGTCAAAAGCCATGATAAAAAGAGCCAACAAACGATAGCGTACGATATCAATAAAATCAAAAGCAAAATTCAGCCAATCGTAAAAGGGAAAAATATTTCATTCCATGTCGATATTGAATCAGAAGGCGATTTGGTTGAAAACTGGAACACAAAAGAGGCGTTGGACACCCAGTTTATAGATCGTCTCGAAACGACTATTGAAAACGAAGTAAAGAAAATAGTTGGTCAGGTATTAAAAAAAATTCAGCGTGATTATAAAGCAGATGTTGCGGGTTTTGATGAATCTTTAAGACTTACATATCCCCACTTATGGAAAAGGGTGAAAAATAACTGGGATGACACCTTCAGTAAAGCCGACATCACATACAGTGTGAACGTCACAATTACTCATTACGGCACGGTTAAAACTCAGTAATGAATCCCAAGGAAGAGAAGGAAACCTCTCTTCTCTTTTTTATACTTTTTTTGGAGAGATATACACTTTTCAAATCGACCAATATGCTAATATAGGAATTGCTTGAAATAGAAGGGAGAAGGGGCTGTGAGGCAGAAACCGATTTATGTAGAAATCGAAATGAAATCTGATCTGGATACACTCTGGGAATATACACAAAACCCATCACTGCATAAGGAATGGGATCTCCGGTTTTCAAATATTACGTATTTGAATAGACAACCATGCGAAAAACAGAAGTTTCTTTACGAAACAAGGGTAGGCTTTGGATTAAAGGTGTCAGGTACAGGAGAAACCGTCGGTGTTTTCAACAAATGTTCATCTGAAAGGTCTTCTTCACTGGCTTTTGGCTCTAATCATCCGTTATCTCTGATTCGGCATGGAAGCGGCTACTGGAAGTATATACAGAGAGAAAATGGGAAAATGACGTTTTTAACACAGTACCAATACAAAACAGCCTACGGACTGCCGGGAAGATGGATCGATCGTTTATTATTTCGACCGCTGCTTGGCTGGGCGACTGCCTGGAGCTTTGATGCATTAAGGCTTTGGGTAGAGCAAAATAAACATCCGAAGCGCTTTATTCGATCCGCTATCATCTATGTGTTCATGTGTCTGTTTTTCAGCCTGTTTTGGTTCTATCAAGGCTTTGCAGGTTTTAAGACAAGCATATTGGCAGGAACAGCGGAGATAGGCTTAGCTATTTTGTGGCTGATTCCTTTAAAAAGAAAATGGATCATTCATGGTGTCCAGGCTTGTATTTTTGCTGGGTTTGCTTGTCTAGGTTCCGAAATATTCATGTGGGTTCTATTGAGTGTGTTTTCCGCTGCAAGCGGCGCTCTTAGCCTGCAGCTCCCCAGTGCCAGGCGCACAAAACGAAAGAGAAAGAAGTGACATTGTGAGTTCGATTTATGAAAAATCAATTATTAACTATCATTTGCTGCATCCCAAGCTGCAGAAACGGTACCAATTAGACGGGTCTCATACATTCAGCGGGACGGGAACGATGTCAGAAATAAGCGGAGGCTCATTTCTGGTTAGAATGCTGTTAAAGCTGGGTGTTTTTTTCAGATGCTTCTTTTCAGAAAGAGGCAAAGACATTCCATTTACAATACAAAATAGAACTTGTCTTTTGAAATCGCAACATACAGGGATAGAATGGAAGCGTACATTTTTCTTTAAAGGCAAAAAACGTTTCTTTGACGCGATAATGATATATGACGAGAAAGAAAATAGAATACTTGATTTCTTCGGCAAACCTCATCTGCTGCTGTCTGTTTTGACGTTCGAGGCATCTCATGACGGCTCTCTTACGATCACATCGGGAAAGCAATGGCTATTAATATGCGGAAAAAGAATCCCGCTGCCGAAATGGCTGACCGGTACATCCGTAGTTTGCGAAACGTTTGATGATAGAAAGAATTGTTTCACCATTGAAGTGCATGTGCAAAATACAATTCTCGGCACTCTTTTCTTTTATAAAGGAACGTTTCAGGAGGAAGAGAGAGAATCATGAAACGAAATGGCATAGTCAGTGCGCTTTGTTTTATAGGATTTCTTGCAGAGGAAGCACCGGATATTTCAGTGGCAGAGGCACTCGTTTTGTTATCCATTCTTTTTTTTGTGCCGGGAATTTTCCCTTTTGTTTTTCGTCAATCGCCGGTTCGTGCTGCTCAGTTTATGGAATATGGGCTAATCCAGTGCTATCCGGTAGCCGCATTCTTTGCGGTGCTGGCTCTAGTGACGGAGGTTGGAGGTTTCGCGCTAATCTGGTGGATGTACACAGTTTTTATTGCATTGTATGCGATCCTCCGCCTTTGGGAAACAAAGATACATAGAATCGAAGAGACATCAGTTTTGTTCGGTCTTATTTATTTGGCGGGAGGAGGATTTTGGTTTTTTGCTTATGCTGCCCATTTGCAGATCATGCAATTTGGCCCTCTCATCATTTTGCTGACTGCTGTCCACTTTCACTATTCTGCTTTTCTGATCCCGATCTTCAACGGCTTACTCGGCAGAACCATTAGAAAACATCGGATGTTGTATAGTTGGATAACATGGGTGATTTTGCTTTCGCCCCTTCTTATCGCACTGGGCATCACATATTCAAAAACACTTGATGTCATTGCGGTTAGCATTTATATGGCGGCGATTTATCTTCATGCATTTTTGGTGTTCACGGCAGCTTTTCGCACCAAGACGGGGACATTTCTTATTCGGCTTTCTTCCGCTGTTTTAATGATAACGATTGCTTTCTCGATGATTTATTCATTTGGTGTATTTCGGCAAGAAGTTACATTGACCATCAATCAGATGATTTGGATTCACGGTTTTGTCAACGCGTTTGGTGTTATCTTGCCCGCTCTCATAGGGTGGAGAATAGAGGATCCGAAGTCTTTTGATGCAGACAGTGTAAAGACATTCAGCCGTATCTACGGAAAAAGAAAGATTGGAGAAGAATTTTTAGCTAGCATTCAAGCTGAAAATAACGCTCGGTACAGCGGACTTGTGGATGATATGGGCAGCCTGCGTTCAAAAGATTTTTCACCAGAAAAACTGGCGCCGCTCATTCTTTCGTTTTATGAACAAACCATCGAATACAATATTAAAGCAAAAGTAACATGGAGCACGTGGTTTCGGCCGCTTGCAATTATTTACGAATGGTTCAGCAGAAGAATCGGCCAAATACATCTTTCGACGAACCCTGACTGGTATAGGATGTACAGCAAGATAAGAGGTGTTCATTCGAAAAAAGACGGAAGGGAAAGAGTACGTGCCTGGATTAGAACAAATGAAAAAAACGAAACCATTTTTACCGCTCTTTATTCAGTGTATCGTTCAAATGGAGAGGGGTATATGAATATTTCTTTACCGCTTCCATTCAGCAGCATGACAGGTATTTTAAAACCATATCATCATCAGGAGAAGCTGGTTTTAACAAGCAGGCGGAGAAAAAGCAGAGCGGGGGATGAGGGGATTTATCTGCAAACAATAGCGGGAACTTGTCCGCTTCCTTTATCTGAAACCTTTCTGATAGAAGCTGCACATGACAACAAATTAACCGCTGTTCATCATATGTGGCTGTTCGGAATAAAATTTCTAACTGTTCATTACAGCATTACACATATTAACCAGCCTATTGAAAGAACCTAACACAAAGAAGAAGCTTCGTCTGCCAGTTGTAATAGATGAACTGTTTTAAAAAAATTCTGCGCCGCATCAAGACAGGAAAGGAAGGGTTTATGGTGTTTTATATCAGTTTATTTCTGATTCTTTGGCTGGCTGCGGGGTTTGCAGTGGGAATGAAACAAGTGTATGTCGATCAGCTGTTTGATAAAACTGTGATCGAAAGGCTGGAAAAAGAAGCGAATGATCATGGACACGCTGACCGGATGATCAAACAGCGCGCCCTTTATATTGCAGCAGTGACATTAAGCGGGTTTATTTCTGTTTATTATGAAATGAAAACAATCCCGCAAAGGCGAAACATAAGAAAAATTGAAAAAAACATCATGAAATTAAATCAAGTAAAAAAACGAAGAATGAAGAGAAAATAAAAATGCACAGGCCAAAGGGCAGGTGCATTTTTGTTTTGTATGGAAATGGGGGAGGTGGTACCAGCTTACTTTTCATAAATTCAAAAATGAGAAGAACAGCGCCCGGGCTAATGGTATATAATATTGTGAATTTAACAAAAATTTAACAAGGAGGACAAGAGAATTCGTGCTAAAGCCTCAAAGAGACCTACATCCTGTTGATTTGGACTTAGAGGCGGAGTAGATGAAACCGGCCAAAGTATCCCTGCTCCGCCGTTTGCTCCATTCCTTGAAGCATGTTGATTGTAACATAGCCAAACGTTTTCCATCAACTATTAAAATTGTAAAATTATTGTTTATTTTTATGGTATTTACTCCGATTTCTTCAATTTATGCTGAAGATGTATATCAGAATTTTGAGGAATTAAAAAACAATGAAGATCCTTCTGATTACGACATTTTTACGAAAGAAACCGGAAGCCCTGTTCTTGTTTTAGCTATTCACGGAGGAGGTATTGAAGGCGGGACAAGTGAAGTAGCGAGAGAGCTCAGCAAAGAGTACTCGATGTATTTATTTGAAGGCTTAAAATCGACAGGAAACTCAGTCCTGCACATTACGAGCACGCACTTTGATGAACCTCGGGCCCTTAAAATGACGGGAAATCATGAATATGTCATTTCATTACACGGGTACGCAGAAGAAGATCAGCAGATCGAAGTCGGCGGTACAGATCGCGTAAGAGCGGCAGATTTAGTTGAGAAATTGCAGCATGCCGGTTTTCCTGCTGTATTGCTCAATACGGACCATCCGCATGCGGGCGTTAGTCCGAATAACATTGCAAATAAATCAAAAGCAGGTTTAAGTATCCAGATAGAAATGAGCACAGGCTTTAGAAAGTCTTTGTTCGGCATCTTTTCTTTAAAAAGCAGAGCTGTTACTCAAAATGAGAGGTTTTATAAGTTTACAGAAGTGATGTTCCGTTTTCTCAAAAATAGCTACTGAAAAATAGGAGGCGATAAGACAGCCTCCTATTCCTTATGCTTCTCTTTCGTTTCGGGAAATAGCTCGTCCGCGGCTTCCGTTTGATACTGCAACGTGTTATCTCTCGCTGACAGTTCATTTCGGAAATTTTCATCAAGCACATTTTTCAGTAAATACCGATGAAAAAAGTATTCAAAAACAGTAAGACAGGCAGCGGAAAGGAGAGCTGCTCCAAATGGTGAGAAATCGTTTCTTGTTTGGGTTAAAACAAATACCCAAAGAATAACGAATGAAAGGCCAAAGTCAGCCAATGAAGCTGTAATATTGTTTGTTCTGGGTAAGACGAGCATGTCACCAGAAAGATAGGAAACAAAACCTAAGAAAAGTGCAATAAACATCACACTTAAAAAGGATGCGTGATAGACTCTGTCCAAAATCACATATAAAAGGGCGAGAGTGAAAGCAATCTTTGAAGCAAGCGCAATGATATGTTTCATTTGACCACCTAAATTGTTATTTTTTGAAGAAAATTCTTGGGCGTAAACAAATGATAAATAATGCAATTCAAAACCATTCATAATGGTCATGTTACTATTTTAAACAGTCCGTTTTTGTTTACACTGGTATTTTTTTTCAGCAGTATGAAACTTTCTTATGAAAAAAGACGTATATGTGGATGATCAGCTTTCAAGGGGGGGGAATGATTTGTGGAGATAAAAGGAATCAATCACTTGTTATTTTCAGTTTCGCATTTGGATACATCGATTGATTTTTATCAAAAAGTGTTTGATGCAAAGCTTTTGGTAAAGGGAAGAACAACTGCATATTTTGACATGAACGGCATCTGGCTAGCGCTTAATGAAGAACCAGACATCCCGAGAAATGACATTAAGCTTTCTTATACCCATATTGCTTTTACAATTGAAGATCATGAATTTGAGGAGGAATCAGCTAAATTAAAAAGACTTCATGTCAATATTCTGCCTGGCAGAGAACGAGATGAACGCGATCGAAAATCAATTTATTTTACCGACCCTGACGGCCACAAATTTGAATTTCATACCGGAACCCTTCAAGACAGGCTTCGATATTACAAACAAGAAAAAAACCATATGCACTTTTATGATGAAACGGCCTTTTGATATCACACACCATATTTCATATAAGGTTAAATTTAAAGAAGGGTGTTGGTGGAGACTTTATGTTTGGGGAAGGTTTCTACCCGATTAGTTCAACGATGCCATATCTTTTGAACTGCACGAGTGATTGGGTGCAGGTGAAATTGAAATACATATTACATTTTATATGAAGAAAGCGAGCTGTTTTAACAGAGTGTTGAACTACCTAAACTATGTACTAAATTTTCAGTTATATCAATTGCCTCGCCCTTTAATAAATATAAAACCGCATCCTTCCACGACCTAAAAAATGAAACGTTTTTAAGAAGATAGCGTCTAATATTCTAAACGTTCATATTTTGAATAAAAGTTTCCTGAAGGAAAGAAAATTTCTTGACTTCAACAATTGTTTGGTGGATAATTATGGTGTAAACATGATGTTCTTTTTCCTCCTATTCAGGCTCGCACCCAAAAGTCAGGGCGAGCCTGCTTTTTTTGAACAACAAACCCCCTCTCCGTAAAGGAAAAGGGGGTTATTTCATGCATCTGATAGATCAATAGATTAATGGACTGTTCTGAACACGCCAATCACTTTCCCTAGAATGCTGACATTCTGCAAAATGATAGGTTCCATCGTTGGGTTCTCAGGCTGCAAGCGAATGTGTGTATCCTCTTTATAGAATCGTTTTACAGTTGCTTCATCATCTTCTGTCATCGCAACTACAATTTCCCCATTGTTCGCTGTGTTTTGCTGTTTAACGATGACATAGTCCTTATCGAGAATACCAGCATCTATCATACTGTCTCCCATAATCTCCAGCATAAATACATGCTCGTCTGGAGGAACCATGCGGTCAGGGAGCGGAAAATATTCTTCAATATTTTCTACTGCAGTAATAGGAGATCCCGCCGTGACTTTCCCGATGACTGGTACATTAACGACCTGGCTTTGCGGAATGTCTACTTCTTCATCAAGAATTTCTATTGCTCTTGGTTTTGTCGGATCCCGTCTGATCAGCCCTTTTGTTTCCAAGCGGGCCAAATGGCCGTGGACAGTAGAGCTGGACGCAAGCCCGACAGCCTCTCCGATCTCTCTCACGGAAGGCGGATATCCTTTTGATTTAACCTCTGCTTTAATAAAACGGAGGATATCAAGTTGCCTTTTTGATAGCTTCGTCATTTTTCGCACCTCAAAACGTCGATTTTAAGAAGATTATAGCATGATTTTCCTTACAGTACAAACATAGGTTCGAAAAAACAATTGACAGAAACGTTTGTTCGTATATACTGAAATTATAAAAATGCGAACAAACATTCCTGTTGGAGGTTATGATCATGAGTAAAGAATCTATTATTTTTGTCGGTCTGTTCACAGTGATTTTGAGCGCGGTTATCCTTATGCTGTCATATACAAGCAGCGGCCAAGAGCTTAATCAGTATGTTAAAATAGAAGTCCAGCAAGGCGACACACTCTGGTCAATTGCTGATCAGGTAGCCGATACAAAAAAGATAAACAAAAATGATTTTATTGAATGGGTAGCTGATAAAAATCAACTTCAAACCTCTGATATCCAGCCGGGTGATGAGTTAGTGATCCCATTGAAAAAGAAGCATCAGGATGCATATGAATTAGCAACTGTAAGATAGAGAGGAAAGAGAGATAAAATGAAAGCACTCATTTATGCCCGTGTAAGCACAAATAAAGAACAGCAGGAAACGTCATTAAAGCGGCAGGAGGAGGAGCTTACGGCCATTGCAGCGGAGAACGGCATGGAAGTGGTCAAAGTGATTTCAGAAAAAGCCAGCGGATATGAAATGGATCGGGATGGTGTATTTGAGCTGCTTGATGAGATTAAGAACGCTGATATTGATGTCATTTTGGTTCAGGATGAGACAAGGCTCGGACGGGGAAACGCAAAAATCGCACTGCTTCATTGTATTTATAGAGAAGGTGTGAAAGTCTATACAACGGCTCATAGAGGTGAACTGGAGTTATCGGAGGCTGACTCAATGGTCTTGGAAATCGTCAGCATTGTGGAAGAGTATCAGCGAAAGATTCACAACATGAAAATCAGACGGGGAATGAAACGTGCAGTAAAAAACGGTTTTAAACCGCAAAAAAACTTAAAAAACCAACATGGGAACAGTGGAAAAGAAAAAATAGAGGTGCCAATCTCAGAGATCGTCCGCCTGAGAGCGAATAAACTGACGTTTGCTGAAATCGCGGCTACCCTAAGAGGGTTTGGCTATGATGTCTCTAAAGCAACCGTTCACCGGCGTTTTCAGGAATACATAGAGAATGAAGAGACAGCAGAGTGAATCAGTTGTAAAACTTTTTTTGATCTAGTACTATATAGACAAAATGCAATAAAGGAGTTTAACATGATTTCAAACGCGAAAATTGCCAGAATTAATGAACTTGCTGCCAAAGCTAAAGCTGGCGTTATTACAGAAGAAGAAAAAGCCGAACAGCAAAAGCTCCGTCAAGAGTACTTGAAAGGTTTTCGTTCTTCTATGAAGAACACGTTAAAAAGTGTGAAAATCATTGACCCAGAAGGCAATGATGTTACACCAGAAAAGCTAAAAAGAGAACAAAGAAATAACAAACTTCACTAATATAAGAGGAATACGGCAATATCGTATTCCTCTTTTGCATATACTATAATCAAAACTCTTATATGACAAAATTCAACAAGTTTCTCTCAAATTTAAGCTGAAACAGTTGAGAAAAAGTCGTCAGACATTTATGATGTAAGGGTACAACACATAAGGAAGGGGATTTTTATGGATACAATTGAAAAGAAATCAGTTGCTACCATTCGCACACTGTCAATAGACGCTATTGAAAAAGCAAATTCTGGTCACCCAGGGATGCCGATGGGAGCCGCTCCAATGGCATACACGCTGTGGACAAAATTTATGAACGTAAGTCCGGCAAACCCTGGCTGGTTTAACCGTGACCGTTTTGTTTTATCTGCTGGACACGGGTCAGCACTATTATACAGCATGCTTCATTTAAGCGGGTTTGATCTTAGTATTGAAGATCTTAAGGGATTCCGCCAGTGGGGCAGCAAAACACCAGGACATCCGGAATTCGGACATACTGCCGGTGTTGATGCTACAACAGGTCCGCTTGGCCAAGGAATTGCCATGGCAGTCGGTATGGCAATTGCTGAACGCCATTTAGCGGAAACATACAACCGCGATTCATTTAACGTAGTCGATCATTATACATACAGTATTTGCGGTGATGGTGATTTAATGGAAGGTATTTCTTCTGAAGCCGCTTCACTCGCAGGCCATCTTCAGCTTGGCCGTCTGATCGTACTATACGATTCTAATGACATCTCTCTTGATGGAGACCTCGACCGTTCATTCTCTGAAAACGTGAAACAGCGTTTTGAAGCAATGAATTGGGAAGTTCTTTATGTTGAGGATGGAAACAATATTGAAGAATTAACAGCGGCTATCGAAAAAGCACGCCAAAATGAAAAGAAACCTACATTAATTGAAGTGAAAACGACAATCGGATTCGGTTCACCTAACCGTGCCGGTACATCCGGTGTTCACGGTGCGCCGCTTGGTAAAGAAGAAAGCAAATTAACAAAAGAAGCTTACGCGTGGACATATGAAGAAGACTTCTACGTTCCGTCAGAAGTTTATGAGCATTTCGCTGCAGCTGTTAAAGAATCAGGTGAGAAAAAAGAACAAGAATGGAATGATCAATTCGCTAAATATAAAGAAGTTTATCCTGAACTTGCTGAACAGCTTGAACTGGCAATCAAAGGAGAGCTTCCGAAGGACTGGGATCAAGAGGTTCCTGTGTATGAAAAAGGAAGCAGCCTGGCATCCCGTGCATCTTCCGGTGAAGTTCTCAACGGACTTGCGAAAAAAATTCCTTTCTTTGTCGGAGGTTCTGCTGACCTAGCGGGATCGAACAAAACGACTATTAAAAATGCCGGTGATTTTACAGCGGTTGATTACTCAGGCAAAAACTTCTGGTTTGGTGTACGTGAATTTGCGATGGGTGCAGCCTTAAACGGTATGGCGCTTCATGGCGGTCTTCGTGTATTCGGCGGAACTTTCTTTGTCTTCTCTGATTACCTGCGTCCTGCGATTCGCCTTGCAGCGTTAATGGGCCTTCCTGTGACATATGTCTTCACACATGACAGTATTGCGGTTGGTGAAGACGGTCCGACGCACGAGCCTGTTGAACAGCTTGCTTCACTCCGTGCGATGCCTAACCTTTCTTTGATCCGTCCAGCAGACGGCAATGAGACAGCAGCAGCATGGAAGCTTGCAGTGCAAAGCACTGACCACCCAACAGCGCTAGTGCTTACACGTCAAAACCTTCCTACCATCGATCAAACATCTGAAGAAGCATTGGCAGGAGTAGAAAAAGGTGCATATGTCGTTTCTAAATCTAAAAACGAAACACCTGACGCTCTTCTCATCGCTTCCGGATCAGAGGTAGGTCTTGCAATTGAAGCGCAGGCTGAATTGGCAAAAGAAAATATCGATGTTTCTGTTGTCAGCATGCCTTCAATGGACCGTTTTGAGAAACAATCTGATGAATACAAAAACGAAGTCCTTCCTGCAGATGTGAAAAAACGTCTTGCAATTGAAATGGGCTCATCATTTGGATGGGGCAAATACACGGGGCTTGAAGGTGACGTTCTCGGCATAGACCGATTCGGTGCATCTGCTCCTGGTGAAACCATCATTAACGAATACGGCTTCTCAGTTCCGAACGTAGTGAATCGAGTTAAGGCATTAATCAATAAGTAAGCTTTTGAAAGAGGATGAGTCAAATCATCCTCTTTTTCTTGTTTATCCGACAAAAATAGTATTGGCTGTTTAACAGTAATAGACAATTCTTTCTTTTCTTCTTTTGTATAATAGAGAGCAAATGAAATGCTGCTGGAAAAGGGGATGAAAAGATGGAACGTCACTACTATACGTACCTGATCAAAGAGGAATTTGCCAATCACTATTTCGGCCGGGAATCGGTTATGTTTGAGCTGTTTCAAGACTATCATTGGACAAGCCTTGAAAAGCAGCAGTATGAAATGACAGAGAAACAGATTCAATATATTACACAACCAATCCCGATTTTACATATGCATCAGCGGTTAAAAATGAATTTAAACAAGACGGATTACAGGCAGCTGGATTATATTTATAGAATAGCTTTGCCGAAAGCAAAAGGCCACGCGACGTTTATGATGAAGGAGCACATGATAGAAATTGTGGCTTCGGGAGATTACGAGGCAGAAACAATATTCTTTGAAGTGTTAAGAAAAGTAAGCCCTTGCTTTTTAGCAATGGATTTCAATTCGAAGCGTTACGGATGGCTAAATCCGGTGAAAGAAAGAAATTTTGTCTAAAACCGAAGAAAAAGAGATGTAAATGTTGTATAATAGCTTTTGGTTTAGTACACTTTAAACTAGACAACATGAAGGAGGAAATAAAATGACTTTATGGGTTGGCATCCTAGTGGGCGTTGTTGCATTGCTCATAGGTGTTGCACTCGGGTTTTTTATTGCTCGTAAATATATGATGAGCTACCTGAAAAAGAATCCGCCTATTAATGAACAAATGTTACGCATGATGATGATGCAAATGGGAATGAAACCTTCTCAGAAGAAAATCAATCAAATGATGAAAGCCATGAATAATCAAACGAAATAATACGTAAAGATTATGATATAGAGAAACATGGTTATAAAATAAAAAACCCTTATACGGGTTTTTTATTTTGCAATCATTCATCACCCGCTACTGCTCGAAGGCGCTGCTTTTGATATTGTATGAGAAGATGGTCAAGCTCCTGACTGAGCTCTATCGTAATATGAGATGTCATTCCGTTCGCCATGACAATTTGCAGCAGCTCTGCTCTTTTTTTTTCAATTTCTTTTAATAGATGCTCTCTAATCACAGGGATGTATCCTTTCATACATTAGATCTTCAAAGTGAATGTTTATATTATATCCATATTTATACTAATTTTCAAATGAGAAGGAGTATAATGTCTCAATGTCAAATTAAATTATATAAGTTTTTTCTGAAAATAGAAATCCTTCAAGTGAAAGTGTTAAAAAAATGAAATGATTTTGTCATAACTTGAAGGAATGTCAAATCATGAAGGGATGATGACATGGGAGACGTGAATTATTTTTTGACATTCGGTGCGGGGTTTTTATCCTTTATTTCGCCTTGCTGCCTGCCGCTTTACCCAGCTTTTTTGTCATATATTACAGGGGTCAGCATGGACGATGTAAAAACAGAAAAGCTGCTGCTGCAGAAAAGAAGCCTGTTTCATACTTTGTGTTTTTTGCTTGGCTTTTCAGTCATTTTTATTGCTTTAGGCTATGGAACATCTTTTATTGGCAGCCTGTTTAGGGATTATCACGATGCGATTCGGCAAATTGGCGCGTTGCTTATTATTTTGTTCGGTTTCATTACACTCGGTGTGTTTCGGCCTGAGGCTATGATGAAAGAGCGGAGAATCCATTTTAAGCATAAACCAAGCGGGTTTTTAGGGTCGGTCTTAATCGGAATGGCATTTGCAGCTGGATGGACACCATGTACCGGTCCGATATTAGGTGCTGTTATCACACTTGCAGGCACCAATCCGGGTTCAGCGGTGCCATACATGATGTTATATGTACTCGGTTTTGCGGTACCGTTTCTTTTATTGTCTTTTTTTATCACAAAGCTGAAGTGGATAAGGAAGAACCAGCTTTTCATTATGAAAGCTGGCGGCGTTTTGATGATTGTGATTGGTGTGCTGTTATTCTTTAATTGGATGAGCCTGATCATTATTTTGCTGTCAGATCTTTTTGGAGGCTTTACTGGTTTTTGACGGTAAATTACTTTCGTACTACTACTAATCCTTTTGTTTTTGGTACAATAAGACTATTATCTGTGGAAATCGATTGTTGGAGGGGAATATGACAAGAGTTTTAGTTGTAGACGACGCCAAGTTCATGAGAGTGAAAATCAGAGAGATCTTGGAAGATGCAAATTACATAATCGCAGGCGAAGCGGCGGACGGTGAACAAGCAGCGGACCTGTATAAAAAACTGCGACCGGACCTTGTGACAATGGATATTACAATGCCGGTGAAAAACGGCATAAAAGCGCTTCGTGATATCTTAACCTTTGATCCTAAAGCGAAGGTCATCATGTGCACCGCCATGCGCCAGCAAAGAATTGTAACGGAAGCAATTGAGCTGGGGGCAAAGGATTTTATTGTTAAGCCGTTTGAGGAAACAAAAGTGCTGGAAGCTGTAAGCCGCGTTATGGGACATTAAAGTCATTTCTTTTCAAAATGGTTTTTTTTATTGTTTTGGAGTATAGTATATAGTATCAACACTCCGAGAAACAAAGGAATGATAAGTATGATGATTATAGTTTCATCGATTATTGCTGTGTTAATGGCTGTAGCTGTGATGGTGGTCAGAATAAAGTCCTCTGACAAGCCTGTTTCACCAAAAAAAATCATTCTTCCGCCGATTTTTATGAGTACGGGAGCGTTAATGTTTTTATTTCCGGTATTTTGGGTAACTGGTGCAGAGTTTTTGGAAGCATTCACTTTAGGTGTGATTTTCTCTATTTTTCTAATCAAAACTTCTAAGTTCGAAATTAAAAATAATGAAATTTACATGAAACGCTCTAAAGCATTTGTTTTTATATTAGTCGGTCTTTTGGTGATCAGAATCGTGATGAAATCGATCTTGAGCACATCAATTGATTATGGTGCACTGAGCGGAATGTTTTGGATTCTGGCTTTCGGTATGATTGTGCCTTGGAGAATCGCCATGTATTTATCATACCGAAAACTTCATAACGAGCTGCAGTCAGCTAATATTCAAATGAATTAAAAAACCTTTCCTCTTGTCAGGAAAGGTTTTTTATTTGAGAAGGGTCTGATAAGGTTCCAAATCGATTTTTTTGTCTCGCAGATGCCTTTTTAAGAAGGTATGGTCTCTTTTAGGAGTTGCGAGAATATAGCCTTTGATCATAAGTTGCTGATCAATCTTTGCTACCTTTTCTTTTAATGCAAGCTCACCGATTTTGCCTGCGATTTTAGCTTTTGCTGCATCTCTGAACAGCTCTGGCACCGGCGCAGTCAATTCATCTAGAAACTGTTTGTTTTCATCGTTCCATAAATGTCTGCTGTTTTCAATATAGTAATCCTGCCAATCAAGCTCTGATCTGCCGTCCTCTTTTGGTAAACGCTTTAAAAACTTTCGAAACATGAAAAAACCGCCGATTGATAATAAGACTACCATCATGATCACCCAAAACAGAATAAACCATAAAAACCATCCTTCCAGCATCAATCATTCCCCCTTATTCTAACCATATTGTATACGAAGAGAGATTAGAAGAACACAGTAAAAAAAGAATAGAAAAAAGTGATAGACGTCTAGTCAAAAGAGATAGTAGATCATATTCTATTGTATAGTGAATCTGCTATTTGGCCATGGGAGAGTCACTAGAGGGTATTTGACGATAAATGGACGGAAAAAAAGTCACTTTCATAATAGGGGATGAAAGTGACTTTTTATGTTTAGCTGAGAGGAAATTGAAGAGAAAAAGAAGAGCCATCTTCTGTTTCTTTATTGACGGCGACTGTGAGTATTTGATTTTCGCATTCGGCTTGAATTGTTTTGTCATTAAAATAAAAAGGAAGCATCATTTGTTTTTCAAAAGTCTGTCCTGACGATTTGACAGTTAAGATGAACTCGCATCCAGAAAGGGTAACTGTTACTTGTGTAGGCTGTAAAAAAGTCAGATCCGCTTCTATAATATACTGCTGACTAGTTTCATATAAATCAATAGGCAATGTTTCGTCGTACCAGGCGAAGGGGTCTTCAAAAAATTGCCGAAGCCATTCATCCATACTATCGAAATCATTTGCATCGTTGCGTTTTGAATGGTCCATGGAAGCATTCCTCCACATATCAACCTTGCTTTACATCATATGCGGTGGATTATAATGGGTGAACGCATAAAAAAACAGACACTAAGGTCTGCTTTTCTTACATATCATGGCTTGAGTTGTGCTTTTGTCTTGTATGGTTTCGGTTCTTTACTTTTTTGCTTCCGCTTAGAGGCTCAGGTTGGCCGGGATTGTGTCCTTTAGGGGCGTTTTTATGCATATCTTTACTTGTATTCTTATTGGTCATAAAATGAGAACCTCCTTAAAAAAGAGTTCGGTGTTATTGATTGGTTTTTCTTTTTTTGTTATTTTGGCGTTCTGCTTCAGTCAGTACAAGCTGGTCGTTTTCAATATAGCCGGCGCCTTTGCCTTGGCTTTTTGCGTCATTCATTCCGTTAATGACGTGATTCGCTTTTCTTTTGACCATCATTATCACCTCAATCATAATATGGCTCCTTTTATTGTGTTATATGAGAGAGCGTAAACAGTAAAAATTACCGGTACATTTTTCTCATAAGTCGAACTTATTGTATTTAATAAAAACATTGATATTTACTTATGTATGATTTTGTTTTAATATGAAATTGTGAGAAAATTGTGATGGAATGTAATGTTCATCTGAGAATGATCTGATCTGAAGGGGGATTTTGGAGAATGGCAAACGAGCAAAAAACTGCAGCAAAAGACGTTTTCCAAGCGAGAAAAACGTTTACTACAAATGGGAAAACATATCATTACTACTCTTTAAAAGCGTTAGAAGATTCAGGTATAGGAAAGGTTTCGAAGCTTCCTTATTCCATCAAAGTTCTTTTAGAATCAGTATTGCGTCAAGTTGACGGATTCGTTATCAAAAAAGAACACGTGGAAAATTTGGCAAAATGGGGAACTGCCGAATTAAAGGATATCGACGTTCCGTTCAAACCATCTCGTGTTATTTTACAAGACTTCACAGGGGTTCCGGCAGTAGTAGATCTGGCTTCACTGCGTAAAGCAATGGCAGCTGTCGGCGGAGATCCTGATAAAATCAACCCTGAAATTCCTGTTGATCTCGTTATCGACCACTCTGTACAGGTAGATAAAGCTGGTACAGAAGATGCATTAGCAGTAAATATGGACTTGGAATTCGAAAGAAATGCAGAGCGCTACAAATTTTTAAGCTGGGCAAAGAAAGCGTTTAACAATTATCAGGCAGTGCCGCCTGCAACAGGTATTGTGCACCAGGTCAACCTTGAGTTCTTGGCAAGTGTTGTCCATGCCATTGAAGAAGACGGCGAGCTTGTTACGTATCCTGATACGCTTGTCGGAACAGACTCACACACAACAATGATTAACGGTATCGGTGTTCTCGGCTGGGGTGTCGGTGGAATTGAAGCTGAAGCGGGAATGCTTGGACAGCCTTCTTACTTCCCAGTTCCAGAGGTAATCGGAGCGAAACTTGTCGGCAAGCTTCCAAATGGAACAACAGCTACTGACTTGGCGTTAAAAGTAACACAAGTGCTGCGTGAAAAAGGCGTTGTTGGTAAATTTGTTGAATTCTTTGGACCGGGAATTGCTGAACTGCCGCTTGCAGATCGCGCAACAATTGCGAATATGGCTCCGGAATACGGTGCTACATGCGGATTCTTCCCAGTAGATGAAGAAGCGCTTAACTACCTGCGCCTGACTGGCCGTGATCCTGAACATATTGATGTTGTTGAAGCATACTGCAGAAGCAATGGCTTGTTCTACACTCCAGATGCTGAAGACCCTCAATTTACTGATGTGGTTGAAATTGACCTGTCTCAAATTGAAGCAAACTTATCGGGTCCAAAGCGTCCTCAGGATTTGATCCCGCTATCTGCTATGCAGGAAACGTTTAAAAAGCAATTAGTCAGCCCTGCAGGTAACCAAGGATTCGGTTTAAATGCTGAGGAAGAAAATAAAGAAATTAAGTTTAAACTCCTTAACGGCGAAGAAACAGTTATGAAAACGGGTGCGATCGCCATTGCTGCGATTACAAGCTGTACAAATACATCAAACCCATACGTTCTGATCGGCGCCGGACTGGTAGCGAAAAAAGCGGTTGAGTTAGGGCTTAAGGTGCCTAATTACGTGAAAACGTCACTTGCACCGGGTTCTAAAGTTGTTACAGGATATCTTGTGAATTCAGGCCTTCTTCCATACATGAAAGAGCTTGGCTTTAACCTCGTTGGGTACGGCTGTACAACATGTATCGGGAACTCAGGTCCGCTTTCACCGGAAATTGAAGAAGCGGTTGCGAAAAATGATCTTCTGATTACGTCTGTCCTTTCCGGAAACCGTAACTTTGAAGGGCGTATTCACCCGCTTGTTAAAGGCAACTATCTTGCTTCACCGCCGCTTGTTGTGGCATATGCGCTGGCTGGGACGGTAAACATTAACTTGAAAACTGATCCAATTGGTGTGGGCAAGGATGGTCAAAAAGTATACTTTAATGATATTTGGCCGTCAATGGACGAAATCAATGCACTTGTTAAGCAAACTGTTACGCCAGAGCTATTCCGCAAAGAGTATGAAACAGTATTTGATGACAACAAGCGCTGGAACGAAATTGAAACAACAGATGAAGCTTTATATAAATGGGATAGCGAGTCAACTTACATTCAAAATCCGCCATTCTTCGAAGAAATGTCTGTTGAGCCAGGCAAGGTTGAACCATTAAAAGGTTTGCGTGTTGTCGGTAAATTCGGCGATTCAGTCACAACTGACCATATTTCTCCTGCGGGGGCAATCGGAAAAGATACGCCTGCCGGAAAGTACTTGCAAGAAAAAGGTGTTTCTCCTCGTGACTTTAACTCCTACGGTTCCCGCCGCGGAAACCATGAAGTCATGATGAGAGGAACATTTGCAAACATTCGCATCAAAAACCAAATTGCACCGGGTACAGAAGGCGGATTTACAACGTACTGGCCGACTGGTGAAGTAACATCCATCTATGATGCGTGCATGAAATACAAAGAAGATAAAACTGGTCTTGTCGTATTAGCAGGAAAAGACTATGGTATGGGATCTTCACGTGACTGGGCTGCAAAAGGAACAAACCTTCTCGGCATCAGAACGGTCATTGCAGAGAGCTTCGAAAGAATTCACAGAAGCAACCTTGTATTCATGGGTGTGCTGCCGCTTCAGTTTAAACAAGGTGAAAATGCGGATACACTCGGCTTAACGGGTAAAGAAGTCATTGAGGTAGATGTTGATGAAACAGTTCGTCCTCGTGACCTTGTGACTGTAAGAGCAATCAATGAAGACGGCAATGTAACAACTTTTGAAGCAGTCGTCCGCTTTGATAGTGAAGTTGAAATTGATTACTACCGCCATGGCGGCATCCTTCAAATGGTGCTTCGTGAAAAAATGAAGCAGTCCTGATGAATCAATAGGAAGAGAAGGCATTTCGCTTTCTCTTCTTTTTATGACACAATGTGCTGCGGAGGTGGCATATGCTGAAAAAATGGCTCGCAGGGATCCTGCTTATCATGCTTGCCGGTTATACGGGATGGAATTTATATCAAACATACAGCAAAAAAGAAGTCGGAATTCAAGTGGGGAAACAAGCACCTGATTTTTCTTTGAAAACGCTGTCAGGAGAGAAAAGCTCTTTACAGGATGCAAAAGGCAAAAAAGTGCTGCTCAATTTTTGGGCAACTTGGTGTAAGCCGTGCCGTCAGGAAATGCCTGCGATGGAAAAGTTGCAAAAAGAATACGCCGACAAACTTGCGGTTGTTGCGGTAAATTTCACTTCAGCTGAGAAAAGTGAGAAACAGGTCCGAGCGTTTGCTGATACGTATGATTTAACGTTCCCAATTCTGATTGATAAAAAAGGGATCAATGCTGACTATAACGTGATGTCATATCCAACGACATATATCTTAGATGAAAAAGGTGTTATCCAAGACATACACGTTGGCACCATGACAAAAAAAGAAATGGAACAAAAACTGGATCTTGATTAGATTCAGTTTTTTTATGCTCAGATATGCTTACAAGTTTTCAGAATTGGAAAAAATAAAAGAATATGCGGAGGTGAAAAGCGTGAAGAAGATGAGAAAACGTTCTTTTCATGAGCTCGTCATGGAAAACAAAAAAGAGCTGATGACCAATACAGAGTTTTTAAATCAGCTTGAGGAAAAGCTTGAACAGCGATTTAAGCAAAAATAACCTTTAATTTGTATTCATGTTTACCCCTCCTTTTGAGAAACCTATCTGTTGAGGAGGGATAAACATGGGAAACAACAAGAAAAACGGTCAGCCTCAATATGCTCCAAGCCACTTGGGTACAAAGCCTGTAAAATATAAAGCCAATAAAGGGGAAAAAATGCATGATACTTCAGGTCAGCGGCCGATCATCATGCAGACAAAAGGCGAGTAGCGAAAAATCGAGTTTATTTCTAGGAGGTACATCCGAATGACAAAGAACCAAAATCAATATCAGCAGCCTAATCCTGATGATCGCTCTGACAATGTGGAAAAATTGCAGGATATGGTTCAAAATACAATTGAAAATATAGAAGAAGCAGAAGCATCAATGGAGTTTGCTTCAGGAGAAGATAAACAGCGTATCAAAGAAAAAAATGCAAGACGCGAACAGAGCATTGAAGCGTTTCGTAATGAAATACAGGACGAATCTGCAGCGAGACAGAACGGATACCGTTCTTAAAAAACCAGGGAAACCTGGTTTTTTTCTTTCTGATTTGATTATGGTAAAATGGGGCTAAATTGACGTTAAGGGAGCAGAGTAATCTTGCATGTATCAAAAAAAGAAATAGAAGTGCGTTATGCAGAAACAGATCAAATGGGAATTGTCTATCACGCAAATTATCTTGTGTGGATGGAGGTCGGCAGAACGGCCTTAATTAAGGACTTAGGCTTTTTATATAGTGATATGGAAAAAAGAGGCGTTCTGTCCCCAGTCGTTGATATCAACATTTCCTATAAAAAGCCGCTTCATTACGGAGAAACCGCGGTTGTACATACATGGATAGAGGAATATAACGGCTTTAAAACCGTCTATGGTTATCACATTTATAATCCGGCCGGTGAGCTTTCCATCAAAGCCACCTCATCTCATATTTGTGTGGATAAAGAAAGCTTTAAGCCAATTCAATTCCGCAAAGCTTTTCCTGATTGGCACACAGCATATGAAAAGGCCAAAAAATAGGGAAGTGAACGGGATATGGCGTTTGGTGTGAAACGGGAGGAACTTAACCGGTGGAAACAAGCAGTGAAAAGAGGAGAAATCGCATTTTTAACACATTACTGGCTGGATGACCGATTTCCAGAAGCAAGGACTGTGACAAAAGCCGGCTGTGCAGACATTGATAAGCTGGTTCAGTGGGGAGCGGCGTACGGGTTAAAAAAAGAATGGATCCATAAGAAAAGTGAATTTCCTCACTTTGATCTGCTGGGTGAAACACAAAAATATATTTTGGAACAAGAAAACCTAACCGATCATCTTATACGATTTCATTTGTAAAAAAAGAACGCACATGATGTGCGTTCTTTTTTATTGGTATTCAAAAACCGGTTCATCAGCGTCTTCTGAATAGCTGACGAGAAGGTCGTGGTTATCAAAGTACCATAAATCACTTTCTTCAATAAAGAAGGTAATGCCGTCAGCTTCTGCAGTGACTCCAGCCTCTTGTGGGGCATCTTTCGCTACACCGAGAGAAAAACCCTTTTGAACGTTGCTGCAGCCTCCATAGCGCACGAAAAAGCGAACCTGGTCTCCGCTTTCCAAATCGAGTTCTTCTTTATACCAGTTCAATGCGTCTTCGTTAATTGTCATATTCATAACAGAACACCCCTTTGTTCTTCATTTGAATTTTCTCTATTATAAACGTATTAGGCTATTCTGTGTCAAAAGAGAAGTTTTTTAAGCTTATAACCATTTTACTTTAGGTTCTGTTTTATTGATAATTCGTTTAATGTTCGCTCGGTGTCTGTATATGACAAAAATAGTGAGCAGGGTAACGACAATCAATAAATACGTATCATGGACAAAGAAACTATATATAACAGTATAGATCCCTGTTAACATCGATGAGAGAGAAACAAATTTAGTCAAGTATAAAAAGATGAAGAATACCGCAACCATCGTGATAAATAACAGGGGTGCGTAAAACAGCAAAACGCCTCCTGATGTCGCCACGGCTTTACCGCCTTTAAATTTGGCGAAGATGGGAAACACGTGGCCTAAAACAGCAAAGACTCCTGCAAGAAGCGGGTGAATATCAACATGCATGAGAAAAGGCAATGCAGTTGCCAGTGTCCCTTTCAAAATATCTCCGGCTATGACAACCGAACCAGCTTTTACACCCAATGTACGGAATGCATTGGTAGCGCCTAAGTTGCCGCTTCCGTGCTCCCGAATATCAATTCCCTTGGCAAGCTTGCCCACAATTAAGCCAGATGGAATGCTGCCTATCAAGTAGGCCAAAATAATCAATAAAGCAATTAACATCTACATTTCTCCTTTTTCAAATTCCCTTCTTTTTATTTTAACATGAGATGTCATGATCTGATGATAAGTTTTTTTGTAAAGTTTGCTTACAAATCCAATCAAACATGCATCATATTTTGATTTCTCCTGTTTTGATCGTGTAAAATAAGTGGAAAAGGAGTGACATACGATGCAAAACCCTTCTAAAGCGGAAATTAAAGAGATTCTTCAAAGAAGCAAACGTATAGCCGTAGTAGGGCTTTCAGACCGTCCGGATAGAACGTCACATATGGTTTCAAAAGCAATGCAGGACGCGGGTTATGAAATTATCCCTGTGAACCCGACAATTGATGAGGCGCTAGGTGTCAAAGCCGTTTCATCTTTAAAAGAGATTGACGGTCCGATTGACATCGTAAATGTATTCCGGCGCTCAGAACAGCTTCCTGGAGTGGCGGAAGAGTTTTTAGAGACAGATGCGCCAGTATTTTGGGCACAGCAAGGGCTAGTTAATGAGGAAGCATACCAGATGCTAAAAGAAAAAGGCAGAACGGTTATCATGGATCTGTGCATAAAAGTGGCACACGCTGTAACAAAATAGGTGCAGAACTGCAAAAATCCTTGTAAATTCAAGGATTTTTGCTTTTTAATTTTAAGATATTGTTTGCGTATTACGGTGAAACAGATACAATAAAGCTTGAACAGCTTTTTTTGAATACCTTGTCCAGCTGGGTTTGGCCGTTCGATTTGCGAAGGTCTGCTGCTTTATATATAATAAACAAACATACGTTCTCATAGTGTAAATACAGCACTAGCCGATGTTTTGAGAAGAACTGATTCGTTAGCTCTATGTTGCGATTGCAAACATATTGGTTATAATGAGGAGTCCAAGGCAGTACTGGCTCGAGGCGAGGTTTATAAAAAATATCTTATATACAAATGATGTGTAACACTGAAAAAGAGAAAGACAATGTTAGTTTTTGAAAGGGGTTTGTACGTTTGGCTAGAAAACAGCAATTTGATTACAACGAAGATGCCATACAGGTGCTCGAAGGCCTTGAGGCTGTCAGGAAAAGGCCGGGTATGTATATTGGCTCTACTGACGCGCGAGGTTTGCACCACTTGGTTTATGAAATTGTAGATAACTCTGTCGACGAGGTGCTTGCCGGCCATGGAGATCACATAATCGTCAAAATACATAAAGACAATAGTATTTCTGTACAGGATAGAGGCCGCGGCATGCCGACCGGAATGCATAAGCTCGGCAAACCAACCCCTGAAGTGATTTTAACGGTGCTTCATGCCGGAGGAAAATTCGGCCAAGGCGGCTATAAGACAAGCGGCGGGCTCCACGGAGTTGGTGCATCAGTCGTGAATGCTTTATCTGAATGGCTGACGGTTACCATTGAGCGGGACGGTTTTGTCTATCAGCAGCGATTTGAAAATGGAGGAAAACCGGTTACATCTCTCGAAAAGATCGGCAAAACAAAAAAGACGGGAACTCTTACACACTTTAAGCCAGATCCAACGATGTTCAGCACAACCACTTATAATTTTGAAACGCTCTCTGAGCGCTTAAGAGAGTCTGCGTTTTTGTTAAAAGGATTGAAAATTGAGCTGATTGATGAACGCAATGACCAGCATGAGGTCTTTTATTATGAAAACGGCATAGAAGCGTTTGTTGCTTATTTAAATGAAGAAAAAGACGTCTTGTCTGAAGTGGTCTCGTTTGAGGGTGAGCATCATTCTATAGAAGTGGACTTTGCGTTCCAGTTTAACGATGGTTATTCTGAAAATATTTTGTCGTTTGTCAACAATGTCAGAACAAAAGACGGCGGGACGCATGAGTCAGGTGCAAAAACTGCGATGACGCGTGCTTTTAATGAATATGCACGAAAAGTGGCTTTGCTGAAAGAAAAGGATAAGAACCTTGAAGGCACCGATATAAGGGAAGGGCTTTCAGCCATTATTTCTGTCCGCATTCCTGAGGAGCTTCTTCAATTTGAGGGACAAACAAAAGGAAAGCTCGGTACCAGTGAAGCAAGATCAGCGGTTGATGCGATTGTTTCAGAGCAGCTTGCTTACTTTTTAGAGGAAAATCGGGACACCGCAACGCTTCTTGTCAAAAAAGCAATCAAGGCGAGTCAGGCGCGCGAAGCGGCACGCAAAGCCCGTGAAGAAGCAAGAAGCGGCAAAAAACGAAAAAAATCAGAAGCGACTTTAAGCGGAAAGCTGACGCCTGCGGGTTCAAGAAACCCGGCAAAAAATGAATTGTATCTCGTTGAGGGAGATTCAGCAGGCGGGTCAGCCAAACAGGGAAGAGACCGCAGATTCCAAGCGGTTCTGCCTTTACGCGGTAAAGTTATTAATACAGAAAAAGCTAAGCTTGCTGATATCTTTAAAAATGAAGAGATCAATACGATCATTCATGCGATCGGCGGGGGAGTCGGAGCAGATTTCTCAATCGATGACATCAACTACGACAAAATCATCATAATGACCGATGCCGATACTGACGGCGCCCATATTCAAGTGCTGCTTCTTACCTTTTTCTATCGCTATATGAAACCGCTCATTGAGCATGGCAAGGTGTTCATTGCGCTGCCACCTTTATATAAGGTCAGTAAAGGAAGCGGGAAAAAGGAAATCATTGAATATGCATGGTCTGATGAAGAGATGGGTGATGTCCTGAAAAAAGTCGGCAAAGGCTATACCATTCAACGATATAAGGGTCTTGGAGAGATGAACGCAGACCAGCTGTGGGAAACGACGATGAATCCGGAGTCCCGCACACTTGTTAGGGTCAAAATTGACGATGCGGCACGTGTAGAGAGACGTGTGACGACGTTAATGGGAGACAAAGTAGAGCCGCGCAGAAAGTGGATTGAGAAAAACGTCGCTTTCGGCTTAGATGAAGAAAGCAATATTTTAGAAAATGAAAACTTATCGGTCGCTGAGGAGGTTTAATGATTGTCACAGCCAGAATTATTTCATGATTTACCATTAGAAGAGGTGATCGGCGACCGTTTTGGACGCTACAGTAAATATATTATTCAAGACAGGGCGCTGCCCGATGCGAGAGACGGATTAAAGCCGGTACAGCGCAGAATTCTGTATGCAATGCATACAGATGGAAATACGTTTGATAAAAACTTCAGAAAAGCGGCCAAAACGGTCGGTAACGTCATCGGTAACTATCATCCGCACGGTGACAGCTCGGTTTATGAAGCAATGGTGCGGATGAGCCAGGATTGGAAAGTTCGTAATGTGTTAATCGAAATGCATGGAAACAATGGAAGCATCGACGGAGATCCCCCGGCAGCCATGCGTTATACAGAGGCACGATTATCTCCGATAGCATCTGAACTTCTTCGGGATATTGACAAAAACACGGTTGAATTTGTGCCGAACTTCGATGATACAAGCAAGGAGCCTGTCGTACTCCCGGCGATGTTTCCTAACCTATTGGTCAACGGATCTACCGGTATTTCAGCAGGATACGCGACCGACATTCCCCCTCATCATCTGGGAGAAGTCATTGATGCTGTCATTAAGCGTATTCAAATGCCATCTTGCTCTGTTGATGAACTCATGGAAGTCATTAAAGGGCCTGATTTTCCGACAGGCGGTATTATTCAGGGCGTTGACGGGATAAGAAAAGCTTACGAAACCGGAAAAGGAAAAATCATTATCCGCGGAAAGGCTGAAATTGAAACAATCAGAGGCGGACGAGAACAAATTGTCATTACTGAAATTCCATTTGAAGTAAATAAAGCAAACCTTGTAAAAAAAATGGACGAGTTCCGTATTGATAAAAAGGTTGAAGGCATCTCAGAGGTTCGTGATGAAACGGATCGAACAGGGCTGAGAGTTGTCATTGAACTGAAAAAAGAAGCTGATGCCAAAGGCATTTTGAATTTCTTATATAAAAATACTGATTTGCAGATCACATATAACTTCAATATGGTGGCTATCCATAACCGCCGTCCGATGCTGATGAGCCTGCCGTCTATTTTGGATGCATATATCGGACACCAAAAGGAAGTTGTCACAAACCGGTCCGTTTACGAGCTTCAAAAAGCAAAAGACAGACATCATATCGTAGAAGGGCTCATGAAAGCTTTGTCTATTTTGGATGAAGTGATTGCAACAATCCGTTCTTCTAGCGATAAACGTGACGCTAAAAACAATTTGATCGCCAAATATGAATTTACAGAGCCTCAGGCTGAAGCCATCGTGTCATTGCAGCTATATCGTTTAACCAATACCGATATCACAGCGCTTAAGGAAGAGGCAGAAGAGCTCGGTAAAAAAATTGAAGAGCTCGAATCTATTCTGAGCAATGATAAAAAACTGCTAAAAGTGATTACAAACAGCTTAAAAGCATTGAAAAAGAAATATGCAGATACGAGACGCTCCGTGATTGAAGAAAAAATTGAAGAAATTAAAATCAATCTCGAAGTCATGGTTGCATCTGAGGATGTATATGTAACCGTTACGAAGGATGGTTACCTAAAACGGACGAGCCAGCGCTCATTTGCCGCTTCCAACGGTCAGGACTTCGGAATGAAAGATACGGACAGGATGCTGCATCAGTTTGAAATGAATACGACAGACGTGCTGCTGCTCTTTACGAACAAAGGAAGCTACATCTATTGTCCTGTTCACCAGCTGCCTGATATCAGATGGAAGGACATGGGCCAGCATTTTTCAAATCTGATCACTATTGACCGTGATGAAACGATTGTAAAGGCCATACCGATAAAAGAATTTGATCCGTCGGCATATCTTCTATTCTTTACGAAAAACGGGATGGTGAAAAAGACAGAGCTCACCCATTATAAAGCACAGCGTTATTCTAAGGCGCTTGTGGCCTTAAATCTGAAGGGTGAAGATGAACTGATTGATGTACATGTAACAAATGGGGAAAGCCAGATCTTTATGGCCACTCACTTAGGGTACGGCCTATGGTTTGGAGAAGACGAAGTGAATGTAGTTGGCGCGCGTGCGGCAGGTGTCAAAGGGATTAACTTAAAAGAGGATGACTTTGTTGTCTCCGGTGAGATCCTTCAACAATCTGATTCAATTGTCTTGTTCACACAGCGGGGAGCGGTAAAACGCATGAGTCTTTCTGAGTTCGAGAAGACATCCCGCGCAAAACGCGGTGTCGTAATGCTAAGGGAACTGAAAAAGAATCCACACCGAGTTGTAGCACTGTTCGCTTGCGGTCTTGAACAGCGACTAATGGCAGAAACAGAAAAAGGCGACAGAAAAGAACTGCAGGCAAAAGAGTTGCGGACAAACGACAGATACAGCAATGGCTCTTTCTTTTTTGATGAAGAGGAATCAGGTAAGGTTACAGCTGTTTGGCGCCTTCATACAGAACAATAATAAAAAACCCGCTCATACTATATGAGCGGGTTTCGTTTGTTTTTTATCAGCTTTCATGGTTGGTGAATAGATCTGTTACCGCATGAATGACTTCAATTCCCTGCCATACAAATAAATTTAGCGCTGTGAAAGAGAATAAGCCTAAAATCACCATTCTTAAGATAAACAACATGTTAAACAGCCTCCTCATATTTTCGTTACATAATCGGGTGATGTTGAACATGAAGTTTGCCGAAATAAGACGATTGATAAAATTTGGCTAGTATAAAGCTTTTTTTCCGCTGACGTCTGCGGGAGTATCCCGTACTTTTGCTTTCAGCGGTCAACAGCAGAACAGCCATTGCCCATAAAGCGGTCAGTGTAAATGCCCCTGTGATGGATTTCTTCTCATCATCAGCATTTTGGCCGGCTTTCATCTCATGCATTTCCTGCTGGTCGGCTACGGCTTTATAATGATGACCGATATCAAAGGCGTGGGGAATTGAGAGCAAATGAAAACTGGCAATCGCCAAGAATAAGATGGATGCTTTCAATATCGTTACTTTTTTCAAATGATCTCCCCCTCCTTTAATATTACTGAATATTTTTATAATAATACCCCAATCCATCCTAAAAGTAAACCTGATTTATTAAATTTAAAAATAAATTTCACTTTGTTAAGTATATATCTTTTTACTTATCTTTGAAAGAGAAACATTCTTTTTTTAGTGTATGTATACCCGATTTATGTTGTGAATAAAAGCATATTTTAGATGATATGTTTGTTGTTTAGGGTTTATTACTTTATTTAAGAGCTAAATCATAGGGAAGGCAAGAGAATGGGAAGAAATCATTACATTGTTAATAGGGCACTCTTAATTAAATGCCAGCTTGCAAGGAATGTTTTTATTCGTAGGAAAATAATAGAGAAGGGATCAACAGAGTAACATCTGGCTATGACAATATTCTTCTCGAAAAAACTTCCTAATTCGTCATATTGTGATATAATAAAACTCGTTATGTTAAAAAATCTAACATCAAAATCGAATTCGTATTGAATTGATGAAAACGGGAGGTAAATATGGAGTCTTTTTTCAATAGTTTGATTAATATTCCAAGTGATTTCATCTGGAAATACCTATTTTATATTTTAATAGGGCTTGGATTATTTTTTACCATACGTTTTGGTTTTATCCAATTCCGTTATTTTATTGAAATGTTCAGAATAGTAGGGGAGAAGCCGGAAGGAAATAAAGGTGTTTCATCTATGCAGGCATTCTTTATTTCGGCCGCATCCCGAGTCGGCACAGGGAATTTGACTGGTGTAGCCTTAGCAATTGCGACAGGCGGACCAGGCGCTGTATTTTGGATGTGGGTAGTGGCTGCAGTAGGTATGGCTTCAAGCTTTGTTGAGAGTACGTTAGCGCAGCTTTATAAGGTGAGAGACGGGGAGGATTTCCGCGGAGGGCCGGCCTACTATATTCAAAAGGGTCTTGGTGCCAGATGGCTTGGCATCGTTTTTGCAATCTTAATTACCGTCTCATTCGGCTTGATTTTTAACGCTGTTCAAACAAATACAATTGCTGGAGCATTGGATGGTGCATTCCATGTGAATAAAATAGTTGTAGCCATAGTTCTGGCGGTTTTAACTGCGTTTATCATTTTCGGCGGTTTAAAACGTGTTGTCGCTGTTTCACAGCTAATTGTGCCGGTTATGGCAGGCATTTATATTCTTATCGCTTTATTTGTTGTCATCACGAATATTACGGCTTTCCCTGGCGTTATCGCTACAATTGTTAAAAATGCTTTAGGTTTTGAACAAGTCGTCGGCGGCGGAATAGGCGGCATCATCGTTATCGGTGCGCAGCGCGGACTGTTTTCAAACGAAGCAGGAATGGGGAGCGCACCAAACGCGGCTGCGACGGCTCATGTATCCCATCCGGCAAAGCAAGGCTTTATTCAAACATTAGGTGTATTTTTCGATACATTTATCATATGTACGTCCACAGCATTTATTATTTTGCTGTACAGTGTAACACCAAAAGGCGACGGCATCCAAGTAACACAGGCTGCTCTTAACCATCATATTGGAGGCTGGGCGCCGACTTTCATCGCAGTCGCAATGTTCTTGTTTGCATTCAGTTCAGTTGTCGGCAACTATTATTATGGCGAGACAAACATTGAATTTATTAAAACAAGCAAAACATGGCTGAACATTTACCGTATCGCTGTAATTGCTATGGTTGTGTATGGATCTTTATCAGGCTTCCAAATCGTTTGGGATATGGCGGACCTCTTTATGGGTATCATGGCGCTGATCAACTTAATTGTGATTACGCTGCTGTCAAACGTTGCTTACAAAGTGTATAAAGATTACGCGAAACAGCGTAAGCAAGGACTTGATCCTGTGTTTAAAGCGAAAAACATCCCAGGGCTGAAAAACGCTGAAACATGGGAAGATGAGAAACAAGAAGCATAATATAAATATAAAACAAAGCTGCATTCAATAGTTGAATGCAGCTTTTTCATTATTGGAAATAAATTTAATTTTTCGACTCGAATGAAAAATGACGTGTAAAGTCCCAATTCAGTCCAGTTTTCTTTGTTCTATATGTGTCATGTGTGTCTTATTCAATGGAGATAGAGTAAATTGACAGGCTTTTAAACCTCCCAAAAACAAGAAATTAGGTTGATAGACAATCATGAGAAAGATTTTTACAATGAGTTCGTGCTCATAAGAAGTGGAGAGCCAAAATGATGCGAAGGAGGAAAAGATCAGATATGAAACGGTCAATCTCGATTTTTATTACGTGTTTATTGATTACGTTATTGACAATGGGCGGCATGCTGGCTTCGCCGGCATCAGCAGCAGGGACAAAAACGCCAGTAGCCAAGAATGGCCAGCTTAGCATAAAAGGTACACAGCTCGTTAACCGAGACGGTAAAGCGGTACAGCTGAAGGGGATCAGTTCACACGGATTGCAATGGTATGGAGAATATGTCAATAAAGACAGCTTAAAATGGCTGAGGGACGATTGGGGTATAACCGTTTTCCGTGCAGCGATGTATACGGCAGATGGCGGTTATATTGACAACCCGTCCGTGAAAAATAAAGTAAAAGAAGCGGTTGAAGCGGCAAAAGAGCTTGGGATATATGTCATCATTGACTGGCATATCTTAAATGACGGTAACCCAAACCAAAATAAAGAGAAGGCAAAAGAATTCTTCAAGGAAATGTCAAGTCTTTACGGAAACACGCCAAACGTCATTTATGAAATTGCAAACGAACCAAACGGTGATGTGAACTGGAAGCGTGATATTAAACCCTATGCGGAAGAAGTGATTTCCGTTATCCGCAAAAATGATCCAGACAACATCATCATTGTCGGAACCGGTACATGGAGCCAGGATGTGAATGATGCAGCCGATGACCAGCTAAAAGATGCAAACGTTATGTACGCACTTCATTTTTATGCCGGCACACACGGCCAGTTTTTACGGGATAAAGCAAACTATGCACTCAGCAAAGGAGCGCCTATTTTTGTGACAGAATGGGGGACAAGTGATGCTTCCGGAAATGGTGGTGTATTCCTTGATCAATCGCGGGAATGGCTGAAATATCTCGATAGCAAGACCATTAGCTGGGTGAACTGGAATCTTTCTGATAAGCAGGAATCATCCTCAGCTTTAAAGTCGGGGGCATCTAAAACAGGCGGCTGGCAGTTGTCAGATTTATCTGCTTCAGGAACATTCGTTAGAGAAAACATTCTCGGCACCAAAGATTCGACGAAGGACATTCCTGAAACGCCAGCAAAAGATAAACCCACACAGGAAAACGGTATTTCTGTACAATACAGAGCAGGGGATGGGAGTATGAACAGCAACCAAATCCGTCCGCAGCTTCAAATAAAAAATAACGGCAATACCACGGTTGATTTAAAAGATGTCACTGCCCGTTACTGGTATAAAGCGAAAAACAAAGGCCAAAACTTTGACTGTGACTACGCGCAGATTGGATGCGGCAATGTGACACACAAGTTTGTGACGTTGCATAAACCAAAGCAAGGTGCAGATACCTATCTGGAACTTGGGTTTAAAAACGGAACGCTGGCACCGGGAGCAAGCACAGGGAATATTCAGCTCCGTCTTCACAATGATGACTGGAGCAATTATGCACAAAGCGGCGATTATTCCTTTTTCAAATCAAATACGTTTAAAACAACGAAAAAAATCACATTATATGATCAAGGAAAACTGATTTGGGGAACAGAACCAAATTAGTTAAGCTTTTTTTGGCGGACATCAGTAACGATGTCCGTTTTTATCATCTAATAGGAGGTTTGCGTTGTGGATGAAATACTGAAACAGTATATGGTGCTGTACAAAAAAATGAGTAATATGATAAATGGTCCGGACTATCCAGGTAAGGAAAAAGACATCCAGCATCAAAAAGATCAGATCGAAGTTTACGAAAAACAGCTGCAGCAAGGATTTTCTACAGATTATGACTATGATGTGTTTGCTGATTCTGTTATCAAATGCGCATATGGCGATATGACGCTGGAGGATTTAGAAGCAGTTTATTATGGATTGACAACGCCATTTTTTTGATTTGTCATTCAGCAGAAAAATTTTAATTTCTGTCTCACTAACTTAAGTATACTTTGATATTGAGACAGAAATTTATTTATTTTGTTTGCTTCCTAGAATATATATTATGTAAACTAGAAAAGATGAAGATTAAAGCTTTGCTGTTTTTATGTACATCCTTTCTTCTTCCTGTAATTCAGCAACAAAATAAAAAAGCGATTTCCCAATCGGAAAATCGCCAATTCAGACACTCTATTATTTATGTGTGTCTTTGTGCTCTTAACGATTTACAACAAATGTTGTTACGCTTTGAGCTGGAAGATGGGCCCAAAAATGATTGCCTGATACAGTGAGATTCGTTCCAGGTTGTAGATTGCTGCTGCTGCTCGTGATCCATCTAGATACGTTTGAAGCAGATCCATTCTGCAAAACAAAGTTTTGGTTGACTCCTGTGTTGCTTTTATTGATGGCAACAATAACGACCTTGTTGTCACCTTTATAGGCTGACACGTAAACGTTCGCATTAGGGTTTTTCGTTGCATCAATCCTTACATAGCCGGGACGCACAAACTTTGAGAAATGAGCCATATTGTAGCCGCGTTTGCTGATCGTACCATCTTCTTTCATAGGTCCATATGATCTTCGGATGTACCACCATACATAAGCTTGAAAGTCCCCCTCTACCATCGCATTGTGAATATGCTGTGAAACATCCAATGCCTCAGGCCATCGATCCGCCGAGTTGTTATCACTGTTTGGATAGTATACTTCCGTCATCCAAAGGTCCTTCCCCGCTCCTTTTTGTTTGAAAAGAGGATAAGGGAATTGGCTGACCTGGGTGCCGTACAGGTGAGTTCCGAGAATATCCATATTGGCAAGAGCCTGCGGATCGTTCAAGATCGGGTCCGACAAATTCTTTAAGTATTGAAAAGACTCAGGTGCAATGACGCGGGCATTGATCGAGCCGGCGTTTTCTCTCATAAAGCGAAGTATTTCTTGCGGCGTCCACCACGTCCACTCGTGAGCGTAATCAGGCTCGTTTTGGACCGAAATCGCATAAAGATTCACACCATTATTTTTCATGAAGGTAACAAAATCGTTAAGATGCTGCGCGTATGCGGCGTACTTATCGTATTTCAGCCGCTTAGCTGATGTGTCACCATTCCGATTGAAGGTCTCAACCATATCACTTGGAGGATTCCAGGGAGATGCAAAAACGATTGCCCCATGTTTGACCGCACTCTTGGCAGTCTCCACCTCTTTATACCAATTATTTCGATTTTCATCTACATGAATTCTTAAGATTGAAAATCCTAACTGGTTCTGTCCATTGCCAAAAGCAGTTTCTCTTTGAGCTGCTGTAAGATCCCCAGCCCAAGCCGGATGGTTCATCCCTCCAAAACCGCGAATCACTTGTTTCTCTGCAGATACATTAACTGTTACATCACTGGCTGCCAAAACTTCAGTAGCGCCTGGCCCTAACATGACTGACAGCATAGTGAAACATACTAATAGTACACAAATTGTTTTTTTTATGCGTGGAATCATTTATTCCTCTCCTTCGTCATGTGTCTTTTACGGTATTAAAAAATCTGTATGGCATATCCATAATGGCGGGCTGTTCCGGTGATGGCTCGTACTTCACCCGACTCGTTTTTAAGCGGTCCCATTACGAGTCCTATCTTTGCGTAAACTGCCAGTAATCAAAATTAAACAAGTTTCCTGTACCTGTTCCGGTAAATACAAAGAATACTTTGTGCACACCGGTTGCCCCGCTTACTGCAGTTTCTATTTCTCTCCACGTTTGCGCTCCGCCTGTTGAAGGCACATTCAGAGTTCCAACAAGCTTACCGTCTGCACTATCGAGGCGCACTTCTATTTTCCCGCCTAAAGTGGATGCTACATTTGCTTTAAATGACCTGGCACCGCCCGCTCCGAAGTCTGCATTTCCTACAGCAATCCAGTCTCCATTTTGAATGCTTGTTACATGCTGATTATTTACTGGCCCGCCGGGTGCTGTGGACTTCTCTGTCAAAATGCGTCCATTCCAAGCAAACGTTTCAGCTTCTACCCGGTTATAAGGATTCAAATTGGAAAGCTGTGTTACACCTGCATAATTTGCTGCTACCTCTTGGATGGATCCATCTGGGTTATGCACCAGCTTATTAATATGGGGAGAACGGTATCCTTTGCCGGCCCCGAACAGAGCGGAACTGACAGTTTGCGCGTGGTACACCACATACCACTCGTTTTTAAAATTGAAAACAGCATGATGGTTGTTTCCGCCACCTCCGAAAAATGCACCCGGATTTTTCAGGAAATGCCCTCTATATGTAAAGGGACCCATGGGATTTGAACTGGTCATGTAGCCGATCTCACCCGGGGGTTTATCGGCCGGGTGCGTGCCGCCGAAATTAATGCAATAGGAGTAATAATATGTTCCGTTATACTTGTGCAATCCCGAATCTTCAAACATGAAAGGCGCATCAATTGTAGATGCACTTCCAACAACACTCGTCATATCAGGCCCCAATTTTATGACTCTAGCCGTTTTAGGATTGGCCCATTGTGCCTGCGTTGGATTTGAACCGCCAGGAACGCCTCCGCCGGCATACAGGTAACCGGTGCCGTCGTCATCTACAAATACTGCCGGATCAAAAAGCCATACAACACCAGATATTCCTGGCGTACTTGGCGTTACGAGCGGTTTTCCGATTGGATCGGTCCATGGACCAATCGGGCTGTCTGCGGTGAGAACCCCGATACCTCCGCCGCTGTTTGCGAAATAAAGGAAGAATTTATCCTTGCCATTGATTTTTTTTACTGCGATTGACGGTGCCCATGACGCCCCTGCCCATTTTGCTATCCCACGGCCACCATTAGCTCCATTGGCACCTGCTACCGGAATGGCTCCGTGGTCTGTCCAGTTCACCATATCCGCTGAAGAAATGACGAATACTTTATTCAAATTGGCAAATGAATTATCTTTAATCGTTCCGTTGCTATTATATTCATAGTCATCACTTGACATATAAATATAGACTCTCCCGTTATAGGTCAGCGCAATCGGATCTGCGCCCAAATGATGGTCGATAAGCGGGTTTGAATTCCCTACATGTTTTGCAATTGTACTACTGGTGGCAGCATACGCAGACTTTCCAGATAAACAGCTCAATAGTAAAGCAAAAACAAATAAACATACGCTACACTTTTTCCTCATCACTTAACAGCCTCCTTTTTCCTTAAAATGAAGGGTTCTTTTGAAATTTGTTAACAACAGGTCATGAAGACTGCACCACTTGTTTCTTCAAGATCAATCTAGAAAAGTTCCCCCATTCCTAGCGGTCATTGTCCAGAAAATAAAATGGCGAATTGTTCAAGTCCCCTATAACGCTTGAGCAGGTATGTATATTTATTCAAAAAAATCCCTTTATCTAACATCCTACCTTATTAAAAAAATAGTGTATAGAATACTTTTGGAGGAATTCGTGTTCGATTCTACAAAGGAACTGGATACATTTATTCATTGTTTAGATGGGGCTACATATACGGCTGTTACCGACTCTTCTTCGCTTAGACTGTTCCCTCGATTATTGACATAATAGACATCATCTCTGCTGATAGGGAATCAAGGCTTAAAACCACTCAATCTATTGAAGTATTGTTCTCTTCTTTGCAAGACCTTTCGTTATCATTTCGCCCTCTTCCCCTGCGAAATATGTCATATTTTTTCATCTTTTTGTAATGAGCGTTTTCGAAAAATCAGCCGTTCATGCCGCTGCTTTTTAAAGAGTATAAAAACTATTGAGCGGTATACCCGCTTTTTTCATGTTTTGTTCATATTTTATTAATTGTTTATTCAACACTGTCCGCTATAGTAATCCATATCAACAAATATGACTGCCACTCGCATCTTTTATGAAGGGAGGTCCGTTACGCTGAAAGAAAAAATAAAGACCTTAGGCCGTTTTTGCACCGTAGGCGTCGGCAATACGCTGATAGATTTTGGTGTCTTCTTTCTTCTTACCGCTTGTCATGTCTCTTATCTGCCGGCGCAGATCTGCTCCTATACTGCAGGTATCGTCAACAGCTATGTGTGGAACCGGAATTGGACGTTTTGTGTGAAACGTAAGGCTGACGGGAAAGAGATCGTGCGTTTTCTCATGATTAATATTGCCGCGTCGGGGATCACCTTTTTGCTGCTTTATTTGTTTCAAAATTGCGGCTGCTCGCTTTTGGTGAGTAAGCTCGCCGCCACTATCGGCGGAATGATGATGAATTTTATCGGAAACCGAATCTGGGTATTTGGAGATTCACTGAAAAACATACAGGATCAGGAGTGAGGATGAATGAGAAAAAAAGTGAGAAAAGCAGTTATTCCCGCAGCGGGTTTAGGAACGAGATTTCTGCCGGCGACAAAGGCGCAGCCTAAAGAAATGCTCCCAATCGTCGACAAACCAGCAATCCAATATATTGTAGAAGAGGCCGCAGAGTCAGGAATTGAAGATATACTGATTATTACAGGGAGAAACAAACGCTCGATTGAAGATCATTTTGATCGGTCGGCGGAATTGGAATTCAATCTCCGGGAAAAAGGCAAGACGGAGACACTTAAGGAAATGCAGCAGATTGCCGATTTGGCCAACATTCATTACATCCGCCAGAAAGAACCGCTCGGATTAGGCCATGCGGTGCTGTGTGCGGAGCATTTTATCGGAGATGAGCCTTTTGCTGTTCTCTTAGGTGATGATATTATGGTGTCTGAAACACCGGCTCTTCGGCAATTAATGGATGTATATGACGTTTATGGCACAGAGGTTGTCGGTGTACAGTCAGTTCTCCCTGAGGATGTCAGCAAATATGGTATTATAAATACATCAGGGTCTCAAGGGCATGTATATGAAGTGAACGATTTAGTGGAAAAGCCTTCTCCTGAAGAAGCACCTTCGGAAATCGCAGTAATGGGACGTTATGTGCTGAATTCTTCGATCTTCTCCGTTTTGAAGACAATTGGCAGAGGCGCGGGCAACGAAATTCAGCTGACAGATGCGCTTCGTGAGGTTTGCCGTAAGGAGCCGATCCATGCCCGGTTGCTGGAAGGAAATCGATATGACATTGGCGATAAGCTGGGCTGTTTTAAAGCGAGCACCGAAATCGGCTTAATGCGTCCCGAAATGAGATCTCAGCTTTTGGCCTATTTAGAAGATGTGATCAAACGGGAAACGAAAGAAATGCTGCGGTAAAAAAATTGTAACCATCTTGCTCGTCAATCAGTCATATAATAGTGAAAAAGATTAGGACAGGTTGTGAAGAATGTGGGCAGTTTGATAAGCGAAATTTTAACATGGCTGACGAACATGGGATATGCGGGTATTGCGATTGGGTTAATGATTGAAATCATTCCGAGTGAGATTGTATTAGCTTATGGCGGCTATATGGTATCGGAGGGCACGATTGGATTTATTGGCGCAATTATTGCGGGTGTTATCGGGGGCACCATTGCCCAGATCTTTATTTACTGGATCGGCCGCTATGGCGGCAGGCCATTTCTGGACAAATACGGGAAGTATTTATTGATTAAAAAGCATCATATCGACATGTCGGAAAACTGGTTTCAGAAATACGGCGCCGGAGTTGTCTTCTCGGCTCGTTTTATACCGGTTGTCAGACATGCCATATCCATTCCGGCAGGTATTGCCAGAATGCCTTTTCTCAAATTTGTGGTACTGACTGTGCTTGCTATCATTCCATGGTCTATTCTGTTTGTTTATTTAGGCATACAGCTAGGAAGCCAGTGGGATGATGTTGAGAATATAGCAGGCACTTATACAACACCGATTATGATATTGGCTGTTGTCGTGATAGCCCTTTATTTTGTGATTAAGAAACGTACAGCCATATTTAAACGATAGCTAGCAGATATGCATAGGGGTGACTGACGCTCCCCTATGCATATTTTTTTACTTCCGATGTTGATTTGCCAGCTTCAGATTCTCCGCTAAAAATGCGACAAACACTTCATCCCGCACGAGCGATGCGGCATAATTTCTCTTAATAAACCATTCTGCCTCTTCAAACGCTGCGAATGTTTCGTCTTGGGTTTCTCCGTTAATTTGAATATTCCATTCGTTGTCTAAAGGGAAAAGAAAAAATCTCATTTGTGCGCGATTTTCATATAATGATCCATTCGCAGATCCCTTTAGATTATAGATGTTACGGAAGGCATCCGGCCGTACAGGATCAATGCGGAAAGCTTCAGCTACAAACAACTCGTATACTTCATCGGTTATTGAACAGCCGGACGCTTTTGCATGCCCTCCGCCGCCATATCGGCCGGCGATTTCTGACACATCGATGTAATCATGAATGGTGCGGAGACTGACTCGTTTTGACCCCATGCTCAAAATCGCAATGTAATCGAGGTGCGGGTTATCTTTCCCTAGCCTGTTCCCCAGCTCTGAATGGTACGATTCAGCGTGAACGATGCCTACACAGTGTTCGTGAACAAAGGTTTGTACCATTTCCCTTTTCTTTCTGCGGAGGTAGCGCTCGATTTTTTCGTCTTCTAAATCAAGCAGTTTTTCTTCAAAATCATCGAAGAAAAATTCGTCATGCGTGGAAAGGCGCTGGATCATTTTTGCTTCAAATTCATCGATTGACAGCAAAAAGAAAAGATCATTAAGCCGCTTCGCCTGTTTTTGATCGTACCGCTCCCACTCCCATGTATCGTATTGGCGGACGAGCTCTGTGAATTGATCTAAGGCATTTGTCGGTTTCATGAAGCCATTTTCAACGAGATAGCCATATAAAAGCGATGTCGCGGATGTGAGCCTTCCATCATCGTATTCCACCTGGACAAATCCCCATTCATGCTCATTCAAATGAAGGGCTGTTTTATGATGGTCAATGAGCTTCACTTTGCCCCCTGCATGAACATACTCATTCAATCTCTCTTCGTTTTCTTCATTGACGGCGAGATCGGTGATGAATAACGCGTCCTGTCTGTTGCTCTCCTTCGCTTTTTCTAAAAAGTACTGCACCTGTGCGTTTAAGCCGTTGACAGAGTTATACCGGACCTCTACGTCTTTTCCGAACGCTAATTTTGCTACGATTCCGCACCCTACTCCGTCCAAGTCGTTATGTGAATATAAATGATACATAATGTGGGCCCCTTTTTATGATAAACTGACAATTGCCGCTAGAGGTGCGGCAGCCTTTATTTACTATTCTAAAAAACAAAGCGTTTTATACAAATGTAATTAGTTGACATAATGTTGTTATTGTAAATATATAAAGGAGCGCTTTTTTGCGCTCCTAAGTTCTTGCTTTTACACCGGATAAACCGGATGCTTTCGATTGGTAAATGTCATTTCCTTTGTCATGTATGCCTTGAGCCGTTTGGCCAGCTCATCACGCAGCGAATTGGCTGGGATAACAGCATCAATGATCATTTCTGAAGCCAGACGGTAGATATTGATGTCCTCTTTATATTCTTCCCGTTTGCTGCTGATAAATGCGGCTCTCTCTTCTTCTGGCAGCTCGGCGATTTTTTTAGCGTAGACAGCGTTTACAGCTGCCTCAGGGCCCATGACGGCGATTTGGGCGGTTGGGAGCGCTAGACAGCAATCCGGTTCAAATGCCGGCCCTGCCATTGCATACAACCCAGCCCCGTAAGCTTTTCGGACAATGACAGAGAGTTTTGGAACAGTTGCCTCCGACATCGCAGAAATCATTTTCGCTCCGTGTCTGATAATCCCAGCCTGTTCTACTTTTGTGCCAATCATAAAACCGGGGATATCGGCTAAGAACAGCAATGGGATATGAAAAGCGTCACATAAGGTAATAAACTTAGCCGCTTTGTCTGCTGAATCGTGGAATAAGACGCCTCCTTTTACCTTCGGCTGGTTTGCAACAATGCCGACAGGCTGTCCGTGGATTCGTGCGAGGCCCGTCAATAATTCCGGTGCAAATAAGGCTTTGATCTCAAAAAATGAGTCTTCATCTATGACCCGCTCAATCAGCTCATGCATATCAAAAGGTGCGTTTTGATTTTGCGGAATGACGTCGGCAAGCGGAGTTTTGAAGTGTTTTGGCGGGCGTTTCTCATGAATGGGCGCTTTTTCTTGAAAATTTGCCGGAAAGTAAGACAAATAAGCCCGCGCCAGCTGTATGGCTTCTTCTTCAGTTTCTGCAAGAATATCTCCGCAGCCGGAGATTGAGCAATGCATACGGGCACCACCCATTTCTTCAAGAGACACTTTTTCGCCAATAACCATTTCCGCCATCCTTGGCGAGCCTAAATACATGGAGGCGTTACCGTCTACCATAACGACGATATCACAGAAGGCCGGAATATAAGCGCCACCTGCTGCAGATGGTCCGAAAAGCAGACAGATTTGCGGAATGCGTCCCGATAATTTGACTTGATTGTAAAAAATTCTTCCTGCACCGCGTCTCCCTGGAAAGACATTGATTTGGTCGGTAATTCGGGCGCCTGCCGAATCGACTAAATAAATGAGCGGACAGTTTAATTTTTCGGCGGTTTCTTGAATTCTGATGATTTTTTCAACTGTTTTTGCTCCCCATGACCCCGCTTTCACTGTTGAATCATTCGCCATGACGCAAACGGTTTGGCCGCCGATTTTGCCGATAGCGGTTACAACTCCGTCAGCGGGAAGCCCGTCTGACATACATTCCGCAAAAAAAGCGTCTTCTAGCTCAATGTCATCGTCAAAGAGAAGGGAAAGCCGCTCTCTGACAAAGAGCTTGCCTTTTTCCCGATTGCTTTGATGATACTTTTCCGCTCCGCCTTTTCGAATCCGTTCAGCCCGTTCTGTTCGTTCCTTTTCATAATCCATGAGCATTGCCTCCCTTTTATATTCCCTTGTATACGGCCCGTCTTTTTTCTTGAAAGGCCTGAAGCCCTTCTCTCCTGTCTTTTGTCGGGATGGTTTGTTCATACGCTTTTTGTTCAATCGCAAGGCCTGTAGCGAGATCTGTCTCCAATCCTCTATTGATTGCAAATTTAGCCTGACGGACAGCGATCGGCCCGTTGGCAGAAATGGCTGCGGCCAGTTCCTTTGCTTTTGGCATAAGGTCACAAGGAGCCGTGACATGCTCTACAAGGCCGATTTCTTTTGCTTCGTGTGCGGTCACGCGTCTGCCTGTATAAATGAATTCTTTTGCTTTTCCTCTGCCAATCAGCCGGGGCAGCCTTTGGGTCCCTCCAGCGCCCGGGATAATAGCTAACCCTGTTTCCGGAAGTCCCAGCACAGCTGATTCAGTTGCGATTCGAAGGTCGCATGCCAATGCCAATTCTAGTCCGCCGCCTAATGCGCTTCCATTTATCGCAGCTATGACCGGCTGCGGCAAGGCATCAAGTAAAGCCGCCGTTCTTTGAATGAGAGATACACTTTCCAGAACCTGATCTTCTTTCAGTTTTATCCGTTCCTTTAGGTCTGCCCCTGCACAAAACGCTTTTTCACCGGTGCCTGTGAGGATGACGCAACGGATGTTTGAGTTGAATTCAATTTCCTGAAGAATCATTTGCAGGTTTCTAAGCATTTCCGCTGAAAGAGCATTTGCTGCCTGAGGCCTGTTTAAGGTGATCAACGCAATATGTTCATTTTTAACAGTAAAAAGAATAGAGTCTCCCATTGTATGCGTCCTCCCTTTTATCAAGATGATTTAAACACCTGTAAATTTCTGCTCGGCAGCGGTTTGCCCATTTTTTCTTCTATCCATTTGGCCGCAGATAGCAGTTTTTCTAGCTTTACATTTGTTTTGATATCCATCTGTTCAAGCATGTACACGATATCCTCAGTTGCGGCGTTTCCTGATGAACCTGGCGCATATGGGCATCCCCCAAGCCCGCCTGCCGAGCCGTCGAACACCGTGATGCCCATTTGGAGTGCTGTGACCATGTTGGCCAGAGCGGTTCCTCTCGTATCATGAAAATGCAAGGCAATTTGATTAGCCGGTAATCGTGCCAAAAGAGCTTCAAGTACAGTTTCCACTTGGGCGGGATTAGCCGCTCCAATCGTATCTCCAAGCGAAAGTTCAGAAATCCCAAATTCAAATAGAGCTTCTGAAAGGCGAATGACTTGTTCAATGGGGACATCTTTTTCGTACGGACAGCCGAAAACAGTCGAGAGGTAGGCTCTTGTTGTGAGGTTTGCTTTTTGTGCGTCGTTGTTTACTTGTTTGAGTATATGAAGGGATTCAGAAGTGGATTTATTGATGTTTTTTCTGTTGTGCGTCTCGCTGGCGGACATAAAAACGCAAGCCTCGTTAATGCCTCCTTCAAGTGCATTCTCCAGTCCTCTTTGATTCGGGACAAGTGCCGCGTACGTTACCCCTTTTAAACGGTCGATGCCTTTTGCTACGTCGATAGCATCTCGAAGCGCCGGAATCCATTTCGGGTGAACGAAGGATGTGATTTCAATATACGAAAGCCCTGTCCGGGAAAGCTGGTTGATCCAGGTTATTTTATCCTCTGTTGCGATCCATACGGGCTCGTTTTGTAAGCCGTCACGCGGGCCGACTTCTTTGATTGTCACTTTTTTAGGATATGACATGTTCTTCCTCCAAATTATTGAGTGGAATCGCTCAGTTCGAGCAGTACGTCTCCTTCATTTACAAAGTCGCCTTCATTTTTTTTGACTTCTTTTACGATTCCGCTTCTATCTGCAACGATCGGGATTTCCATTTTCATCGATTCCAAAATGGCTACCTCCTGGCCCTTTTCGATTTGGTCGCCGGCTTTGACGTGGACTTTCCACAGGTTTCCTGCCATTTGTATGTTAACCGTCATGACAACTGCCTCCTTTACAGGTGTTGTTTCAAAAAGTCAGTCGTGACATCCCCTCCTTTAAATGCCTTTGTTGCCGCAGCCTGTATGAGAAGCGGAAGATTTGTTTTGATTCCCTCTACACGATAGTCGCGAAGCGCTGTCTCTAGTTTTTCAATTGCTTCTGTTCTGGTTTGGCCTTTGACAATCATCTTAGCGATCATCGGGTCATAAAAAGGGGTAACGGTGCTGTCTTTTGCTACCGCACATTCGTGTCTGACTCCTTTTTGGTCAGGAAGTGAAAACGCAGTGATCGTACCTGGTGACGGGAAGAAGGTCTTGGGATCTTCCGCGTATATTCGAACCTCTATCGCATGCCCGTTCCGTTGGATGTCTTTTTGGGAGAATGTGAGTGTATGGCCCGCAGCAATCCGCAGCTGCTGCTCAACTAAGTCCAGGCCTGTTATTTCTTCAGTCACGGGGTGTTCAACTTGCAGTCTCGTATTCATTTCGAGGAAATAAAAATTTTGCTTCTGGTCAACTATGAATTCGATGGTGCCTGCGTTCGTATAGCCGATTGCCTTTGCTGCTTTTACCGCTGTTTGCCCAATCTTCATTCTTAGTTCATCGTCTACAAATGGAGACGGTGCTTCTTCAATGACTTTTTGGTGGCGCCTCTGAACAGAGCAATCACGTTCAAACAGATGTACTGTATGGCCGTGTTGATCGGCCAAAAGCTGAACCTCGATGTGACGCGCATGTTCAATAACTTTTTCTATATACATCGACCCGTCACCGAAAAAATCTGCTGCGCGCTTTTTGTTTCCCTCGTACGCTTTTTTTAATGCTTCTTCATTTTCAACACGCTGCATTCCGATGCCCCCTCCGCCCGCTGAAGCTTTCAGCATGACAGGATAGCCGATTTGACCTGCGGTGCGGCAGGCTGCCTCTATATCTCCGAGGGATTCAGAAACGCCCGGCACCACAGGGACACCTGCAGCCTCCATTGCTTTTCGCGCTTCAATTTTGCTGCCCATCTTTGCGATGATATCAGGGGAAGGTCCGATAAACACGATGTTTTCTTGCTTGCAGCGTTCAGCGAATCGGCTGTTTTCTGATAACAATCCATATCCAGGGTGGATCGCGTCGGCATTTGCTTTTTTCGCCGTCTTTATGATTCTCTCTATATTTAAATAACTTTCACTGACTCTCGATTCCCCGATCAAATAAGCCTCTGTAGCGGCTTTTGTATGGAGCGCGTCCTTGTCGGCTTCTGAATAAACCGCAACCGTTTTAATGCCGAGACGGCTGCATGTTCGGATAATTCTCATTGCAATTTCTCCGCGGTTGGCGATCAGTACTTTTGTAAACATGATTTCACCTCATTGACTTGATGATAGGTTGAACATTTCAATCGTTTTTTCTCGCAGTTTATATTTTTGAATTTTGCCTGAGGCCGTCATCGGATAGTCATCCGTAAAAATAACATAACGCGGAATTTTGTGGCGGGCGATTTTCCCTTTGCAATAGGCTTTAAGCTCATCAGGTGAAACGCTTTTACCGTCTTTCAGTTTAATCCAGGCTGCAGCTTCCTCCCCGAATTTGGCGTCAGGCACACCAACGACCTGTACATCTAAAACAGCGGGATGCCGGTATAAAAATTCTTCAATTTCCCGCGGATAAATGTTCTCGCCGCCTCTGATGAGCATATCTTTTAATCTTCCGGTGATGCGGCAGTATCCGTCTTCATCCATGACAGCAAGATCTCCGGTAAACAGCCATCCGTCATGATTGATTGCTTTTCTGGTCGCATCTTTGTCTTTATAATAGCCTTTCATGACGTGATAGCCACGGGTGCACAGTTCTCCCTGCATGCCTCTTTGAACTTCTTGACATGTCCCAGGTTCTACAATTTTCACCTCAGTATGTGGCAGGGCGCGGCCGGTTGTTTCGACTCTTCTTATGAAGGAATCATTTGCTCTCGTTTGCGTAATGACTGGCGAGGCTTCGGTTTGTCCATAGGCGATCGTAATGTCTTTCATGCCCATCCTTTCAATCACAGCTTTCATCACTTCACTTGGACAGGGAGAGCCGGCCATGATTCCTGTTCGGAGCGTCGATAGATCATATGCATCAAAATTCGGATGATGCAGCTCAGCGATAAACATGGTAGGCACACCATGGAGCGCTGTGCATCTCTCTTTTTCTACCGTTTTAAGGACGGTAACGGGATCAAATTCTTGCACGGGTATCATGGCTGCCCCGACGGATACACATGCCAAAACCCCAAGGACGCATCCAAAGCAGTGAAAAAACGGAACCGGGATGCACATGCGGTCTTGAGAGGTTAAAGCCATACATTCAGCGATATTAGCAGCGTTATTGATGACATTGAAATGGGTCAGCATCACGCCTTTTGGAAACCCTGTCGTTCCTGATGTGTATTGCATATTAATCACATTGTCTTTATCCAAGCTGTTCATTCTCTCTTCAAGCTCAGCATCTGTCACTGTTTTCGCCAATATCTCTGTATCGTCCCAATGATACATGCCAGGCAACCGTTTATTGCCAATATAGATTAGCGTTTTTAAAAAGGGATAGCGTTCAGATTTCAGTTGGCCGGGCTTTGCTTCTTGCAGTTCTGGAATTAAACTGCTCACGATGTCTGGATAAGAAGTGCCCCTGTATGAATTCATGATAATAAGCGCGGCGGCATCCGATTGCTTTAACAAGTAGTCCAGCTCGTGTGCTTGATAATTGGTATTGACGGTTACGAGCACGGCTCCGATCTTCGCAGTTGCGAACTGGACGGCAAGCCATTCAGGGATATTAGAAGCCCATATGGCGACGTGGTCTCCTTTTCCAATCCCCATCCGCATAAGACCTTTAGCGGTTTGACGGCACAGACTGTCAAATTGAGCGTACGTATAGCGGATATTTCGGTCTGGATACACAACAGCATCTCGATCGGGATACGCATCAGCTGTTTGTTCCAGCAGCCTGCCGATTGTGGAATGGATGAGTTCAGCCATTCATTGTTCCTCCTTTCTCAATGATAGGAAAGCGTTTACATTTTTATTTTAAAAGCTGTCTGGCGATCACGAGACGCTGAATTTCAGATGTGCCTTCACCGATTTCCATTAATTTTGCGTCCCTCAGCATCCGTTCCACCCCATACTCTTTCATATAGCCTGAACCTCCATGGATTTGAATGGCTTGATTGCAAGCTCTTGTCGCCATTTCAGATGCGAATAGCTTGGCGTACGCCGCTTCTTTGGTGAACGGGTGGTTATGGTCTTTCAGCCAGGCGGCTTTTAACACCATTTGCCGTGCCAGATCAATTTCCATCGCCATGTCAGCAAGCTTAAATTGAATCGCTTGAAAGGAAGAAATCGGCTGTCCAAACTGCTTTCGTTCTTTCGCATATGCCAATGATGCGTCAAGGGCCGCTTGGGCAATGCCGACTGCAAGAGCAGCGATGGAGATTCGCCCTCCGTCCAGCGTATATAGAAACTGTTTAAACCCTTTTGTTGGATCGCCTAGTAAGTTGGCCGCAGGCACTCTTACATCCTCAAGCAAAATTTCCGCTGTATTCGAACCGCGGACGCCCATTTTATCGTACGGGCTCGTAATCGTAAGTCCTGGTGTGTCAGTTGGCACGATTAATGCGGAGATGATGTTTTTTCCGTCTTTGTTTTTGCCTGTTACGGCGGTTACAATAACTGTGCGTGCGTAGCTTGCATTAGTGATCCAGCACTTTTCGCCGTTGATTACATACTCGTCACCATTTGAAATCGCTTTTGTTTGAGTGCCTCCTGCATCTGAGCCGGCATTTGGCTCCGTCAGGCCGAATGATCCGAGTGCTGTGCCTGAAGCCAGCGGCGTCAAATGCGTCTGTTTTTGCTCTTCTGTTCCGAAGTAGTATAGAGGGCTTGCGCCTAGCGAGACCGCTGCAGCATAGCTTAATCCAGTACTGCCGCAGGCTTTGCCGACTTCTTCAACCGCTAAGGCATATGAAATCGTATCACCGCCAGATCCGCCGTATTCTTCTGGAAATGGAATACCCATCAGACCGAGTTCACCCATTTTTTTAAATGTTTGCATCGGGAACTCGCCTGTTTGATCTACATGTTCAGCGTGAGGAGCAATTTCTTTTTTCGCAAAATCTTTTACCATTTCACGCACCATTTGTTGTTCTTTTGTCAGCTCAAAATTCACATCGTTTCCTCCTTCACATCTTTGTAACATCCTATTAGGCGAGTTCTATAATCATTCCCTGACAAGAAAAGTCTGAAAATTAAAACTGAATCATTTTTTATGTGATAATTTCAGCGGAATGAGCAAATACATGCAGTAGGCGCATACCATCCATATCGCAAACGCAATAACTTGGCCCTTTGATAAAGCCGGGAAGATGAGGGAGATTCCAAAGGGAAATCGTATCAATCAATAAACCGACCGCTGATCCCCATATACCTAGCTTGATCACCGCGAACTGTGATTGATCGAGTTTTTGATAGAGAAAGAACACAAGGCATAAAACAAGAGCGGTGCCCGCTTCCAAGAGAAGAAAGTTCGGCAAAAAGGCTTCTTCAGCCGGATCAGTCAACACAGCATCTTCGAACAGCACAAAAAATAATGTGGCACCTAACCAGACTAGAAATGAAAACGTAAAACACGTCCTGTACGTGTTTCTCTTCGATTTACTTAGCACTAGTTTCTCAGATTCCAATAATGGAAAATGTCCAAACACCGCCTACAGCGGTTTACCATTGTTTCCTGTCTCCAAAATCACTTTTTAAAAAAAGACGACTTAGAAAGCCGTCCTTCTCATTTCTTATTTTGTTGTTCGTTTGGAAGCCTTGCTTTCGTTATGAAGCCGGTCTGCTGAAGTGACATAATACGTATATTTCTTGTTAGGATCTGCCGTGTTATCTAAGAAGGTTTGCTGCTCATGTGTTTTTCTTTGCGTTGCCAGCAATGTGTTCTGCTTTTTCCCTTCGGCTCTGTATATCGCATAATAGGCTGTTTCTTTCGTTTTTTGATTTGATGGGTGATCTTTAATCTGCAGAAGATTGCCGTTTTTGTCTTCGGTGACTTTCGTAAGCTTCGGTTTTTTTGGGGCGGTATTGTCAAGCCAAGGCATTTGCGGAACCAGTGCCGGCTTGCTGTAAAGATCGGCGATAAGCCTGTCTTTGATGCCAAGCGGATTTTTGTTGAGGTCCTTGAGGCTGAAATGCATGCTTCCTTTCACCAGTTCAAGCTGGCGGTTCAAAGTGATTTGCCGCACATATTCCTCAGGGTCGGACCAAGGCGGATCAAAATTGTTATTGATTTTATATGCTGCCTGGCCAATATATAAGTGAACAGGCCTATTTTTGACTTCATTGCTCCACCAATCAGCCAGCACGTCGTAAGCCGCTGCGTTAAAGCCGATACTCCAATAAATTTGCGGAGCAATATAATCGATGTCGCCTTCTTGGATCCAATGTCTTGTGTCTGCATATAGATCGTCATAATTTCTGACGCCTGCTTTTGTATTCGATCCGGTCGGGTCATCTGCGGCGTTTCTCCATACTCCAAAGGGACTGATGCCGAATTTGACATACGGTTTTGCAGCTTTAATTGTTTGGTTGATTTGTTTGACAAGCTGGTTCACATTGTCCCGCCGCCAGTCATCGATATTAGAAAAAGCGTCTTTTCCGTATTGTTCATACTGTGCTTGATCAGGAAATTCCTGTCCTGCTATTTTATAAGGGTAAAAATAATCATCCATATGAACAGCATTGATATCATAATGTTTTACGACTTCTTCAATGCCTTTGACGATAAAATCTCTCGCTTCTGGAATGCCTGGATGATAATACAGCTGGTTTCCGTAGGCGGCAACCCAATCTGGATGTTTTCTTGCCGGGTGACTCTCAGACAATTTATTAAGATCTGTATGATTCATTGTAATACGGTAAGGGTTAAACCACGCGTGAAATTCCAAATTTCGTTTATGGGTTTCTTCAATCATAAATGCAAGAGGATCATAGCCCGGGTCCTTCCCTTGGACACCGGTTAAGTATTCCGACCAAGGCCCGTAAGCTGACGGATAAAAGGCATCAGCCGTCGGTTTAATCTGAACGATAACGGCATTCATTCCCATTTTTTGCACATCGTCCAGCAGTTTGCTATACTCCTGTTTTTGCTCTTTCACAGATAACCCTTTTTTGGACGGCCAATCAATATTTAATACGGAAGCAATCCATACGGCTCTCAGCTCCCTGTCAGACTGCGCATTGGCCATAAACGGAACGGAAATGACAAACGTTCCGATGATCAAGCTGACAAGGAAACGGACAATCGACTTTTGGCAAACCTTCATTCTGTTTCTTCTCCCCCATTACATCACTTTCACTATTCGCTATTACGGTATTCCCGGGCTATAAAAGGGTGATTAACAGAATGTCTATCTCACTAAATAAACGAAAAAAGTCCTAAAGCATGTTGTGAACCGCTTTTAGGACTTTTTATCATTCATCATGGTTTGCAGACTTTTTAACACGTCAATAAGTTTTACGCCGACACCGACAGCCGTTTCAAGGATCGCTTGTGCTCCGGCAATAGCTAAAATAAAGATCAGCGGTATTGCAATACGAGGCAAAAAAAGATAGCCAAGTCCGATCAAGATGGCACACCAAACACCGGCACACCAGTAGCAATTGAGCATGTATCCAAAGTTAGAAGCCGGCACGCTTTTTTCATCTACATGCCCGTTTTGATCAACAATCCTTTTCTTTTTCATAAAAGGTTTTCGGATAAATTCTGTGATTTTGTCGAATACAATCAAATGTGTCAGCCTGTAACTGGCTAGAATCAGCATGATAAACGTAAGAAAAGATAGATGATCCATGACAAGCCTCCAAGAAAAAGGATGATGTTATCATTCCCTAGTGTCATCGATCCATTCTTTGATACAAAAAGAAGCGGACAGAGAATGCCTCTGTCCGCGAATCTGTTCTATTGTTTGTGCGGAATTGCTTTATTTGAAGTGATCTTTTCTAAAATGTCAAGGATGATGTCAGCATTCTTTTCAGCATATGTTCCTTCCAGCATGTCTTTATGAGCGCCAAAACCCGTGTACTCGCTGTAGTTTCCACAGGCGCCTTCCCATTTCGTTAAGCTTGTATTCTCGCTGGTTTCGATTTGAATTCCAGCTTCGATGAAATGAATGCTTGCTTTGATGTGCCCTTCATTCAGCAATTGTGCCCAATATTCTTGATAGTTTCTTTTTTTCTTCATCACCTTTTCTCTGACTGCTTCAGGCAGATATGCTGCAGATTCGTCATTCCCGGTATCAATAGGCAAAGGCTGTTCTTTTAGATAAGCGTCCACGATAATGAAGTCGCTGACTTCTAATCCTTTGCGCTCCATAGCCTGTGCCACTTCAAAAGCCAGGTTTCCGCCTGCAGAGTAGCCTAATAAAACGTATGGGCCCTCAGGCTGTATGTCCGTCATGCAATTAACATATTGTTCAATGCGGGTGTCTTGTTCAATAAAGTGAAACCCGTATACGGCTGCCTTCTCATTCAGTAATAAAGCAAGGTCTTTAAAATAAATGCCAAATCCCGATATCGGCGGGAAGCAGAAAAGATTTTGCGCGCCGTGCTGGTTCAGTTTGATCACATGCTGTTCATCTGCCGCTGTCAGCTGTTTAGAATAAAGTTTTTCGGCAAGCTGAGCGATTGTCGGATGTTCGAACAAGAAATCAATCGGTATGTCAATGTTCTGCTGATGTTTTAGTGTATGTATGACTTGCAGTGCTTTTAGTGAATGTCCGCCAATAGCAAAGAAGTCATCATCAATACTGATTGTGTTAACACCGAGGACTTGCTTCCAAATGTTCGCCAATTTTTCTTCAACCAAGTTTCTTGGCAATATGATGTTCTGTCGTTTGGCAGGCTTATTTTCTGGAATAGGCAGCGCGCTGCGGTCTATTTTTCCGTTTCCGGTAAGCGGCATCCGCTCCACACGCACCCAGTGCTGCGGGATCATATAGTCTGGAAGCACACGCGCCAAATCGGCGCGAAAATCCGTATCTGTTTTTTTGTGATCACCGACGTAATGAGTGTACAGTTGCGCCTCTCCATCTTTTTCTCTCAATGTCACTGCTGCTTCTTGAACGCCTTCCATTTCTAACAGTCGCGCTTCTATTTCGGCAGGCTCAATTCGTTTTCCGCGGATTTTCATTTGCCTGTCAATTCTGCTGATGTATTCTAAGTTTCCATCAGGCAGCCAGCGCGCCAAATCACCGGTACGGTATATTCTTTCTCCAGGCAAGAAAGGATGAGGAGAAAACACAGCATTTGTCAGGTCATCTTTGTTCAAATAGCCTTTAGCGACCCCATCACCGCCAACACAAAGCTCGCCGGGAACGCCTATTGGCAAAAGACGTCCTTTTGTATCTAAGATGTAAGCGGTGCTATTGCTGATTGGTTTTCCGATCGGAATCGGCCCCGCATAGTCTCTCTTTATTTCAAAAAAGGTTGAAAAAGTCGTGTTTTCCGTAGGCCCGTAAATATTATGAAGCGCGAGATCTGGGCAGGCGTGCCTGACAGCATTCATCAGAGCAGGCGAAAGTGCTTCTCCTCCGACATATAACGTATGGAGTCCGCGAAACATATCAGATCGTACCTGTGCCAGCTGATTAAAAAGAGCTGTCGTTAAAAATAGCACTGTGATGTCATTTTCAAGCAAATACGCTCCAAACCGATCAGGTGTCAGCATTGTCGATTTATCAATGATATGAAGGCTTGCGCCATGTAAAAGTGACCCGAACATTTCAAAGGTGACGGCGTCAAAGCTGATAGATCCAGTCAGAATAAACCGGTCATCACCGGACGCAGACGTGTAATTGCTGTTTCTGACAAGGGACACGACATTGCGATTCGTGATCATGACCCCTTTCGGCCGGCCTGTTGATCCTGAGGTATACATGATATATGCAAGATCGTCTGGACTGGAGATGGTGTTGATAGGAAAATGGTTCTCTCCCATCAATGCCTGCGCATCTGCAATCATACATGTTCCTGAGAACGCAGCATTTTGCTCCAGCCCCTTTTGAACAATCAGCATTTTTGCTTGCGTTTCCTCAAGCATAAAGCTGACTCGTTCAGGCGGAAGCTCCTCATCAAGCGGGAGGTATGCTCCCCCTGCTTTTAATACGGCAAGCACACTGATCATGAATTCGGGAGAATGTGCAGCCAATATTCCGGCTGTCTCGTTTTTCCGAAATCCCTTTTGAATTAACTCTCTGGCGAGCGCATTAGAGCGTTTATCAAGCTCTTTATACGAAATAGACATATTGCCATACACAAGTGCGGTATGGTCTGGCGTCTTTTCTGCTTGTTCGCGAAATAAATCGATAATTGTATGATTCTTTGGATACTCCGTTTTTGTATTGTTGAACTGTGTGACAATCTGCTCTTTTTCTGTTGCATCAAGAAAAGAAAAATCAGCAATTGGCATATGAGGGTGCTGTGCAGCTGTGCTAAGCGCTTGCGTAAATTGCTTCTTGATACAGCTGATCCAGGCAGCATCGTAAACGAATGCATTATAGCTGAACTTGACGACAAGCTCTTCGCCGGGAGCAACGACAAGATTAAAGTTATATCCTGATTGCTCGGATACTTGAACTTGATCGATTTGCAGCGGTGAATCGGTTTGATCAGCGGAATCGGCGATTTTCTGCTGTAACGGATAGTTTTCAAAGACGATAATGTGATCAATCAGTTCCTGTTTTAATGCGGTGTTTGCCTGAATATCAAATAAAGGCTGGCAGGTAAACGGCTCAGCTTCCAGCATTTCTTTCTGGCATCGTATGAGCAGTTCTTGAAACGTTTCGTCTTGATGTGTTTTAATTCGAATCGGTATGGTATTGATAAACAACCCTATCATTTGCTCCACGCCCGGGATTTCTGACGGTCTTCCTGATACAACTGCGCCAAACACAACGTCGTCTGTGCGGTTATATTGCTGCAGCATCACACCCCAGACCGCCTGAATTAGGGTAGCGAGCGTGACGCCGTGTTGTTTTGCAGTCTCTTTCAGCTTGTCTGTCAGTGGTTTATTTAATGAAAATATCAAATCTTCACGGTGATAACCTTCTTTTGTTTCTTTATCAGACACACGAGGCAGAGGTGATGGAGTGCTGTAGTTTTTTAAATAGGTATCCCAGTAGGCTGCTGCTTTTTCTTTGTCTCGGTTTGTCAGCCAGGAAATATAGGTGCTGTACGGACGGACAGGGTCTAATGAAAGCGGTTTTCCTGCATGAATTGATTGATAAATTTGCATAAATTCCTGCATAACAATACCTAGGCACCATCCGTCCATTAAAATATGATGGTGACTCCAGATACAGACATGCTCATCTTTAGCTGTTTTGAATAGAGAAATCCGCATCAGCATGTCTTTTTGCAGATCAAAGCCTTTTTGCTTGTCCTTCTCCTTAAAGCGTTCAATATACTCATTCTGGTCGTTTGTTGGCAGATGAGAAATGTCTTCGCTGTACAAATGGAATTCACGTTCTGTCATCACGACTTGCCGAGGTCCCGACAAATGCGGGACGTGCGGCAAAAACACAGTTCTGAAAATATCATGGCGGTCGATAATGGCTTGAATGCTGCGCTGAAACCATTCATAGCTGAGGCTTCCTTTAATGGTGAAGAGCGACTGCTCAACGTATGCCCCCTCCTCTTTACGGAGGAAGGAATGAAACAGCATTCCCTCCTGCATATGACTCAGAGGATAAATGTTCTTGATTTTTTTGATGTTATCCATAGTGTCTGCACCTTTCTTCACGGATTCATTAGTGAAAACTGAGCATATCAGCGATCTCTTGCAGCGCGTCCTCGGTCAGTTCTTGATCATCATAATCACTGATCGTCTTTTCTGTTTCGCTTTTGTTCTGGCAGTGTTCGATCAGCTGTAATAAAAATTGACGGCATGTTTCGCTAAGCTGTTCGATGGTTTTGCGCTGAAAGCGGGCATTGTCATAAGTCATATTGACAGTCAATTTTCCTTCTGCAGCGATTGCGCTGATATCCAGCGACTGTTCACGGTTCCATGTTGTGCTGATATCACCTCCGGCACCCAGCGGAGAGAATGAGAAGGCGTCCTCCTCAGGTACTTCAGCTGAGCGGCCGCTTTCAAATTGACCAAGATAATTAAAGCTGATTTCTGGTGCACCTGTGAAATTGATGTCTTTTTTGCCAGGCGGCGTCAAATATTTGATGACACCGTAGCCGAATCCTTTGTCAGGTACACGTCTCAGTGTATCTTTTGTTGTTTTTAGCACATGAACCATGTATTCTTCCGAATCTGGCAAGTCTGCGTTCAATTTAACCAATAACGGATAAATGGCGGTAAACCATCCAACCGTCCGGCTCACATCTATTCCTTCTAATACATCCTCTCGCCCGTGGCCCTCTAATGATAGTTTGAAGGCGGATTGATTGGTCCAATGGCGCAGCGCAAGAATGACAGAAGCGAGCAGCATGTCCTGCGTATCAGTGTTATATGCGCTGTTGGCGTCTTTTAAGAGTGCTGCTGTCTCTTTCTCGTTTAAGGTAAACGAAATCGTGGACCGTTGTCCCTCGTGTGCTCTAGTGCCATCAATGTGATCAAAAGGCAATGCCTCTGTTTGATACTCTTCGGCTTCGCGCCAATACTTGAGCTGTTTCATTAGCTGCTGGCTTTCAGCGTAGTCAGAGAGCTTTTTCGTATACGCTTTAAATGAGCTTGTTTTAGGGGGCAGCTGAATCTCTTCCCCGCCTGCAGCTTGGCGATACCCTAAAGCCAAATCTTCAAGCAAAACCCGCCATGAGATGCCGTCAACGACGAGGTGATGAGCCGATAAAAATAAGAAATCACCGTCAATTGTGTGGAAAAGACCGGCTTGCAGCAGCGGACCATTCTTCAAATCCATTTTCTGCTGAATATCAAGTACATGGCGTTTGATAATAGGCTCATACGCTCTATTTCCATCAGTGCCGTCCGGAGCTGATAAATCAATCATCTGAAGGCCGTACAACGCGCCGTCCGAATGACTGAGCGGCCGATTATATTGATCCCACTTTCCTTGTTCATTCTGTGTAAACACCATTCGCAGCGCATCATGATGACACGTTATTGCTTTTAACGTTTTGCGCAGTGCGTCTTCTTGTACAGAGGTGCTTCGATGCAGCATTACGGACTGATTAAAATGGTGTTTTTCTTTTATATCTTGAGAAAGAAACCATTTTTGAACAGGCGACCATTGTACGTCTCCCTCAACCGCAGCTTGGCTGGAACTTGTATCTGAATCACGGATATAAGCTGCCAATTCTTGAATGGTCGGATGGCTAAACAAATCTTTCACTGCCATTTGCTTGCCTAACCGGTGAAGCCGCGCAGATACCTGTAACGCTTTGATTGAATCTCCACCAAGTTCAAAGAACGAATCAGCTGTTCCGATCTTTTCTGCCCCCAGTACTTCTTTCCATATATCTGCCAGTATTTGTTCCATTTTGCTGGCTGGCGGGAGGAATGGACGTTCAGCTCCGCTCTTCGATACGGGTTTCGGTAGTGCTCTGCGATCCAGCTTGCCGTTTGATGACAATGGAAGTGAATCCAGTCTTTCAATAAACGCAGGGTGCATAAACACCGGCAGCTTGTTTTGTAATTCTGAGCGTACAGCATTTGTGCTCAACTCTGGTTTTGCCACCACATAAGCACTTAATTCGGTTTGTCCTGACGCTGTTTCATGAGCAACTACTGCGGCGTCTTTTACACCATTTATACACCGGATGACCGATTCAATTTCTTTCGTTTCTACACGGTATCCTCTGATTTTGACTTGATCATCGATTCTTCCGAGATATTCGAGTGTACCGTCGGCCATCCATCTGGCGGCGTCTCCTGTTCGGTACATTCGTGTTTCGGGTTTAAATGGATTCTGCGTGAATGCTCTCTCTGTCAGTTCTGGAAGATTGACGTACCCTCTTGCAAGCCCTGTTCCTGCTATACAAAGCTCTCCCGCAACACCGATTGGCTGAAGCTGATGATTGCTATTTAAAATCAGCACTTGAGTCCCGTCAATCGGCTGGCCGATGCTTACGTATGCCTGCTTTTCCATATGTCTCATGACGGTAGTCGCCACGCTGTTTTCTGTCGGTCCATATTCGTTGGCGAGTTCGGTATGCGGACATATAGCTAAGCTGCGGTCGATCAATTCGCGGTCAGCCGCTTCTCCCGCCAGTGTGACGACTCTAAGCGTCTTTACATCTTCCGGCTGCACTACGTCCAAAAGCGCTCGATATAAAACAGGCACAATAATCATATGTGTAATCCGTTGACGAGACAGCTGATGCTTAATGGCCAGAATATCCTTCGCTTCCTCTTCATGAAGCAAAACGGCTTTTGCACCTGACAAAAGCGGTGTAAACATACTAGTTAAAAAGCCGTCAAATGAGAAAGAAAAGAGCTGCAGAATGGTATCTGTCTCGTTGAATGCATAAGCGTTTCGCCGCCACTGAAGAGTGTTGGCAATACCTTTATGCTCGACCATTACCCCTTTTGGATGGCCAGTCGTTCCAGAGGTATAAATGATATAAGCCAAATGATGGGCAGACGACATTTGCGGCAGCGGCGATTTGTCGTCTGCCTCTACACTTTCTATCGCTAAGATCTCTCCTTCAAAGTCAGCAAGTGCTTCCCGATCCGCTTCATTTATTGTCATCAGCAGTTTCGTTCCGCTGTCGCTAAGGATATAGCGTTTCCGTTCTGTCGGGTATTCAGGATCGATGGGAACGTAACAGCCTCCGGCTTTCCACACACCAAGTATGGATGCTATCATACTGAACGAACGATGCATCATGATGCCTACTGGTGTGTCCGGCTTAACACCTCGGCTGCGCAATGCACGTGCGATTCCATTGGACCACTCGTCAAGCTCCTGATAAGTGAGTGTTTTGTCTCCGCTGACAAGTGCAGAAGCTTTTGGTGTTCGTGCAGCTTGCTGCTCAAACAGTTGACTGATTGTTTGAACTCCGTATTGATTCGCTTGCCCGGTGTTAAACTCATTAAGCAGCTGGTGCCGCTCTTCTTGGGTCAGGATGTCGATATGGTTGAGTGTCACCTCCGGGTTTTTGCCGATGATGCTAAGTACATTTGTTAAATGCGATGCCCAGCGTTCAATGGTGGTTTTCTCGAACAATGCGGTTGAATATTCAAAAAGGAAATGAATGTTTCCGTCGCCTTCAGATGCCTGTAGTGTCAAATCAAATTTAGAAACGAGATGAGAAACTTGTGCCGGCTTCATTTGCAAATCATGAAGATGCAATGGCTCGTAATCATTATTTTGAACAACTAACATCGCATCAAACACTGGATTCCGGCTCATATCCCGTGTCAATTCAAGCTTATCAACAAGCTCTTCGAACGGGTAATCCTGGTGCTCAAAGGCTTCCAATGCTGTCTCACGCACTTCCTGCAAATACTGTACGAATGGCTTCCCGCCCTCCGGGCGTGTCCGAAGCGCCAGCGTGTTCACAAACATGCCGAGTATCGGCTCAAGATCCTTGTGCGGACGGCCGGCAATTGGCGAGCCGACGATGATATCCTCCTGTCCGCTTAAGCGTGACAAGAACGCGGTGTAAGCCGCAAGGAGCACCATGTACAGTGTGCTTCCGTTTTCTCGTGCCAGCTTGTGAAGGCCTGATGCAACCTCTGGTTCCAGCGTAAATGAGACCTTGTCACCCGCGAAGCTTCGCACCGGCGGGCGGGCATGATCAGCCGGAAGATCCAGCACAGGCAGCTCGCCCTCGAGCTGCTTCAGCCAGTACGCCTCCTGCGTTTTGTACGCGTCTCCTGTTTTGAATCCTTCTTGCCATACGGCATAATCTTTATATTGAATGCGCAGTGCCGGAAGCTTCCGATTATTGTACAGTTCGCCGAATTCCCGAATCAGAATGTTGACGGAAACACCGTCTGAAATGATGTGATGCATATCAACCAGCAACAGGTGCCGCTCATCTGATACCTTTACGATTTGGGCACGGAACAGCGGCGCTTGGCTGAGATCAAACGGTTTGATAAATGCGGCTGCGGCCTCCTGTTCGGTTCGTGCGCCGAGAACTGTAGTCTGTAACGTAAACGGCGCCTCGTCATGGATGCGCTGCACCGGATCGCCTCCTGCGTCCTGTTCGAAGGAGGTCCGAAGCGACTCGTGGCGCTTGATCAGCTCTTTGAAAGCTCTGTCCATCCTTTCAGGGTTGAGCTTCCCTTCGAGCTCTAACACAGCCGGCATATT
>NZ_VFNF01000007.1:0-219178 GCF_006715455.1 Bacillus sp. SJZ110 | reverse complement strand
CAGGGCCATTTTTCAGCACGTCCTCCCACAGCTGAGAAAGCTTCATCTCAGTCACGTTTCTCGGCGCTGTGTAGGTCTCCGCATCTGCCGCTCCGCCAGGAGCTGGCAGGGCGTTTCGGTCGAGCTTTCCGCTTGGTGTAACCGGCCACTGTTCCATTTCTATCATATAGGCTGGGACCATGTAGCCCGGCAACAGGCTCTCAAGTTGCGCTCGGACTTCGTTTCTTTGGAGCCCTTCTACATAAGCGCATAATTCCGGCTCGCCGCTGTCTGTCCGTACGGTAACGGCCGCCTCTCTTACACCTTCTATACTTCTTAGTGCCGCTTCAATTTCTCCCGGCTCAATCCGGTAGCCGCGGATTTTTACCTGATCATCCGTGCGCCCGAGGAATTCAACATTCCCGTCAGGGAGCCAGCGCGCCACATCCCCTGTTTTGTACATGCGTTCACCCGGGTAAAATGGGTCCTCAAGAAAACGCTCCTCCGTTAATGCCGGCCGATTCAAATAACCTCTGGCAACACCCGCTCCGGCAATGTACAGTTCGCCGGCGACACCGGAAGGCTGTACGGCTAAATGCGGATCTAAAACATACAAACGCGCACCGGGTACGGGCTTCCCAATCGGAATCCGCAAACGGTCTCTGTCCCGTTCTGGATCTAACACGTAAAATGCCGCGTCTACCGTTGCTTCTGTCGGCCCGTAGCCATGGATTAATGATACCTGCGGCAATACAGAAGCAAAACGGGCTGCCGTACGCGGCGCAAGCGGTTCACCTCCGGCGAATACACGCTTTAGGTTTGTCCCGTCACCAAGCGCTAACATTTCTGCTTGATCCAGAAAGCTATTCAGCATAGCCGGAATAAAATGAGCCGTTGTCACTTTTTCCTGATGAATGGCTTTTACGATCAATGCGGAGTCTTTTTCCCAGCCGGGCGGAAGCAGATACGCCGAAGCACCGGAAAGAGCCCACCAAAACAGCTGCCACACAGACGCATCAAAGGAAAAAGAGGTTTTCACCATGACAATGTCATCTTCTGAAAGCGGAAACTGGTGCTGCATGCCGGTCAGAAAGGAAACAGCCTGGCGGTGCTCAACGGCCACTCCTTTCGGCTGCCCGGTAGACCCCGATGTATAGATGACATAGGCGAGAGAACCGCCGTCAGCAGGAGTAAACAGATGGTTTTCTGCTTTTTCGCCTGCAAGAGATGTCATGTCCACTTCAAGCGTTTCGCCAGAAAAGTTCGGTGCGGAGCATCCCGGCTGTGTCAGCAAGAGCGATGCCCCGCTGTCTTTCAGCATGTAGCTCAGCCGCTCCTTTGGATACGCAGGATCAAGCGGCAAATACGCCCCGCCGGCCTTCAGTACAGCAAGGACAGCGATCAGCATGTCAGGTGAGCGTTCAGACAGGACACCGACGATACTTTCGTTTGTGACGCCGCGTGCCGCAAGGTGCGCAGCCAGCCGGCTGGCGTACATATCAAGCTCAGCGTATGTCAGCGAACCGCCTGAAAAGACAATGGCCAGCCGCTCCGGTGTGAAAGCTGCCTGTCGCTCAAACAGCCCATGCAGGGTGAAAGCTTTAGGCGAAACAGCTTCCGTCTTGTTAAACTCATACAACAATTTTTGCTTTTCTCTTGTATTCGTCATATCTAATTCTCTTATAAAGCTGTGCGGATGTTGAAGGGCGTTTTCCAGTATGGTAAGCAGATGAGATTGTATTCGTTTAATATCCTCAAGAGAAAACAAGGTATTTTGATAGTCGAAATTTAATTGAATGGTTCCATTGTCTATCCGTTCTTGTATTTGAACTGAAAGCTCGTTTGCGGTGTATCCGCTGAAATAAAGCGCTGTTTCATAGTCAAAATCATCTGCATTATGCCACTGAAGTGGCTGATACTGCATAGATATACCGATAAGGTTGTGTAAATCCTTCTGTTCATTTCTTAATTCATTTACAAGCAAATTATAAGGAAACCGTTGATGACGCATAACAGAAAGCTGTTCCCTGCCTATTGTGCGGACAAAGGAAAGAAAATCTGTGTCAGGATCAACCGTTATTCTGATTGGAAGAGAACTAACGAACATGCCGAGCATTTCTTTTTCAGCCTTTGACCCTCTGTTGCCATAGTAGGTGCCAATGGCAAGATCTTTTTTAGAAGTGATTCGGCTAATGCATATGTAAAATGAAGCCATAAATAAGGAAATGATATTGATCTTGTGTTCTTCGCAGAAGTTTCGAATCGTTTGCTCTAGATCAGGTGAAAGAATGATGGTGTCTCTGGATGCAGAAGTGCTCTGTTTTTGTAAGGACGTCTGGTCGGCTAACGAGTGGTATTCCAACGGGTGCTCAAAGGTTTGCGTCCAAAATAAACGGTCCTTTGCAAACCGCGGAGATTGTAGATATTGACTCTCTTTTTCGATGTAACTCAAGTAAGAAGGTTCCGGCTGATCAGGTAAAGGATCTTTCTTTTTCATTTTTTGATAAAGATCTATAATTTGATTTCCCATCACATTTAAAGAGATTCCATCCATTATGATATGATGGAATTTCGCAAATAGCCAAACTTCATGAGAGTCAATTCTAAGGAGGTAAAATTGATAAAGAGGCGAGTTGAACAGTTTAAATGGAATGCTCGCTTGATCCTGAATCCATTGCTCTATTTCTATCATTTCAACATTTGAAAAATCAATTATTCTAAGTGGATAATATTTATATTCAGTAAGGTGCAATCGCGGCTCAAGCTCTTCTCCTTCTAACAGCTGAAATCTAATGGCATCGTTGCGGGAGATGGAATGATTCAGCGCTCCCTCTAGAGTATCAAGCTCAATATTGCCTTTGAATTTCACACAGGCTGTGAGATTGCAAATGCTGGTATCTGGCTCCAGCAGTTCAGTAAACCACACTCTCCTTTGGGCATGGGTTAAAGAATAAGTATGTTCGCTCAACGGATTCCCTCCAGTTCTCATAATAAGAGGATAAGAAAAAGTAGAAAAAAGCAGAAAAATGTCAATAAAAGAAATTATATGACTATATAATCCATATATGCACTATATTAACGGATATTTTTTAAAGTACAATAAAAAACATTAAATTTTTATAACATTTTTTTGAATATAGTATTATTTCTTTATTTTTCGTTTCTTTTTTTATCAAATTTCCGGATATAAAGTGATAAAAGTATTGTTTTACATAAGGTCTTATACACTACTTTTTAATCGGACTAATTTTCTTTTGTGCATGATTCTTCTAATTGTTGGAAGGTTCGACAAAGCGTTATTACAGACATAAAAAAAACCTGTTTTCTCTTGGAAAACAGGTCTGCCGCTATTATTGATTTGCCAAAATGACAGCGATTTGATCCTCAATATCTTTTCCATCCTCTTCATCAATCAATCCATTTAGAAGAATAGAGAAAACAAGTTTTTTTCCGCTCTTTGTTTCTGCGTACCCCGATAGAGAGCTTACGGTACTGAGCGATCCGGTTTTTGCTCTTACTTTTCCTTGTGCAGGAGTGTCTTTCATGCGGTTTCTCAGCGTTCCGCCCACCATTCTGTCAGGATTGCCCGCAACAGGTAAAGAATTTAGATAAGCCGAGAACCAACTCTGATCCTGAATGTCATATAACAGCTGTGAAAGTTGATCTGAGGATACAGCATCAATATGTGAGATTCCTGATCCGTCTCTTAAGACGAGTGATTTAGAATCAACACCAAATTCCGGAAGCGTACTGTTTAACACTTCGAGCCCCTTTTCCCAGCTCCCTTCTCCTTTTTTCACTTTCCCCATCTCTTTTACGAGCACTTCGGCATGTCCGTTATTACTTAATTTCATGAACGGCACAAAAAGTTTCGATAAAGGCATTGAGCGATGAGAGAGCAGCACATCTGAAGAACTAGGTGCTTCACCCATCTTGATGTCCCCTTTCACAGTAATACCTTGTTTTTTTAGTGACTGCTTAAATAAATCTAAGGCATATCCGGCAGGCTCCCAGACAGAAATCCATTCCTTTGTCTTGTTTGCGTCAACCGGTACGCTCCCTTCAATTGTAATCGTGTTTGTTCCATGCTCTCTTTCGATTGTGAGGTCTTTCTCTGAACCGGCAGCAGTCGTTTCAGCATCGTTCTTTATCGTTATATAATCGGTTTTCGGAGAGACAGACACGGCAGGCTCTTCCCCTTCTTTTTGATTTGGGGTGACCTCAACAATCACAGTGCCTGCATCATAGTCTTCATTCGGAGACGCTGTTAGAGCGGAAATTGGCGCGCCATAATATGTGTATTCATCGCTCCAAGGCATATCAGGTGATAATCGCATGTCATCATGCCACGTATCATCACCGATCAGATTGCCTTTAATTACTTTTACGCCGGAATGTTTCAATTTCTCAGCCATTTTGTCAAAATCAGATGGTAAAAGTGTCGGATCGCCTTTCCCTTTCAAATAAAGGTTACCATTCAGCTTTTTCCCTTTCAGTGTTCCATCCGTCCGGACCTCGGTTGTAAAAGAATAGTTCTCGCCAAGGACAGAAAGTGCCGCGGCCGCTGTCAAAAGCTTTAGAGAAGAGGCAGGCCTCATTCGGGTGTCTCCTGAATGTTCATATAGAACAGCACCTGTTTCCGCAGAGCGAACGGTGATGCCGGCCATTGCGCCTTCGAGGGCAGGATGATCAGCTAAAATCTTATCGATCTGCTCGGAAAGTGCATCTTGTTTTTCAGCGGCAAGCGCAGCCTGATGCATATAAGGCACCGAAGCAACAACGAAAAGCAGTAAAACAGCAACATAAAGCTTTATGCTTTTTTTCATTAATTTCCCCGCCTCTCTGCGCTTCATCATTGGCTATTGATGATTCAGTTCAATGGTGATACTGCTTTTAGCTGTCGTTTCTTCTCCCGGCTCCAGCACTTGTAAACCAGTGAGTGACGAAGGTAAATCAAGATTCACGGCGTTTGTCACCCATGTGTAAGGCTCAGGGCATAAATACCCTTGTTTTCCGTCCGCATTGTATACAACCCAATGGTTAAACTGTTCATCTGCCTTATAAAAAATGCTGATATGTGCATGCTGATGATAAATGACAGCCTGATTTTCTCCGCCTCTCTTCTGATAAGAAGATAAAAAGACATCATCCAGCTGCTTGTGGCGCAAATCCATTCCTTCATGCAAAGCTTCTTTATACGGGACATCCATCAGCTTCCCGGTCGGCAGCAGGCGTTCATCCAACTCCCATTGCTGATCTGCTGTCAGGGAAAATAATGAGCTTTCTGCCGGAAATATAAATGTAGTATGATAACCAATTCCCCAAGGAAACGCTTCCTTTCCTTTGTTCATGACCGTCGCATGTTTAAATAGGGTATTCCCCTTGATCGTGTATGTCATCCGAACGACGGCATGATGAGGAAATTGCTTCTGCACATGGGGAAGCTCAGAAAGATCAATTTCTGTTTCAACAGTCACTTCTTCATCAGTTTGCTTCGTGGTCACGACATTCCACTTTTCATGGTAAAGAAACCCATGAAGATGGTTGTGTTTATCCTTCTCGTTGATATCAAAATGATACGTTCTGCCCCGGAAACTGAATGTACCGTCACCTATGCGGTTAGGCGGGAACAGGATTGGAATGCCATACAATGTTGGTGTGTCGTGAAAACTTTCTGCTGTTTCCGGTTCACGCAAAAGCTGGACTTTTGTTTTTTTGTCCACGAGAGAAATGACGTTGCTCCCCCACTCAGGGACAACAATCATTTCTAGATGTTCGTTGCCCGCTTTGATGGCCGGCGTTCCCAAATACGTGATTTTCTCAATAAAGTTTGCCATGTTTACTCAACCTCTCCTTGATTCATTGCTAGTATAAGAATTCAATGTACTGTACCATATTTCCTCCATTTTATATTTTCCCCTATCAAATAAAAAAACACCGTTCAAACTTATGAACGGTGTGATTCGGAGGCTATTGGATGAGACGTGTGATTTGTTTCTTTTTCCAGACGAATTGATAATACCCATAAATCAACAGCAAGCTGACGGCAAACGCAGCTGGATAACCAACCCAGACGCCGAGTATTTCAAGCTTTGTATAGTGAGAAAGGACGAAAGCGACAGGCACCTCTACTCCCCAGATTGCAAAAATACTGATGACGGTCGGCCATAAAACTGTTCCGCTTGCCCGCATCGTTGCAGAAATAATTTGGGCATTTCCAAACAGCAAATAGCTCCACAATGTAATCATCAAAAGACGGTGTGCAATGTAAAGCGTCTCTTGCTCGGTTAAAAATAACGATAAAATCTGATGTGAAAAAACATAGATCAGAATGATCAGTACGCCGCCAATGATATAATTCAGCCAAATCCCCACGCGAATGACCTGCTTTAAGCGGTCAAACTCGTTTGCCCCAATCGATTGCGCAGCGAAAATAGAAACCGCAATACCAAGGCTGACGGCCGGCATCTGTACATAGCTGGCCACCTGGTTGACCACTCCGTATGCAGCTGTTGCATTAGAGCCGTAATGATTGACGAATGAAATAACCGCTATCTCTGATAATGAGACAAGAATCATATTGATGCTTGCTGGGACCCCAAGACGCAGCAGGAGAACCAGCAGTTCCTTATCCATTTTCAAATAACGACGCACTGTTTTATCAAATTGCAGCGGGTGTTTTCGCTTTCGTAAATACACCATTAACACGAGAAAAGTCGCAATCGTGGAAATGACAGTTGCATATGCCGAGCCGTATATGCCCAGTTTCGGAAAACCAAACATGCCAAGGATTAAAACAGGCAAAAGCGCGATGTTGATGACCGTGCTCACAATCAGCGTATAAAACGGTGTCTTAGAATCCCCTGTTCCGCGCAAAAAGGTAGTATATGCAAAATATAAAAACATAAACGGCATAGCATAAAATAAAATACGTGCATAGTTAGCGCTGACATGAATGACATTTTCAGGCGTGCCCATTAAACGAAGGATATCCAGGGTGAAAATACTGCCGATGACGGCTAACACAACGCCTAATAAAAATGTAAACGTGAGCGTCGTCCCGACAACAGCCTTTAGCCGTTCCTCATTTTTCGCTCCGTAAGCTTGTCCGATCAGAATCGAACTACCTGAACCGATCCCAATCGTAAATGAGATTAAAAGAAAAAATAACGGGAAAAAGGATGATACAGCTGCCACTGCATCAACACCAAGCCATCTGCCTACAGCCATCATCCCGACTAGCTGGCCGACTGATTGCAGCACATTGCTCAGCAGAAGCGGCACTAAAAAGAGTGACATCGACCGCCAAACTGATGGTTTGCTTTTCTTTTGAGTTACAAGAGGTTCTTGTGATGTTTCCATATTAAAGGACTCCTTTATTTGAAATCGTTTTTAAACATGCCCTCATTTTTTGACAAAAACAGGATATGTAACATGTTATTATTCATCACTGCACATATGAAACCCTTCCCGATTCTTCTAATTTTACACATCTTTTTAGCTTATAAAGAATAAACTAGCAAGTAATGGCATATTTTTTGTGAGTAAAAGAATAAAAAATAATTTATGCAAAAGTATTGTAATCTATCCGTAATTATTGTAACATTTGTAACATAAGAGAAAGAGATTTTGAAGGAGAGAGCGATAATGAAAAAATGTCTTCTATTTCTAACAACCATTGCACTTATTCTGTCATTAAGCACAAATGCATTTGCGAAAAATACATCAGGCGATTTATCACAAAAACAAGCATTACAGTTGGCATTATCCGCTAGAGAACATTTTTGGAACACCATGAGCGGACACAATCCGAAGGTGAAAAAAGCAGTTTGCCCATCAGGCACATTCGAGTATCAAAATCTTCAATATGTATACATGTGCAGTGATCTAGGCACTAAAGCAAAAGCGGTGAATTATTTAACTCCTATTTTTACAAAAACAGCAATCGAAAAAGGCTTTAAAGATTATCATTTCACTGTTTCAAAAGGAAAACTTGCTGTTCCAATCGGTGACGGAGACAATCTTTTGAATTGGAAAAAATCAACTGCTAAACTGATCTCTAAAAAAGGCAGCACAATCACATACGAATTTACCGTCCCTACATTAGACGGATCCCCTTCTGCAAAACGGAAAGTGACATTTGTGAAAGAAAATAAAAAATGGAAAGTCAATCAATTTGACGCAGTTATATAAGAAAAACGCCCGGGATAAGCGGGCGTTTTTTATTTGGTCTGCATAAAGAAAGACAACAGGCGAAAAGTGCCTGTTGTCTTTTTGTGAATATAACGCTCTAGGAGAGATTCGAACTCCCGACCTGCAGTTTAGGAAACTGCTGCACTATCCGCTGTGCTACTAGAGCTTTTGGTATTTATATAGTAGCTCTGATGATCAATATTTTCAAGCGATTTGTATTAAAGCCCTCCAAAAACCTTATACGCGGCTCTTGTTGTATCTTCATCAATACCAATATACCGCATTGTAATTGATGGTGATGAATGATTCAGTATTCTCTGCAGCTCGGCGATGTCTTTCGTTCGCTGATAAAAATGATAGCCAAACGTTTTCCGGAGTGTATGCGTCCCTATCTCCTCAAGTCCGCACGCCGCAGCGGCCTCTCTTAAAATTCTGTAGGCCTGAATGCGGGAAATCGGCTTCCTGGTCCGCACTGATTTAAAAAGATATTCGTTTTCCTTCATGTCTTTCGTATACTCGTATATTTCCTGTTTCAGCGATTCTAAAATAAGAATCTTTCTTTTCTTATTCGTTTTGCTTTCAGTCGCCCATAAATGATCTTTATTTTGAACGTCCTTCACTTGCAGCGGCAGAATATCAGAAATGCGGAGCGCGCTGTTGATGCCGAAAATAAACAGAAAATAATCCCGCTTGTTTTTGTTAAGCAAATACTGTTTGACTTCTTGGATTTTCTCTAGACTGCGAATCGGCTGTACAATATGCATCAAAAAACTCCTTAAAAACCGTTATGTAACGTTTTGAGGTCTATGTTACTATTATAGCTGAAAAACGTTGAATGTCAAAGTGCGGCGGCGTTTATGTAACATAATATGCATAGTGTTACATAAGCTTTTAAAAAAGCTTCTTCCAACCTTCACCCTATAAAATAAGCTTTAAAGACTCTTATAAAGCTTTTAACCTCTTGGATACTTATCCCCCTACTAATCATCAAAAAACCTCTTAAAACGAAATCTGACACTCCCAATTTTCTGGAGCTTCCGCAAAAATATACAAAAAAAGACACAATTTCAAATTGTGTCCTAATCCTCATCCTTTACATCAATATCTTCCGGGATCGGTTCATTTAATATTTCCTGCACCAGTGCTTTGTAATTCTCCAGCTGTTCGAGATGCGTTTTGAACTGTTCCTTATAAATCAAAAATTGCTCCCCGTCATGAACGGCTCTGATTTTTCCTTCGAGCACCAAGCTTTTAATATAATCCTCTGAAAGATTTGTATATTCTGCTGTTTCTTCAATCGTTAAATACATATAGCAGTCCCTTCTTAATCCGTATGCTGATTCTAATATAGCACATGACTCATATCAATATAATCAATTTTGCACAGAAAAACGGCTTTATGTACTATATAATATACCATTTGTCACTTGTGAAAACGCTGTAATTTTTTTACGCTAAGATTGTAACAATACAGCTTCATATAGGAGGGAGAACATGAAAAGAACGTGGAACGTCTGTTTAACAGCTCTGCTTAGTGTTCTGTTAGTCGCTGGAAGTGTCCCTTTTCACGCGGAAGCTAAAAAACCGCCCAAAAGCTACGATGAGTACAAACAAGTAGATGTTGGAAAAGACGGCATGGTTGCGACCGCACATCCTCTTGCTTCTGAAATCGGTGCTGATGTGCTGAAAAAAGGAGGAAATGCTATTGACGCAGCGGTTGCCATTCAATTTGCACTCAATGTAACAGAGCCGATGATGTCAGGTATTGGCGGCGGCGGTTTTATGATGGTGTATGACGGAAAAACGAAGGATACAACGATAATCGACAGCCGTGAGCGTGCTCCAGCAGGCGCAACTCCTGATATGTTTCTGGACGAAAACGGCAAAGCAATTCCTTTCTCTGAACGTGTAACAAAAGGTACTGCCGTTGGTGTTCCAGGCACTCTGAAAGGGCTGGAAGAAGCCTTGGATAAATGGGGAACCCGTTCGATGAAGCAATTAATTACCCCTTCTATTAAACTCGCTGAAAAAGGCTTTCCGATTGATTCAGTGTTGGCAGATGCCATTTCTGATTATCAGGAAAAACTTTCACGGACTGCCGCAAAAGATGTATTTTTACCAAATGGCGAACCGCTTAAAGAAGGAGATACCCTTATTCAAAAGGATTTGGCTAAAACATTTAAGCTTATTCGCTCCAAAGGCACTGACGCTTTTTATAAAGGAAAATTCGCCAAGACGCTTTCTGACACTGTCCAGGATTTCGGCGGATCAATGACAGAAAAAGATTTAGAAAATTACGACATTACAATTGATGAACCGATTTGGGGAGACTATCAAGGCTATCAAATCGCTACTACTCCTCCTCCAAGCTCCGGCGGTATTTTCTTATTGCAAATGCTAAAAATCCTTGATGATTTTAATCTTTCACAATACGATGTCCGCTCATGGGAAAAATATCAGCTGCTTGCTGAAACGATGCATTTGTCATATGCCGACCGTGCGTCTTACGCAGGTGATCCCGAATTTGTAAATGTTCCTCTCAAAGGCCTGCTTCATCCCGATTATATTAAAGAACGCCAGAAATTAATCAACCTAGATCAAGTGAATAAAAAACCGAAAGCCGGTGACCCTTGGAAATACCAAGAAGGATCAGCAAACTATAAACAAGTTGAACAGCCGAAAGACAAAGTAGAAGGCCAAACAACCCACTTTACAGTTGCTGATCGATGGGGAAATGTTGTTTCTTACACAACAACAATCGAACAGCTATTCGGAACGGGTATTATGGTCCCTGATTACGGTGTTATTTTAAACAATGAATTAACGGATTTTGATGCGATACCAGGCGGAGCTAACGAAGTACAGCCAAACAAACGGCCTTTAAGCAGCATGACCCCGACGATTTTATTTAAGGATGACAAGCCTGTCCTCACTGTTGGATCTCCTGGCGGGGCCACAATTATTTCATCCGTTTTGCAAACCATTCTCTACCACATTGAATATGGTATGGAATTAAAAGCAGCTGTTGAAGAGCCGAGAATTTACACAAACAGTATGAGCTCTTACCGTTACGAAGACGGAGTTCCTAAAGATGTCCTCAGCAAGCTGAACGGTATGGGCCACAAATTCGGCACAAGTCCGGTGGATATCGGAAACGTGCAAAGCATATCGATCGACCATGAAAACGGCACCTTTAAAGGCGTAGCTGATTCAAGCAGAAACGGCGCGGCGATCGGCATTAATTTAAAACGTAAATAAATAAAAAAACTGTACTCGCTTCAAACGAGTACAGTTTTTTTATACACATCTTTAAAATAAAAACTGACAAACGTCTTTATTCTGCTAATGCACGTCTATCTTCATCTTTTCATTTCGTTTATCTCATCAAGAAATGTCTGAAACGCACTCGTAATAAAAAAGTCTTTCCTGTATATAAAGACGATCTCTAAGTCTTGATATGCTGGTGGCAATTGATGAATCCATACATTTGTACGATGCTCGGAGCAGTTAACAGCGGACTTTGGGAGCAGCGCCGTACCCATCCCGGCGGAAACACCTTTTATAATAGCCTCCAATGTGCCAAACTCTATGATTTTTTGATTGTGTATGCCTGCTTCCTCTAGTAATCTTTTGACCCTGTCACGATGAGAACAGCCAGCCCCAAAAAAGAGCATCGGCTGCTGAAGCATGTCTTCTGACGTCCCTTCTCGTGATGAAATCAAAACTAATTCATCATGGGAGACATGGAGTTGTCTAACTGCAGCGTGCTCAACCGGCCCATATACAAAAGCGCCATCAACTTTATGATCAAGAACCTGTTGAATCAAATGATGCGTATCAGCTGTGTTCACTGATAAATCCACTTCAGGAAAACGCCTGAGGAAGGATGCTGCATGCTCAGGCAGATGCGTTACCGCCGTCGTTTCCAGTGATCCGATCCGCAAAGGCCCTTTTGGTTGCCTGCTCATTCGGGTCGATTTTTCAGCTTGGTCTAACAGCGATAATACTTGATCTGCATATTGCAAAAGATTTTCTCCTGCAGCAGTCAGCTTCATCCCCCGATTCGTTCGATGAAAAAGCCTGATATTCAAATCTTCCTCAAGGTTATGCACTCTGGCTGTCACATTCGACTGAACATAATTCAGCATTTGGGCTGCTTTCGTTATGCTTCCTTCGCGGGCAACAGCCTGAAAAATCTTTAAATCTCCGCTTTCCACGCGCTCTCACCTGCTTGCTATGATGAAAAGTGATATTGGCTATCATATTTGTTCATTTTACTCGAAGAAAACCGCTATGTAAAATATGTAAAGATATGAGAATACAATTCAATGAGGAGGCAGACAGCATGAAAGCTGTAATTCACAACGGAAAAGCCGGTCTTCTGGGGTTATCAGTTCAGGACGTTCCATCAACAAAGCCTGGATACGGAGAGGTAAAGGTTAAATTGAAATCTGCGGGTCTGAATCATCGTGACTTGTTTCTTATGAAAAACAAATCTGAACAAGATCCTCACGTGATCCTCGGTTCTGACGGCGCGGGTATCATTGAAGAGATTGGTGAAGGCGTGAAAAATGTTACTGTTCAGACAGAAGTAGTCATTTTCCCGACATTGAACTGGGATTTGACAGAGAATGTTCCACCTGTACCTGAGATTCTGGGAGGTCCTTCAGACGGAACACTTGCTGAATATGTGATCATTCCTTCACAAAATGCAATCAAAAAACCTGCTTATTTATCATGGGAAGAAGCGGGCGTTTTACCTTTATCCGCTTTAACTGCATATCGGGCCTTGTTTACAAAGGGGCAATTAAAAAAAGGCGAGCAACTATTGATACCCGGCATCGGAAGCGGGGTTGCAACCTACGCTTTATTGATGGCTAAAGCGATTGGGGCAACAGTAAGCGTGACCTCCCGCAGTGAGGAGAAAAGAAAAAGGGCGCTGCAATTAGGTGCTGATTACACATTTGACAGCTACAGCAATTGGGATGATCAGTTGCAGGGAAAAAAGATAGATGTTGTTCTTGACAGCATAGGACCTGCCCTCTTTTCGGAATACTTCCGCCATGTAAAACCAAATGGCCGTATTGTCAGCTTTGGGGCAAGCTCAGGGGATAATCTCAGTTTTCCGGTGCGTTCTTTATTCTTTCCTCAGGTCAATGTTTTGGGAACCTCGATGGGAAGCGGTGAGGAATTTCAAGCTATGCTCGCTTTCATTGACAAACATAAGCTGCGGCCTGTAATTGACCGGATATATCCTTTAGAAAAAGCATGTGAAGCATATAAAAGAATGCAGGAAGGCAGACAGTTTGGAAACATCGGGATCGTAATGGAATAAAAAAAGAAACCGGCTGGCAGCCAGACCGGTTTCTCTTATATGATAATCCCCTTTATTTACGGAAGAACTGAACTCCCCATCAAATATCGATCCACTTCACGCGCCACTTCACGGCCTTCATTAATCGCCCATACGATTAAGCTTTGGCCTCTTCTTGCATCCCCTGCGGCGAATACACCATCGATATTTGTTTGATAATCCCCATATGCTGCACTGATTTTGTTATTTACTGAATCAACACCGAACTGTTTCAACAGCGGCTGTTCTGTGCCTTCAAAGCCGATAGCGATAAAGACAAGCTGAGCAGGCCATACTTTTTCCGTTCCAGGCAGCTCGCGGAACTCGTATTTACCATGCTCATTTTTCACTTTTTCCATTTGGATGGTATGAAGCTCTTTCAGCTTTCCGTTTTTATCCGCGACCATTTTTGTCGTTTGAATGGAGTATTCTCTCGGATCTCTTCCGAATTTTGCTTCTGCTTCCTCGTATGCATATTCAAGCGTAAAGACGTGTGGCTGTTCAGGCCACATATTGTCATTCGTGCGGGCTGGCGGAAGTTTCGGGTGTTTGCCGAATTGGTGCACACTTTTGGCTTTTTGACGCAGAGCGGTAGCCACACAGTCAGCTCCTGTATCTCCGCCTCCGATTACGATGACATCTTTCCCTTTGGCATCAATGAATTGCTTGTCTTTAAAATTAGAATCTAAATAGCTTTTTGTTGCAAGTGTGAGGTAGTCCATCGCGTAATGGACTCCTTTTGAGTCGCGTCCTTCAATTAAGAGGTCCCGCTGTTTTTGAGCGCCTGTGCATAAGATCACAGCATCAAATTGCTCCTTTAGCTCATCAGCTGTAATGTCAACACCGATTTCTGTATTCGTTACAAAATCAATTCCCTCTTGCGTCAGCAATTTAATTCGGCGTTCTACAATGCCCTTCTCAAGCTTCATGTTTGGAATGCCGTATGTTAAAAGGCCGCCCGCTCTGTCTGCTCGTTCAAAAACAGTGACGGAATGTCCCGCTTGATTCAGCTGGTCAGCACTCGCCAGTCCGGCTGGGCCTGACCCGACAATGGCCACTTTTTTGCCTGTTCGTTTTTTAGGAATTCTAGGTTGAATCCAGCCGTTCTCAAATCCTTTGTCGATAATGGTTCGCTCGATATTTTTAATTGAAACGGCCGGGTCTGAAATCGCTAAAGTGCATGATCCTTCACAAGGAGCGGGACATACCCGCCCTGTGAATTCAGGAAAGTTGTTTGTTTTCAACAGGCGTTCCAATGCTTCCTTCCATCTGCCCCGGTAGACAAGATCATTCCATTCAGGAATTAAGTTGTAAATCGGACAGCCGGATGTAAATCCGTTAATGTCCGCACCGATCTGGCAAAACGGTGTACCGCAATCCATGCACCGCGCCCCCTGCCGTTTCGATGCTTCTTCTGAAAAAGAAGCAGAATATTCTTTCCAATCCTTTAAGCGAGTGAGAGGGTCCCGCTCCGCAGGTTTTTCTCGTTTGATCTCCATAAATCCAGTTGGTTTCCCCATGTTCCTCTCCCCTTCCTTACTGTACTACCGCTTGTTTTTGTCCCGATGCTGCTGTATTCTGCTTTGGCTTCGTGTTGGCCTCAAAAGCGAACATGATGGCTTCTTCATCTGATAAACCTGCAGCTTTTTGCTCTTCGATGCTTGCGAGCATTTGTTTATAGTTTTTCGGAATGACTTTGACGAATTTTTTCACACTGTCTTCCCATTGATCTAGCAGATCTTCTGCTTTTTGGCTGTTTGTATACGCAGTATGTCTTTCAAGCATTGCTTTGATTTGCTGGATTTCTTTCTCATCCTCTAATGATTCAAATAAAATCATCTCAAGGTTGCATTTGCGTTTAAACGCTTTGACATCTTCGGCCAGTACATAAGCGATTCCGCCGGACATACCTGCCGCAAAGTTTTTGCCTACATCACCGAGAACGACAACGCTGCCGCCAGTCATGTATTCACAGCCGTGGTCGCCAATACCTTCTACAACTACGTTCACACCGCTGTTTCGAACGGCAAAGCGTTCACCAGCACGTCCGTTAATATATGCTTCTCCGCTTGTCGCACCGTAAAAAGCCACGTTGCCGATAATGACATTGTCATCCGAAGCAGAGTTGAATCCTTCTGGTGACTTGACGATGATTTTTCCGCCAGAAAGCCCTTTTCCGACGTAATCATTTGAGTCTCCGTCCAAATAAAGCGTCATCCCTTTAGGAACGAAAGCTCCAAAGCTTTGGCCGGCTGATCCGGTAAAGTGCAGCTTGATTGTATCTTCAGGAAGACCTTCTTCTCCGTAACGCTTTGAGATTTCACTGCCGGTTATCGTTCCGGCTACACGATTTGTATTATTGATTTCAATCGAAATATCAGCTTCTTTTCCAGATTCGATGGCTTCTTGTACAGCCGGGAGAATTGTTGTGATATCAAGCGATTGATCAATTTTATGATTTTGCGGCGATCGGAACGTCCGCACCCCTTCAGGCTGATAAAGAAGTGTAGACAAATCAAGCTGGCTTGCTTTCCAGTGCCCCTTCGCCCGTTCACTTACATGAAGTACATCAGTGCGGCCGATCATTTCATCAAATGTCTTGAAGCCTAACGCAGCCATGTACTCACGAACCTCTTCAGCAATGAACAGCATATAGTTCACAATATGGTCAGGATCCCCCATGAACTTTTTGCGAAGCTCTGGGTTTTGTGTCGCTACACCGACAGGGCATGTATCCAAATGGCAGGCACGCATCATGACACAGCCGAGTACAACTAACGGAGCCGTTGCGAAACCAAATTCTTCGGCGCCGAGCAAGGCAGCCATCACAACGTCGCGGCCCGTCATGAGCTTTCCGTCTGTTTCTAATACAACACGGTCACGAAGTCCGTTCAGCATTAGTGTTTGATGTGCTTCTGCAAGGCCAAGCTCCCACGGAAGCCCTGTATGTTTAATACTGGTTTTCGGAGAAGCGCCTGTACCTCCGTCATAGCCGCTGATCACAATGACATCTGCAGTCGCTTTGGCAACACCTGCAGCGATTGTTCCTACACCTGCTTTTGACACCAGCTTTACGCTGATTCTTGCGTCACGGTTGGCATTTTTCAAATCGTGGATCAGCTGGGCTAAATCCTCAATCGAATAAATGTCATGGTGTGGCGGAGGTGAGATTAATCCGACACCTGGCGTTGACCCGCGGACATCGGCAACCCATGGATATACCTTGTTGCCAGGAAGCTGCCCGCCTTCACCCGGCTTAGCACCTTGAGCCATTTTAATCTGCAGCTCATCAGCATTGACAAGGTAATGGCTTTTGACACCAAACCGTCCGGATGCAATTTGTTTGATCGCACTTCTTCTATCATCGCCGTTCTCATCTGGAACAAAGCGTTTGGGATCTTCTCCGCCTTCACCGCTGTTGCTTTTTCCTCCAAGACGGTTCATTGCGATTGCTAAAGCTTCGTGCGCTTCCTTACTCAAGGACCCGAATGACATCGCACCCGTTTTAAAACGTTTGACAATCGATTCAGCGGATTCAACCTCCTCCAACTTCAAAGGCTTGCGGTTTCCGTCAAATGCGAACAAGTTCCGCAAAAATCCGATGCGTTCTTCATCAGCCGCTTTTGTATACTGTTTAAACAGACTGTAATCATTTCTGCGGCACGCCCATTGCAAAGTATGAATCGTTTTCGGATTAAAGGCATGATGCTCTCCGCCATTTCTCCATTGGAAGTCACTTCCCGGTTCAAGCGTTTTGCTGTAATCATCCTGATAAGCTTCCCGGTGGCGGCGCTGTGCCTCTTCTGCAATTGTTTGTAAATCGATGCCGCCTAGCTGTGATGCAGTACCTGTGAAATAGCGGTCGATCACATCGCGGCTGATTCCTACCGCTTCAAAGATTTGGGCGCCTCTGTAGCTTTGCACAGTTGAAATTCCCATCTTGGACATCACTTTTACGACGCCCTCAGTAATGCTTTTTCCATATTTGCTGACCGCTTCTTCATAGCTGATATCCAAACGGCCTTCATCAATTTCCTGCTTGTAGGTCGCATAAGCGAGATAAGGGTTAATCGCATCTGCGCCATAACCGATTAACGCTGCAAAGTGATGCACTTCACGTGCTTCTCCCGATTCCACAATAATGCTGACCTTCGTACGCAGCCCTTTGCGGATTAAGTGCTGGTGCAGCGCGCTTACTGCCAGAAGCGGCGGAATTGGTGTCAGTCGTTCGTTCATCTTTTTGTCTGATAAAATTAACAAACTTACGCCTTGGCTGATGGCTTTCTCTGCTTGTGTGAACATGTCCTTTAATCCGCGTTCAAGATCCTCTGAAAACAGCACATCAATTTTTTGGCTTTTTAAATCAGGATGAACAATCGTTTTCAATGCGTAAAACTGTTCATTGGATAAAACAGGTGTATACAGTTTAATCCGGCGAACATTTCGTTCACTTGGATGAAGAAGATCGCCTTCCGCACCGAGCCAAGTCATCGTTGAAGTGACAAGCTGCTCACGAATCGCGTCGATTGGCGGGTTCGTTACTTGTGCAAACAGCTGTTTAAAGTAGTTAAACAGTGATTGCGCTCGGTCAGAAAGTACAGCAAGCGGCGCGTCATTCCCCATTGAACCAAGGGGATCTTTGCCTTCTTTAATAACGGGAATTAGATATTTTTGGATATCCTCATATGTGTATCCGAATGCCTTCTGGCGAGTAAGAAGATCACTAAATTGTTCTTCTTCTCTTGACTCCGGATCAGGATTTACTTGTACAAGCTCTTCTTCAAGCCATTTTTGGTACGGATACTCAGTTGCAATTTGTGTTTTGACTTCCTCATCGGAGATAATACGGCCTTCTTCCAGGTCGATTAAAAGCATTTTCCCAGGCTCAAGGCGGTTTTTATATAAAACGTTCTCCTGTTCAACTTCAATAACGCCTACTTCAGATGAGAAAATAATATAATCATCTTTTGTGACATAATAACGGGCCGGACGGAGACCATTCCGGTCAAGGATCGCCCCGATTTGTTTACCGTCAGTAAATGAAATGGCTGTCGGTCCGTCCCAAGGCTCCATCAGGGAGCTATGGTACTCGTAGAACGCCCTTTTTTCCTTGGACATATGCGTATTTTCCGTCCAAGGCTCTGGAATGAGCATCATTGCCGTATGTGCCGGTTTGCGTCCAGCCATCACAAAAAACTCAAATGCGTTATCCAAAATGGAAGAGTCACTGCCATCAGCATTGAGAATCGGCAAAATCTTGTTTAAGTCCTCACCGAAGCTTTCAGAAACAAATTGCTGCTCACGTGCTCTCATCCAGTTGATATTTCCGCGAAGGGTGTTAATTTCACCGTTGTGAACCAAATAGCGGTTAGGATGCGCTCTTTCCCATGTAGGGAATGTGTTGGTACTGAAGCGTGAATGAACGAGCGCAAAAGCAGAAACGAATGCTTCGTCTTGCAGATCAGAATAAAATGCATCAACCTGTTCAGGTGTTAAAAGGCCTTTGTAAACAATGGTCTGGCTTGAAAGACTGGCAAAATAAAAATCAAGACCTTCCGTTACTCCCCAATTTTCAGCCTGTTTACGAATGACATACAATTTTCGTTCAAAAGATAAATTGTCCTTTAGATCAGAATTTGCGCCGATAAATACCTGACGGACAAACGGACAGCTTTTTTGCGCCACTGTTCCGATTTTTCCGACATTTACAGGTACAGTTCTCCATCCAAGAACGACTTGGCCTTCTTGTTCAATCAGTGCATTGATTTGCTTTTCAATTTTTTTTCTTTCATCTTCTTTCTGTGAGAAAAAGACCATTCCTACCCCGTAACGTTCTTTTTCTGGCAGATTGATGTCTTTGCACTCTTTTCTAAAGAAAGCATCAGGGATTTGAACCAGTAAGCCGGCTCCGTCTCCTGTATCCGGATCACTGCCTTGCCCTCCTCTATGGTCTAGCTGGCAAAGCATCTTAAGTCCTTGTTTGACAATGTCGTGAGTCTGCTTGCCCTTTAAGTGTGCATATAGGCCGATTCCGCATGCATCATGTTCAAATTCAGGACGGTAGAGACCTTGAGCTTTTGGCATTTGATTGTACGTCATAATTCCTCTCCCCCGATCAATTTCCGATAATACCGGTCATAAAATCTAACAACTCTATAATCATTGTAGGTTTTCAAAACGATATAAACAATATATAATTTAGATCAAAAGAATCTCAAAATGAGATAGATGGATGTGAGACAAACATGGAGCTGCGCCAACTGCGTTATTTCATGGAGGTGGCTGAAAGAGAACACGTTTCAGAAGCCGCTGATCATTTGCATGTGGCCCAATCAGCAATCAGCAGACAAATTGCCAATCTTGAAGAAGAATTAAATGTGACCTTATTTGAGCGTGAAGGGAGAAATATCAAACTCACGCCAATCGGAAAAGAATTTTTGATTCATGTGAAAACGGCGATGAAAGCCATTGATTATGCGAAAGAGCAAATTGATGAGTATCTTGACCCGCATCGCGGAACGGTAAAGATCGGCTTTCCTACAAGCCTCGCCAGCCAGCTTTTGCCGACTGTCATTTCAGCGTTTAAAGAAGAATATCCGCACGTCGAATTTTTGCTGCGCCAAGGCTCCTATAAGTTTCTGATTGAAGCTGTCAGAAACCGCGATATTGATCTGGCCTTATTAGGACCGGTGCCGACGAATTTCTCTGACATAACGGGAAAAATATTATTTACTGAAAAAATTTACGCGCTTGTTCCATTAAATCATCCGCTTGCTAAACAAAAAACGGTTCATTTAATCGATTTGCGCAACGACCAATTTGTATTGTTCCCGGAAGGATTTGTACTTAGAGAGATGGCAATCGATACTTGCAAACAAGCAGGCTTTGCTCCTCTCGTTTCCACGGAGGGTGAGGATTTGGATGCTATCAAAGGGTTAGTGTCCGCAGGAATGGGCGTTACCCTTCTGCCTGAAAGTACTTTTGCTGAAACAACACCTCGTTTTACTGTGAAAATTCCAATTGAGTTCCCTCAAGTAAAACGGACTGTCGGAATCATTAAACCGAAAAATAGAGAGCTTGCGCCTTCTGCGAATGATTTTTATGAGTTTGTCATTCAATTTTTCTCTAAGCTGGAGCAGTATCAATAAAAAAATGAACCCGAGCTTCTATATAGAAGCTTCGGGTTTTTTTCTGCAAATTAATTTACAGGTAAAGAAAAATCCACATGGCAAACAAAGGCTTCTTGATCAATTAGAGCTCTGTTTGTCAGTTCCTTTTTCTTTTCCGGTTCTTGAAGCTGTACAGAAGAGTAATTGACGATTCCAAGGCCGATTTCCGTCCCTTTTGAATCCATCAGCCGAACAACTGAACCGCTTTTGAATTTCCCTTTAATCTTCTGTACACCGTCCAGGTATAAACTCGATTGGCCGTTTGTTATTTTTCGTGAACAGTCATCTGATAAAAACATTTCACCTTCCGGACCGGAATTAAAAGCGATCCATTTCTCCTTTTGATTCAACGGAAGCGTTCCTTCTGCTTCAAAATAGGTGCCTTCCGCCTGTTCATGAACGGCGTGATATAAAATATCGCCAGCATCTGCCTGACCAAGGAAACCTTTAATGCCAGACGCCATTACGATTTTAAACGCATCAAGCTTAGAGCGCATGCCGCCGGTGCCAACGATGCTTCCAGTGTCACCTGCGAATGCTTCGATGTCAGGTGTTATTTCACTCACCCGCTGTATCCTTTTCGCTTCTGGATTTGTGCGCGGATTGCCGTCATATAATCCGTCTATATCTGATAAAATCACAAGCATATCTGCATCAATCAATCCTGCGACTTTTGCCGCGAGTGTATCATTGTCGCCAAACTTGAGCCGATTGACGGTAACTGTATCATTTTCGTTTATGATCGGGATGATGCCGCGCTCGAGCAGTACATTCATTGTATTCCTGACATTGTTGTATCGATATTCATCAGAAAAATCGCTTCTCGTAATTAAAATTTGGGATGCGACATAGCCGTGTGCCAAGAACAGCTTTGAATAAGCCTCCATCAGCAATCCCTGGCCGATTGAAGCTGATGCTTGTTTTTCTGGAAGCTTCTCGGGCCTTTGGATAAATCCGAGCTTGCGATATCCCGCCGCCACTGCGCCTGAGGAAACCAAAATCACTTCATAACCGGCGTCTTTGAGTTTGACGACCTGGTCGACCAACGCTTCTAATTTTCGAATGCTGATTTCTCCATGAAGGCTTGTTAATGAACTGCTTCCAATCTTCACAACGACTCTTTTCATGCTTGTATCAGGCGTCACTTTATCACTCCTGATAGCGGTGCTGCAGTTTTTTCGATATCTTCGCTGATTTCCTTTGAACGCTTAGCCGCATGCTTTATTGCTTGAGAAATCGCTTCTCCGCCGCCGCTCTTTTTCAAGGCTTGCAGCCCCGCTGCTGTCGTTCCGTTCGGTGACGTGATATTATCTCTTAAGATCTCAGGATGTTCTCCTGTTTCCATGAGCATTTTTGCGGCACCTAAAAGTGTCTGTGCGCCGATGCTTCGAGATAACTGTTTATCGAGGCCCGCTTCCTCGCCTGTCTTTTCAATGAATTCCATTAAATAATAAAAATACGCGGGTCCGCTGCCTGCAATTCCGGTGAATATATCCATTTGATTTTCTTGGATTGTATAGACTTCGCCCATGCATCCGAGCAATGCTTCGGCCAGCTTCTTCAGGTCTTCCGACACATATTTGCCAAGGGCAATAGCTGTTGCAGAAGCGCCAATCATACTGGAAGTGTTAGGCATCACTCTGACAACCGGCTGTTCATTAAGCAATGATTGTTCAATAAAAGAGGTAGTTATGCCGGCAAGGACCGACAATATTAATTGATGGGGTTGAATACGTGATTTTAGTGATGACAGAGCGTTTTCGGCGTCTTTTGGCTTCATTGCCAAAATGAGCACATCCATGTCTTCAATACATAGTTGGTTCGGCAAGGCGCCTTTAATGCCATATTGAAGTTCAAGTTCAGTTAATCGCTCTGTATTGCTGCGGTTTGTAACGCAGATGTTTTGTTTCGGGATTTTGTTGGCACGAACGATACCTGATATCATTCCTTCCGCCATAGATCCTGCTCCTATAAAGGCTACTTTCTTTTGATCAAAGATCGGTAACATCTCCTTTGTTCGCTTTTTTGTTCGCATTTTCACACGTTTAAAATGTTACCACGTGAGGAAATGATGTCAAGTTTGAAGGTCATCATTGATTTGTATTGTTTCTTTTCGACAAATATGTATAATGAAAAGCAGAAAACACCCGGTTCACACTGCTGCGCCGGGTGTTTGTTTCTATTAAAAATTATCTGAGAGGGCTTTTTCAATCAGTTTTTTACAGCGATCCAGCTCTACCTTCAGCTGTTTTTTATATAGCTTGGCGGCTTCGTAATCTTTAAATTGATAGAGGACGACTTCCTGGAGCTTAGCCCCTTCTTTTTTTACTTTAATTTGTTTTAGTATCCCGTCATCAAGAAGCTCATGCAAAGACCGGTATACTTCTGTATGATTTGGTTTAAAACCAATCTCTTTAAATTCAGACCGAAGTACTTCAAGCAGCTTTAACCCATAGAGTCTCTCTTGCTCTGTCATCGTTATCATATAAAGCTTCAAAAATGCGCGCTGTTTCACTAAAAAGCCTGTTGAACTCCTTTTTTCTTCTTTCATCATATGCACTCCTTCTTCTGTCACTGACAACACTATGTACTAAATATTCAATTTTCTTTTATTGTTTTCCTTCTTTATATTAAAGACTGATAGTCCAGTCATTTCATGTTTACTGATTATAGGTGTAGCGGAAAAAATAAATTTCGACTGAACATTTGGTACATAGTTTTCTTAGTTCTATTATAGCCTGCATTTACTGCTATCTTCAATTTAAACGATTGCCAGGGTTTACATATCTCATTTTACCGGTACTGATTTCATTCAAATAAAAAAACCTGTCGAAAGACAGGTTTTCATTTTTAAGGATTTGTTGACCATAATCCCGCTGTTTTGATGAAAATACGAGGATCTAATTTCAATTGTGCCACCATGTACTCAGCAAGATCCTCAGGCTGCATAACTTTTTCAGGATTACCGTCTGTTAAGTTCAATTCGATAGACATATCACTAGCGACAGTGCTCGGCGTTAACGCGCTGACTCTGATATTATGTTTTCTCACTTCTTGCATAAGAGACTCTGTTAACCCGAGAACGGCAAATTTAGAAGCGCTGTAAGCACTTGTTACAGCAGCTCCTCTTTGACCCGCTGTAGACGAAATATTAATGATGTCTCCGGCTTTGCGTTCGATCATTTCCGGAAGCACCGCGCGCGTGACATGGTACACACCCATTAGGTTGACTTGAATAATATTTTCCCACTCATCGGCTGACAGATCTAAGAAACCGCCAAATTTGCTGATGCCGGCATTATTAATGAGAATATCGATATCACCGAGCTGTTCCTTCACTTGAGCTACAGCTTGGTTAACCTGATCGGCATCTTTTACATCTGCAGCAGCAAATGCAGCTTTTACACCAAGCGCTTTGACTTCTTCAGCCACTTTTTCTACATTAGCGGAAGTCCGGCCAATTAACCCGATATTCACGCCTTCTTTGGCAAGCGCCAAAGCAGTAGCGCGGCCAATTCCTCTGCCTCCGCCTGTGATTAGTGCAGTTTTATGTTGTAAATTTTGCAATTGAAGCACCCTTTCTTTGTTTACATATGTACGATATCACATTATAAGTACAATACATCCAATACGCAAATCAAACGAACTGTGTAAATATCATTTCTTCTGATTAAAAAAACGGATACAGGGTAATGACATAAGAAAAGGAGTGAACATATGATTATTGTTTATATCAGTCTTGCAGTATTAGCAGTTTCTATTATCTTCTTAGGAGTTACCGTGATTCAAAACAAGAAAAAAATGGACCCTGCACTAAAGGAGCTTTCCTCTGTTACGCAGGCTATGCAAAAACAAATCGAAGGATTAAAAACAGAAACAGAGCTGCTGACGCAAAAACAAAAGAAGATTCAGCAGGATGTCCAAATGAAAAAATCCGCGTTTCAGCAGACCGCAGCTGAAGTAAAAGAAGTTCCTAAAGCTGTTAAAGAGGTGTGGCAGGCTGGTCATTTAAATAGCAGGTCATGATGAATGATATCCCGTTGTTTCGATCAGAATGGACAATGGGATATCATTTTTTGAGGAGGCTTTCGCATGATTGTAAACCACAGTTGCTTAAAGGAGTTCGCAGAAAAACTACATTCTCTTCCCTCTTCACTTACAAAGTCGGATTTACTTATTTCTCCATTTCATCTCCATCAAGAAAATGAACTTGACATCTACTATTCACCTCATAATGAATATATCAATCGGACTGCTACGATTGTGATTGCCGGGATCACGCCGGGTTTTTCCCAGATGAAAACAGCGTACGAAACAGCAGTCGAAAGTCTGCGGCAAGGCCGCACTCTTGAGCAAATGGCGGTAGATACAAAAATAGCAGCGGGTTTCTCCGGGTCGATGAGACATAACCTTATCACCATGCTGGATTTATGCGGGCTGCCGCAAGCTTTTGGCATTCAAAGCGCCGCAAAGCTTTTTGGAGAATTACGGCATATGCTCCATACAACTTCCGTTATTAAATATCCTGTCTTTATCCAGCAAAAAAACTATACCGGATACAAACCGGCTATCACTCATTCTCCTATCCTGAGCACCTATGCTTTTGGGCACTTCCCTGCGGAGCTTAATCATGTGACGGGACCAGCTCTTCTCATTCCGTTAGGAAAAGCGGCCGAAACAGTATGTGAAACATTGATCAGACAACACAGCCTCCAGAATTTGATTTGCCTTAACGGCTTTCCCCATCCATCAGGCGCGAACGGCCATCGTTTGAAACAATTCAGCAAAAACAAAGAGCAACTAGAAACACAAATTCGTTCCTTTGCTGCATTGGTTGATTTCGCTATAGAAAAGAGGAAATAAAAGGGATATGATAAACAAAAACACAAACGCGGGGAGTGGTTGAATGTTTCCTATATTAGAAACGGATCGGCTTATACTTAGGCAAATCACAGATCAGGACGCGGAAGCCATTTTTGCTTGTTTCTCAAACGATGAGGTGACACGCTATTATGGGCTTGAAAACATGGAATCTAAAGAACAGGCCATTTCAATGATTCAAACGTTTGCTGCCCTCTATCAAGAAAAACGCGGTATACGGTGGGGAATTGAAAGACTGGACACTAAAGAACTGATCGGAACAATAGGCTTTCACGCTCTGGCCCAAAAGCATAGGCGCGCGGAAATCGGTTATGAAATCATCCCGGAGCATTGGCAAAACGGATTTGCATCAGAAGTCCTTTCAAAGGTCGTATCTTACGGATTTTCTGCCCTTGGACTGACGCGTATTGGCGCAGTTGTATTTATCGCTAATGAAGCATCAAATCGTCTGCTTCTAAAAATGGGGTTTCAAAAAGAAGGTGTTTTAAGACAGTACATGTATCAAAATGGGACTCCATATGATACAAATGTGTACTCTATTGTGAAACCAAGAGAATGACGGTATTCTCTTGGTCTGTGCCACATCCCTTTTCCTTTAAAATGTCCGATTCATGACCTGCATCAGCTATGACGTTTTGATTCTTGATCAATCCCTACAAGATTTTCATCTCTTAAAACAATGCTAATAACTTTTTCCCCTACTCATAAATCCCTTTATTGGTTCTTCTTCTTGTGATAAAATCCCCAAGGAAACAAAACGCAGCCGACCACATCAAAATATAAATAACCTGAGTTTTGTATTCCCACATTGAATCCCCCATTTCTACCCCGTGAATGAAAGTCATATACGCTTTTTGTGGCAGTATCGCACAAAGGGCATTTAATATTGGATGATGTGGAGCAAAAGAAATAAAACAGCCTGACAATACACACGTGATCACACTGATACCACTCGTCATCAAACTGATGTTTCGATCCATCACAGAAGCCATAAAGATAGCGAATGCTGTTGCAAGCACTGTAAGAACACCCAGTAACCCAGCAAGAATATTTAAACGGAAACCAATTTCAGCATGAAAGAGTACATTTGTAATTAGGATGGCCAAGTAAGTGGGTATGTATAAACATAAAAAAGTAAAGATAAACTGAACCAACAAATATTTCCCCACATGCACGGGAGACACTAAAATCCTTTTGAAGGTTTTGAGCATCCGGTCTTCTGGATATAACGCAGCTAATGCCACACCTTGCATCAATACAAGCATCATGATAAAGCCTAATATATTCGTTCCCGTTCCCCGTTCAGTCCTTAATTCATCCTCTCCCCGGTAGCTGCCTGGCATTTCTCCAGTCTCAAAAAATTGCTGAATCATTTTTTGATCCGCTTTACTTTTCAACGTGGTTACTTTGTAATCAAGTTGATTTTTTTCTACAATGGCTGCATATTTCCCTAACATCAGATCAGAAAACTTCGGCTTCTGATCTACCGTTACCACTCTAAATGCAGAATCACTCGGCAAATGATGAACTTCGTCCAGTTCTGTAACAAAAGCGATTGTTTCTTTGAAAACCGGCTTCCCGGAAAACATAATCGCAACGCCAATCATCAGAGGGATAATGATTAATGCAATGATAATAATGTCTTTTTTGGTCAGGATTCGCTCCCACCTGTTTTGGAATAAACTCAGCATATATATCCCTCCGGCTTAAATACAACATGAGAAACGGCAATACAAATGATTGAAGCCAATATTAGTCCTGACATAACAGGCTGCAGCATACTGAAATCATGATCATAAATGAGACGAAATGAACATTCTGTTACCCATTTAATCGGAGAAAGAATCGATATCTGATTGACGGTATCTCCAAATCTATGAATTCCGAAAAATACGCCACCAAAGAAAATAAAAAAAGCTATCGGAATTTGCATAATCCCATTCGCCTGTTCTTCATTCTTGAACAAACTGCAGAACATTGTGCCTAAACAGCAACCGAAAAATAAAAATACATACAATAAAAGCATGAAATACGTAAGATATTGTCCTCCAAAGTTCAAATGAAAAATCGTTTGGGCTATCAACACATTCATGCTGTACATAATGACACTGAATATAAAGGTTGATAGTAATTTAGAAAGATAAATACTAGTTGTCGAAACCGGCGCATACACAATACGAAGGTTCGCTTTCTTCACCTTTTCCTCCATAAACGTATTAGAGGTCGTCATAGCAATCAGAGCTGCAGTGAAAATCATCATATTCACTCCGTAATAATCATAAGAACTTACCCCGCCTGCTCCAAAGCTGCTTTTCGTAACAAAGCCCATGACCAGAATGAGAACGAAAGGAAAGGCCGTATTGGCTATTACAAGAACCGGATTCCTTAAAATATTCATAAAATCAAATGTTATCAATTTTAACAAACTCATTTTGCTCTCCTAATCTCTTAAATTTCTTCCCGTCAGCTCTAAAAATACCGTTTCTAACGATGCCTCTTTTTTGTTCATGTTTAGGATGCTGCAGCCTTGGGCACTCAATTCTAATATGATTTCACTCAGGTGATCTTGGTTCTTTTGAACGGTAACATTTAGTTGATGGTCAGAGAAATCAACTCCTGTCACTCCTATGATTTCTCTAATCGAGTTTTTATTTAATCGCTGAACATGCGCCAGTTGAAAAGCGTATGTTATTTCTTTATTGACTTCTCTGTACAGCTCTTCTTTTGTTCCATTGGCAATAATTCTTCCTTCATTCATGATCATAATACGATCTGAAATCGCCTCGACTTCTTCCATATAATGTGTAGAGTAAATGATGCTTGCGCCTTTTGTTTTCAGCTCTTTTATCGATTCCAAAATGTGATGCCGGGATTGCGGATCGATTCCTACCGTGGGCTCATCCATGATAATCAGTTTCGGCTGATGGGCAATGGCGCACGCAATGTTTAATCTTCTTTTCATCCCGCCTGAAAACGTCTTTGGCTTGTCATCTTTCCGTTCATATAGCTGTACGAGCTCCAAAGCCTCTTTGACTCGGGCTTTCAGTTCTTCTCCTTTAAGAGAATAAAGACTGGCAAAAAAACGAACATTTTTCTCAGCTGAAATCTCCTCATAAATCGCGATATCTTGAGGCACAATCCCGATGCCTTTCTTCATTTCCTTTGACCCTTTTTTCACACTATGGCCCAATATCGAAACGTTTCCGGAACTGGCCGACAATACTCCTGATAAAATATGAATGGTTGTGCTTTTTCCTGCACCATTTGGACCTAGTAAGCCAAGCACTTCCCCCTCTCTCACTTCGAACGAAATCCCATCTACTGCCGTTTTGTTTTCATACTGCATTTTCAAGTTTTCTACTATTGCTACGTTGTTCATAGTTGGTTCTCCTTTTTACTTTCTCCGTTTTGCGAATTCCTGCAATAAATTTGTTTTCAAATTGTCTCGATTTTGTTCAATGTCAAAATCAGCAGCGTCTTCTTCAAAACCATCCTGTTCTTCTCCATCAAAACTGTACAGTTTCTTCAATAAAATCCACAATGTTTCCAGCTCTTCCGTCGAAAAGCCTTTAAATAGATCGGCCATAAAATACACCGCTTTTTCACCGCATTCCTCCATGACACGCTTTCCTGAATCAGTAATCTTCACATTAACTGCACGCTTGTCGTGTTTACTTGGTACAGTGATGACATAACCTCTTTTTTCAATACCGCTGACAAGTCTGTTGATGTTTTGTTTTGAAGTGCCTAATTTTTTTGCAATGTTGTTGAATGTCGTTTCCTCTTCCGGTAAATGCAGTATGGCAACCATCGTCATAAATTGCCTCGACGTTAAGCTTTCATAATAATCGTCTCCGCGTGATTGGATTTTGTTTAATGTGGAAAAAAGTGTAGCGTAAGACTGTTGCATTAAAAATAAATCTTTCAGTTCCTTAGAATAATCCACGATGTTCCCTCCTTGAATAGACAACTTATTGTCTATTCATCATAACATTTCTCACTGTATTGTCAATATGTTGTCTATTTTTCTTTAGAATCCCTCGATAATTCATAGAATAGTAATATACTGATCGATTCAGAAAGAGATAATGTTGATGGCTCGTCAACGAGAATTCAATGAAGAATAAAGCGTTATGAATCTGTTTTGAGAGAACATTCGGGCGAGTTAAGACGTGAAATTAACGTGGAACAAACGGTTCAGACTTATATTCTGTTTCTTATCGGCTGACTGTGATGGTGAAATCCCGTCCAGATCAATCATTTTTGCGTCATTCCGTATCGGAAATCCTTACATTGCTGAACAAATGATAAAAAGCGCCCCGGAAAATGGGCGCTTTCTAATTAAGATGCATATTGAGGAGATGTTTCCTCCTTAACTGCTTTTTCCTCAGGTATATGAATACATTTCGTCAAGACCGCACTTGCAAGGTAAAGGGCCGCAAAGATCCAGACCACGCCTTGCGCACCGACGAGACCGATGAACAGCCAAGCGAGTGCGGGGCCGACAAACGCTGATAAACCTGCAGCCAAATTCAATACAGACATGGCTGCCCCTTTATCTTTTCCTGCCACCGTCGGCACAATTGCACCAATCGGCACATAGCCTGCCAGCAAACCGCCCCAAATAAAGCCGATCACGCTGACAACCGCTAAGCTTCCGCCGGAGAAAACAGGTGCGTAGTATAATAAGAGGGTGAAAATGCCGCAGCCGACTCCGCCGAACCAAATAACAGTATTTTTCCAGCCGAATTTATCGCCGACAATACCAAAGATAAGGTTAAACACAATGTTCCCCAGGAAAATCGTTCCCCAAATTTGCAACCACACATTGGTTGAAATTCCATGCTGGGCCATGTGCATCGGCAAAAAGACTGGAAAACCGTATGTACCAATGCTGTTGATGATTCTGATGATTCCGCCTGTAAGCACGCGCGGATTTGTAAATAGAATCGTAACCCCTTTTAAAAGCTCCTCAGCTGTTTCTGATCTTTTTCTTTTCTTCTTTTCAAAACGGTCTTTATTGATAAACAATGCAAAAAATGCACCGAGACATACCCAGAAAATAGAGCTCCAAAGCGTATTCAAATAACCGAACGCTTTGATCGCGTAGCTTGAGTACCAAGCGCCGAACACAAACATGCCGAGGCAATATGCAATCCAAAACCAGCCGACAGCAGTGCTCAGTTTGCTTTGCGGTGTTCTGTAAATGACCCATGTCAAGAAAGAATAAGCAAAAAGCGGGTAACCTAACCCTTTTACGAAGTAAGTCACATACATCACTGGCAGGTTCAGCTGTTCAAATCCAAATACGATAAAAGCAGCTGTACCGATCACATAAAACAACAGCCCCATAAACATCGTTCGTTTTGCGCCAAATGCTTCGAGACATACACCCGAAAACCAGGAAGCTATGGCAAGCGCAATTCCGTATATACTAAAAATGGAAGCGGACTGCTGAACGGTGAGCCCGTTTTCGATCAAAAAAGGACTGAGCCAGCCTTGTTCAAGGCCATCTCCCATCATAAACAAAACAACCCCTAAAAATCCCCAGGCAAGCCGCTTCGGTATTCCTATTTTATCCAACATATCTGTCTCCTCCTTAGATGCTCATATCAATCAATTACCGTATTACCTTATTAAAGTTGAAAATTAAATGATTCCTCAAAACAGCAGAAATGCCGCCTTAAATTAATACTTTGCTTTCTGAACCTGAAAAAAAGCGCTGTGTTTGCTTCCATTTCTCATATAAAGCCAATTCTGTCTGACAGTCCTTCGGTTCGATCACCCGGACATTTGCTGATATCTCCTCCGTTAATTGAAAGGTTTCATTGCAAATGACTGCAGCTCCAACAACAGATGCCTGATGATATCCCTCTTGGACATAGACCTTTTTTTGAAGAAAATCCGCGATATATTGAGTGAGCGCTTTGCTTTGGAATCCCCCTCCGCACACCCAAACATAGTCACGTTCAAACGGAGTAACCTCTGTTAAAATGTCAAAGTTCCATTTAATTGAAAATGCGATCTCTTCTAGCGCTGCACGTACAAAATGTGCCCTCTTTAAATGTGCTGACAGCGGGGCATCAAAAAGAAAACCGCCTCTCGTTAACGCATTCTTTTCAGCCGATAAATAAGAGCCGAGAGCCGCTACACATGCATGGTCTTCTTTTGCAAGTGCAGAAATCTCCTCCTCCATTACTTCGTACGTTTCATTCGGATAAAAAATCTGTTTTAATTTTTGATAATTCAAGCCGGTAATTCCCGGATTCGTTTCCACAAGCCAATGCCCTTGATCCGTATGACAGTTCAGCCAGGCTTTATGTTTTGTGTCGCCATGATCCGCAGTAATTTTGGTTATTGGCGTTGTTGTCCCTGATACAATGACAATGTCCTCAAGTCCAGCTCCGGTGCTTTTGACAGCTAGCTGTGTATCCCCGCCCCCTGCTATAACCTTAGCATTTATTGAAAGGCCTAATTCGGATGCATATTCATTTGCTATCGTTCCAATTGCTGTTCCCGCTCTTACAAGAGGCGGAAGGATAGATGGAGAAAAGCCGAATATGTCGCACATCTCTTCTGACCAAGTGTTTTGCTTCACATCAAACAGCAGGGTTTCTGTTGCCTGTGATGGTTCATATGTTAATATTCCGCTCAGTTGGTACGTCACCCAATCACTGATGCTAGTAAAGCTTGCAGTCTTTTCCCATAAAGAGGGCTGGCGCTGTTTTAATCCATTAAGCTTGAGCGCGGAAAAAAGTGCGGTTGGCAGGCGGCCTGTGCGGCTGTATATCTCTTCCCGATCGGGAATGCTCGCCTCCCACTCTCGGCCGCGGTTATCGATGTTCGGCAGCCCAAGAAAAGAATCGCCGTTTTGATCGATCAGAACAATCCCCTGTCTTTGACTCGTCGATGTCAAACCAATGATGTCAATATCACACGAACGGGATAGCACACGTTTTGCCAAATTCATCACCTGCTTCCACAGCACCTGAGGAGAAAAATAACGGCTGTCCGGGTAAAGCGTCTCTGTGGAATACACGATGTCCTCCCGTTCAACTGTTAAAACACTGCCGGTTACACTCACGACCGCTACCCTCGCATTGCCTGTGCCAATATCAAAAACGAGATAGCCTTTTTGTTTTTTCATTCTGTTAGCCTCCTTTCTTATACCCCTGTTTTCAGTTCGTCCTTGTTATACATTGTCGGAATATTAAGAGTTTTTTCACCCTTCCACTTTTTGAGGGCTTTATTCAGTATCGTCACGTGATGATCCTCCACTTCAAATGTTGCTCCAGCGAGATGCGGTGTTGCCAGAACATTAGGCAATGAAATCAATTCATAATCTGATTCCTCTGGAGGTTCATGATAAAAAACGTCTAATATCGCACCTCTGATTTTATGTTCTTTTAATACAGATAAAAGATCTTCACGGTTTACAACAACTGCTCTTGAAGTATTGACGAAAATCGCACTCTGTTTCATCAGATCAAAATACTTCCGATCAATAAGTCCAAGTGTTTCCTCAGTACGAGGCAGATGGACAGAAACGATATCACTGTCTGAAAACACCGTTTTAAGAGATACTTTTTCATACAGCGGATGATCGTCTTGAATGAATGGATCGTAATATTTTATCTTACAGTCAAACGCAGTCAGCAGTTTTGCAATCCTTTGACCAACCGCCCCGAACCCAATCATGCCAACCGTTTTTCCTGTTAATTCATTTCCTTTAAATTTGACATAAGCCTGCAGGTAATCACTGTTCCACTTTCCATCCTTCAGCCATTGATTCGAGGCGCTGGTATGGCGCAGAAAGGAAATCACATTTCCAATAAACATTTCAGCAACGGCTTGTGCATTCCGCCCTGGTGTATAAAAAACAGGTATGCCTCTTTTTGAGGCAGCTGCCACATCCACATTGGAGGGCATTCCCCTGCAAACACCGACAAATGAAAGTTCGGGAACAGAAGCAAATACGCTGTCTGTTACCTGATCAAGCTCAGTAATCAAGCCTGTCGCATTTGTTGCTTTTAGCAGCTGAATGAGTTCGTCCTCCCGATATGCCCGGCCTTGTTCCTTCCAAGATTGATAAGCAACTGAGTCAAACAAGTTTTCTAGCTCTTTTCGTCCTTCTTCGTTGTACGGTGCTGTAACCAAAACCGTCATGGTGCAAAACATCCTTTTCATCGTATTTTTTCATAAAAAAAATCTCTTTCCGCAGATGGAAAGAGATTCATATATAGGCGCGCTCTGTTACAGGCAGACGCCGGTATAAACCTTGCTTTCCTATCTTTCAAGCTGACGCTTGCTGGAATTGGCACAATAATAATAATGTTGCCGAGGTTTCATAGGGCCAGTCCCTCCACCTCTCTGGATAGAAAATGTTGAGTATGTAATTTTCAGAATGAAGAATACGTTTATCATAAAGAAGTCTCAGATTGATGTCAATCTCTTTTTTCAGAATTGACGTTATCATCCGAAATGTTATAATTCTTACAAAATATCTAACTAGAGAGAGGAACTGGGCCATGAAATCTTTTGCCACACAACAAAACGGCATTTTCAAATCCGTTTGCTCGCTGGACTGCCCGGATCAGTGCGGATTGTTAATACATAAAAAAGACGGAAAAATCGTAAAAGTGCAAGGAGATCCTGATCATCCTGTCACAGCCGGAAACATATGCAACAAAGTCCGGAATATGACAGAGCGCATCTATGATGAAAAGCGGCTGACTACACCGCTCAAACGAACAGGTGCGAAAGGCCAAGCGATATTTGAACCGATTTCTTGGGAAGAGGCAATCGATACGATCACCTCCCGCTGGAAACAGCTGATTGATGCAGAGGGAGCTGAAAGCATACTTCCTTACAGCTTTTACGGAAATATGGGGAAATTGACAGCTGAAGGAATGGACCGCCGCTTTTTTTACCGCATGGGGTCAAGCCAGCTTGAACGGACGATTTGCAGCAAAGCGGGATCTGAAGGCTATAAATATACAATGGGCATAAGCGCGGGAATCGATCCTGAGGAAACCGTTCATACAAAACTATTTATTTTTTGGGGAATCAATGCGGTCAGCACAAACATGCACCAAATTACGATCGCCCAAAAAGCGCGAAAACAAGGTGCCAAAATTGTCGTGATCGATGTGCATAAAAATCAAACAGGACGTCTTGCAGATTGGTTTATCCCAATAAAACCGGGAACCGACAGTGCACTTGCTCTTGGCATCATGCACATTTTATTTAAAGAAAACCTTCATGATGAAGCATTTCTGTCCGAGTACACGGTTGGCTATGAAGAGCTCTGTGAACACGTGAAACAATATGATCCTGAAAAGGTATCGACGATCACCGGTGTCAGTACCGAAGATATTTACCGACTGGCAAAAATGTACGGGGAAACCTCCCCTTCTTTTATCAGAATCGGAAACGGACCCCAGCATCACGATAACGGCGGGATGATTGTAAGGACGATTGCCTGTCTTCCGGCGATCACCGGCCAATGGCTGCACACAGGGGGCGGCGCAATTAAGCATAACAGCGGAATTTTAGAATATAACACAAATGCCTTGCAGCGGCCCGACTTATTGAAAGGGCGCACCCCGAGGTCGTTTAATATGAATCAGCTTGGCAGGGTGCTTTTGGAAACAGACCCGCCGATTCGCTCTCTATTTATTTATGGAACGAACCCTGCCGTCGTCGCGCCCGAAGCAAACAAAGTCAGACAGGGCTTGCTGCGGGAAGACTTGTTTACTGTGGTTCATGATTTGTTTTTAACGGAAACGGCTGCATATGCGGACATTGTACTGCCTGCAACATCCGCTTTTGAAAATACTGATTTTTACACCTCCTACTGGCACCATTACATTCAGCTTCAGCAGCCGGTGATTGAGAGATATGGGGAAAGCAAGTCTAACACTGAGGTTTTCCGATTACTGGCTGAAGCCATGGGATTCACAGACCAGGAGCTTAAAGATTCAGATGAAGAATTAATCCGCCAGGCGCTTGACCATCCAGATAATCCACATTTGGCAGAGATTGATTACGATGCACTTGCTAAGCATTCATTTATGAAAGCGAAACGCGAAAAGCGACTGTTTCCGGGCGAACTTCCAACGCCAAGCGGAAAAATAGAATTATATTCAGAACAAATGAAACAAGACGGCTTCCCTGCTTTACCGACATATACACCTCTTGTAACCGATAATGAACATCCGTTTATGTATGTTCCGGGGCCAAACCATAATTTCTTAAACTCAACATTTTCCAATAATGAAAAACACATCAAGCTTGAAAAGACGCCAAAGCTCTTTATCAACACAAAAGATGCTAAAGAGCACGGAATCGTTGATGGGGCACCTGTACGAATTTGGAACAGCCGGGGAGAATGCGAGCTGACCGCTGCAGTTGGAGAACAAGTGCTGCCAGGTGTCGTTGTCAGCCAAGGATTATGGGCGGATGAACAAGGAAAAAAACAGCTTGTAAACGCGCTAACCCCTGACCGATTGTCCGATATGGGCGGCGGCGCCACCTTTTTTTCAGGACGCGTGCAGATTGAAAAAGCATAAACGAAAAAACCGCCCAGATCATGTTCTGGCGGTTTTTTTTGGTTGATAATGAAACCCGGAGTATACCAAGCCCGTATAACATAACATCGACATAATGGAGGCATGCATATGGACGTTTTTTTAGGAATCGGTGTTGCTTTGGCTGGTTATTTTATCGGTGAAGGCTTAAAGCAGATGAACCATCCAAAAGCATATGAAAAAAGTGATACCTTGCTTATAAAAGAACGAGATATTTACTTTTACATCGGACATTTTTTAGGAATAACGACAACTGAGGCAAAACAGTTAGCCGGAGACATGACAGACCTGCCTTACATTAAAATCAACGGGAAAAAGTATGTGCAAAAACAAAGTTTAATAGAATGGATATTTGCATTAGTCAAAAAGCAACAGGATGAAGTTAGTATTAAGAAAAACGGGATTTGCTAGTTGTTTAATGGAAAACATTTGAAAGTAAAGGCTTGCTTCAAAAGCAACGCCTTTTTAATCATAATAAAAGAGAGCGTTTACATATTTATTTCTCCTTTGCCCGATGATGCTTTTCGAACACCTTGATTGCTTCTAAAGTCGTTTTCAAGCTCTTCTAGAGTACGACCTTTTGTTTCCGGCAGATACTTTTTCACGTAAAGAATCGCAGAAGCCCCCAGAACAACGAAGACGAAGAACGTTGACGACATCCCCAATTGATCTAGTAACACAGGAAACGTTAAGCCGATAAGAAAATTCATCATCCAAAGGAAAAACACTGAAATCCCCATTCCGAGCCCTCGCAATCTGAGCGGGAATATTTCTGAAATCATGAGCCACGTAACCACGGATACCGCTGACTGCTGAAAAGCCAGGAACGTAATTGTCAGGCCAATCACGATAAACGGCAGCACGGGAGTTCCTTGAAGTGTGATGGAACAAATCGCTATAAGCAAAATAGAAGCTGTTGTGCCTGCAAGTCCTGTAAGGAGAAGAGGCCGCCTCCCGACTTTACCTACAATCCAGATGCCGAATGTACAGGCTATCACTGAAATAACGCCATTTCCAATGTTTGCGACAAGTGCTGCGTCTCTGGCAAAACCAGCTTTCTGCAAAATTTGCGTGCCATAGAACATAATGGAGTTAACACCGGTTATTTGCTGCACTACAGCGATTCCTATTCCAAGACCTACAAGTCGGCGAATCCATGGGACTGACAAGTCTTTCAGTGTCGCCCGATTTATTTCAGTCTCTCGATTGATTGAAGCTTTGATTTCAGTCAGCTCAGCTTTGGCACAATTTTCTTCCCTTACATACTTAAGAACTCTGAACGCCTCCCCCACCTTCCCTTTCGATGCCAGCCAGCGCGGGCTCTCTGGTACAATAAGCATCCCGAACCACAGAAAAATGGCCGGCAGTGTTGCCAAGATAAGCATAAATCGCCAAACGTGCGCATATTCACCCATTGATGTACCAATGACTGCATTACATGTAAATGCAAGAAGCTGACCTAAAATAATCATCAGATCGTTCTGAGTAATTGTTTTGCCCCGCTGTTCCGCTGGCGACATTTCAGCTAAAAAGGCCGGTACCGTGACAGATGCTGCCCCTACTGCAAGACCAAGTAAACTTCGGCAGATTATCATAACAGATGTGTTTGGTGCGAACGAACAACCAATCGTAGCAATTAAAAACAAGAAAGCTAGATTTAAGATGGTTTTCCGCCTGCCAATACGATCTGCTAACCGTCCTCCAGCCAGGGAGCCAAATGCGGCTCCGAAAAGGAGGGAACTTGTGATGAGACCTTCGGTGAAGGGAGTTAGATCAAGCTGATCTCTTTGTGCCATAAAAGGCAACGCTCCATTGATTACTCCAGTGTCATAACCAAAGAGAAGGCCTCCGAATGTAGAAATGATGGTAATCTTGCGGAAAAATTTTTTATGTTTACACGAGGTATTTCCGCCTGCAGTATCCATTTTTTCACGCTGGTCCATTTTTCTCCTCCTTTTAAAAGGACTTACAATCGCTACATGTTATTGATAGTCCACCCATACTGCGCCTTTATCCGCGGATCGAACGCAGTTTTCCACCCAGCGTACACCTCCCACACCCGCTTCAATTCCTGGATACCACATGTGCTCCAATTCTTTCCCTCGATCAGCAGCTTCCATAGCAACAGCGAATCGGGAATAAAGATTCGACCACGCTTCAAATAGACCTTCTGGATGGCCGCCTCCAATACGGTCATCTTGTAATGCTTCTGGGTATAAATATCCCATTCCGCGCTCTAAAATCTGTACAGGTTTTCCCTGTATTTCAAAACGCAGCTGGTTAGGCTGTTCATCCCACCATTCAATACTTGCTTTGGAACCGATCACACGAATTTTCTGGCCATGCATTGATCCGGCATTTACACATGAAGACCACACCGTGCCGACCGCCCCATTATCGTATTCCATAATCGTATAAGCATTATCTTCAAGAGGCGCTCTGCTTTTTACAAAGCTCTGGCGAGTACATAACAGTTTGTTTATTTTCAGTTCCGGAATCATGATTTCCGATAAAAATAACGGATGAGTTCCTAAATCTCCTAACACGTAGCTCGGACCGGCAAATTTCGGGTCTACACGCCATTTCGTGCTTGGATTATTCATTTCTACAGGATCTGAGTGAAAACCATGTGCAAATTGCATATTAATAATTCTGATGTCACCCAACTCTCCATTTGCGATCATCTGGCGCGCCTGTTCAATCATTTGATGCCCAGAATAACCATATGTAATGCCGACAACTCTGTTCTTTTTCTTTGCCAAATTCTCAAGCTCTTTTGCTTCTTCAAACGTGAAACAAAGAGGCTTTTCACATACAACATGCAAACCGACATTCAGGGCCGCCTTACAAATTTCATAATGAGTGCCGTTTGGAGTTGCGATAGAAACAGCTTCAATACCGTCTTCTCGTTTTGCTTCTTCTTCAAACATTTGCTGGAAATCCAAGTAGCAGCGTTCCGGAGTAACATGAAGATTCATCCCAAAATCTTTTCCCCGTTCCGGATTGATGTCAAATGCCCCTGCAACCAACTGAAAGTGATGATCACGCAAGGCAGCCGAGCGATGAATGTATCCAATTTGACTTCCCCGGCCGCCTCCTACCATTGCCCAGCGTATCGGTCTATCTACCTTTTTTTCACCATTAATCATTTTTGATTCCTCCCTCACTAGTAACCAACATTTTTTAAATAGGCAAGGCTTTGACTGACATCTCTTAAACTAGTATCAGAGTTTCTCGGATCACGTTCTTGCTCAATCGTAATATAGCCGTGATAGTGAATGTCTTTTAGCAACTTGTAAATCGCTTCATAATCAATAATTCCTTGGCCTATCGGACACATGACTCCCTTTGCGCAAGCATCAAAAAAGCGGATATGCTCACCCATTACTTGTTGATAAACATGTTCATCAATGTCTTTAAAATGGATATAGTCTACACGGTCCGCATAGTCCCGCAGCCATTGTTCCGGATCCATCTTTGAATAATATAAATGTCCTGTATCAAGACAAAGCCCCGCAATATCGTATGGTATATCTTTTAGTAATTGCTGAATCTCATCCTCGAATTCAATATATCCCCCTGCATGAGGATGGATGACGGCTCGTACGCCATATTGCTTCCACGCCCGTTCCGCAATTGTCCGAATATGAGACATCATACGGTTCCATTCCTTTTTAGATAACCGTTTCGCTTGATCAGGACGCCCCGCCTTATAATCTCTTTCGTCATGCCCCCAGTCAATCAGGACCAAATAAGGAGGTGAAAAGCGAAAGCGCTCCTCTTTATCCTGAAAAGAGAAAGGTAGTTTTGTAATCAGAGAACAAATCTCATCAACTTGCTCCAGCAAATTTCCTAAGTGCGACTCTGATACTAAATCATCAAAAATCGTACCGGCAATAATGGATAAATTGTTTTTCAAAAGCTCTGCTTGGACACGTTCGATATCCATCGGAATATAGCCGTATGGACCTAACTCAATCCCTTTATAACCAGCTTGTGATGCTTCTTGCAGCACTCTCTCCCATGGAGGAAGATAAGGATTTTTCGGATCGTCAACGCCCCAGCAGCACGGCGCGCCAGCAATGTGAATACTCATCCAAGACACCTCTAATCAAATGAATTATGAATCGCAACCAAAAAATAAAGCGCTTTCTTTTAACTGGATTTAAAAGTACGTTTATTTCGGTTCTCCGAGTTGATCTTCTCTTCTTAATCGTGCACTTTATCTAAAACCGGAAACAAATCATATAAAGCGCTTTACACTCCGTTTTTAAAAGCAAATAGATTTCTTTTTTACTAATTATATCCCTGCATATAGAAAGCGCTTTATATTTTGTGAGTTGATTGTATAATATTCAATATATTTTGTAAACGTTTTTTTGAAATTCCTTTCAGAAAATAATCAACAATATACCAATATATATACACCTTCCACTTTAAAAAAGGATATTCCGACCTATCAATGTTGTTTTTTGAGTTTTTTTTGCTTCCCTTTTGTCATTCTATGGTGAAACACAAAAAAGCAGCGGGGACTTTCCAGCTGCTAAACAAATATTATTGATTTGGAACACACGTCTTTAATGAAAACGGCTTGTTGATTTTCGGACAATTAATTTCGGCAATACTAAAATTTTTTGTTTTTCAGAGGCTTTTCCTTCTATTTCATCAATTAGTAAATCCACTGCCTGTGAACACATGCTTTGCACAGGCACTTCAACTGTTGTCAAAGGGGGATCACTACTTTTTGATATCAGTGTATTATCAAAGCCTGTGATAGAAAGTTCTTCAGGAACCAACACATGTTCCTCCCTTGCTGCAAGGAGCGCACCAATTGCTAAGATATCATTACAACAAATCATAGCTGTGGGCGGATTTGAAGATTGTAATAATGAAGAGGCCAAAGACTGTGCAGACTCGGCCGTTGAATCTGTTACAACAATCAGATCTTCGTGAATATCAAGATCAGACTCTTGTAATGCCTGTGAATATCCGCGAATTCGTTCTCTGCTGCTTGAATTGTCTTCTGCAATCACCGCAATCCTTGAGTGGCCAAGCGAAATTAAATATGCTGTTAATTCATACCCTCCCAAGAAATTATCAACTGTAACCGTTGTAAGAGATGAGTATGGCTGTGATTCCGAAAGAAGGATAACAGGAATGTTATCGCTGATTAACTCATGAATAACCTGTTTATTCCTAAACCCCCCAGCTAAAATAAACCCGTCAACACGCTTCTGCCTTAATAATGAGACGTATCTCTCTTCCTTCTCTGACTTGAAATCCGTACTGCAAATGACGACATTGAATCCATATTCGTGTGCCCGATCCTCTACTCTCCGTGCCATTTCTGCAATCAGAGGATTAGCTATGTCCGGTAAAAGAAATCCTATTGTCGAAGTCCGTTTCCCTGTTAATGCTGAAGCGAGCACACTTGGTTTATAATTCAGCTCTTGCATGGCATCTAGCACTTTTTGTTTCGATTTCATCCCGACCGGCTGATGATTGATCACTTTTGAAACTGTTGAAATGGACACGCCGGCTTTTTCTGCAACATCGTAGATTGTAGTTTTCATTTTGCTAAAAACCTCTTTCTCCATACAAGTAACCAGCTAAAAAATGCACGATTTGGAAAGCGCTCTATATAGGCTATTGTAAAGATAACTGTGAAGATTTCAATAATCTTTTTTAACTTTATGAAGCATTGCAATATCTTGTCCAGCCCCTATCTAACCCATTAACGGATAAAGACACATTAAGCAAATAATATCGCTGCTAATCCTCTCAATCAAAACACCATTTTCTATTTTAAGTAAACTTGCAAAGATACATGACGATTGATGTAAGACCAAACGGTGTTTTCAATTTTGAGGTTCTGGCTGAATGTTTCGATTCATACCTGTTTTGAGTGTAATAAAGCAGACAGCTGCGCTGAGTTAAGCTCAACTTCTTCAATCTGTTCGTTTTTTTGAAACACAAATACAACCTTTATCGAATCTCCATTTTTCACCAGACTCATCTCCCATATCTCCCCTTTATGATAAGAAAGAATGTTACTCACCTTAACAAATTTGTTCCCAGTTCTATACAGCCTCTTCATATACGCAATATACTAACAAAAGGTTTCAAAAATCAAATGCACGCCTGGCATAACTGGCTCTTTTCCTAATGGGGAAGAGTCAACGAAAAAAAGCGAATGAATACCTGCCTAACAGACAGAATAAGAAGAGTTGATATTCAACACTTTTCGTAAAGGAGTGAAACCAATGAGTAAAAAGGGAATTCAAAATTCAAGTATTGAACAAATGAGAAATGACCATGAGACTGAAACAGCTTTTAAAGCAGATGATCCTAAAAAACATGGTTCTGATCCTAAAAGAACGAAATAAGTTCTTACCCCCACTAAAATATCAATAATCTGGAGGAAGTAAAGTGACTCAAAAAAACGGTGCAGACAGACCTGATGATTATAAAAGATTTTCTTCATTAGACAAGGAATATGATTTTCAGCAATCTATAAGCAGCAATACTGAGACAGAAAGTGTAAACACTGAAACACAAACTCATAACAAAGAAAACAAAAATGACACAACAGATGTAGCCGGGAAATACTTTGAGCCCTCAGATTATAAAGGAAGCACGCAATTGGAAAAAGGATTGGCTGAAACTCATGAACAGGTGAGCGATGACTATTTTGAAGGGACAATCGATCAAAATTTGGACTAGCCATACAAACGGAGCTAACTTAAAAGAAGTCAGTTAACTCTGTTTTTAGAAACAACCACAGTAAAAGAGCCAACCCCCACCGAATAGGATGGGGGTTGCACGTAAGTAGCCAGTTTAATATTTAAAACGATTAATGACGGTTTGAAGTTCTTCTGCCAACTGAGATAGAGATTCTGCGGCATAGGAGATTTCCCCCATTGAATGAAGCTGTTCCTCTGATGATTTTGCAACCGCTTCTGTATTTGCAGACGTTTCTTTTGTACCAGCAGCCAATGTATGAACTGTGTGCTGAATCACTTCAACGCCTGAAGTAAGCTGTTGAGTTGCTGCTGCAACTTCTTGTATTTGAGAAGTGACCTGTTCCACCAGGTTCAGTATTTCATTGAAATTTCCTGTTGTCTCTTGAGAAAGAACAATACCTGAGCTCACATTTTCTTGAACAACTTTAATATTATTTACCGTTTCTATCGATTCGTTTTGGATGGTCGCTACCACCGATTGGATGTGGTTTGCTGATTTATTTGTTTCATCCGCTAATTTCCGAACTTCTTCAGCCACCACGGCAAATCCTTTTCCTTGCTCTCCGGCTCTGGCCGCCTCGATCGCTGCGTTTAGGGCCAGCAAATTGGTCTGCTCTGAAATCGTCGTGATAAGCGAGGAAATATCACTGATTTCTGCTGTGCTCGCTACCAATGCCTGTAATCCATTGCCGGCTGAATCTACAGATTTATCAATGAATTTCATCTGATCTAACATCTTGTTGACGGACTTAGAGCCTATTTCAGCCTTGTCTCTCATCGAAGAAGAAAGATCCGCTATGTTCCCTGTATTTGAAGCAACAGATGATATACTGTCTAATAATTCAGTAATGGATTCCGCACTCTTTTCTGTCATTGAGCTTTGTTTCACATTGCTTTCGGCAGCCATCTGCATGGCTCGGGAAATATGTTCAGATGTTGATTTCGATTCTTCCGCGCTTGCCGATAATTCTTCGGAGGAAGCGGCGACTTGTTCAGATGAACTGCTGATTTGCTTCACAATTTGAGATAATGAATGAGTAAAAGAATTAAAAGATTTGGCAAGCTGGCCAAATTCATCTTTATTTTTCACTATGACTTTTTTGGTTAAATCAGCCTCGCCATGAGCAATTTCCTCCAGCTGCTTATTTATGCTTCTTAGTGGCACCATAATGGACTTTAACAGCATTATGCTTAGAACAATGCCTAATATTACTGATATCCCTGTGACAATGATAATGAGCGATTGACTCATTTTCCCATTGCCCTGTATTTCATCCTTTAGATCCTCTACCTCTTGATCCAGGCGATCAGACAGCTTATTGACAGCCGGATCTACGACTTCTTTTCTTAATGTTCTTTCTTCTCCAAAATGGATGGTTTCTGCTTTTTTAGGATTTGAAGAGTAGGCTGTTACTACCTGCTGATTCAAAGCTCTATACTGAGTAAAACTTGTCTTAATGTCTTCAATATTGGATTGATACTTCTCTTCATCAATCAAGTCATTAACCCGGTCAAGGCTCTTTAAGACATCGTCTGCTTTTTCCTTCATACCCTCGTCGTATTCTTTGTCTCCGGTAATCAAGAAGCCTCTTTCATCATTTGATAACCCGGTCAATTCATATTGGATGTGTTTTATCTCTTTTTGGAATTCCATTTTGTCTTTAAGTTCTTCATTCTTTTTCACAGTAGAAGAAATCATAAATACTGAGGAGCCTCCAATTCCAATAATTGAAACAACTAATATTGATATAATCCCCAGCAATTTTGTTTTCACTTTCATGTGTCGTTTTCCCTTTCCGCACAATGTAATGGCTGAAATAAAATATGTTCAAGCGCGTTTGAATCCAATTCGCTTACGCTCATGTCCATAATATCGACACGTGTTATCAAGTTTTATAGTGCTATTTTCATATGAATAAGCAAATTCTTTACGGCTCTAAATCTTCAGAAAGGCTTCACGAAAAATTGACTGTCTTTTGTCGTATAAGTCACTCTTATTCTCATTTTCTATTAGGCATACAAAAAAGGCTTTTCCCACCTCAAATTGGCTGAACCGGCTGTTTTCTCGAAAATATAATACAATACGCAGCATAATATGAAGGAGCGAAACTTAAATGGGGATCATCAATGGTAAAGAATTCATTGACCGATTGAATAAACTAGAAAACGAAATATGGTATGATGGCGAAAAAATAAAGGGTAACATTTCTGAGCATCCTGCATTTAAAGGAATAATCAAAACAAAAAGCTCACTTTATGAATTGCAAACAAAGGATGAGTTAATACATGAAATGACTTATTGCCTTCCTGGAGATCATAATCGAATCGGCCTTTCCTATCTCCAGCCTAAAACCAAAAATGATTTAAAAAAAAGAAGGACCATGATTGAACATTGGGCTAGACATACTCATGGAATGATGGGGAGAAGTCCGGATTACATGAATACGGTTATGATGAGCTTTGCTTCGTCAGCGGAGCTTCTAAAAGATAAAGAGAATTGCTTTCCTGAACATATACTAGATATGTATGAACAAGCTGCTAAGCATGACCTTTCTTTTACCCATACATTCATTACTCCGCAAGTGAACCGGTCACAGTCCTATTTTGGGCTAAGTGAAAAACCGATATCTGCTAAAGTCATTGATAGAACCGAAAAAGGTTTAATGATTCATGGCGCACGACTGCTTGCAACACAGGGCGGATTGACCGATGAAATCTTGGTTTTTTCAGCGCCTAAATTTTTCTTTGAAACAGATGAAGCTTATGCTTTTTCAATCCCTTCTAATACAAAAGGCGTAAAATTCATCACAAGAGAATCATTTGTATTAAGCGACTCTTCCTTCAATCATCCCTTAAGCTCCAGGTATGAAGAAATGGATTCAATTGTGGTTTTTGATCATGTGTTAGTGCCGTGGAATCGTGTGTTTTTTTACGATAATGTGGAAGCAGCTAAAGATTTTATGACAAAAAGCTCTTTTCATGCCTTTACCTTTCACCAGGTTGTCATTAGGCAAATGATAAAAATTGAATTTCTATTAGGTGTTGCACAGCTTCTTGTCGACACCATTAATGTATCCGAATATCAGCACATCCAAGAAAAGCTCTCAGAAATCATTGTGGGATTGGAAACAATCAAAGCGCTCATTGACAAATCGGAAAATGATGCTCAGTTAGATGAATTCGGCTATATGCGCCCCTCTTTAATTCCTCTTCAAGTCATCAGTACAATCATTCCTAAGCTATATCCTCGATTTACTGAAATCATACAATTAATTGGAGCTAGCGGAATGGTGACATTGCCTACCGAAAATGCATTTGACTCAGAGATACGGGAAGATCTTGACCAATATCTTCAAGCAACCAATACAAATGCTGAAGAACGTGTGAAAATTTTCCGTTTGGCATGGGATTTAACAATGAGTTCATTCGGAACTAGACAAACTCACTATGAAAGATACTTTTTCGGAGATCCTATTCGGATTTCAAGCAGGCTGTATACCAGTTATCCAAAGCAGGAGCAGTTGAACATGATTAAAACATTTTTACATGCAGATGCAGAACAATGAAAAAACAGCGGGAAAAGATCCGCTGTTTCGTATTTTTTATTCAGGAAACTGAACATGGCCCGGTACAGTATAGGCTTTGGACGTTCCGCTTTCAGGCAGCTTTGGAATGGTGTCTTTCACAACTTTTCCGCGGATGTCAGTCATTCTGACTTTGAGAGAGCCTGTACCTAAATTCGTACTCACAAAATGGTTATAGTCCATTTTCTCCATGTTGATCCACTTACCATCCTTTTCATATTCCATTTTCATAACAGGATACTTGTGATTTCTGACTTGGATTGCTGCCCACCACCTGCTGCTGCCTTCTTTGATCCGGTAGGTGAAATTGCCGGTGATTGGGGCTTTGACAACACGCCATTTAATATTGATTTTTCCGTCTTTCATATTGCCGATTTTACGGAAGGCATTAGGTGACAGATCAAGAGCTCCCCGAGCGCCTTCGGGATAAAGATCAGTAACATATACGGTTGTTTTCCCTTTTGGCCCTTCAACTTCCAAATAAGAGCCGGCAAGTGCTGCTTTTACTCCTCCGTAATTGAGATCCGCCGGATTTATTGCAGTAATCTCCATATCGGAAGGAATGGGATCCAGCAGGAAAGCTCCTCCTGAATAACCTGACCCTGTATACGTTGCATAACCTTCATGCAGGTCGTCATATGCTGCCGAAGCTTGCGGGGAAAAACAGAAGATCGTCAACAAAACCATACCAACAAATGCACTCATGATCTTTTTCATATTTGGTCCTCCTCAAACCAGACTTCAAATGAGAATCATTATCATTATAAGACTCAATCCATCTGGTTTGAAAGAGGAAATAGATTCATAGATGATTTTAAGGCAAATTCACTATCATTCATATATCAAATGTAGGTACTTATGAAAAAGCCAATACAAATGAACGAATGTGCACTTCAGCCGAATGTCTTATTTTTCCCTCTCAAAATTCGCACTTCAATAACGAAATGAAACAGGCTGTTGGCCTGATAACAGCTATACAGGAAAAGCTATTTTTCCCCGCTCAGTTTCAACTTAGCTGTCATCATGATGCCAAAGATCAGCACAATCGGAACCCAAATAATGAAGTGATAAAAATCAGGCTCAGCCAGAGCAACAATAATAGCCCCTACACAATACAAAATAATAGCCAGTGCTCTTAACACAGTATCTCTTAAGAAAGTCTTCTTTTGCTTCTTAAAAAACAAACGGCCGGATATATCCTCTAAAAGAGAAGCCAAAGTGCCGGTCAACACAGTTGAAGAAATACCTGCAATCCCCAGTTTTTTTGCTGCTGTAGTTTGAATCCCCATAGAAATGCTCATGAGTATAATCAGAATGTGCACAGGAACAAATGCCCGGTAAAAAGAAAGACAAGCAAAGACAAACAAAATGAATGCTTCAAGTGCGAGGGCTTTTGTCACAGCAGAAGGCCAAAGGGTATTTTCCGCCTTTCCGACCATCAATGTAGCAATGATCACGCCGCATATAAATCCGATTAGCGCAGTCAAGGAATTAAAAACAGTGACCTGAATGGATTTGCCTATAGCTAACCCCAATAATACAATGTTTCCAGTCATATTAGCTGTGAACACATGTCCCAGGCTTAAATACCCGATTACATCCACGATTCCAGCTGTTAAACATAAAAGTGATAGCAAGGTGTTTCGATAAGCTGCTGCAGTCAACGGTGTATCAATCCTTTCTTCTATTTCAATTGTTAGTATGTCTTTTGGCGCAATCTCTATTTTTTAAGTAACCCAACATTAATTAGGAAGATAGAACCTATCATTCCTTTCCATTAACTGTAATAATAATCCCGCAAGGAAATGATTAAAATTGAAAGGAAGCATATTGTGATGAAACGACTTTGTTTATGGTTCACCGTCTTTAGCTTGTTTTTGGTTCTCTTGCCTGGAAAAGCATTAGGTGCAGTCGATTTTCCGAATACCTCAACAAATGGCCTTTTAGGTTTTGCCGGAAATGCCAAAAATGAAAAAGGCATCTCTAAAACGGGCACAACGGGTGGAAAAAACGGGCAGATTGTTTACATTCAAAGCGTAAATGATTTAAAAACCCATCTAGGAGGATCCACTCCGAAAATTTTAGTGCTTCAAAATGATCTTTCCGCATCTGCGAAAACAACAGTTACCATTGGCTCAAATAAAACACTCGTGGGCTCTTACGCGAAAAAAACGCTGAAAAATATTTATTTAACAACTTCATCAGCTTCTGGAAATGTCATTTTTCAAAATTTAACGTTTGAACACAGTCCGCAGATTAACGGAAATAATGATATCCAGCTTTATTTAGATTCCGGTATGAACTATTGGATTGATCACGTCACATTCTCAGGTCATAGCTATAATGCAAGCGGAAGCGATTTGGATAAACTCGTGTATATCGGAAAATCCGCAGATTATATCACGATCAGCAACTCAAAATTTGCGAATCATAAATACGGTTTGATTTTAGGATACCCGGATGATTCTCAGCATCAATATGACGGCTACCCCCACATGACAATCGCCAATAATTATTTTGAGAACTTGTATGTTAGAGGCCCAGGTCTGATGAGATACGGTTACTTTCATGTTAAAAACAATTACAGCAATAATTTTAACCAGGCGATTACAATTGCTACAAAAGCAAAAATATATTCCGAATATAATTACTTTGGGAAAGGCAGTGAAAAAGGCGGCATCCTTGACGACAAGGGCACTGGTTATTTCAAAGACATAGGCAGCTATCCATCACTCAACAAGCAAACCTCTCCGCTGACTTCTTGGAATCCCGGGTCAAACTATAGCTATCGTGTCCAAACGCCGGAATATACAAAAGAATTTGTCACGAAATATGCCGGATCACAAAGTACAACTCTGGTATTTGGCTACTGATATAAAAGAGGCCCTGCGTTAAAAACGCTGTGCCTCTTTTTATACTATAGGCTATTTTTAAGCGATCCTTGTAATTCCATCAAGATCCAGCGTCGGTCAAACTAAAAAGCATATGTTCTTTTCCACAATAACTTCTTAACTGGCTTTCTTATTATACCAGTTTATCGCAAGTGAAAAGAAATCATTGTTCTGGACCTGTATTAAATGAACGTTCGTCCGACAAACTATTCAAAAACCCCTAAAAAGGATGATGGATATGTGCGGCAGGTTTACTTTGTACTCTGCATTTGATGATATTATTGACCAATTTGACATCGATCAATTTTTTCCTAAAGGTGAATACCAGCCAAGCTATAATGTCGCACCATCACAAAACATCCTTGCAATCATCAATGATGGATCAAATAATCGCTTAGGCAAGCTTAGATGGGGACTTATTCCACCTTGGGCAAAAGATGAAAAGATCGGTTATAAAATGATCAATGCTCGAGCCGAAACAATTACCGAGAAACCGGCCTTTCGAAGACCGCTTGTCAGCAAACGCTGCATCATACCAGCAGACAGTTTTTATGAATGGAAACGGCTTGATTCCAAAACCAAAATCCCAATGCGGATCAAATTGAAATCATCTACTCTTTTTGCGTTTGCTGGCTTATATGAAAAGTGGAGCACACATCAAGGATACCCTCTTTATACCTGCACTATCATAACAACTGAGCCTAATGAGTTCATGAAAGATATACACGACCGAATGCCGGTTATATTGGCCCATGATCATAAAAAGGAGTGGCTTAACCCCAAAAATACAAGCCCTGATTATCTGCAAAGTTTGCTGCTGCCTTATGATGCTGATGACATGGAAGCATACCAGGTTTCATCATTAGTAAATTCACCCAAAAATAATTCAGCTGAGCTTCTTGATGCAGAAAATCATATGTAGTGATTGAAATTCTCTAGCAAGAACTTGTCAAATAGCTTTGTTCCTTAGGTGCCAATCCCTCTAGTAATTATGAATATTTAGTACATAGATCAATTAGTTTTTTTAGCATCAGTTTGAAATAATTTTATTATGTAAACTTAAATAAGCAATGTTATCCCTTTCATATAAAATAGTTTACATTTTTATAAAATCGCTTCACTTTTCTATTTTGTCAGCAAAAAAACTGAACCACATTAAACTTATGAATCCTGCCGCACCTGTGATTGCAAATATGATATAAGCCCATAGAGGTAAATCCATACACTTTCCCTCCTAAGAATTAAATGAAATTTCTTTCATCTTACATGAAGGTCTTCTTTCTTTTGTTTATCTAGTGTAATACTTAATAATATGTTGATGAATGCAGCTGGAAAATATATAAATCCCACTCCAAGAATGCCTAGTATCGTACTTAAACTTACTATGTAATTCTTTGTCATCGTTTGACTATCAATCAATATTAGAAGTGAAATCAATCCAGCTAAAACACCTATAAACCAAGCATCGCCAACAGCATAAGAATCATCCAGCATCCCTAACCATCGCCCCAATATAGAGCTCCCAATGGCAGTCAAACTGGATAAAAATATGAGTGCTTTCATTTCTTGTCCTCCTTTAAAGCCAATCAAACTGGTAGAAATCGGCCATTGAATTCCCATTATCGAATGGTTATCATTTCCACATTAACATTTTAAAGCTCATTACAATACGATTCAAGCAGAAAAACCCTACATAACGTATATATAGGGATTTGATAAAACACAGGCCAAAATTCAACTCTAGTTACTTTAAGACCACTGTGTGATCGGTTCAGTCTTTACGTACCGGGATATTTCACAACAGGCACTTTCTTCTTACGCAGAGAATCAAGCATGACTGATCCAGCATTCAAGTTGCTTTGCACTAATTCTTTAGGCGTCAATGCCATCCACTGATTGAGTGACACATCTGCATAACGGTCACTTTTGAACATTTCTAAAAACCATAATGTTTCTGTACCAGTATTCTGTATATAGTGGCCAGCATTAGAAGGCACGTATCCCACGTCGCCTGCTCTATAATCAAATGTGCGGGCAGTCCCATTTCCGATAAATACCGTCATTCGTCCCTGTCCTGTTAGATAATATTGCCACTCATCGCTATTGGGATGCCAATGAAGCTCTCTCATCGCGCCAGGCTCAATCTGAACAAGTGCAGCGGCTATCGTTTTTGAAATTGGGAAGTTAGAAGAATCCACAATTCGTACACTCCCCCCTGGCATTTGAATTGGGGGTTGATTTAACAGCTCGTGTTTAAAGGTCATGGGGACTTTTCCATATGGTGACTGAATGTCTTCACTCGCGACTGATCCCGGCACATTCCCTTGGTAAATATAGACTTGCTCAGACGGAAGAGAGTTGAAAGCATTCTCTGGGACACCGAAATTTGCAGACAGAACGTCTTTTGGTGTGTGTGCAAGCCAATCTGAAATGGTTAACGTTGAAAACTCAGAAAAGTTTCCATCATCGAATACGAGCAGAAACTCGCAGTGTTCCAATCCCTGTATGGAATGCGGAATTCCTGCTGGGAAGTACCAAAGGTCGCCGGGACCAACATCAGCAATGAAATTTCGTCCGTCTTGGTCAACAGCGGTGATACGTGCCCGTCCCAAAAGCATATAAGCCCACTCCGCTTGCTTATGCCAATGAAGCTCACGGACTCCTCCCGCAGTTAAGCTCATGTTTACACCTGCAATCGCAGTCGAAATCGGAAGCTGTCTTACGGTGATTTCTCTTGACCAGCCGCCATGATCTAATTTCATGGGAGCGTCTGAGAATGAAAATCTCAAGTTAGGAATCATACCCTCATCTGTAACAGGCGGAACAAGTATATTCGGATTTTGAATATCCCGCATTATATTTCGCGGGCCTGCATCAATAGCTCCAGCTCCATCACTTCGAATAGGCTGCGGCACGTTTCTGTCTTCATGATTGATTGGTTGTTGTTCCAACAGCATGCACCTCGTTTTAGAAAATGAACAAGATTTTATTTCAGCCTATGCAGAATCTTAGATTGCTGTGCCTAGGAATCCGCAAATAAAAAAGTGACCACGAATGTGATCACAAATACAGCGAATAAGCTATTTTTTATACCATGGCTTCTTATGTAATTTGATTTCTTCTGTCTGTTTTTTCTGGCCTGTCTTCCACTCCACTTTCACTAATACATCATGTCCTATCACTTCATCTTCAGGCATATAATCAAAGGTGGCAATATGGTCCTCCATGCGTCCCCCACCTGGCATTTCATCACCTGTGTATTCTGACAAATCATAATTTTCCCTGTCATCATACATTTTACCATCTATGTATAAGGTGATTTTTTCTATGACAGTCCTCTTTTCGTCCTTCTTACTCCCCTGCCAATACAGATTTAGAAAATAATTAGGTCCAATTGAAGTTTTTCCTGATTTTTCAAGGTTAGACATCCACAGTCCGCTTTTCCCGCTGCCCTCATATTTCACTTTGTTTCCTGATACCATTACAAATAATGTGATGATGCAGATGATCAAGAATCCAGCAATGATCAATAGCCATTTCTTAATATTGTTCTTTTTTCTCATGCTTTTCCCCACTTCCCTAACTCTTTAGTAGGAAAATATGATCAAAATGTTACTGAAAAGAAAATAAAAGAGCTAATGATCTAACAGATGACTGTCTAAACTTTTGACTTAAATTAAAGCGCTCTCTAAAGACAAGATTAAAACGTATAACAGCTCTTTTGTTTCACTGAGTCAAGAACCTTAAAATGGCTTTTTATTATTAAAAATCAAGCTAGTGTATTAAGTAACTTTTCAAATTTATTTATACTCATGATCTCGTGAGTCACAAATCTCCCATCAAAAAAAACGCTAAAAGTTGTCCAAATAGCTGGTGACTTTTGTTCCTCTTCTTTCAATGATAACTGAATTGACTGAAATTGAACTGTGAAAATTTCGAAATTAAAGATTTTTAATAATGAAACGGGCTGCACTTGTTTAGGTGTCACTGTCATTATCAGTAAAATGTTACGCTGAAATGCGCAGTCAGTCACAAAGTCTCTATTCGTATTCCATAAAGACTTTGTGATCATCGACAAACATTTCACTCCCATCGGATAAGTGTATCCAAAAAGCCTCCTCTGGTTCTTCTCTATAGTCATAAATCACAGTCACTTTGACATTTGACTCAGCTACGATTGGTTTTCCAACAATTATTTTCGTTTTTTCCTCAGGCAAAGTAAGAGATCGAATCATCAAAGCCATTCTATCTTTACTGTCTAATTAACGCCATCTTCAGTGAATTTAAAGGTCTGTTTTAAATTGCGTCCTTCTTGCCCCTTCTGTGTCCAAATAATCACAACCTCTAATTCAGAGGCCTTATCTGCCAGCATAAAATGATTGAACTTCAGCGGTGAGCCATCATTTAAACTTTCAGCTAACATTTTAGAATCTTCTTTTGGTTTGTCACAATTTTCATCGAGGCATCCAAAAAGTGAAAATCTTGTGATTGAATCAGGATCATTTCTATACAATTGCACATCCACTGTAGCTGCTTTTTCCCCTATATTTTTGACTTCCAAGGAATATACTTGATATTCTCCTTTTTGAGGTCTCGCAAATTCCTTTACATTTTTTGCTTCACTTACTTTTACTGACCACTGGTCTGTTTTTTGTGTAATAGGCAACACCGTAAAAGTCAGGGCATGCGCTTTTGATTGGCAAAACGTAAATCCAACTGCTGTAAAAACAATTACAGAAAATAATACCCTTTTCACTTCATTTATCCCTCCTTCCTTTCACTGGCCGCTCCTTAAAGAATTGATTTTGAGCATTCTACAAGCTCTCTTAACCAAAACCTTACCTGAGGTTTTGTCTTTACTGCTCTGCATTTATTTCTTTCGGTATCCGAGAGGGAGCTTTGGGGATTTTTCTCAATTTGCTGTTTATCACATCAGAAGAGTATAGCGTAATAATCATACTTCCCCCATACCTTTTTGCCCGAATTAAGATTGGTTGGTTATATTGGTTTTGAAAGCGAAAGTCAGGACCTCCCCAGCTTACCGTCGCATCCCGTCCGGGCGGTACATATGGTACACTTCTAGTATGAGAATAGCGCTGAACGATCTGCAGTCCTGCACGATCAACTGCATTAAATAGAGTTGAGGACACCTGACAAATTCCTCCTCCTACACCTTCAGACAACTCCCCTTTTACAATAATGGGTGCACTTTTATATCCTTTGTTCCGAGTTCTCATTCCCACAACTTGGTTAAACGAAAACGTCTCATTAGGGAAAACAACGTGATTGTCGATTGCTTTTGCAGATAGAGAAATATTGTGTGAACGGCTTTTATTGCTTGAGTTAAAATACGTCACGTACTGACCAAGCTGCTGCGTACTGATGTGAGCTAGCAGCTCGCTGTCAACTTTCGGATAAATGTTCATTTCCGGCACTTCTATCTTGGAGGGACCTTGCCCATAAAAATACGCATAAAACTTTTCCATAAACGCCTGTTGATACAGTTTGTAGCCAACCCTGCCCGGGACGATGCTTCCATGATCGTTAAGGACAGCATTTATCGGCTCACGGTACACTTTCTGATCAAGCTGTTTGATGAATTTACTGTATTTTTCATAGTCAACCATTGGAGTGCCGGGAAGAGGCATTGTAAAGTCTTCACGGTTAACAGTGGCAATCGTCCGTCCTTGCTGTGTGACCGTTAAACTGTCCTGCGGCTCACTCGGCTGAGCCAATAAAAAAAGACCAGTGATCAAAATTTGTATCATAAGTCGGTTTACCTCCCGATCATTAGTATGAACAGCCGCTTATCCTTTGATGTATTTCTTCCCATCGTTTGTTTGAATCTTTAGACGTTGATAAAAACCTTCATAAAAGAGCTTAGCTTTATGATCAGACCGATCCCTGAGCTCACTGAGCACACGGTTCATTCAGTCGGCAAGTTTGAAGTAGTTCAGCATCTCCCAGTGATGAGGGATGCTTTTTTGTCTTGGCAAAAATGAAAAGGGTCTCCTATAACAACAACAAATCAATCCATTTCAATATTTTTTTATTGAGAAACGATAAATTTTTTGTTACATTCAATTAGACAACAAATAAATGAGGTGCTTGTTATGAATCGAATGTCGACAATTTTTTTAAAGATAGCTTTGGTTCTTATTGGAATTCCAATTCTTGCTTTATGCATTTTTTTAGTGCCTAAGATAGCCAACTATTCAGCAGAATTATTTCCAAATATCGCTTATATAAAATATCTCGTTTTCATCTATTTGTATGTAACGGCGATACCTTTTTACTTTGCTCTTTATCAAGCGTTCAAACTTTTAAGCTATATTGACAAAAACAAAGCTTTCTCGGGTTTGTCTGTAAGAGCTTTGAAGAATATAAAATACTGCGCAGTCACTATCAGTATCTTTTACGCAGCAGGCATGCCTGTCTTTTATCTGATGGCCGAGATAGACGACGCCCCCGGTATCATTGTGATCGGATTGGTTATTATTTTTGCTTCAATGGTGATTGCGGTCTTTGCTGCTGTTCTTCAAAAACTGTTAAAAGAAGCGATAGATATAAAATCAGAAAATGACTTAACGGTCTGAGGTGATGACATGGCGATTATTATCAACATTGATGTGATGCTTGCTAAGAGGAAAATGAGCGTAACAGAGCTTTCAGAGAGAGTTGGCATCACCATGGCTAATCTTTCGATATTGAAAAACGGAAAAGCAAAGGCTATTCGATTATCAACTTTAGAAGCGATTTGCAAGGCTTTAGAATGTCAGCCCGGGGATATATTGGAATACCGAAGTGATGAAGCCACACAGGATTCGCAAAAAAATATGTAAGATCAACAGAAAAATAAAGTGATTGGCGGTGAGCTTATGGACATAAACTTATATCCATCTAGCTGCTATACTAAGCGTCCCTTCCATACACGAAGAACACAACTATGGAGGAGGCATATATCATGAGAGCAATAAAACAAATCGTTCATTTTGGCTGGGAACAAGCCCTTTCATGTTTGTTTCCTGCCGTTATTTTTGCCTCTTTGGCTATTACGCAAATCATCCCACTGCCCTTCTTGCCGCGATATGACTGGCTGCTCATTATCTGCGTTCTCATGCAATTGTGGATGGTGCGTTCCGGTCTTGAAACACGGGATGAATTAAAAGTGATCACATTATTCCATCTTATTGGGCTTGCTCTGGAACTTTTTAAAGTCCATATGGGCTCCTGGTCTTACCCAGAAGAAGGATACTCCAAAATATTTGGAGTACCTTTGTATAGCGGCTTTATGTACGCAAGTGTAGCCAGTTATTTGTGCCAGGCATGGAGAAGGCTTAAAGTTGAACTGGTTAAGTGGCCGCCTTTTTTTGCAGTTGTCCCGCTTGCCGCAGCAATTTATTTGAATTTTTTCACCCACCATTTTTCTATAGATATTCGATGGTGGTTATCTGGGCTTGTCATCATTGTCTTTTGGCAAACATGGGTTACATACGAGGTGAATGGAGCTCGTTACCGTATGCCGCTCGCACTTTCTTTTGTACTCATCGGATTTTTTATATGGATAGCGGAAAATATCGCTACGTTTTTTGGAGCTTGGAAATATCCAAACCAAATCGATACATGGAGTCTCGTACACCTTGGAAAGGTAAGTTCATGGCTCTTGCTAGTGATTGTTAGCTTTCTTATAGTAGCATCATTAAAACAAGTTAAGGAGCAGAGTCTCACAAAGGCAGAGATGGATGAATCTTTTTCTTAGCATACGCATACAAGGTCCCAAATAGAGTGAAAAGCAACGTTCAAATGGTTGCTTTTTTCTTTTATGTAACTCTGCCGGTGAGTATTCATCTTCTTCAAATTTCATCGCAACACGATAACTGATTCAGATTACAACTGCTTTCAACACTTTGACAAACTCATGCGCCGCCGGCGTTATCTCTTCAAATGAATGTACGATGACGCCAATATCGCGTGTAACCCTAGGAAAGATGTCCTTTTTAATCAATTGATGCGGGACGGATGAAAGTGTAAAGTTTGAAATGATGCCGATACCCAAGTTATTTTTGACCATATTAATCAAGGTTTCGGCATTTTGCACAGTTAAGTTTTCCTTTAATTCGATGTTGTATTGCGAAAATGCGTTTGACATCGCGATTTCATGACCGCCTTTACAAAAAATGAGGTCATCTTGATATGTTTCAAGGTCGACATGCTTTTCAAGTTTTAATTCGTCACGCTGCGGCGGGATGACGGCCACCATATAGTCGTTACACAATAGCTGATTTTCAAACGGTTCAAATGGAGATGCTGCGATCCCGATATCAACCGTCCGATCTTCAACCCATCCTTTTATTTGGTCAGAGGTTCCTTCGATCAATTCTATGCGGATCAGCGGGTAGTTTGATCTGAATGCCGCAATCGCCTGTGGCATGATATTTGTTGAAACTGCAGGAAATGAACCAATTTTCACCTTCCCGTTTAACAGCTTGTTTTCCCGGTTGGCTACTTGATATATTTTGCTTTCAATTCCCTTCATTTGCCTCGCCAGCAGCAATATTTCTTTTCCGATGTCAGTCAGCATTAAACCATGATGTTTATCCCTGATCAATAATTTGAGCTGCAGTGAGCTCTCCAGGTTTTTTATCGCTTTACTTACCGCCGGCTGAGAGATGAACAATTCTTTTGCCGCTTCTGTAATATTTAATTTCTCCCCGACTTTTACAAATATGTGAAGATGGTTCATGTTCATAACCATTTGGTTATACCCCCAATAATAAAAATGTATTTCAGTTATACATAAATGTAACATATGATAGAAACCAGCACGATATTTTAACAAGAAAGGCGGCTTCATTATGGTAAAAGTTATGCTGGGAATCATATCTGTCACACTTATTTGGGGTTATACTTGGGTTGCGATGAAAGTAGGAATTCATGACATCCCCCCGCTTTTATTTTCGGGTTTGCGCCTGTTCATCGGAGCAGTTCCTTTATTTCTCATTCTCTTCATCCAAAGAAAAAAGCTTTCAATTCAAAAAGAACATCTCAAAAGCTATATCATTATGAGCCTGTTGATGGGGCTGGGCTATATGGGGATTTTGACGTATGGAATGCAGTTTGTCGATTCAGGGAAAACCTCTGTTTTGGTATATACAATGCCTATATTTGTTACGGTGATCAGCCATTTTTCATTAAACGAGAAAATGAATGTGTATAAAACGATGGGACTGGTCTGCGGCCTCTTCGGACTGTTATTTATATTTGGAAAGGAAATGCTCAATATCGATCAAAGTGCTTTATTTGGGGAGCTGTGCGTACTTGCGGCAGCGCTTAGCTGGGGAATCGCGAATGTGTTCAGCAAGCTACAATTCAAGCATATCGATATTATTCACATGAATGCCTGGCACCTTATGATGGGAGCCGTCATGTTATTGGTGTTTTCCTTTATATTTGAGCCGGTCCCTTCAGCCGAGTGGACATATCAGGCGGTGTGGTCATTGCTGTTTAATGGCTTGCTTTCCACCGGCTTTACCTTTGTCGTATGGTTTTGGGTGCTCAATCAAATCCAAGCGTCAAAAGCATCCATGGCATTAATGTTTGTTCCCGTATTGGCCCTATTCTTTGGATGGCTGCAATTGCACGAACAGATCACCATCAATATTATCCTCGGCGCACTGCTGATATGCTGCGGGATTTTTATGAATACATTTACATTTTCACGACGGAAAGTGTGAATGTATAAAGATATACATTTCCCCTGTCATTTGGGCTTCATGTGACAGGTGACGACTATTACGAGAAAGTCTTCTAGAATCCTGACGACAGCCTATAAAACAATGGAAAAAGCTAATGTCTGCATGTGAGACATTAGCTTGGCTGGCGTTTAGGCTGGTGAGAATCCAGATACTTTTTTATTACCATTCTGGCTGATCAAACTGAAAACCGTATAGACCTTTTACTTTAACATCTCCGCAATCTGGATCTTTTGTCAAAATCAAATAATGAGTCTTATAAGGCATCGTCTCAACTCGATCAGTTGCACTAAAATCAAAATGATCCCCCGAGAAGTTTTTTTCACTAACGGTTATTTCATATCCTGACAAAGTCATTCGCATGATTCTTGCGTTAATTGTACATCCTTCAGTATCGAAAATGGTGAATCTGTACCCAAAGTGAGATGTCCAATGGTTTGAATTTAGGTCATCAGACTTCATAAACCATTTTTCATTCTCTGTCATTGTAAAACTCACTTTCTCCTCATCTTTCACGATAACGGCCGAAGCTTCCCCTACATGGATAGTCAAAGCCAAAAGAAATGTAAAAGCTAACATCAACATCTTTTTCAAAAGAGTTCCTCCCGATATCTTTTACTTCAATATATTGGAAGGGTCTTTTCTGATCAAGACAGTCTTCTCCAAATGAATCTTTAGCACCATGAAATGAGCCTTAATAAGAACAGTTTTAACCCAAATCAAACTCTATTCGAAATAAGGCTTACCAATCTATATTCTTTTTAAAAGTTTCTGCATTTCTTTATTTAGCTCCTAGACACATATAAAAAATGCTCCTATAAGTTCAGGAGCACTACAAAAAACTGCTAAAGTGTTTTCTATCGATTTATTGTATTCATTAGCTCAAAGAAATATTCAGGCTTTTGAGTCTTATTTAGCTTATACCATGAACGCAATGTATCTGGTGCAAATACATCTAATTTTTTCAATACTTCTACTGCAAATTCCAAAGGAGCAATTCCTGATGCAGTAACCAAATTTTTATCAGATACTGCAGGTTCCTTTTCATATAGTGTTTCTCCTTTGTAATTAGGGCAGACCATTTTCATATACTCTAGGTCATTGCTTGTGTGCTTTCTCGAATTTAAGTATCCTTCATTCGCGAGGCCCAAGGTTGCCCCACAAATTGCAGCAATAGTCGTGCCGAGCTTTAAAGCGTCGCCTACTTTTTTCAAGATCGGCTGATGAATAACTTCTCCCCAAGTGTTTCCTCCGGGTAAAATGATAAGATCTTGACTCCCAAGAATACATTCGTCAAGAGAAATATCTGGTTTTATGCTTAATCCTCCCAACGTAGTTATCATTTCTTTATTAACCCCTACTGTAACTACTTTTAAAGATGCTGCATCTTGTTTAAAGTATCTCCCTGAGTTTAGTTCCGCAATTAAATATCCATATTCCCAGTCTGACATTGTGTGAAATACGTAGAGATAAACTTTTCTCGTTTGCATCCAATAACACTCCAAACACAATTGATAAAGCTTTCTAATAGATGACTTTGCTGACAGCCATTGTCAGCTTTTTTGTTGATTCTATTCTTATGCCCTTGTTCTCCCAACTTATTAAAAATATAAGATCAATTGATTCTATGTTTACTAGCGCAAAGGGGTTTGTTACACTAACTGTCATGGGAAACATTTCAAAGGTAATACAAAATCATTTGAATGAGGAGGCCTGATGAAGTTGAAAAATAAAGCGTCAATAAAATTCGGAATATGTGTTGGGCTTTTATGTTTAAGCATTACTGGTTTCACACCTTTTTACAGCTCAACACATGCCGAAGCAAAATCCATAGAAGACACAAACATGGCAAGCTGTATAACGAATAAAAAATTTGTTCAACTTGAGAAAAAATTTGATGCCAGGCTTGGTGTTTATGCAATTGATACAGGTTCAAACAAGACAATCGCCTATCGGCCGAATGAACGATTTGCTTACGCATCAACCTATAAAGTTCTAGCCGCAGCTGCTGTCCTGAAGAAAAACTCAATTGAAAAACTTAATGAAGTCATCCACTACAGCAAGGACGATCTTGTTACATATTCTCCAATCACAGAGAAACACCTAGATACAGGCATGAGCCTAAAAGAAATCTCGGAAGCGGCTATCCGTTACAGCGATAATACCGCTGGGAACATCTTGTTGCAACAGCTTGGCGGCCCTAAAGGTTTTGAAAAGTCACTGAAACAGATTGGGGATCATGTAACGAAAGCTAAACGATTCGAGACGGATCTAAACTCTGCGATTCCTGGTGATATTCGTGACACCAGCACCGCAAAAGCACTGGCAACCGATCTTAAAGCCTTCACTTTAGATAACACTCTCACGACTGACAAACGCACGATCTTAACCGATTGGATGCGAGGCAATGCTACTGGTGACGAACTGATTCGGGCAGGCGCTCCAATAGGATGGGAAGTCGGCGATAAATCCGGAGCCGGAAGTTACGGGACACGAAACGACATTGCTATCGTTTGGCCGCCAAACAGAGCTCCTATTGTTGTGGCAATTCTGTCAAACCGCTTTACGAAAGATGCTAATTATGATAATGCTCTTATCGCTGAGGCTGCAAAAGTCGTCCTTAACGATCTCAAATAAAGTGTTTAGCCTTTTGCCACAAAGGAAAAGACATTACTTTTTTAAGCTCCTACCGTTCATTTTTTGATGAACGGTTCTTTCATAAGACCTCTAGAATCAGATATTTAAACACCACAAAATTAAACGTTATTATAATTAACGGCAAGTTTTCATTCTATGGAACAAGTAAAGTTTGACCTGACAAGAATTAAGATTAAGCACCCTAAAATCCATTTTCTTCTCCTTCAAGTAAACATACAATGCAGACAACTCTCTTAAGTCTCTTATTCTGTGACCAATTTGTAATACTCATTGATATTCGGACTCTCTTCCCAATATTTCGTCTCGTTCGAAGACACTAACATATCAAACCACTTGAATTAACATAACTGAACTTGATATTGGTCACTGGCAGTTTCAATGCAATAGAACAACATTTGTTGTCTCAGAGGTTATCTATATGAGAATTCAACAATTTTTTTTATAATAATTCATATTTTTGTATCGTTGCACTTGGTGGATTTGACTCTTTAAGTGTATGGAACCACACTTTTATTTTTTCACCTCTTTTGAGATCATCTGTGTTATCAATCTCACTTAATCCTACAATTACTATGTTATTTTTAAACTTGTTCATAAGTTGTCCTTCAGAAAGATCGTAATCTTCTTTTACTGGAGCTTTTGTATCGGTAATGAGAATTGCTCTTTCATTGTCTTTAAGCACGACATAGCCTACTAGGCTCTGCATCTTTGTTTCGTCACCGTTTTGTTCATTTTTATTGCAGCCTGCAAGAAAAATAATGAGCACTATCAAGCTTACTCCAATTTTCGGCAACCTTTCTCCCTCCCGTCATGTTTAACAATCTCACTCCATAACTACATATCAATAAACTGTAGTGTAAACCTATCCAGAAACTTCTTCATTTTCTCATATTGAATCTTTTACAAGCTGTTAATACACAGACTAAATCGGGTAAAAATTCGTAGAGGTGATTTCATTGAATGATGATCATAAAGTAACTCATTACTCTTCATTTATTTTTTCAACAATCATGGTATTGGCGGTCGCCCTCTTTCCACAATACACTTCTTGGTTTGTAACAGTTTTCTTCTTGGGTTTTGCACTTATCTATACATTCCAAAAACATAAAACAAGTTCTTCAAAAGCAATATCTTATATTTCGTATTTTTTATTCATTGTTTCATTGACTTACACTTTAGTTAATATGTAAGGGACATTCACCAAACGGATCTACTTCTTTTTGTTCTTTCTCAAATGTTCGTATGTGGTTGCCTTCGAACCATACCCTTACTCTTATTCCGCTAAAATCGAGATTTTTTACTTTTTACGATCCATTATTCACTTTCGAAACAACTTCCAATCACAGCATAATATATGTATAAATTGTAAATGGAGTTGATGTAATTGAAGATTAAGAAAATCTTATTGAGTTCTGCTTTATCCTTTGGCATGCTAATATCCGCGGTTCCCGCATTGGCTGCTGGCACTTCGTCTGAGGTTGCAGTAAAAAGTGATGAATATGATTATGACACTATATACCGCATTAGTCCTCTGCCAATGGACTTCCAGCCAACAATAGAATACAACGGTTATACTTATACGCTTACACGTCATTATTTTGATTACTCAATCGGGTTTTACAAGGCTATTTATACAAAAGTTGTTTAAATTTATAAAGGAGCATTTTAGCTCCTTTTTCTCTTGTTTTAAGCACAAATACAAGTTTAAATGCTGGTAATAAACAATTCACTTTAAAGAAGCGCCGCCCGTAAAATGCGGCTTTTGCACACTACGCCAATTTTATATAGAAAAGCCAGACCTCCTCCAAGAGGTTCCAGCTTTTCTTAATGTGCTATCGATCTTCGTTAGTTCAACGGGAACTTTATCATTCGGTACAATTGCAGCCTCCCAACTTCTAGTTAGGGCTGGTGGGGAATATCTGATGGCTCTCTACACACATCAGACATTATAAGATTTCAATGTAGCCTTCTGTACCATGAACGCGAATTCGTTGCCCATCTTTTATCAGCTTGGCAGCATTTTCAACGCCAACAACTGCAGGTAAGCCATATTCACGGGCTATAACAGCTCCATGGGTCATCAGCCCCCCAACTTCGGTGACTAGGCCTTTTATGGATACAAACAATGGTGTCCAGCTTGGATCGGTAAAGGAGGTAACTAATATATCTCCATCTTCTAAATCAGCATCTTCCATGTTTAAAATGACACGCGCTCGCCCCTCTATCACTCCGGAGGAAACAGGTAGACCTACAATCGCTCCGGCTGGGAGATTTTCTCGTTTATACTCACCTGTAACGATTTCACCATCAGACGTGATAACACGTGGTGGAGATAGTTTTTCATATAATTTGTACTCGTCTTTTCGTGTACTGATGATTTGATAATCCAGTTTATGTGTGTGTACGACTTCGTGAAGTTCTTCAAAAGTGAGATAGTATATATCTTCTTTTTCTTGAATAACGCCCGCTTCTACGAGTCGTTCGGCTTCTTCCAGTAAAGCCTGCTTATAAACGAAGTATCGATTAATCATGCCGTATTTTGGATATTCCCTAAACCCGCTGAAATTTCGGATGATATCTATCATTCGTTTTGTTTCTTTGGCTTTTTGTTCACCATCCGGTAATTGCTTTAATCGATCTAATAACTCTTGCTCTTTCTTCAAAGCTTCCTGTCGCCCTTGCTCAAATTTCCGATGGCTGGCATTTGGCTCACTGTTATTGATATTATTAAGAATCATTGGGATAAGTGTAGTTGGTTTTTCACTCCATCGAGTTCTTGTAATATCAATTTCTCCGGTACATCGCATTCCGTATTTGCTGAGATAATCATAGATCGCGTCTCGGGTTTTGCTTCCGCCATCAAACTTAGCCAGTTCATCCAAAAAGTTATCATCTTTTACATGTTGTAAGTAATCAATTACCTCTGGATAAGGACGAATCACATCTGCGACGTCTAATAGCGCAAGACCCATTTCTGAAGTAATATTATGGGGTACAGATTGAGAAAGCGTATCTGCTGCGTTTTTTTCACCTAACCACTTGTTCATTTTTTCGTTAATCCATAATGAAGCATTCATAGCAGTTCGAATCACAACCGAACTTTCTGGGTTAAATAAAATCTTCTTTAATTCCTGGATATCTTCTAGAATAAAACGAAATAAATCTGATCCTGATTTCGTTTGGATGTTTTGTTTTAACTCTTCTATCGATGTTTGACTGCTCTCAATCAAATCAGACACGATTGTCGGATCGTTTTCAACTTGAGCCGGCATATCTGCATTGCCTCTGCTGGGATTTGGTGCTGTTTTATCATTTGGTATCGACTTTATGAAATCTCGTCGCTTTATTATGGTCATAAGTGCGTCTTTTAAGAGCTGATCGTGCTGCCCCATGCCTTTTAAGAAAACTTCTCTGCTGTCAGGGGATGCCAGATGATGTGTGACATCAACAAATAGCCTTCCACCGGCTTTACGCATGGGTGCAGCAGTCGTCAACAGAAAAAAAGACAATCCCAGTGGTTTTATGGGATCCGTCATCATTTGTTGATGACCAACAGAAATATAGACGTGATTTTCTTGGTCACTCGCTTCAGGGATGGGGAATAAAGTAGTGATTGGACGACTCTGTACAATATAAAAAGTATCGCGGGCCAAACACCATTCGATATCTTGCGGCTGGCCGAAATGAGCTTCGATCTCTCTTCCAATGCGTGCCAGCTGTAAAATTTGTTCATCAGTCAGTGTTTGAGCCTTTTGCTGATCAGAATCGATCTGCTGTGTTTCTGTTCCGCCTTCTTTTCGTCCGTAGATAGCCAATTTTTTAGTTGCTATTCTCTTATCGATGATTTGCCCATCCTGTACTTTATAACAATCGGCAGATACCAAGCCGGAAACCAGTGCTTCACCAAGTCCAAAACCGGCATCGATGGATAACACCTTTCGGCTTGAGGTAATCGGATCAGCGGTAAATAAAATCCCCGAAGCCTGAGGGAAAACCATCCTTTGAACGATAACGGATAAATAGACTTGGCTGTGGTCAAATCCATTTTGCATACGGTAAATAACCGCGCGATCCGTAAATAGGGACGCCCAGCATTTACTGATATGCTGCAAGATTGCATCGACGCCGATAATATTTAAATAGGTGTCTTGTTGACCGGCAAAAGAAGCATGAGGTAAATCTTCAGCAGTCGCACTAGAACGCACGGCATAGGCATGTTCCTCGCCAAACTGGGAGAGATATTGAGCCACTGCTTTCACAACATCGGAAGGGATGTCTACTTCCATAATGATTTGCCGAATCTTTCTGCTGATGTTACCAACTTGATCTCGGTCCTCAACTTTTAGCATGGTCAATTGATCCAACAACACTTGTAACGTTTCGTTTTGTTCGATGGCTTTTTGATATCCTACTGTTGTGACACAAAATCCTTCTGGTACTTGTATACCTTGAATTTTTGATAATTCCCCTAAATGTAACCCTTTTCCTCCAACGAGCGAAAGCTGTGTTTTTTCAATTTCATGTAAACCGAGAACCAAAGAACTCATTCTACATCTCCCCTTCAAAAAAAATATTGACAAGAGCTTCCTAGCAGGATATAATAAAATTATAAGATGGATATCTATAACCTTTTAACTAGAAAGCGCACGTAGTGTGATTATATCACCGTGTCTGTTTTTGTGCAATATAAAAAGAACCTGGTGAAATTGCCCAGGTTCTTTTCTTAATTTCCATAGCTAGTCGCATTAAAAAACTTGGTTTGAGCTGATTCAATCCTCTAAGGAAATCCTAAAGTTGGGTTCTTTTTGAACTTACTTGCTTTGTTCGTAGAGTCCCCATTCATAAATTAGACTTTTTGTTCTTAACAGTCCCACCTTTAACTAGTGTAAAGTTATGAAGATTTGGTTAACTACTAGATATTTTTATTTTGAATAAGGCTTATGTTTGATAAAGAAGAGTTATGTAAAGGTGTCTGTTGTGAGCAAGCGCTGACTACAAAAAATTGTAGCATTCTCATTTAAATACCATTCTATTAACCTATTGGAAAAGTTATAAAACCAGATGGAGAATACCCTACCTCCAGCAATTGCAAGGCCGTTCACCTAGTAGAAAACAACCTTTAACCATTACTAACGATTTTAATAATCATTGATTATAAAACTTCTCAAGGAACGATCAGCAGCCCGTTAGCTACCCCTAATTAAAGATGATCTGTTACCACACTGTTACGTTAGAACTTCCACTACTTTGATATCCTTCTGTCGCCATGACTTGGTAAGCCCAATTACTGCCCAGATTCATTCCATGGCTCTTCCATGCGTTCACATGATTACTGAAAGTGATTGTAGCGTTGCTTCCAGTTGGTCTCTTCGTCTGACGAACACTCCAGTACTGCGTAAAAGTAGTGCGATCGCCATCAATGGAAGGTGCGTTATAACGTGTAGTTGTATATATGTCATATGTACCCCCATCACTTTTTACAGTACCTTTATACGTTCCAGTAGGTCTATAAGTACCCCATGAATCCACTACATAATATTCTATGAGAGGTGATCTCGTCCAACCATATAAAGTTAAATATCCATTGCCATTCGGTGCCCAAACTCCGGCATTATAGTTTATCGTCCTAAATGGCGAACCTGTAGTCCAACCTTTACCAACAACAAAATTTCCGGTATTAGACCAATTAACACTGTAGTTCCCGCCAGACCCATTGACAGCGTTTACTATACCGCCCCCATCAGTCCAATTTTGCCAGTAGTCTGTGCTAGCTGCAGAGGCGGTTGCCGAAAACAAGCTAATACTCATTAAAGCTGCCGATAATCCAACTAAGAAATTCTTTTTAAACTTAAACATATGTTACCTCCTATAATATTTTTTCCAACTTTGAGGCAGCACTCGTATACATTTAAAACATTTTTAATTACTAACGCCAAAGCTTTTGATCGTCCCCTTCAGTATAATACCACGAATTCATGAGCAAATATTAAAAGTATTTGTAATTTAATTACAAATACCTAGAAACACATTATAAGTGGTCTTCTTCCACCATATCCTGATCCTTTTTTCGCAGGATCACAATTCTTGTTTCTAATTCAGATGGAGTAATATCTGTAATTAATCCCCATTGAACCATTGCGTATAAAGGAGATATTCAGTAGAGATTGTGAAATCATTGTAGCTGACCCAGGTGGTGCTCTTGACTTTGAAGCTGCAGTGCAACGTTTCATGTCCAAAAAATCAGTCCATAAGGTAGTTTACTGTGTCTTTGATGTAATTTGATGGGTATTCAATCGCTAATAAGCCACTCAGTGAACGCAAAAATATGCTTTTAGATCTCAACCTTGACCATGATAATGTATTTGTTATTGAAGGCCTGCAAGGAAACGAATTAGCTTACTTTAATCTGGCCAAAGAAAAGAAATCAGCTTATGATATTGCAGTGGACAATGGTTTTTCGGGAACTGTAAATGTGCACTCTTGATCTTCAGGCATCTCAAAAAGTCTCGATCCTGTTTTTCTTTTTTAAACGCAGGAGACGCAGCTGACACTACACTTCCCTGTCTCTCCATATTTCCTACAACAGCAAGATACTATGTTCAAGGATTAAGCCCCATTGCAACAGCCGATCCAGAAGTATAAAAACACAAAGTATATTCTTACGTAGAAATTGTGAGTAATCAATCATTGTATGTAACTCCTATGATGTTATTCATGTTGATATATACTGTGTTGTTATGTTGATCTTTAACGTAAAGCTTATGTTGTTCAAAATTAATGGAATGAACTCTGCCAACGGCATTTTCAAACAAATCCATAGTTGAAAAGTTTGAATTTCAAAATTCAAGTGCTTCAGAAACGAAAACGCCCATCTCTTCAATTTGTTGATCATCTCAATTTTTGATCCATCAATCAAATCTTGTTTAAGCTGTATTAAATGCTCTGGAAGCATCATTGATATCCATTGATTGTTCCCCGATCCCTAAACATATCGACTCACTCCTTTATTGATAATACTAAAATTGGAGAAAGAACATCGAGAGTATTCGCAAGCAAATAACCCCAATAAGTAAAACGCCCAGCATTTTATTAAGCTGGGCTCTGTCTCATAATTAATTTGAATTTTTATACGCATTAACTGCTTCATTTCGCAACAGCATATTATCTTTATTAAAGTTATAAGCTTTTTTGATAATATCTAATACCTGCGAATCTAGCGCAGAAAGATTGCCTCCTGGATTAAATCTTGATTTCCAATAATCTAAAGACTTATTTAGGTCAGGTGAGCTTTTTTTGTTCTCGGGTTTAACTACTTCATTTTTCTCAAGTTTTTCACAGAATTCACTAAAACCAATGGATCTACTGGGAGCTGAGTTATTTCCCCCGTATCCTTCTGTAGCCAAGCTGCAAAATGCTAAGAATTTTGGATTATAAATAAGATCGCTTGAGTTTACATTTACCACCGATAATCACGATCCTCTCAGAGCTTTTTATAATCGTATTGCCTTTTCCATTTTTACACATGTTAAATATCGACAATCCCTTAAATGATTTAATAAGGTTCTGTCAAATTTTAATATTGATAAATACGCAAAAATAAAAAGAAACCATAGTAGATAGGGTTTCCTTCAATCTTGTTTATGTAACGCACCCGATTCTGGAACAATTAATTTTCTCAAATAAGACGGTTCTCTAAAGATTCGATTGCCAGTTTTAGTGCAGTTAAGCGACGCTCATTTAATGTTTTTTGAGACCTGCCTTCTTTTGCTTTTGCTATTTGTTTTTCAATAAATGGAATGATATCTTGTAGAACTTCTTTAGAAGTCAATATGATTTCTTGCTCATAGCAAAAATTTTCACCATTCCAGGTACCTTTTAGGCTTTCTAAGCCAATTTTTACTGCGTTTAGTCTCTTTTTGACAAGAGTTGTGTTTGAACCTTTTTCTGTCGTACTTTTATAAGCATTTGAAAGTTTACTAAAAGTTGATTCCAAGGATTTAATGGACAAATCTTGAATTTCTTGGCTAACAATCTTCATATACAATCCTCACTTTTCATTTTGAAAATAACAAATCAACACTTTTTAACAATCCTACTCAATAGCTGAATTAGGATTACGCCTTGAATTTTGCGAGTCGCAAACTACCATATGTGTCTGTCATTTCAAATGTAATTGATGTTAATAGAAATTCTATTAAATGCTGTTGTCAATATATTGTTTGAATTTACAACGTCAAGGGGATTTAGTATAGTATAATATTTCCTGTACATTAAGTTTGCTCACTCAAGGGAGTCTTGCTCATCCCCTATGAAAGAGAGTGAGGCTATGTCAACATCCAGGCATTAATGCTAATGCTTGCATTCGGGTCATTTGTAATTGCCCTGTTGACATATATAAATAAAAAATAGACCTCCCTTGAGCCTAAGAACCTGAAGGGATAGGTCTACCAAGAAATCACATCGAGCAAGCCCTTTAGTGGGTAGCTTTAGTACAGAGACGGGGTGTTGATAGCACCCTAGTCTTTTTATTTTATGCATTTTTTATATCTTAAAAAGCATAATCCTTATCCTAATTATAACCATATAGAAATGTTATTTGAATACAATTGCTTTATGGATAAAACCATTATTTTATTTAGATTGAGGATGTGCAACTCAAGTGTATCTATTGAGCAATTGCAATATTTTTACTTAATCGTCCCAGTCTTCATCCTCTTCCCAATCATCTTTCGCTTCCTGAATCTTATTATAAAAAAATTCAATAAAGCTTTCTGCAACAGTATCTTGATAACCAACTACCCTATCCCATTCAACTACAGGGCATTCTCCGTCTTTCATTTTATTTGTATCTAGACAGTAAGCAAAGTAATCAACATCTTCAATAACCACAAGTCCATCAGTAAGGCCATAGTGTTCTTTATATTCATTAGTCCTATTTACAACTGATGCATGATCAAAGTTGTAGCCTAAAACTAAAACACCGAATAAACCACCAGCACCGTATTTTTCTAAAAACCATTTATAACTGTTGGGGAGATCGCATTGGAGGTTTTCTTCAATGCGACCAATGTTTTCATGACTTGCGCCTTCTGTAAATATAGCATTTTGTTTATTTTCATTAATAAATTTCTCAACCTTCGAATAAATCATATAAACACCTCAATTCTCATTTTCAAATTGTTTCGCTCTCCACTTCCAATATCTCTTTCTAAAACTCTCGTATTGTGCTTTTAAAACCTTATCATTTCTAAAACTTTCACCATCAGACTTTAGCTGATGAATGACATCACTATATTTTGTATGTAAGCTATTCGGGATTTCAAGCATTGGGCCAGGTTCTTCTTGAATCAAGTGATGTAAATTAATCTGTGTACCGTCTTTTGCATAAGGGGCATTCCCGTTTTTCATAAGCTGAAGATTTGTAACACCGAATTCTGTTTTTTGATTAATATCAATATCTTTCATAGTATACACTCTACGGCTTACATCTTTAACTTTCCCCTTCGCCTTTACCTTCCCCTCTATTTCATATGCTTCATACTTTTCTTTATTTAGCCAAGGGGGGCTTATCTTTTGGCCAGTAAACGGTTTTCTTGTTCCATCCGGTATTTTCTTCGCATTAGTCAAAAGTTCATTCTTAAGGCTTTGGCTATCAACCACATTGTATGGCACGCCCCCTGCCATAGCAAAGTCGTACTTAGGATTATAAGGCAGCAAATCTGGAATCTTGACGTCTTTTATTTTCTTCCCTGCCTGACTTGCTTTGTTTATGATCTTCCCCGTTGCATCTGCTTTGTTAATGGCTCCTGCACCTTTTGTACCAACAACAGCTACAGCCACTGAACCAATAGCATAGGTAACCCATCTTGATCTAGAATAGGCATCTCCATTCACCATATCCTTTTGATATGACTCTTCTATGGCTACTGAAATGGCATCATATGTTTTCACTGGATGAATAACTGCATTGCCCAGCGCTAAGAGTGTTTCTCCTGGATCGGTGATGAAGTCCCATATGCCGGTTACAGTGTCTTTTCCTACATCATATAAGCCTACTCCTACACCTTTTACGATATCCCAAGTGATTTCTCCTGCTCCTTCTAGTTGCTTCGCTTGTTCAATTTGCATTGCAAGCTGTACTTGAGCTGGCTCCAGATTCTCGTACCCTACTTTCTTAGCAATCTCTAAATATTCATCAGGGTCAGAGACACCGTCATTAAGTTTTTTCTTTAATTCCTTGATTTCACGTTCCTTTGCTTCTTCTTTCTTCACGCTTAAGTAAGCTTCAGAATGCTTCTCTATGTCGCCTTTTTTCTTATGTATGTCACTTTCTCTATACGCTTTGGCGTTATAGTGAATCGGAGTGGCGTTCTTCCCTTTGCCTGTTGATTCCTGCAGCTTTTTAAAATCTTGCTGGATGAACTGTTCGTTAGGCTCTGTTTCAGCGTATTCTGTTTTTAAATCCTCATCAAGCTTGTTTAGCTTATCGATTGTTTTTTCACGTTTGTCATCTGCAGAAGAAAGTTTGTCTTTGAAGTCTTCTGTTGAAAATATTTCAAGGGGAAGAATATCATTGATGTCGTTTAATATGTCTTTCATTGCTTTTTTCTGTTCAGACATAATGGATTTTGATTTTGTATAGGCGTTAGCCAACTCGTGTTCTAAAAAGGATTCTTCTATGTAAGCATCAGACATCTTAGCATCTTCAAGTTTTGCAGACATGCTGCTTAAGAAAGCAATCTTCATGTCAATTAAATCAATCCATTGATCAGTAACACCGACATGATCATGATAAAATGCTTTAATGTTGTCAGCACCCTTGCCTGAAAACTCACTGTCATCTAGGTTAGCTACGTTTTGAAAAGCTTTTCTTAGCTTCACCATTTGCGACCTTAGTTCCTTATACTCTTTGGTTCTTTTATCGGCCTCAAAGAGTAATGAATCAGCCTCAAATACCTTCATATCATTCTCCTTCCTAGACTACTCTATGTAAATTTTACCACAGTAATCTATTTGAATAACAGAAAAAGACAGCCCAAATGACTGTCTTATACATCACACACTATCTTGTTCTATAATAATTTTCTGCGGTATAGTAGCGCCAATCCCAAAAAGGTTCTCCATTGGCCAATATATACCGGTCTAAAAATATTTCAAAGTTTACATTTAATGGATTATATTCTAAACCACTTTCAAATATATAGAGATAGTTGGGATCACCTTGGTTCACTTTATCTTTATCAATCATTAAATGGCATTCTTCCAATAAGTAGCCAATTGGAATACCATTGATATCTTCAAACAAATCCTCATATTTTAACTCCTCTTCAATCTCTTCAAGGCTAAATAGCTGAAGTCCTCCACCTATATTCTCCCCATCAGAAAGAATCTCAAAAATTTTCGCACCGTTATGCAGTGTCATGAACTTCTGATAATCCTCTGGAAGGGTAATCTGATGTTTAGCTTCAAAGCTTTGAATGTCGTTAAGGGTTGCTTTGTCCTGTGAAAATGTAACAAGGAACTCCATGATATCTCCTTCAGAACAAAACAATTGAATGGCTCCTTTTTCGTCTAAAAGACTTTTCAAGCCATTTACAGTCTTATGAACAAAGTTAGTCACATACATCACCCCTTTATTTCCTTTTAACAATAACCTTTCAAATTCCAAAAGATGTGAACAGATCGTGATAGGTGCTCTTTTCAGTGAATATAATGCAATAAATTCTAAAAAGAGGTGCCTCTAAAAATTGAATTCTCTAATGAATGATGACATGGTAAAGATCATTAGAAATGGCCTTAGCGCATCCCAGCATCCAAAGCATATTCTTGTTGTAGGAGCTGGATTGTCCGGGCTTGTATCAGCATCATTGCTGAAAAATGCCGGTCACAGAGTAACGATTCTCGAAGCGAGCGGCAGAGCGGGCGGCCGTGTCTGCACTTTGAGAGCTCCCTTTAGTGATGATTTGTATTTTAACGCTGGCCCGATGCGCATACCGAATAACCATTCGTTAACCTTAGAATATATAAAAAAATTCAAATTGCCAACAAATGTATTTCTCAACAGAACCCCGATGGACATCATTTATGCAAATGGAATCAAAACACGTCTCCAAGTTTTTGAACGAGCTCCTGGAATATTGAGATACCCAGTTGCACCAAATGAACAAGGGAAAACGTCTGAAGAGCTGATGCTTTCTTTACTGCAGCCTATTCTAAATTTTATCAATCAAAATCCAGCGAGAAATTGGCGGATTGTCGAAGAACAATACAAAAATCATTCGTTAAGCTCTTTTTTAAACACGTATTTTTCATATGGCGCGATCGATATGATTGGTGTACTTTTGGATATGGAAGCGTATATGGGGATGTCCCTTGTTGAAGTATTGCGGGAATCTATCTTTTTTTCATCGCCCGCTCACTTCTATGAGATAACTGGCGGCATGGATCTGCTGCCTCACGCGTTTCTTCCTCAATTAAAAACAAACATTCTATACCATCAAAAAATGATGAAAATTTCTCAGGGGGAAAATAGTGTTACGATCCATTGTCAGCATCAACAAACGGCAGAATTTGCATCGTTCACAGCAGATCTCGCTATTGTAACCATTCCTTTTTCAACATTGCGATTTGTAAAAGTCGAACCATACCATTCATTCTCTTACTATAAACGGAGGGCCATCCGTGAGCTAAACTATATCAGTGCAACAAAAATCGGCATAGAGTTTAAAAGCCGATTTTGGGAAAAAGCCGGGCAGCGCGGCGGCAAATCTATTACTGATCTACCGATTCGTTTTTCGTATTATCCAAGCAGAAATATTGGAGCAAATGGACATGCCGTCATTCTGGCAAGTTATACTTGGGCTGATGAGGCACTGATATGGGACAGTCTTTCAGAAGGAGAGCGAATCCAGTATACTTTACTGAATTTATCTGAAATCTATGGTGATATTGTGTGGTCTGAATTTGTGTCTGGCACTTCTTTTAGCTGGAGCCAGTACCCGTATTCTGCGGGAGGTTTTACAGCTTTCGAACCAGGACAAGAATTAGAGCTGTATCCCTATATTCCTGTCCCTGAGGGCAGAATTCATTTCGCCGGAGAACACGCCTCACTCACTCATGCGTGGATGCAAGGCGCGATTGAATCTGGAATACGTGTTGCTTATGAGGTCAATCGCTTACCTTAGATCATGCTCACCTTCTGTACTAAAAGATTATTACATTTCATATAATAAGATCTTGATTAGACGGACAAATTCAATCACAAAAACAAAGTAATCCTTGCATTCCTTCGCCCTCCATGCTATATTCATATAGCGATGAGCTGAATTGTGTAAGCCGATGTACATGCCTTACGGCACACACGAATGTGGCGTGTGGTGCATCGCCTCAATACGCAAAGACGTTTGCCTTAGGCAAACGTCTTTTTTTGCGTTATCCGATTTTTGTGCCGTTTGGGACAGGCTGATCCGGGTGCAAAAGGACGACGTCGGCCTGGCCGGGTATGCCGCCGAGGACCAAGACTTCCGATTTAAATCCGGCGATCCGGCGGGGCGGAAAGTTCACGACTGCTATGACTTGCTTGTTGATGAGATCTTCTGGCTTGTAACGCTTCGTGATTTGTGCGCTCGATTGTTTTATGCCGATTTCAGTCCCAAAATCTATCACAAGCTTGACTGCCGGTACTCTTGCTTCAGGAAATTCTTCCGCTTTTACAATTGTTCCCGTTCTGATATCCAATTTCTCAAAGTCTTCAATGACTGCCATATCAATAACTCCTTTTTCTCCTATTGTAAAGGAGATATTCAAGATTTGTTTAACCAAATAGCCATTATTTTTTATCTGAATATAAGGTGTTTCGATACAGGCGGGGCGGCATTCCTGTGCTTTTCGTGAACCATCTTGTAAAAGAAGAAAGGTTTTGAAAGCCCAGCGCCTCGCTCACGACGGTAAGGGTTTCATTTCTCTCCATCAGCATTCGTTTTGCTTCCTCAAGGCGAAGGTCGGCAATATAGTTCTGCGGGGACTTCCCTGTCTGTTTTTTGAACCAGCTTGAATAGTAAGCTGGGTGATAATGCTCGATTTCTGCCAGCTTCTTAATCGTCAGCCGCTCAAATAAATGGCTGTGAATGTATGCAATTGAGGCATAGTTATGGGATTGAAGCTTTTCTTTTATGTATTGTACTAGCATATGAAGCGAGTTGGCTGTTCCGGCCTTTGCTTCCTCTGTCAGCAAGTACCTGATCGAAGACCAGAAAGGATCGAGTGCAGCTTCAATTCCCGATCCTGCACGATACTCATCAATTTTCATTGCATGAAGCGGAACATCCAGTACAAGACATTCATTTCTTCCGATAGAACGGAAACGATGCTCACACTCCGGCGGAATATATAAAAAATGATCTGGCTTTAATTTCACCTGGCGCTCTTCAGTCTCAAGATCAATACTCCCTTCAAGCGGAAAAAGAAATTGGCTGTATGCGTGCTTATGTGAATGATAAAGGCGTGTGTATGTCCGTTTTTCGCAAATCATCTCTTGAAGCGAGTCCATCAGCAAACCCCTTCCTTTGGTCATCTTTTAATCCGGTAATGGTGTTCCGATATAGGCGAAAATCCGATCTTTTCATATAAAGAAACTGCCGCCAGATTGTCTTTCATCACTTGTAAAAACATGCGTTCCGCTCCGTTGTTTTTTGCCCATTCAGTCAACACCCTGATCACTTGGGTTCCTGCCCCTTTTCCTCTGTGCTCCTCAGCTACAACGATATTACTAAGTCCGCCATAACCATCAATGACAGAAACCGTGCCAAGCGCTGTCAGGCTTTCTTTGTCATACATCTTGAAAAAAGTTTTACACGGCGGCATGCGTTCGAAAATGTGTTTGTAACCTTTGTGACGCTCGGGTGAAAACCCTTCTAATTGAATAAATTCATCTATCCAAACAGATGATGGCTCTTGTTCCCACTTGTATGTAAATCGGCTGTTGTCATTTGTTCGGCTCATAATTGACCGGCACAACGCTGTCATCTGGAAGCACTCGTCTACCTTTTCATAACGGCTGTCTGCCAATGCGTCATCAAGCCCTTTCGGTGATGCGTTGCTAATATGAAAACAAACAGGTAAGCCTAAACTTTGATAAAAAAGTTCAGCCTCTAGCTGAAAATCCCCTTCTGGCATATCCGCAGACGTCCATACGCTATTTGCCCTTTTGGTTACGCCAAAATTCGCTCTGAGAAGCCATTGCCCTATGCTTTTTTGAAAATAAGCCGGCCATGAAGCTGCCGCTAACCGTTCAATCTTGTGAATGTCATCCATTGCATAATGCCTCTCCCCTATGTATACTCCCTTGATATTATACAATATTCAGAAATATAAGACATCCATTTATTTGTTTACATAATATTTTTATTGTTTATTAATAATCCCGACAAAAATGTCCGAATTGAAAATGACAGGCTTTCTAAAATGTCCTCTTCACGTTCAAATGCTTCTTTTGCGATTAAAGCAGTAAAGCCATGCAGCAGGCTTCTAAGCCCCCTTGTCGCATGAATGGCAGTCTTTTCACTTGCATAGCCGTTTTCAATGAGCAGCTTCGTCACAAGACAGACAATTTGGTCAGAGACGATTTCCGTCCGTTTGTCCTGAACCTTAAGCAGAGCCGCTTCATAATATCCGGGATTTTCAATTGCAAAATCAACATATGCATGTGCTAAAGAAAGCATAGCGGAATCTCCCTTTCGTTCGGTTACGGAGTCCGCCATTTGATCAAAAAGCTTTGTCAGTCCTCTGACAGCAAGTTCTGTTCTGATCGCTTGCAGCCCGTTGATATGGTTATACAATGACGGGGGGCGCACATTCATTTTTTTAGAAAGTGCCGCAAGTGAGACACCATTTACCCCTTCCTGATCGGCAATCTCCGCTGCAGCGTCTACAATCATTTTTTGGGTCAAACCTATTCTCGGTGACATGCTCATCATCCTTTCTTTGCTTTTTGGATCGCCTGTCTCATCCGCTCTGCGGGTGATCTCAGGAAATTTCCATGTCCGACAGCGAGACAGGAAGGCGCCTTATCGGCGAGCAATTGTGCACTTTTGATGGCCTCCTCCTTATTCCATGTGGCGAAAGCGGGAAAAGGAAACGTCCATTTTATCTGACCTGATACAGCGATTCCTCCGCGCAACTGAAACGCATCTCCTGCTATTAAAGTGCCGTTTCTTGTATCAAGAAATGACATGCTGCCCGGTGTATGGCCCGGTGTTGGAATGGCAAGCAGAGAACCAATTGTTTCACCGCCCGTCAGCAGTTGGTGAGGCTTTGTTTGTATGTGTTTCGGAATACCTCCTTTTATAGGCGTCTGCGGCTCATCTTGCCGCAAGGATGTGTCACCTTGAAGCAAGAATGAATCCCGTTCCGAGATCATGACCTTTGCATGCGGAAATGTTTGTGCCAATGTATCCAGTGATCCGACATGGTCCCCATGTGCATGAGTCAGTAAAATATGCTGAAGCGGTTTTCCAAGCTGATTCACAGCTTGAATAATCCCTTTATAGCTGCCTGGCAGTGCGGCATCAATAAGGGTGACTTCGTTTTCTTCCTCTACTAAATAGCAATTAACCGGAAACAATGCTGGAAAAAAAGTCAGCTGCCAAACCGTTTGGTACTGAGTAATTCTCATCTTTTTACCCTCCTAACAAAAACTAATGGCGTTAGTTTTATTATTAACTAACACCATTAGTTTTTCAAGAGTTTATTATTTTTTTATCGCTACATAAATGTTAACTTGTGCTCGCTGTGGCACTGCGGCACTTTGATCATACATCTCAAAATCACCTGTAAACGTGCGCAGATGCCGCTTATCCCAAGTCCAAATTTCCTTCCACGTTTCAAGCACAATCTCTTCAATAGGACCGATTCTGGAAGTGAAAACGGCGTAAGCGGAAGCCGGCAAATCAATGTTTTCATATGGTCCCGGAAGAATGTCGTCGTATTCCTGAAACGTTCCGACTGAAAACGTATAAAACCCATTCGTCTCTTGTTCATAATTCGAATATAAGGCAATAATGCTCTTGTCTTTTTCAGCCTGTGATAAAAGAGCGCTCATATCCTGCTTCCAGAATTGGTCCCACAGTGCCGGAATCCTCCTTTCTTCCGTCATTTCCAGTGCGTTGCTTGTCCGTTGTGACAGTCCGGCAAATCGTTTCCGGTCTAAGTGTGTTATATGTGAAAAGCCCATACGATCTCCTCCTTTTTTTAAGATTATAGACAAAGAAACCTGACAGCAGTGTGTCAGGTTTCATATATTTTTTGCATGTGATGAATGGTTTCTTTTACTCTATCCCGTATATGAAGAGGCTGCAGAACCTCAATATCCTTTCCGAACTGGAGCAAAAAACCGATCAGCCATTGATCTTCTGGAAGTGAAATCACTGCCCGGCAGATTTCATCTTCCTCACAGTGAAGGACATCATATCCGAACCATTCACCTATACGCTGACGTGCTGCCGGCTGAACAAGAATAACCAATTCAGTTAAACGGCCCTTCTGGTACCAATTCTTATCCCATGGCAAAGTGTCCAGCTGAATGTCTTTTCTGATAAAGGTCTGATGTAAGATAGCCAGATCTTTCATCCGGTTTAGTTTAAAAAAACGAAAATCATTTCTTACCAGGCAGTAGGCATATAAATACCAGTGCCCCGCCTTGCAAACCAATGTATAAGGTTCAGTTTCACGAAGAAGTGTTTCCCCGCTTGCGCTTGTATATGTAAAAGATATCGTTGACAACCGATCGATGGCAGCGCTGATTTTCTCGCGCAGCGTCTTTTGATCCTCAGTATGGCCCCAAGCCGTCATGTCAATAAACCATTTTTCTGTTTGGTGCTTAAATGCTTGAGCAGATTGCTCAGGTATAAGGTGTTTGATTTTTTGATAGGCTGTGCTGTGAGAAACGGGTTCATACATAGATGAAACGCTCTGCAAAGCGGAAGCAATTGCAAACAATTCCTCCTCCTTCAGCCACTCTCTTTCAAGCCGATACGTTTCCATGATGCCAATTCCGCCCCCGGAACCCTGTGAGGTCACAATCGGAATACCAGCCCTATTGATCGTCTCAATATCACGGTAAATTGTTCTGACAGATACTTCAAACAGCTCAGCAAGCTCTGCAGCCTGCACTTGTTTTTTGCTGATCAATAACACAACCATCGCTAACAAACGTTCCAGTTTCATTCTGCGCACCTTTTCTTCTTGTATTTTCCAACAAAACAATCATAACATTTTGATAAAGCTTGGGCATATCTATTATGCGGCGGAATACACCTTGCATATGCTATGAAAACAGGGGTTTCCCCTTCTTTTTTGTGTTCAGTATTTATTTCAGCTACTATTTCTGACCGGATAAGCATACACTTCTCAACGGAGGGGATTTCACATCATGCATCTTACACTTCAGAGCGTTTATCCTGCCATGATCATCATCTTTTTTCTGTATAAAAAAATTAAAAGGTCCATCGGATACCAGCCGCTGAAGCCCCGCTGGCTGTTCACCCGTATCATTCTTTTCTCGCTGTTTGCTTTTGGCCTTTCAATCTTCAGCGCCATTCACCCTTTTTTATATGGATATCTCATTTTGGGCATTCTTGGCGGATGGCTCCTTGTCTTTTTCGCTAAGAAAAACATCTCCTTTGAAAAACGCAGAGGAAAGATCTATTTTCGGACTCATATTTGGGTAGAGGTGATTCTCTTAACTTTATTTCTATCAAGATTTCTGTATCGAGTGACGGAGCTTTATCTTACCTCACCTGATCTAAACAGCCTTGGATCATACAGTCAGTCAATCGGAACGGACCCTCTGACAATTGGCGTCTGTTTTCTGATAGCCGTTTATTATATCGGTTTTTCTTCTTTTGTCATCAAGCTCAGCAGAAACGAACTCGAACAGCACGAATACAATAAAGAAAAAGACATCCTTGCCCGCTAACAGCGAGTTAAGCAAGGATGTCTTTTTCAATCATGCTGTGTATGATGGATCATTTGCTGAAGAACATCTAAAACATGTTCATCCTCCGGAGAGTAATAAATCGATGTTCCTTCTCTGCGCGATTTGACAAGCCGAAGATTTTTCAAAAATCTAAGCTGGTGGGACACGGTGGATTGCAGTAAATTCAGCTTTTCTGCAATTCCGTTTACAGCATGTTCTCCCTGGGACAATAAATGGAGAATCCTGATTCGGGTTGGATCAGAAAGCGCTTTGAATGTTTGCGCGACTAGAAACAGCGTCTCCTCGTCCAGATCAGCAGCCGATTGTTCCGTTTCTCTAAATTCAGTCATATGGTATCACCTTTCTTTATTCATAGTTTTATCTTATAACAAATGCGCTTGAGTGCAAACCAGCCTGCTTGTATTCCATTTCAATCTCATAGTTTAAATTTATGTTTCAAATCAGGTTTTTACTTGGTCTGATATACCGTCTTATGTCATAATAAAAAAGGTCATACTGCTCCAAACATTGAGGGTGAAACACAGTGAAGAAAAAGAGAAAAGGCTGTTTCGCTGCTGCGGGTTTTATGATGATTTTTGTCTTTGTCATCGCCTCTTTTTTATTGGTCCTGCTTTTTTTCAACCGGGATTTAGTCAAAAAACTTCCGATCGATACAAAAACGATTGTTTTGGAACGTTTAACCGATTACAAACCCTTGGTGGAAGAAGAGCTTGAAAGCCAAGGACTCTCTAATTATACATCACTCATATTAGGCATGATGTATCAGGAGTCAAAAGGAAAAGGCAATGATCCCATGCAGTCCTCTGAATCTCTGGGGTTAAAACGCAATGAGATAACAGACCCTCAACTCAGTGTTAAACAAGGCATCAAGCAATTTACCCTCATGTACAAGACCGGTAAGGAAAAAGGCGTGGATTTGGATACCATTATTCAAAGCTACAACATGGGGGCAGGTTACATTGATTTTGTAGCTGAACATGGAGGAACGCATACTGAGGAATTGGCAAAACAATACTCCGAGCAGCAAGTCAAAAAAAATCCTGATCTGTATACTTGCGGGGGAAATGCGAAAAATTTCCGCTATCCGTATTGCTACGGTGATTATACGTATGCAGAAAAAGTAAAAGAAAAAACAAAAACTGTTGAAGAATCTTTGCAGGTTGCAACACTTGAAACCATGGAATCCAAGGCTCATGAATAAGAGTCTATCAATTTACTGACAAAAGCCCAAAAATGAATTTGGGCTTTTGCCATGTTTACACGTAAAAAAAGCCATACTGAGTATGGCTTTTAATAATACGGTGAAATCATCAAATATACAATAACGCCTGTAAGGCTTACATACAGCCATAGAGGCATTGTCCATCTCGCAATTTTTTTGTGGCGCTCTACCTGCATGCTGAAGCCTCTGATCAGCGTAAACAGCGCAAGCGGCACAATGATTGCAGAAAGGCAGATATGTGTAATTAAAATAAAGAAATAAATCGGGCGCATAATACCTTCTCCGCCATAGAGCGTGTTTTCCGCAATCGAGTGGTACGTCACATAGCAAATCAAAAATAGTAATGTTGTTGTGAATGCGGCCAAAATAAAGCGTTTGTGAGCTTTGATATTTTTCTGTTTAATCATAATCAGCGCGGCCAATAAGAAGATAAACGTAAAGCTGTTGAATATCGCATTCAGCATTGGCAAAATGTGAATATTCGCATGGCTGAACTGATCTAATTTAGGCATAAAAAACAGCACTGCGATTAAACCGTTAATCAGAACTGTCAGCGTAAGGACAATCCCCGTGTAATTTTTCGGTTTATTTTCTGTTTGGTTCATTTGGTGACCTCTCCTAATTTGTACTGGCTATCCAAATCGTATGCAAATTCAAAGAAGATGTCAACGGTTTCGATTGCTTCGTCAGAAATTAGACACACTTCAAAGGCCGGAGGCTATTAGCCCCGGCCTGTTAGGTTTACGCCTCTTTTATCAAATGTTCAATGACCTTATGTTCATTTTCATTCAGCAGGTTCTTTTGAATTTTCGAATGAATGGGTTTATTCATATGCTGATCCAAGATATCGGCCGTTTCTTTATCCCCGGCAATAACCATTCGTTCCCATCTTTTCGCGGCAGCTTTTTGATCAAGGCTGGCAGCCAGCCGCTTATACAGTCTCGATTGGTTCTCTGTTACATGTTCCCTCATCCGGTTCTCTTCAAATGGTGGCGCTTTGTCTACAGCGGAATGGCTATTCTTCCAAGACTCATTGATCATATCATACTCATAACGCTCCACCGCCTCAATTTTTCCTAAAACAGTTTCAATAATTTTCACTTCATGCTGCTGAGTTAAAATAAACGCCGTACTTGGGTATGCCTGGCGCAAACCCTTCAGCTGATCCAGGACAGCTGTTTCTTCCCAGTAAAATCTTGTATCTACAGGGACTTGAAGCTTAATAGGTTCCCATATGCCGCTGTCGGAAACAAAAAACACGAGACTGCGGGGCATGTCTTTTCCCATTGCATTCAAGTATTGATTCATTTTAGCCCTGATTCCATCCAGACACTTTTCCTCCTCTGGATCACTAGCTGCCAAATACTCTTTTAATCGGCTGAATCCTGACTTTAGGGCAATCTTCCATTCTCCCCCCTGCTGCTCTGGATCTCTCATGTCTGTATTGAGATACAGAGAGAGAATTTTATCCGGCGGTTCCAATTGGACATACTGTAATTTGTTAATCAATGAATCAATCGCCATTCCGATTCCTCCTTTTTCACAGGTTAGTTTTCTTTTTCCTCTCTTAAAAACGATCAAACCTGACTTTCCGCTAATTTCTAGTAATAATGGAATTGTTGTTTACAATACGCCTCTCTTCTAATACAATTGGTAACTGTGTTTCTAAGCTGATTTTTGAAAGGAGTTTGATCTTGTTTACTATTAAAGAAAAAAATCGTCAAGAGCTTGAAGAAGAACTAAATGATTTAGAATTTCAAATTTATCGCATGCAGGAGAATATGAAGGATTTATCTAAAGATGCCAAAGTGCTTGGTATTGATCAATCGAAACATGATGAGTGGATGATTGTTTCCTCGATTGATGATGGCCAAACATGCAAAATTATGCTAACTGATTGTAAAACGGCATACCGAGGAAAAGGCTGTTTTTCACTTGTAGCGTCTTACAAGGACGATGCCATTCATATAGGGGACATCAAAGGCCCTCCGAATCACGGGTTTGGCTCCATTTGCATGAAATATTTAAAAGATATTGCAAGAGACCACAATATACCGAAAGTCACCGGAGACATCGCCAAACGGGATTGGAATCATGTAGACCGGCTGATTCACTTTTATGAAAAACATCAATTCAAAGTATGTATCGATCATGATACCCAATCCGGCAGCATTAAGTGGGTTGATTTGTAAAAAAGTCTGGAAGAAAGAGCCAAGATATGCTGTAATGGTATAAAACCATTGATGGAGGGTTCTATGTACGCCTCAAAACTGAAAAAGGGAGACGAAATCCGGATCGTGTCTCCCGCGACCAGCATGTCTATATTATCAAATGAAGCAAAAATCCAAGCAAAAACGGCGTTAGAACGCTTAGGTTATCGGGTAACCATCGCTGAACACGCAAATGAATGTAACGAATTTGATTCATCCTCTATCGAGTCAAGAGTCCATGATCTGCACGCTGCCTTTTTTGATCCAGGCGTCAAAGCGATTTTAACGACACTCGGAGGGTTTAATTCAAATCAGCTGCTGCGTTATCTTGATTACGAGAAAATCAAACGACATCCAAAAATTCTGTGCGGCTATTCCGATATAACCGCTCTTTGCAACGCTATTTATCAAAAAACGGGTCTTGTTACGTATTCAGGTCCCCACTTCTCAACATTTGCAATGAAAAAAGGGCTTGATTATACACAAGAGTATTTTCTTTCTTGCTGCGCTTCAGACGATCCGTTTGAAATTCTTCCTTCAAGTGAGTGGAGCGATGATCGCTGGTTTTTGGATCAAGAAAACAGGCGTTTTTATCCTAATAACGGCCCTGTAGTAATCCAAGAAGGTTATGCGGAAGGCACTTTAATTGGCGGAAACTTATGCACGCTTAATTTGCTGCAGGGTACGGAGTATTTTCCTGAAACAGAACATACTATTTTATTGATTGAAGATGATTATATGTCAGACATCCACATGTTTGACCGCGATCTGCAATCACTCATCCACCTCCCCGCTTTTTCACATGTAAAGGCGATTTTGATCGGCAGATTTCAGAAAGCATCGAACGTATCAATGGATCTTGTAAAAGCCATGATCGAAACAAAAAAAGAATTATCCGGCATCCCGATCATCGCAAATATAAATGCCGGACATACCTCGCCAATTGCCACGTTCCCTATAGGAGGAACATGCAGGATTGAAGCTATTTCGGGTACATCACGCATATGGATTGATAAACATTAATCAGCTTGTAAATTTTTTTACAAGCTTTTTTAGCGCAATCGGTTATGCATGCCGCACGAGACATGACAAATGTCATATAGGAGGCATGATGTGTGCTACTACAAAAGACTTCTCTCATTAGCGTATACTGAACCGAGACACACAATGAGAGGATACTTACTATGACTGAACAAACCATTGCACATAAACAAAAACAGCTGACAAAGCAAGTTGCTGCATTTGCTCAGCCTGAAACAAAAAACAGCCTGATTCAGCTTTTAAACACGTTTATCCCATTCTTCGGCCTATGGTTTCTTGCTTATCTCAGCCTCGATGTCTCCTATCTTCTTACGTTAGCATTAACGGTGATTGCCGCAGGTTTTCTGACAAGAATTTTTATCATCTTCCATGACTGCTGCCATCAATCTTTTTTCAAACAAAAACGCTATAACCACATTCTCGGTTTTCTGACAGGTGTCCTGACTTTATTCCCGTATCTTCAATGGCAGCACAGCCATTCGATTCATCATGCGACTAGCAGCAATCTGGATAAACGCGGAACAGGAGACATCTGGATGTTAACAGTAAACGAATATAAAGCTGCATCCAGACGAACAAAGCTTGCATACAGACTTTATAGAAACCCGTTTATCATGTTTATTCTCGGACCGATTTATGTTTTTCTGATTACGAACCGTTTTAACAAAAAAGGCGCAAGACGCAAGGAACGTGTAAACACATACCTTACGAATCTGGCAATTGTCGCGTTGGCTGCTGCTTGCTGTCTGATCTTTGGCTGGCAATCGTTTTTACTGGTGCAAGGCCCGATATTTCTGATTTCAGGTTCAATCGGTGTTTGGCTGTTTTATGTGCAGCATACCTTTGAAGATTCTTATTTTGAAGCGGATGAAAACTGGAGCTACGTTCAGGCTGCTGTTGAAGGCAGTTCATTTTATAAACTCCCGAAACTGCTTCAATGGCTAACAGGCAATATTGGTTACCACCACGTTCATCATTTGAGTCCAAAGGTGCCTAACTATAAGCTTGAAGTTGCTCATGAACATCACGAACCATTAAAAAACGTACCGACAATCACCTTAAAAACAAGCCTGCAATCACTTGCGTTCCGTCTATGGGATGAAGATAACAAACAGTTTGTGTCATTTCGGGCTATAAAACATATACCTGTAAGCCTTCCGCCTGATTCACCAGAAAAACAGAAGCTGCGGAAGAATGCCTGATGATAAAGGAGGTCTTCTAATATACTAGAAGGCTTCCTTTTTATTGTTGGAGGGTGCATTCTGGCTTTCACAATGATAAAGTTACAAGTAAGATGAAAAGCTGAAAATGAGGTAAGATCATGATTAAAAATCATTTTACATTTCAAAAACTAAACGGGATTACGCCCTATATATGGACGATATTTTTCATCCTCCCCTTCTACTTTATATGGAAATCATCATCTACATTTGTTATTATTGTCGGCATCATTTTGACGCTTTTATTTTTTTCGGTATATCGATTTGCTTTTGTCTCAAAAGGCTGGACCATTTATTTGTGGGGATTTTTATTAATTGGCATTTCAACCGCTTCCATTACCCTGTTCAGTTATATTTATTTTGCTTTTTTTATCGCGTATTTTATTGGAAACATTAAGGAACGCGTCCCTTTTCATATTTTATATTATGTCCATTTAATTAGCGCAGCCGTCGCAGCCAATTTCAGTCTCGTATTAAAAAAGGAATTCTTTCTGACACAAATTCCTTTTGTCGTCATTACCCTCATCAGCGCAATTTTATTGCCCTTTAGTATAAGAAGCCGCAAGGAGCGCGAACGGCTTGAAGAAAAGCTCGAGGATGCAAATGAACGGATTGCAGAACTGGTAAAATTAGAAGAACGTCAGCGAATTGCCCGCGATCTCCATGATACGCTTGGGCAAAAGCTTTCTCTTATCGGTTTAAAAAGCGACTTAGCAAGAAAATTGATATACAAAGATCCCGAACAAGCAGCTCGTGAACTGAAAAGTGTTCAGCAAACAGCGCGAACTTCTTTAAATGAAGTAAGAAAAATCGTTTCCTCTATGAAGGGCATACGGCTCAAGGATGAATTGATCAACATCAAACAAATTCTCGAAGCAGCTGACATTATGTTTATCTATGAAGAAGAGAAATGGCCCGAAAATATCTCATTGCTGAATGAAAACATTTTGAGCATGTGCTTAAAGGAAGCTGTCACAAATGTCGTCAAACACAGCCAGGCTAAAACTTGCCGAGTTGACATTCAGCAGCTCTGGAAGGAAGTTGTGATAACAGTGTCTGACGATGGAACATTCAAAGGAGAAGAAAATTCCTTTTCAAAAGGACATGGCTTACTCGGGATGAGAGAACGGCTTGAGTTTGCAAATGGAAGCCTTCACATCAATACCGAAAACGGAACCAAGCTTACCATGGCAATTCCTAATAATTCAAAATAAACATAAAGGATGGCTTATATGATTAGTATATTTATTGCAGAAGATCAGCAAATGCTGCTGGGCGCTTTAGGATCACTTCTAAACCTCGAAGACGATATGGAAGTCGTAGGCAAAGGTACAACCGGCCAAGATGCTGTTGATTTTGTCAAAAAACGCCAGCCTGATGTATGTATTATGGACATTGAAATGCCCGGAAAAACAGGGCTTGAAGCTGCTGAGGAGCTAAAAGATACAGGCTGCAAAATTATCATCTTAACCACTTTCGCCAGACCCGGTTACTTTCAGAGAGCTATTAAAGCTGGCGTTAAAGGCTATTTGTTAAAAGACAGTCCGAGTGAAGAGCTGGCCAACGCCATCCGTAGCGTCATGAACGGAAAACGCATCTATGCACCTGAGCTGATGGAGGACTTATACAGCGAAGCTAACCCTCTTACAGATAGAGAAAAAGAAGTGCTTGAACTTGTGGCTGACGGTAAAAACACAAAAGAAATCGCTCAGGAACTCAGCATCAAAAGCGGGACGGTGCGGAATTATATCTCAATGATTCTAGAAAAGCTTGAAGTGAAAAATCGAATTGAAGCCATTACCCGGTCAAAGGAAAAAGGCTGGTTTAAATAAAAAAGGATCTTGGCATCTGCCAGGATCCTTTTTTTAACCTGAAATTCCCGTTTGAGAACCTCGCCGCAACCAGAAGAATTAAACTGATCCATATCCTCGCTCCTATGCCCGCTGAACGATTGCTTGGTTAACAGCCCAATAAAAGACTGGATTGAATGATATCCCTGTTAAAATGGTCGGCCATTGCACATCAGCAGAATTTCTGATATTGATTATATTGTATTTTCAGTATGACAAAGTTGTGCCACTTCGCTCCCGAAGCTGCCATGCCCAACTGCAAGAGCCTAATAACACAATAAAAAACCGTCTGAAATCAATCCGATTCCGTCAATGGCATCTGCTACATCCAACTGCTTATTATCTGCCAAAAAAGATACAACACCAGCTCGTTTCGCTGATCAAAGATAGTAACAACCAGCTATAAATGTCATGATGCCGAATGTCTCTGTAATGTGGAATCAATCTTTTAACCCGAGAGCCCCTGAATCGCACATAAAGAGAAAAACGGGACCACTTTCTTTTATCAGCATATGATATAAACAGCTCTAAGCAGAACGAAAAAAAGACACAAGCCAAAAGCTCATGTCTTTTACCACAATCTATATTATTAGTTTAAGATTTTAACATTTACAGTTTTGACGCCCCAATTAGATGCATCACTTTTACTTGGTACAAATACGTCGATTTTATTTCCTTTAATAGCGCCGCCAGTGTCTCCTGCTGTTGCTTCCCCGTAGCCTTCAACATAGACTTTAGAACCTAGCGGAATCACATTAGGATCAACCGCAATAACTTTCGCGTTCGGGTTCTTATTTAAGTCAATGCCTGTAGCTGTAACGCCGGAAATGCCGCCGTCGTTAGCAGTGTAAGCAGTAGCAGTAACTGTTAGTTCTTTTGAAGCCTCTTGATTATTTGTATTTGATTGAACAGCCTTCTCTTCTGTGTTAACAGAAGTTTCTGCCTCAGCTTTTGTTTCTTGTTTAGGTTGCTGTTGTACAGCTTCTTGTTTAGGTTGCTCCTTTTGCACAGCCTCTTGTTTTGGCGCAGCTTGAGGTGCGTTTGTTTGCGCATTCTCAGTAGCTGTGTTTGCTGCTGTTGCCTGACCTTTTACTGAAAGAGTTGATCCAGCATAGATCATGTCAGAGCTTAAGTTATTCCAAACTTTCAGGTTGTTGACTGACGTTCCGAATTTTTGAGCAATCTTAGAAAGCGTATCTCCCGCTTTAATTGTATATTGCCCAGTCGTGGTTGTTTCTTCTGAAGAAATGGTCAGTTTTTCTCCTGCAATGATTTTATCAGAAGTTAACTTGTTCCATTCTTTTAAGTCCTTTAGGTTCACTCCATTTTTCTGAGAGATTCCCCAGAGCGTATCACCCTTTTGCACCGTAATTTCTTTTGCAGAAGCGTGAGCTCCGAATGCAGTTGTTGAAAGTGCAGCAACTGCCACAAAGGACATAATCGTCTTCTTCATAAGTAAATCCTCCCTTGTTAGCTTTTTATTGGCGGCTAACAGGTGATATCGTAACACACGTAAATGTCAAATCAATAACAAAAAGATATGATTTAGATTACAGTTCCTTTACATGAAGGATTTCTCTCTGATGGAAAGACTTGCTGAACCCTTGATATAATAGGCTTCGCAGGTCTTTTTATTTTGAGGCGAAACAGAGAAAATAAAATGTGTTTTTTATAGAAAAAAAGATTGTTTTTCTGTTTTTTTAGTCTGTCATCCTTGCATAAGCTTGTATTTCTTGTAAAAAAAGCCGGCCGTATTTTGCTCTTTTTTGTTCTCCGACTCCTTTTATAGACAAAAGTTCATCATCATTTACGGGCTGTTTTCCTGACATTTCTTTTAACGTTTGGTCAGAGAAAACAACAAATGGCGGAACACCCTGCTCAGCCGCAATTTCTTTCCGAACCATGCGCAATCGTTCAAATAGCTCGTCATTTTCAGTAATCGCTGCCGCTTTTAACGCTTCTTTTCTCGCTACTGATAATTCTCCTTTCAGCACATTCCTTCCTTTACTGCTGACAAAAAGAGTCGGAAACGTTCCGTCTGACATCCTGATGAAGTCGTCAGAAATAAGAAATTCGATAAAATCGCTGATTTCGCCAACGGATTGGTGTTTTAATATCCCGTATGTTGAAAGGTCTGAAAAGCCGTTTTCAAGAACTTTTTTATTTTTGGAGCCGGCAAGCACCTGGGCAACCATCGTCTTGCCAAACCGTTCTTTCATGCGAATGATACAAGATAAGACCATTTGCGCCTCCCGCGTCACGTCATGGGCCGCTCTTGTATCGGTACAGTTTCCGCACTGTCCGCACGCATCAGGCTCCTTTTCTCCGAAATACATAAGGATAAAACGCTGCAGACAATCTTCGGTATGACAGTAGTCGACCATTTGTCTCAGCTTTTTTAAATCCTGCTTTTGTTTCTCTTCATGTTCTGATTGCTCAATTAAGAAGCGCTGCACCATAATATCCTGCGGTGAAAACAGGAGAACACATTCACTGGCAAGGCCGTCCCGTCCAGCTCGTCCTGCCTCTTGATAATAGCTTTCCATATCTTTCGGAATTTGTGCATGCAGAACAAATCTAATATTTGATTTATCAATACCCATTCCAAAAGCAGAGGTTGCCACCATCACTTGAAGCTCATCATTAAGAAACCTTTCCTGCTGCTCTTTTCTCTCATCATCAGCCAAACCTCCATGATACCGGCCTGCCCTGACCTGATTTCGTTTCAATCTCTCATATATCCGATCAGCTTCTTTTCTGGTCGCTGTATAGACAATTCCTGCTTCATGCCTGTTGTTTTGCACATATTCGTCTATAAACCGATCTTTATTTTCTCCTTTTACTACTTTAAAGGTTAAATTCTCTCGGGAAAATCCGGTATATACCGTGTTTTCTTTTTGAATATGCAGCTGTTTGCAAATATCATCATGAACCTCGGGTGTGGCTGTTGCTGTTAACGCCATGATGACTGGCTTGTCGTGTAATTCACGGAACAAGATTTCAATATTCCTGTAGCTTGGCCTGAAATCATGGCCCCATTGAGAAATACAGTGCGCCTCGTCTATTGCGACCAAAGGAACATCTATGCCCTGCAAAATCCGGATAAACTCTGTGGACGTTAGTCGCTCTGGTGTAATGTAAAAAAGCTTATAAGCCCCTTCTTTGAGTCCGTTCAGCCTCTCATATATTTCCTGATTGGATTGTGTGCTGTTAATGTAGGCGGCGTTAATCCCCGCTTCTTCTAATGCATCAACTTGATCCTTCATCAAGGAAATCAACGGTGATATGACGATCGTCGTCCCTTCAAACATTAATGCCGGAATTTGATAGCAAATCGATTTGCCGCCTCCCGTCGGCATAATGCAGGCCGTATTTTGCCTCGCTTCCGTCACCAAGCGGATCGCTTCATCTTGGCCGCTCCGAAACTTCTCATAACCAAAATAATGAGCCAGAAGGGATTGGGCTCTATGTAACATAACGTGTAAACCTCGCTTTTCCTTGAATTTCTCCCATCATATCATAAAAAAGCGGCCTTCATTTCATTCACACAAAAATGGAATATTCACTATACCAAACCTTTTTAGATAAAATAAAAAGCCATTTCCGAAAAGGAAATGGCTTTCGCTACGTCTTGCCGTATGCAAGTAAGAAAGTTTTAAACCACCACTCCTCAAAGTGGGTGTTTGCAGAAACGTTCCTGTCGTCCTCTGCAATGGAGGCATGACATTCCGGCTTCGATATAAAACTCCCTATTACAGCTTAAAGGTTAAAACTTAATTAACAATACGCACAAAGTAGCTTCTTTAATATAGTACACCATCAGGCGCTTTTAATCAAGAGGTCTGAACAATTGTTTAGAAAAACTTTTTCCAGTGAATAAAACTGCTTTTTCTCCAAAATACCTGACAATTCGACAAACAAAAAATATATTACAATAAAAAAAAACAGCCTTTTTCGCTAAAAGCGAATGATTATTTTCTTCTATATTAATGTGTATATACAAAAAGACTCCTATTTGTAACGATAGGAGTCTTGGCTTTATTAGAATTTTGCAGCAAGATCTTTTGCTTCTTGTAAACCTTTTTCAACGATTTCTTGCGCTTGATCAGGTGCTGCGTTATGTCCTTCGATGACAACTGTGTGCAAGTCTTGAACACCCCAGAAACCAAGAACTGTTTTCATGAAGTTTAATGACATTTCAAGTGCAGCCATTGGTCCTTCTGAGTAGACACCGCCGCGTGCGTTAAGAAGCGCAACTTTTTTGCCGCCCATTAAACCGACTGGTCCTTCTTGTGTGTATTTGAATGTAACGCCTGCGCGAGACAGATAATCAACATAAGTATGAAGCACTGCTGGCACTGTGAAGTTCCAAAGCGGGAATGCGAAAACAACTTTGTCAGCTTTTACAAACTGGTTCAGATATTTGTCAGCAATTGCTGCTTGTTTTTTCTCATCTTCTGTCATTTCCATTCCTTGACCTGCTTTAAATGTTCCGTTAATCATATCTCTGCCAAGGTAAGGAAGGTTTTCCTTATGAAGATCTAATTCAACCACTTCATCATTAGGGTTGTTTTCTTTATAAGCAGCTAAGAAAGCTTCGTAAAGTTTAGTTGAAACGCCTTCTTCAGCTGTACGGTCGCTTGATTTTACAAATAAAACTGTAGACATCTGTATTCCTCCCGGTAAACTTTTTATATTTACTTACAAATAGTATGTTACTTTCTTTTTTACGCAAAGTCAATCACTTTATTTTGAATATGAGATTTTTTTTCAAAAAAAAAGCAAGTACATCTAATATCGGTGTACTTGCTTGGCATTTTTACTTCGAATCTTGTTCACGATCCAAGATTTCATACGTCTGCGAGCTTTTTTGATCAATTGTTTCTTTGTTGGATAAGTCTTTTACCTGTTCATGAAACTCTCTTTCATAAGAAGGAGCATCTGTCTCCAGATCATCCTCCACATCAGCTTGGGCCTCAACTGTCATTCTTGCATAAGGAACAGCTTCAAGTCTTTCGTAAGGAATCTCTTGGCCGGTTTTTTCACACACGCCGTAAGTTCCGTCTTTCATCTTTTGTAATGCACGGTTGACCTCCTCTAACAGCTCCCGGTCAATCTCTTTCACTGTTTGGTCTGTCATCCGGTCTGTGACGAGCGTCCCGTGGTCTGCCATATGGTTGTCAACCCCGTTGGAAAGCTCCCCCACTTCTTCCGTCATTGATTCTGTTTCCTTCCTCTCGCCAGACAATTCTTTTTGCATATCGAGCAATTTATGATAGAGATGCTGTGTTTGTTCTTTTGTCAGTGCCATGTATATCCTCTCCTTTCTATCCTGTTTCCCGTTTTGCCTTCTGTCAAACATGGAAACATCGATGGAAAGATGAGCTACTGCCTTTTTGAACGGATCGTGACCGCTGGCGTCGATGGTGCTTCGGGTTTTCGTTGGCACTTTTTGTCCTTCTCTTCTGGCGGTATATAATAGGTTGCGCCTATATTTAATCTGCCGCTCAGTTCATCAATGGTCAGCTCGCCGAATTCAAGATGATAGTCAATTTTTTCGACATTCAGCGTTTCAATATGTATATAGGTTTCTTCAGACTCCTGTTTGCTGCTTTGTTTTTGTTTCTCAATCACTGAGAGTCTTTCTTCATATTCACGCAGTTTGTCAAGTTCTGGTTTCAAGCAATGCCTGATCAGCGATCGGAACATTTTTTTCATGACATCACGACCCTTTGCATACTCCTCTTTCGTCTACATATATAATGAGGTATATCCCATAGAAAGGAGAGGTTTTCATGCTTCCGACTAACATCAATATTTCTCATCTCAAGACTAACTCGATAGGCACCGGCTCATCCCTTACCTTTGGTTCTGCGGAGTTAAGGAACAGGCGCTCTGCTATCAAAAGAAATAACGGTTTTGGGGAACAAAATGCAGATGTTATTGTCATGGTCATTCCGATTGAATCAATTGATGACCGTGATGGGGCAGATGCACTCGGTATGAAAATCAATCATCAATAACAATGGTTTTCGCTTGACCTTCGTCTTTTTGAATAGTGATGTATAGGATTCCGTCTTTAAAAATGGCATTCATCTTTCCATGAAGATGATCGGAAAGCGGAATTTTCTTTTCAAAACTTCCGTATCTCCCTTCTTTTTGGCGAAAGTCCTGTTCATTAAAATAGGAAAAGCGCTGCCCCTTCACCACTAAATAATCTCCGTACGATAATATGTGAACGTCTTGTTTACGGTAGCCTGGAAGATAAATTAAAAATTGTACTTCCGTAACGGTATCTACAATATCCATGCTCGGAAATGAAGCATCTCCTTTCCCTCGCTGATCTTGCTGCGCAAACGGAAACGGAGATTGGCCACTTGTCATAAAAGGGGTTTTTTGGTCTTCATCAAATACCTGTTTCCAAAAGTCACCGCCGTACATCTGCTGTGCGAATTCCATCCACTGCTTCATCTTTTCGAAATCCATTTGAAGCCCCCTGTCTTAACATACTTTATAACCGCCAGCATACAACTATAGAAAGGAGGTTTGCCTGTGGTTCAACCAACTCCGTATATCAATATTAATATTTTCATGCTGAAAATTAATTCCTTTGAAAATGCTTCAGCGGTTAACGTAGGACAAAATTTATTGGCAGAATGGCAAAATTCTGATAAAAAAAATCAAGGCTACGGACAGAATTTTGGAGATGCGAGCGGATTTATGGGCACGAGAAGCCATGTGGATGACAGAGACCAAATTGATTCTCCGGCCTCTTTTGAAAGTGAAGCGGTTAACTCCTCAATCAAAAGGAAGTGATGAGATGTTCTTTTCTCCCTCCGTCGTGAATGTCGGCGGATTTAAAATCAATACAATGGACCGTGGTTCCTCTTTAACACTCGGTCCGTATCAGCAGGTCGATTACTTTTTATCAGCTAAAATAAATCAAGGGTTTGGAGAAGAAAATGGCGACTTTACTCCTCTTGTCGTACCGATTTCAAATGTATTAGATGCAGATCTTGTTGATTCGAACTCAGCGAAAAACAGTGTGGTGTAATAAGTAATAAGAACAGGGCGCACATGCCCTGTTCTTGTTTTTATATATAAAAAAAAGCCTAACCATTTTTTGAACGGCTGGCTCATCAAATATTCAGCTGCACAAATGCTTTGTCAGCACCGCCTGAACCTCGCTTAAATCGGTGTCTTTCGCAAATTCTAATTCGAACGTTTTGCTTCTTGTCATCAATAAAAGCCCAGTGTCCGGATCAAACATTCCCGCTTCTTGAATGGCAAAGCTTTCAATTGTTTTATATGGAAGAAATACACGAACCTTCTTTTTAGAAAACATTTTATTGTCAAAGAAAATGATCCGCTTATTTGTAAAGCAAATTTGGTCCACTCGGAGCTTATAAATCGATTCTATTCTTTCCCCTTCAACGAGCAAAGCCTCAAGCTTCTTTGCGTCCGTTGATCTGCTAACAGAAAAAATACCCAATGAAGAACCCCTCTTTCTGCATTTATCTATTTGTTTTATCATTCACTACATAAAAATAAGTCCTTTATCCCTATATAAGAATACGACATAGAAGACATTTAAACCATTACGAACAGATTACATTTTTCAAATTTTTGATTTGTTTTTTGGCTTTTAAGCTGTTGTCATCAAGTAATACGCACATATAGAGAAAAAAGTTTCAATATTCAGCAATGTTTTTATAAAAAAGTGGTTTTTAATGATTTTTTATTCTTGTTTTATATTTCCTGTTTTAACCACAAAAAAACCGCAGCTGAGCTGCGGTTTTGTGGATCGACCACTTTTAACAAAATATTCCTGATTATTCAAGGAAGCATTACATCTCTTCGAAGTATTCTTTATAATAGCCGCCGACTTTATTCGTATTGTCGACCACAAAGAGAAACTCCTCTGTTTCATTTTTTACTTCATATTCTTTTCCCGGCGTTAAAACGCGGTTTACGATATATTTTTTTGCGTTTGTCTGCACACACTTTACTTTTTTAATTGTTTCTTTTTCAAGCCAATTTTTATGAATCATGATGAAATCTCCTTTTCTTATCTATAAGCTTATTGTAGCTTTTTTCTTTTGTAAATTGCAATATCGGTTATTCATTGATTTTGCCTTGATTTCTATTATAGAATGTTTGTATACGCTTACGTTTGAAGCAACTATCACAGCTTATTTCTGCTATTCAATCCAGGAATCAATGTGCTATCACCAAGAATCTCAGAACAGACCATAAAAAATGACTGGAGGTTTGTTACGGATGAGTTCTTTAACGATGCAAGTGACGAAAAGGCTGGAGACATTTTTACAGGGAACAAAGAAGCTTTATATTGACGGAAAGTTTGTTCCGAGTGCCTCAGGGGCAACCTTTGACACTCCAAACCCGGCGACCGGCGAAACCTTGATGACGCTGTATGAAGCCCAGGCTGCGGATGTGGACAAAGCGGTTAAAGCTGCCCGGAAAGCCTTTGACCAAGGTGAATGGAGAACAATGTCTCCAGCTTCGAGAAGCAGACTGATGTATAAGCTGGCGGACTTAATGGAAGAGCATAAAACTGAGCTTGCTCAGCTTGAAACACTTGATAATGGGAAACCGATCAATGAAACGACTAATGGAGATATTCCGCTGGCTATTGAGCATATGCGCTATTACGCCGGCTGGTGTACAAAAATAACAGGACAGACGATTCCGGTTTCCGGCGCTTATTTTAATTATACGCGTCATGAGCCTGTCGGTGTCGTCGGCCAGATCATTCCATGGAATTTCCCGCTCCTGATGGCGATGTGGAAAATGGGCGCGGCACTTGCAACAGGCTGTACAATCGTCCTCAAACCGGCTGAACAAACACCGCTTTCAGCTCTTTATTTGGCAGAATTAATTGATCAAGCCGGTTTCCCTGCCGGTGTAATTAACATCATCCCAGGATTCGGTGAAGATGCCGGAGAAGCTCTGACGAACCACGAAGCGGTTGATAAAATTGCCTTTACCGGTTCCACTGAAATCGGAAAGAAAATCATGTCCACCGCAGCGAAAAGCATTAAGCGTGTTACATTGGAGCTGGGCGGAAAATCACCTAATATTCTTCTGCCGGATGCGAATTTGAAAAAAGCCATCCCGGGCGCTTTAAACGGTGTGATGTTTAACCAGGGCCAAGTCTGCTGTGCGGGCTCACGTGTCTTCATTCATAAAGACCAATATGATGAAGTTGTTGATGAAATGGCGTCCTATGCTGAGTCACTCCGCCAAGGAGCGGGACTTCATAAAGATACTCAAATCGGGCCTCTCGTAAGCAAGGAACAGCATGAGCGCGTTCTTTCCTATATTCAAAAAGGAAAAGATGAAGGAGCAAAAGCAGTGACCGGCGGAAGCTGTCCTTTTGAAGCAGGATATTTTGTCGCACCGACTGTGTTTGCGAATGTTGAAGACGAAATGACCATCGCAAAAGAAGAAATTTTCGGACCTGTGCTGACTGCAATTCCGTACGAAACTGTCGATGAAGTTATTGAACGGGCAAACCATTCAGAATATGGGCTTGCGGCCGGACTATGGACAGAGAACGTCAAGCAGGCTCACTATATCGCGGACCGACTTCAAGCCGGAACCGTTTGGGTGAACTGCTATAATGTGTTTGACGCGGCGTCTCCATTTGGCGGTTATAAACAGTCAGGACTCGGACGAGAAATGGGATCATATGCCTTGGATAATTACACAGAAGTCAAAAGTGTATGGATAAACCTTGAAGACTAACATGTATTTTTAAAAAACTGCTGCCTGCCAGCAGTTTTTTTCTTTCTGTAATGGCAGTAAAAGACGCTGAATATATATGCTTCTGAAGGAGTTGAGCGTGATGGGCACACTTCAGGAGAAAGTGAGGCGTTTTCAAAAGAAAACCATTACCGAGTTAAGAGACAGGCAAAATGCTGATGGTTCATGGACATTTTGCTTTGAAGGACCAATCTTGACAAATTCCTTTTTTATTTTGCTCCTTACCTCACTAGATGAAGGCGAAAATGAAAAAGAACTGATATCATCCCTTGCAGCCGGCATTCATGCAAAACAGCAGCCAGACGGCACATTTATCAACTATCCCGATGAAACGTGCGGAAATCTAACGGCTACCGTCCAAGGATATGTCGGGATGCTGGCTTCAGGATGTTTTCACAGATCTGAGCCACACATGAAGAAAGCTGAACAATTTATCATCTCACATGGCGGTTTGAGACATGTTCATTTTATGACAAAATGGATGCTTGCCGCGAACGGGCTTTATCCTTGGCCTGCTTTGTATTTACCATTATCACTCATGGCGCTCCCCCCAACATTGCCGATTCATTTCTATCAGTTCAGCTCATATGCCCGTATTCATTTTGCTCCTATGGCTGTAACACTCAATCAGCGATTTGTCCTTATTAACCGCAATATTTCATCTCTTCACCATCTCGATCCGCACATGACAAAAAATCCTTTCACTTGGCTTCGGTCTGATGCTTTCGAAGAAAGAGATCTCACGTCTATTTTGTCACATTGGAAACGCGTTTTTCATGCACCATTTGCTTTTCAGCAGCTGGGCCTACAGACAGCCAAAACGTATATGCTGGACCGGATTGAAAAAGATGGAACATTATACAGCTATGCGAGCGCAACCATATTTATGGTTTACAGCCTTCTGTCACTTGGTGTGTCACGCTATTCCCCTGTTATCAGGAGGGCGATTACCGGCATTAAATCACTGGTGACTAAATGCAACGGGATTCCTTATCTGGAAAACTCTACATCAACTGTTTGGGATACAGCTCTAATCAGCTATGCCCTTCAAAAAAATGGTGTGACCGAAACGGATGGCTCTGTTACAAAAGCAGCCGACTTTTTGCTAGAACGCCAGCATACCAAAATAGCAGATTGGTCTGTCAAAAATCCAAATTCAGTTCCTGGCGGCTGGGGGTTTTCAAACATTAATACAAATAACCCTGACTGTGACGACACTGCAGCCGTTTTAAAAGCGATTCCCCGCAATCATTCTCCTGCAGCATGGGAGCGAGGGGTATCTTGGCTTTTATCGATGCAAAACAATGACGGCGGATTTTCTGCTTTCGAAAAAAACGTGAACCACCCACTGATCCGCCTTCTGCCGCTTGAATCCGCCGAGGACGCTGCAGTTGACCCTTCAACCGCCGACCTCACCGGACGTGTACTGCACTTTTTAGGCGAGAAAGTTGGCTTCACAGAAAAACATCAACATATTCAACGCGCAGTGAAGTGGCTTTTCGAACATCAGGAACAAAATGGGTCTTGGTACGGCAGATGGGGTGTTTGCTACATTTACGGCACTTGGGCTGCCCTTACTGGTATGTATGCATGCGGGGTTGACCGAAAGCATCCCGGTATACAAAAGGCTCTGCGTTGGCTCAAATCCATACAAAATGATGACGGAAGCTGGGGAGAATCCTGCAAAAGCGCCGAAATCAAAACATATGTACCGCTTCATAGAGGAACCATTGTACAAACGGCCTGGGCTTTAGACGCTTTGCTCACATATGAAAATTCCGAACATCCGTCTGTTGTGAAAGGCATGCAATACCTTACCGACAGCAGTTCGCATAGCGCCGAAAGCCTCGCGTATCCAGCAGGGATCGGATTGCCGATACAATTTTATATTCGCTATCACAGTTATCCATATGTATTCTCTTTGCTGGCTGTCGGGAAATATTTAGATTCTATTGAAAAGGAGACAGCAAATGAAACGTGAATCTTATCAAACGGAGATGTTCAATTGGTGTGAAGCCCTGAAAGATCAGATTCAAAAGCGAGGACAGCTTGACCAGTTTGAAGATCAAATCGACAAGATGATTGAGGCTCTGGAAGATGACCAAACAACAGAAGAAGATTGGTATAAACAGGCCGCTGCCCTTTATCGGGATATTACAGAATCAGATGATACAAGTGAAAGACGCGCTTATGTCCCTATAGGGAAACACGTGCTGCCAAAGCTTCCTTACAAATACTCCGCCTTAGAACCTTATATTTCACGCGATATTATGGTCCTTCATCATACAAAACATCATCAAAGCTATGTCGATGGCCTGAACAAGGCAGAATCAGAGCTTAAAAAAGCGAGAGCGACAAAGAATTATGACTTAATCACTCATTGGGAAAGAGAGCTTGCGTTCCATGGAGCAGGCCATTATTTGCACAGTATTTTTTGGTTTTCTATGCATCCAAACGGAAAACGGCGTCCTACAGGGGCATTGTTCCAAATGATAGACCTTTCATTTGGAAGCTATTCCGCTTTTAAAGAACATTTTACCCAGGCCGCTAAAAAAGTGGAAGGCGTCGGTTGGGCCATTCTGGTCTGGGCACCTCGATCAGGACGGCTGGAGATTTTAACGGCAGAAAAACACCAGCTCTTTAGCCAATGGGATGTGATCCCCCTTTTACCGCTTGACGTATGGGAGCATGCCTACTATTTGCAATATAAAAATGACCGGGCCAGCTATGTCGACCACTGGTGGAATGTCGTGGATTGGCGCGAGGCAGAAAAACGTTTTGAGCAGGCAAAAAAAGTCGTTTGGAAGCTCTATTAAAAAAAGCCCCCTTTCCTCGGGGGCTTCGTGTTTTAAAAAATCCCTACCACATGCAAAAACACGATGATGATGGCAACAGGAGATAAATATCGAATGAGCAGCAGCCAAACCGCAAACCACTTTCGTTTGAGATTGGAACCGCTTTTCAGCTCGTCAAACAAATCCTGTTTCGGTATTTTTAGCGGAACAAAAATCGAAATCAGTAACGCACCTAACGGCATTAAAATATTGCTCACAAGATAGTCAGCCGCATCAAAAATAGACAGATGAAATATAGTGACGTCACTTAAGACACCGTATGATAATGCAGACGGCACACCGACAATAAAAATAGCAATACCGCCTAACCAAGCGAATCGTTTTCTCTTATTGATATCGCCTTTCGACAGTACTGCGACCAAAATTTCCAGCATTGAAAAAGCAGATGTCAATGCAGCAAATAAAAATAGAAGTAAAAATGCTAATAAAAAGATAATTCCGAACGGCATTTGATTAAACACAGTCGGCAGAACGTTAAATAACAGAACCGGGCCTTGGTCTGGCTTGAGGCCGAATGAAAAGACAGCTGGAAAAATCGCAATTCCGGCCATTACAGCAACAAGCATGTTCATAACAGTTACAGATACAGCGGACTGTACCAGATTTTCCTGTTTCTCTAAATAAGCGCTATACGTTACCATGACAGATACACCGACACTTAATAAGAAAAAGGATTGTCCCATTGCATATAAAATGGTATTGGCATCAATTGCAGTTAAATCAGGCATGAGGAAAAATTTGATTCCTTCCATCGCGCCATCAAGTGTAACCGAACGCACCATTAAAATGATGAATAATAGAAAAAGCGCCGGCATTAATACTTGGCTTGCTTTTTCAATTCCGCTGCTTACCCCTTTTGCAACAACTAAAATTGTTACCACCATAAAGAGCAGCTGGCCTCCTACAGCCAAATAAGGATTTGAAATGGTACTTGCAAATATCGTATCAAAACCAGATGTTTGCGATAAACCGCCAGTGAAGCCTTTTATAATATAAATTAAAATCCATCCGCCTACGACACTGTAGAAAGATAGAAGAATAAAGCACGTCACCATGCCTAAATAACCGATCCAATGCCACTTCGTTCCTGGAGCAAGTGTTTTATAGGACTGAACGGCATCTTTCTGTGTTCTTCTGCCTATGATGAATTCACCTAACAATAAAGGCAGTCCGATTAAAACCGTAAATAAAATAAAAATAAGTAAAAATGCGCCTCCTCCGCTGGTTCCGGCAACATATGGGAATTTCCATATCGCACCAAGCCCGATAGCTGATCCTGCCGCGGCTAAAATAAAGCCGAGCTTCGAAGACCATTGATTTGCTTCCTTCACCGTATCACTCCTATTTGATCTAACCATTATAAAGGTTCATTGTAAGAATATCTTCCTATATAGTCAAGAACATTTTAATTAGTTTACATCATATATCTATAGACATCTGCCAAAAACTAATATTGAATTATTCAGAAAATTATTTATAATAAGAGAATGTTATGAAATTTGTAAGAATTTCTGCTGAAGTTCTTGATAAGTGTGTTAGGAGTGTTTTTATGGACATCATTAGAAAAATAAGTCATTTTGCAGGACAAACCTTTGGCATATGGGTCATTGTTTTTGCAGTGCTGGGATTTTCTTTCCCATCTTTATTTACGTGGATCAGTTCTTATATTACGATTTTTCTTGGCATTATCATGTTTGGGATGGGCCTTACACTGCAAGCCGATGATTTCAAAGAGCTGGTCAGAAAGCCTTGGCAAGTTATTATTGGAGTAATAGCTCAGTATACGATCATGCCGCTCGTTGCTTTCGGCCTCGCATTTGGGCTTCATCTTCCAGCTGAAATCGCAGTTGGTGTTATTCTTGTCGGCTGCTGTCCCGGGGGAACTGCATCTAATGTTATGACATTCTTAGCAAAAGGAAATACTGCCCTTTCTGTTGCGGTTACGACAATTTCTACCTTATTGGCACCTGTTGTAACACCGTTGTTGATTATGCTGTTTGCCAAAGAATGGCTTCCTGTCTCGCCGGGGTCTTTGTTTATCTCAATCTTACAGGCGGTTTTATTTCCGATCATTGCAGGTCTGATTGTCAAAATGTTTTTCAGAAAACAAGTGGCAAAAGCCGTACATGCCCTTCCGCTTGTTTCTGTCATTGGCATCGTTGCGATTGTCTCAGCTGTCGTCAGCGGCAATCGGGAAAATCTGCTTCAATCGGGGTTGCTCATTTTTTCAGTTGTTATCCTGCATAACGGTATCGGTTATTTACTGGGGTTTCTTTGTGCAAAGCTTTTAAAAATGGATTACCCGTCTCAAAAAGCGATCGCAATCGAAGTCGGCATGCAAAACTCCGGACTCGGGGCCGCACTTGCCACGGCTCATTTCTCACCGTTATCTGCCGTACCCAGCGCAATATTCAGTGTGTGGCATAACCTTTCAGGTTCTATGCTTGCAACATATTGGTCAAAAAAAGTGAAAAAGAAGCAAGCTGGATCCAAAAGCAGCAATCTATCACTTTAAATATGCATCAAAAAGGGTACATCACTTTATCGTGATGTACCCTTTTTTATTATCCTTCTAATAAAAGCTGTTCAGGATCTTCCAGTAAATTTTTGATTGTCACGAGGAAACCAACCGCTTCTTTACCGTCTACAATTCGGTGATCATAAGATAAAGCGATATACATCATCGGACGGTTTTCGAAACGCTCTTCATCAATGGCTACAGGGCGCAGCTGAATCTTATGCATGCCCAGTATACCGACTTGCGGGCTGTTTAAAATTGGAGTTGACATCAATGAACCGAAAGTCCCTCCGTTTGTAATAGTGAAGGAGCCTCCCTGAAGCTCGCTAAGGGTTAATTTATTGTTTCTTGCTTTTTTCGCAAGCTCGCCGATCTCTTTTTCGATTCCTGCAAATGTCAGGCGATCCGCATCCCGCACAACCGGAACGACAAGACCTTCATCAGCAGCAACAGCGATTCCGATATCGTAGAATTTTTTAACGATCAACTCATCGCCTTGAATTTCTGCATTCAACAGCGGATATTTTTTCAATGCAGCCACGACCGCTTTCGTGAAGAAAGACATAAAGCCGAGCTTCACTTCATTTTGCTCAAAAAATTGATCTTTGCGGCGTTTTCTGAGATTCATGACAGCCGTCATGTCCACTTCATTAAATGTAGTCAGCATCGCTGATGTTTGCTGTACCTCTACAAGGCGTTTTGCAATCGTTTGTCTGCGGCGTGACATTTTTTGCACTTCAACAGGTTTGTCAAAGCTTTGCTGTGCTTTTTGAGCCTGAGGCTGCTGCTTTTGCTGAGGAGCCGGTTTTGATGCCGGTTTTTCGTACGCTTCGACATCCTGCTTGCGCACTCTTCCAAGCGGATCTCCAGTTGGAACTTGAGACAGGTCAATTCCTTTTTCTCTCGCAAGCTTACGGGCCGACGGAGAAGCGATCGTTCTTGATTTTGCTTCAGATTGTGCTTCCTCGCTCACCTCTTGTGCAGCTGGTTCAGCCTGTTTCTCTTCTTTTACGCTTTCCTTGCTTTCTGTTTTCTCTGTAGGAGCAGGGGCAGAACTTTCACCCGCGCCTTCTGAAATCGTACCGATAATTTCTCCGACCTGGACGGTATCACCCGAATCTTTCAATACCTCTTGAAGTACACCCGATTCTTCTGCTGTCAATTCAACATTCACTTTATCCGTTTCTAGTTCAAGCAGATATTCACCCTGTTCTACATAGTCACCAGGCTGCTTTAACCATTGGGCTATTGTTCCTTCTGAGATTGATTCTGCTAATTCAGGTACCTTAATTTCCGCCATTTTTTCATTTCCCCCTTAGTTTTTGCGAGTCAAGCTATCAGATACAATACGTTCCTGTTCTTTTTTATGAACTGTCGGATCTCCCTCTGCAGGGCTGGATCGTCTTCTTCGTCCAATATATTGAACGCTTACTCCCTCTGGTGCAATCTCTGTCAAATACGGGCTGATATAACCCCAAGCCCCCATGTTCTGCGGCTCTTCCTGCACCCAAACGATTTCTTTCAGGTTCGGAAGTTTTGCAAATAATTCTTTGACTCCTTTTGCCGGGAATGGATACAGCTGTTCGATTCTCGCAATGTGAAGCCACTCTTTACCGTCTTCTAACTTATTAAAATGATCGCTAATGTCTATAGACACTTTACCGCTGGATAATACAAGTCTGGTTACTTTTTCATAGTCATGAGAAAGTCCCGACTGTTCATAAACAGGCTGGAAGCGGCTTTCGCTGAGCTCCTGCACTTCCGACACCGTATTTGGGTTGCGAAGAAGGCTCTTCGGCGTCATAATGACGAGCGGTCTGATTTCTTCACGAAGCAGCATTTTAGCCTGTCTTCTTAAAATATGGAAATACTGTGCCGCGCTTGTCAGGTTGGCAACCGTCCAGTTGTTTTCCGCTGCAAGCTGCAGGAATCGCTCAATTCTTCCGCTTGAGTGCTCAGGCCCCTGTCCCTCGTAACCGTGCGGGAGCAGCATGACTAATCCGGATTTTTGGCCCCATTTCGCGCGTCCGGCAGAAATAAATTGGTCAAAATACACTTGAGCAGCGTTGGCAAAATCTCCGTACTGTGCTTCCCACAAAACAAGCGTTTCCGGTGAATGCACGTTATAGCCGTATTCAAAACCGAGAACCGATCCTTCAGACAGCGGGCTGTTATGAACAGCAAATGATGTGCTGCAGTCAGATAAGTGATGAAGCGGCACAAATTCTTTGCCCGTCTCACTGTCATGAAGCACAAGGTTTCTTTGGGCGAACGTTCCGCGCTCGGAATCCTGTCCTGTTAAACGAATCGGTGTTCCGTCTTTCAAAATTGAAGCAAACGCGAGTGATTCTGCCAAAGACCATTCCACTTTTCTGTCATCATCGAACGCCTTGGCGCGTCTTTCTAAAATGCGCTTTAGCTTGCCGAAAACATTAAATGACTCCGGCCAGTTGATCAATTCGCCATTCAGCTTGCGGAGCACATCAAAATCAATCGAAGTGTCCACATCTGGGAAACCGTTTGATACAGGCTCTGGAAGTTCAATTTCACAAGCAGTGTGTTCCTTTTTAGACGGAACTTTCTGATATGCATCCTCAATGCGCTTCGTTACCGATTTTTCGATGTTTTGAACGACTTCCTCGGTAAGCACGCCTTCTTTTACCAGCTTTTCAGCGAAAATTTGTTTGACGGTCGGATGCTTTCTGACAGCATCATACAGCATTGGCTGAGTGGTTGACGGTTCATCCATTTCGTTGTGTCCATAGCGTCTGTACCCGATCAAATCAATCAGAAAATCCTTGTTGAATGTTTTTCGGTATTCGACCGCAAACTTAACAGCTGAAAGACAAGCTTCAGGATCGTCCGCATTCACGTGAACAATCGGAATTTCATAACCCTTGGCCAGGTCGCTGGCATATTTTGTCGATCTGGATTCAGCGCTTTCTGTTGTGAATCCGATCATGTTATTGGCGATAATATGAATCGCACCGCCTACTTGATACCCTTTTAAAGAGCTTAAATTCAATGTTTCAGCTACAATTCCTTCCCCAGGGAATGCAGCATCTCCATGGATTAAAATGGCCAGCGATTTTGTTTCATCTTGTACCGGGTATCCGCTTTGTGTTCGCGTTTCCTGTGCCGCTCTTGTGCTGCCTTCAACAATCGGATTGATAAATTCCAAGTGGCTCGGGTTGTTCGCTAACGTAATGCGCGCTGATTTTGTTTCAGCGTCTTGAAGCTCCCGATTCGCCCCCAAATGGTATTTGACATCCCCTGTCCATCCGTAGCTGATTCCAATGGATCCCTCAGACGGTACAAGATCTTTGTTCGGCGCATGCTGGAATTCAGAGAAGATGATTTCATACGGTTTGCCGAGCACATGTGCCAAGACATTCAGGCGTCCCCTGTGCGCCATCCCGATGTTGACACTTGTCGTGCCTGATTTGACAGATTGTGCAATAATGTCATCAAGCACTGGAACAAGAGCGTCCAGACCCTCAATGGAAAAGCGCTTCTGCCCGACGAATGTGCGGTGCAAAAACTGCTCAAAGCCCTCTACTTCTGTCAATCTTTCCAGCACAGCTGACAGCTTTTCAGCTGAGTTCTTCTGGAACAGCTCGCCAGATTCAATCTTTCTTGTCAGCCACTCGCGCTCTTTGAAGTCATGCACATGGTCAAATTCAAAAGAGATGGTTCTTTTATACGTATTTCGTAAATACTGAATGGCTTCTAAACCGTTCGTAATGTTTTTAGGAGCGTCTTTGCAGATGACAGACGCAGGTATTGCTTTTATTTCCTCTTCTGTTAGCCCGTAATCGGATAATGGAAAAAGTTCGCTCTTTTTCTCATCCTTTCTGAGCGGATTGACGGAAGCGTTCAAATGGCCATAGGTTCGGATATCTTCTGCAAGTCTGACTGCGGATGCGATCTTTTGAATCAGATCGGCTGTAACACGTCCCTTTTCTTTTGTTCCCGAGGCCTCTTTTATATCGCTTGGCGGAGCACCGAGCTCGTCGAACATTTCCTTCAAATCCGGGTCAATGCTGTTCGGATCCTGGGTATACTGATCGTAAAGCTCCAGCGCATAGCCGAGGTTCGGACCGTAAAAATCTTCCCAATTCATTCGTTGTTTCATACTATTTTGAAACATTTGAATATTACCCCCAACTTAAATAATCAAGTGATTGATTCACTATCTTGAAATAACTTTCGAACGCTGTGTCCAAAATTATGTAATAAAAACGCTTCCAACGATATTTTACCACTGTTTGCAATTTGATTCTACCTTGATTGTTCACAAAATAGTAAAAAACCTTTATAAAAAACAAAAAATTTAATCATTCGAAAAAACAAACGCCAAAAAGCATAGGATTAAGGGCTATCCTATGCTTTTATGAAGCAGTTTTTTCAGCAGCGGATACAAAACATCCGGTAGCTGATCAACATCCGGGACAAATATACTGAATTTTCCGTACATATCCTGGATCGTCTTCATTTGCGATTCTTCTATTTCTGAGTTGGAGAGAAAAACATTTATCACTTCTATTCCTCTTTTTCGGGCTTCGATAACCGCCTCACTTGTATCAACGATCCCATTTTGTTCGTAGCCAAATGCGGCCGGCTCTCCATCTGAGAAAACAATTAAGAACTTTTGCGCCTCGCTGCGATGCAGCATTTTTTTCGTCATCTGCCTAATTGCGTACCCGTCACGGTTATCTTCCTCTGGCTCAAGCTGCATAATGGCCGGTCCAGACTCTTGTCTTAATGATGATTGGAAGGGAATAACCGTATTGAAATAGTTTGGCTGGCTTGTTTCGGTTGCATCATTTGTGTCCTCCCAAAAACCGACAATCTGATGCGGAACCGCTACCGATTTCAACGCTTCGTGAAACAGCACGATTCCTCGTTTTGTTTCTTCCATTTTGTCGAACATGCTGGCGGAACAATCGACCAGCAATGTAAAAACTGCGTCGATTTCTGAAGATGGTTCTTGCTTTTTGTAGAACAGGCGCGGATTTCGCTCAGTGAAGTAACGAAGAAGCTTATTGTTCAGTCTCCCGGCATGAAGGTCTGTTCTCGGCAATGTTTTTTTATGCTCCAGCGTTTTTTGAATCATTTGTTTCAAACGCTTTTGATACGATTCAATCGTTTTTGCCTGCTGTTTATAAGAAAGCTCTTCTTCACTGGTTGCCGGCTGCGGTTCTTTATAAATTGGAAATGCATATTTATTTTCTTTGCCGTCAGCCATACCCGCTCCGTTCGGCTGGTCTTTTTGGGACTCCAGCGCTTCCAGCTTGGAATAGTCTTTCCGTTTCGTTTGTCTGGCTGATCCTTGAACAGAGCCAAGGGCCTGATCTCCATCGTCGCCTTCCCTTGAAGCATCTTTTCCTAAATCTGATTTTGCGCCGTGTTCAATATCAAATTGAAGGAAGCTTTTAGACGGTGCTTCTGTTTCCCGGTGCCATGTCGGCATTTCTTCTTCATGGATATCCTCATCACCGTCTGATTGTTTTGGAAGCGTGATGTCATCACTCAGCTTCGGCGCTTTTTTCTCTTCTTCAAATAACGGCTGTTCTGCAGCTTTTGCGTAATCAAGCTCAGGCAAAAAGAAGTAGGTGTTCAACATGTCTTTATCGAGTACCTCTTCAAGTCCGTCCATGAGGTCCTCAACAATTTTCAGAACCTGCCGTGTCGAATCTGCTTCATACACACGCAAGAGCTGCTGCTCAATAAACGGGCGCATCAGATCGATATCTTCACGCATGGATGGAAGGGTCTCGAGCGGCGATTCCGCTGTGAGCTTGACATAGATCGCGCAAAAGAGCGCATCGGTAAAAATGCTTCGTTCCAAATTTAAGGTCAGCTGGGTTGAGAAATGTTTTCTGTACATGTCTTTTCGCTTCGCAAATACATGTTTCGTACCCGGACGCTCACGTTTGATGCATTCTTCGATCCTAATGTCTTCAAGCAGCATAAAGAGCTGCTTGGCAAAACTTTTAAAGGTGAGATGACGATGGGTATCATTCAAAAAGTTCGCAAACTCATGCAGCGAGCTATATCTTGTTCCGACTGAACGCAGGTAGACGTCGCTTTTCAGACCCGCTTCCATGTCCTCAGCTGCCCTGTCTTTCCAAAAGTGGCTCATATAGATTTTCTTTTCAAATGGATTGTAATAGGACTGAACGCCATACTCCACTTCTACCGCTTCACTCTTGGTGAGTGTTTTGGCCAAATCAGTCAGCATCATAAATAAAAATGAATCAATCGTGCTGTCGTTAAATTTGATAAATTTCATCGCAGCCCCCTCATTCAAACAGAGTTTCTGCAATATTTCGGACGGCCGCTTTTTCCCGATCATCATCAAGCTTTTCTACAATTCCTCGCTCAATGGCACGACGCGGCGGAATATAAGCAGCTAAATCACATGTATCGATTAAAGCTCTGATGGACGCCGCTTCTTCAGACACCTGTCCGTTATTGGCCTGAACGATCAAGTCAGAGGAAAGCGTGATAAATCTGTCAATCAATTTCTCGTCTTTCAGGGCTGACTGAGACATGAGCACTTGTTTCAGCAGCTCGCCTTTAATATAAGGCACATCAATGATGACAAAACGGTTTTTCAACGCTTCATTCAGAGGAACAGTTCCGACATAGCCTTCATTGATGGCTGCAATGACTCCGAAACCGCTTTTAGCCCGTATGACCTCGCCTGTAAACGGATTTGTCATCATTTTTCTGTAATCTAATACACCGTTTAAAATAGGCAGTGTTTCCGGCTTCGCCATATTGATTTCATCTATATAAAGAAAATGGCCTTCCTTCATTGCCTTTGTAACAGGTCCTGAAACAAACTCGATTGTCGCCTGGCCAGATTGATTTTCAATCGTTTTATAACCGACCAATGCCTCAGCGTCCAAGTCGACTGAACAGTTGACGCTGTGCATCGGTTTATTAAAATAGCTGGACAATGTTTCTGCCAACTTTGTTTTTCCTGAACCTGTAGGCCCTTTCAGCAGGACATTTTTCCCCATGGCTAATGCAATAATGGCGTCAAATAAAATGGCTTCATCCTCCGCCTCATAGCCTGATGTTCCTATAAGCGATTGAAACTCCGGGGAAATAGGCTGCTCTTTATATGATAAAAGCTTTTGTTGTATATCTTCCGGCAATGTTAAGTGCTGTAGTTGAGTTGTCATAGACAGATTCCCTTTCCTATTCATATTCCATTAACGAGTATACTAAAAAAGCCCCTGTATGCTCAATACAAAAGGGCTTGGATGATAATTACTGCTTCTCGTTATTTCCCAAAAGGGCTCCGCAGACAATACGCGCACCGGAATTGCCGCTTGGGTTTGTCAGATAATCGTCCGCTTGTTCATGAATAATAAATGCACTTCCGTCCTCGTCGAGAATATTTAGTTTACTTCCTTTTTTCAGTGAAGTGTCAGGCGCATTCATTATGACATCTACCTTTCCATCAGCACCGACTTCAAGGTTCGGCAGATCTCCGGCATGATGCCCCATCGGATTATTGAAGCCGTGTTCTTTGTTCAGTGGATTAAAGGGACCGCCCGCTGATTCAAAATCCGGCCTGACACAAGAACCTTTCTCATAAATATGAAAACCGAGAGAAGCACCTGGACGCAGGCTGTTTGCGGAAATATGAATATCGAGGCCTTCATCATCTGATTCTTTGATCTCTATAAAACCGACTGCTTTCCCTTCACGATTGACCAGCTGGACATGATGACCAAACGCTGACGTTTCAACCACTTTTTTTTCCGGCACCCGGTTAGGAGGGTCTGGAGGTTTTTTTTGTCCGCATCCGGCAACTCCCAGTGCCGTCAGCATCATCAACAGCAAGAGACGGTGCATACTGTCTCCCCCTTGTTTTTTCTAACAGTGTGGTCAATCATTGTCTGGTATAAACAAAAAAGCCTATAAAAGGCTTTTTGTCATACTCATTTTTAAAAATAACTTCTTGCGCCCAAGTACCGCTGTTTCCAATACGAATTGCTGAGATTGGAAATGTCGACGCCCGATGAGCTTGCATGAATAAAATCACCGCCGCCTAGATAAATCCCCATATGAGACGGGCCGGATTTATATGTGGTAAAGAAGACAAAGTCTCCTACTGACGGCTGGCTGACTTTCTGCATGACATTCCAATATCCTGCCGTACTCAATCTTGATATAGATGATACATTATTAATGAGGTAATAAATGAAGCCGCTGCAATCAAAACCGGCAGGCGTGTTTCCGCCCCATCGGTAAGGCACTCCGACATATTTTTTCGCTTCCGTGATCATTCTGTCAATCTTCGAGCCTATTTGAATGTTTGACCCTGAGTTATCTTTTGGCTTTGTTGGCTTTGTCGGATTTGAAGGATTAGATTTTGATGCTCCAGAAATAGTCAGAACCTGCCCGATTTGCAGCACATCCGATGATAAATTGTTTTTATCACGGATGCTTTGGACAGTGACTCCGAGCCGATTTGCAATTTTCCACAGCGAATCGCCTGCTTTTACCTTGTACGTCGTTGTTTTTGAGGGATTGGAGTTTGACGGCTTTTTGGAACCGCTGTTTCCGTTCTTAGGCGAACTGCTTCCTTTTATTTTGAGCACCTGTTTAGGATAAAGTGTATCTGATGTTAAGCCATTTAAAGTTTTTAATTCGGCTACAGTCATATTTAAGCTGTTTGCGATTTTCCACAGTGAGTCACCAAGCTTGACCGTATATGTACTTTTTGAAGAACCTGAAGAATTGGAACCGCTGTTTTTCTTTGATCCATTTGATCCGCTTGAACTGCTTGTCCCTTTGATCTTAAGCTTTTGCCCCGGACGAATCAGGTCACTGCTCAGGCTGTTTAAGCTTTTAAGCTCAGAAACACTCATTTTATGATTTTTAGCAATCATCCATAGGGAATCACCATATGCAACTGTGTATGTTGACGTTTTGCTTGAATTAGATGGGGATGTCGTGCTTTTTTTGCTGCTTTCAGGAACCTTAAGACTTTGTCCGACATAAAGCACCGTTGATTTCAATTTGTTTTCGGATTTCAGAGCTGATATTGTCGTATCATACTGGCGGGAAAGTTTCCAAAGAGAGTCACCGCTTTTTACTTTTATCGTTTTTGCTTCCGCGGGTGCTGCGGCCATCGACGACCCAACAACTGCAGAAACAGCCAAGCCGGCTACAATCTTCTTTTTCATTCATTCAACCTCCTAAACTGTTTTTTTGTAAAAACAGCTAGTATTTTGTTTCCAAAAATGGCACACAACTGTTTTATCGTCAATTTTTCAGCAAGTTAAACCCTTTTCAAACATTTGGCGCAGCATTTTCAGCATCGTTCGACCTTTAAACCTTCAAATAAACATCTAACATTTTACATAAGCACGATATGTTTTTCGAAAGTCTTAGGAACTATTTAAGTGAGGGTAAAAATGATGGTTTTCTATTGATGAACGAAGCAGTTTCTCCTCCTTTCTTGTCTATTTTTCTAATCAATTCTCTATCGGCGTATCAAATCCCTTCCTCTGCATTCTTATGAAATGGCAAAAAGCCTGTTCTTTCGATAAGAACAGGCTTTTACACTATGCGTTTGCTGATTGAGTTTTTTGTTTTACAGCTTCAAGAATGCTATCGGCCGCTTTTTTAGAGCCGCCTGCCGCTTTCAGTGATTGTCCAATTTCTTTTGCCTTTTCAGCATACGAACGATTATTCATTACTTCTTGTATCGTCTCTTTCAGTAGGCTTTCAGACAATTCTTCCTTTTTAATTACTTTTCCTGCGCCGACTTTTTCTACCTGATCTGCGACAACAAATTGGTCGCCTCCCATCGGAATGACAACGAGCGGGGTTTCAAAATACAAACCTTCACTTGTGCTGTTCATTCCGCCGTGGGTCACAAATAAGCTGGCTCTTTTCAAGATCTCAAGCTGAGGGACATACGGGCGTACATTGAAATTCTCCGGAATGTCGTTTAACTCACTTGTTTTAATATGCTTGCCGATGGAAAGCACAACTTTACCGTCAAAGTCCTTACACACTTCAAGGCATTGATTAAAAAACTGCTTTTGATTATTAAAAATGGTTCCCATTGAAATAAACAGCACGTTTTCATTGTCAATCTGATCAAATGGGAAATCATTGTTTCCGGCTCTTTCTGTAATGGAAGGACCGACAAATACATATCGCTCGCCAAATTGCTCAGCCAGTGGCTGAAATCCCCTTGATGTAAAGACGATTGTCAAGTCACCATCAGCTAAAAAAACATCAAATGGCTTCTTGATCTCTGCTTGAAAATCAGCATTTAACGTTTCTGCAAGCTGCTGGTATGATTCATAATGAGGCGAATCTTCAAGTGATCCTTTCATGTACGCTCCCATCATTTCCTTCGCAAATTCCTCATTCATCGCAAAGGTTGTACACAATGAAAATCTTGGCAGCTTCAGCATGTTGGCAATGACTTTACCCGCGAGAAGATGGTGATCATATATGACATAATCATACGATTCATGTTTGACTTCCTCATAAATATGAGTCGCGATATCCTTACAGGCTTTCAAAAAAGCGCAGAGCATTTCTGTGAAATCTCTTTCTTCATCGCCGGTTGCGTTTTTCCCGAAGTAATCTCCTCTGAAATCATGATACTCACGAAACTCTATATCAAGAGCTGTGATTTTTTCTTTATATTCCTTCACTGCGTAGTACGTAATGTTTTCTCCCCGGGATTTCAGCTCCTTCATCACACCGATAGAGGGATTAATATGCCCTTCACCGGGGAAACCGATCATTAATACATTAGCCATGCGGCAGCACCCTTCCTTTGAGAATTTATGTAATATTTTATACGGTACTATAAATGCATAAACAGGTAAAGTATTTCACTTAATTAATATTCATCATATATAACTTTTCTACCAGTTTATATTCCCTGTCTTCAAGACAAAAAGCATTCAGCTTGAAGCGAATGCTTTAATAAAGATGCGAATTCAGTCATTTTGTCTCATGATAGGATTCTTAATCAGGCCCTTTTTATTATTTTTACGTTCTTGGTGAAATTAACGGATATAATACACCGTCTTTGGCAAACGACATCTTCCCTGTTTCCTCTGAAACCACGAGCACCAGTGCATCCGTATAGCCCGACATACCGAGAGCCGCCCGGTGCCGGGTTCCCAAATGGATATCCACTTCCTTCGTCGTCAGCGGGAGCACATTGGCTGCTGACACGAGTTTGTTTTCCCTCACTAACAAAGCGCCGTCATGAAGAGGGTTTCCGGGGAAAAAGATGCTTTCAATTAATGAAGAGCTGATCTCGGCGTGTAGGGAGGTGCCTTTTTGAATAAAATGTTCAACCGGGTCCGCTCTTTCAATCACAATTAAAGCTCCATGCTTATGTTCCGATAAGGCTTTAATCGCCTTGGCCAGCTCAATAAATGCCGGCGTAAATTCCTCAATGTATGATTGCAAATAAAAGGAGGATGCAATCCCCTGCATGTCCTGAAAAATGTGCCCTAATTCATCTAATTCACAAAGGAGACACTGGTCTTTTTCGTGAAGCGTTTTCAAGATTAGAGATGCATCACCTAATATTTGCTCTAGGTACACCTGTATTTTCCCCTTGAACGCATTTTCTGATATCTGCTCATAGCGCATAATCTTCATCTCCTGTTCAAATTTCCAACTTTTCACGAATGCTTATCTTATTGATGCACATTCTATTGGTAAAGGAGGGATGTAAAGAATGGAAATCGAAAGAATCATTCAGTATATTTGCACCTTTTTAGGCGTGATTTCGCTTTCTTTTATTTATGCCCAAATGTTTAGAAAAACGAAACCGACAAAAAAAGAATAGGCCCGGCGTTCATTGCTTTTTATACATAAAATGTTATAATTTCTCTCGTTATGAAAAAGAAACGGAGATCAATGTATGAAAGAAACTCAAAATGCCCGGGAAAAAATCAAACAGCTCTTGCACATTTTAATACCGATATTCATTACCCAGGCGGGGCTTTCTCTTATGACTTTTCTAGATACGGTGATGTCAGGGAAAGTCAGCCCCGCTGATTTAGCGGGTGTCGCGATTGGCTCAAGCCTTTGGACCCCTGTTTACACAGGACTTGCAGGTATATTAATGGCGGTCACCCCGATTGTCGCTCAGCTATTAGGCGCAGAGAAAAAACAGAAGATCCCCTTTACTGTTTTACAGGCTGTATACGTGGCCGCGCTACTTAGCATCGCCGTTTTATTGATTGGATATGCTGCAGTTGACCTTATTCTTGGCCGATTGAACCTTGATATTCACGTGCATCAGATTGCTAAACACTTTTTAGGCTTTTTATCACTGGGAATTTTCCCTCTATTTGTTTACACCGTGTTGAGATCATTCATCGACTCATTAGGAAAAACGAGAGTCACCATGATGATTACACTCAGTTCTCTTCCGATCAATTTTGTATTGAATTATGTATTTATCTTCGGGAAGTTCGGAATGCCGGCACTTGGGGGTGTCGGCGCGGGGCTGGCATCCGCTTTAACTTATTGGTGTATCTGCATCATCAGTTTTTTCATTATTCATAAAAACGCACCGTTTTCTGAATACGGGATTTTCCTTACCATGTATAAGTTCTCTTGGAAAGCATGCAAAAATTTGCTCAAAATCGGGCTGCCTATTGGGTTCGCCGTGTTTTTTGAAACGAGCATTTTCGCAGCTGTCACGCTTCTAATGAGCCATTTTCATACAGTGACCATCGCGTCCCACCAGGCAGCCATGAATTTTGCGTCTCTTTTATATATGCTGCCGCTCAGCGTGTCCATGGCTCTAACAATTGTTGTCGGGTTTGAAGCGGGTGCAGCCCGTTTTAAGGATGCACGCTCATATAGCTTAATCGGCATCATGATGGCAATCGGCTTTTCTTTGTTCACTGCCGCCTGTATCCTTTTATTCAGAGAGCAAATTGCGGGCATGTACACTTCTGACCCCGATGTGCTCCGGCTGACACAGCACTTTTTAATTTATGCGCTATTTTTTCAGCTTTCCGATGCTGTTGCCGCACCGATCCAAGGAGCACTCAGAGGGTACAAAGATGTGAACTATACGCTTGCGGCCGCTTTTGTCTCTTACTGGGTCATTGGCCTTCCGGTCGGTTATATGGTCGGTACGTTTACAAGCCTCGGTGCATTCGGCTATTGGATTGGATTAATAGCAGGACTCGCCGCCGGAGCAGTTGGGCTGTTTTTCAGGCTGGCAAAACTGCAAAAACGTTATTCGCAAAAACAACACATTTAAAAGAGGTGATCAATCATGGCAAAAAACAAAAAATTATTCGAGTATCTTTCCCAGCATGCGGAAACCATCAGTTCAACGTGGTATGAAACAATCGAGGAGACTGACCCCAATTCCATTTATGCCTCAACAGACCCTGTTGTCATTCACAATTTAAAGAGCCAGAATCTTGCCTTTAACTATAAAATAAACCGTATTTTTATAGATAATGAGGATGTATACTTGCCTATACTGAAAGAATGGGCCTTTGAAGTCACACAGGATCAAGAGCATTTAAAAACTCCTATCCACTATATTATTCGGGAGTTTGTCAGAGTGAGAGATTTATATGTTTCCTATGTGAAAGAATTTGTCCATCTCAATCAGGATACTGTGAAAAACGAAGAAGCCGAAGACCTGTATCACGCCCTTATAAAAGCGTTTGATCTTGTGATTCATATTTTTATAGAAGAAATGTACAAAAACACAAGCCTTCAGCTTCAGGCCCAAAAAGATATGATTACTGAATTGAGCGCTCCGGTCATCGTGCTGTTTCACAGCGTCGGACTGCTGCCTTTAATCGGAGATATTGATACAGTCCGCGCCAAGCTGATTATGGAAAACACACTGCATCAATGTGCGAAAAAAAAGGTGACACAACTGTATATTGATTTGTCAGGAGTAGCTGTGATTGATACGATGGTTGCTCATCAGCTGTTCAGTCTGATTGAGGCGCTTCGTTTAATCGGTGTTTCTTCAACTTTGTCTGGAATCCGTCCGGAAATCGCGCAAACAGCGGTTCAGCTAGGTTTGTCTTTCGAAGGTATTTCCTTGAGATCCACTCTCGCTTCAGCAATTGCATCGGACTTAAAATTAAAAAAGGTATAAGGCTTAAGGCCTTATACCTTTTTGATTAATCATTCCATTGATACGTCCAATATATTTCTTCTTCAAACCATGTTGCCATAACAGGTTCATTATTTTTCAATTTCTCTTCAAGCTCTCTGAGCATGCCTTCTGTTTGTGTGCGGTGAGCTCTTAACGCATTCATTTTAATATCAGCTACTTCTTTGATATCAAGTACGACATCAGCTTCGCCGAGAACCTCTTCTCTATTGCGGGTAATGGCCATGCAGAGCGTGCGCGGACGGTCTTCTTTCTTTTTGCGATATAATGCACGGATAACCGCTTCCCCGCATGCATCATGGTCAGGGTGCACACCGTGTCCGGGATAAAATGTGACAATTAAACTTGGTTTTACATCATCTATGATCTCTTCCATGATATCAGCTAAATACTCATCATCTTCAAATTCGAGCGTTTTGTCACGGAGTCCAAGCATACGAAGGTCATTGATATCCATTTCTTTGCAAGCATTGATGAGCTCTTGTTTTCTTAATAGCGGCAACGTTTCCCGGTTCGCGAAAAATGGATCGCCCATATTTCTGCCCATTTCACCTAAAGTAGCGCAGGCATACGTAACGGGAATGTCTTTTTTTCTGTTTAAGGCAATGAGGCCTGCCACTCCATATGATTCATCATCAGGGTGAGGCAGGATTACTAGTACATGTTCTTTCATTATTATTCACCCTTTTCTTTAAACTGTGAACGGTTTTTCGCTGATTTGCAGAGAAATAGCCAGTTTACCGCCCGGCAGGTGTCCCGCCATTAATAAACGGTTTTCTTCATCTACCGTGTATTCAGTCAAGCCTTCAGCATAAATCCAGCCTTCTTCTGTTTTCAAGCCAACGCGGTAAGGCCCGTTGCCTTTGATTTTTGCCTGATGATAAGTGACTTTTGCATTGCGGATATACGCAACAACCGTCATGTTCTTTTCATTTAAGTGCGCTGAATAAGAACCTGTGGTGGTTTCTAAATGGATATATACAGGGCGGTCCGCATATCGTTCTAAAGATGCTTGCACATCTTCTTTTATGATCGCTTTCATGATTGCTCCCCTCTTTCTTCTTTTAAATGCGCTGCACGTTCTGTATGTAATTTGACCAGCTGATATTTCACAGCCGGTTCGAGCTGTGAATTCACAATGCGCTGAATCGCGGCAAAATATTTTTCCAGCATCGGTTTTCGGAGTCTTGGATGTGTTCGTTTATCCAAGAGCTCAAGATCAATCGCCTCTGCTACCGCTTCTGCGTCATCATGTGCGAGAGATCGGTTATTCCAAAGTGAAGCATAGGCTTTCACTATCTCTTTATCATTGTCCATCGTCTTGCTCCTTTATGTCTTACATACATGAAATGATTATACATAATATATGCATCAGCTGAAAAGCCAAAGGCCTCAATGGCTTTTTGACGCCCGTTTCCACTTCACTTGTGAAAACGTAAACAAGATCAGCGCAGCCCATATACAGCTGAATGTAAAAGCCTTCGAGCTGGAAAATGGCTCATTGTAAACAAACAGCCCGATCAGAAGGGTAATGGTCGGCGCAATATATTGTAAGATACCGACTTGATACAGTGGCAGCCGTTTCGCTCCTTCCGCAAACAATAAGAGCGGCAAAGCCGTAAACACACCGGCCAAAAAGAGAAGCAGCCACGTCCCTCCGCTTTCTGCACCCGCTGGCTGAACATGTCCGCTGAACAGCAAATACCCTAATGCAATCGGCATAATCATGAATGTTTCCAGCGTTAAACCGATGGCGCTCGGCAGGCTTGTTCTTTTTTTGCTTAACCCGTACAGCCCAAAGCTGAATGCGAGGAGAAGCGCAACATAAGGAATGGAGCCGTATTGGAACGCCGAGATGATGACACCGGCTGCCGCAATCGAAACGGCCACTAATTGCAGGCGATTCAGTTTTTCCTTTAAAAATAAAATCCCAAGGAGCACTGATACAAGCGGATTAATGTAATAGCCAAGACTAGCCTCAAGCAAAAAGCCATGGTTTACAGCCCATATGTATACAAACCAGTTGATCGAAATCAGGATAGAAGCAAGAAATAAAGAGAGGATCCCTCCGTTCTTTTTCAGAGAGCGCAGCTCCTGCCATCCTATTTTCCATTGCCGCAAGAAAAAAAGTACGATACACATAAAAACAAAAGACCATATAATACGATGAGCCAAAATATCAAGAGCCGGCAGCTGTTCGAGAAGCTTCCAATAGAGCGGAAACAGGCCCCACATGATAAAGGAAACGGCTGTGTAAATAACGCCTTTTTTTGTTTCTGAATATTGCATTTATATCCCTGCCTTTCTTTAGAGCATCTTATATTATATCACGTGAAAGATCTGGCGGGCATATACTATTTTGTCCGTGAAGAAAGGATGTGAAGACAATGTTTGAGTGGAACAAGTACTTTCCTTTCCACAATCAATTTTCTAAAGAAGCATTAAAAAAAGCTGATCCGAAAGAAGTTGAAACGTATGTCAATCGTGTGATGGAAAGTGTGTTCGGCAGTGATTATGCGGCTCAATTTCCTTTCCGCGATCCTCTCCCCCAAAAAGAACAGCCCGCCAAACCTGATGTCAAACCTGATATTGATATATTCGAAACTGCAGACCATGTGTTTGTAAAGGTGCCAATCAGCGAAGAATGGCTGGAACAAGTGAGAATCAAACACACATCTCACGAATTATGGTTGGAAAACTTCCCAAGAGCAGATCATCCGAAAAAAGTAAATCTTCCTTGTTTAGTCAAACGCAAAGGAACAAAAGCCGTCTATAAGGATGGCCTTCTGGAAGTCATGTTTCAAAAGCAGCAAGACTACAATATGTCCGAGGTAGAAATCATCCGATAAAAAACGGCCTGCAATCGATGCAGGCCGTTTTTATTAATAGAAGCCGGGATATCCCCCGTATGGCACGCCGGCACCAAAACCGTACGGTCCGCCTCCGTATCCATAAGGGCCAGGAGGATAGGCATAGGGACGAGAATAGTTAAACAGCGCACTCCCGAGAAAACCGCCTAATAAACCGCCGACTAGAGGAGCGCCAAACAAAAAAGGACTACGCGCCGGATATCCGGCTGGACCTGGGATTCCGCGTAAATACGAATGATGAGGGTACATGATTTTTTCCTCCTTTATGTCTGCCTATACGTAAAGTATTCAGCAAGGAAGAAAAACGATTGGGCTACGGACTGTCTATGATTGTTACATCACAAGCTCTGCCAAAAACACACAGCCGAGTCCTGTAACCGAAAGAACTGTTGTAAGCAGCGTCCAGGTTTGAAATGTTTCTTTCATGCTCAAGCCGAAAAATTCCTTTACCATCCAAAATCCTGCATCATTTACATGACACGCAATGACACTGCCGGCTCCTGTTGCAAGCACCATTAACGCGGGGTTTACACTGCCAGCCTCCATAAGCGGAGCTGCCATTCCCGCTGTGGTAAGCGCAGCCACGGTAGCAGAGCCTAGACACAGACGCAGAACCGCGGCGATGGTCCATGTAACGAATAGCGGCGACATGTTTGTTTGGCGGAAAAAATCAGCGACATAATCGCCGACCCCGCCGTCAATCAGCACCTGTTTAAACGCTCCTCCCCCTCCTATGATGAGCAGCATCATCGCAATTTGCGAAATTGATTCTGAAATAGATCTGCTGATTTCCTGCATAGATATTTTACGGGCATATCCCATCGTATAGAGTGCAAGCAACAGCGAAATGAGCATTGCCGTTCCTGGAGTGCCGATAAATTCTATAATGTCTTTTCCTTTTGAATGTTCATTCAATAATAAAGAAAAAACTGTTGCCATTGCCATAAAGATAACCGGGAATAAAGACGTGACAGCACTGATCGCAAAGCCCGGTGTTTCATCCAGCTGAAATTCTTTCCTCGGTCCTAACCCCGATAAGTTTCCATGCTTTTGATACGCACCAGGAAACCGTTTCATCGCAAATTTATTAAATAAAGGCCCGGCAATCACAGTTGTCGGAACAGCGATGATGATTCCAAAAAGCAGCACCTGGCCAATATGGGCACCGTATGCAACTGAGATAGCAGTTGGAGCAGGATGCGGGGGCAAAAATCCGTGAGTAACATTTAAGGCGGCGGCCATCGGGATTCCCAGATACAGAAAAGGCATTTTTAATTCTTTAGCAATCGCGTAAACAATCGGTATCAACAGAACAAGACCCACTTCAAAAAACAGCGCAATACCGATGATAAAAGAGGCAACTACAACCGCCGCCTGTATTCGTTCCTTCCCGAATTTGTCAATCAGCGTAATGGCAATCCGGTAGCCGCCCCCAGCATCTGAGACAAGTCTCCCGAGCATTGCGCCAAGTCCAAACACTAAAGCTAAATGCCCCAGTTGCCCCCCAATTCCAGTCTCAATTGAAAGAACAATTTTATTGATATCCATTCCAAGTCCGATGGCTACTAAAAATGAAACGACAATCAGTGAGACAAAGGTATTTAATTTTATTTTAATAATGAGAAATAACAGAATCAGCACTCCGACAGCTACAATTAAAATCGGCATGGAAACCCCTCCAAAAGTGTTTTATATGATTCTCGCGACATTGTTTCGGCGCTTTTCATGCCTAGATGAATAGAAAACGCTTTCATTTATAAATAACAACGTATTGGTTATATGATTGTTACCTTTTGATCAACTAATATGTTCATACTAATCTCCTAATCAATGACTGTCAATCGTTTTTATGAGCTTGTCTCAATTACCTACCGCCTAACCCAATGATTTATTAGTTATATGTTGATTAACTTTTGGTTATATGTTATGTTTTTAAAAGTTGACTGCCAATCATTATATCTATCCATTGTCTGGAAGCAAATATGACAATATGAGAACAGACGGATAACAACTTCACAGAAGGAGGAGTACACATGCCATTATTGCGTTTTGATGTAATTGAAGGCCGTGATGAAAAATCGCTGCAATTGTTATTAGATACTGCTCACCAAGCGATGGTTGAAGCATTTGGTGTTCCGGAAAGAGACCGTTATCAAATTGTCCACCAGCACCCTGCAAACGAGCTTATTATCCAGGATACAGGATTAGGATTGCAAAGAAGCAAGGATCTGGTCATCATCAGTATGACCAGCAAAGCAAGAACCAAAAGCCAAAAGGAAAAATTATATGCTCTGCTTGCTGAAAGGCTAGAAGAAAAATGCGGAATTTCCCCTGAAGACCTAATGGTATCTATTACTGAGAATGGTGACGCAGACTGGAGTTTTGGTCTCGGTGAGGCGCAATTTTTGAATGGAAAACTATAAGATTTCGTCTCCCCACAAAAAAAAGAAGAGAGAGCTCCAAAGAAGCTCTCTCTTTTTTCATAAATGCGGAAGTCATCAGTATAGAAGCATCCAGCAATACGAAAAACCTGGATCTCCTTTTATATCCGGTTTAAATGCCAATTGGAAGCTGACTGGGTTTTGGCCGAAAATATAAAATTTTGCTGATTTGCATAATAAGATACATCATAATCCCCATTTACAATAGGTTGGATGTTATAGCTTATTGATCATTTCCTATTTTATATATCCCCTTCATATGCACATGACACTTTTGTCAATCCGGAAATATCAGTCTGACAAATATAAAAAGTCATGTAAACGGGTGTGAACCGTACTTACATGACTCACCATGGAAACAAGAGCGCTTTTTCAGACGCCGCTTTCCTTATTTCTCTTCTTCACACACTGTGTCACCAGGCTCGCAAAATTGATCGGCCCATGCCTGCATCTCTTGAAATACAGCTTGAAGCGCTGTTCCTTTTTCAGTCAGCGTGTAGATGACTTTGACCGGCGTTTCAGGGAGAACCTGCCGTTCGACAATCTCGTTTTGTTCAAGCTCCTTCAAGCGCTCTGCCAACATTTTTTGGCTGATCATAGGTATTGTTTCCGTTATCTCTTTAAACCGTTTCGGCCCATCCATTAGCACATGGATGATCAGACCGTTCCATCGTTTTCCCAGCAATGAGAATGCGGATTCCATTTTAGGGCACATCGTATTTCCCACAAGCCTTCATCCCTTCATCTATTGATTGACATGTATTCAATGATCCATTACAATAATCTTTCAAGTTACATTTAGTAAGCTTCTAACTTTTCTATTATCATACCACGTTTATCCGAAGGAGGAAACACTATGACGAATACTCTGGATGTTTTAAAAGCACGTGCATCTGTAAAGGAATATGATACAAATGCCCCGATCTCTAAGGAGGAGCTGACTGAGCTATTAGACCTTGCCGCTAAAGCGCCTTCCGCTTGGAACCTTCAGCATTGGCATTTTACAGTATTCCACAGCGATGAATCAAAAGCTGAGCTTCTTCCTGTAGCGTATAATCAAAAACAAATCGTTGAGTCTTCTGCTGTTGTTGCCATTTTAGGCGATTTAAAGGCAAATGAAAACGGTGAAGAAGTTTATGCTGAATTAGCAAGCCAAGGCTATATTACGGATGAAATCAAACAAACATTACTCGGCCAAATCAACGGTGCTTACCAAAGCGAGCAATTCGCACGTGATTCCGCTTTCTTAAATGCTTCTTTAGCTGCTATGCAGCTTATGATTGCCGCAAAAGCAAAAGGTTATGACACTTGCGCAATTGGCGGATTTAACAAAGAGCAGTTCCAAAAGCAATTTGATATCAGTAAGCGCTATGTTCCGGTTATGCTTATTTCAATCGGCAAAGCAGTGAAGCCTGCGCATCAAAGCAACCGTCTGCCGCTTTCAAAAGTATCAACTTGGCTGTAAGGATATGAAAAACCTTAGTCCGAAATCCGGACTAAGGTTTTTTTATACAATCGCCTCTTTGTACCATTCACGAGCCTGTTCAGCTTCATGCTGAGTCAGCTGATGGCCCCCGTCCTGCCAGTAAACGGAGGCTGATGCCCCGCTGTCACGTAAATAGCGGTAAAGCTCTTCTGATTCTTCCTTCGTGCAAAGAGGATCGTATTTCCCGGCACCGATAAAAACAGGGAGCCCCGCCATATCAGGCAGCTCGATACCCCGAATCGGAACCATTGGATGATGCAGAATAGCCCCTTTTAACACATCTTTATAATGAAAAAGCAGGCTTGCCGCAATGTTTGCGCCGTTTGAATAACCGACTGCAATCACTCGGCCGCGATTAAACTGGTGCGTTTCTGCAGCCTCGTCGATAAAATCTTTCAATTCTCTTGTCCGCACCACAAGATCCTTTTCATCAAAAACTCCTTCACTCAGACGTTTGAAAAATCGCGGCATTCCATTTTCAAGCACCGATCCTCTGACACCAAGCAAATGGGCATCAGGGTCTATAAACCGCCCCAATGAAAGCAGATCGTGTTCATTACCGCCCGTGCCATGCAACAGCAAAAGTACGTTGTCAGATGTTCCTTTTTCATAAATATGCTTCATTATAAATTCCCCCTTTTAAAGTTCAGGTAAAACGTCTGTAATTTGTTGTCTATGTTTCTCCAGCCATTCAGGCAGTTTTAAGGAAGTTCCTAGATCAGCAAACGTTTCATCTGTCATAAAGCCCGGTTCATCTGTGGCAATTTCAAATAAGATACCGCCTTTCTCCCTGAAATAAACTGATGTAAAGTATTCCCTGTCGAGAATTTCTGACGAAGGCAGATGGTTTTCAGCAATAATCGGCAGCCATTTCGCCTGTTCCTTTTTCTTAGTCCGAAACGCTACATGGTGTACCGTACCATATCCTCCGACTCCTCTTTTTTCAGGGTGTAAATGGACATCAATGACACCGCCGACGGCCGCTGAGGTTGCCAGTCTGACAATCTGGTCTTCTTCAGCCACTTTGGTGTATCCAAAGCTTTCCGTTAACAATTGTATGGTCGCCTGCGGGTCGTAGGAATATAGCAGCACACCTTTCATTCCCGTAATTGCTTCATTTGTTGTGATCCCGTCAGGCGTCCACTCGCTTTTGCCGCTTTTCGCATCCTCCATGATCGCCAGCGGAAGGTCTTCTGTATCATCAAAAATAAGACCTTTTTCACCAAACAACGTTTTTTCCTCTAGGCTCAGCCCGCTTTTCTCAAGACGCCCCTTCCAAAAAGACAGGGAGCCTGAGGGAACTGAAAAGTACACCCGGCCCGCTTGGCCTTTTCCTACCGTTCCCTGTCCGCTTCCTTGGAACGGAAAAAAGGTCATTATTGTACCGGGATCTCCGTTTTGATTCCCAAAGTAAAAATGATACGTCCCGGGATCATCAAAGTTTACTGTTTTTTTAACAAGTCTGAGCCCAAGCACTTCTGTATAAAATCGCAAGTTTTCTTGCGGATCTCTGGCGAATGCTGTGACATGGTGCAATCCTTCTGTTTTCATTTTCTCACTCCTATTTATCTCGATTTCAAGATATTTATTATTTTAAACCTTTATTGAAAAGGATGCAAACCATGTGTTTTGTTTAAATAATTGAAAAAATCATTTTTTTCTAATAATTATCTTGTGATCTTTTCTAACAACTGCTATTATAGTGAGCATTATCATGTTTCAGGAGGAAAGTAAATGGTTAAAAAAGCACTTATTGTTATTCTCATTCTTTTGCCATTCGTTCAGCTCGCGCTTTTGCCGCTTGTGAATCGAATAGAACCGATTATGTTCGGCCTGCCGTTTTTCCACTTTTGGCTGCTGCTGTGGATTATTGTTACGCCGTTATGCTCGTTTGGCATTTATCAGATGCAAAAAAAAGATGGAGGACTTGAATAATGCAAGGGAATCTGACTGCACTTCTCATTACTTCTATTATTGTTTTAACCGTTGTCTGTATCGGCTTTCTCGCCGGAAGAGACAAATCCTCGCGCACTTCTGTGGAAGAATGGTCTGTCGGCGGCAGACGCTTCGGCGGTCTTCTCGTCTGGTTTTTAGTAGGCGCTGACCTTTATACGGCCTATACTTTCTTAGGGTTGACCAGTACTGCTTTTACAGGCGGAAGTGTTGCATTTTTCGCCATTCCTTATTCTGTGTTGGCCTACTTTATCGCCTACTTCTTCTTGCCAAAACTTTGGAAAGTTGCGAAAATTCATAAATTAACAACACTCGCGGATTATGCCCGGGAACGTTTTAACAGTAAGCTTTTGGCAAGCCTCGTTGCCATCGTTGGGGTACTCATGCTTATTCCGTACATATGCCTTCAGCTTAGCGGCATTCAAGACACGCTTCAGGTTGCCGGCACTGGCTATATTAACGTAAAATTCGTTGTGATCATTTCATTTATTCTGGTTGCTCTTTACACATTCTTCAGCGGGATTAAAGGGCCCACATATACAGCCATCATTAAGGACATTTTAGTATGGGTCATTATGCTGTTTATGGTGGTGTCCCTCCCTCTCATTCATTTTAACGGCTGGACGCCAATGATTGACACGTTAGTGAAGGAAGCGCCGCAAATGCTGACGATACCGTCAGAAGGACCAAAAGGCATTCCTTGGTTTATCACAGCATCTATTGTTTCCGCTCTGGCACTTTTTATGTGGGCACATGCCGCTACAGGAGTTTTCACGGCGAAAAGCGCTGATGCAGTAAGAAAAAACAGCATGTTTTTGCCGCTTTATAATATCGTGTTAATTTTGGTCATTTTTCTTGGCTTTATCGCCTTTCTTATCCTGCCGGAAGATACAAATCCAAGACTCGCGCTGCTGCATTTGATTCAAACATCTTACGGCGGCGTGGCACAAGGCTTTGCATATGCCACTATCGCTCTTGCTTCATTAATACCTTGTTCCATTATGGCAATCGGCGCATCGAATTTATTCGCCAACAACCTATACCGGGATTTGATTCATCCGAATGTGTCGCAAAGCAAGCTGACCCTCGTCACACGTTCAATGGTGTTTGTTGTCATCGGTCTCGCGCTGCTGTTTGGAATGCTGTTCCCGACTGCCTTAGTGACACTCCAGCTATTAGGTGTATCCGGCATGGTGCAAATCTTCCCGGCGATTGCTGTCAGTCTATTCTGGAAGCGTCAAACGAAAGAAGCGACAGTTATCGGATTATTAGTCGGCCTTGCGGTTACGTTTATTGTGTATACCACTCAATCCGCACATGGCATTTATGAAGGATTCTGGGGATTGGCCGCCAACATGATCGCTGTGGTGATCCTGAATCCGCTGTTCGTTAAAAACGCGGGATCCAATCCTGTCATTGAAGGTTTATTTGGCAAAAAACAAGACGCTAATCCAAATCAAAAGGGTGCATAAAAAAACCATACGCGGCAGCCGCGTATGGTTTTTTTACATTTCTTTTTTCAGTGTTTCAATTGCCTTTTCCATTTGCGTATCATTATCAGACAGCTTCTTCTGAAGTTCTATCATTAATTTCGTTGTTGTATCGCCAGTCAGTATGCCTGTCTCTTTCAGCTTCTCTTTTTTCTGGAACTGTTTGACGACAGATACAAAGTCCTGGTCATACGTACTGTTAACGTTTACCTTGTAACCAAGTGCTTTGAGCATTTTCTGAGCCACTTTGACGTTTGTGCCTGTATCACCTGATTTGTACGTTTTATCTGCGTCCAAATACGGCAGCTTCGCGTAATCAGGCAGCTCAGCTTTCACTTGAGGCTTGATGCCTTTTTTGTGAATCCATTCGCCGTCAGCAGTCAGCCATTTGGCAACTGTCAGTTTGACAGTAGAGCCATCATCATATTCTTTTGCCGTTTGCACTGTACCTTTTCCGAATGTCGTCTCGCCGATTAACGGTACGTTTGACGATTCATGAAGGGCAGCGGCCATAATTTCGGCTGCGCTTGCTGTACCGTCATTTACTAAAACGACGGTCGGCTTGGTCACTTTCCGTTCTTTTTCGGCCTTCATGACTTCTTTTGAACCGTTTTTGTATTCAACCTGCATGATGTTTTTCCCTTTATCAATGAACAGGTTGCTCATCGTAATCGCCTGTTCCATTAAGCCGCCCGGGTTGCCTCTCAAGTCTAAAATATAGCCTTTGGCGCCTTTTTTCTCTAAACCGTCAATCGCATCTGTCAGCTCTTTAGCTGTTGTTTCAGAGAAAGAAGTGATTTGAATTTCTCCGATGTTGTTGTCTTTCATCTCTGAATAGACAGTCTCTACAGGAATAGTATCGCGCTTAATGGAAAGATCGATATTCCCCACTCCCGCTCTGTTCAGTTCAAGCTTCACCTTTGTGCCCTTTTTGCCTCGGATTAAAGCGACGGCTTCATTTACATTCATGCCTTTTACGCTTTTTCCATTCACCTTAATGATTTGGTCTCTCGGTTTGATACCGGCTTTTTCAGCAGGTGAACCTTTAATTGGGGATACAATAAGGATTTCTCCGTCTTTCTCCTCTACTTGGGCTCCGATTCCTTCAAAAGATGCTGAAATCGTCTCGTCGAATGATTTCGCTTGCTCTTGATCCATATATGTAGAGTACGGATCATCCAGTGATTGAATCATTCCTTTAATTGCTCCGTCTACTAATTTGTCATCATCTGTTTTTTGGTAATAATCACTTTTGATTTGCTCATACGCTTTATTTAATTTGTCGAACTTACTGTCTCCTGTGCTTGCTGATTTTTGGCCCAGGATACTGGAATTGCCCGTAATAAATAAAGTAAGCGCCGAAGCGACAACTGCAGTGATCAGCACAATAAAAAACAGTTTTAATTGCCGTTTCAATTAAACACCACCTTTTTCTTCTTACATTATTATCATGGACGAATTCTTATTCGTCAACTCGGAGCAGAAATGAAAGAGAAACGCCCTTCTTTTGCTTTTCATAAACCTATGTCTTTATACGACATATGATAAGGAAAAAGGAGGATTCGATATTGAGCCGATATTTAGAAATGCTGTCCTTATTCGGTGTCGCAGGGGCGCACCCAGGCGGGCTGGCTTTTTCAAAAGCGGTCTTGCAAAAGGCTGCGCCCTCCCCGGATCAGCCGATTCTTGATGCCGGATGCGGAACAGGGCAAACGGCGGCTTATTTAGGACATTTGCTGTATCCTGTAACAGTCGTTGATAAAGATCCTATTATGCTTGAGAAAGCGAAAAAAAGATTTGCGAATGAAGGGCTTGCCATCCCTGCATATCAGGCGGAGCTGGAACATCTCCCGTTTTCTTCTGAGTCCTTTTCCTGCGTCCTGTCAGAATCGGTCCTCAGTTTTTCACGCCTGACATCCTCTCTTCAAGAAATTTCAAGAGTTTTAAAACCCGGCGGGATGCTGATTGGTATCGAAGCTGCTTTAAAAAAACCGATGCCCCCTGCAGAAAAGAAGCAAATGATGGATTTTTACGGATTTACTTGCTTACATGAAGAAAGCGAATGGCATAAACTCCTAAGATCCTATGGCTTTCAAAAAACAGAAGCGATGACACTTCTTCCGGAAGACATGGAATTTGAACCAACCACAGAAATGGATTTATCGCAAACGATTGATCCCATCTATTACGATACGCTTCAAACACATTATCAGCTCATGCAGTTATATAGTGAGTACATGGGTCATTGTATTTTTATCGCGTACAAGTAAAACGGCGTATCGCCCCCTGTTTTCGTCCAACCTTTTTTTCCTATCTATCATATGCTGATAGAAAGTCAGGATAGGAGGGGAACAATATTGGAGAGATATTATCATCTTTGCAAAAACCATCAAGGTAAAGTCGTCAGAATTACAGAGAGAGGCGGGAGAGTTCACGTCGGCAGAATTACCCGTGTAACAAGAGACAGAGTTTTTATAGCTCCGACCGGCGGAGGGCCAAGAGGTTTCGGTTACGGATATTGGGGCGGTTATTGGGGATACGGAGCAGCTTACGGTATTTCCCTCGGTTTAATTACAGGGGTCGCTCTTGCTGGTTTATTCTTCTGGTAAGCATAGAACAAATGCTAGATTCACCAGACACAATGAAGCCCGCTTATCTAGTGTAAGCGGGCTTTTCATTTTAAATTTTCTTCACTTTTTCAAAGTACTCTTCAAGCGTTAAATCATTATCTTGGATGACCTTTGCGGCTTTTTTGCCTACATAGCGCAGATGCCATGGCTCATATTCATATTTCGTGATATCTTCTTTATTTTTCGGATAGCGAATGATAAAGCCATATTTATAAGCATTGTCCTGCACCCATTTCCCGTCTGCCGTGCTTCCGAACGCTTCATTTAGCTCTAAGCCATTGCTCCGGCTCGAAATGTCCATCGCAAGGCCTGTTTGATGCTCGCTTTCACCCGGGTAAGCGACCGCTTCCTTTGCCTTCTTTTCCCCTTTTAGGCTTACTTCATTGTCAAAAATGACTTTCTGTCTGTCATACGAACGGTACCCTGAGACAGCTGCCAGTTCATAGCCTTCCTTTTTGGCAGCATCGAACATTGTTTTTAATGCGTCGGCCGCTTCTTTTCTGATGTAACGTTTTTGAATCTTTTCTTCAAAAGAAAACTCTACATCAGGTATGACAAGATCGCTAGGTTCATAGTTTCCGGGCAGTGCATATTGTTTATTGACAAGCGCGAGTATATTTTCTGGATTTTGAATGGTTTCCAGACCATCGACTTTTTTAATATCATTGAAATACTGGCTTTCCAATGAAAACTCACTGTTTTGAGTGTTTGATTTTTTGCTGTCAGCTGTTTTTTGTTCTGTTTGCTTTGTTTCTGCTGTGGTTTTCGTATCCTTTTGAGCATCACCGTTCGACATGCTGCAGCCGGCTCCGACTATTGCCGTTACACTCAGAGCGGCAGCCAGTGAGAACCATTTACCGGACTTTTTCATATTACATTACCTTCCTTTTATCAATCGTTTCCGCATTCATAAAGAAGAGGCTGCCGGCACCCAGCACGCCTCTTGATATATTTTATTGTGATACGGAATGTAAAGCCACTTCTATCATATCATGAAATGTCGTTTGACGCTCTTCCGCTGTCGTTTCTTCTCCTGTTAATACGTGATCACTCACGGTGAGAATTGACAGGGCTTTTCTTCCGTGCTTCGCTGCTAATGTATACAATGCAGTTGTTTCCATTTCAACGCCAAGCACACCGTATTTTGCAAGTTTTTCAATTTGCGAATCGTCGTTGTAGAACTGGTCAGCTGTAAATACGCTTCCTACAGTCACCGGCACACCTTTATCCTTTGCGGCATCATAGGCATTTTTTAAAAGCTCAAAATCTGCGCAAGGCGCAAAATCAATGCTTCCAAAAGCGACTCTGTTCATTTGTGAATCAGTTGAGGAGGTCATCGCCAAAATGACGTCTCGCACTTTGACATCTTTACGAATAGCGCCGCAGGAACCGACTCTTATTAGATTTTGCACATCGTAGCTTTGAATTAATTCATTCACATAAATTGAAATAGACGGAACACCCATTCCCGTGCCTTGTACTGAGATTTTTTTACCTTTATATGTACCCGTAAATCCATACATGCCTCTGACTTCATTGTAGCATTCTACATTTTCAAGATACGTTTCTGCAATAAATTTTGCTCTGAGAGGATCTCCCGGCAAAAGCACTGTATCCGCAATTTGTCCTTTTTCAGCACCTATATGTACACTCATCTCATATCCTCCTGTAAATCTAAATTATCATCCAGCCCGTCCATTTTACAACGAATGTCATGATGAAACAAACTTCAGCATTGATTATAAAGGAATATGTCGAAAAAAGAAATGTTCGAGGATCTGTTAGGCACTTCCTCAGAAAAACGGATAATCGGGGTGTTAATTTGAAAACCTAACCGCAGGAAGGAGGGGTGGGACATGGGTAAAAAACATCGCAACCGGATCACCGGCCAAAAAAAGAACAATCATATACCTGAAAAAGATATCATTGCAGCTGAAGAAGCACACGGGAAAGAATATTCTGCTGCCAAACGCAAGCCTTAAAACTGCAGAAAACTGCGGGTTTCCGCAGTTTTCTTTTCATTATGTCGTTTGTACAATCAGACGATTGATTTTCCTCCAGCCGGCGGGAAGCAGTTGATAATATGTTTTCCCTTTTCTGCCTTCATCAATCAAGATCACGTCCCCTGTGGCCATAAATCTTGCATCATAATCACTCGGAACAGTGTCGAATACATTAAACAAAGAGAATGCTCTTTTCAGCACGTCTTGATGATCGCTCCCGTTCAGTTCAGTTCGATAGACGGCTCTGTAGCCCTTTTTTTCGCCAAACCGGGGTGTCTGAAATATTGTCACGTCATAGGAACAAGACTTCTTTTTAAACACGGATAACATCATCAAGATCCCCTCCCTTTTATTTCTTTAACATATTGGCGTTTTTGCTGTGTTTTCCTCTCTCTATTTTTGTCGAAACCGCTTAATCTTTTCGTCAAAACCTTTTACTAGGAAAAACAGAAGCAAGCCGAGGCTAAAGCCTCCTAACACATCTGTCACAAAATGAACCCCCAGATACACTCTGCTTATGCCGACTAAAACAGCAATTACACCGGCTATGATATATACCATTTTTTTATGCTTGGACAAAAACGGGAGGTGTTTCACTAAAAAGTAAGCAATAACAGGATAGACACAAGCAGCATTCATGGAATGGCCGCTCGGAAAACTGAAGGATGATTCATGAACCAGCGGTGCAAAATCAGGCCTCACTCTTTCGATCCATTCTTTTAAGACTTTGTTTAACAGCCGATCTGTGCCGAATACTAAGAACATCAACAGGCCGTCCCATGTTTTTCTGTAGAAAAACATGCCTGCTCCAATGATGACAATTAGAGGGAGCAGAAAAGAAGAAGCACCAAGATGCGTGATCTCCGTCATGACTTCATTAAGCCATGGCTGACGGATCAAAACAGCTGCCTTGCTTATTGCTTCATCTGCAGATTGAACAGCATTTGTATGAATGGCCGCAGCTAGAATGAGAAAGAAAAGAAACAAACTAACGGGCTTGTACAATTTAACCACCTCAATTTTCACAGAAGTCATAGAACATGAATAATAAAACCGGAGCTGACAACTCCGGTTTTAAGCCTCATTCATCTTCATCCAGCTCTTCATCTATCATACATTTTTCTATCAAATAATCAAAGGTGATATCAGCGATTTCAAACAGCTCATCCTCACTCGGTATGTAGCCCCGTCTTGCAAGCTCTCTGTAAAAAAATTCAGCGATTTCTTCCGTATCAATCACAAGATCTATTTCTTTCATCTCCGTACCGCCTCCTTTTTTATGTTTTATGAAAAAACAGGCTGAATTATACCCGGTGTTCTAAACAATTCTTTCAGTCATATATTGAATAAAAAACGAGCCATGGGAGGCTGACGCTATGATTGCTAAAATGATGGAAGCACTGGACGGAGAAAGATTTGATATCATAATGGAAAAAACGCTCAAAGGAATGACGCGTGTGATGATTTGGGGCTGTCTGCCATATTTTTTATATGTCTTGATCCGTATGTTCACAAACTAACTGAAATGCTCTTTTAAACTTTCCAAAACAAACATCATCATGTCTTTATATTCTTCATCATGAAACATTTCGTACAGAATTTTGTAGTCATTATAAATATCCAGAAGCTCATCAACAATTGACACAGCAAGGATGTGAAGGGTATCTTGATCTTCATCATCGCCTTCAAACTGAAGAAGAGCAGACGATGCGATATCTTCGCCGATCTCATGGCCAGTTTCTCCGACATAATGGACAAACAACAGCTGATGCACAAACTGGTCCATTTCATATTTTCTAAGCACCAGCGTGAGATCCTCTTCCTCCGTTTCAAGCCACTCTCCATCCTTTAAACGGGTCAGCTCATAAATGATATCTTCCCAGCCATCTTCTAAATATCTCCAAATTTCTGTTCTATGGCCGATAATGCGAAAGAGTTCTTTTCCATAATCTTTTACATAAACAACGTCCCCAATAAGGAATTCATACTCAATATCAAGCTTCTCCATGTCGACAATGACACCCTCATAATCTTTATAAAGCTGAATAGATGATTCAAAGTATAAAACTTCGTTATGATTGACTTCATAAAGATAGTGTTTATCAATTTGGTGTACTTTTGTGATGGTGCCGACTGTTCCATACATAATGACGACTACGATATCCCCTACTTGGAATTTCGGTTTATTTTGCTTCATGGTGTCTCCCCCTCGCCGCAACATTTCTCATACGCTATCGTATGCCGGGTGAAGCCAATTCGCATGGGCATGAAAACCAAAGGAAATATCCAATTATGGTATGGGAGACATAAAAAAATCCGCAGTGATCTGCGGATGAAACAGCTATTATCTGCCGTGCACTTCAGACTCGTATTGATCCCAAGCTTCATCAAACGTCGCCATCGTGTGAAGGTAATCAGCATTCAGCTCCAAATATGAACTGATTTCATGATAATCGGTAGATGTTTTTGGAAAGCTGTGATCCTCATACGCCTGATTGGCAAATTCACTGATGCTGTCCTTCGGCTTAGGGTGTCTGTATTTCAATAAATAGTGATAAAAGGATTTCATGGGTTTCCCCTCCTGGTGTCTGTCTTTTGTTGTTCTATTATACAGTTGAAGTGTAAAATTACAACAAAAGAATACTGAAACATGACTCAGGAGAAGTCAAAATAGTTGCGTTTCAAAATTCTTTCTGTCTCCATGAGCTGCTGATATGTCAGGCTTTCAGGCAGTTTTTTTGTTTGAATTAAAAGCAGCTGATCCTCAATCTCCTTAACCGTGTTTTCCTCTTGATAGGTCATACCGCAGGAAGAACATACCATGGCAGGGGTGTCTGTCAGTTCTATAGCCCTCGTTCCATCAGGGAGCTCCCAGTACACCGTGTTCCTGCCGGGCACCGCTTCAAGCTCGCCGCACCATTCGCATGTTTTCATGAAGAATCCCCTCCGCATTCAGTCTCTTTCTGTTTTTTCTGCTGCGCCAAAAATTTCTTTTCTTTGAGCTGATCCCTTTTCTCACGCCGATCTTTTAATGTTTCATGCTCCGGATTTGCGATGTATGCCTCTCTCCTTTTGATTCTGTCTACATTTTCAGGTGTAAACGAAACTTCTTTGTCAGCAAAAATGGCACTCAGCCCGATCGGCTCCTTTTTGTCAGCGGTTTCAGGGAAAACGGACTCAAAATAGGCGTCTGCCTGATTGGGGATATAATTCTCTGGTTCCGGATATGACGTAATCACACCTTCAAAATTTCTTAAGATCACTTTGTCAGGACTTTGTGACAGGACATAGTTTGGCTGCAGGGCGATTTTACCTCCTCCGCCTGGTGCGTCAACGACAAAGGTAGGAACCGCATAGCCTGAGGTATGGCCTCTCAGCCCTTCAATGATCTCCAAACCTTTGGAAACAGGAGCTCTGAAATGCCCGATTCCCTCTGACAGATCACATTGGTAAATATAATAAGGACGGACTCTGATTTTTACCAAGTCATGCATGAGCTTTTTCATAATTGGAACCGAATCATTAATACCTGCTAATACGACAGCCTGATTTCCGACCGGCACTCCCGCGTTCACCAGCTTTTCACATGCCTCAACGGATTCTTCTGTCATTTCGATGCTTGTGTTAAAATGGGTATTCAGCCAGACCGGATGATATTTTTTCAATATCTCGCACAGATGATCGGTAATGCGCTGCGGAAAGACAACGGGCGCTCTTGTTCCGATTCTGATGACTTCCAGATGCGGAATGCTGCGCAGCTCTTTTAAAATATATTCTAAAATTTGGTCGTTGATGAGCAGCCCATCACCGCCTGAAATTAAACAATCGCGGATTTCGGGTGTTTCCCGGATATAAGCAATTGCAGCATCAAGCTGTTTTTTTGGGACGCCCATTCCGATTTGTCCGGAAAAGCGCCTTCTAGTGCAGTAGCGGCAGTACATGGAACATTGATTCGTGACAAGAAACAGCACACGGTCGGGATAGCGGTGTGTCAGACCGGGTACCGGTGAATCTTCATCCTCATGAAGCGGGTCTTCCAGATCGTATTTTGTTTTGTGCATTTCTTCAGAAAGCGGCACAGACTGCATGCGTACCGGGCATCTCGGATTGTCGGGGTCCATTAAAGAAGCATAGTAAGGTGTAATATTTAAGGGGATCGTTTTGGTAGAAATTCTGACGCCTTCCTCTTCATCCTCGGTCAGATTGATGACTTTCTTTAAATCATCTAACGTTCTTACAGTGTGTGTCAGCTGCCAAAGCCAATCGTTCCATTTCTCTTCCGGAACGTCCTTCCATAACTCGATCTCCTTCCAATGCCGTTTCGGTTTATACCATTTGTTTTTCAAACGAACTCCTCCTCGCGCATATTTTGACTTACAGTTGCTTGCACCAAATATTCATGTTTTCAAGGCCTTCGGCTATAAAGCAATTATTGATCAGCCTTCCGCCATACTGATAACCTGAATGGTACAACACAGCATTCATCCCAAAAGACGAAGCACGGGCGAGAGAAAACACATGAAAGATATCCTTTCCAGCCATTTCTTTTTCTAACGCCTCGATTAAAAAGCTTGTTAACGAATGGCCGCGATATTCCGGCAGCACAGCGCAATCGGTTATTTCTGCATGCCCAAGCTCTGGATTGATTTCTGCGCTTGCTGCGCTGATCAGGCGGTCATGATCAAGCATGATATAATACACCGTATTTGCATTCATCGTCTTTTCAATATAAGCGGGGTCAAATACTGGGGTTGGGTACGTGCGGAATACTTTTTTATACAGCATCGATAGCTGGTACATGTCGTTTGTTTCTGCTTTTCTCATCGTAAAAACGGGTGTACTGTCGTTGCGAAGACGGGGCGCTGTGCGATATATGGCTTCGATGATCTCCTGTTCCTCTGTATAAGAATCTGTTTGTCTTCGGCTTTCTGACAGATAACGTACCATGACACAAGCCGAATGGCCGAGATAATAGCCCTTTAGATAGCCCTCAGGCGCAAATAATTGTTTGACAAGCATTGGCTCATCATGCTGCTTCGCATAGACGATGATTTTTTCTGCATTCTCTTCTTTTGCCGCTGCCACGATATCCGGCAGAGCCTTCTCAATGGCTCCGTCATAACGGACCACTCTGATTCGTTTATTAAAACCGTCATGGTCCAAAACTGCTGTGACACCGCTACTCTTTATTGACTTGAGCATCCGCATCCTCCCCATCTGTATGAAGCCCGCACCAATCCATGACAAAAAGTGCAATAATTTTAGCAGATTCTATCATGGCTTCAACCTCAATGTATTCATTGGCCTGATGAGCCGTTTTTGTTTCCCCCGGCCCGAAAACGATTACTGGTGTATCTCCTGCATGGTACAAAAGCCCTCCATCCGTTCCCCACGGGGAAGCCTCAATAATCGGCTCTGTCTGTTTCATTTTTTGATAGGCTGATTGCAGCACAGAAATTAAAGGGTGATCATCAGGTAAATCATTCGGCAGCCATTGAGCGCCAAACCATTCGACTTGTACGGGATGGCGTTTAAACCATTCGTCATGGTATTCTAAATCCTTCAGCCAGTTTTCCAATTCAAGTTTTACAGCTTCTGGTTTCTCATGGGGAGCAATTCCGCATCTCCCTTCTATGACGACACGGTCTGCAACTGAAGATGGCCAGGCACCGCCTGAGATGGTGCCGATATTCACCGGTACCGGTATTGGGATATTGTCATACAGCGGATCTGAAATTCTCGCATTGCGGACTTTCTCCAGCTCTTGTAACGCTGTGATAACGTGCATGCTTTTTTCAATCGCGCTTACCCCTTCATAGCGTGTGCCCCCATGTGCGGATAATCCCTTCACAGTGATCCGAAACCACATCGAACCCTGCTGCTTAATAAATAGTTTCATATTCGTCGGTTCAGGAATCAGTGCCCCGTCAGCACGATAGCCTCTCATGATGGCGGACAGTGTACCGGCGCCGCCGCACTCTTCATCTACAACACTCTGAAACAATACATCTCCCTTCAGTTTGACATCGCAGGCGTGCAGGGCTTCTAAAGCAAAAAGAAGGGCTGTATTGCCTCCCTTCATATCCGTTGAACCGCGGCCGTATATTTTACCGTTTTCTTCGACAGCTTGATACGGTTCATACTTCCAATCCTTTACGCTTCCTTCAGGCACAACATCGATATGGCCGTTCAAAATCAGGGACCTGCCTCCGCCGGCTCCCTTTTTTTTAGCCACGATATTCGGGCTCTCATGAAAATCGGATCGGTTAGATTTAAAGTAGGGATGCTGTTTTAATTGCTTTATGCTTGGCTCCCATACATCAATGTCCATATGAAATTGCCGCAGCTTTTCAAGCACAACAGCTTGGGCGTTAAACTCTGACCCCAATGTGCTTTTTTCCCCAATCAGCCTTTTGAGAAGACGAATGGCTTTGGCCGAATGCTGATCAAGCCACCCGATTACTTTTCTTTCAATGTCTTGCATCCTCATTCCCCCTCTTAAGAAAAAGGCATATCTATTTTGATTTCAGCTTCTGTCAGCCTCGTCACCTCATCGATTGTCGAGCCATTCATCAGCTCTTTTAAAATGAAGTGATGGCTATCGACCTCAAGAACCGCTTTTTCGGTAATAATCAAATCTACACAGCCTGCAGCAGTTAATGGCAGCGTACATCTTTCTGTTAATTTAGGCCTTCCCTTTTGATCTGTATGACTCATGACGACAACCACTTTTTTCGCTTTTTGGGCAAGCTCCATCGCCCCGCCCATACCAGGCACCTTTTTTCCCGGAACAAGCCAATTTGCCAAATCTCCTGATTGGCTCACCTGCAGGGCGCCTAAAATCGTAATATCAATTTTGCCTTTTCTGATCATCGCAAAAGACATGGTTGTATCAAAATAAGACGCCCCTTTTACAGCGCGGACAGGATAGCCCGCGGCGTTGCATAAATGCGCATCCTCTTCTCCCTTTTCGGGACTTTCTCCAATGCCAAGGACACCGTTTTCCGCTTGAAACATGACCTGTATGTCAGGCTTCAAAAAGTTCGGTACCAAGGATGGGATACCGATACCGAGATTCACAATCATGCCCTGCTTAATTTCAGTAGCAGCCCGTTTTGCAATCTGTTCTCTTTCTGCTACTCCCAAGCCCATTTCCACTTCACTCCCTCGCTTCGTACAACTCCCTCAACAAAAACCCCCGGTGTGACAATCATTTCTTCAGAAATCTCCCCCATCGGAACGATACGCTCAGCTTCGGCAAAGGTTCTCCTGGCGGCCATTGCCATAAGCGGGTTCATATTGCGCGCGGTTTTGTCATACGTTAGATTGCCGAATTCATCTGCAATGTAAGCATTGATGAAAGCAAAATCAGCCGTCAGCGCCTCTTCAATCAAGTATCGTTTTCCCGCCACTGTTACGATGTCCTTTTTTTCGCAAACCATTGGATTATCAATGCCCACATCGGTTAAAATACCGCCAAGTCCCGCTCCGCCAGCGCGAATCCGTTCCGCAAGCGTTCCCTGAGGTGAAAATTGAACCTCTAACGTCCCCTCTGTCATCTGTTTTCCGGCTACAGGATTGGAACCGATATGCGAGGCGATCAGGGTTTTGACCCGTTGATTAACAATAAGCGGGCCGATCCCGATATCCGGGAAACCGGCGTCATTGCAAATCACAGTTAAATCCGTTACACCGCTGTCCAATATCGCTTCAATCAATGAAGGAGGCGACCCGACTCCCCCAAAACCGCCAAACATCAGAACCGATCCATCCCGAACATCTGCAATTGCTGTGTCAATGCTGATTGCTTTTTGAAATGGCGCCATTTAATGTCAATCCTTTTTTAAGTTTTTTTCGACCGCTGCAACTGTTTCTGAAAAAATAGAGATAAGCTCTTCCATTTCACCGTCTGAAATAGTAAAAGGAGGAGCAATAATGACAGCATCTCCTTCTCCACTGTCTATTCCAGCTTTGGAAGGATAAACAATCAGCCCGCGTTTTTTCGCCTCACTGACAATAAGCTGGGTTACCGCCTGCTCTGGCGGAAACACTTTCTTCGTTTTTTGGTCTGTCACAAATTCAATGCCTAATAGCAGTCCTTTTCCGCGCACATCACCTATAATGCCGCTTTGAGATGCCGCCTCATCAAGCTTCTTCTTCAGCACAGCGCCCTTTTTTTCTGATTGTTTGATCAAGCCGTGCTTTAACACATATCGCAAAACTTCAAGAGCAGCTTTGGCTGAATAGGGATGTGCACTATATGTGTGACCGCTCATAATCACACCTGACCCTTGTTTTATCGTTTCAATAATAGAATCAGATACGACGGCAGCGGCAATAGGCGCATACCCCGCACCGAGTCCCTTCCCCAGTACAGCAATATCAGGTACGGTGTCCCAATGCTCTGTCGCGAGCATCCTTCCTGTTCTCCCAAGCCCCGTCATCACTTCATCTGCAATAAAAAGCACATCGTGTGTGCGGCATACCTCACTTAATCTCTCATAATATCCCGGAGGCGGAGTAATCGCTGCGCCTGCAGCACCAATAATAGGCTCAGCCACAAAGCCGGCGATGAATTGGCTTCCGATTCTTTTGATCATAGTGTCCAGTTCATCAGCTGCAGTCTGAACAAAGTCTTCTTCCGTCTCATAATTCAGCCGATAAATATGAGGAGCTGAGATAGCTGGATACCGCTCAATGAGATGGGTGAACCGGTATCTCCTTTCATAAAAACCAGACAATGAAAGCGCTCCCAAAGTTATTCCGTGGTAACTGCTCCATCGAGACAAAAAGATGGATTTTTGTGTTTGCTTTTTTTCCTGCCAAAACTGAATGGCAATTTTCATAGCTGTTTCTATCGCTTCTGATCCGCTGTTGACAAAAAAAGACCAATTCACATCTCCGGGCAGCTCCTGTGCCAAGAGAGCGGCTAATTGCTCGGCGGGCTCACTCGTAAACTGTGAGCGGTAAGCAAAAGACACCTGATCAAGCTGTTCTTTCAGCTTCTCAGTCACATCACGAACTCCGTGGCCGATATTACATGTCACCGCACCTGACGAGCCGTCGAGATATTTTTTTCCGGTCTGATCATAAACATATGAACCCTTCGCATAACTGACAACCGGATAGGCCGAGCTAAGCTCTGGCTTAATCAAATAACTGCTCATGCTCCCACCTCAAAACCCCTTTTACCATATTGTATGAGTGTCCAAATGGCGGCATGACGTTCCCCGCAAAAACTTTTTCACATAAAAAGAGCCTTCCTAATAGGGAAGGCTCTTTTGGAATTTCAGCATCTAGCAAATAAAAGCGGCTCCAACAATAATTAATAAAATGAACAAGACAACAATTAACACAAATGTATTTGTCCCGCAGCCAAATCCGTAACCGTACCCAGAGTATCCATACATGCTGTTTTCATCCTTTCTTATCACGATATACGGCATTTTATGCGGGCCAAGTCCCAAATGGTTTGTGCAAACGCCTATTTCATGTAAGGAAATAATGAAATACAGTATGCACCCGCTCATATTTTTTAAACGTCAGCTTTTCGTAAAACTGAGTTGCACCGTCAGTGCTTGCAGCCACTAAGTAGGCTGCTTCCATTCCTAGTGATTTGGCGATAGACAGCATTTCTTTCACTAAGATACTGCCGTAGCCCTTCCTTTGAAACTGATCTAAAATTGCCACTTCTTCGATTTTAGCCGTTTTCTCTTGATGATCGATAAACAGCTCGCCGCACCCAATGGGAACTTTCTGTGCCTGGTCGCTGTAACAAACAACAAGAATGATTATACCTGCTTCATAGAAAGGATATTTTCTTTTTAATTTTTGTACAGCGATTGCTTCTCCAATATAAATGGAATCGTAAATTTTCATAATAGAAGATCCGTCGCAAAGACTTTTTGCCGTCCCCCATGCGGTTAAAGGATGTCCCATCTGCCCCTTCCAGTCACTAAGCTTCATGTCATATAGTAGCTCATCCTCGACGACAAAACCGCTTTTTACAAGCGACTGCTTCAAACCGAGCGGAAAAACATGCTGCGGCGACGCTTTTAAATGGAGATAATTCGCATCAAGCAGCTTTGGTACGGAGGGTAAAAAGTTAAGTAACCGCTCCAATGGAAACGTATCATGGAGCTGAACAAAGTTATGAGAAAAAATTTGCGGAAGCTGCGGATCTCTGTATACGCTGTAATGATCAAACGATGCCGATTCAGACGTTAACAATATATATTGATGTTCCGTTTTTGAATAATGTCCTGTCATGAACGTCTCCTTTTTATGACCTATACCTTTACTCTGTTGCAATATTCAATTTCTTTATAATCTCATCGTACACCGGATAAAACGGCTTTCCAATTGGAAATTGCTGAATATTTCGGAAAGAAGCGGAGATTGGCTTCTGATGTAAAAAAAACTTCCTTGTTACTTGTTCACTAATCGGGTGAAAGACGCCGTTTAGAAACAAAAACGGCTCGCGTTCGATGAAAAACAGACGTCGGCCAGGCGGATTTTTGATCAATTCAGATCGTTTCCACGTAATCGGCGGCCCTTCCGGAAGCGTCTCCATCTCTTCTTTTCCAATTGTCACTATGTCTTTTCTTTGAAATTGATAAAATTGAAACGCATACTGGTCCACAATTCGCCTTTTTTTTCCGGCTTCGATATAAAATATTGCAGGATGGTCAGCTTCCTTTACTAAAATATAATTCGGAATGTTTAAAATTTTTCCAATCCTATATTGGAATAAATATGGGTCTGGAACAGCGACAGTCCGATTTAGATACAAAAAACCCCACTTTTCTCCAACAGGATGCCTTACACCCTGATCAAAAAAATACACATTTTGATCTGAACCTTTTACAAAAGAGCCGTCAATCAAATCGGCGGGCAGAAACCGATATGCATTTTGAAATGAATCTGGGGTTTTATAGGTTGTGTCTAATACTTCATTTATCGGCAGAAATCGGGTAAAGTTGTTGAGTCTCGCCCAAAAAATTGCGTCGCCATGATTCCAATGCTTCATATCATCATCCCAGTAGCCTCCAAATTTATGATGGATGAGATTAAGTAACGAACGGCGATGCATAACGGAGCAATGATCAACTTGAAAAGCGGCCTGATCAAACACTGCATTGGCATTTCTGTAGAAATGTGAGATTTCCTCTCCCCTTTCGTTTACATGTACAACTTTTTGTTTTGAATAGACCGCCTGCGCTTCAGGCTTATGTGAAAACTCTTGCATCATACGGCTCAGCCGCTCAGGATGATAAACAGTGTCGTCAGTAAGATAGGAAATGTAATCGCCGTCTGCAAATGGGAGCGCACTGTTAATTAATGTGGCATAACGAGCTGTTTTTAATCGATCTGCAGGATGCACGAAACTGTTATGATATTGAATGCGCCGGTCATGGAGATACTTGTGAATCACCGCAGTTGTTTCTGCATTCGAATGATCATCCATGATAAAAAGCTCCCAAAGATCATGCGTTTGCTGTATCACGCTTTCGATCGCTTTTTGCAAATAATGGGGTTTGTTGTAACTTGTTAAAATAATAGACACTTTCTCTCCCATCTATACCGCCTCCCGCCGTCAAACATAAAAACGGCTCCGCAGCAAGCAGAGCCTCTGTCATCTTTTAAAAAGCACCCCAGCTTACAACACTTGAGAGTGAAACATGAGAGCTCATGTTATTTAACGGGTTTTGGAAAATAACCAAATCAGTCAGAACTTCTTTTACGATGACATTTTGAAGTGTATCTCCGTTGATCAAATTGACTTTTGAAACCGGTACGCCCAGCTCTTTTGCAAAAACAAGCTGGCGTCTGAGGTCAGATGGATTTCCTTCAGAAGACGATTGACGTATCAGCAGAATCAGCAAAAGCAAAATAAAATGCAGTTCATCTTGGTTTTCTTCTCGATCCACTTGTTTCTCTAAATCCAAATCATCCCTCTCCCTTATCCTTATCTCTGTTTCACAATATGTGCGACTCCGATTTATGGTATAGGCTATGTCCACTCCATTAAAAAATCAGCATTTTCCTTAAATAGATGAAAATTAGATCAGGTACGGCGTTCGACTCATACCAAATAACAGCCGGAAGAATATGATTAACGTGAGTTCACTATCGAATAGGAGGTGTGTGTAATGAGCTCTGAAAATGCACAGTTAAAAAAGGATTTAATTAAAGCCGTTTTAAGCCCTTTATTTCCAACTGCAACAGAAGGAGGAGAAAACATGGATAGTAACCTTAAAGACTTGCTTGAAGCTGCCATCGATCAAAGAGTAGATGAAAGTGAGATGGTTACGGCAGAATCTCTTTTAGACCCTTCCCTTCCGGCAAGATGGATTTTTGCCAGAGTTACGCCAGGCACGACAATCAGCATTGTAACCGATTCAGGAGACATGATCGGGCCGGTTGTCTTCGTTGCTTTCGATCAGGTTCACGGGATCGTATTTGTAACACAGGAAAGTTCCGTCACTCCAGCAGGCCAAGCTACAACATTAATTGATGTAGACAAAGTAGAAAGCGTTACGTTCTTTTCATAACATCCGATGAAAGTCTTGTATATCCAGTCGGGATACGGAGGAATATATTGTTATTTTGATCGCTGGGCTGAAGAATGTTTTCGGAACACTCATACAGAGTATATGTCTGCAGATACACTTGAAGCAGAATCTTTGGTGAAGATCGAAACGTTTCAGCCGGACTTCGCACTCTTGATGGTTGGAGACCGCGTTCCTCACGACTGGCTGACCTGGTTAAAGGGTAAGGGTATCCCCGTATATGTTTGGCTGACCGAAGACCCATTTTATATGGATATCAGCCTACAGGTAATCAAGCTCGCTGACGCCATATTAACGATTGAACAAAATGCCGTTCTCTATTATCAAGGGCTCGGCTACCAGCACGTCTATTATGTTCCGATACCAGTTAATCATCGGCTGTTTAAAAAAATGGGCACCAAACAATCCTATCATTCAAATCTGTTAATCATCGGCTACCCTTACCCTAATCGGGTTCAGCTTATGAAAGAAGCGGTCCATCTGCCATTCACGGTTCGGGTAATCGGCAAGGAATGGAGAAAATATCTGCCTAAAAAAGTGCTCAAACAGCCGCATATTGATGTCGTCAGCGCATGGGTTCCACCCGAACAGGCCGTTCATTATTATAATGGGGCAGACATCGTAATTAATGCGCATCGTCCCTATCATTTTGCTTTCAACCAAAATACTATGCGCATCAAAAATGCCAGTTTTAATAACCGAACGTTTGATATCGCTGCATGCGAAGCATTTCAATTAACAGATTTACCCGCGGCGCATCCTTTTTCATCCTTTATTTCTTATCACGGCATGAACGACTTTAAGGAAAAAGCCGCTTTCTATATCAACCATCCTGAAGAACGGCAAAAAGCTGCAGCAGCCAATTATAAAGAGACCGTACCCGCATTTACGTTTGATGAGCTTCCTGCAAAACTAAAAGCGATTCATCTGGCGCTTTCTTGAAAAATCGTTCATTGCTATGAACGATTTTTTTATTCATAGAAAAAAGCAGCTGCACAAGCTGCTTTCTATTCTAGCCGTCAGAACGGTCTTTCAGCTTCCTCGGATTTACCTGTTTATGAAGATCAGGCATTCCGCCGAGATGCTGTGCAATTTGTTCCCACGATACAATTTTGAAATTTTGATTGACGGCTTGTCCGTTATCGATATTTTCGCCATCCTGCGCCACAAAAATCCCGTACGGATATTTTGGGCCAAGTCCGAAACCGAGAACATCAATACCATCCGTGTCACTAGTACCGTCTATCTTCTCGCCATCTGTAATCTCAAAGTTGGCTACATAGCGATTTTTCCCCTGGCGTTCATACATTGCATAGCTGTTATTTCCTTGACTTGAAGCCATGAGATATCCTTTGCCATTTGGTGCATAATAGATTGTCAGTCCTTCAATATCAGCTGTCAAATGATCTCCTGTCGCACGGTCAACAACCTGCCCCTTTGACCCTCCGCCGGGCTCAGCGTTAAATTTCCAGATGGCCTCATCTTCCTCTGCTATGTATAGGTTTCCGTACTCATCATCCGCAACAAGGCCTTCGGTCTGAGAATTCAACTTAAATTCACGCACCTTTTTCCCTGTTACATAACCCTTTCCACCATCAACAATTTCATACTGCTCAAATTCCCCTTGTTTGCCTGTCACTAATGCGTAAAATGCTCCTGTTTTCTGGCTGTGATACAGGCCGAATCCATAAACCTCAGAAATATTGGTGGAAATAGGATGTTTCGGATCTGTAATGCTTTTCAATTTTCCTTTATCCCCGTCTATTGCATATACTTCAATTGTATTTTTTCCTTCGGACCGGTTGGATGCAGCAGCAATATCAATTTTTTCGCCGTTCAATGGAAAATCATAGCGCAGATCGACATTATTGAGCTTGCCAAACTCATAAGAATGAAGCTGTTTTCCGTCTAAATCATACACAACGAGCCCTGACTTCTTATTTGTTGTAATCAACTTGCTTTTTTCCGGGTGTTTTTCATGAACCCAAATGGCCGGGTCATCTGCTGCGTCATCGCCAGATGCGACCGGATCTGTCTCCGTGTGTGCAGTCACTTTGAAATGATGTTCCTCATTCACATAATGAGCCGACACCGAGGTTGCTGTCAGGCTAAGCAATAAACCCGCGGCAGTGCTTAGCAGCATTGTTTTTGAAACCTTCATTTGGTACCCTCCTCTTTTATCACTATCACTACTATTGTAAAATATATACAGGTGATTACCGTGAGGAAAATGAACCTTTTTTTATAGGGTTTCTGACTCATAAACAACTTATTCCCCAAAGAGGTACGTGAGATGACTTTGCCAGCTTTGCTTTTGCGGAGCGAAATAAAAATATGTTGAATATTTAGTACATTGTTTTTTTAGTTTTGTTATTCCCTAGTTACGTCCGTTTTTCCATTTTCCATTAAAAAAGAACACTTTGTGACATGATCATTCCCCTAAATTTTGTTTTATTGGTTGCTTTCATTAATTCGATTACAAAGTTGAACATATGATGCATGGTAGAGAAACGAGAGTTGGAGGATAAGCCATGCCTAAACAGCAAACAGCAGAACTAAAACCATTTTTCCATAACAAAACAGTTTTAGTCACTGGCGGAACGGGTTCAATCGGGAGTCAAATTGTCAAACGCCTTTTGCTGCTTACACCTAAACAGGTGATTGTATTCAGCAAAGACGACAGTAAACAGTATGTCATGAGCCAAAAGTATGCGGAGGATAAGCGGCTATTATTTGTACTCGGAGATGTACGCGATCACAGAAGGGTGAATCAGGTGATGAAAGGCGTCGATATCGTCTTTCACGCGGCTGCGCTGAAACAGGTTCCGACATGTGAGGACCATCCATTTGAAGCGATTCAGACCAATCTCATCGGCGGACAAAATGTGGTGGAAGCTGCCCTTTCACACCGAGTGCAGCATGTCATTAATATCAGTACAGATAAAGCTGTATCTCCTGTGAACACAATGGGTGCCACCAAGCTGTTATCTGAAAAGCTGTTTCATCAAGCAAACCGCCACGTCCAAAACAAAGGAACCTTGTTTTGTTCGGTCCGCTTTGGAAATGTTCTCGGTTCCAGAGGTTCGGTCATCCCCATATTATTTGAACAGATGATGGAGGGTGAACCTCTGACCATCACAGACAAAAACATGACCAGATTTTTCATGTCAATAGACGATGCAGCTACATTGACATTACAATCGGCTGCTATTACAAAAGGCGGAGAAACCTTTATTTTCAAAATGGAATCACTGAAACTTGAAGAACTGATTCATGGGTTTGAAGAATATGCATCGCAGCACGGGCTCCCGCGGCCGGCTGCAGTAGAAGTGGGCAAGCGTCCAGGTGAAAAGCTTCACGAAGAATTAACATCTCCACATGAAATTGAATCACTGTATGAATGGGGCAACCTTTATGCAATCCTTCCAGAGCCGGAAAAACATCCTGACTTTCGCAAAGTCAATCTGCCTGGGTATCAATCAGATCAAGCCCCGCTCATTACGAAAGAAAGAATTGCTCAGATTATTGAAGAATTGCATCAAGAGAAAAAGGCATAAAAACAAGCCTGTCTATCCATTAGGCAGGCCTGTTTTTAACAGTTTATTTATTAAAGAGATGCAGATAGCTTTCGTATCCTTCTTCTTTCAGCTTATGCTTCGGAACAAACCGCAGCGCTGCTGAATTTATGCAGTAACGAAGTCCGTTTGGACCCGGTCCGTCATTAAATACATGGCCAAGATGAGAATCAGCAGTTCGGCTTCTTACTTCTGTGCGAATCATGCCGTGGCTCGTGTCCAGTTTTTCTTCCACTTCTTCTTCTTCAATCGGCTTTGTAAAGCTTGGCCAGCCGCAGTGGGAATCAAATTTATCTTTGGATGTAAACAATGGCTTCCCTGACACAATGTCTACATACAACCCTTCTTCCTTATGATCCCAATATTCATTTTGAAACGGCGGCTCCGTGCCGTTATTTTGCGTTACTTCATATTGCATGCGATTTAACGACTTCATTTTTTCTTCTTTATTGTACGCCATTTATTTAGCCCCCCAATGCTCGCTGATAAATCCCGCACGTCCGGAACCTGTCCGGTAGCGCTGATAATGTGCTGGATTCTTTTTATAAAAATGCTGATGGTAGCCTTCCGCTTCATAGAAAGGTTCAGCTTTTAAAATGTCCGTTACAATCGGATCTTTAAAGATGCCGCTTTCAGCCAGACGTTGCTTGGAAGCTTCCGCAAGCACCTTTTGTTTATCATTATGATAAAAAATGGCTGCGCGATAGGAACTGCCGCGATCAGCAAACTGCCCCCCGGCATCTGTCGGATCGATTTGCTGCCAAAATAATTCAAGCAGTTTTTCATAAGGGAATACATCAGGATTAAACGTAATTTGAACGGCTTCACGATGTCCCGTCGTTTCACTGCACACCTCTTCATACGTAGGGTTTTCAGTATGGCCGCCTGTATACCCGGACACCACTTTTTCAATTCCCGGCTGTTCGTCAAAAGGTTTAACCATACACCAAAAACAGCCTCCTGCAAATGTGGCGATTTCTTTTTTTTCAGACATACTGGTGCCTCCTTTGTTAATACGTGGTATTATTATATTATAGCATGTAAAAATAGAATGAAAATGATTCTGCTTTTCAATAAAATCTATAGGTTTTAAGCAATATGCTTATGTAATGGAGGTTCACAAATTTGAAAGTAAGAACACAGATGATGTACGATATGGAAACTTTACTCCGTAAAGTCTTTAAACAAATACGCAATGAAATCAATGAAATTTTAGATAAAGAGCTGTCGCGGAATGAATTCACCATTCTTCGGATCCTCAGTGAACAAGGGCCTAAAAAAGTCACTGAATTTGCGCCTATTTTAGAAGTATCGGCAAGCCACATTACGGCTGTGACAGATGCGCTGGTAGAAAAGGAATGGATTACGAGAATCAGATCGAAGGAAGACAGACGCATCATCCGCATTCATATCACTGAAGCGGGCGAAAAAGTCCTTCAGCACTTTAACGAGAAAAAAACGGAATATTTCTTTAAACGCTTTGACTGCTACACTGATGCTGAACTTGCCACGTTAATCGAGCTCTTCAGCAAACTTGATAAAAAACGGTGAAAAAAAGCACATACCGATATATAGGTATGTGCTTTTCGCAGTGCTTCACTTATTTTTCAATAAACAGCTTCATTGCTTTCCAGCGGCCATATCTATAATACAAAAATGCCGCGCAGCTGCTAAATAAAAAACTCATTCCGATTCCAAGCCCGATTCCTTTTTGTCCAAGCCAAGCTGAAAATAGAGCTGTGAAAGGATATCTCAACACCCAAAACGAGATCAAATTTAATACCAGAACCTGCAGCATCGCTCCCGCGGCCCTGACGATTCCGTTCAGCACAAAATTAATCCCAATAAAAGGGTAGAAAAACGCGATCCACTTCAAATATTGTTCACCAAATGCGACCGCATCGGGCTCACTGATAAATAACCTTATGAGATATTTACCAAATACCCAAATCATAACCGCAATCACCAGCATGCAGGAAATAACAGCTATCACACCTAGCCTTGCAATTGTTCCCACTCTTTTTTCGTTTCCGATTCCAATATTTTGCCCTGCCATACTATTGACGGCCGTACCGGCAGCCATTGCTGGAAGCGTGATGATACTATCAAGCCGCTGCACCGCGCCAAAGCCTGATACCACGTGATCCCCGTATGAGTTAACAACACTCATAATCGCCATCATACCGCCTGTAATCACCATCATCTGCAGACCTGCCGGAATCCCGAGTTTCAAAATCAGCGCGGACTCTTCCCACTTGGGCATTCTCGGAATTGAGAATGGCACAAGCTTGTGTTTGACCACATAAAACAACCCATACAAAAACGCAATGCCCTGTGACAAAATCGTTGAATAAGCCGCTCCCGCTATTCCCATGCGGAACACAGAAATAAAGAGCGGCGCAAGCACTGTATTCAGTACAACAGCAAACGCAATAAACCGGAGAGGTGTCTTGCTGTCGCCCAGCGCACGAAGCACAGTACTGATAAAGTTATAACCAAACAAAAATAAAATGCCGATAAATTGAATCTGTAAATACGTCTCAGCAAGCGGTATCATTGACTCCGGCGTTTTTAGAAGACGCAGCAAAAGCTCTGAGAGAAAAAAACCGGCCGCGCCGAATCCGATGCTTAGGCCTGTTAATAAAACAACAAAAGCGTTAATATACGACGCCATTCCTTTTACATCATCTTTTCCTTTTTGCTGAGATAAAATGGTTAACGTCGCATTGTTAAGGCCCAAAATAAAAGACAGCACGGTCAAAACAATCGTGCTTGATACCGCGGCTGCCCCAAGGGCCTTTGCCCCCAGTAAATTGCCGATCCACAAGCTGTCTATAAATTGAAAGGAAACCTGCAATGCGTTTCCGAGCATAATAGGCATTGAAAACAGTACAAGCTGTTTCAGCACGTTCCCCTGTGTAAAATCGTATGCTTTCATCTTTTCTCCTTGTGTTCTCAAATTTTCTTCGGACCGCACGAAAAAAGAGACGTTGTTTCATGTCTCTTTTTTCATGACTTATCGGTTTTTTTTCGGTCTCGCATACCGAATGTAAACACCATCACACTTAGGAACAAGGCACAATAGGAAACATTCAAATACATTTGATCCATGTCTTCAGCAGCCAGATGATGATAAGCAAGCCAGCCGAAGTACAGGGAAAATGTAAAGGATAATAAACTGAAATACTGGTAAATCCTTTTCATTTTCAGTCACCTCTATTGTTTAGGATGGTAATAGGAAAACTCAATTTCATCTTTTTCTAAATTTATCTTATCCGCTTTGACATACATTCCATTCGTTAAAGGCATTTCTGACAAACGCACTTCAATGCTTTTATCTCCGGGGTGAACATGGACAAATGACGGCAATTCATAAAAGCTGTCCATATAATTTAACACAAAGCTAATTGGTATACTCAATTTCCCTAACGAAAATTTCGTGACATTCAGCTCTACATCACCGTTTTTTTTCACAGTCGGCTCAAAAGCGATAAACGCATCAATAGACGTGGAAAATGCCTTGATTTTCCCTGCGACATGAACATCATCATCAATCTCTACTTTATAATCAAGCTTGTTTGATGCTTTGTCGTTTAAATATGAGTTAACAAACGCAGCTAATGATTCTTTTGTGCTTGTCACTTGAAATCCATACTCGCTCTCAGATGAATCCTTCACCTGAGCCTGTTCCCCCGGGAGCAAAACAAGTGCCACAAACCCGGCGGCGAGGATAAAATTGATTGCAAGCAATATAATAAACAGTCGCTTCCACTTATTCATGCTGTCACCCTACTCTTTCGGTAATCCTTCTTTTTTAATGGCTTGATAGACGCGCTTTGCGATAAGAGAATAACCCGTACCATTAGGATGAAAATCATCTTCCTCAGAAATTCGGCTGCTGTCACTTTTTTGATTGAACAAATCTTCGATATGAACGATTTTTGCATGTTTATCTTTTTTCAGCTCTTTTTCAGCAATATGGTTCCAATCCGTGACGACACCATTTATTTCATTTAGTTCTGATAATGTAAACGTAAACGGATTGTACATGCTGACATAAATCAGCTCAGCGTGATCATTCAGCTCGCGAATTTCAGAAATGATTTTTTCAAAGCGCTTTTCGTACGGTTTTTCCGCTTCCTGAAACGGTTCAACGGTTAATTGCAGAAAGTTTTGGCGAAGGATTTTCATCAAATCATTACCGCCAATTGTAAAAAAGACATAATCTGCGTCCTTTATGCCTTTTTGAACCTTTTTATCTTTTAGTTTTTCTAATAAATCATCCGAACGGTTCCCTTTTACGGCATAATTTTTCACGTCGACCGTTTTGACTTGTTTATCTGACCGGATAGAATCCGCCACCTTGCCGACATATCCCTTTCCGTCGGGATCTCCGACTCCTTCTGTCAGCGAATCTCCGACAGCCGCTATGACAATGTGTTCTTTTGTTTTCGTTTCATGGGCTTTTTGTTTTCCCTCAGATGATGTACGTATGCTCGTACACGCAGTAAGAAGCAAAATCAAACTGGCCATGATTGAAAAAATGCGCAGCTTCAATCTTGTTGCTCCTTCCCATTCTACTAGTGGAAAGTGTATCATGTTTTAGAAGATTTGCAAATGCCCAGTCTCCTAGCTTACTTGAGTGTACTGGCTGTCTTCACATCGGCGATAATATCATCGTACGGTGTATTTTCCACTCCGTTGTAATCTTTCAGCACCTTACCGTCCGGGCCTACCAAATAAAAAGAAGAATAATGAATGACTTGGTCCTCTCCCTCCGGTTTCTTCACAATCGCTTTAAAGCTCTTAAGCGCGAATGCCTCAATGTCACTCTGGCTGTATCCCGTGAGGAAATCCCAGTTATCAAAAGATAATGGATAGTTTGCGGCAAATTTCTTCAGCTGTTTCGGCTTATCGTTTTCTGGATCAACGCTAAAGGATACGATACGGACATCTATGTTCTCAGCCTTCAGTTTTTTTTGCAGCTCGGTCATATGAGCGGTCATCGGCGGACATACAGTTTCACAATTGGTAAAAATAAAATCCGCCAGCCATACTTCTCCTTTTAAACTCTCTAAAGAAACGTTCTTGCCGTCTTGGTTTTGAAATGTAAAAGGCTCCACCTCGTAATTGAGCGGATCTTTAATCTGCTGTCCTCCGCATGCACACAAAAACAGAAAAAACAGCCCAGCCGTTAACCCCTTGATAACCTTCATGACATCCATCCTTTCCAGCCAGCATAAAAACGCTTTCTAAAACCGTCCTTACTGTCCCATGTTTGTATTCGATACTGAGCAAAAAAAATCCTGCATGCCTCCCCATTAACGATTACAAAGGAGGGCATGCAGGTAAAAAACGGCATGTTACGCGTTGTGCTTTAACACCTCTTGATGAAATACAGCCTGATAATCTGCCCACTTCATCCGGCGCTTCATATAATGTCGGAAAGAATACACTTTTGCCCTGCTGTTTGATGAAAACACTTCTTTTAAGTAGAATTGCAAATGGTGATGTAACATAAAGAAATAGTGCTCATCTTCCTTTAATACAGGTATTTCTGTCACTTTCACCTGAATCCCGTCATCGCGTTTGAACTCTAGGCTTTTGAGTAACAAGCTATCAATCCTCTTTTTTGTTTTTCTTCTATTATATATGATGCCAGCCGGGCTGTCTGTCATTTTGCGCGGTTGTGTAAAAAAATTAGATTAGCAAATGGAACAAGTCCTCATCCTTGTTCACCTCTACATAATGAAACGGTTTTTTGTTCATCCGTTCAATCAGCGGCCCATAATCGGCTTTGTTCTGCAGCTCGATGCCGACAAGAGCAGGTCCATTGCTTTTATTATTTTTCTTCGTATATTCAAACCTTGTAATGTCATCATTCGGCCCGAGGACTTCGTCAAGAAATTCGCGGAGCGCCCCCGCTCTTTGCGGAAAATTGACGATAAAATAATGCTGAAGACCTTCAAAAATCAAGGAACGCTCCTTCATTTCCTGCATTCTTCCGATATCGTTATTGCCCCCGCTTACCACACACACCACGTTTTTCCCTTTAATTTGATCCTTGTACAAATCAAGCGCTGCGACAGAAAGAGCTCCAGCCGGTTCAGCAACAACCGCACATTCGTTATATAATTCAAGAATGGATGTACATACTTTTCCTTCAGGCACAAGGAGAATGTCATCAACGACAGTTTCCAGCGTCCGGAAGGTTTCCTCGCCAATTTTTTTAACAGCCGCACCATCTACAAACTTATCAATTTTATCAAGTGTGACGACATGCCCAGCTTTGTTTGATTCAAAGTAGGATGCCGCTCCCGCCGGCTCAACAGCAATTACCTTTGTATCAGGAGACACGTTTTTCAAATATGTACCTACCCCAGAGAGAAGGCCGCCGCCTCCGACACTTGCAAAAAGAAAATGCGGTTCTGTATCAATGTCGTTTAAAATCTCGACTGCGAGCGTTCCCTGTCCGGCCATCACATCCGGATCATCGAACGGATGGATAAACGTCCGAGATTCCGCCTCACAGCATTCAGCAGCGCTTTTATACGCGTCGTCAAACGTATCGCCTGTCAAAATAATATCGATAAATCCTTTTCCGAATAGTTCAACTTGAGATACTTTTTGTCTCGGTGTAGTAGACGGCATAAAAATTTTCCCGTGAATGCCAAGATGTTTACACGAAAATGCCACACCTTGAGCGTGGTTTCCGGCACTTGCACACACAACTCCGTTCTCTGTCTGCTCGCTGGAAAGCTGTTTCATTTTATGATAAGCCCCTCTGAGCTTAAAAGATCTGACAACTTGCAAGTCTTCGCGTTTTAAATAGATATTGCATTCATATCTCTCAGAAAGTCTGTCATTCCTCTGCAAAGGTGTGTGAATGACAACGTCCTTTACGTTTTGGTGAGCCTTCAAAATGTCTTTCACTTGGATGAGAGAGTTTTCTTTAAGCAACGGTTTCATGTACAGATTCCTTTCTTGTTTTAAATCCCTATTTAATATGCCATTATAACATGAATATTCAAAAAATAAGACAATTATTTTTATTTAATTATTAAAAAAATACAGACTATGTCCACCACATCTTGTGGTAACTTCTGTTCAACCATTATCCTGCAGAGTCAAGAAAAAAGATGATCGTAAAATAAAGGGTGTTTTCAACCAAAAGGCATGATATAATGAAACCAATTAGAACCAAAAGGAGCCAATTGATGAATAGTGCACCAAAACTCAATACATTTCAACATCTAATCGGAGAACATCAAACTTTCCTGGAAGCGAAGCGAATCGCCAAGCAGTTCTCGTTATCGGAGCTTCCTGTCTTAATAACAGGAAAAATCGGAACAGGCAAAAATCACTTCGCACATGCCATACACTTGGAATCTTCGAGAAGCAATGAACCGTTTATAAGCGTCAATTGCAGCACCCATTCGGAAGAAACCCTTATTCATGAGCTTTTTGGCCCTAACGGAAACACTGGTGTTTTTCAAAAAGCGGTACGAGGAACCCTTTTTCTTGATGATGTATGGCGCATGCCTGCTTCTGTACAAGCTCAGCTGTTAAAAGCGCTTGATTCAGACACGGAGAAACCGCGAATGATCTGTGCTTCTGCAGACCGATCCGTGGAACATACATTCAGGCAAGACTTATTCTACAGACTGAACATTTTAACGCTCACACTGCCCGAATTATCGGAACGAAAAAGCGATATTCCGCTTTTGACACAGCATTTTCTCTCAAATTCTGGTCAGCAATTGTTAATCGATCCCTCCATTTTTCCCGTGCTTGAGAAGCATGCATTTGAAGGCAATGTCAGGGAATTAAAAAACGCTGCAGATTATATGGCGGCAGTATCAAGCGGGGGAACGATTCAGCCATATGACCTGCCGCCGTATATTAGAGGCACGATAGACGGAAAAACGTCGAAGAAAAAAGCGAAACTGCTGACTTTAATGGAAAAAGCTGAGTTTTTGTTTATTTTGGAAACAATAAAAGTATTGAACGAAAAAGGAGAACCTGCCAGCAGACGGATCATTTCTGAACACAGCAAAAATACCCAAACCTCGTTAACTCCTCAGCAGGTCAGAAGCCGTCTCGACTATTTGGAGAAAAAAGATTATGTCACCAAAAGCCGCGGACGCGCAGGCACAAAAATTACCTTTGAGGGCTTGAGCTTTATAGAGACGTTAAAAAATCAAATGATCTAGCGATCGAAAGGAGAATGTACTTGTTTACAATCAAAGAAGAGATCGCCAATGCGATTACACACGGCATCGGTGTCCTCTTATCCATCCCAGCATTAGTGTTTCTAATCATATTTGCGGCTAATTACGGGTCTGCATGGGACATTGTCAGCTTTACAATATTCGGTGTCTCTATGCTGCTGTTATATTTGAGCTCCACCCTGCTTCACAGCATCACACATAAAAAAACGAAGGACATTTTGGAGATTATTGATCATAGCGCAATTTACGTACTCATCGCCGGAACCTACACGCCTTTTTTGCTTGGGCCGCTGAAAGGCACACTCGGCTTTACCCTGTTGGTTATCGTATGGTCACTTGCCCTAGGCGGAATCGTTTTTAAAATTTTCTTTGTGAAACGGTTTATCCTATTGTCAACCTTCGTGTATTTAGTCATGGGGTGGCTGATGATTATTGCAGTTAAACCTTTATATGCTTCACTGAGCGGAGCGGGATTCAGCCTCCTTTTTCTCGGCGGCATTTTATACTCTGTCGGAACCATCTTTTACATTTGGAAAAAGATCCCCTTCCATCACGCCATTTGGCACAGCTTTGTATTGGGCGGGAGCGCTGCCATGTTTTTCTGCGTGCTCTTCTATTGTGTAAAGGTGCCGTTCCTTTCGTAACAGTAACAGAAAAGCGCAGTCTTCACGACTGCGCTTTTTTTATGCACGTAATTGTTTTTCATTGGCAGGTATATAAGCTTTTGAAAAGGACAATTCAATGTCTGCCGGTTTTAAGCGTTTAAAAAACGAGCCCTTTTGCATGTTATCTGTTCCTTTCGTTTCCACCATCACCAACGGAAGATGATAGCGGGCCGCAAGTTCTATAGGATCAATAGAACCATCTAGTGAAAGAATCAGGCTTTGTCCCTTTTCCAGCTGTTTTGTCACATCTTCATATACCTTTTCTGAATCACCGTCTGAAATCACATCCATCCGATCCAGCCATTGCCCGATAAAAGGCAAGCGGAACACTTTTGGGTTGGCGATAAAGCCAGCCGGTTCCTCAATATATCCAGCAATTAAGGCCAGTTCAGCCAAACGCAAACGGGGATGCACATACAAAACAGGACCTTGTGGTATTGGCTCTGGCTGATGGATTGTCACAACTGAACCGGAGATACCGATACAGCCTTCCAAAAACGCCTTTGGCTGTTCGTACACAAGAGTCATCTGTTTTTTGTATGACAGACGGGGATCAAGCATTGTTTGATTAAATAATTGTTTCATATTTTTTAACAGCATATACACAATATAAACCACTAGAAGGCTGTAGCGAACCAATTAAAATCCTCCCGCTTTAGAAGAATTCTTTTTTTCATACATTAGAAATTCGTAATCATACGGGTTTTTTTCGTCTTTGATCCCCTGCTCAGAAGAAACCAGTTTCCAATTGGATTCATCAAATTCAGGGAAGTGACGATCACCCTCAAACTCGTGATGAATTTTCGTCATATACAGTCTGTCCGCATAAGGGAAAAGGTCCGTATAGAGCTGAGCCCCTCCGATCACAAAGCATTCTTCAGGGCCTGAACAAATGTCCAGTACATCCTTTAATGAACCGACAACCGTGCATCCCGGAAATTCTGAAGCCGGCGCTGAGGTAACGACAATATTTTTCCGATTTGGAAGCGGACGTCCGATCGATTCAAATGTTTTTCGGCCCATAATGATTGAATGGCCCGATGTTACTTTCTTAAAGTATGCAAGATCATTGGGCAAATGCCACGGCAAATCATTGTCTTTGCCGATAAGCCTGTTGGCATCCATCGCAAAAATGAATGAAATCATACGCTTACCGCCCCTTTTTGCTCTAAAACATGTCTACATAAATCCTTAAACTGTTTCATTTTTTTCATCCTTTAAAAGTAGTCTTCTAGTAGTGTAACACAATAAAAAATCATTTCTGAACCCAGAAATGATTTTTTTATAGTCAGCTGACGACAGGCTTTTCATCCTGTTCTTTTTCTTCATCTTGCAGATCCTGATGCGTATGTGCAATTCTGCTCGCCGCTGCTGCAGCAAGAGCTGCCACAATATCATCCAAAAAGGTGTGAATACCGTCTGGACTTTCATCAAGTTCCTTAATAATTCCAATCTTTTCTTTATCCAAATAACCGAAATTGGTCAAACCGATCGACCCGTACACATTAACGATGGAAAGCGGGATAATTTCATCTATGCCGTAAAGCGGTTCATCCGTTTCAACAAGGTGCTGCAGCGGTTCGGGGAGAAGCTTCTGTTCTGCAAGCTGATCGAGTGCAAGGCCTGTCAAAACAGCATGAATAATTTCACGTTTGTTCAGGACTTTTTCTACATTCTCCATGCAAACACTGAGCGGCAGATTTGGATTGTATTTTTCCTGAAGTTTTTGAACAATCCGTGCAATATCTTCTATCATAACGCCCCGTTTGTTCAGCATATCCTTTGTTATATCGACCATTTCATTCATTGTGTACTTTTTCATGTCTAATGGCATCTCCTTTAGGCACTCATCCAGTTGGGAGGCGTGTTGCGGTCCCAGTAAATACTCCCAAGCTCATGATGTGATTGAAATCCATCTTCTGCTGTATGATAATGAAAATTAAACCAGTAGCCGTCATGAGGCGGGTGGTCTCTTCGCACATGGAATCTGAGAAGATCTTCTCCAGTTGTCCGATTGTAAACGTTGAAAATTTTTTCCGTTTTGCCCGCTGAAGGCATGCTTGAGATCACAACATCTTGGTACGCCTCATCATCTTGCAATGTCGCTAAATAATCACTAATCACATTTTCGATTTTTGGCAGGATCTCTTTCCGATAGTCATCCTCAATGACAGGAGCGATTCTGCTGCCGAATTTTAAAAAGGACTGATCCTCAGCGCTGTCAAGGAGCTGTTCCTTGTACGATTGAAAAAGCAGTTCAGGATCTCGCCTGTCATCCGACTCATCATCGTACAGGTCATGCTCATCATAAAAAGCGGTGTAATCATTCTGCTCAAGACTGCTCGGCTGTCCGGAAGGCTTGTCCGCCATAAGGGCAGCCGGAGGAGATACGAGCCCGAACGTTACAATGGTAAATAAAACCACAAGGGTCTTTCTCATCCACAATTTCATGACTGCTTATTCCTCTCTATTTTATTGTCATGTTTCTCTTATTTTAGCACATCCAAAACATGCAAGTCATGTACTATATGAAACTGAAATGCAAATTAGGAGATTCGTTGCTATGCACTTTGCGTAAAAACGCTTACAATATTCCATGAAAGGAGGCTTTCCGCATGATTGACGCTCTGTTTGCCACAGTTTCACTCTTAACATTGTTATACTTTGTCGTCATGGAGGTCACCGATTAACAGAAAGCCCGTGATATGAATCACGGGCTTGTTTGAATGACGCCATAATGGAACAGTGCTGTTTTTCTTTTCATGACGTTAAAACCAAACTGTTCAAACCGCGGGCTTTTCCAGTGGTCTTTTAGCACAACGCTTTTTCTGGCAACTCGTACCGCTTCATTGATACATCCTTCGTGCAAAACGGAATCCTCTGCCAAATCACGTAAAGGCGCGATACCGTCAGAGGTTTCTACAGGTTCATGAAACATTGGATCGAAATAAACCACATCAACAGAGTTGTCAGGAAGCTGCTTGATGTGTTCAAAGCAATCACCATTCTTCACCTGGATTCTTCTCATCGCAGCTTGAAGCTCTTCTATACCCGTTTCCCATGAATGCAGCCCCATCCTCACTAAAACAGACACAAGATGGTTTTTTTCAATCCCAACAACAGAACCCGTTTCGCCTACCGCCATACTTGCGATAATGGCATCTGACCCCAGCCCGAGTGTGCAATCTAAAAACGCATCCCCTTCAGATAAGCCGGCAGCCCGAAGCATAGGCTCTTGCTCTCCCTGTAAGAAGCGTTTGGCTCTAAACATCGCTGTATTCGGATGAAAAAAGAATTTGGCACCTTGTTTCGTATACAGCTCAAACCGCTCTTTGCCGACCACAAGCAAATCGCGTTCAGCTGACTTCAACAGGTGTTCAACCGTTTGTTTATTCCGGCCGCAGTATGGCATATTTAGCTCTTTAGAAAGCTGCTTTGCGGTTTTTATGGTGTGTTCAGACGGTCTATAGCTTGTTGTTATCATCTTCTGTACTCCCAAAAAGAAAATGCCCGGAAAACGGGCATTTAGCAGTGCGCATCGAAGGCAGCAGTCAGATTTTTCATGATTTCTTCCATATCGTGTCCTTCAATTTCATGACGCGGAATAAAATGTACGACTTCTTTGCCTTTCAAAAGAGCCATTGATGGTGAAGAAGGCTCCTGGCCAGTAAAATACTCACGCATTTTCGCAGTAGCTTCTTTATCTTGGCCCGCAAAAACAGTCACCGTATTGTCAGGTGTTTTGTCATTCTGGAGGACTGCCTGTGTAGCCGCAGGACGCGCAAGGCCTGCCGCGCAGCCGCATACAGAGTTAACGACTACAAGAGTTGTGCCCTCTGCCTTTTCCATAAAGTTTTCTACTTCTTCCGCTGTTGTTAACTCTTCAAAACCTGCTCCAGTCAGCTCGCGGCGCATCGGTACGACAAGCTGGCGCATGTATTCTTCATAAGCCATTGACATAAAAAAAGCCCCCTCTAGTATCCTTCATCTGAAGTAAAGGATACTATAGAGAGGGCCGGATTTCAAATGTTCACACCTTAAAATAAAAGAAAGTGTCCCCAGCTATCTAGATTTTCATAATACCGCCGGTGTTGGCACTTGTCACAAGTTTAGAATAACGTGCCAGGTAGCCGGTTTTCACTTTCGGTTCAAAACCTTTCCAGTTCGCTTTTCGTTTTTCCCACTCTTCTTCTGGCACTTGTACATCCAAGATGCGTTTTTCGATATCAACGATAATATGGTCTCCGTTTTCAACAAAGGCAAGCGGCCCGCCCTCAGCGGCCTCAGGTGATACGTGGCCGATTGAGAGGCCACGGGAGGCTCCGGAAAAACGTCCGTCCGTAATCAATGCCACTTTTGGTCCGAGTCCCATTCCAACGATTTGGGATGTTGGCGCCAGCATTTCCGGCATGCCAGGTCCGCCTTTTGGCCCTTCGTATCTGATGATGACAACGTCGCCTTCTTTTACTTTTCGGTTGATAATGCCGTCAAGCGCCTCGTCCTGAGAATCGAATACGACAGCCGGCCCTTCGTGTCTTGTAATCCCATTCTGTACGCCGCCTGTTTTAATGATAGCGCCGTCCGGAGCTAGATTACCGAATAAAACAGCAAGGCCACCCTTTTCAGTGAATGGATGATCCAGCGGATGAATGACGTCATAATCCTTTACTTCATGTCCGGCAATGGTTTCTCCAAGAGTTTTTCCTGTAACAGTCAGCGCATCTAAATGAAGCGCTCCTTCTTTCTTGGAAAGCTCATTCAGAGCCGCTGACACGCCGCCCGCTTCATGAAGATCTTCAATAAACACATCCGATGCAGGCGCCAGCTTGGCCAAGTGCGGCACGCGCTCAGCGACTTCGTTAATGCGTTCTAAAGAGTATTCAACGCCGGCTTCGTTTGCAAGGGCAAGGGTATGAAGAACGGTATTTGTAGAACCTCCGAGCGCCATATCGAGTGCAAACGCGTTATCAATCGCTTTTACTGTAACGATATCACGCGGTTTGATATCTTTGCGAATCGTTTCCATTAATTGCGCAGCCGATTTTCTCACAAACTCTTTGCGTTCCGGAGATGTCGCCAGAATGGTTCCATTACCCGGCAAAGCAAGACCAAGTGCTTCTGACAGACAGTTCATTGAGTTCGCCGTAAACATGCCTGAGCAAGACCCGCACGTTGGGCATCCGAACTGCTCTAGTTCTTGAAGCTCGTTTTCGTTGATTTTCCCTGCTTGGTAGGCGCCTACCCCTTCGAATACTGAGGAAAGAGAGATTTTTCGCCCGTCACTTGTTCTTCCTGCCGCCATCGGTCCGCCGCTGACAAAAATCGTCGGAATGTTGATGCGCATTGCCGCCATAAGCATTCCCGGTGTGATTTTGTCGCAGTTCGGAATACAGACCATTCCGTCAAACCAGTGTGCGGATACAACCGTTTCCACAGAGTCTGCGATAATTTCACGGCTTGGCAGCGAATATCTCATACCGATATGCCCCATTGCGATGCCATCATCTACCCCAATGGTATTAAATTCAAACGGAACGCCCCCTGCTTCTCTGATTGCTTCTTTTACGATTTTCCCAAACTCCTGCAAGTGAACATGACCGGGAACGATATCAATGTATGAATTACACACCGCAATAAACGGCTTGCCGAAATCCTCTTCTTTTACTCCTGCTGCACGAAGCAAACTGCGGTGCGGAGCTCTATCGATTCCTTGTGTGATCATATTACTGCGTAATTCTGCCATGGTGATCCTCCTAAATTCTTTCAATTGTTTGATTGGATTTTATTTTGACAATTTTCAGTTTATTTATGGGCTGTTTTTGCAAATAAGATAAATACAGGCCGCCCTCACCTTGTTTTGTTCTTTCGTGTTTTTATATTTATATAGCTTTCTTTCGATTTGAACCCTCCAACTATTAATATTGTTACTTACTATAAATAGTTTTCGGATATTTTTCAACAATATTCGAAATAATTTTTATAAAAAGTGAATTCACATAAAAAAGGTGCATGATCTGCACCTTTTTTATTTCTATTCGCCTTTTTTTCTGCTTTCCGTCATTTGTTTCCAAACAGAACCTTTTGCTTCTTCTCCATGCTCAATACGTTCAAGCGCCATTTTGACTTGAAGGCTGACCTCAAATTCGGGGTCATCTTCGGCAGCGCGCAAAGCTTCAATTGCACTTTCATCCCCGACTTCGTATAGGAACATGGCCGCACGCCAGCGAACAAGCTTGCTGGAGTCGCTTAACGACTTGATCATAGCAGGAATGGCTTGAGGATCGCCGATATCAGACAGGCAGTCTCCGGCCGTTCTTCTGACTGATACAGCTTTGTCCTCAAGTGCTTTATACAATAGAGGAAGAACATCAGGTGTTTCAATCATCCCTAAGTACACAACAGCCTGTCTTCTGATGGACACCTTTGGATCATCCAATGCCTTCTGTAAAACCGGGATATCCTCTTCTTTCGGATCCATCTGTTCCAAGTGTGCATAACGCTTTTTCCAGTCCTCATCATCCAGCATGTCAAGCGTTACTTTATACGCTTTGCGCTGTACAGTTTGTTTTGATTCGCCCTTTCCTTGAGCGGCTGCTTCAGTCAGTCGTTTCAGCCGTTCATCACTGTATGCCGCCTGAAGCTCTTCTGTCACGTCATGGCCGATTTCATCAAAGTCACCGAATCTGACACCTTGTTCTTTCCAAGCCCGCTCAAACACAACATTGGAAGCTTCAGATCTAAGTTTTAAGATCGCCTTCTGAAAGCGTTCAGGTAAGCCGAAGCGTTCTTCCCGCTCTCCATCGGTTAATTTAACTTGCATAGGAATGCCGCTGAACATCTGCACAAAAACTTTTACCTCTCCAAAAGATTCTTGATCAGAACGATTTTCTTCTCCGCTTTCAGCACTTTCCATCCCAAATGCAGTGCGGACTTGCGGTAATATGTCTTTCCAGTCGTATCTTGCATTCCGTTCAACAGCAAGAAAATCTGCGACGTGATATACCCCTTTAACTCCATCTATTTTAAGAATTTCCGCTATAACAGGCGGTGCGCCTTCTGCTTGCTCAGGTTTATAGTTATTGCTTTTGCCCGCCGGAAGCTCTTCCGTTAAGATGACTTTCATTGTATTCGGGCTTGGTGTAGGTTCAATTGATTTTATCTTCATGATCGTCCTCCTATAGCATATCTGTGACTTATTCTATCATAGTCGCTCCAAGCCTTCTATTACGACGTTTTGGCATCAATCCCGGGTATTTCTTTTTCTAATTGGCGGACAAACTGAAGCATAAAATTGTGTCTTTCTTCTGCCAGTTCCCGTGCAGTGTCTGTATTCATCATATCTTTCAGCCGCAGGAGCTTATGAAAAAAATGAGCGTAGGCGCTTTGCTCATCTCCATAAAGGCCATGCCCGTTTGCGCCCGCAAACATGAAAGCTCTCGCAATGCCGACAGCACCAATCGCATCAAGTCTGTCAGCATCCTGTACAGCTTTTCCTTCAATTGAGAGCGGCTCCTTCGCCAATTTCCCCCTGTCCCGAAAGGACATCCTTGTTATAATATGAATCACCCTGTCAGCATTCTCTTTTCCTACTCCGAAAAAAACGAGCTGATCATATACTTCGCTCACAGAAAGCCTGACCGTGTCAGGCAGCTTCACATCAATTAAATCATGAACCAAAGCCGCCGTTTCAACAATGAACAAATCCGCTTTTTCCTTTTCTCCAATATACGCTGCAAGATCTGCTACTCTTGATACATGATGCCAGTCATGTCCAGAGCTTTCGTCAGTCAGGATAGATTGAACCCATGTCCTGATTTGCTCTGCCTGCTTCAATTCCTTCACAAAAACACCCTCTTTTTATTGCTCTAATAGCTTCACGATATCGTTTTCCAGCTCTTTCGGATTTGTATTTGGTGAATAACGGCCAACGATTTCTCCATTTCTATCCACTATAAATTTCGTGAAATTCCACTTGATCGCCTTAGTTCCCAGCATCCCTTTCGCATGTTCTGTCAAATACACAAACAGCGGGTGGGCGTTTTTCCCGTTTACATCCACTTTTGAAAACATAGGAAATGTAACACCGTAATTTGTTTCACAAAATTCCTGTATGTCAGCCTCTTCACCAGGCTCTTGGTTCATGAATTGATTGCAGGGGAACCCTAAGATCTCTAGCCCCTCCTGCTGATATGTATCATATAATTCCTGCAGCTGCTTTAATTGAGGAGTAAAACCGCACTTACTTGCTGTATTCACGATCATCAGTACCTTTCCCGCGAAAGGCTGAAGTGTCATGTCTTTCCCTGTGATTGTACGTACCTTCATATGATAAATAGACATGTAAGTCCCTCCTATGTCCCTAGTGCTGATTATTTTACCTTTTTTAAATCGCAATTCAAAATGTATACATCAATTAAGAACTCATAAGAAACCTAACGATATGAGCGTCCGTTCATTATCAATTCATATGGCTCATTTTTTATCTTATCATTCTATAAAACATTACAATTCCCTCTGACATCTTTGAAAATCATTTTACTGTGAAACCAAAAGGCGTGTCAGTGCGTTTTATTTAAAGAGTTTTCTGTTGTTTCCCCCTCAACACGCATAGATAGATTGAAAATTGGCGTGAAAATTCCTATAATGAAGAAAATTAAACGGGGAAATAATGGAGGTGGCACGTTGCCTATTAATATACCAACACACCTGCCGGCAAAACAGGTGCTTGAAAGTGAACATATATTTGTAATGGATGAAAGCAGAGCATTTCATCAGGATATCCGGCCGCAAAAAATTATTATATTAAATTTGATGCCGAAAAAAATCCAAACAGAGACTCAGCTTCTCAGATTGCTTGGAAATTCGCCTTTACAGGTTCATTTCACATTTTTAATCCCAAGCACACACACGCCGAAAAATACTGCGAGAGAACACCTTGACGAATTTTACACGACTTTTTCCAATATCCGTCACAAGAGGTTTGACGGCATGATTATCACCGGTGCGCCGATCGAGCATTTGGCGTTTGAAGATGTTTCATATTGGGAAGAGCTCAAGGAAATCATGGAGTGGAGCAAAACAAATGTCACTTCAACCTTGCATATTTGCTGGGGTGCTCAAGCAGGTTTGTATTACCATTACGGTGTGGAAAAAATTCAAATGCCGAAAAAAATCTTCGGTGTGTTCGAACATACCGTTCTTTCAAAACACGAAAGATTGGTAAGAGGTTTTGACGAGCTATACTACGTGCCGCATTCCCGGCATACAGATATAAATATGGAACAGCTTCAAGCAGTGCCCGATTTAAACATTCTTACCGCATCAAAGGAAGCCGGGGTTTGCTTAATTGTGTCAAAAGACGAAAAACAAGTCTTTTTGACAGGGCACCCTGAATATGATACAAATACGCTTCTTCAAGAGTATGAAAGAGATTTGGAACGAAACCTTTCTACTGTCGAGGAGCCTAAACATTATTTTGCAAAAGGCAGCAACGAGCCAGTGAATCGCTGGAAAGCGCATGCCACATTATTGTTTATGAATTGGCTGAATTATTACGTTTACCAAGAAACTCCTTATGAATGGGACTAATTTTTCTTTTTTAGTGATACGCTGAGCAAAAAATATGATAAAATACATCTGATTCAGTCTGCGTATAACAAAAATTTAAAATACTGGAATCCAAATCATTTAAAATTAGCTTAACTTTTTCACTGCATTAATAATTCGATTATGTATTTGTGTTATGTTTATGTATAGACAATAACTCCTTACGATGCATGAAGCTTGCTTGTTGTTGATTACATTGAGGTGAATTTACTTGAATACCAATAAAAGAGTATTAATTTTGACTGCAAATTACGGAAATGGACATGTGCAGGTAGCCAAAACACTTTATGAACAATGTGTACGGCTCGGCTTTCAGCATGTAACAGTTTCTAATTTGTACCAAGAGTCAAATCCGATTGTTTCAGAGGTAACTCAATACCTTTATTTAAAAAGCTTCTCAATCGGGAAACAGTTTTATCGTTTGTTTTATTACGGAGTTGACAAAATCTATAATAAACGTAAATTCAATATTTACTTTAAAATGGGTAATAAAAGATTGGGCGAACTTGTCGATGAACATCAGCCCGATATTATTATTAATACATTTCCGATGATCGTCGTGCCGGAATACAGACGCCGAACTGGAAGAGTCATTCCTACCTTCAACGTTATGACTGATTTTTGTCTTCATAAAATTTGGGTTCACGAAAACGTGGATAAATATTATGTGGCGACAGATTACGTGAAGGAAAAACTGATGGAGATCGGCACTCATCCAAGCAATGTAAAAATCACAGGAATTCCAATCAGGCCGCAATTTGAAGAATCCATGCCGGTTGGCCCGATATATAAAAAGTACAATCTTTCACCAAACAAAAAAGTGCTTCTGATCATGGCAGGTGCTCACGGTGTATTAAAGAACGTAAAAGAGCTGTGCGAAAACCTTGTCAAGGATGACCAAGTGCAAGTGGTTGTCGTGTGCGGGAAAAATACGGCTTTAAAAGAATCTTTGAGTGCGCTTGAGGCGGAAAATGGTGACAAATTAAAAGTTCTGGGCTATGTGGAGCGCATTGATGAGCTATTTCGGATCACAGATTGCATGATTACCAAGCCCGGCGGCATTACTTTGACAGAAGCCACAGCCATTGGAGTGCCTGTCATTCTGTACAAACCCGTGCCTGGCCAGGAAAAAGAAAATGCAAACTTCTTTGAAGACCGCGGAGCTGCCATCGTTGTGAACCGTCATGAAGAGATTCTCGAATCAGTCACTTCCCTTCTTGCAGATGAAGATACCTTGCATCGCATGAAGAAAAACATTAAGGACCTTCATTTAGCAAACTCCTCTGAAGTGATTTTAGAGGATATCCTGAAGGAATCAGAAATGATGACTGCCAAACAAAAAGCCAAAGTGCTATCGTAATGGCGTACTTGAGAGCATACGAAAATCGTGTGCTCTTTTTATTTATATTCAGCCATCAATAAAAGCGGTTACATTTTTTTATGGAACTTGCCCTTCTTTTGAAAAATAAGCCGTTTCACAACTTGACGGGTGCTCCCAGATGGTGTATAGTTGAACCATCATTTAACAATGAATCAAAGTTAAATGATGACAAAATTTTTTTTAGCACATGGGTGCTACAGTACTAGGAGGAATTAAGCAATATGCAAAACGGTAAAGTAAAATGGTTCAACAACGAAAAAGGATTCGGCTTCATTGAAGTTGAAGGCGGAGACGATGTATTTGTTCACTTCACAGCTATCGAAGGAGAAGGATACAAATCATTAGAAGAAGGACAAGAAGTTTCTTTTGAAATTGTCGAAGGTAATCGTGGACCTCAAGCTTCTAATGTTGTAAAACTCTAAACTCAATACATGATGATGAGATGACAAATAGAGGAGAGGCATTCGCCTCTCCTATTTGATTTTCATCTGGATTTCAATCGCCAAAATGTTTTGTTTGCACCTCTGTTCAATCTCTTCAACATACTTTTCCATTGACGGTTTTCCTTTTTTCGCAATATCCGCCAGTTCTTCTAAATCACTGTATATTTCTATAAATGTTTTGTGAAGGATCAACTTCAAGTCTTTATCATCCATAGCTGCGTTCCCCTTCTCTATCAAGATACCCAAATAGTAAAACAGTCCTATTTATTCTGGTTCAATAGTTATATCGGCTTATTTTTATTTTCTTTTCTATTTTGGTACATAAATTTCAAAAAAACTCTGCAAAATAATGGCGGAGGTGTTTTTGGTGACTTCAGAATTTCATAATGAGGATCAGACTGGCTTTACGGATAAGCGGCAGCTGGAACTAGCGGTGGAAACAGCGCAGAAAACAACAGGAGCTGCGACGAGAGGCCAAAGCAAAACATTAGTTGACTCTGCATACCAAGCCATTGAGGATGCTAGAGAACTGTCACAATCTGAAGAGCTGGCAGCTCTCGATGATCCTGAATTTGTAAAGCAGCAACAGCAACTGCTAGATGACAGCGAGCATCAGCTGGATGAATTCAAAGAATAAAAACCGCAGCTTCTGCGGTTTTTATTTTTAGTGATTGGTTAAGACATCTCCGTATTGTTTCAGCTTTTCACCAACCGTACATTTATTGATACAAAATGAATGCGCATAAGTTTTGCCAAATTCTTTGCGAAACTGCTTCTTAATAAAACAGTCCTTGCAATATTCATCGTGCAGTTCTGTCAGTTCTTTAAAGATCATTTTCTTATCCAATATCGTCATCTCCGTTACGGTCTAATTTCGTGTGGCTTTCTACGAATTGATGGGATAGAATTTTTTTAGCGAGGCCGTCAGCTTCCTGATTGTCTTTTCGTTGTATTGTTTCGTAGGTTGGAGTAAGCTTCAGCGATTCAAGGAGTGCTTCTATTTTGTCAAGCCATTCATTATGAGATGGATCATAACAAGGCCAGCTGCCGTCAAGCTGATTCAGCACAACAAGCGAGTCCCCTTTGATTGTAATTGAATTTCTGCTTGCCCCAAGCTCTCTTACTTCTCTTATTGCTTCATAAAGCGCTGCGTATTCAGCTTCATTATTGGTTTTCAGCCGGAAGCTTTTATTTTTTCTCAAGCGATGCCGGATTCCTCCCAATGAATAATAGATGACGATCCCGAGACCGGCCAGTTCGCTCTCCTTATCGAAACTGCCGTCAAAATAAACAGTAATGTCATCAGGCTCTTGAGCAAGCTCCTCTGTCAGCTTTTCCAATTCCTTCAGCGTCCAGCTGCCGCCTTTCTCGTCTTCGAACTCTAGCTCTTTCATGTATGGAAAACGACCAAGTTCTCTGGCGAGCATACGTGCCTGCTGTGCTGTCAGCCAGTCTTCGCTAAAAAATGAGACGGATCCCGTTCCTTTTGCTTCTATTTTCAAATGCGGTCTGAGCTTCATTACAATCACCTTACCATTCATTAGTTGCCGGGCTTATGCTATAATCAAACCAATCTTACCCCGGAAAGGAAGCTTTTTCATCTTGTTTAATAATTCGTTTTGGATCTTTTTTGCGATCATTCATTTTATCATTGTTCTTTTATTTTATAAAGGATTTGGCAAAATGGGACTGTTTGTTTGGATCGGTTTTGCGACAGTCTGCGCCAACCTCCAAGTCGTCAAAACAGTTGAACTGTTTGGCTTAACAGCGACACTCGGAAATGTGATGTATGGCACAATCTTTTTTGCGACAGATGTGCTGAATGAAAAATACGGACCAGCTGAAGCCAGAAAAGCGGTATGGCTCGGATTCTCAACGCTCCTGACGCTGACATTTGTCATGCAGGGTGTGCTGCTTTTCGAACCGGCTTCCAGCGACATATCACAAACAGCGCTGGAAACGATCTTCGGATTCCTTCCGCGAGTTGCGTTAGGAAGTCTGCTTGCCTTTATCTTCAGCCAAACGCTGGATGTTTATGTATATTCGGCAATTAGAAGGATATTTCCTTCTGATCGGCTTTTATGGCTCAGAAACGGCGGCAGTACAGCAGTCAGCCAGCTGTTTGATACATTCATATTCACTGCAGTCGCCTTTCTCGGCATTTATCCGGCAGGCGTGTGGCTTCATATTTTTATTTCTACATATTTGATTAAGTTTGCGGTATCTTTGATTTCATTGCCTTATGCTTATGCAGCCAAAAAAATGATACCTAAAGATGAAAGGAGTTCATAATGCCTACAGAAATATACGTAGACGGCGCAAGCGCTGGTAATCCCGGGCCTTCGGGTATCGGCATTTTTATCAAACATGAGGGAACAGCAGAATCCTTCTCTATTCCAATCGGAGTGCATACAAATCAGGAAGCGGAATTTCTTGCATTAATTGAAGGGATGAAGCTATGTGCAACGCGCGGGTATCAATCGGTTTCCTTTCGAACCGATTCAGATATTGTGGAACGCGCCACTGAGCTTGAAATGGTTAAAAATAAAACGTTTCAACCGTTCGTAGAAGAAATCATCCGATTAAAAGCGGCATTCCCTCTTTTTTTCATCAAATGGATACCGGGCAAGCAAAACCAAAAAGCCGATCTTCTGGCAAAAGAAGCGATTCGGCTGAATGAAAAGAATTAAATCTTGATGATTGGTTCATCCTAATGGGGAGGTGAACTAACATGAAAAAGAAAGATAAAGGCCGGCTGACCGGCGGTGTTACTCCGCAAGGCGACCTGGAAGGCAATACACATAATGACCCTAAAACAGAGCTTGAGGAGAGAGCAAAAAAAAGCAATACAAAACGCTAGAGAAGATCTAAACGATCTCTCTAGCGTTCAGCTTTTCAAGCATACGCTCAATTCCTTTGATTTGGTGGCGGCGAAGCATGTCAGCCGCCTGCTCCATTTGCAAAGTAAATAAAGCGTCTTTCAGTGTGCAGGCCAGCGGCACTGAGCAATGAATTTCCGCAAGCTTCCTCGACATCTCCAAATCGCTTAAACCTTGCTGAATTTTTCCCTGCTGTCCTTTTGGAAGAAGAGAAAGATTTTCCAATAAACGGTCAATCGTTTCGTATTCACGAATCAGTTTGTAGGCTGTTTTTTCTCCAATCCCTTTGACTCCGGGATAGTTATCACTGGAATCTCCCATAAGCGCTTTAATATCAATCAAAGCCTTCGGCATTACGCCTGTTTCTTCATAAAAAGTCTCTTTTGTATAGACTTTATAATTTCCGATTCCTTTTTGAAGCAAAGCAACGCTTACTTTATCCGTTAACAGCTGAAGTAAATCTCTGTCTCCTGTTACGACCGTAATGTCCGCTTCATTCGCAAATAAATCGGCAAGAGTACCGATACAGTCATCCGCTTCATAACCGGCAAAGCCAATATTCATGATTCCAAGCTCTGCGGCTGCTTCCTTTGCCAAATCAAACTGCGGAATCAGCTCCACAGGCGGCGCGCTGCGGTTGGCCTTATAATCTTGGAACAAATCATTTCGGTACGTTTTGCTCCCCATGTCCCAGCAGCAGACGACGTGTGTCGGCTGGAATGTTTCCACAGCTGTAATCAAATGCTTTAAAAAGCCGTTGACGCCGTTCGTCGGCACCCCGCTGTCATTTATCATAAAGTTGCGATGTACGGCCGTGGCAAAAAAAGCCCGGAATAAAAGAGCCATGCCGTCAACCAGCAATAGTTTATTATTATTCATCAAATAACTCCCTTTTCTTTCATTCCTTCTATTTTATCATAAAGCAGCCCAAAAATAAAAAACAGTATCTCTTTAATTAGAGATACTGTTTGGATATTTATCAATCGTTGTGTCTTTTGTTGCTGGCGATCAGCTTTTCAGCTTCGCGTCCTGCGTAAGAGTCAAAATGGGTTTGAAATCCGTTTTTCTTTTTGGCATTGTTATTCGCCTGTGCATTTCTGTTTCCGAGCTTTGTTCTGCCCAACATGAATCCCCCCTTACGTCGGATGCATTATAGTATATGCTTCCGGCAGGAGGTTCACTCGCGACAGGATCATCCAGCTTACATGCGGCTTACGTATTCTCTGACCATTTCTTTTGATACAAGCCGTCTTGTCGGGACGATGCCTTTTTTAGCGAGCTGATTCATTTGCTCGGTAATTTCATTAATTGCTTCTGTAGTATAAGGCTCATCGTTTTTGCATTTCGCAACAGCTTCTTCAATCGCCAATTCACGCATATTTTCAAGACGCATAAATGCTTTGATATGCTCGTGCTGTTTTGATGAATGTGCTGAAATTGCTTTATGTACCTCTGACATTAATCGTTCATCTCGCTTTTTTCTATTTAGTCTACCATGACTTGAAATACAAGCCAACTGAATTTTACATTTTTATTGTATTGTCTGAATTTTTCCAGGAGATGCACGCCTGGTACGCTATTTCAATCTCTTTCGCATGTTCCCCTTCCGCATATCCTCTTAAATATGTCTCTTTTTGATCCGTTATTTGCGCGATTGCTTTTTCGCCCATATCTTCCTGTAAGCGTCTGAGGTGAGCTGTGTAATGAGAAATCAGGCTTTCTTCTTCATTTTTTATCCATGCCTCTGTGATTTTCGTAAGTTTCATCCGTACAGCTTCGATAAAGGCCGATTTTCCTTTCTGCTCAAAAAACTGCTTCGGTGATTTGACCTCTTTTAGTTCCTGCTCAAAAGCACGTTCTTCTATTTCCGGTTCAACTTCCTTCAACTGTATGCCGTTCGAATGCTGATCACCCGCATAAACGGAAAAATAACCGTCCTCGTTTAATGTTTTTTGAAAATGATCCAGCCATTCTTCATTGATATGCCGTTCGATGAAACCGCTCATGCGAACATCAAGCGTTTTGATTTCCTGAATATATTCAAATTGATATTCATGTAAGGCTGTTGTCATCGCCTTACTGACGTTCTTTTTCCAATCCCCGTTTTGCAGCCCGGGATGAAATGCCGATTTTAATAAATCATTTGCAAAATATGATAATCGCTGTGTAATGTGATATAGCTGCTCTCTTGTATCTTTTTTTACTTTTTCAATGATGGTTTCTGAGTTCCGCCGTTTCTCGATATCGGCCGCTGTCCGCTCAAATGACAGCATAAGGCGCTGTTTCTGCGCTTCCTTCTCTTCTCGGGACTGATGCTGGGATTGGTGAAGCTGAAAAACGGTTTCGCATAGTTTGTCTGCCTCCGAACTGAGCTGCGCTGCTGACGCTTTTTTTACATCCACTTCGATAAACCGGTCTAAGTGTTTTCTTACTTTTGAGAACTGATTGTAAAATGACTCCGGTTTTCCCACCAGTTCCTCCTTACTTGATACAGTAAAGATCTGCGGTTCATAAACCCCTTCTTTTACAAGCTCTGCGCTGACATAATCGGTCACTGTTTCGAGTTCTGTTTTATCTTTTGCAAGGTCTGCAGCATTAATAATAAAAAACATTTTATCCATGCTGAGCGATTCTTTCACAAGTCCAAGCTTTCGCAAAAATGAACGGTCTCCTTTTGAAAAAGAGTGCTGATAATAAGTCATATAAAAAAATGCATCAGCATCTTTGATATATTGGAATGCCAGTTCTGTATGCCGTTTATTCATGCTGCTCGCGCCGGGTGTATCAACGATCGTAATCCCTTTTTCAGTGAGCGGGCATGTATAGTAGACCGTTACCTCTTTCACAGCACAGGCCGTTGTTTCCTCTGCTACGTACGGCTTTAATTCAGATAGCGGAATCGTTAATTTCTTCTGTTCCTGTATATACTGCTGATACTTCTCATATGCAAGCAGGAAATTGCTGATCAATTTCACGTGTTCTTCCTGCAGCCTGTTTTTTTTGACTGCCTTTTCCCACTTCTCTGTGAAGGAACGGCCTGCCGGTTCCTTTGGTATTCCGGTGAGCTGCAAAATTTCAGCCGTTATGTCATCCTCTGTCTTAAACACTACATCCGCTGTTTTGTTTAAGTTGCCATTGATTGGCATTGTGATCTTGTTAATTGTCGCTGTGGTTGGCGTTGGTGAGGATGGCAGCACTCTTTCGCCGACAAGCGCATTGGCAAATGATGATTTCCCCGAGCTGAAGCCTCCAAAAAGAGCGAGTGTAAATTTCCGTTCCTCAAGCCTTTTCACCCTTTCACGAAACGCTGAAGTTTGCTTTAACAACATGCTGCATTCGCCTAAAAGGTCAGACAAAGTGTAAAAGCGTTTGATTTGGTCTTGAAGCGGCATTTCTTGTTCCATTTTGATTTCTGATTTCGGCATCGGCTGCGCCGTCAGCTGGCTTCGGCCTTGTTTCTGCTCTGGAGCCGCCACTCTTGTTTTCTTCGATTTAAACCATTCTGTGTCTATATGCATTGGGCATGCGGACTCTTCTTCCCAAATGGCCCACAGGCGATCGGTTTTCTCTCGGGCATTATTCTCTAAACGCGCCTGTTCTTGAAGAAAGACAAGTTTTTCTGATTCTTGGACGAGCCGGTCGTTAATCGTTTGCACGTCTTTGGAAACACGCTCTTTCACCATAGCGGAGAGCACCTTTATGATGTCTGCGGCTTCTCTTTTCGCCTCTTTCCGGATGAGCTCTGCCAAATCTTTTGTATATTGCAATACATATTCAGAAGAAAAGGCTGCACCATGCTTGACCGCGCGTTCAATGATGCTTATATCAAGCGGTGTGCGATAGGCCTGAATCAGCTTTTCACTTTCAGCGGTATAGACATCAAATGCCTTGGCGAGTTTATGAAGCGTGTCTATCATATGCCAATCCGCTTCGGCCTCTGTTCGTTTTGCCACATCAGAGAAAAAAGCATTCCGCCTTTTATCTCTTTCCTGTGCAGTTTTCGCTTTAGAAAAGAAAAAGCCGGTTTTAAAGGAAGGCTCTTGTGATTCTAAAAATGCAGCCGCCAATTCACGCATTTCAAAAGGCGTCAGGTTGGCGTTTTTTAAAATACGATTGATTTCTTCCTGCATCCTCTTCTCTGCCTCAGTCGTTTGTTTTTCGGCCTCATCCAATTGATCACGCAGCGATTGGACCAGTCCAGTTTGGATATTAAGCTGTTCAGCGAAACTCGGAGCGCCTGTGTCGTCTTTCTTCAGCATTTCCGTATGTTCCTTTAGCAGATTACGGACTTTTTGTTCGGTTAAAGCCTGCATATTGCTTTTTGATTGCTGTTCTATTCTTCTTAACTCTTCTCTCAGGGCCCCCATCTGATTGAACGGGTGGTCCGGTTCTGTTACTGACGTAAAATAGAGCGCTTCCTTTGAAATCCCTTCATTGCAAAGCATCTCCTCTACCTGCGCTTTATAGTCTCCAAATTTCGTCTCCGTCTCATCATGGCGGTCAATTTGATTGACGATAAAATACACATTCGGAATGCTTTCTTTTATTGATCTGAGAAACTTTACATTTTCCTCAGAGTGCACGTGATTATAGTGAACGACGTAAAACAGCGCATCCGCTTGGTGAAGAATAGAAGCAGCCGATAGAAAATGCGCATCATCTGTTGAATCTATCCCTGGAGTATCAATATACGCAACCCCGGAATCGATCTCAGTATATCTGTCAAAAATTTCGACGCTTTCAATCTGTTCCCCGTCTTTACAATATTGCTGCACCTTGTCTTTCTGGTAAGCCCCTTCCAGCTCAGCACACGCTCCGTCTGTTGTATGAAGCCGAACTCGCTTTTCCCCGTTTCTGATCACAACAAGGTTAGCGCTTGTCGGAATCGGGCTTGTCGGCAAAATATTCTCCATTAACAGGCAGTTCAGCAGTGACGATTTCCCCGCTGAATAATGCCCGGTAAACGCGATATAAACCTCTTCATCAGCCGCTTTTTTCATGACCGCAGCCAGTTTAGCAGCCCTTTGTTCATCTTGATTCTCAATAAATTGCTTATAAAGTTCCCCGGTTTTATGCAAAAGCTCTTTTCTGTTTTGATCTGTCATAAGTCTGAACCCCTTTGTGCCGTTTCAATTGTGAACCTTTTTCGAAAGATCTGAATTCATTCCCTTTTCATTTTACACAAGAATAAACCAAATTTCTTTAGGAGAATAGAAAAAAGCCGCCATTACGGCAGCTTCTATAAAAGAAAATCTGCAACTTTTACAAGTTCCAGATTCATCAAACAGATTTATTAGAGATTCCTTTTAATACAAAACCAATTAATACACTATATGTACAAACCGCTCCAAGCAAAAACAGCATTGTCATTTGCTTCACCATCCTGATTGAGAATCTTTTTCAAATCCATTTTAACATGGTTGAGAATGATTTTCAATCGCTATTTTACGCTGTATTCCTGTAATGCTTTGTCTTCTGCGCGAATTCTGACGCTTAACAACACTGCATTGAAAATGGAAAACAGACACATGGTGACGTATGCTTGATAAAGCAGCGGAATCAACAAAATTTCGAGTATAACAACGGCATAGTTTGGATGTTTCATCCATTTATATGGACCTTTTTTTACAAGCTCTACACCTGGAACAACAAGGATTTTCGTATTCCAATATGCCCCTAAGGAACAAAGCGCCCAATACCGTACGATCTGTGCGCTTAAAATAACTGCAGCGATACCGAGCCACCAGCTGGACGGCTGTTTATTCATCAGCAGCACCTCGGCAATTAAGGACAGGAAAAAAAGGATATGCATCGTAATGATATACGGATAGTGGCTCTCGCCAAATTCAATTGCTCCTTGCTTCTTTACTTTTTGTTCGTTTTGCCTGGCCACTGCCATTTCTGCTGCTCTTTGAACAATGAGAATGGCGATCAACAACCAAAACATGAGTCAGGCCCCCTTTTCCCAGCTGAATAACAGCAATTCTGATGAGAAACCCGGCCCTAATGCGCCAATCAGTCCTCGTTCAGCTTCCTTTTTATGTCCGTTCTGCAGATGGTCTTTGATCACATACAAGATTGTGGCTGAAGACATATTTCCGTGCTTTTGCAAAATGCTTTGCGCAGATGAAAGCTTTTCTGACGACAGCCCGAGACTTTTGATGTATGCATCGATCACTTTTTTTCCGCCTGGATGCGCCAAAAAAACACTGATATCATGGAATGACAGCTTATGTTTGTCCAAAAAAATCTGTACATTTGTTTTGAGCCATTTTTCCACCAAGGTTGGAATGTCTCGTGAGAAAATGACTTTGAATCCTTGATCGGTAAAGTCCCAGCCCATGACATCTTCTGATTGTTTCATCAAAACAGATTGGGCGTCCATTATCTTCGGCGCAAGCTTCAGCTTTGACATCCTGCGGTCCGCCTTCTCTCCGCATAATAAAGCTGCGGCAATGCCGTCACCAAAAAGCGAGGTGCCGATCAGATTGCTTTTCGTTTTATCTTCCGGCTGGAATGTCAGGCTGCACAGCTCGGCAGCAATGACAAGCACAAAAGCCTCAGGATACGCTTTGCAGTATTCGGCTGCACGCGCAAGTCCGCTGGCTCCTCCTGCACAGCCAAGCCCCCAAATCGGGATCCGCTTCGTATATGGAGAAAACGGAAGTTCATTCATAAGCCGCGCCTCGATACTCGGTGTGGAAAGACCTGTACTGGAGACGAAAAAAACAGCTTCCACTTTCTCATAAGGAATGGCTTCTTGAAAAAATTCCGGATGAGAGAGGCACTCACGAACAGCCGCTCTGCTGTGTTTAAGTGTTTCTTCTATGTATATTTGATTTTTTTCTTCAAAGCTGTGCCCCTCTTTATACCATTCAATCGGCTTAACAAACTGTCTCGAATGGATTTGCCCGTTTTTAAAGGAGGATAACAGCCGGTCAATATCCTTAAAAGAATGCTGAAACATATAGCGGGCGAACTCGGCCGCTTTCTCTTGGTTTACATTATACGCAGGAAGACTTGTTCCAATGGATAAAATAAACGCCATGCGATCACCTCTTTGCATACATTGTGCCGCAACAATCTTTTTTATATGCAAAAAAACTCCGCCGCGGCGGAGTTAGACTGCTGTTTTTTGTTCAGCGAGGTCAGCTTCTTGTTCTGTTTTTTTAGCTTTAGAAAAAACGTTATATACAATATTTAAGACGACTGCAGTAAAGCTGCCCGCCACAATGCCATTCGTTGTAAGCAGCGTTAAGGCACTCGGAAGCTGTTTGAAAATATCCGGCACAACGGTCACACCGAGCCCCAATCCCACTGAGCAAGCAACAATCAGCAGATTTTCCTGTTTCGCAAAATCAATGCGGCTGAGCATTTTAATTCCGTAAGCAATCACCATTCCAAACATCGCCACCATTGCACCGCCCAAAACAGCGGATGGAATAATGGTCGTGAAAGCAGCGATCTTTGGAAACAGCCCAAATGCCATTAGGATCACACCTGTGACCACAATGACGGCATTTTTTTTGATCCCTGTGAGCTGAACAAGCCCGACATTTTGAGAGAATGCCGTGTAAGGAAAAGCGTTAAAAATACCGCCCAGAAGCACAGCTAGTCCTTCAGCTCGATAGCCTTTAGACAAATCTTTCTCTGTCAAACGGCGGTTTGTCAGGTCACCTAAAGCAAAGTAAACACCAGTTGACTCCACAAGGCTGACAATTGCAACGATGGACATCGTAATGATAGGCGCTGCATGAAAAGACGGCGCGCCGAAGTAAAATGGCTGAATCATTTGAACAACTGCCGCGTCCGAAACATTATCAAATTGAACTTTCCCCATAAAATAAGCGATGAAGGTGCCAATCAAAATACCGATCAAAATCGAGACGGACTTGATAAAGCCTTTTGTAAAACGGTACAGAAGCACAATGATACTCAACACGGTAAAAGCAAGAACAAGGTTGGAGAGATCTCCGAAATCTGCACTTCCTTCTCCGCCGGCCATGTTATTCATGGCAACCGGCATCAGTGTAATACCGATAATCGTAACAACAGAGCCTGTCACGACCGGCGGAAAAAACGATACGAGCTTTCCAAAGAAAAATGAAATAAGAATGACAAGAATGCCTGAAGCGATAATGCTGCCGTAAACTGTTGAAACCCCATATTCAGATCCAATCGCAATCATTGGCGATACAGCTGTAAAGGTACATCCAAGCACTACCGGAAGCCCGATCCCAAAAAATCGGTTGCTCCACACTTGCAGAAGTGTAGCCACACCGCACATAAAAATATCAATTGATACTAAGTAAGTCAGCTGCTCGACGGTCAGTCCCATTGCTTTTCCGACAATCAGAGGAACGACAATGGCGCCGGCATACATGGCGAGAACATGCTGAATCCCTAAAGACAGCGTTTTGCCGAATCCATTTCTCATGAATGAACCTCCTGTACGAAGGACACTTTTCCTTCTTCTAAAGACTGAATTCTTGCCAAAGATTCCACTCGGTAGCCCAGTTTTACAAGTTCTTCTCTTCCCGGCTGAAATGACTTTTCAATAACAATGCCAATTCCCGCAATAGAAGCTCCCGCTTGCTTCACAATCGACACAAGCCCGTGCGCTGCCTGTCCATTTGCCAAAAAATCATCGATAATCAGCACATGATCCTGTTCCGACAGGTGGGTCCCAGACACTGCGATTTGGCTTTCTGTTTGCTTCGTAAAGGAATAAACAGACGCTGTCAGCAAGTTGTCGGTGAGTGTTAACGATTTATGCTTTCTCGCGAAGACAACTGGCACACCCAGCTTCAAGCCCGTCATTACAGCGGGAGCAATACCTGATGATTCGATTGTCACAATTTTGGTAATACCGTCTTTTGCAAATCTGGACGCAAATTCGTCACCAACTCTCTGCATAAGCAGCGGATCAATTTGGTGATTCAAAAAAGAATCCACTTTCAATACCTGATCAGATAATACGACGCCTTCTTCCTCTATTTTCCGTTTCAGTGCTTCCATCCTGTCTTACCTCCGTTATGAGAATAAAAAAAGCATTGCCCGCTCAAATAAAGAGCAAGCAATGCTGATATCACAAAAAACCGTACACGTGCGGTTCCATTGCTCACCCATAGTCGGACATTTACGGTGCCCGGTAGAAACTTGCGTGCCATATCCACGCGATTATATGAGTGTTCCTATTATATTGTAATAAATTATATCAAGATTCTAATCTCTTGCATAGGCTGAAAATAAAAATTCCCGAACTTTATTTTTGTTTTTTTAGATATCATTCGTATTTCAAGGGTATACGATATAAAAGAGCCTGACGACCGCGCCGCCAGGCTTTTGATTATGACAGATAGAGATTTGAATATTTGTTTGATAAATAATCAATTAAATAGCGAACATTCAGCTCTTCTCCTGTTGCATCTTTAATAATGTCTAACGGCTTTTTCCGTTTTCCGTGAATGTGCACCTTTTCCGTCAGCCATTGCTTTATCGGATGGAACTCTCCTCTTTCCAAGAGAGCGTCAAATTCAGGGAGATCCTCAAGCATTTTTTGTTTCAGCTGAGCCGCATACATGTAGCCGAGCGCATAGGATGGGAAGTAGCCGAAATCTCCACCTGCCCAATGGACGTCCTGTAAAATCCCATCTGCGTCAGTCTGCGGTGTAATCCCTAAATAATCTTGGTATTTTTGATTCCAAAGCGACGGCAGATCTTCCACAGACACTTCATTGCTGAAAATCGCTTTTTCAATTTCATAACGGATGATGATATGAAGAGGATACGTCAATTCATCCGCTTCGACCCTAATAAATGAAGGTTTTGATTCATTGATTGCCCGGACAAAATCATCCAGGGAGATGTCCTTGAACTGTTCAGGTGATGCTTCTTGAATCTTCTGATAGTACGGTGTCCAAAAATGCTTGTTGCGGCCGATAAAATTCTCGTAAAATAATGATTGCGATTCATGAATTCCCATTGATGCGCCGTCTGACAAATTCGTGCCACTGAGTGCTTCATCAATATTTTGCTCGTAAATCGCGTGCCCGCACTCATGAATGGTGCCAAAGATCGCCGTCCGGAAATCTTTTTCATCATATCTCGTCGTGACCCGAACGTCTCCCCGATTCAGCGTAGTTGCAAACGGATGAACGGTTTCATCAAGTCTTCCGCCATCAAAATCGTAGCCAAGCTCCTGTAAAAAATACAGACTGAGCTCTTTTTGCTTTTCTTTCGGGAACGCTTTTGTAAGAAAGCTTGTATCTGGTTTATTTCCGGAAGCTGTCACCTGTTTAACAAGAGGGATAATCGCTTCCTTCAGCTCAGCAAACAGCTGATCAAGCACCTTTACCGTGACGCCGGGCTCAAACAAATCAAGCAATGCATCATAAGGATGCTCTTGATATCCCCAATACGTAATAAAACGTTTATTGAATTCAATCAGCTGTTCTAAATAAGGAGAAAACAAGCTGAAATCAGATTTTCCTTTCGCTTCCTCCCACGCTGTTTCTGCCTTTGAACACAGAATCACGTATTCTTTGTATTCAGCCTCAGGGATTTTCTTATTCTCTTCATACTCTTTTTTCGCCAGTTCCACTGCTTTTTTCGTATCTTCCGACAAGTCATCAAATCGTTCATACAGGACATCGATAAGCTCCTTCATTCGATCTGATGTTTGGATATTGAATATATCTGTTGAAAGCTGGCCGATACTTTCGGCACGATCCTCTGAGCCGTTTTTCGGCGCGCCTGTTCTGGAGTCCCAGTGCATTAACGCAACTGCTTCGCTGTAATGTGAGATTCTTTTTAAAAGATCAAAAAATTCTTTTTCATATGTATGTATCTCCATATCCATTCCCTCCCTATTCTAGCCGTTCCATTACAGGCTAATGGAAGGGGGTATGAAAGTCAAATTGTTTGTATAAAAGGCTGCCGGGATGTTTTTATGGCAGCCTTTTTATTCAGTTGATCGTCATTTGATTTTTTGGCGGAGGTGTTCTCCGCTTTTTCTGCTTGATTTTTTTATCTACCCACACTGTTGCCAGCGGGGTTAAGAGCGAGGTGACAATAACGCTTGTCGCGATAATTGCAGTTGCCGACTCAGCAACTGGCGCAAATGAGGCATTCGCTTCCGCTAATGCATATGGCACGGCTACAGCCGCCCCTGCCGTAGAAGAAGCGGCCACTCCCGCAACACCGTCTCCCCGCGCGACAAAACGATCAAGTAAAAACAAGGAACTGCCCGATAAAATGACGACAGAAACTCCGATAAAAATGCCGAGCAGCCCTGATTGGATCAGCATTCCAAAATTCAAGGTATTGCCAAGCGAAAAGGCGAAAAATGGAATGATCGCCGGCACAACTTTGCTGAATAAGTCTCTGAGATCGTGATCCAGATTTCCAAGTATACATCCAAGTAAAAACGGGATGACTGTCGCTGCCAGCGTTTCCCATGGGAATGCGGCAAGTCCCGTCACACCAAACGTCACCATGGTCATAAAAGGACCAGATTCTGTACTGATAAAGGCGAAAGCGCCTGCATCCTCTTTTCTTCCCATATGGTTCATGAGCGCTAAATACAGTCCGCCGTTCGTTTCATTCATTACCGCGACAATTGCTAAAACAGAAAGGCCTGCAAAAAAGCCGGATTGTATGCCTTCGTCAGGTATAAATTGCGCTGCGATCACGCCAAGCAGCGCTGCAAATCCGACCTTTCCCAATAATAACGTGATTCCTTTTCTTGCGATATAGCCTGAAGAACGAAAATCAATCGTTGCTCCTACGCAAAAGATAAAAACACCCAGTATCGGCAGCGTTCCGGTAATCAAAGCACCCGTAAACCCTCCAAAGAACTCCGCTGTTCCAGGCGCAAACGTGTTGAGCGCCGCTCCAAGAAATAGCGGAATAATCATCATGCCGCCAGGTACCCGTTCAATTGTCGCCTTGATTTTCATATTGTGGATTCTCCCATCCTCCGGTTATGAAAAAACAATTTCACTTACACTTGGAAAACAGCCTGCAAATCCTCTTTTGAACAGCTGCCCAGCTGGCTGCCGACTCCGACGGCGCCAGCTCCGGCTCTAAGCCAATTCGGCACTTCAGACGGATGTATCCCGCCTGTCGGAATAAAGGTCACCTGCGGGAAAGGACCCGCTAAATTTTTCATAAACGGGATGCCAAACACACCGCTTGGGAACAGCTTTAATGTCGTAAAACCGAATGTCAGCGCTTCCATAATTTCGCTCGGAGTCAAGACGCCGGGGATATAATGTGTCTTTACAAAAGATAGATGTTCAGCAAGATCAGCTGAAAAACCCGGACTGACAATAAACTGCGCGCCAGCCTCAGCAGCTTCCCCAGCTTGCTGCGCGGTGATGACCGTGCCCGCGCCAATTAAAATATCTTCCCTATTACGGAAGGATTCGATAATATCTGATGCCCCGGGGGTCGTATACGTCACTTCAACTGCACGAATCCCTTTATCTAATAAACTCTCAATCTGCTGACAGGCCTCCTGCTTATCCTTTGAACGAATGACTGCAATCAGCTTTGCTTCTTTCAGACGGTTTTCAACGACTTTGGACTCCATATTAATAATCCCCTTTCTTTTGGTGAACCGTTCTTTGAGCAGATAAAAAAGAAGCTAATTTCTCCCTGGTCGGCAAACCGTCCATATCCCCCGGTGCCTGCACTTGCAAAGCGCCAATCGCATTTCCCCTTTGCACCGCATCCTTGTACGACAAACCGTCTAGGATACCGCTGATTACACCGACTGCAAATCCGTCTCCGGCGCCGACCGTATCAACCACCCGGTCGACCCGGCAGCCTTCTAGAAATCCTTCACTTGTCCCCGTTTTAAAGTAAGCGCCTTCTTTTCCAAGTTTAATAGCAACAAAGCTGGCACCTTTTTTCAAATAATAGTCGGCAATGCCTTCAGGTGTTTTTTCTCCGGTCAATAGCTCTCCCTCTGCGATACCCGGGAAAAACCAGTCTGCAAGCCCAGCCAGATCATTGATTGTGTGTACCATTGTTGCTTGATCAGGCCAAAGCGAAGGTCTTACATTAGGGTCGAATGAAATGGTCTTCCCTGCGTTTCTCATGTCGTTCATGACATGATACGTGAAGTCTTTCATCTCGGCTGATAAAGCAGGCGGAATGCCTGTCACATGCAAATGGCCTGCGCATTGAAAATAATCTCTCGGATATTCAGCTGAAGTTAATGTGCTTGCAGCTGAGTTTTTCCTATAGTAGGTAACTTGCGGGTCGCCTTCTTTCACTTTTGACTTCAGCAACAGCCCGGTGGGATTTTCGTCCTGCGAGCGGATCACGCGGGACACATCTACTCCCTCTTTTTTAAGCTCTTGTAAAATAAACGTTCCGAGCTGATCATTGCCGACCTTGCTCATCCATCCCATTCGGAATCCGAGTCTGGCAAGACCGCAGGCGACATTGCTTTCTGCTCCGGCAAGCCCTTTAGAAAAAGTGGATACTTCATGAAGGCCTCCATACTCATTTGCGTAAAACATGGCCATTGATTCCCCGAATGTCACCGCATCAAGCTTCATCTCTTCCCAACCTCCTCTTAGTTGAGGGCACCTAGGATTAAAGTGACTTTCTCATGATGACTTTTGCCTCTAATTCAATGGTTTGAGGCGCTCCTTTGTCACCTTCAATCCTTTTTAATACACGTTCCATCGCCGTCCTGCCCATATCATGTGACGGCTGGGCGATCGTTGTAATGCCTGGACCGATCAGTTTATACCATTCCGTATCATCGAATCCTGCAATCCCTATATCTTGAGGGATGCGCAGGCCAAGCTCTTCCATACAGCTGATGATTTTCAGCATAATCAAGCCATTCAAAGCCAGAATCGCTTTTTTTTGCTCCGGCATTTCCTTGCGAAAAGAACGGAGCGCCGCCTTAAGCTGCTCCTTGTCCTTTACGTCAATTTCATGCAATCTGACAAGCCCGTTCACATTATGAACCGAAGCCATTTCCTGATACACAGCTGCTCTTTCTGCACGAGGGCTGATAGAGGAAATCGGTTCGGTAAACAGCGCGACATCAGTATATCCTTTGCTGTACACCTTCTGAAGAATCTCTTTTGTGATCCATCTGTTGTCAGTCGTTACGGTATCCAGTTTCAGATCCGGCAGTTTCCGGTCAATTAAGATTGTTGGAATTTGCTGTTCAGCAAAAGCGCGCAGTACATCCTTGTTTTCCCCTGTTGCGTTTAAAATCAAGCCCTCAACCGAATGGGCTTCTAGCTTTAAGAGCATTTCCCGCTCTTTTTCAGGACTGTTATCTGTGTTGCACACCATAATGCTGTATCCATATTGATCACAAACCTCTTCGACTCCCCTGAAAGCAGCGACCGAAAAAGGATTTGTAATGTCAGCTACAACAAATCCGATTAACTTGCTTTTTTTTATTTTCAAACCTTGTGCCATTTTACTCGGCCGATAATTCAATTCTGCGATTGCCTTTTTAATGTTTTTCACTTTTTCAGGAGAAATCGCGTCAATTTTTCCGTTAATATAGCGGGAAACTGTCGATTTCGAAACTCCTGCACATTCAGCTACATCTTTGATGGTTGTATGGCCTGTTGTTTTCTTTTTCATTCAAGTGCTCCTGTATCTCATATATTTGAAACCGATTTCAAAACCGTTACAACAAAAGGATACCATAATTTTAGAATTTGGAAAGAGTTTTTTTAATAATGTGTCAATTCATTATTTTTCCGTTGACTCTTTTCACTATTTATCCTAAAATTTTCTTTGAAACCGTTACCAAAATATTTTCATTCAAGTGTTGCTGAAATCCTAACCAAGGGGGAAATATAATGGAAAATCGTTATTCTGTACATCCTGAACAAGTAAAACGCTTTACAACAGAGGAGCTTCGCAGTCATTTCTTAATGGATCCTTTATTTACAGAAAACAAACTTACGATGTATTACTCACATGAAGACCGGGTTGTCATCGGCGGAGCGGCTCCAGGGCAAAGTGAACTGAAGCTTGATGCAGGTGATTTTCTAAAAACAGACTTCTTTTTGGAACGGCGTGAAATCGGGATTATTAATGTCGGCCAGCCTGGTGCCGTTAGAGTCGGCGATGATGAATATGTGCTTCAAACAAAGGATTTTCTCTATATCGGAATGGGTAATCAGGATGTATCATTTTCAAGCCTGAACGGTGAAAAAGCGAAGTTTTACTTCGTCTCCGCTTGCGCCCACAAAAGCTATCCGACACAAAAAGCCGCCCTAGCTGAACTGACACCGGACCGCCTTGGTGATGATGCAGCGTCTAATGTCAGAAGTCTGTACAAAGTCATTCATCAGGATGGCATTAAAAGCTGTCAGCTGATGATGGGAATAACGATATTAGATCAAAACAACAACTGGAATACCATGCCAGCACACGTTCATGACCGTCGGATGGAGGCTTATCTTTATCTGGATCTTGAAAAGGACTCAAAGGTATTTCATTTCATGGGCCAGCCGGACGAAACACGCCATCTTGTTGTTGGAAATGAGCAGGCTGTCCTTTCTCCCGCCTGGTCTATTCATTCTGGCGCAGGAACATCAAACTATAGCTTTGTGTGGGCGATGGCTGGAGAAAATTACACATTTACGGACATGGATCTCGTTCCGATGGATGGGCTGAAATAAGATGGGTTATCTACATGACGCCTTTTCATTAGAAGGAAAAACAGCGCTGGTGACAGGCCCGGGAACAGGGATCGGTCAAGGTATTGCCAAAGCCCTAGCCGGGGCTGGCGCTGATATTATCGGCACATCACATACAAGCAGCCTGTCTGAAACACAGCAGCTTGTGGAACAGGAAGGCCGGATATTTACATCTTTTACATTGGACATGAGCAAGCCGGAAGCGATAAAGGATTCTGCAGCTGACCTGTTTGAAAACAGGCAGATCGACATCCTTGTCAATAATGCCGGCATTATTCATCGGGAAAAAGCGGAAGATTTTTCAGAAGAGAACTGGCAGCACGTACTGAATGTCAATCTACACAGCCTGTTTATTCTGACACAGCTTGCTGGCAGGCACATGCTGAAAAGAGGTCATGGAAAGATTATTAATATTGCCTCTCTCCTGTCTTTTCAAGGCGGCATCCTCGTTCCGGCTTACACCGCGAGCAAACACGCTGTTGCCGGTTTGACAAAATCATTTGCAAATGAGTGGGCAGCGTCCGGTATTCAGGTCAACGCAATCGCCCCAGGCTATATTTCTACTGCGAATACAAAGCCTATTCGGGATGACGAAAAGCGAAATGAGGACATTTTAAAGAGAATTCCTGCCGGCCGCTGGGGCCAAGCGGATGATATCGGGGGGACTGCAGTCTTTTTGGCATCACGTGCTTCAGATTATGTAAATGGACATATTTTAGCAGTTGATGGCGGCTGGCTATCCCGCTGACAAATAAAAAAAGCTGACGAACGACCGTCAGCTTTTTTCCATTACATCATGTGCGGTTCAACAGGCAAGACCTTTTTGACCTCATCAATGATGCGTTCATTTTCTCCGCCAGCGTAAATGTGAATCGAGCCGCTGTCTTGATTCGAGCGAATCAGGCGCCCGATGCCCTGCCGTACACGTAACAACATATATGGCAGATCAACTTCTTCGAACGGATCTTTTTTCGCTCCGTTGCGCTTCGCTGTAAATACAGGATCGTGTGGCGGGAACGGCAATGACCAAATGGTAACATTCTTCAATGCGTCACCGGGAATGTCGAGTCCTTCCCATAAGTGAACTGAACAAAGTACTGTTTCCTCTTCCTCTTGGAATTTCTCTACTAAGCTGCTGATTTCCTCATCACCTTCGAAGAAAATTGGATACGGCAGCTCCCATGCCGCCGACAGCTCTTTAAACTCGTTTAATTCTTCAAAAGAAGGGAAAAGCACCAGCGTTCTTCCTTTGTAACGTTTGATTGTTTCAATCGTTTCAGCCGTTTTTTGTTCAGCGGCCATATCTGTTTTTGCGTATAGATTAATACTCATTTGCTCGTCATAATCATAAGGGGAATCAACAGTTAATGACAAATAATCATGAATCCCAAGACTGTCGGCAATATAATCAAACGAACCGCCTTCTGACAGCGTAGCAGAAGAAAAGATATAAGGAATTTTCTTAGAAAACACTTTTTCGCCAAGTACTTCTGCTACCGTTCTCGGCATCACGACAAAAGTTGATTCTGCTTCCTTTTTCTCCAGCCAGCTGATCGCATCCTTTTGATATAGAGATAATGAATACGCCATTTGTTCAACATATTCTTCCACTACTGACAGCTCGTATTGATCAATCGTATACATTTCAGACTCAAATACAAGTGCCTCACCGATTTTATCAAGTAAACTGCAAAGCTCGTCCGCCGCCTTTTTGACACGCTGGTCATTTTTTATTTCTAAACGGTGTGAACCGGCTACTTCCTTTGATTCTTCAGAAAGAACATAGAAAAATTCGTCGTTTGCGAGAAGCGCATCTTCAATCAATTCTGCAAACTCTTCTCTGATGTCATTTTGCAGCAATCGTTCTAAAAACAATTCAAGAGTAGACTGCTTCACTCTATAGGTTAGCGCTTTTTGCGCAGCAAACTCTAACAAGTGCCCCTCATCAAATACAACTGCACTATGATCAGGCAAGAGCGGCAGCTGGCCCTCTCGTTTGCGTGATTCTTCCGTCCACACATGCTCCATATAAAAATCATGGGAACAAATGATTAAGTCCGTTGACTTGCGGTAGTAATCTCTGGAAAGTGTCAGACCGCATCTGTGTCTCATATCACAAGTCAGACAGTCCTGAAACGAGTCGTAGCTTACGTCAGACCACTCTTCATTCGATAGATTTGCGTACTGCTTACGGTCGCCATACGGATAAAAGCGCTGCATCGCCTGTGACTCGTGGACAAATGACGGTAACGACTCATAAAGATCCAGCCATTTATCATCATCAGAACGCTGCATTGTTTTTTCAAGCTTCTTCAAGCATAAATATTGCTCATGTGATTTTGACAGCCTTGTATCAATTTTCAGATCAAGATGCTCAGCCAGCTTAGAAATATCGCCCTCTTTTTTCACCAGCTGTTCAATTAATGTTTCATCTGCACAAGCGATGATGGCGGGTTTGCCGACATACCTTGCATAGCTGATTGCAAAAAGAAGATAAACCAGCGTTTTCCCCGTTCCCACTCCAGCTTCGGCGAACATGACTTTTTTCTCTTTAAACGCCCGCTCCAGCTGAAAAGCCATAAATACTTGCTCGTCCCGAAGATCAAACCCTTTTTCGGGAAGGATATCGTAAAACACGTCACCAATCCAATTGTTCAATTCTTCATAAAAATTCTTTGTTTTCGTTAAAGAAAAAGGCAAACGTGATGTTGTCACCTAGTTCCAACCCCCAACTATTCGACATTCAGACCACCAATAATATCATTTTCCGCTGATGAATACAATAAAAAAACTTGGCAATGCCAAGTTTTTTGCAGTTTACTTACGATTGATCACATGCGACGATAAAAAAGGATGGTCTGTTGAATAAATATGTTCTACCGCTTTTTCTAAATCAGTTTGCGCATGCGAAATCACAGACGGAGACGAATCAGTCCCGAGCTCCTTCAGCTCGTTTGCTGTTGCGTCAAGCGCCCTTTGAATAAGATTAAAATGTTCGCTGTTCAGCATGAGATCACCTCTGATGGAAATAATCATCATTGTATGCGAACTTTTCATTTTATATACATGCTTTACCGCATGTTATCACCGAAACATGCACAAACTACACTTGATATTCCGTCTCCGGATTATCCGTCTTATCAACAATATTCTATCAGGGAGTGATGTTGACATGAGTTATAGAAACCGATTAGATCAGCATTCTGAACTGTTTCATCACAATTGGACGCGGCCTAAACGTTCTAAGTCTCAAGTAAACGGTCACACTGAAATGTCCCAAACCAACATTATATTGAGAAGCAACGCGAAAGCTCACCGTTGGTAACGATAGAATAGGGCTGAAAGATGAAAGAAGACGCATGCAGAGCGTCTTCTTTTTATGCGTTTTCTGTTTTCTTTCGCTGCGGCCTTACTTTTGACCAATATTGATAATAATCCGTTTTAATAAACCCGTTAAAGAGCTTTCGTTTCTTCGTTGCTTTTCTGCCATATGCTTCCTCAAAGTTTTCATTTGATGTCAGCATATACACAGACCAAGTATCAAGCGGCTCGAACGCCTTCCCCATTTCTTTGTACATCTGCTCAACGGCTTTTTTCTCGCCGAGACGCTCTCCATATGGCGGGTTGCCGACAATTACGCCAAATTCCAGATTTGTGGTAAAGTCTTTGACCTGCATCTGTTTGAACTGGATTAGATCTCCCAATCCTGCTTCCTCTGCATTTTCTTTTGCGATTTGAACCATGCGGTGGTATATGTCGCTAGCGAAAATTGTAAGCGGCTGATCATAATTTGCCTTTTCTTCGACTTCAAGCCGCGCTTTGTTCCACAGATCTTTACCGATCCATTCCCAATCCTCTGAAACAAAATCGCGATTGAATCCCGGGGCGATGTTTTGGCCGATTAGCGCCGCTTCTATCGCGATTGTTCCGGAGCCGCAGAAAGGATCAACAAACGGGCGGTCAGGCGTCCAATTGGTTAATTGCACCAAAGCGGCAGCAAGTGTTTCTTTAATCGGCGCACCGCCCTGATCGACACGGTATCCTCGTTTGTGAAGGCCTGTCCCTGATGAGTCCAGTGTAATCAAAGCCTGATCTTTCAATAAAGAAATTTCGACTTTATACTCGGCACCTGTTTCTTCAATCCAATCATTGGCTTTGCCGGACTGCAGCTTGAGTTTTTCGACAATTGCTTTTTTGACGATCCGCTGACAGTCGGGAACGCTTGCAAGTGTTGATTTTACCGATTTTCCGATGACAGGGAATTTCCCGTTTTCAGGTATAAATGAGCGCCAGTTAATCGCTTTCGTTTTTTCAAACAGTTCATCAAATGTTTTCGCTTTAAAAGAAGCAACCTGAACCTTTATGCGGTCGGCTGTTCTAAGCCAAAGGTTCGCACGGCAGATGGCAAGTGCATCACCTTCAAAAATAACTTTCCCGTTATCAACCTTGCATTCGTATCCTAAATCTCGTACTTCCTTTGCGACAACAGCTTCAATGCCCATCGGCGCCGTTGCAATTAGTGTATACTTCTTCATCGTATCACCCTGTCTTTTAAAACTTTTCTCTTTTCAAGATAAAAGCTCTCCTTATACGGGAGAGCTTGTTTTCATCATTTTAAATGTAAGTGGTCTAACGTTCTGTAAGCCATGTTTTGTTCCGTCGTACTGCAAACGGCTCATCACCTCGTACTCAGGCGGCAATCATCTATCTACAGAAAGCATTCTGTCCTTCTCTCCGTTGAATTCCGTTAAGAAGGTTCCCCTACCAAAATTTGGGTTTCTCGCTCGAGGGGTTTACCGCGTTCCACTCTCACCATTTCTAGTGAGACTTCGTCACTGTGGCACTTTCAAGGATACTCAGCCATATCCGAAGACGTAGGCTTTTTTCCTGCCGTCAGCCTCTAAAGACTGCCCTAGCTTATGACTTCGCTAGGCACGAACACTACGGGCATCTCAGCACCGTGCGAGCATGGACTTTCCTCTACAGATTCAAGATCTGCAGCGATTACCCGAACGTTAAGAACATGAATTATTATATAACAACTGATTACAATTTACAAGCGCCATTTTTTTCAAGCGTGATCAATCATAAAGCTTGCTGCCAAAAACGTGTTTTTCTAAGTTAGACAGCCGTTTTAAAATATCAAAGTTTGTTGTGTTAGATTGCACAGGCTGTTTTTTGCTTGCTTCTTCAAGCTGTTTTTTCAGCTGCAGATTTTCCTGCTGCAGTTCTTCAATTTCTTGATGGAAGGTTTCATAATCCTTAATAATCATATCTAAAAATTTGTCAACGTCTTCTTGCTTGTAGCCTCTAACGCCTGTTTTAAATTCTTTTTCCAAAATTTCTTTCGCAGAAAGCTTTACTTTATCAGCAAGCATCTTTTTCACCTCGTATCGTGAATCATCACATATATTTTTTCAGAAATCTGTACGGTTGTCAAATTTCTCTTATTGCTATGAGTAGCTGTCTTCCTCTACTGTCACTCTCAAGTCATCCATTGTAATAAAGTAGATGGGATAGCCATCCTTTTCGCGCCTTTTTTCCGCTGTCCCAAGCATATACTTAGGGGAGCCTTCCTTTTCCGGGTCATATAAAAGCAGAAGCCCGTCGGACTTATCAATGAAGAACTGATTTTTTTGTTTGAATTGAAGCGGGCTTTCATAAGGACGGTGAGTCAGGCTTGCTTCATAGTCTGCCTGAGCCAGAACTGCTTCATACTGTTCCTTATTCGGTTCTTTCCAGTTCTTTTCCTGCTCGTAAAATGGTGTGATGACAGCTACCTTTAAGTCAGGGTATTCCTCCTGCAAATCATATGCAGCTTCTGCCGCCCACAGCTCCGCTCCAAGCTGGCCCGAAATTAAAATCCATTCTAATCCTTCATCCAAAAAAGCAATCAGCCGGTTCTTAATGGCTTTTTTTATGTAATACAGCGCCTTGTCATCCTGCTTAAATATCCCGAGTTCAAACGGTTTATAGCCCGTAATTGCCAGTACTTTCATCATTTCACCTGCTTTAAAAAATGGGGCTCCCGTGGGCCCCATTTGTTGTGCTGCATTGTTTACACCATCAAGCTGCACGTTTTCCATACTAGTAGTCGCAGCAAGGTTTTCCTGCTTGAAAATGCTGATGCGTAGCCGGGTCAACATTTGAGAAAGTGTGTGGAAAGTAGTGAACGTGCTGAAAATGCTGGTGGTTTACGTTTGTTGTATGCTGTGGGTGAATGTGCGGCACGATAGTCTTCGAAAACGTATGGTGTTCACAGCAATGAGTAGGATGGACAATTGGCGCCATCATATGCGGTCTGCAGTGATGCATGATAAAATCCCCTTTCCATAAACTTTATTACAATACTAAGCTATGAAAAATAAGGGGTACATGTTCTGATGCAAAGACCTATTTTAAAAGTGTGCAATTAAGCTGTCTTTAAAGTTTGAAAACACAAAAGCAATCAAAAATACCACAACAAAGAACAAGTAAAAAACACCCTTATACATACCAACTCTCCCTTTAAAAATAACTAACGTCATTTTACAGGATTCGCCGCTATTCTACAACAAAATCAATGTGAATTCAGCAAAAAAAATTCATGGCGAAACAAGTCGTCTTTTGCGCTTTCCCGGGGAATATTTAAGAGGAATATTTCCTCTTCAGCCGGGCAATTCTCACATGCAGTTTTTCAGTTTCTTTCTCTGATAAGCATGCCGCATCGCTAAGCAATTGCTCTGCTATTTGCAATGCTTTTCCGAATTCTTTTTTCTTATGCTCAAAATATTTCGCGAGCTCTATTACAGCAGCGTATCTGCACTTCTGGTTTTGCGAGCGGGACAGCTTTTCCCAAAGCGGCACTGCTTCTTCCAAGCGGTTTTGTTTTTTGTACAGGAGCGATAAATCCAGCCGTGCACTGTCCTGATTCTCAAACGATTTTTCTATAAGCCTTTCCAACTGCTTGATCGCTTGGTCCGTTTCTTTATGAGCCATAAACCATTTCGCCATAGCATAGGCTTCACTGTGTTCTTTTGGCGCATGTGATTCTGAAAGGATTTTTTTAGACATATGGATGTACAATGAAATGAGTGATAACACATCCATTTCATTATGATGCAGGACACCTTTTAAAAGATCCGGCTCTTGCGCCTTGATAAAATGAAAGTAAAGCATTGGCGCCAAGTAGCCCGGTGTGTCTTCTAGTCTGCGGATGCCGAGCTCCTCTTTTTCAACCGTGCCAAGAGATACGCGGTCCATTTTGTGTTTCCACAGGCGTCTAGCTCCATGCAAAAGATCAAAGTGGCCAAACTCCGGAAGCTTCGGAAGTCTGTCACGGATCAAGGTGTGCCTTGTTTTCACCTGCGGCCAATCAAAGGCTTTGCCGTTGTAGGTCACAAGTGATGTAATGTCAACCTCGCTTAAAAAGCTTTGGTACAAGGCGACTTCGTTCCCCGGTTTGGGCAAAAGATGCTGTTTGACTGTCACTCGGTCTTCATATACTCTCGCATGCCCAAGCAAAAAAATGGTATTCCCAGCTCCACCCCCAAGACCGGTTGTTTCTGTATCAAAGAAAAAGAGGTTGTTTTTGTTATACCCTTTTGCTGACAACGTATGCGACAGGCCGCTTTGATTCCACAGTGTGATCACTTCCTCAAGCTCAGAAAAGCTGTATAACCCATGGCGGTGAGAAAGCGGATATTCTACTTCTCTGATGAGGCAGTATTCATCTTCGAAGATGAAAGGCTTCATGCCAAAAGCCTCCCACTCTTCTAAAAACGGGATGTCATCAAAGTGGTTTTCTTGTTTGCCTGCTTCTATTTTTTGTTCTCCTTCATCGAGCACCATGTGCTTTTTCATCCGTTGGAGTTTCCCTTTTAATGACATATCCGGCCTCCCTCCTTACGACATTTGATCCAACAGCTGCAAAATTCTTTCCTTTGCTTTTATCCCTTCTATTTCCGTACCTATACAAGACGGACAGCCGTCATAACAAGGACAATGTGTAATCAGTTGTTTCGCCGCTTCATTAATGTCTGAAAAACGTTTAAAGACTTCCTCCGCCAAACCGATACCGCCCGGATAATGATCATATAAAAATATGGTTGGCAATCCGGTATGGGCTGCTTTAATTTGAGAAACAACATGAACATCATTTCGATCACACATGATATACACAGGGACAATATGCTGCAGCACATTCGAGATGCCAAGAAGCAACTGTTCCAGTGTCTTTTCCCCGATGTCTTCATCCGCTGTTTTGATTTCGAGCCAAGCTGCACTTGTATGCAGTTCTTCTTCCGGCAAATGAATAGGTCCAGACCCAATATTTTCAAAAGTGGTCATTTTTATTTTTTTAAAAATGGTCGGCAGGGCATTGACAGTGACGTCTCCATAGTGCAATGACGTACGGCTTTTTTCTTTCGTTTTATCGATTTCTAAAACCTTCAGCTGAACTGCCAGGTTTGCATCCGTATAATATTCGACATCGACTTTTCTGACATACGCCTTTTTATGTTCCCAATCGAGCCTCTCAACTTGATACTGAACGCCTTCATGCAAATAAATCGCTTCATCATGTAAAAGCGTCATCGCACTAAAACGGTCCATTTCACCGATAATCCTTACATTTGCAATATCCGACTGATCAACTATAACGACATTTTCCTGGGAGGCGGAACGCAAACTGATGTTTGAAGCAGGGAACGACTCACTTGCCCAATGGTACCGTTCGCCGTTGCGGTGAAGAACAGCCTCTTCCTGAAGATACTCAAGAATATCACTGACTTCCATGGCTCCAAATTCTTCATCAGCTCTAAAAGGAAGCTCATAAGCCGCACACTTTAAGTGGTCTACTAAAATTATTAAATTCTCCGGATTAATTCTTGCAGATTCCGGCGAACGATTAAAGAAATATTCAGGATGCCGCACAATATATTGGTCAATCGGTGTTGAATTGGCTACCATGATAATCAAAGATTCACCGTGTCTTCTGCCGGCTCGTCCGGCCTGCTGCCAAGCACTTGCAACACTTCCGGGATACCCCGTCATTACACACACTTGCAGCTGGCCGATATCAACACCAAGCTCTAAGGCATTCGTACTGACCACTCCTAAAATGTCGCCTTCTCTCAGGCCTTTTTCGATTTCTCTTCGCTCTTTCGGCAGATAGCCTCCCCGATAGCCTCTGATTGATTTTGTTCCAATCTCTTTTTTCACAAGCTCCTGAATATGGCTTAAAATAATTTCCACCCGAACTCTGCTTCTGGCAAAAACAATGGTCTGCACTTTGTTTTTAAGGAACTCTTTCGCCAGTTCATTCACTTCTGCGGTTGCGCTCCTTCTAATATTCAGCGGTTTGTTCACAATTGGCGGATTGTAAAACACAAAATGCTTGCGTCCGCTCGGTGCGCCGTTGTCATCGACCAGCCGCATCGGTTTGCCTGTCAGCTGCTCTCCCAATTCCTTTGGGTTGGCAATTGTTGCGGAAGTACAAATAAAAACCGGATCACTTCCATAAAACCGGCAGATCCGCTTTAGCCGCCGGATCACATTTGCTACATGGCTGCCGAACACACCTCGATACGTATGAAGCTCATCGATGACGATATACTTAAGGTTTTCAAACAAACTGACCCATTTCGTATGATGCGGTAGAATGGCAGAATGCAGCATATCGGGGTTTGTAATGACAATATGACCTGCTTTTCTCACCTTTTGTCTGATTGCCGGAGACGTATCCCCGTCATATGTAAAGCTTTTAATATCAATGCCCATTTCATCAATAATTTCATTTAGCTCGCTCTTTTGGTCTTGTGCCAGCGCTTTAGTCGGAAATAAATATAACGCCCGGTTTGTTTCATCTTGGGCGATGGACTGCAGGACTGGGAGGTTGTAGCATAACGTTTTTCCTGATGCTGTTGGCGTTACGGTAACGATGCTTTCTCCTTTTTGCACATATTGAAAAGCGGAATATTGGTGAGTATATAGTTCATCAATGCCCCTTTTCGAAAGGGCCACTTTGATTCTCTCGTCTATACTTTCGGGCATAGGCCTTGTTTTTGCTTCCCGAGGCTCAATTTCATGCCAATTCACAACGTTTTCATTTCCTTTTAAATCAGAAATGAGTTCAGTCAGTGATTTCTTTTTCATTCTTTACACCTCTTTGTCAAGTACAGTTTACCGAATATTTGTTTGCATGGCTAGGTGCAAATTTTATACAGTTGAATAAAAAAAGCAAGGCATACGCCCTGCTTATTTCGCTTTTATTGTAAGGAGCTTTGATTCGCCTTTACGAGCAGCCTTTTCGCCTGCCGGCACAATTGATCCTACAGCCTCACCATTCATTATAACGATTGGGATGACTGTGCTGCTCGCTTTTTCTTTTATTAATTCCAAATCACATGTAATCAGCGGGTCACCGACCTTCACTTTATCCCCTTCTTTAATGTGGGCAGTAAATCCTTCTCCGTTCATATTGACTGTCTCCAGCCCGACATGAATTAACAGCTCAATTCCCGAGCGAGTCCGAATGCCAACGGCGTGTTTGGTGTGGAAAATCTGAATGACTTCACCTTCAGCGGGAGAAACGATTTCACCGCTAGAAGGTTCCACCGCTATTCCTTCTCCCATCATTTTCTGTGAAAAAACAGGGTCCGGTACATCTGACAGGTCCATTACTGTACCGTCTGCCGGAGAATAAATAACCTCTTCTGTCACCTTTTCCTGAGTTTTGCCCATTCCGAATAATTTTTTCAGCAATGTATTTTCTCCCTTCTCATTCACTTCAACCGTTATCCCTTCATTCACCACTATTTAACCACACTTTCAATTTTGCTTCAATTTATAACAACATCTGGCATAGACGCATAATCTGGTTAAAAAAGGCGGTGGCGAAATTGGAATTCTATGATGACAAAAAGAACGAACTGCAAAAGAAAGAAGAAATCATAACGGAGGCAATCGACACTCTTTTTCAATCCTCAGCGTTCGGCAACCTTATAAACGGATTTCAGAACCTGGTCAACTCGAGTTTAAAGGATGTGCAGACTACCATACATGTCAGAGAAAGAGATACTGGGCTGTATATCGATATTACCATTCCGGCGACGTTTCGAGATGGCGAGATCGTCGTTGAAGTTAAATCGAGGTATCTCCATGTAACACTCCAAGAAAAACAGAAACACCAAAATGAGGCTACCTTTACAAGCATGACAAGAACGGTTCAGCTGCCTTATGAAGTTCGCCAAGAAGATATGGAAACGTCTTGGAACGAGCAGACAATGACACTTTTCTTTCCAAAAAATAAGCATGAATGAACGATTCATTCATGCTTCTATCATTTAAAAAAGCTGGTAAATCCCTTTATTAAAGATCCGACCTGATTCATTGCACTCATTACTTGACCTGTCGTATCCATCATTTTATTAAAATCAAATTGCCCATTGGCTTTTTTAAACTGCGACATAATGCTTTGAAATTGCGAAGGCTGCTGTTGATTAGGCCTTGGGATAGGATAAGGGTTAGAAAATACAGGCGGCTGCATAGGCATAGGCTGAATCGGAGCATAAGGCTGATAATAATCCTGCTGTCCATAATGCTGCTGAGGCAGTTGTTGCTCTAAATAACCGGGTGCAGCCTGCTGATAATATCCTTGCATTTGCTGAGGATAATAATAGCCCATTTGCCGAGGATAGCTTCGAGAGCTCCCGTTCATTGCGATTCCCCCCTAAACACAACATATTTCTCTTCTATATATGTATGAATGACTTCTATTGTTTGTGTCACAAGTGATGATTAGCATTTGTCAAATTGTGTCGAAAGTTTAAATTTTTTAAAAACAGAAAAAAGTCGAATCATTATGGTACCATATTTTCAATACAGATGAGAGGGGATGCACCATAATGAACGTATCATACTTAAGCAAACGTTTTGCAGAAATGAAGAAATATGAAACAGACTGTATGAATAAACTGATGGACTTTGCCAAGTTCCTCTATATTCAAGGACATCTCAGCATAACTGAGTTTCGTAACAGTATGAAGGTTCTCGAAGCAAATGGAGCAGAAAGCCCGGCATATGAGATGAATTAACGTCCGGCCCCCTATAAAAAAGAAAAGAAGACAGCCTTTTACCGGCTGTCTTCTCTTGCAATTTCATCCTTTACTGCGTGCAATGTATAAAGGACTGACTCAGTGATGTCCTTGAATCGTTTTTTATGAATATGATGAACATATGATTGAAGGACCAATTCCAGGAAATTATCCTTTACGGTCTCAATTTGCTCTTTATGCACATATTTAGGCCGGCGGACTTTTATCAATTCAAGAGCACCCTCTGCCCAGCGAGCGGCCAGTTCATCATTCTCTTCAACTGCAGGCTTTATCGTCTCAAAAAAATCATAAGAATGATTACTGTTTTTCCCTTCCTGATACCGATCAGCGCCTTTTTCAGCAACTTCAATCATTTGCTCGGTCATTTCCAGCAAAGTTTGTGATAGCAATATCTTTCACCTCAATGCCTATCGTACCAAATTTCACTCGCAAATTCAGCCGATGCGGTATACCTTCTCGAACGCATACCTGTGTTCAGGCGATTGATACAGCTCATTTATACAAATATGAAGATCTATGATTTCTTCTTCCAGCACACTCAGGCGATCGTTTTCCGTTTCCCGCATCTCAGCCTCTAATGCATTTACAGAATGATTCAGGCTTTGCTCAGCTCGCGTTAATTCATCTTCTATATCAGAAAGCATACGGAGAATATCTGTCTTGCTAACATAACCGGACATTCGTGTACCTCCCTTTCCTCGTCTCTCCCGGTTAAAATTCTTTGCTCTCAAGGCTCTTTCCTTCCTCATGACAAAACTAGAAGCAAATCGCCAAACAAACAGGTATTCCACGAAAAGCTGAAGTTTTCGACAAAAACACCCGCAAAAATTGTATGATCCTCCTCGTTAATGCAAACGATACTTGTGAGGAGGTGCCGTATGAAAACAAGACCGAAAAAAGCCGGCCAGCAAAAAAAGACTGAATCAAAGGCAATCGATTCTTTAGATAAAAAATTAGGCGGCCCGAACCGCCCTTCTACGTAAGAAGCAAGGAATTTCCTTGCTTCTTTATTTTTTCAGCCACTGCTCCACCGCAAAAAGCGCATGAAGCTGGCGCTTTTTATGTAAATACCAGTCTGTCAATTCAATCTGCTTCGGCAATTCCTCGCGCCTAAAGAACGTTTTCTTTATCTTTCCATGAAACCAATCTGTTTTCGTTCCGTCTAATGAGTGGATTAACTCAGGGTAGCATGTCCTTAGCATAGGAGATGTTCTTTTTGTAATCCCGATTATCTTTTCCATATCAAAACGGGAACCTGTGTGCGGCACTGTGTGCAAAAAGTGATAAAAAGAGGAGAACAATTCTGGCTTGAACAGCAATTGAGACAGCTGCTTTCCCAGCCTTATCCTTTCCTCCGCCTTTGAAAAGCGTTTCACTGAAATGCCGTAAAGAAACCCATTTGAGGAAGGAAAAATAACGGTGTTAAAATGTAACCAATCACTTAAATAAAAAGGAATCGTGTCAAAAACATTCTTTTTAAACGAAGGATTTTGTATAATAGGTGTTTGGATAGTGTTTTGTTCATTTATAATGAGGGCATACATTAGCCGCTCCGTATTTCGCTCATGCCAAAAACGGGTCCATTCTTCCATCATAAATTGTGAGACGCCAAACACATGCAGCAGATGAAACAGCGGTTTCCCGACTCTTTTTGACCATTGGTATAATAGAAGCTGCGGATAGGCATCCGAAAATATAAGCCAGTTCGCTCTTTCATAGGCTAAAAAGAACCATTTTTGCTGTCTCTCACGGAGTCCAAGCTGAAACAGACTGCCTTTTAAGTCAGTCATTGACCAGCCTGCATTACGAGAAACGAAAGAAGCCAAAAGCGACCATTTGATTTCCGGATGACGGTCGTAAAATGCTTTATAAGCATTTGTTCTTGAAATGTTATCCGCGTTTTTTATTTTTGTCTGCCGCTCAATCCGGCTCAGAAGCTTTTTGATGGTCTGTTGTTCTTGCACGTTCATTCACTTCCGTCATGATTAGTTTAATAAGGAGGATGAGAAAGTGATTCGGTATCCTAACGGAAAAACATTTCAGCCGAAACATTCGGTTTCATCCCAAAACAGTCAGAAAAGGGCCCCGTCTTACAGCAATCGCGGAATGACCCTCGAAGATGACTTAAACGAAACGAATAAGTATTATCTGACAAACCAAATTGCCGTTATACACAAAAAGCCGACACCTGTTCAAATTGTAAATGTCCATTATCCAAAAAGAAGTGCCGCAGTGATTAAAGAAGCTTACTTTAAACAATCATCGACAACAGACTACAATGGGATTTACAAAGGGCGGTATATTGATTTTGAGGCGAAAGAAACGAAAAACAAGACCTCTTTCCCCCTGCAGAATTTTCATGACCATCAAATCGAGCATATGAAGCAGGTAAAGGCTCAAGACGGTATTTGTTTTGTTATTATATCCGCTTTCGACCAGGTTTATTTTTTGGAAGCCGATAAGCTGTTTTATTTCTGGGACAGAAAAGAAAAAAACGGCAGAAAATCAATTCGAAAAGATGAGTTGGAAGAAACAGCTTATCCGATTTCTCTTGGATACGCACCCAGAATTGATTATATTAGTATTATTGAACAGCTTTATTTTTCGCCATCATCTGGTGCGAAAGGTTGATTAACGAAAGGTTGAGATGTTATGTCAGATCAATTTAACAGCCGTGAAGCTCGGCGAAAAGCGAACAGCAAGTCGAGTCCTTCACCGAAAAAAGGCAAGAAACGAAAAAAGGGCGGATTGTTTAAAAAGACCCTTTTCACTTTACTCATTCTGTTTGTTTTAGGCGTAGTCGGCGGTGCTGTTACATTTGCCGTCATGGTTTCTGATGCGCCGTCTCTTGATGAAAGCAAATTGAAGACGCCTTATTCATCAACGATTTATGATAAAAATGGAAAAGAGATCGCCGAAGTCGGCGCCGAAAAACGGACCTACGTCTCGATAGATGAAATTCCTGATGTTGTAAAAGAAGCCTTTATCGCGACAGAAGACGCTCGTTTTTATGAGCACCACGGGATTGACCCTGTCCGTATCGGCGGTGCTTTAGTTGCCAACTTTAAAGACGGCTTCGGGGCTGAAGGCGGAAGTACGATCACCCAGCAGGTCGTCAAAAACTCCCTTCTTTCACATCAGAAGACGTTGAAACGGAAGGTGCAGGAAGTATGGCTTTCGATTCAGCTGGAGCGCAATTACTCTAAAGATGAAATTTTAGAAATGTATTTAAACCGGATTTATTTTTCTCCTAGAGCATACGGAATCGGAAAAGCGGCGGAAGAATTTTTCGGCGTTACAGATTTAAGCAAATTGACTGTCGAACAGGCTGCGACGCTTGCAGGAATGCCGCAAAGCCCGACAGCGTACAATCCCGTTAAAAACCCGGATAAAGCGGAAAAACGACGGAACATCGTACTCAGTCTGATGAAAAAGCAAGGATTTATTTCTGATTCTCAATATAACAAAGCGAAAAAAGTGGCAGTGAAAGACGAAGGCGTCGTGTCACAGAAGGAATATGAAAAAGCAAGTACAAACAAATACAGCGCATTTGTTGAAGAGGTTATGAAGGAAATTGATGAAAAATCTGATGTCGATCCATCTGCTGACGGATTAAAGATCTATACGACATTAGATACAAAAGCACAAGATAAACTAGATGAATTAATGGACGGAGACACCGTCGGATTTACTGAAGGCATGCAGGGCGGTGTGACGCTTCTCGATACGAAAACCGGAGAAGTGCGGGCGATTGGCTCCGGAAGAGATTCTACGGTTGGTGGCTATAATTACGCGACCCAAGCCCAGCGACAGCCTGGGTCTACCATTAAACCTATTCTCGACTACGGTCCAGTGATTGAAAATAAAAAATGGTCAACTTACGAGCAAATTGATGACTCAGCTTACACGTATTCAGATGGAACACCTATTCGAGACTTTGACCGTTCCTATAAAGGGGTCATGTCTATGCGTGAAGCCCTCGCCCAATCACGTAACATTCCGGCTCTAAAAGCATTCCAAGCAGTCGGAAAAGATGCAGCAGTTGATTTTGCTAATGGACTGGGGCTCGGATTAAATAAAGAAAAAGTGTATGAATCATATTCTATCGGAGGATTCGGAGAAGGTAATCCCGGTGTCTCTACTCTAACTATGGCTGGAGCATACAGTGCATTCGGAAATAACGGAACATATAACGAACCGCATTTTGTAAAGTCTATTGAATTTAACGATGGCACAAAGCTTGATTTAACACCAAAATCAAAGTCAGCAATGAGCGATTATACTGCGTTTATGATTACAGATATGCTGAAAACAGCTGTTAAAACAGGTACTGGACAGCTTGCACAAGTTCCGGGAGTGGAAGTTGCAGGTAAAACAGGTACAACAAACTTTGATGAAGCGGATATGCAAAAATACAATATCGCACAAGGCGGTGTACCAGATTCTTGGTTTGTAGGATATACACCTCAATATACCGCTGCTGTTTGGACAGGTGTAGATTCTCAAAATAAGATAGGAAAAAAATCTTTAAATAAAACAGAGCAACAGATTGCAAAGCGCATCTTCGCCCAGCTCATCGCCGATGTCGATGACGGAAGCGGATCATTTGAGAAACCTGACAGCGTAGTGGAAGCCTCTGTAGAAAAAGGCTCAAACCCTGCAAAATTGGCAGGGCCAAATACGCCAAGCGATAAGAAGCTCACAGAGTACTTTGTTAAAGGCACAGCTCCTTCTACTGTTTCTAAAACATATGAGAAAGAAGAAAAAGAGGAAACAGCTAAATTGTCTGGTTTAAACGTGAAATACGATAAAGACAATCAATCTTTAACGTTAAGCTGGAATTATGATGGAGATGCAACCTTTGCTGTAAAGCAATCTGTTGACGGCGGCAGCTACTCGGAAATTCAAAACAGCTCTGCAAAAGAGGCAGTCATTTCGGGTGTGCAGCCAGGATCTGTATACAAATTCGAAGTAACAGCCGTCAGTGATGATGGCAAAAGTACAGCTTCCACATCCTATGAGGTGCCAAAAGCTGAAGACGATGAAGATAAAAAAGACCAGCAGCAAACGGATGATGAAAAACAAGATGATGAGAAGACTCAGGATGATACACAAACTGATGATTCTCAAAAAGATGACGGTAAGACGGATCAAGATCAGACAGATGATTCAACAAATGATCAAGACAAAAAACAAGACAACACGAACACCAATCCGTCTGACAACAGTAACCAAGACCAATCTAACAATAGTAATAACAATAACAGTAATAACAGCAACAACCAGGATACGTCGGATGGTGATTCGAACTCAGATACGAATGACTCAACAGGTACTGACACGAATAAAAATAAAACAGACACATCTAATAAAACACAAACAAACTCATCATCAATTGAAAAAACAAATTAACCAAAAAAGCCGTCACCTTTGGGGTGATGGCTTTTTTGGTACACAATAAAAAACCTCCCGTTTTAACAGGAGGTTTTATCGATTCATCGCATGATATTTATAAAAATGCTTTTTCATTTCGGTAATCAGCTCGTCAAGCTGAATAAAGCAATGGTATTGGGTCGGCTTAAGAAGAATAAATTCCACTCGTTCAGCCCAATTAATCGGCTTTGCGGGATATGATTTCTCTCTCAGTTCTTGCCAATCGAGCGATTTCACCGGCTCACCTGCTGTCCAATGTAACGAAGCCAGCAAACACACAATGCCCTTTAACATTTCGTTTTGGTCACATCTCGATTTTCGTGTTTGAAAGACTGGAAGAAGTGATGCTTTGATGTCATCCCACACTTCAAATAAAAGCGGAACATACTTGCCGCTGTCCTCCCATGGCAAATCGCCTTGTAATTCCGTGCAGAAATCAAAATACACGGGATTGGTCTGCAAGGTTTTCTTCATATCCGAGGAACTCTTCTGGTCAAGACTGCGCAAGTATTGCTCATAGGAAGCCAACACTTCTTTTGCTTGCGTCATCGTTTCACCAGTCCTTTTTTATCCCTCTTCTGCCCTTCTCTGCACAAAGAAAGCAGCGGACACTCCGCACAGCGCGGAGATTGGGCTTTACAGTGATATCTGCCGAAGAAAATAAGCCGGTGATGCGTAACGGACCAGTCTTCTTTGGGAACCTTGCGCATCAGCGTCTTTTCAACTTCCAGAACCGAGTCCTTCCACCGGCAAATGCCCAATCGTTTGCTGACTCTCTCCACATGGGTATCTACGGCAATGGCCGGCACGCCAAACGCAACGGATACCACTACGTTTGCAGTCTTTCTCCCGACCCCTGGCAGTTTGACAAGCTCATCGCGGTCTCTCGGCACTTCTCCGCCGTAATCTTCAATAATCATTTTACTCAGCTTTTGAATATTTTTCGCTTTATTACGATATAAACCGATTGATTTAATATCCTGCTGAAGCTCTTCCAGCGGAACAGCCAAATAGTCTTCCGGCCGTTTATATTTTTGGAATAATGTTTTGGTCACTCTGTTTACAAGTGCATCTGTACATTGCGCAGATAAAGCAACAGCCACCACTAATTCAAAAGGATTGGAATGAACCAGTTCACACTCCGCATGAGGAAACATGTCACCTATCTTGTCTAAACAGAATTCAATTTGTTTTAGATTTAACACGATTGTCACCTTTTCACTTTATTGTTCAAGCCAATTGTAAAAAGGAACCTGCCTTTTATACTCTTTTTGCGGTTCATTCTGCTTTGCTTGTACACGCCGGAATTTTTGGCTGTGTATTTTTGCCTGCTCCACAGTTTTAAGCCCGTTTTTCTTCCATTCAAACAAAATCCGGTCAATGTAGCGGAAACTGAGTTTTCCTGATAGTACAGCCTCTTTTAACGCGTGTTTGATCAGTTGTGCGTCATGCTGATCCTGGTCCTGCCAGATCGCCAGCGTTTCACACTCCAAAGGCGATAACGGCCTTGCGAACTCTTCCTCAAAAATGGTATAAAGGCTTTTTTGTTCCCCTTCTGCTTTTCTTTCCTGTGTTTGATTCTGTGCAAGCTGAATATACTCGTACAGTTTCCCCCATAAAGGCTGAAGAGAATATTTCTCAAATTTGATGCCGTTTTGATCCTCGCATTCTTCAATAAACAGAAAGCCTTTTTGAATAAACATCCGCAATCTGTTTGTGCATTCTTCAACAGAAATTGACATACCTTCCTGCAGCTGATTCGGTGTAGGAAAATATGATCCTTTTTCTAAATGCATTTTAATTTTTAACAGCAGAATAAGTTCTGTTTCATTAAGCCCAAGCTGTTTATAATGCGTAAGCAGAAGATTGGGGATGGTTGATGTTCCCTGCTCCTGCATATCAATAAATTGCTGTTTTTTCATCGTCACACCTCTTACTGTAAAGGATTGTGATTGCCCCTTTACTGTAAAAAGTCTCCCTTGCAGGAGACTCTTTTTTGTTTCATTTGAATGTATTACGGATACAGACGGTTTAACAGTCTTGGGAACGGGATCGTTTCACGAACGTGAGGCGCTCCGCTGATCCAAGCTACTGTCCGCTCTAATCCAAGGCCGAAGCCGGAATGAGGAACTGATCCATATTTTCTAAGTTCAGCATACCATTTATATGCGTCAGAATCCAGTCCATGTTCTTTAAGACGCGATTCCAAAAGTTCCATATCGTGAATCCGTTCAGACCCGCCGATGATTTCTCCATAGCCTTCCGGCGCAATCAAGTCAGCGCAAAGCACAACGTCCTCACGGTCAGAAGCCGGCTGCATATAGAACGGTTTTAAGGACGTCGGATAGCGAGTGATGAATACCGGTTTGTCATAATGTTCAGCAATCGCTGTTTCATGAGGCGCTCCGAAATCATCTCCCCACTCGATATCGTCAAAGCCTTTTTCTTTCAGAAATTCAATCGCTTCATCATACGTGATTCTTGGGAACGGGGCTTTGATTTGCTCAAGTTTTGACGTGTCTCTTCCCAATGTGTTTAATTCAATTTTGCAATTCTTAAGAACTGATTGCACGATGAAAGAAACGTAATTTTCCTGTACTTGAAGGTTTTCTTCAAATTCTACAAACGCCATTTCCGGTTCGATCATCCAGAATTCGATTAAGTGACGCTTTGTTTTAGACTTTTCCGCTCTGAATGTCGGTCCGAAAGAGAATACTTTTCCTAAAGCCATTGCCGCAGCTTCCATGTAGAGCTGGCCGCTTTGAGACAGATATGCATCTTCATCAAAGTACTTTGTCGCAAAGAGTTCTGTTGTTCCTTCAGGTGCGCTTCCAGTCAAAATCGGCGGATCCACTTTTACGAAGCCTTCGTTATTAAAGAATTCGTAAGTCGCGCGAATGATTTCATTACGGATTTTCATGATCGCATGCTGGCGCTTTGAACGTAGCCATAAATGTCTGTGATCCATCAAAAATTCCGTTCCGTGTTCTTTTGGTGTAATTGGATAATCGGTCGCTTCGTGAATGACTTCAATATCTGTCACAGCAAGTTCATATCCAAGCGGAGAACGCTCGTCCTCTTTGACAATCCCTTTTATATAGAGCGACGTTTCCTGCGTCACTGATTTAGCTGTTTGGAAAATGCTTTCTTCCACTTCCGCTTTTACTACGACACCCTGAATAAAACCGGTACCGTCCCGAAGCTGTAAAAACGCAATTTTCCCGCTTGAACGCTTATTAGCGACCCAAGCTCCGATCGTTACTTCCTCACCTACGTGCTTGTACACTTGGTTGATTGTTGTTTTCAACATATTTCCCTCCAAAACAAGAAAGACATTCGGAAGCTCATTGCCCCGCGAACTCTTTTATCATCACTTTATTATACCCGCTCTTAACTAACCGGGTCAATGCAGATAAAAAGCGGCTTTTGTGTCAGCCGCTTTTTGATCTGTTAGCTATGTTTTTCTACAAAACGCTTGATTCTTTCAATGGCTTTTTCAAGAAGATCTAACGATGTTGCATAAGAAAGACGGACATTCTCAGGAGAGCCAAATCCGGATCCTGGAACAATCGCAACTTTTTCCTCCTCGAGAAGCGCTTTAACAAATTCATCTACATCTTTGAAACCGCAAGATTGAGCTGCCTCTTTTGCATTTGGGAACAAGTAAAAAGCACCTTCCGGCTTCACACAGCTGAACCCTGGGATTTCTATGAGCTTTGCATAGATCGTATTTAATCTATGTTCAAATGCTTCTCTCATTTCTTCCAATGGCTCAGAAGGCCCGTTATAAGCAGCAATCGCTCCGTATTGTGCGATTGATGTCGGGTTTGACGTGCTGTGGCTTGCAAGGTTCGTCATCGCTTTAATAATGTCTTCAGAGCCTGCCGCATAACCGATTCTCCAGCCTGTCATGCTGTGGGACTTCGATACGCCGTTTATAATGACCGTTTGCTCTTTCAGTCTGTCTGACAGCTGTGCAATGGAAACATGTTTCTTTCCGCCGTATGTAAGTTTTTCATAAATTTCATCTGACACAATCAAGATATCATGTTCAAGGCACACTTCACCGAGCGCAGATAGTTCTTCTTCCGTATACATGACACCAGTCGGGTTGCTTGGAGAGTTAATAACGATTGCTTTTGTTTTTTCCGTAATTGCATTTTTCAGCTGCTCAGGCGAAATTTTGAAGTGATTTTCCTCAAGCCCTTCTACATAAACAGGCTTTCCGCCAGCGAGTTTCACCTGCTCCGGGTAGCTTACCCAGTAAGGCGTTGGAATAATAACTTCATCTTCTTCATCCAAAATCACTTGGAAAAGGGTATACAGAGCATGTTTGGCACCAGTGCAGACAATAATTTGAGACGGTTTGTATTCAATATTCTGGTCGCGTTTAAATTTCTCTGCAATGCTGTTTTTCAGTTCAGCCAAACCACCGGAAGGCGTGTATTTCGTATGGCCCTCGTTCATCGAACGCACAGCGGCATCAATAATATGCTGCGGTGTATTGAAGTCAGGTTCGCCTGCTCCTAAGCCGATGACATCATGGCCTGCGGCTTTCAGTTCTTTCGCTTTCGCTGTGATTGCCAGTGTGGTTGATGGTGTTAATGCGGATACTCTTTTTGCCAGTTTCAACTTGAACTCCCCCTAATTCGTCTTAAGGCGTGATATTTTTGAGAATCTTTCCAGTTGTAAAGTCCACATAACTTAAACTGTATTGCCCTTCTTTGTCTAAGTACGTCACTTCCCAAAGCAGGACGTTTCCTTCTCTTGCCAGATGAACCTCTTTTTGCTTTGAAACCAGCCCTTCATCCTTTATGATTTTCGCCGCTTTGTCTTCAGAGATTCCCTCTTTCGCTTCTTTTGAGAGAATTTTTGCTTTTTTATCGGCAGGAACCCAGACATATAATGCAGTGCCTTTTTTATCCGTTCCCTTTACAACATAATATTTTTCTTTTCCGACAAATGTTTCGACTTGATCAACATTGGCGAGATCGGTTTCTTTTTTAGCTTCAGCAGCTGCTGCTTCGTGCCCCTCTTCCTTTTGTGCCATGGCTGATTTATAAATGCTTGCCGAGACAAGAAGTACTGCTAAAAAAATAATACCAAAAATGACGGTAAATATTAATGCTTTTTTTCTCATCTTCTCACCTACGTACGATAAATGGTAAAAACGGCTTGGTTTTTGTTTTCTTCATCCAGCGCAAGGCCGAACATCAGATTGTCTCTTTTCAATGTACGATTCAATGTGTCCACAATTTTATACAGATCATCAGAATGCTCTACATTAATTGTTGAAAGAATTTCGATTTTACTTTCCATTTTTTCATCCTCCAGTTTGAACAAATATTGTTAGTCATACTCCATTTCAGGACACGCCATACTAGTATCACAGAGCGGGAAATCCGCTTTTAAATAAAACACCATCCTACTCCCACACCGCAAAAGCCGCTTTATGCGGCTTTTATTCTTTTTCCCCTGCAACATAAGCTTCAAGCTCGCTGTCAGTCATTTCGGATACTGAGGTTGTCGGCAAGGCATCAAGAAACAGCCGGCCGTAACCAGCGGTTTTAATCCGTCTGTCCAATATCATAATCGTTCCCTTGTCTCCCGCAGAACGCAGCAAGCGTCCGATTCCTTGCCTGAAGGTCAGCACAGCTTCCGGTAATGACACTGTTTGAAACGGATTCTTTCCTTTTTTGCGGGCAAACTCACATTTTGCAGCATGAAGCGGGTGATCAGGGGACCGGAATGGGAGCCTCACGATCATTACTGTTGTCAGTTCATCACCAGGGAAATCAACGCCTTCCCAAAAATGATTTGTTCCGAGCAGGATCGCCTGATTGGATGTTTTAAAAGTCTTCATCAGTTTGCCGGGACTTCCGCCTGTAATCCCTTGTGCCAAGAGCTGAATGCCGGAAGCACTCATGTTATGCTTGAGCTCCTGGTGAACCTTTTTCAACATATCATGGGATGTAAACAGCACAAGAATTTTAGGCTGTTTTTCCTTTGCCATCAGTTCGATATAACGGGCTGTATCCTGTATAAATTCAGGTTGTCCTGTATCCTGAATTGATTTCATTTCCTTTGGAATCATCACCTGCATACGCTCATCGTAAGAAAAGGGTGATTCAATTCTCATTGTCCGCGGGAAAAAGTCACTCAGTCCCAGTCGTTCAATCATAAATTGAAAAGAACCTTCGACTGTAAGAGTTGCAGATGTCAGCACCACACTATTTTTGCGCGCGAAAAACTGATCAGCCAGAAGTTCACCAGGTTCAAGAGGCTGTGCGTAAATGGCCACTGCATTTTTCGCACCCTTTGCATCTATTTCAATCCAAACCGCTTCATCGTCATCAGACCCAAAGAAGAGCTTCCGCAACGTCTGACAGTAATGCTGCAAGCCTTTCATGCTTCTTTGGTATTCATCGGCTAAAAAGACGGTTTTGCTCTTCATACCCTTCAAATGTTTTTCCATCAGGGATGACTGCGCCTCAAAAAGCTGCTGCAAATGTGTCAGCATGGAACAAAGCCTCTCCGCACCATCTGTTAAGATCGACCAGCTTTTATCCTGGCTTTCTTTGTTCACCTTAAACACTAGACGGTTTAAGTCTTCTTTAGGTTTTCTTCGTTTGACAAAAGAATGTACAGAGCTGAAGAAAGCATCACTTTCTGCTTGAACGTGCTGAAGCCACTCTTCCAATTCGAAAAATGAATCAACCGGCAGGCTGTTTCGCTGGAATAGCTGTCTCATCTTTTTTAGAAGTCCCTGCTCCTTCAGAGTGCCGATTCTGCTCAATTTCGTATGCAATTCTATGTACGTAGCTCTTTTCCCTAAATGTTCGCTTGCCGCACGTTCAAAATGGTGTGCTTCATCAATAATAAATGTGCCGCTTTCGGGAAGCCTTTTTTTCTGGCTGCCTTCATCGGTCAGCAAAAGAGAATGATTGGTGATCACCAAATCGGAACGCAAAGCAATCTGTTTGGCCCGCTCGTAAAAACCGATCACATGCTCACTGCGACTTCTTTTATAGGAGTCATCGTCATAAGCCAATCTGTCCCACAGCAATTTTCCGCCTGAAGGCAAATTCAGTTCCGCTACATCTCCTGTATTTGTCTCTGTCAGCCAAACGAGAAGCTGTGCCTTTGTCAGTACGGCATCATAATTATCATCTTCTTCATGAAGCACCTGCTCAAATTTATACAGGCATAAATAATGCGATTGCCCTTTTAAAATCGCCGCTGTTACCGGAAATGGAAACAGATCTTGGACAATCGGCAAATCCTTTGTGAGAATCTGCTGCTGTAAAAGCGTCGAATACGTGCTGATTATGACCGGCTTTTTTGATTTCTTGGCAAAAAGCGCAGCCGGAATAAGATAGCCAATCGTTTTTCCGATGCCTGGAGGAGCTTCAATCAGCGCATGCTCACGATTGGCAAACGCATCAGCCACCTCTCTCATCATCATCATTTGGCCGTCTCTTTTTTCATACCCAGGCATTAACTCTGACAGCGCTTTTTCATTTCCCGCTTCCCAGCTTTCGATCTCAAATGAGAAGTTCTCGTCCTCATTTATACGAACATCGATAGCTTCAGGTTCTCTGACAGAAAACGAAGAAAAGCGCGTATAGCCCGGTATCTCGGTATGTCTGTTTTCATTAATGAACATATCCAACAAATGCGTCAGATCACTGATGAAATGCTGCGAAAGCCTTCTTAACTGCTTTAATGTCGGATAAGGAAGCTGCCGCAGCTTTTCAAGGATTTCCAAAAAAATAAGCCCTGTCACTTCAGCATCGCTGTCAGCCCGGTGCGGCTGATCATGCCGCAGCTGAAGCTCCTCGCTTAATTCCGTCAGCTTATACCCTTCAAATCCCGGAAAAACAATACGTGAGAGCTCGACAGTATCAAGCACTTCACAATCTGGGAGCTGAAAGCCCGCCTTATGTAGCTCATACTTGACAAATCCAAGGTCAAAATGGATATTGTGTGCGACAAAATAAGCGCCGTCAAGCAATTGGAATACTTCTTCAGCAACTGCTTCAAATGGCTGTTCATTCTCGACCATTTGATTAGAGATTCCAGTAAGCTGCTCAATAAAAGCAGGGATTGATTTATTTGGATTAATGTATTTTGAAAACCGCTCAGTAATTTGTCCATTTTCGATTACAACCGCTGCGATTTGTATGATTTTATCGCCTTTCTTCGGCGAATTCCCTGTTGTCTCTACATCTATAACAACGAACCGTTGCTTATTCATTAAAATGGACACCTCAATTCTTGCATACGACAAAAGTGTAACACGTTTTGTACGGAAATGGAGCGGCAAAACCGTTTTACTCTCAAAATCTTAAAAGAAAACCCCCGATAAAGGGGGCTTTTCTTCTACAAAATTGTACGGGCTGGTTCGTTCCCCAGCATTTGTTCAATTTTGTTTTGATCATTCAGAACAGCCACTTTCGGCTCATGGCTTGCCGCTTCTTGATCAGACATCATTTTGTAGGAAATAATAATGACCTTATCTCCTTCCTGCACAAGGCGTGCGGCTGCACCGTTTAAGCATATGACGCCGCTTCCCCGTTTACCAGGAATAATATACGTTTCAAGACGTGCTCCATTATTATTATTCACAATTTGTACTTTTTCATTAGGAAGCATTCCCACAGCATCAATGAGATCTTCATCAATTGTAATGCTTCCCACATAGTTCAGGTTTGCTTCCGTAACAGTTGCCCTGTGAAGTTTGCCGCTCATCATTGTTCGATACATATTATATTCTCTCCATTTCTCGAATATCAATAATGATATTATCTATTAAACGCGCTTTTGAAAAAGCAACTGCAACAGCGAGAATCATCTTTCCAGCAATTTCATTCACAGGCTCGAGTTCCGGATAGGAATAAAGCTCTACATAGTCTATGGTTCCGCTAGTCGTTTCAATGATTTCTTTTGCAGCTTTTATCACCGCTTCAGGATCTCTTTCACCGGCTTGGATCAGCTCCGCACTTGTTTGAAGGGCCCGATACAGCTTAGGCGCTTCTTTTCTTTCCTCAGCTGTTAAGTATACATTGCGAGAGCTTTTAGCTAAGCCGTCTTCCTCTCTGACCGTATCGACAGGAACCAATTCAATATCCATGAAGAAGTCACTGATTAACCCATCAACAACAGCTACCTGCTGCGCATCCTTTAAACCGAAATAGGCACGAGTCGGCTTGACTAGGTTGAAAAGCTTCGTCAGTACGATCGCGACCCCGTCAAAATGTCCTTCTCTTGAGCGCCCGCATAACACGTCTGTGCGTCTTTCTACATGAATCGTGACATTCTTTTCACCGGGATACATATCATGAGCATCTGGCGTAAATAAAATATCGACTCCGGCGTTTTCTGCAAGAGCTGCATCCCGCTCAATATCGCGCGGATATGCTTCAAAATCTTCATTAGGGCCGAATTGTGCAGGATTCACAAAAATACTCATAATAACGGCGTCGTTTTCTTGTCTTGCTTTGTCTGCTAAGGTTAGATGGCCCTCATGCAGAAACCCCATCGTCGGGACAAATCCGATTGACTTGCCCTCTGAATGATATTGTTTTATGGCTTCTTTCAACTGTGAAATATCAGTAATCTGTCTCATCTTATTTTCCCCCGTACAAGCCGTCCAGCACTGTCTGGTTCATTTGAAAGGAATGATTTTGTTCAGGGAAAGCACGATGTCTTACATCCTGAACATATCCGCTGATTGCTGTTTCGATGGTTTCATCAATGCGCGTATATTGCTTTACAAATTTAGGTGTTCTCTCAACACCGTGGCCAATAATATCATGATAAACGAGAACTTGTCCGTCCGCTTTCACACCAGCACCGATTCCAATGACCGGTATGCTTAGCGTCTCGGCAATTTTGGCTGTGAGTTCTGCCGGCACACATTCCAGCACAAGCATCATAGCTCCTGCTTCTTCGCATTTTATACTGTCTTCTATTAATTTTTTGGCGCTTTGTTCGTCTTTGCCCTGTACTTTATAGCCGCCCAGTACGCCGACTGACTGCGGTGTCAAACCTAAGTGACTGACTACTGGAATGCCTCCAAGCGTCAATGCGCGAATGGATTCAAACACGCCTTCTCCGCCCTCAAGCTTCAGTGCGTCAGCTCCGCTTTCCTGAACGATAGCCGCTGCATTTTTCAGCGTATCTTCCTTAGATAGGTGATAAGACATAAACGGCATATCTGTCACAATAAAGGTATTCGGCGCACCCCTTTTAACGGCTTTTGTATGATGAATCATGTCCGCAACTGTCACACCGACAGTTGAATCAAGGCCGAGGACGACCATTCCAAGTGAATCACCGACTAAAATCATGTCAACTCCCGCTTGTTCAGCAAGTTTAGCTGCCGGATAATCATAAGCGGTCAGCATGACAATCGGTTCTTCAGACTCCTTCATTTTTAGAAAATCCAGTTTTGTTTTCATGTTTTCTCCTCCTCATGTTTAGAGGAGATGATCTGCCGTTTTCTTCTGCAAGCCAAAAAACCTTCCGTTACAACGAGAAGGATTCTTCACTTTCTAAAGTTCGGCGAGTTTCATCCCTCTGTCCCAGTCCTTTTTTGGATCAAGGCAGACTGCTGCAATGTCTATCTATTTTAATAATAGGTGCAGTTCGCAGGCGATACTGCCCAATGGAAGTATACCAAAATCAACGGGCTTGTACCAACACATTAGCCCAATTCGATATCGGCAGAATAGATTTTTTTAATGCCTTCGTTCGTTTCTAAAAGCAGAACGCCTTCATCATCTATACCTAACGCCTTCCCGTAAAAGGTTCCGTTTAACGTTCTGGCTCTCATATTAGTGCCAATACCGAGCGCATAGCTTTCCCATAAAAGCTTAATCGGCGTAAATCCGTGCGTCATATAATCCCGGTACCGTTTCTCAAAGCATAGTAAAATATGCTGGATGACGCCGGCCCGATCAATTTTTTCCCCAGCAGCTTGGCTGAGGCTTGTCGCGATGTCCTTCAATTCATCTGGAAAATCATTAGGCTGCTGGTTAACGTTAATGCCGATCCCAATGATCACTGAACGTACGCGGTCTTCTTCAGCCTGCATTTCCGTTAGAATACCGACTGTTTTTTTTCCGTTAATCAAAATATCATTTGGCCATTTAATATCCGTTTGGATGCCTGCTGCCTCTTCTATTCCCTGCACAACAGCTACTGCAGCAAGAAGAGTCAGCTGCGGTGTTTTTTGGAGCGGAATGTCAGGCCGCAAAATCAGGCTCATCCAAACACCGTTTCCTTCTTGAGAATGCCATACCCTAGACATTCGGCCCCTTCCGGCTGTTTGTTTGTCAGCCACCACGAGGGTGCCTTCCGGTGCGTTATTATTCGCGAGCTCATGAGCCGTTTTTTGCGTGCTTGAAAGAACGTCATGGTAAATAAGATGCTGGCCCATCACTTCCGTTTTTAATCCAAAACGAATTTCGCTTTCACTGAGTTTTCCGGGCTTTTTGATGAGCCGATATCCCTTTCTTCTAACGGCTTCTACTTCATAACCCTCTTTCCGAAGCTCTTCAATATGCTTCCACACAGCAGTTCTTGAACAGCCGAGAGCATCACTGATTTTTTGGCCGGAAATAAATTCATTGCCGGCCTGAGAAAATAATTCAATAAGGTCTTTTCTTAATGTTGACCGCATGTCTTCAGCCACTCCTCTATGTGTTTCTTTTGATTGGAGAGCTTCCCTGTCACAACAGCCTGCTCGATCCGCTGTAATTCTTCCGACACCCATTTTCCGGCCTGCTGGTTTCGAAGCGCAAGCAAGTCCTTACCCGTGATATCAAGATCCTTAAGGCTTTTGATCGGCAGGTTTTGATAAGTGTACTGAATGTCCTTCAGTTTCTTTTCATCCAGTTTTTCGTTTTGACGAAGCTGCGATATTTTGGCCGCTGAGAGCAGTGCTTTTTCCCCAGCTCTGTACATTGTCATTGCGTCAAGGCTCTGGCCAAACGTATCGGCAATGTGAATGGCTTCCTTGATCACTTTTCCCGGGAGCTTCCAGGCTTTCAGGAAAAGGGGCGCGTCTTTTAAAACTATGCCAAGGTTAATTAAAAGAGCAGCCCAAAGCTCCTCACGGGATGTTAAAGAGAAGAATGGAAACTCACTCGTTGAAATCAGGTTTTCTCGTTTATGATAAAAACCAGGAAGCTCTTCATACAATCTCGTTTGAATGAGCGTTTGAAGCGCCTGGCGAGAAGCTCTTCCCTTCAGCAATTTCTCGAACTCTATAGTTTTTCGTTCGACTGAAACATGGGAGAGGAGTGATTTTTCTTTCGCAATGGCTTCTTCTGTTTCCGGTGAAAGCGTAAAGCCAAGCTGACTCATAAAGCGTACGGCTCTCAGCATACGAAGCGCATCCTCTTGAAATCTATCCTCAGGCTTTCCAACGGTTCGAATCACTTTCTGATCAATATCTTTCTTGCCGCCAAAATAATCAAGCACCTTCCCGTCCGCTGTCATGGCCATCGCATTGATCGTTAAATCTCTTCGTTTTAGATCCTCTTCTAATGATGAGATAAATTGCACTTCTGACGGTCTTCTGAAATCAACATAATCAGATTCAGTCCGGAATGTCGTGACTTCATAGGTTTCATCCTCCCAGAGCACAATAATGGTCCCGTGCTCTTTGCCTACATCAACAGTTCGTTGAAACAGCCGTTCTACTTGATCAGGTGCCGCATCTGTCGCGATATCGACATCTCCGATCGTTCGTTTCATATAGCTGTCACGAACTGCGCCCCCGACAAAATAAGCCTGATGGCCCGCTTCGATTAAGATGCGGAGCACGGGAAGTGCTTTGATAAAAACTTTTTCCATGTGATCACTCCGGTTCTGCTAAATCGCCATAAATCTGTTCATACTGGCTGACAATTTTTTGGGAAGAAAATTCATTTTCAAGCATCTCTATTGCCGCCTTTGTAAAACGATTGCTTAGCTGTTCATCTTCTAAAATGCTCATCGCGCGGGCTGTTGCAGCCGCAACATCACCGACATCCACCAAAAATCCGCTCACATTGTTTTTAATAACCTCAGGGATACCGCCAATGTTTGTTCCGATACAAGGCACTCCGCAAGCCATCGCTTCAAGCAGGACAAGACCGAAGCTTTCTTTTTCAGATAGCAGCAGCTTCAAATCGCTAATAGAATAAAGCTCTTCAACACGGTCTTGATTTCCAAGCATTAAGACTTGGTCTTCCAAGCCATATTTTCTGATAAGCTCGCAGGCTGTCGATTTCTCCGGACCGTCTCCGACTAAAAGCAGCTTCGCTTTCGTTTTGCCAGCGATATTGCGGAACACACGGATGACATCCTGCACGCGTTTAACTTTTCTGAAGTTGGACACATGGATGACGACTTTTTCATCTGGTAAAATTCCATGTTTCTCTTTAATTGCCGCTGTGTTTTTCTTCAGATACACACGCTCGTCTATAAAGTTATAAATCGTTTCAATTTTTTTCTCCGGTTTAATTAAATCGTATGTTTCAGCCGCAAGCGCTGAGGAGACGGCAGTCACCCTGTCTGATGACTCAATGGCAAAACGGATCAGATCTTTTAGAGACGGATCATAACCTAACACCGTGATATCCGTGCCATGCAAAGTGGTAACAATGCCGATATTGCGTTTCAGCATTTGTTTTGCAAGATAGGCGCAAACGGCATGCGGGAGAGCATAGTGAGCATGGATAATGTCTAAATTCTCCCGTTCCGCCACCTCTGCGATTTTGCTTGCCAATGTCAAATCATACGGAGGATACTTAAAAACAGCATATTGATTAACCTCAACTTCATGAAAATGAATATTGGGATGATATGTATTCAGTCTAAACGGAATGCTTGATGTGATGAAATGGATTTCATGTCCCTTTTCAGCAAGCTGCTTCCCCAGTTCTGTCGCAATGATACCTGAGCCTCCAACGCTCGGATAGCATGTGATTCCTATTTTTAGTTTTCTCATTGTTCGCCCCCAAGCACATCATGATCAAGCATCAGCATCCGTTTGGAAAAGAATCCTTCGGCAT
>NZ_VFNF01000006.1:0-306181 GCF_006715455.1 Bacillus sp. SJZ110 | reverse complement strand
AGTCTCACGAGATAATAGCGTGAGACTTTTTATATGTTTGTTATTAACAGATAATTCACAATTTATCCACATGTCTGTGAGTAATTATAGAGATATAGATGGATAAAGGGCTGAAGTCGCTGTTGATAAAGTTGATAAATTCAGAATATTTTGTGGATATTGTGTATAAAGCGCTTACTTTGTTTTGCTTATTAGGGTATGTTCTGTGGATAAAAAGCACCTCTAAAAAGAGGTGCTTGACTTTTTTAATCTTCTTCTGTGGATAGTTCTTCCCATTCGGACAAAAGAGATTCCAGCTCCTGATTGAGCTTCTCATTGTCTGCATGGATAGCTTGTACTTTTTCATGATCCTGATAGACTTCAGGGTCACATAGCAATTCATCATTGCGGCTGATGTTTTCTTCAATGGTTTGAACAGTGGTTTCAATTTCTTCAATCCGACGGAGTCGTTGGCGCTCTTTCTTTTTCCATTCTTTTTCTTCCTCGTAGGAACGTTTGGAGTCAGACTTCACTGTAGCTGGCGTTTTTTCAGTTTCCTCTTGCTGATTTATTTTCTCCAATTCAAGCTGCTCTGTTTTTTTCTCTGTATAATAATCGTAATCTCCCAGATACTCCTCTATATGGCTTGAAGAAAGCTCCAATACTCTTGTGGCGATTCTGTTAATAAAATATCTGTCATGTGAGACAAATAACAGTGTGCCTGGATAATCAATCAGCGCGTTTTCGAGAACTTCTTTGCTGTCTAAATCCAGATGGTTCGTCGGTTCATCAAGGATGAGAAAGTTGGCTTTTTGAAGCATCAGCTTAGCTAGAGCCAATCTTGCTTTTTCGCCTCCGCTCAGTGAATGAACTGGTTTCAGCACATCATCTCCGGAGAATAAGAAATTTCCGAGACACGTTCTGATTTCTTTTTCTGGGAGCCCGGGGTACTCGTCCCACAGCTCATCAAGGACACGTTTAGAGGAAGTCAGCTCAGCCTGTTCCTGGTCATAATAGCCGACACTGACATTTGAGCCGTAAGAAATTGTTCCCTGATCTGGTTTTAGGGTGTCTATTAATGTTTTCAGCAATGTCGATTTACCTATTCCGTTAGGGCCGACAAGCGCAGCGCTTTCTCCTCTTGTGAGCATGAATGACACTTCTGTTAAAAGCGGCGGCTGGTTTTCATAGCTGATTGTGAGATCCTGAACACGAAGGACTTCATTTCCGCTCTGTTTTGTAATATCAAAATGAAAGTTTGCGGATTTTTCGTCGCCAAGCGGTTTTGACATGACATCCATTCGCTCAAGCTGCTTTCTGCGGCTTTGCGCTCTTTTGGTGGTAGAGGCTCTCGCCAGATTTCGATCTACGAAGTCCTGCAGCTTTGCAATCTCGTCCTGCTGCTTTTCATACATTTTCAGATCTTTTTCATACTGCGCGGCTTTTTGGTCGAGATAAGCGCTGTAGTTGCCGTGATACTTTTTGCTTTCTGCTCTTGATACCTCGTATACCTGGTTTACTACTTTGTCCAAAAAGTAGCGGTCATGCGAAACGATGAGAATGGCGCCTGAATAGCCTTGCAAATAATGTTCAAGCCAGGTCAGCGTATCAATATCCAGATGGTTTGTCGGCTCATCGAGAATGAGCAAATCAGGCTGTGTTAACAGAAGCTTACCTAAAGCCAGTCTTGTTTTCTGGCCTCCGCTGAGGCTTTGAACCTGTGTAGAATCGTCAAAATGGCTGAAGCCGAGACCATGCAGCACAGATCTAACATCCGCTTCATATTGATAGCCGCCTTTATCTTTGAATTCCTGCTGAAGGCGGTCGTAGGTTTTCATGATGCTTTCTAATTCACCCGGGGCAGCTGCCGCCATTTTTTCTTCCATAGCCCGCATTTCCTTTTCCATTGCTTTTAAGTGGTCAAAAACAGTCAGCAGCTCTTCTTTTATGGTAAGCTTAGAATCCAAGCCAGTATGCTGGGCGAGATATCCCATTGTAATATCTTTCGGTTTAATAATTTCGCCCTTCTCATACGAAAGCTGGCCTGCGATAATTTTAAGGAGCGTGGATTTTCCGGCGCCATTTCTTCCTACAATGGCGATGCGATCACGATTTCTGACTTCCAGCTTTATATTGTTTAAAATAGTATCAGCACCAAATGATTTGGACAGCTGATTAATTTGTAAGATCATCATATTATTTCACCTCTGCTATAATAAGTTAAGTGTAGCTTATGAACCAGAAGTCAGCAAACAATACATTGGCCATATAAGACATAGAGAAGAAAATAGTGTATGATCTGTTTAAGGAGCGTTTTAATATGAATGGATTTTCTCATTTTAATGAACAGGGCAGAGCCCAGATGGTGGATATTAGCGAAAAATCTTCGACTGTCCGTACTGCGGCGGCTGTTTCAAGCGTACACATGAAGAATGAGGTGTACGAGAAAATACAGAGTCACGATATCGGCAAAGGAGATGTACTGGCTGTCGCACAGGTGGCAGGCATTATGGCCGCAAAGCAAACGTCGAATATCATTCCGATGTGCCATCCGCTTTCATTGAGCGGGGTAGATATATCGTTTGACTGGAAAATAAAAGAAGCAGAAGTTATACTTCATATAAAAGCACAGGTCAAAACGAAAGGGAGTACAGGTGTGGAAATGGAAGCGCTCACTTCTGCATCGGTGTGCGCTCTTACCGTTTACGATATGTGCAAGGCCCTTGATAAGGAGATGGTCATCGGCCCTACTTTCTTGCTGGAGAAGACAGGCGGGAAAAACGGTGACTTTAAAAGAGAACTATCCGAGTATAATTTGGAGGACCAAAAATGAATAAGGATCAATCAAAAATTCCGCAGGCGACGGCGAAACGGCTGCCGCTTTACTATCGCTTTTTAAAGAATCTGCATGCGTCAGGAAAACAGCGTGTATCATCCGCTGAACTCAGTGATGCCGTAAAGGTTGATTCTGCCACGATTCGGAGGGATTTTTCCTATTTTGGAGCTCTTGGCAAAAAAGGATACGGATATAATGTGGATTATTTGCTGTCTTTTTTCCGAAAAACGCTTGATCAGGATGAAATGACAGACGTCATCTTGATTGGTGTCGGGAACTTGGGAACGGCATTTCTTCACTATAATTTCACAAAAAATAATAACACAAAAATTTCTATGGCTTTTGATATAAATGAGAGTAAAATAGGAACTGAGGTAGGCGGCGTGCCCGTCTATAACCTTGATGACCTTGAACAACACGTAAAAGATGAATCAGTTGCCATTCTTACAGTGCCTGCAGTTGCCGCTCAATCCATTACAGACAGATTGGTCGCATTAGGAATCAAGGGAATCCTTAATTTTACGCCGGCCCGTTTGAATGTGCCGGAACACATTCGAATTCATCATATAGATTTAGCAGTTGAGCTTCAGTCACTGGTTTATTTTTTGAAGCATTATTCAGTTTTAGAGGAAATCGAATAGAGGGAAAGGAGGAGCCCAAATATGCCGATCGGTCCTGGAAGCCTTGCTGTTATCGCAATCGTTGCTCTGATTATCTTCGGTCCCAAAAAGCTGCCTGAATTGGGGAAAGCAGCGGGAGACACACTTCGTGAATTCAAAAACGCTACTAAAGGATTAACGAGTGATGAAGAGGAAAAAAAGAAAGAAGATCAGTAAGTTAGGATGACACGAATGAAAGTGAATCAAATGTCGCTGCTGGAGCATATTGCTGAGCTTCGAAAACGGTTGCTGATTGTAGCGCTGGCGTTTGTCGTTTTCTTTATTGCTGGATTTTTTTTAGCAAAGCCGATTATTGTGTATCTGCAAGAAACAGATGAAGCGAAGCAGCTTACGCTTAACGCGTTTAACCTGACAGACCCGCTTTATGTGTTTATGCAATTTGCGTTTATCATTGGCATAGTCTTGACCTCGCCGGTTATTCTTTATCAGCTTTGGGCTTTTGTGAGCCCGGGCCTCTATGAGAAAGAGCGCAAAGTAACGCTCAGCTACATTCCGATCTCTATTTTGCTGTTTTTAGCGGGCTTATCTTTTTCATATTATATTTTATTTCCTTTTGTTGTTGATTTTATGAAGCGGATTTCTCAGGACTTGAATGTCAATCAGGTGATCGGAATTAATGAATATTTTCATTTTCTTCTGCAGCTGACGATTCCGTTTGGACTGCTGTTCCAAATGCCGGTCATCCTCATGTTTTTGACCAGGCTCGGAATTGTGACACCGATGTTCTTGGCGAAAATCAGAAAGTATGCGTATTTTACGCTGCTGGTGATCGCAGCCCTGATTACACCGCCTGAGCTTCTGTCCCATATGATGGTCACAGTCCCGCTTTTGATTTTATATGAAATCAGTATCCTTATATCGAAGGCCGCTTATCGGAAAGCACAGAAAAGCAGTTCAGCCGATCAGGACGTGTCTTCCGGACAATAATAAAAAATCCATTTCTCATGCGAGAAATGGATTTTCTTTATTTTTGGTTCTTTTTGATTTTAAATGAAAAGGCGAACATCTTAAAAGAAATGCTGATGTTGTAAGCGGCGAACACCATCAGCAGGATGGAGTAAAATGACCACATGCTGCCTGGCGAGCTTGCGGCAAGATAAGTAAAGATGCACCCTACGGCAAAGTAGATCATTCCCCAAACTACCGGGTTTCTCATAAAAATAATCCTCCAATAATCAATTGCATTTGTGTGCTCTGCTGTTCAAGGTAATTCCGAACAGGCTCAAGCTGCATGATGACGACGAATGTATTCATCATTAAATGGGCGAAAATCGGCACCCATATCCGTTTTGTTCTCGCATATAAAAAGGCAAAGGTAAAGCCCATTGCTGTATATAGAAGGAGATGCTTCAAATCAGCGTGAACAATACCGAAGATAACCGAGCTGATCAGTCCTGCGAAAAAGAAATTCGTTTTTTCGTACAGCGTGCCGAAAATGATTTTTCTGAAGATGATTTCTTCTAATATAGGCCCGACGATGGAAGAAACGATAATCATGAGCGGGACTGCCTGAATGACATCCAGAATCGCTTGTGTATTTTCTGATTCTCTTCCGATGCCAAAAACATAATATTCAATAGAGCCTGCTATTCCTTGAGAGAAAAGGGCAATGAAAAAACCGGCTATCGCCCAAAGGATAGAAAGTCCGATTGAGTCCTTCTGTCCGTTTCGCAGCGTTTCTTTCGGAACGGTTCTCAGAATGAGCAGAACAACAACGAGACAGGCGATAAAGCTGATAACGGACCATAATCCTTGTGCATGCAGCATATTTTCATCTGTAGGCTGTCCTCCGGCATAACCGAATTTAAATAACAAGGGAATCGCGATTAATGCGGAAAACTGCATGATGATATATGTCAAAATAATAAACCAATACTGTTTTCTCAAATGGTATGTACTCCTTTGTTAAGTGGGTTTCGTTCATCTACAGCTATTGTAACATAATCGGTACGGGGGTGAAAAAGCTAACGGAAAAGGGAGCGGAAAAGAATGATGTAAGCGTGAAAAATTTTTTATCTTATCACTTGAAATTGGAAGGGAGATTCTTTATTATAAGAATTGTGTTAGCACTCTTTAGTGCTGAGTGCTAAAATTACATATTCATACTATTGAGGAGGTTATTACATTGTTAAAGCCATTAGGTGATCGCGTTGTCATTGAACTCGTAGAATCTGAAGAAAAAACTGCCAGCGGAATTGTGTTGCCGGATTCTGCAAAAGAAAAACCGCAAGAAGGCAAAATCGTGGCAGCTGGTTCAGGTCGCGTGTTAGAAAGCGGAGAGCGCGTTGCTTTAGAAGTAAAAGAGGGCGACCGCATTATCTTCTCAAAATACGCAGGTACTGAAGTGAAATACGAAGGTACTGAATACTTAATCTTACGTGAAAGCGACATTTTAGCTGTTATTGGCTAATTCTTAAATAAACAATACTTAAAACATTTGAGGAGGTCTTGTAAACATGGCAAAAGAAATTAAGTTTAGTGAAGAAGCTCGCCGCGCAATGCTTCGCGGTGTCGATGCACTTGCTGATGCTGTTAAAGTAACTTTAGGACCAAAAGGACGCAACGTGGTTCTAGAGAAAAAATTCGGTTCTCCGTTAATCACAAATGACGGTGTAACAATCGCTAAAGAAATCGAGCTAGAAGACGCGTTTGAAAACATGGGTGCTAAGCTTGTTGCTGAAGTAGCCAGCAAAACAAACGATGTTGCCGGTGACGGTACAACAACTGCAACAGTTCTTGCGCAAGCAATGATTCGTGAAGGTCTTAAAAACGTAACAGCAGGCGCTAACCCTGTAGGCGTGCGTAAAGGGATGGAACAAGCTGTAGCGGTTGCGATCGAAAACTTAAAAGAAATTTCTAAGCCAATCGAAGGCAAAGAGTCTATCGCTCAGGTTGCTGCGATCTCTGCTGCTGATGAGGAAGTCGGAAGCCTTATCGCTGAAGCAATGGAGCGCGTAGGAAACGACGGCGTTATCACAATCGAAGAGTCTAAAGGCTTCACAACTGAGCTTGAAGTTGTTGAAGGTATGCAATTCGACCGCGGATATGCGTCTCCTTACATGGTAACTGACTCTGATAAGATGGAAGCGGTTCTTGACAATCCTTACATCTTAATCACAGACAAAAAAATCACAAACATTCAAGAAATCCTTCCTGTGCTTGAGCAGGTTGTTCAGCAAGGCAAACCATTGCTTCTGATCGCTGAGGATGTTGAAGGCGAAGCACTTGCAACACTTGTTGTGAACAAACTTCGCGGCACATTCAACGCAGTTGCTGTTAAAGCTCCTGGCTTCGGTGACCGCCGTAAAGCAATGCTTGAAGACATCGCTGTCCTTACTGGCGGAGAAGTCATCACAGAAGATCTTGGCCTTGACCTGAAATCTACTCAAATCGCTCAATTGGGACGCGCTTCTAAAGTTGTCGTTACTAAAGAAAACACAACAATCGTTGAAGGCGCTGGCGAAACAGACAAAATTTCTGCCCGCGTGACTCAAATCCGCGCTCAAGTGGAAGAAACAACTTCTGAATTCGACAGAGAAAAATTACAAGAGCGTCTTGCTAAACTTGCTGGCGGCGTAGCTGTCATCAAAGTCGGCGCTGCGACTGAAACTGAGCTGAAAGAGCGTAAACTTCGCATCGAAGACGCCTTGAACTCAACTCGCGCAGCTGTTGAAGAAGGCATCGTATCCGGTGGTGGTACAGCGCTTGTAAACGTATATAACAAAGTCGCTGCAGTTGAAGCTGAAGGCGATGCTCAAACAGGTATCAACATCGTGCTTCGCGCGCTTGAAGAGCCAATCCGTCAAATCGCACATAACGCTGGTCTTGAAGGATCTGTCATCGTTGAGCGCCTTAAAAACGAAGAAATCGGCGTAGGCTTCAACGCTGCAACTGGCGAATGGGTAAACATGATCGAAAAAGGTATCGTTGACCCAACGAAAGTTACACGCTCAGCTCTTCAAAACGCTGCGTCTGTAGCTGCAATGTTCTTAACAACTGAAGCCGTTGTCGCTGACAAGCCAGAAGAAAACGCTGGCGGCGGAATGCCTGACATGGGCGGCATGGGCGGTATGGGCGGCATGATGTAAAACCGACAAAAAAACCTTGATTTACAAAGGTTTGTCGGCAATGGACGTCATTTTTGATGCCCTTTTGATGCCATTTGTAAATTTCGAGGCTTCTCATGAGTTCACCGAACTTGTGAGAAGCTTCTTTTTTCTGTCTTTCGTAGTTTGATTTTTTCAGCACTGTTCTATATCGATTTTCAATAGTTTTGATAATCCCGATATGAATTATTCAATTGACCAAAATACAAAATTCCACCGGCTCAGATTCCTGTTTACGTCTTCTTTGACAAACGGCTTACTGTAGCTTCAGTAAACTGCATTTCTGTTATGATTATAAAAAGGATTTAAAAATTATTCGTCCAAACCTCTGTTACTTCTCTCCCTATTGCAGACAGGAGATGGTATCCTCTCATAAGACAAAAAAGCCCCAGTTATCTAAATAAATAGTGTCACCAACACTCTTAGACGTTTCCCCAAGGAAAACATTGTCAAAAGAAATCCTATTAAAATGTCTATTTGTGATGCTTTTTAGCTAATAAGACGATGTATGTAAATTCACTGGCGATGTAGTTAGGTTCTTCCACCAACATCTTGATAATATTCATCCCTACTCTATGGAGACCGACATTCCAATTATTAAATCTAATATTAGTTTTTTATGATTACCAAGGAGGACTTAATAGTGCATTTTTCAGAAATGATAGATCGCTTGGCTTTATATGATTTACACAGAAAAAGAAGCAAAGATAAACATTTTTCTGCTGCTATTGCAGCCGATATCGATGATAGAGAGGAATTTTACAGTGCAAATATAGCTGATGTTTCAATTGACTTGAATGAATCTAAAAAAAATTATAGGGTTGGAACATTTCGTTATGAATCCTTAATTCAAACTGGGAATCCTGTTAATGATACTTTAAAAGGGGAGGTTTTTTTAAATAAAAATGATATAGATCAACCCAATGTCATCTTTGTACACGGCTGGCGCATGGATTCGTTCGATAGAATCAAAAAAATATTTCATAAACGTATAATGAACGATTTAGGCTGGAATATGTATTATTATTCTCTTCCATACCATTTTGAAAGAGAACCGGAAAATTCACTGTATAGTGGCGAGTTGATGATTAGTGCAAATATTGATCGTACAATTGAGTCGACAAGACAGGCCATTGTCGATTTACGGGCATTAATTCACTGGATAAAAGCAAATAAAAAAGGCCCTGTTATCATAGTGGGGGTAAGCTTAGGGGGATGGGTTACTAATCTAATTGCAACCCTAGAATCCCAAATTGATGTAGTGGTATCAATCTTTTATGCCAATCGCCTTTCTTATTCAATATGGAACACGATCCCAGGTAAATTCATAAGAGAAGAATTAGAACAAAATGGTGTGACCTATGAAGATTTAACAAAATATTGGAATATCACAGATCCTAGTCAAGCCTTGCCGAAAGTTAATAAAGATAACATTCTGCTGATTTCTGCTAAACATGATCAGTATATTGACTTAAAAGATGCAGATTATTTATGGGAAAGCTGGGGGAAACCCACAAGATATGTCTACAATTGTGGTCATTCCGGTATTGTTCTTTGTCGCAAAAAGCTGGCAAATGATACGCTTTCCTTTATAAGAGAAAGGATAAATACGGGAAAACCTGGTTCAGTACATTTGTAGACCTTAATAAGAAACGAAAGGCCAACTGCAACTTCAGTTGGCCTTTCCTATTTATTGAGTGAGATTGCTGACAGAACTACGTACTACTCGTTTTCTTTAGTCACCCTTGCCAAAAGTTCCACCTCATCCCGAATCCCAATCGCAGGCTCCCACGAATCAATCAAACGAATCGCTCTCTGATTAGCTTCCATCGCTTTCGTTTTCTCTCCTTTACGGTTCAACAGCTGCGCCATCCCGTAAAAATAATAGATCAACTCAACCTGATTGGCGTTATGTTTGTCATAGAGCATTTGCTCAAAGGCTTCTTCCGCTTTCTCAAATTGACCACATTTCACGTAAGCGACACCCAGATTGAAATAGGCTTCTATCGTTTTTTCGCCGCCGTACGTGGAGCTGATTTCATTTGCGGCTTCGTATAATTGAATGGCTTCTTCATGATGACCTCTCGCAAAGCTTAAGTCACCGCGAACCAAAAGAACTCTGTGTTGAATGGTAGGAGAAATTGGTTGATCTTCGATTTCGTTTAAAATAGTCTCTGCTTTTTTCTGTTGCCCGGCTTTTAAAAACAGTCTTGCTTTGAGAGCGTGTCCCCAAACCTTTAGATCATGGGTATCGTGATCGTCTGATTGTTCCAGAATCCTCAGCCCGGCTTCAATTTGCTGTAAGGCCCTGTCTAAATCATTGACTTCCATCAGGGCCCAGCCTGCTGTGTCGATTCGGAAGTACGCTTCTCGTGTGTGTTGGCCTATTTGATGGGCGGCGTCGGCCGCTTTGTGTCCGTATTCGGTTCGCAAGGGCAGGTTGATTCTGCTTAGAAAATGGCTGATGCGGGTAATGAGTTCGATTAGGATTTCTTTTTGTTCAGTTTCACTTGCCCATTGGATGACCTTTAAGATGTTTGGCCATTCTTGTTTCATTTGATCTAAGTTCCGTCCCAGCAGGTAGCTCCAATAGATAGAGTTGGGCTGTTCCCGCTTTAAATGGGTTTCGGCATAATCAATATAATAGTGCGCCCAGCGATTGCGGGCTTCTTTTTCATATTCGTGCTGTTCGGACAAGTGCTGTTCTCCGTAAGCGACAACGGTTTGGTGCGCTAAGTATTGTGTCCTGCCTTGGCTTCGTTCCGGCTGAATCAGCGCATATGACCGCATTTGTTCCATAGCGTAATGAAAACGGCGGGCGTCTAATCCGGCTGCTGCCGCCAGGCTTTTTTCATCAGGCGGCTTGCTGAAAAAGCAAAGCGTCTGCCATAGCTTTCGCGTATCTTCATTGCATCTATCCCAGGTGCGGCCAAAGAGGAATTCAAACAATTCCAGCAGTGAGTAGCCTGCTTTTCCAAGCTCATGAATCAGCTGCTGAGCGGGGATGTCATCGTCTGACATATAGGCGATGCTGAGTGCCATGGCTTTCGGGTTTCCGGCAGTCGCTGAAATGAATTCGTTTTTCAGGTCAGATGATAGATGTAACAGCTGCTCCAGCTTTTCCCGTTTATTTTGAATGTTGCATGTTTGTAAGCATCGGTGCACTTCTTGCTGAAAAAAATCCAAAGCATCTGTTTGGTCAAGGCCGCTCAGCTGAATAGCTGTCATTTCTCCGAAGCTTTCCCGATAGGTTTGCTTTACGTTTTCCCGCGCTGTGAGGAGAACTTTCACGCCTTGCGGAAGGCTGGTGATAAATTCATGAATGTCACGTTCTGCAGTATCAATGCTGTCAACGATCAGCAGGATCGGTTTTTCTCTAGTGTAATTAGCTAACGCATTGCGGACGACGAATCGTTTTTCATTGATTGATTTATCGATTTGTTCTGTGCGTCCGAGCTGATAGGCGATCGTATTTAAAAAATCGCTAAAGCTCAATCCTTTCCAATCAGCGCTGACCCAAATGATACTGTTGAACGCCGGCCAATCTGAAGTATCGCCGACACAGGAATAGGCGGCTTCAAGAGCGATTGTGGTTTTACCCATACCAGCCCAGCCGGTGATTAAACAGACTGGTGACGGAGAAAGCATCCATTGCCGTATCGCTTCCATATCAAAGCTGCGTCCGATAAAGCGTCCGGACCAGCGTGAGGGTAAATTATGAGTGATAGGCTGTTCTGTAAGCGCATTCGTTTCATGGCCGGGTCTGTCATGAAACAGCCGTTTTACTACATTTTCAATTTCGCCTTCACTCGGAGCCCCGAATAATCCGTCTTTTCGCAGTATTTTCGCTTTTTTCAAACAGGATGCTGCCCATACAGGCAATGCGGGTTTGATGACTGGGATAGTGGTGGCTTCCAGCAAGTCGGTCAACCACTCGATATCCAAGTCGGTCTTTTCGAGAATGATCCAGATCATTCCGAACAGTTTTCCGTCGTCGATTCTTCCGGGAATGTAGTTTGCCCCCATCTGTCCGATCCAGCTTTTGATCGTGTTTGGGGAGACTCCCAGCTGGAGTGCGATTTTATCTATGTAAGACTGTCCTGTTTTTTCATTCTTTTTCCTTCTGACTTTATAATCAGGATGAAGTTTTAGCGTTTTGACGCCAGGTGCCAGCAGTTGTGCAAATTGTTTTCGGTTTTCAAGTTCAGCCATAAGCCTGCACCTCCTATTAGTACTATTTTATCAATCCAGCGTTTTTTGTATATGAAAAAATAAAAGTACAGTGCCGCTGTCCTTTTATACAGCAGGAAAGGCTGTTGAACGTGTTGAAAAGCAGATAAAATGGGGGCAGTAACAGAGAAAACAAAAATGTATGCACTTACATTTTATTTTCTAAAGAAAGGAACTTGCCAAATGACTCACACAGTACCTCAAAACATGAAAGCGGCTGTTATGCACAACACAAGAGAGATCAAAATTGAAACATTGCCTGTGCCTGATATCAATCATGATGAAGTGTTGATTAAGGTGATGGCTGTCGGAATTTGCGGATCTGATCTGCATTACTATACAAATGGCCGAATAGGCAACTATGTTGTGGAAAAACCATTTATCCTTGGGCATGAATGCGCGGGTGAAATTGCCGCTGTCGGATCATCTGTCGATCAATTCAAGGTGGGAGACCGCGTCGCTGTAGAGCCGGGTGTTACGTGCGGACGCTGTGAAGCGTGCAAAGAAGGGCGCTATAATCTTTGCCCGGATGTACAGTTTTTGGCTACACCGCCGGTAGACGGCGCGTTTGTCCAATATATTAAAATGCGTCAGGACTTTGTTTTTTTAATCCCAGACTCACTTTCTTATGAAGATGCTGCTTTGATCGAGCCGTTTTCTGTCGGCATCCATGCGGCGGCCAGAACGAAGCTACAGCCCGGATCAACGATTGCGATTATGGGGATGGGCCCTGTTGGGTTAATGGCTGTTGCCGCAGCTAAAGCATTTGGGGCAGGCACAATCATTGTCACCGACTTAGAGCCGCTGCGGTTAGAAGCTGCGAAAAAAATGGGAGCGACTCACATTATTAATATACGTGAACAGGATGCACTTGAAGAGATTAAAACGATCACGAATGATAGAGGCGTTGATGTTGCTTGGGAAACAGCAGGGAATCCAGCGGCATTGCAATCCGCACTGGCTTCTGTGCGCCGGGGCGGAAAATTGGCGATTGTCGGTTTGCCTTCACAGAACGAGATTCCGCTCAACGTGCCGTTTATTGCGGATAATGAGATTGATATTTACGGGATCTTCCGTTATGCCAATACGTATCCAAAGGGAATCGAATTTCTTGCTTCAGGCATTGTGGACACGAAGCATCTAGTAACGGACCAATATTCGCTGGAGCAGACGCAAGATGCGATGGAGCGGGCGCTTCAATTTAAGAATGAATGTTTAAAAGTGATGGTGTATCCAAATCGCTGAGTGAACAGGGAGGATCTTCGTATTCTCCCTCTTGTTTACTGGAAATGAAAACGGATTCTTGGGGTGGGAAATGATGATTGAAACAGAAAAAGTAACGGCAATGAATGCGAAGCGTCAGTCAAAATCCAGCACCGGACTGTCCTGGTTTGAACGAATCGGCTATGGATTCGGCGATATGTCGTATAATATAATCTTTCAGTTTGTAAACGCATACTTATTATTTTATTATACAGACGTCGGCGGCATTCAGCCTGCGGTGATCGCAACTTTGTTTCTTGTTGTGCGTGTGCTGGATGCTATTTTTGACCCGATCATGGGATTGATTTTAGATAAAACAAATACAAGGTGGGGAAAAGCAAGGCCATATTTGCTGTGGGTGGCATTTCCTTTTGCGCTATTCACATTCTTATGTTTCACGACGCCTCATTTCGGTGAGACCGGAAATATGGTATATGCGTACGTCACCTATATTCTGCTTGGGATGTCCTTTAGTATGCAAACGATCCCGGTGAACAGCTTAACGGGGAGGATGACGAATTCTGTGGAGGAACGAACGGTTCTGACCACAACCCGGATGATTTTGGTGTATATCGGCATTCTTTTATCTATTTCCTGTGCGACACCGCTTGCAACCGCTATCGGAGGGGAGGATCAGGCGTTTGGATTTCAAATGACTGCGCTCATCTACGCGGCTGTCAGCATCGTTTTGAATCTATTTAGTTTCTTTACTGTACGGGAGCGGATTCAGCCTAAAAAGAGAAACAAACAAGGGATCAAAAAGACATTATCCGTTTTATTCCGAAATAAACCCTTGCTCATGTTAATTTCATCATTTTTGGCTTTTGCGATCGGGTTTAATATTAAGCTCAGTACGATGGTGTATTATTTTACGTATAACGTAAACCATAAAGAGTTCGTGTTTATGGGCACCGTTTTATTTTTCGGGGCAGCGCTGATCAGCAATTTGTTTATTCCTTTCTTTTCTGAGAAGTGGGGCAGAAAACAAGTCATGATTATCACGGCAGCTCTATCGCTTATTTCTTATGCCGGCCTGCATTTTACGCCGTATTCTTCAATTCCACTCATTTTCATTTGGCTTTTCGCTTCGGGATTTTTCACAACGCCTTTAAATACGCTTGCTTGGGGAATGGTTGCGGATTGTGTCGATTATGCGGAATGGAAAACCGGAATTCGCGCGGATGGTGTGGTGATTTCGAGCATGAGCTTTATTAATAAGCTGGGTGTTGCGTTAGCCGGGTCATTTTCGGCCATTTATTTAGGAATCGCCGGGTATGTGGCGAATACAGACCAGACAGTTGCGTCGTTGAATGCGATCAAAAATATGAATGCTTTGATTCCGGGATTTTTCATTTTGCTTTCTATTATTCTTATCGCCTTCTATCCTTTAACGGAAAAAAGATATAAACACATCATCTCTGAGCTGGAGCAAAGGTCTGCGAGATAAATATATGTAAAATTTTTAATATTCAATGTTGTATTTATGGCAGAAAGTAATATACTGAGACTGTAATCTAGACTTTATAAATGAGTGTGATAATATGCGTAGTCATTCTGTAGTTTGTATTGGAGAATTGTTAATTGATTTCTTTTGTACCGATGTCGACGTTGATTTAAAGGAAGGGCGCCATTTCTTGAAAAGTGCCGGGGGTGCACCGGCGAATGTGTCAGCAGCGATTGCCAAGCTGGGCGGAGACGCCGCTTTCAGCGGAAAAGTAGGCAAGGATCCGTTTGGGTATTTTCTCAAGCAAACATTGGACGCTGTACAGGTGGATACCTCAATGCTTGTCATGGATGAGAAAGCGCCTACAACGCTTGCTTTTGTTTCATTAAAACAAAATGGAGAGCGTGACTTTGTTTTTAATAGAGGCGCGGACGCTTTGTTTACGCTGGAGGATATTGACCAGGAAAAACTAAACGAAGCGAAAATTCTTCATTTCGGCTCTGCGACGGCACTGTTATCGGATCCGTTTTGCTCAGCCTATTTACGGCTGATGTCGATTGCGAAAGACAATGGACAGTTTATTTCGTTTGACCCTAACTACCGTGAAGATTTATGGAGGGGAAGAGTCTCAGAGTTTGTAAGTGTTGCGAAAAAAGCGATCGCTGTAAGTGATTTTGTGAAAGTCAGTGACGAGGAGCTTGAGATTATAAGCGGTGTGAAGGATCATGAAAAGGGAGTTGCGATCCTTCATGAGATCGGAGCCAACATTGTCGCTGTGACACTTGGGAAAAGCGGAACGCTTCTTTCCAATGGAAAAGACCGTGAAATCATTCCAAGCATTCCTGTGACATCAATTGACTCAACAGGGGCGGGAGATGCTTTTGTCGGTGCGGCTTTATATCAATTGGCAAATACGGATCAGATTCAATCTGTAGATGCTGATTTTGTGAAACTGCGTGAGATTGTGGCGTTTGCCAATAAGGTCGGAGCTCTTGTGTGCACTAAAATTGGAGCGATTGATGCACTGCCGAGCTTAAATGAGATCGAAGTTTCTTTGTAAATCATTGAAGATGTTTCTTGAAAGTCTTTGGACTTTTGGAGGCATCTTTTTTTATTGCTTACATTTTTGTTCGGGTAAAAAGTTGTATATTTTTCGTTTGATATGTCATTTTTTATTAAAAAAGTGAAACTTTTAACGATAATAGATAGTATATGTAACAAGGGTTACCGAATTAGCTTTAGGAGGAACGATATAATGAGTATAATTGGAAGATTTAAAGATATTATGTCTGCGAATATCAATGCTTTATTGGACAAGGCTGAAAATCCGGAGAAAATGGTAGATCAATATTTAAGAAATATGAATAGCGATTTGGCTAAGGTTAAGGCAGAAACAGCAGCTGTTATGGCCGAGGAGCAGAGAGCAAAAAGAGAATATCACGAATGCCAGGCGGATATGGAAAAGATGGAAAGCTATGCAATGAAGGCGCTGCAAGCCGGGAATGAGAGCGATGCGAGAAAATTTCTTGAAAGAAAAACATCTTTGGAGTCAAAGCTTTCTGAGCTGCAGGCGGCGAATCAAATTGCTGCAACCAATGCCGCACAGATGAGAAAGATGCATGACAAATTGGTATCTGACATTGGAGAGCTGGAAGCACGTAAAAATATGATCAAGGCGAAGTGGGCAGTAGCGAAAACGCAAGAAAGAATGAACAAACTGGGCGCTTCTGTTTCAAGTACAAGCCAATCAATGTCTGCATTCGGCCGAATGGAGGACAAAGTAAATAAGGCACTTGATCAGGCCAATGCAATGGCTGAACTGAACAGCGCTCCGCAGGATGATATGGCTGATCTGACTGCAAAGTATGACACTGGCGGTTCAAGCCAGATTGATGATGAACTTGCGGCGTTAAAAGCGAAAATGATGCTCGATAAGTAATACATAGGAGGCCGCAGCTCTCGGCTGCGGCGTCATTTTATCATAAGATGTGAGAGGGAACGGTAATGATAATATCTTATAAGTGTCCGAACTGCGGCAGTGATATGGCATTTGACAGTGAAACCGGCTCGTTATCCTGCAGCAGCTGCGGAAGACAGGACAATATTGAAAGCCTTCCGAAAGAAAACATTGCGGCACGGTTTTCTGATGATGAAGCAAAAGAATATCAATGTGAAAACTGCGGTGCCGTTTTGATCACGGAAGCTGAAACGACAGCAACGACGTGCAGCTTCTGCGGAGGTGCTGCAATACTTGCCGATCGTTTATCAGGACATTTGGCGCCGGCGAAGGTCATTCCATTTACAATCAGTAAACAAGAAGCGGAGCAGGCATTTCGAAAGTGGTGCAAAAAAGGCCTTCTGACACCAAGAGGTTTCATGTCTGCCGATCGCATTAAAAGCATCACCGGCATGTATATTCCGTTTTGGATGTTTGATTTAAATAGTGAAGTACAGGTGAGAGCAAACTGTACCAGGGTCCACCGGTATGAAGAAGGGGATTATATTTGCACGGAAACAGAGCACTTTGAAGCGTTTCGTGATATCAATCTCGATTATTTGAAAATCCCTGTCGATGCCTCTGAAAAAATGAAAGACGAATTAATGGACAAATTGGAGCCTTATTCATACGAAGAGCTGAAGGACTTTCAAACGGCATATTTGGCCGGTTATATTGCGGAAAAGTACAATTATACCGATGAGGAGCTTTTTCCGAGGGCAAAAGAGAAAATCAGCAGTTATATAGATTCATACATCCATTCTACTTTTTCTGGATATACGTCAGTCAATGTGAGGGAAAAACATATTCACACGAAAAACGTGAACAGCTTTTACGTTTTGCTTCCTGTTTGGATGGTCAGTTACGATTATGAAAGAGCGGAGCATATCTTTGCGATGAACGGGCAAACAGGAAAGGTTGTTGGAAAGCCGCCGATCAGTCGAGGAAAAGTGGCGGCATGGTTTAGCGGAATAGCAGGCGGGACATTTCTTGCGTTGAAGCTCGTCTCATTGATGATGGGAGGCGGATTTTGATGCGTGGATTTTTTGGAAAAGCGATCTTTGTTGTGCTGGCTGTTTTCATCATGATGCCTTTACTGGGTATCGAAGCGGCAAGAGCCTCTGAATCGCAGCAGCATGTGTACGATCGCGCTCATCTATTGTCAAAAGCGGAGATCGGAAAACTTGAATCTCTCTCGGCAGAGTTGGGTGCAAAGAGAGACACTGATTTCATCATTATTACGACCAAAAGCACAAACGGTGAAGATATTGCAGACTATACCGGCGATTTTTATGATCGTTACGGAAAAGGCAGTACAGCTATTCTGACGATTGATATGACAAACAGAGAAGTGTTTATCGCAGGCTTCAAAAAAGCCGAACAGTATTTGGACAACAGCAGGCTCAATAGCATCAGAAATACGATTTCATCTGATTTATCCAATGAAAATTATTTTGAAGCTTTTGAGACATATATTCAGCTTTCCTATAAAGATATGGGCATAAAACCGGGAGTAAACCCCGACAACATATTCTTTACATGGTGGTTTCAGCTGATTGTTGCCATCGCAGTCGGGGGAATTGCGGTTTCAATCATGCTTTATCATGCAGGCGGCAAAGTAACGGTTAATGGAAATACATATATGGATCAGCGTACGTCTGATGTGATTGATCAATACGACACTTATATTAGAACGACTGTAACAAGAGAAAGAAAACCATCAGATAAAGACAGCGGCAGCGATGGCGGTGTTACGAAAGGCGGCACGTCATACAGTGGGAGCCGGGGCAGTTTTTAAATGTAAGAAATAGAGAAAGGGAGAGGCGTAATGTCGTTTTTCAGAAATCAATTAGCGAATGTAGTAGAGTGGGAAGAATTTAGAGATGATATGATTTTTTATAAATGGAACAATCGTGAAATCAAAAAAGGGAGCCGTTTAATCATTCGTCCCGGACAGGATGCTGTCTTTTTGAACAATGGGCGGGTTGAAGGAGTCTTTCAAGATGATGGCGATTATGATATTGAATCAGAAATTATTCCATTCCTTTCAACGTTAAAGGGCTTTAAGTTTGGCTTTAACAGCGGCATGCGAGCTGAGGTGCTGTTTGTCAATACGAAGGAATTTACCGTAAGATGGGGAACAAAACAGGCGATAAATATTCCGGCAGCGGGAATGCCAGGCGGGATGCCCATTCGCGCAAACGGCACATTTAATTTCAAGGTGCAGGACTATATCAGCCTGATTGATAAAATCGCTGGCGTGAAAGATCAATATTTTGTAGAGGATATTAAAACCCGTATCATTTCTATTCTGGATCAGCTTCTCATGAAGTGGATCACAAGAGAAGGGAAAGATATGTTTAATCTTCAAGCAAACGCTTTTGATATTGCCAAGGGAATTCAAGAGGACTTAGATATGCAATTAATAAGCGACGGGATGACGGTCACTGGTTTTCAAATCATGAGCTTTAATTATCCTCAAGAGGTTCAAGATATGATTACAAAGAACGCTTCCTACGGTATGGTTGGGGATGTGAACAGATACCAGCAAATATCAATGACGGATGGAATGGCATCCGGAAAGATGAGCGGAGGCGGAGCGGCTTCGGATATGGCTGGAATGATGATGGGGATGAATATGGCCAATCAGATGATGAACCAAATGAATCAAAATCATCAGGCACAGTCATCAGGCCCACAGTCAACTGGCAGCGGAAGCAAACCGAATTTCTGTCCAAACTGCGGAACAAAAACGGGCGAAGCCAATTTTTGTCCGAATTGCGGCCAGAAGCTTGTGTAAGACTCATACAGTGAAAAGTCCGGAGTGATCAGCGCTCGGGACTTTTTTATTTAGAAGAATAAGCGTTACCTATTGCTTGCTCCTGAACAGGCCATTTTCGAGCACCCGCTTGGATAATTCCCAGCAGCAATTGACGACGTTCCTTTATTGAATTGACGGCAATTTGAAATGTTTGCTTTGATAAAGCCGGTATGCCTGATTGTTGAAGCTTTGAGATGTCTGGTTCCGGCGGCGCTTGTTCTGCAGGATGGATATAGGCAGTATGAACGGTATCCAGATAGTTTTTGATACTTGAGCGCGCTTCTTTGATATGAAGCTGATTCGGCTGATATTGTTCAGGAATTCCGTATTTGAAAATGGTTAGAGCTTCATCCAATACAGCAACAGCTATAATGGATGATTCCTGATGCTGCGTGCTGTGGTAAAAATGAAGGATGGGGAAGGCGTTATGCTGAGCGGTCAGCTTTCCCAGTTCTGATGAGGCAGCGACAAGAAGAAAATCAATGTCGTGAAAATCTTTGCCATTCCATGCATTATGGACGATTTCTGTTCCGTCATGCCCTAGACTTAATACACTTTGGGCAAAGGAGCGTTTTTGATTAACCGCACTCAAGACGGAAATCAAATACGTGACAGAAAACGTGATGGTAAGCAGTCCTTGAGCTGTTTCAATAATCGTGACAAGCTTCCATAGGCCTCCGTTCGGAGCGAGGTCGCCATTTCCTAATGTAAACATGACATAGCCGGAAAAATAAATTCGGTCTGACCAGGAAGCCGGTTCTTTTGATTGAGTTTCCATAAGTGAGTGAGGGTCACTCGAGTAAATCAAAACCCACCCGCCCCAAAATAGACTGATCCATATCACTAACGTCAGGCATAACAGCAGAGGACCAGCCGTACTTAGAACCTTTGCGTGGTCACCGCTGATTTTGCGGCAACCCTTCCACAGCCAGGCAGACAGGCATCTTGTGATCGGGCCTGCACCGCTCTCTAACCATAACGTGGTCCATAAAAAATCAATCATCCCCGCTGTCAATAATAAAAGGCCTGCAATGATATAACCCTCATTCATTTTGGTTGCCTCCCTTAAGTCAGCCTTCTTTTATTTTCTTCTCTATTTCCTTTTATCCTGAGTCTGAAACAATTGAGCGAATGTTTGATTTTACAGAGAAAAATAGGAGGAGTTACCCAACACTTACTCATTTATCGATATGAACAAAAAATCACAGGATTTTTGACTTGAATCACACATTTTCATGAAGAAAAACGTTCGTTTTCCCCTTGAATTGGTGATTTTCCTTTTATAGAGTAAAAAATTTTCAGAAATTTATATTGACTGAAAGCGTTTTTATAATTATGATAATATCAGATATAACAAAAATATAACTATCATATCACTACAATTGAACTATCAAGTGACTAATAAATGCCAAATTAACAAGGCTATGCACAAAGAAATGACCATTGTTCTTTTAGTGAGAAATGAAATCGCTTCCAATGGGACTGACATGCTAAGAAGAAGGGAAGGTTATGAGGTTATTGGATAAAAACATGAACAACTATTTTCTGAAGCCTGCAATGTGAGGAAGGCAGCAGCCCTGGAATAAGTTTTTGACATACGCATTTTGAAAAAGACTGGGGGAAACAGTATGAATAAACAAGGCAATCAAATGTCATTTTTACGTACAATTATTTTAGTCTCCACTTTCGGCGGACTTCTTTTTGGCTATGATACCGGTGTGCTCAATGGAGCTTTGCCGTATATGGGAGAGCCGGATCAGCTTAATCTCAATGCCTTCACAGAGGGTCTTGTCACCAGTTCACTTCTTTTTGGAGCGGCACTGGGTGCTGTGTTTGGCGGCAGGATGTCTGATTTTAACGGGCGCCGCAAAAATATTTTGTTCCTCGCTGTTATATTTTTTATTTCAACGATTGGGTGTACGTTTGCACCAAATGTTACGGTCATGATTATTTCCCGTTTTGTGCTCGGTATTGCGGTTGGGGGTGCATCCGTAACGGTGCCAGCCTATTTAGCAGAGATGTCTCCTATGGAAAGCAGGGGACGGATGGTGACGCAGAACGAATTGATGATTGTATCAGGACAGCTTTTGGCCTTTGTTTTTAATGCGATCCTTGGAACAACAATGGGAGACAACTCCCATGTGTGGAGGTTTATGCTGGTCATTGCGTCACTTCCAGCCTTGTTCCTGTTTTTCGGCATGATCAGAATGCCCGAGAGTCCCCGCTGGCTTGTTTCTAAAGGAAGAAAAGAAGATGCTTTACGTGTATTGAAAAAAATCAGGGATGAAAAACGGGCAGCAGCTGAGCTGCAAGAAATTGAATTCGCTTTCAAAAAAGAAGATCAGCTTGAAAAAGCGACATTTAAAGATCTTTCAGTCCCATGGGTGCGCCGTATTGTGTTTATTGGATTAGGGATTGCGATTGTACAGCAAATTACAGGTGTGAATTCGATAATGTATTATGGGACTGAAATTCTAAGAAATTCCGGTTTCCAAACGGAAGCCGCTTTAATCGGAAATATTGCGAATGGCGTGATTTCGGTATTGGCAACATTCGTCGGAATCTGGCTGCTGGGAAGAGTGGGGCGCCGGCCGATGCTGATGACAGGCTTGATCGGTACGACAACAGCGTTATTGCTAATCGGGATATTCTCACTTGTACTTGAAGGATCTCCGGCACTTCCATATGTAGTCCTGTCATTAACGGTCACATTCCTTGCTTTTCAGCAGGGGGCCATTTCACCAGTGACTTGGCTGATGTTATCTGAAATTTTCCCGCTTCGTCTTCGCGGACTGGGAATGGGTGTCACGGTATTCTGTCTATGGATGGTGAATTTTGCAGTCAGTTTCACGTTTCCGATATTGCTGGCAGCCATTGGGCTGTCCACAACGTTCTTTATCTTCGTTGGATTAGGAATTTGCTCTGTCCTGTTTGTGAAGAGGTTTTTGCCGGAAACGAAAGGGCTTTCGCTTGAGCAGCTGGAGGAAAACTTCCGCGCTTATGATCACGGCGGGGCGAAGAAGGATTCTGGGGCTGAAGTGATTGGATAATTAAAAAAAGAATCCGCACCCGAGTGCGGATTCTTTTTGGTTCCAAATTAGTTAGGTCTGACAAGGATTTTAACTTGGTTTTTCTCTTTTATAAGAGCCCCGAAGCCTTCCTCGATCAAATCATCTAGTACGATTTTTTTCGTTACGAGTTTGTCAGCTGAGAAATAGCCTTCTTTCATTAATGACAGTACAGCCGGGAAGATGTCGCGGTATCCGATAATTCCTTTTACTGAACGTTCTTTGATCACGATATCGTTCGGATGGATTTCAGCACCTTTTTCCCAAATACTGACGATGACGGTTTCACCGGCAATTGTAGTGGACTGGATGGCTTGTCGTAACACCACTGGGACACCAGTGACTTCAAATGCTACGTCAACACCGCCTCCTGTACGTTCTGCAATCTCAGTGACTACATCGTCTGTTTTAGACGGATCAACGATGATCGCGCCAAGCTCCTCAGCTTTTTGCTGGCGTTCAGGAGAAAGCTCAACAGCGTAAATATCAGTTGCACCGGCAGCCTTCAGCGCTTCAATGACAAGAAGTCCGATCGGGCCGCAGCCGAATACAGCCGCTTTGTCGCCTGCTTTGAGTTTGCTTGAGCGGACAGCGTATAGAGCAACTGCAGAAGGTTCAACGAGCGCGCCTTGTTCATATGATAATTCATCAGGAAGTTTGAACAAAAGCTCTTCATCTACAGAGACGTATTCAGAGAAACCGCCGCCTCCGCCGGCTAAGCCGAGGAATCCCATTTGTTCATCAAGGTTGTAGGCGCCTTGGTGGCCGTGTGTAGCAAAAATCGGCTCGACTACGACGCGGTCTCCAACTTTATAATTTTCAACGCCTTCTCCGACTTCGACAACTTCACCGGAGAATTCATGCCCCATTGTGACAGGTGCCGTTTCATTTGTTAATGGGTGCGGTTTGTCAACCGGAATAAAGATCGGGCCGCCCAGATATTCGTGTAAATCACTTCCGCAGATGCCGCACCATTTGACTTTGATCTTTACTTTTCCCGGCTCCGTTTTTGGCTCTTCGATATGTTCAATACGGATATCCTTTTGGTTATGCCATCTTGCTGCCTTCATGGATTACCACTCCTATAGCTTTTGATGTGAGTAATTCCGCACCGGTCAATATGAACTGTTCACAAAATCGCCATTTTTAAAACCAAAAAAGAAATGAAATTTTTATATAATATAATCTACGTTTTTTTGAAAAAAGAAACTTTGAAGAAAAAAGGGTCTCGCACACTCTTTTTTCTTTATATGAGAGTATCAATCGTTTACATAGCTATGAATTTGGTTTGAACAATACGGTAATGGTTCGTTCATATTGAATGCGACAACTACTCTATCAATAATTATAACGCTAATACTGCTATTATAATAGGATAATCTTCCATGGTTTAATTTAACAGAGGTAACTTTTTTGACTTTGTAACATTACTGTAAGGATATTGAAATAAAAAATAGCTGGTTGATCGTGTATAATCTTCCTAGATGTTAACAAACAGGGGGACGAAATGTTGAAGAAAGTCATTTTAGCCGCTTTTATCTTAGTAGGAAGTACTTTGGGAGCTTTTAGTTTTTCATCAGATGCCAGTGCGAAACATGTGAACGGAAATATTACTTGGTATAATGGAGTCGGGAAAAAAGGCTCTTCAGGTAAGAAACTTGGACATTGGGATTGTGCGACCAAAATCGGATTTGATGTTCCTAGAAACGGGACAAAAATCAGAGCTTATGCAAAAGCGAAGCCTAAAAAAGTGATTACGGTTTATAAAAATGATGTTGGCAGAATGCCTAATGCAGTGCTGGATGTTAGCCCTAAAGCGTTTAAAGCGCTTGGATATCCATTAAGCAAAGGTAAAGTAGCGGGGCATTACAGCTATTAATGTACATATATAATCTGGAAAGCAAGAAGTCACATTCTTGCTTTTTCTATTGGTGGAGATAAAAGATGAAAAAAAGAATCATATTATTGTTAGCAGTGATAATAGCGGCAGCTGGCGCGGGGGTTGCGTTTTATGTTGCAAAGGATAAAGGCCATGAGAAGGCTGCTGATGTTTCAGTCAATACCGAAAGCGGTGATGAGCTGCTGGTTTCAATTACAGATACGGATCTGCTGACAAAGTATTATGAAAATGACAAGGTGATCCATGAGGGGAAGCTGACCAGCTATCCGGCATTTGCCTTGGATCAAAAACAGCAGGTGCTCTATTATACGGGCAATAATGAACAGAATGAAATGAGGCTTTTTAAACTGGATCTAAAGTCTAATAAAAAGACGGTGCTTTATAAAGGCGCGGAGAGTGCGGACAGTTTGTTTTTATCAAAGGACCGTTCAACCATCTATTTCCGCTTAGGAAAAGCGGACGAAAGCAATTTTCGGATCGCCGCTTTTGATCTGAAAACGAAAAAGTACAAAAATCTTTATCCTGCCGCTAATGATCAGGATAACACCGTCAGCAGCTTCTTTTATAACCAAAAAAACGATTCATTTGCATTGCTTCATTATTCTGTAGAAGAAGACTACAAGAAAACAGATGAAGCAAACGAAAAGGGTATCGACCCTGAACCGACAACGATTCATTTTGCGGAAGGCCGTCAACATAAATTTAATGAGCTGAAAAGCCTGAACCAATTTATCAGCGATATTGCTGTTTCTGATGATGATAAACGTATTTTATTCACATCATATACGCAAAAAGGAACGGAGCAAACCGCTTCTATTCAAATGCTCAATGCGGATACGAAAAAATATGAAAGCATCATCTCAAATCAGAAATTATTTAAGCTGTTAATTGACGCACAGCCTCAGTTTTCTAAGGATGGGAAGAACATTTATTTTCTTGCCGAAGCCAAGGGGGCTAAAAAGCTGAAGGACGAAACAGGGCGTGAAGCTAAGGTGCGGACGATTTATTCCTATAGCCTTGAAAATAAGACCTTCAAAAAAGTATGGGAAAATCCGAACGGCATCATCAACAGCTTTTCTGTGATTAACTAATAAAGACCACTCGGCATGAGCTGAGTGGCTTTTTTAATGGATGAGGTGCAGGGCTAATGATCCGAGCCATTTAAAGATATGAATCAGAGGGACCGACAAAAACAGAAGTTCAACATAGAAGTTCATTGCAACATTCAGCTTTTTGAACGCAGCTCTTTTTTTCAAGTCTTTTTGCTGCTGGTTTGAGATCACGTTATCCCTCCTCTTATATCCATATTATACCATCAAAACAGACAAAAAAGCCCTAAACGTTTACAGTTTTGGGCTTCTTTCTTCGTATTTGGCCTCTTGCAATAAGAGGCTTTTATTCTGAAATATAGAATTTTGTCTCCGTTCGGGGTTTGTTTGCTTGCAGGAGACTGCATTTGTTATAGGGAAGAACTAGCTTGTTTTCGTTTGGCTGTTGTTTTGGAGATTCACTAATGAACGGATGCCGTCGACCATTTTACTTCCGCACAAAGGGCACAATGGCGTATCACTGCTGGCGAAGTTTTTTCGGGTCCAGCCATTACAGTCTTCTTTTGTGCATTCCCAAGTACTCACATCTTCTTTTGGCAGCGGTTCTTGATTTCGTTTGTTATAGTAAGACATAAAGTCACTTCTTCCCTCATGTATTTTACTGCACATTTCTTATTGTCTCATACTTTTCCCTAATCTCCTAATTCCTTTTTCTTTATGACTTTCCAATAACCCCATCTAAAAAGGAGAGGAGTGTGCTGTTAAAAGCATCTGGCTCTTCTAAAAACGGGCAATGGCTGCTTTTAGAAAAGGTAACGAGTGTCGCGTTTGGAATATTGCTGCGCAAGTGTTCTCCAGCTGCTGTAGAGAAAAATTTCTTGTCTTCCCCGAAGCACAGCAATGTCGGCACATTGATGTTTTGGAGGGTGCCCCGGTAATCAGCGGCCGTTTGGTTAAATAAAATCGTGCTAGAAATGGCAGCCGGCTGTTTGAGGATTTCTGCCAGCATCCATTCTGTTTCGGTCTCGGCAGGCGGTTCTGCGAACATATTCTGGATGAAGCTTTCGTAGAAAGGCAGCGGGTCAGTTTGAATGGCGTGCATCGCTGTTTTTAAGCCGTTAAAATCAAATGGACCGTGTTCCCAGCCCTCCCATTGATAGTCGGAAGCGGATTGATCGATGATCACAGCGGCTTGAATGTTATCATTCCCAAATTGATTGAGATAATCCCATACGACAAAAGCGCCCATTGACCAGCCGACAAGAACGACATGATCAAGCTCCATTACATTTAGAAATTCCCTTATGTCACGGGCATATTGGGAAATGGTGTGGCCGTGAAGCACTTTGTCAGATTCGCCGTGTCCTCTAAGATCAAGACGAATACATTGATAATTGGCAGAAAGCGCCGAAAATTGTTTGTGGAAAAATTGTCCGCTCATCAGCACCCCATGTATAAACAGGATCGGCGTCCCTCTCCCGTGTGTTTCATAGTAAAGGCGTGTCTGATCTTCTAATGTGATGTATGGCATGTTTCTCCTCCTTTAGTTTCCATCATGAGTATGGCTGGCTGCTGTTGAGCTGATGATGGCAGCTGTCGCGGCTGCCTGCTGCGCTTGAATGACTGTTTCGATAGCGGTGTATAGTCCTGATTCCATCAGCAGATTTTTCTCCATATGCTCACTGAGATAGAGGCTGACAGCAATTTTAAAATTCATTTCCTTTTGCCATTTAAAAGCTTTTTCCTGGTTTAATTCGTCAGTGATGCACAAAACGGTTTTGATATCTGGCTCTTCCAGAAATGTGAGGAGAGCAAGGTCTGGATAATGATAATCCTTTGGTTTTTTGACATCAGTGATTGATTGATATATCTGTTTGCAAGCGGAAACAAGCATTTCGGGCTCTTTTTCACTTTGCAAGGCCAGAATATGGCTGACCTGATGTAAGTACTGTCCTTTTTTAAAGCCGTTGGCTGCCAGCAGCTGATAGCATGTTTCCGCCTTCTGTAGCGCCTGCAAACCTTCTCCGTTTTCTCCAAGCAGTACGGCAAGCGGAACATTCTGAGTTGAAGTGAGGAAATAATGATTTTTCTTCATCTGCTGATAAACTGCTAGCCCCATGTTCATCTGTTCTTTTTGGTTTGTCGTTTCAGATTTGCCGGTGAGCAAGATCAGAGCGGAAAGGTATGTGAACATATCCCGCTTGTATCCTAGCTTCACCATTTCATTGTATACATCGATAAAAGTATGAAATGTTTGTTTTGCCTCATGCTGAAAATGAATGTCCAGAATAGATGCAATAGTAAAGCGGTGGTGTGAATTGAGTGTTGAGAAGCTGCCGATGTTTGATTTGATATAGCTGCTCAAATCATAAAAGCGCTGAAAATCAAACTCTCTTTTATTCACAATATATGCAGAAGAAATAAGCATTAATATCTGATCGTGTGAAACTTTCCATTTTAATTTTGGTTTTAATTCAGCATAAATGGAAATGTATTGCTTTATTTTTTCATGTAGGTTGTGTGTCAGCATAAAAAGCAGCTCCTTTTTGCTGTTTTTACGTAATACGATAAATAGGGCCAAAGGTTTCATAAAGAAAAAACTTGCCTGCTAGAGGCAAGTTTGTCGGGTTATTTATGGGGATCTGTTATATCCATCGGTCTCATCATGTCATAGTCTTCATGCTCTAGAATATGGCAATGCCATACGTATCGTCCGCTGTACGGACCGAATGTCGCCGCGATTCTCAGGACTTCACCTGCATGCGCTTGAATGGTGTCTTTCCAGCCCTTTTCACTTGGCGGCGGCGGGACAGCCGGACCGGTATAGGACAATTCCCCGCTTTCTTGATAACGGGCGATATCAAACGGCCTCCGGTCTAATACACGGAAGGAGACTAGATGCAGGTGGATCGGATGTGTTCCGCGTGTCGGGTTGATAATGGACCATATTTCAGTAGTGCCGACTTTTGGTGCTTCTGTGACGGGATCGTGCCAGCGTTTGTTATTAAGCAGAAGGACGGGTCTGCCGTATTCGTCCTGGGTGCCTGCCAGTTTTAACGTTCTGATGTTTTGTATTCTTTCATGCTGTACCGAAGGGTATGAGGCGAGGTACTTCGGCTTTCTGCTTTCGTCTTTTTGTGCCAATGGTTTTGTGACTCTGAATTGCATGATATTCGCATCTGTTTCAGGATTGACGTCACCGCCGCAGCCCGCGCTGTTTGCCAAAATGATCGATTCTCCTTCATATGCTGTGAAGTCAATGATGATATCATAACGTTCAGCAGGCGCAAGGCTGAAAGAATTCAGTTTAACAGATCGCGGCAGGAGCCCTCCATCTGAACCAACCTGAATAAACTCTCCGCCATTATCGAGTGACAGGTTATAGGTTCTTGTATTGGAGGCGTTGATGACACGGAATCGGTATTTCCTTGGCTCGACTTCCAAGTATGGCCATACCTTCCCGTTGACGAGTATGGTTTCTCCGCAAAAAGCCGGAACGATTGAGGGATTAGGCAGTGACGGAGAAGGGTTTTCCGGTGCGCTCGGATAAAACAAAGAACCGTCCTCATTGATCGTGCGGTCTGTGATAAGAAGCGGCACATCGTATTCGTCTGAAGGCAGTTTTAAGCGTTTTTCCTTTGGGTCATGAATGATATAAGCACCGACAAGTCCGGCATAGACATTTAGCCTGGTGAGCGCCATGGCGTGATCGTGATACCACAATATAGCCCCGCGCTGCTGGTTTGGATAATGATAAACCTCTCTTTTGAAATAAGGTCCTGTTTGTTCAAAGTCTTTGGAAAACCAAGCCTCCGGATACCCGTCACTATCATCTGGCGTGACGCCGCCGTGTAAATGAACAACTGTCTTTACCTCGGGCTCTTCATGCTGGCTGTCACTGTGATGAATGGTGTGATCAATCGGAAGGAAATGCGTGGAAGGTAGGTTATTCATCCATTTTACATATACGTTTTCATTTCTTTTAACCTCAATGGTCGGCCCCGGAAATAAGCCGTTGTAGCCCCACAGGCGGGTTGGAGGGAGATCGCGATGGAGCTGATGGGTGCATTCCTCCATGGTGACTTCGTAGTATGTTTTTTCTTTTGATTGCTGTACTGGCTTTAGTGTATCTGGGATTGGGAGAGCATCCACAAATTTTTCAAGTGTCATTTTCATCTGTCCTTATCTAAATTTTCCAAATTGGTATTATAGTTAATGACAATAAGGACGTGATGGTTACAAAAAATCTTCGTGCTGCAGACCGTCCGAAGAAGAAAATAACAAAATCCTAAACGGCAGGCCGTTTAGGATTTGATCAGCATTAAGGCAGGATATCGGGCTGCTGCTGTGTGACTGGGTTGGCAGCCGCTTTCTCGCTCACCTTGCGTTTTCTGAACACAAGGTAAGAAATCAGAACGATTCCCGTGATGACGCCTGTCAGCAGCAGCTCGTCTCTCATGGAATCAATAAACGCCATGGACACTAAAATTCCGCAAATGGCGAGGATGGTCAAGTAGGTTAGGAAAGGGAAGAGCCACATTTTGATCTTCAATGCTTCTGGGTTTGTTTTTTCGAGTTTTTTCCGCATTTTCAGCTGGGAAACTGCGATGACAAGATAGACGAGTAAAGCGATTGCGCCTGATGAGTTGACTAAGAATAAAAAGACGGTATCCGGTGAAAAATAGTTCATTACGACCGCGATATAAGAGAAAAATGTCCCGGCCACAATGGCTTGTACGGGAACGCCTTTTTTGCTCAATTTCATAAAACGGCGCGGCGCTTCGTTTCTTTCTGCAAGTGAATACAGCATTCTGGATGTGGTGTACAAACCTGAATTCAGGCAAGAGAGTACGGCTGTGAGGACGATAAAGTTCATAATCTGTGCGGCTGCGGGCACTCCTATATGCTCAAGTACAGCGACGAAAGGGCTTTCTAAAATATTTGCTGAATTCCATGGCAACAGCGCTACGACAATGGCGATTGAGCCCACGTAAAAGACTATGATGCGCCATACAACGGATCTGGTGGCTTTTGTCACAGATTCGATCGGGTTGGATGTTTCCCCTGCTGCAATGGCAACGATTTCAGTTCCCATAAAAGAGAAGATGACAACGACAATGCCGAGCAATACGGAGCTGATGCCCTCCGGGAAAAATCCGCCTTTGCCTGTAAGATTCGAAAAACCGACTGGCTCACTGCCCGGTGCAAAGCCAAAAATAAAGGCAAAACCAACGATTAGAAAAGCAATGATAGTCACAACTTTAATGAGGGAGAACCAATATTCAAACTCACCGAAAGACTTAACGGAGTAGACGTTTGTCAGGGTGAGCACAATGGTCAAGATCAAACTTGTCAGCCACAGCGGAATATCATGGAACCAGTATTGAATAATGCCAGCACCGGCAATGGCTTCGATCGCGATGACGATCACCCAGAAAAACCAGTACAGCCAGCCGATTGTAAATCCTGCCCACGGTCCGATGGCGTCGTGAGCGTATTGAGAAAACGATCCGCTCGTCGGGTTTACGGCAGACATCTCACCGAGCATTCTCATAATAAAAATCACCAATAATCCGGCTAACGCGTAAGAAACAACGGCACCCGGACCGGTCGAGTGAATCACTGAACCGCTGCCTACAAATAGGCCGGCTCCGATTACACCGGCAATCGAAATCATTGTCATATGGCGGGTCTTTAATTCCTTTTTTAATCCTGATTGAGATTGGTTCATAAGTTACCTCCTTTTAAAATGCAATCATTACTGAATATTATGATAATTGAAACTCTATCATAAATATACAGTTTGTCGAAAATTCGTGTAAGAAAATATACCAGCTTATTTCAAATTTGTAGTGTTTTGTTTGCGCTTTCAGCGAATGTGTGGAAAAAATGTTTCGTTTTTTATTTGCTGTGTGATTTTGTGTACTATTTACAATTCGATAGAATGCGAGAAGCGCTGGTGTCATTGGATCTGATGGGCTTTTTGGCGGAGCAAATAAATTGGATGAGAGAAAAAGTGTTCCATCGTCACTATTTTTCTGTGGCGGGTGAATCATGTTTCTGTAGACTCACTGCGGATCAGCTTTGTAAGATAATAATAGGAAAATGTGAGCGGGGAGGAGGTTTTGTATGGAGAGATATGATGAACTGAAAAAGGGAGAATCCGGAGCGCTGGTCAGCATTGCCGCGTATCTAGTTCTTTCCGCAATTAAACTGATCATCGGTTATCTTTTTCACTCGGAAGCACTTACGGCAGACGGGTTAAATAACACAACTGACATTATTGCTTCTGTTGCTGTGCTGATTGGCCTGCGCATCTCTCAAAAGCCTCCTGACGAAGATCATCCATACGGCCACTTTCGAGCGGAAACGATTGCATCGCTTATCGCATCGTTTATTATGATGGTTGTCGGCCTGCAAGTGCTGTTCAGCGCCGGAGAATCTATTTTTTCTGCTAAACAAGAGACGCCGGATATGATTGCGGCTTGGACGGCAGCGGGCGGGGCAGTCCTGATGCTGATCGTTTACCGGTACAATAAAAGGCTGGCCAAAAAGGTGAAGAGCCAGGCGCTCCTTGCTGCGGCTGCTGATAATAAATCAGACGCATTCGTCAGTATCGGCACATTTATCGGCATTGTGGCTGCTCAATTCCATCTTGCTTGGATTGATACGGTCACTGCGTTTGTGATCGGTCTGCTTATTTGCAAGACCGCATGGGATATCTTTAAAGAGTCATCTCACTCTTTGACAGATGGATTCGACATAAAGGACATTTCCGCTTATAAACAGACAATCGAAAAAATCTCCGGTGTGAGCCGTTTAAAAGACATAAAAGCAAGATACTTGGGCAGTACGGTTCATGTTGATGTGGTGGTTGAGGTATCGGCAGATTTAAATATTACGGAAAGCCACGATATAGCCAATGAAATTGAGCGGAGAATGAAGGAGGAGCATGCGATTGATTATTCGCATGTTCATATGGAGCCTTTAGAACACAAATAATTGAGCTTCCTGCCACAGGAAGCTTTTTTGTGTGTTTTGGCCAGCTTTATTGGAAACAATTTGCTAGAATCGTTTTTTTATACAGATTGCTTTTTGTGGTAAAGTTAGGTTACATTATGATGAATTTTGTAGATGATTAGGAGGAAAAGAATGGCATATCAAGAAGACCTGCATCCTTTGCTGGGGAAAGCAGTTGAACATATTAATAGAGTAATGGTTGGAAAACGAGACATCGCCATACTCAGCTTAGCAGCCCTTCTTGCCAAAGGGCATGTGCTGCTTGAGGATGTACCCGGAGTCGGAAAAACGATGATGGTCCGCGCGCTGGCAAAGTCAATCGGCGCTGATTTCAAAAGAATCCAATTCACTCCGGATTTGCTGCCATCTGATGTAACAGGGGTATCTATCTATAATGCGAAAACGATGGAATTTGAATATCGTCCCGGCCCGATTATGGGAAATATCGTGCTGGCCGATGAAATCAACCGTACCTCTCCGAAGACACAGTCGGCTTTGCTCGAAGCGATGGAAGAGGGGAGCGTCACGGTAGATGGCCATACGATGCAGCTTGCCGATCCGTTTTTTGTGATGGCAACGCAAAACCCGGTCGAATATGAAGGAACCTATCCTTTGCCGGAAGCCCAGCTTGACAGGTTTTTATTCAAACTTCGGATGGGTTATCCGTCCTTTAATGAAGAGCTTGACGTCTTATCTCTTCAGGAAAAAAGCCATCCGATTGAGACGCTTGAGCCGATTATTGCAAAAGAAGACTTCATCCGTTTACAGCGGGAAGTGCAAAATGTCCGTGCTGATGACAGCATTAAGGAATATATCGTTGAAATCGTGCAGAAAACGAGACAGCATCCTTCTGTTCAATTAGGCGTCAGTCCGCGCGGCTCAATCGCCCTCATGAAAGCGGCACAGGCATACGCACTGCTGCATCATCGCGACTATGTCATACCGGATGATATTCAATATTTAGCTCCTTTCACGCTGCCGCACCGGATGATGCTTCATCCTGAGGCAAAATTTGAAGGGATTCAGGCAGAAGCGATCGTAAGGGAGATCATGTCAGCTGTGAAGGTGCCGGTTCAAAGGTCGTCGGTCCGCTGATGAATAAGAAATGGCAATGGCTCGTATATGGTTGGAAGCTGATTATATTAACTTTATTGACGGCTGCTGTTTTTTCTTATGCGATGTTTCAGGGCGGCTTTGTCAGCTGGTTTTTGTTTTACGCGTTTCTCCCTTTTGTCTTGTATGCCGGGCTGCTGGCCTTGTATCCGCTCCGTTCTTTTCAGGCTTCAAGGCAAATGGATAAAACACAATTGCATGCGGGGGACAGGCTGGGTGTAACGGTTACGCTGAGAAGAAAGCTGCCATTTCCCCTGATGTATATGGTGATTGAAGATTGCCTGCCAGAAGGTATCGAGTCATTAAATCGAGACGGAGCCGCGGCCAAACGGCTCGTTTTTCCTTGGTTTAAACGGAGCATGACGATGTCGTATGAATTAGCTCGGGTACCGCGCGGAGAGCATCACTTTCATTCTGTCAGGGTGCGAACCGGGGATGTTCTTGGCTTGATTGAAAAAACTGCATTTTTTGAGCTGGATGATACCCTGTTTGTTTATCCATTCTATCAGCGTTTTTCCTATCAGGTGAATGAGAGGCATCAGGAAGACGGTGTAAGTGGTTCTTCTCCTATTCATCAGCACCATTCCTCAGTCGCAGCAAGTGTGCGGAATTATCAGCCGGGAGACCGGTTTGCTGCGTTAGATTGGAAGACATCTGCACGGCGGAGCCAGCTGATGACGAAGGAATTTGAGCCTTCTCGCAGCAAAAATCTGTTTCTGCTGATGGACCGTTTTTCCTTAGACGCATTCGAAGAGGTCGTTTCAGTGACAGCTTCGATTCTTCATTCTGTTTTAAAAAACGGCGCGGGCGCTGGCCTGGCTTCCATCGGGAAGGAAAAAAACATTTTCCCTATTCAGGAAGGGGATCAGCATTTTAAGCACATGCTTCGGCATTTAGCCATCGCTCATTGTGATGCGGCAGACCCGATAAGCCGATATGCACGGGAAGAGCTGGGAAAGCCATCTGTTCGCCAAGCTGATCAAGTTGTTGTCACGGGACAGTTAACGGAAGATATGCTGCACCTCGCAGAAATAGGAGGCGGCCGGGTTACGGTGATACTGGCAAAAGAGAAAGATGCTGAGCTCTCTCAAGCTGAAAATGCCATGATTGAACGCATGATGAAACGCCAAATCAGAGTTCGGGTCATGAGGGGCGGGCGAGTTTCGCGTGTTGTTTAGAAAGAGAGGTGACTGGTTCACATGCCGCACGATGATCACAAGGGAAGCCGTTTGAGCTTGCTGTTATTTTATTTTCTGGCTTTTTTATTGCTGTGGGAGTGGCTCAGACCGCTTGACAGTTTTACTGAAACGAAACATACAGGCTTTTTTAGTGTCTTTATCGGTTTGACGTTTCTGCTGACTTTTTTCAGGATGAGGTGGTTTGTCACCGTTCCTTTTTGTGTCATATTTACATTGATCTCGATACACATCCTGTTTTATCAAGGATCTATATTCGACTTGAGCTGGGTCAGCTCTTTTTTGCAGGATGTCTATCTGAATATCACGCTGATTCAATCTGGGCAATGGAATGACATGATTCCTTCATTTCGGACCCTGCTGTTTTTTGTGCTGCTGTGGCTGCTGGTCTATCTCCTGCATTATTGGGTGATTTACCAGAGAAGAATTTTGTTTTTCTTTTTGATGACAGTAGCGTATATTACGATTCTTGATACCTTTACGCCATATGATGCCACTTTTGCCGTCATCCGTATCGTGCTGATCGGCTTCTTTATGCTGGGCCTTTTATACTTGGAACGCATTAAGCTGATGGAAAGAATCACACTGCCAAAAACATCTGTCCTGAAATGGTTTCTTCCTTTATCTGTATTGGTTTTGGCTGCAACGGGATTCGGACTCGCCGCTCCAAAATCAGAGCCGGCCTGGCCTGATCCGGTGCCTTTTCTTAAAAAAATCACTCATCAAGACCGCGTGTCTGCAGGGGAAAGCAAAATCGGATACGGGAATCATGATGAATCACTCGGCGGCCCGTTCCAGCAGGATGCTACACCTGTTTTTACATGGCAGGGAAAAGAGCGTACGTATTTCCGTGTGGAAACGAAGGACACGTATACCGGAAAAGGCTGGATTGAAACAGACACAGGCATGTCGTATCAGCTTAGCAATGGAAAAGTTGAAAATCTGTGGTTTGACCATAAGGTTGCGACAGAGCGCCGCACCGTCCGTGTAAAAGTCGATAAGCACTACGGGTATAATCATCTGATGTATCCGATTGGTGCGGAAACCATTCAGCCAAAGCAGGCTGTCTCACTTGAAATGAACGGCAACACGGAGCAAATTTCTCCGATCAGTGAACAAGCCGGTGAAATCAGAAATATGGGGAATTATACAGTAACGTACAATTCCCCGGTCTATAAGCTGGATGAACTGAGAAAGGTAAAAGTGAGAAAAAACAGTGAGGAGTACACATTCAGCGATCGCTACATGCAGCTTCCAGATTCACTGCCAGAGCGGGTGAGAACCCTTGCGATCAAACTGACTCAGGATCACGACAATATGTTTGATAAGGTGAAAGCGGTTGAGGACTATTTAGGGTCAAATGCGTTCACCTATGAAACAGAAAACGTGACCATTCCTAAGAATGATGAAGATTATGTCGATCAATTTCTCTTTGAAACGAAAATGGGTTATTGTGATAACTTTTCTTCCGCCATGGTGGTGCTCTTGCGCTCGGCCGGCATTCCGGCCCGCTGGGTAAAGGGTTATACGTCCGGCGAATACAAAGAAGCAGGGAACAAAAATGGCAGCATTTACGAAGTGACAAATAACAATGCCCATTCCTGGGTAGAGGTGTATTTCCCGGAACAGGGCTGGGTTACATTTGAGCCGACTAAAGGGTTTACAAATCCGGCTGAATTTACTTCTTCTGACACAAAGGACTCCGGCAGCGATAACAGCAGCTCGCCGAAGAAAGCAAAAGAGAAACAGAAAGAAGAGAAAAAACAGCCGCAAAAAGAAGAAAAACAAAAGGAAAAACGGGAGCCAGCTGTTTCTAAAAAGCCGTCCGCTTCACATACTAATGCAGGTGCGGGCTTGTATGCAGCGCTTGCGGTTCTTGCAGTCCTCCTGGTGGCAGCTGTATTGCTGTATGTTTTCCGCTCGTTATGGATTCCTGTTTTCGCCGTGAGGAAATTGAAGCGGCGCAGCGATCAGCACGCGTTTTTTGAGGCATATGACGCGCTGCTGAAACAACTGAAGAGAAAAGGGCTGCCGAAACGAGGCAGTGAAACGCTGCGTGATTATGCAAAACGAATCGATGAAAAATACGACATAGAAGACATGTCAAAGCTGACATTAAGCTATGAAAGGGCGCTTTACAGAAATGAAGATTCTTCAGCGCTTTGGAATGATTCCAGAGAGTTATGGGAAAATTTAATTAAAAGAAGATGGTCTTGACCGCTTATCAACGTGTTGTTAGAATTAGTGAATATTATCGGAGTCTGGGAGCGAGTTGGCCTGACTCCGGCAAACGGCCTTGCCAAAGAGGGCGGAGCGAGCTTCATATCTGTCCTCGTTTTTTTCTGTGTCAAAAAACTTAGAGGAGATTAGGTGACAACCATGACAAAGTTAGTGAATGAAATGATTCTTGTCCTTGATTTCGGCAGTCAGTATAACCAGCTGATTACACGCCGTATCCGTGAATTCGGTGTTTACAGCGAGCTGCATCCACATACATTGACGGCTGAAGAAATTAAAAAAATGAATCCAAAAGGAATTATTTTATCCGGCGGTCCAAACAGTGTGTATGATGAAAACTCTTTCCGCTGTGACGAGAAAATCTTCGAGCTTGATATTCCTGTTTTGGGAATTTGCTACGGCATGCAGTTGATGACTCATTACCTTGGCGGTAAAGTTGAAGCAGCAAGCCAGCGTGAATACGGAAAAGCAAATATCCGCATCGAAGGCACACCTGATTTGTTCAAAGATCTTCCAAATGAACAAGTGGTTTGGATGAGCCACGGTGATTTGGTTGTAGAAGTTCCTGAAGGCTTCACTGTTGACGCGACAAGCCATCACTGCCCGAACTCAGCAATGAGCAAAGCGGACAAAAAATGGTACGGCGTTCAGTTCCACCCGGAAGTGCGCCACTCTGAATACGGCAATGATCTTCTGAAAAACTTTGTATTCGGTGTTTGCGAATGCGAAGGCGAATGGTCAATGGAGAACTTTATCGAAATCGAAATGCAAAAAATCCGTGAAACGGTCGGAGACAAACAGGTTCTTTGCGCGCTAAGCGGCGGCGTTGATTCCTCTGTTGTTGCTGTTTTGATTCATAAAGCGATCGGCGACCAGCTGACTTGTATCTTTGTAGACCATGGTCTTCTCCGTAAAGGCGAAGCTGAGGGTGTTATGAAAACATTCAGCGAAGGCTTTAACATGAATGTGATTAAAGTAGACGCAAAAGATCGATTCTTAAACAAACTAAAAGGCGTTTCTGATCCTGAACAAAAACGCAAAATCATCGGTAATGAATTCATTTACGTGTTTGATGATGAAGCGGACAAGCTCAAAGGCATCGACTACCTTGCACAAGGTACGCTTTACACAGATATCATCGAGAGCGGTACAGCAACGGCGCAAACGATCAAATCTCACCACAATGTCGGCGGACTTCCTGAAGACATGCAGTTTGAGCTGATCGAGCCGTTAAACACGCTCTTCAAAGACGAAGTGCGCGCGCTTGGCACAGAGCTCGGCATTCCGGATGAAATCGTATGGCGTCAGCCGTTCCCAGGACCGGGCCTCGGAATCCGTGTTCTTGGCGAAGTAACAGAAGAAAAACTGGAAATCGTTCGTGAATCAGATGCAATCTTGCGTGAAGAAATTGCAAATCACGGCTTAGAGCGTGATATCTGGCAATACTTCACTGTTCTTCCTGACATCCGCAGCGTTGGTGTTATGGGTGACGCAAGAACATATGATTACACAATCGGAATCCGTGCCGTTACATCAATCGACGGCATGACATCTGACTGGGCGCGTATCCCGTGGGATGTGCTTGAAGTCATTTCGACACGTATCGTAAACGAAGTGAAGCACATTAACCGCGTGGTGTACGATATTACAAGTAAGCCGCCTGCGACGATTGAGTGGGAATAAGTAAATAACAATGAGAAAAACGTCCCTTTTTCAAAAGGGGCGTTTTTTTTGTTAACTTTTTGAAACCGTTTCGACAATTTTTGTATCTAACAACATAGGAGGTGGATAAGGTGAAGGAAGAAAGATTGATTACAAAGGCGAGAAAAGGAAATGCTCGGGCCTTTGAAAAGCTTATGCTGGCACATCAGGAGACTTTATATAAAACCGCTTATCTCTATTTAAGAAATAAAGAAGATGCACTTGATGCTGTACAGGAAACAGCTTATAAAGCTTTTATCAGTATAGAAAAACTAAAAGAGCCAAAGTATTTTTTAACGTGGCTTACTCGAATATTGATTCATACCATTTTTGCCATGAATAAAAAGAAAGGAGATTTGGTTCCGTTTGAGAAACATCATGATGCTGGAACTAATCAAGCAAATATTGAGGAATACATAGACTTGCGAAATGCGATTGATTTACTTGATGAACATGTTCAGCTCACGATTCAGCTCTATTATTTTCAAGATTATTCAATATCAATGATAGCTGAACAAACAGGTATGGCAGAAGGCACAATTAAAACACATTTACATAGAGCGAGAAAAGCATTGAAACAGGAGCTGGAAAAGGAGGATCAAAACAAATGGACAAACACCAAGTGAAGCAGATGTATGATGACATAGCAGTGCCAAAGAAAGCACTCAAAAAGGCAATACATCAAGCTGTCGTTCGGGCTGAAAATGAAAGTAACACAAGGCGCCGTTTTAAATGGGCACGAACTATTACAAATGGAATGGCTATTGCTGCTGTGGTAGGTATACTGTATTTAACGTCCGGTCTTTTTCTGCCTTCTGTAAACAAAGCGATGGGGAGCATACCCATTGTCGGCCAAATTTATAAGGAGTTTCAAGATAAAGTTGGTCTATCATTGTTTAAAAGCAATCTGGTCACAGCTTTGAATGAAAAAGCTGAGTCAAGGGGAATCACTGTTTCGGTAAACAGCTCGTATTACGATGCCGGGCAGCTTGTGTATAACTTTACTGTTGATAACCTCCAGTCTGATGAAAAAGAGCTCAGTTATAATGTGAGTAAAGCGAGTTTTAACAATAATTTTTCAATCAACTACGATTCCTTAATGCTCAAAAAATTAAATAACAAACAATATGCTGGTCAATTAAGGCTTTATACAAAAGGGACAGAAATAAAAAATGGGGATACCGTGCCTTTTGTGATTACTCATATCAATGAAATACAGGGAAATTGGAGATTCAAACTGCCTATTACCAAAAAGAATGCGAGTTATTTAGAAAGCTCAAAAGTGGTATCAGTGCTTAACAATCATTATCAATTTTCCAATATTCAATTGGAGAACGGAAAGCTCGGATCTGTCCTTCAATTTACAATCGATTATCAAGGCGTAGCAAAGCATGATACGGTTGAAATTAACGAAGTCAAAGATGATTTAGGAAACACATATGAGATGACAGCGTCAAACATCCAACTTGGAGACCGCAAAAAAGTAAACGAGAGAACGGTTAGAGCAAAAGGACAAACACAGTTAGAATCACCAATTAATCCAAAAGCGAAAAAGCTAACATTAATAGCTGATATTAAATCTGAGGCAGAGGGCAGTGAAATTGTCCCGTTAAATGCAGAGATGCCATTTCATGTTTCAGAAACAAACCATCAAAACATAGGGATTGAAATCAACAACATTAACCAAAAAGGAAAGAAAGTATTGGTTCATTACCATTTCACTGGAATTGATACCTCAAGCGTGGACGAAAATAAATTAGTGAATATCGGTGAAACGATTGGCCTTGGTGATATAAAAAAAATGCAATCTTGGCCTGATCCAGTAGGTGATTATGAAGAAGGTTATTATTTGAAAGGAAATATTGCTAAAGTGAAAAATATGAAAACAGCCGAAATGGTATCTACTTTTGAGCTGGATGATGATTATAATGATAAGCTGTCTTTAAAGCATTTTGAGTTTAATGAATACGGTCTGTATATTGATAACGGTGTTTTAAATCACCTGATTCAACTAAAGCCAATCTCGTTTACTGTACCAGTGCATCAGGTGAGTCAGCCTACCGAAAAAAAATAATCATAAGTTGAAAAGCCGTATGTTGCCATACATACGGTTTTTATCATTGTTACCAATTTAGTCAATAGACGAATAAACCAATTTTTTTAATAAGTAATGTTCGTTGTTTATATTGTCAATTCAAAATGAACTTGGTACAATAGACACAGAAATCAAATAAGATGAATTCGTATAATCGCGGGAATATGGCTCGCAAGTCTCTACCAAGCTACCGTAAATGGCTTGACTACGTAAACATTTCTTTCGTTTGATATAAATAAAACACGTTTATTTATTCGAACTGAAATCCGTCTGTAGTCAAGCGTCCCAAAATGTATTGGGGCGTTTTTTATTTGGCGTTTTCAGGACAGAATAAATAGCAAAGAGTGAAGGGAGTCAAATAGCTTGAAAACGTTTTTTCAGTTTGATGAGCTGGGCACCAGCTATCGCAATGAAATCATTGGCGGATTAACGACTTTTTTATCTATGGCATATATTTTGTTCGTCAATCCGATTACGCTTGCTTTGGACAGCGTGAAAGATTTTCCGGAGGCGTTGAGAATTGACCAGGGTGCGGTCTTTACGGCGACAGCGCTGGCGTCTGCAGCAGGCTGTATCTTAATGGGATTAATAGCGAGATATCCGATTGCCATCGCGCCGGGTATGGGGCTGAACGCGTTTTTTGCGTTTTCTGTTGTCCTTGGTATGGGTATTTCATGGCAGGCAGCTTTGTCTGGTGTTTTTATTTCAGGTCTTATTTTCGTTGCTCTTTCTTTAACAGGTTTTCGTGAAAAAATCATCAACGCCATTCCGCCTGAGCTGAAATTGGCAGTCGGTGCGGGGATCGGCCTGTTTATTACATTCGTTGGTTTGCAAGGCTCAGGAATCATTACTGCAAATCCTTCTACGCTCGTCACGATCGGAAACATTCACAGCGGTCCTGTGCTGTTAACGATTTTCGGTGTGATTGTCACGGTTATTTTAATGGTGCTTCGCGTGAACGCAGGCGTGTTTATCGGGATGTTATTAACAGCGGTAGCCGGCATGATTTTCGGTTTGGTTCCGGTTCCGACTCAAATTGTCGGCAGTGTGCCAAGCCTTGCGCCGACTTTCGGACAAGCGTGGATTCACCTCCCGGATATTTTCTCTGTACAAATGCTGATCGTTATTTTAACATTCTTGTTTGTCGGATTTTTTGATACAGCTGGTACACTTGTTGCTGTGGCGACACAAGCTGGTTTAATGAAGGAAAATAAATTGCCGCGTGCGGGCCGTGCGCTTTTAGCTGATTCATCTTCTATTGTGATCGGTGCCGTGCTTGGTACGTCTACAACAACTTCTTATGTGGAATCAAGCTCAGGTGTCGCTGCTGGTGCCCGTTCAGGGTTTGCCGCAATTGTAACAGGGATTCTCTTTTTACTGGCTACGTTTTTCTCGCCGCTCCTATCAGTCGTTACATCAAATGTAACAGCGCCGGCGCTTATTATTGTTGGTGCATTGATGGTGGCGCCGCTTGGCAAAATCGCTTGGGATAAGTTCGAAGTGGCCGTTCCTGCTTTCCTTACCATGATCATGATGCCGTTAACGTACAGCATCGCGACTGGTATTGCCATCGGATTTATTTTCTATCCGATTACAATGGTGTGCAAAGGAAAAGCAAAAGAGGTTCATCCAATCATGTACGGGCTGTTTGTCGTATTTATCCTGTACTTTATCTTCTTAAAATAAGAATTGAAAAACCAGCTGCACCGGCAGCTGGTTTTTTTGTTGCAAAAGATAAAACCATTTCATACGATATACCGTCATGTAGATGTGCCGCCATGCTTTACTTAAATGGAAATGACTTGACTGTTCAGGAAGGCTTCGGTACCTTATATAAGTGTTTTATTTTCTTGCTGAATGGTATTCCGCCGTATTTTTTTGATAGGAGTTGCTGACATGACGGAAGAAAGAAAAGAAACGTTTGAAGAAGAAATTAACCAGAGTGAAAGAATAGATGCAGATGAAGAACCGCTATCGAGAATGTCCAGAAAGGCGAGCCGGCAAAGCAAGCAGAAGCAAAAACAAAAGCAGAAACCGCGCCAGGAACGCGGTGAATCAACTGTTAAAGACAAGCTTGCGTCTGTTTGGGCAGCCATCAACAGATATTGCGGATTTGCGTTCTCGATTTTAAAATCTCCGGCGAAAACTGTCGTAACGGATGGTTTTTCTCATTATAAGTACGGTCTGATTTCAATGCTTATATTCAGTATCATTTTTTCAATTGGGAATTGGTTTCAGTTAAAGGCAAGCTGGAATCGGCCGCTCGGTTTCGGAGAACGCCATCATGCTTTCTATGACGGGTTTTTAGTTGTTCTTGTGTATTTGCTGATCTTTTTCGCGGTAATGGTCTTTGCTATATGGGCTGTCTCCCGCTATATGATGAAGCATAAGGTGACGTTCAGAGAAGCGGCTGCCGTATTGGGTTCATTGCTTGTACCGGTAATTGCTGTTTCAATCCTTTGGCTGATCTTTGCGATCGTAAATATCCCAATGCTGACAGTACTGTTTACGGTGCTGATCTTGTTTTCCATCTTTTTTATCATCGCGCTGTATGTACAGCGTGTGTACCAGGCGGCACAAGATGCACCAATTGATTATATCTATTGTGTATTTGCAGTGGTTGCGATAGCGCTGCTGTTTACGGCAGTGACTTGGCCGTTTATTTCTGAATATTTTACGGCGTCGCTGATTCCGCTTTAATAAAAAAACCGGCTAATCCTAGCCGGTTTTTTTATGTCACACTTTTTACAAATATATCTAAAAAACATAGTTGATTTGTAGGATTAACCCGTGTATGATGGGGAAAATGCTGAAAACGTCCAGCGCAAAAACCTTTATGTTTAAGGAGGATGATGGACATGGCTGATGTACTTCGCCGAGCAATTAACCAAAAGAAGCAATTTTTAAAAACCAAATTACTGCTCTCGGAATTTTATCAAGGAAGAGGGGAACAGCTTGCTGACTACACGCTGAGTGAGCTTGAGAAAGAATACAAGTCCCTTCAGAAAATGAAAAAAGAGATCTGACAATAGATATAAAGAGGTGAGTCTGCTGAAAAGCGGGCTTTTTTGTTTTGATTTTGAAAAGGCGAGAAAGAGGGTAAACTACTACTGTTCAATTCATAAAAGCATGTCGAAATATTTTGCTTAAACTTACGGGCGAAGCTGATTGTAAACGGCTCATTTCTCTAGTAGAATATGAATGCTTTGTGCAAGCTGAAGAGTAGGGGGATGAATAAAATGATGCAAACCATCTTATCAAATGGGATAGCCATGGTTCTCATAATTCTCATTATTAATATTGTCTATGTGTCATTTTTTACGATAAGAATGATTTTAACGCTGAAAGGACAGCGTTATTTAGCGGCCGGCATCAGTACGATTGAAATACTGGTTTATGTGACGGGGCTGAGTCTGGTGCTCGATAACTTAGACCAGATTCAAAATGTGATCGCGTACGCGCTCGGTTACGGTCTTGGCGTAATTGTCGGCATGAAAATAGAAGAAAAATTGGCGCTTGGCTATATTATGGTCAATGTGATTACGAAGGAGCTCGATCTTGATCTTCCGAAGCAGCTCCGTGAAAAAGGCTACGGCGTGACAAATTGGGTGGCAGGCGGACTTGAAGGCGACCGCACAGCCCTTCAGATCCTGACGCCGAGAAAATATGAACTCCAGCTATATGATACGATTAAAACACTTGATTCAAAAGCCTTTATTATTGCGTACGAACCAAAAACAATCCACGGCGGCTTCTGGGTCAAAGCGGTAAAGAAGAGGAGAATTAAAGAATAATGGCAAAGCCGAAGAAGAAAAAGTTTGAAGTGACAGAGCAGCAAACGATCGATGCGGTGCTTCAGCAAATGAAAGAAGAAGGATATCTGCCTGTAAGGCGAATGGAAGAGCCTATTTTTATGGAAAAAAAGGAAAATGGGTCAATTCAGATCGTTCCGTGCGGGAAAAAAATCGTATTTGAAGGGAAATTGATCTAAAACACGAACATTAGTAGAATGAATTTTTGTATCGTTCGATAATATCGTTGACATTATCCATGTCCGTTGTTAAGATAAACATGAAATCAAAACACGACCTCATATAATCTTGGGAATATGGCCCATAAGTTTCTACCCGGCAACCGTAAATTGCCGGACTATGCAGGAAAGTGATCGATAAAACTGACATGGATATATCGCAGAAGCGAACGACTGACGATACATGTACCATGCCCGGTTTGTATTGCTTCCTCATAAGTGCAATGCAGAGCGGGTATTTTTTATTTTCTGAAAACAAAAGCATTAGAAGGTGGGGAACAGAATGCAGCCGCTAGTAGGAATCATCATGGGAAGCACTTCCGATTGGGAGACAATGAAACACGCATGCGACATACTTGACGAACTCAATGTTCCGTACGAAAAAAAGGTCGTTTCCGCTCACCGGACGCCTGATTTCATGTTTGAATATGCTGAAACTGCTAGAGAAAGAGGCATCAAGGTGATTATTGCCGGTGCCGGAGGAGCGGCGCATCTGCCAGGGATGACGGCTGCGAAAACAACACTGCCAGTCATTGGAGTTCCGGTTCAGTCCAAGGCGCTGAACGGAATGGATTCACTTCTTTCCATCGTCCAAATGCCTGGAGGCGTGCCTGTTGCGACAACATCCATCGGCAAAGCGGGTGCTGTGAACGCAGGCCTGTTAGCGGCGCAAATTTTGTCAGCATTTGACGAAGACCTTGCCCGTAAGCTGGATGAGAGAAGAGAAAATACAAAACAGACAGTGTTAGAAAGCAGTGATCAGCTTGTCTAAACAAATCATCTATCCGGGAGCTGTAATCGGCATTATCGGCGGCGGCCAGCTTGGGAAAATGATGGCTGTGTCCGCCAAACAAATGGGGTATAAAGTCGCGGTCGTTGATCCGGTGAAAGATTCGCCGTGCGGGCAGGTTGCGGATGTCGAAATTACCGCTCATTATAATGACCGTGAAGCGATTCGAACATTGGCTGAAATCAGCGATATCATCACATATGAGTTTGAAAACATCGACTATGATGCGCTGCATTGGCTGAAAGATCATGCGTATCTCCCGCAAGGAAGTGAGCTGCTGCTCATTACCCAAAACCGTGAAACAGAGAAAAAAGCAATTCAATCCGCGGGCTGTGAAGTCGCACCGTACAGCATCGTCAAAACAAAGAATGAATTGACACAGGCGGTACAGGAGCTCGGGTTGCCCGCAGTTCTGAAGACATGCCGCGGCGGGTACGACGGCAAAGGCCAATTTGTGATAAAAGAAGAGGCGCAAATGGAGCAGGCAGCTAGTCTGTTAGAACACGGAACTTGCATTCTTGAAAGCTGGGTTTCTTTTAAAATGGAACTGTCGGTGATCGTCGTCAGATCGGTAAACGGTGAAATTTCAACATTTCCGACAGCTGAAAACATTCACCACAACAATATTCTTTTCCAAAGCATCGTGCCCGCACGGGTAGAGAAAGGGATTCAGCAGAAGGCTGCTGATCTCTCGGTTAAGCTTGCAGATGAGCTTAACCTTGTTGGACCGCTTGCTGTTGAGATGTTCCTGACAGAGGACGGAGAGCTTTTGGTCAATGAACTGGCGCCAAGACCGCACAATTCTGGGCATTATACGCTGGACCTTTGCGAGACGAGCCAGTTTGAGCAGCATATCAGAGCGGTATGCGGGCTTCCGCTTGGGAAGACAGATTTGCTGAAGCCGGGCATGATGGTGAACCTTCTCGGCGATGAAGTGAAGCTTGTTGAGGAAGACCCGGAGCTTTTAAAAGAGGCAAAGCTATATATATACGGAAAACATGAAATCAAAAAAGGCCGCAAAATGGGGCATATTACATTTATGAAGCAGCCTGAAGACGAATGGATTCAGGAGATCACAAATAAATGGATGAATAGAGACGGAGGACAAGCAGAATGATCGAACGTTATTCAAGACCTGAGATGTCCGCGATTTGGACGGATGAAAACAGATTTCAAGCATGGCTGGAGGTAGAGATTCTTGCCTGTGAAGCGTGGGCGGAGCTTGGCGTCATTCCGAAAGAAGATGTAAAGGTTATGCGCGAAAACGCATCATTTGACATCAACCGCATTTTAGAAATTGAAAAGGATACGCGCCATGACGTTGTCGCTTTTACACGCGCCGTTTCCGAATCACTGGGCGAAGAAAGAAAATGGGTGCATTACGGCTTAACGTCAACTGACGTTGTTGATACGGCTCTTTCCTACTTATTAAAACAGGCAAACGATATTTTGCTCAAGGATCTTGAGAGATTTGTTGACATTATAAAAGAAAAAGCGAAAGAACATAAATACACAGTCATGATGGGGCGCACGCACGGCGTACACGCTGAGCCTACAACTTTCGGCTTAAAACTTGCGCTTTGGCATGAAGAAATGAAACGTAATCTTGAGCGTTTCAAACAAGCGAAAGCAGGCATCGAGGTTGGAAAGATTTCCGGCGCTGTCGGCACATATGCGAACATTGATCCATTTGTTGAACAATATGTCTGTGAGAAGCTCGGATTGAAAGCAGCACCAATTTCCACTCAAACCCTTCAGCGTGACCGCCATGCTGACTATATGGCAACACTTGCTTTGATCGCGACAAGCATCGAGAAATTTGCTGTGGAAATCCGCGGACTGCAAAAGAGTGAAACACGTGAAGTTGAGGAATTTTTCGCGAAAGGGCAAAAGGGTTCATCTGCAATGCCGCATAAACGAAATCCGATTGGCTCTGAAAACATGACAGGCATGGCGCGCGTGATCCGCGGCTACATGATGACAGCTTACGAAAATGTTCCATTATGGCATGAGCGCGATATTTCTCACTCTTCAGCAGAACGGATTATTCTTCCGGATGCGACAATTGCGCTGAACTACATGCTGAACCGCTTCTCCAACATCGTGAAGAACTTAACGGTCTTCCCGGAAAACATGAAGCGCAACATGGACCGCACACTCGGCCTTATCTACTCTCAGCGCGTGCTGCTTGCTTTGATTGACACAGGCCTGACTCGTGAAGAAGCCTATGATACAGTGCAGCCGAAGGCAATGGAAGCGTGGGAAAAACAAGTGCCGTTCCGCGAGCTTGTGGAAGCGGAAGAGAAAATCACGTCACGTCTTTCTCCGGAAAAAATTGCTGACTGCTTTGATTACAATTACCATCTGAAAAATGTTGATCTGATCTTTGAACGTTTAGGTTTGGCATAGAAGAAGCTTTTAGCGGCTTCTTCTAAGCCGCCGCAGTTTGAAAATTCCCAACATTCGGGTTAGGAGGCCTTCCGTGAATATTGTGAAGAATGAACTTTTATACGAAGGAAAAGCAAAAAAGATCTACAAAACCGATGACGAAAACACGCTGTATGTCGTGTATAAAGACTCCGCCACTGCCTTTAACGGCGAGAAAAAAGCAGAAATCAGCGGGAAAGGGCGCTTAAATAACGAGATTTCAAGCTTGATTTTCAAACATCTTCATACAAAGGGCATTAACAATCACTTTATCGAGCGCATTTCTGAAACAGAACAGCTCATTAAAAAGGTAACGATCGTGCCGCTTGAAGTCGTGGTCAGAAATGTTGTGGCAGGAAGCATGTCCAAACGTCTCGGCATTCCAGAAGGCACGGAGCTTGAGCAGCCGATTATCGAGTTTTACTACAAGGATGACGCGCTGGGTGATCCGCTCATCACAGAAGATCATATTTGGCTTTTGAAAGCGGCGACTCCTGAGCAGGTAGAAACCATTAAGTCCATTACAAAAATAGTAAATGAAGAGCTTCAAAGTATCTTCGACGATTGTCATGTCAGATTAATAGATTTCAAGCTTGAATTCGGTTTAGATGCAGAAGGGCAAGTGCTTTTGGCGGATGAAATTTCTCCTGACACATGCCGCTTGTGGGATAAAGAAACGAACGAAAAGCTGGATAAAGATTTATTCAGACGCAATCTGGGGAGCTTAACCGACGCATACGAAGAGATTTTCAAAAGACTGGGAGGCATTCATCATGTATAAAGTAAAAGTTTATGTCAGCTTAAAAGAAAGTGTACTAGATCCACAAGGGAGCGCTGTCCAGCATGCCTTGCACAGTATGACTTATAACGAAGTTCAAGATGTGCGCATCGGGAAATACATGGAGCTTACCATTGAAAAATCTGACCGTGATCTTGACGTGCTAGTGAAAGAAATGTGCGAAAAACTTCTTGCGAACACAGTGATTGAAGATTACAGATACGAGGTTGAGGAGGTAGTCGCACAGTGAAATTTGCGGTGATTGTGTTACCCGGCTCCAACTGTGATATCGATATGTATCATGCTGTAAAGGATGAGCTCGGCCATGAAGTGGAATACGTCTGGCATGAGGAAACAAGTCTTGACGGCTTCGACGGCGTGTTAATTCCGGGAGGATTTTCTTACGGCGATTACTTAAGATGCGGCGCCATCGCCCGATTTGCGAATATTATGCCAGCTGTCAAACAAGCAGCGGCTGAAGGAAAACCTGTTCTTGGCGTCTGTAACGGATTCCAGATTTTACAGGAGCTTGGGCTGCTGCCAGGCGCAATGAGACGCAACAAAGATCTGAAGTTTATTTGCCGTCCGGTTGAATTGATTGTTCAGAACGACGAAACCTTATTCACAGCTTCCTACGAAAAGGGAGAATCGATTACAATCCCGGTTGCCCATGGTGAAGGGAATTTCTACTGTGATGACGAGACGCTTGCTACATTAAAGGAAAACAATCAAATTGCTTTCACATACGGCTCTAATATTAATGGAAGTGTCAGCGACATTGCCGGTGTCGTGAATGAGAAAGGCAATGTATTAGGCATGATGCCTCACCCTGAGCGCGCGGTCGATGAACTGCTTGGAAGCGCCGACGGTCTTAAATTGTTCCAGTCTATCGTGAAAAATTGGAGGGAAACTCATGTCACTACTGCTTGAACCAAGTAAAGAACAAATAAAAGAAGAGAAACTGTATCAGCAAATGGGTGTCAGTGATGATGAGTTTGCATTGATAGAATCCATTCTTGGAAGATTGCCGAACTACACAGAAATCGGAATTTTTTCTGTCATGTGGTCTGAGCATTGCAGCTATAAAAACTCAAAGCCGATTCTGCGTAAATTCCCGACAAGCGGTGAGCGTGTGCTGCAGGGGCCGGGGGAAGGCGCCGGAATCGTTGATATCGGTGATAACCAAGCGGTTGTGTTCAAAATTGAATCCCATAACCACCCATCAGCTCTCGAGCCTTACCAAGGCGCTGCGACTGGCGTAGGCGGAATTATCCGTGATGTATTCTCAATGGGTGCACGCCCAATCGCTGTATTGAACTCTCTTCGATTTGGTGAACTGACTTCACCACGCGTGAAGTACTTGTTTGAAGAAGTAGTAGCGGGTATCGCCGGATACGGCAACTGTATCGGTATCCCGACAGTCGGCGGAGAGGTGCAGTTTGACAGCAGCTATGAAGGAAATCCGCTCGTCAACGCCATGTGCGTCGGTTTAATCAACCATGAAGACATCAAAAAAGGCCAGGCGAAGGGTGTCGGCAACACAGTAATGTACGTAGGAGCGAAAACAGGGCGTGACGGCATCCACGGCGCTACGTTTGCTTCTGAAGAAATGTCAGACTCGTCTGAAGAAAAGCGTTCTGCTGTCCAAGTCGGCGATCCGTTTATGGAGAAGCTTTTGCTTGAAGCATGTCTGGAAGTCATCCAATGCGACGCCTTAGTCGGCATTCAGGATATGGGAGCTGCCGGTTTAACAAGCTCAAGTGCAGAAATGGCAAGTAAAGCCGGTTCTGGCATTGAAATGAACCTTGACCTGATTCCTCAGCGAGAAACAGGCATGACCGCGTATGAAATGATGCTTTCTGAATCACAAGAACGGATGCTTTTGGTTATTGAGCGCGGACGTGAGCAGGAAATCATCGATATTTTTGACAAGTATGATCTTGAAGCGGTTTCTGTCGGACATGTGACAGATGATAAAATGCTTCGCCTGACACACAAAGGAGAGGTTGTGTGCGAGCTGCCTGTTGATGCCTTGGCAGAAGAAGCACCGGTTTACCATAAGCCTTCTCAAGAGCCTGCTTATTATCGCGAGTTTTTGGAAACGGACGTTCCGGCTCCGCAAATTGAAGATGCGAATGAAACGCTGAAGGCCCTTCTTCAGCAGCCGACGATCGCGAGTAAAGAGTGGGTGTATGATCAGTATGACTACATGGTGCGCACGAATACAGTTGTCGCTCCTGGGTCTGATGCTGGTGTTCTCAGAATCCGCGGAACGAAAAAGGCGCTGGCGATGACGACAGACTGTAACGCGCGTTATCTCTATCTTGATCCTGAAGTCGGAGGGAAAATTGCTGTCGCTGAAGCAGCGCGCAACATCATTTGCTCAGGCGCAGAACCGCTTGCGGTCACAGATAACCTTAACTTCGGAAACCCGGAGAAGCCGGAAATCTTCTGGCAGATCGAAAAAGCGGCAGACGGCATAAGCGAAGCGTGCAATGTTCTCAGCACACCGGTTATCGGCGGTAACGTATCGCTTTATAACGAATCAAACGGCACGGCGATCTATCCGACACCAGTTATCGGCATGGTTGGCTTAATTGAAGATACAGCACACATTACAACACAGCATTTCAAACAAGCGGGAGATCTCGTATATGTGATCGGTGAAACAAAACCAGAGTTTGCCGGAAGCGAGCTGCAAAAAATGACAGAAGGCCGTATTTACGGCAAAGCGCCGCAAATCGATCTTGATGTCGAGCTGTCTCGTCAAAAAGCACTGCTTGACGTGATTAAAAAAGGCTTCGTTCAATCTGCGCATGATGTGTCTGAAGGCGGCTTAGGCGTAGCGATTGCGGAAAGTGTCATGACGACGGAAAACCTTGGCGCTAATGTGACTGTAGAAGGGGAAGCGGCATTATTATTCTCTGAATCTCAATCCCGCTTCGTCGTTTCAGTGAAAAAAGAACATCAAGCTGCGTTTGAAGCAACTGTCAAAGATGCGGTTCATATTGGTGAGGTAACGGCTGACGGAATTCTGGCGGTTCAAAACCAAGATGGACAACAAATGATTCATGCGCAAACGAAAGAGCTTGAACGCGTATGGAAAGGAGCTATCCCATGCTTGCTGAAATCAAAGGCTTAAATGAAGAATGCGGCGTTTTTGGGATTTGGGGACATGAAGAAGCCCCGCAGATCACGTATTACGGTCTCCACAGCCTTCAGCACAGAGGACAGGAGGGTGCGGGCATCGTAGCGACTGACGGTGAAAAGCTGACGGCTCACAAAGGCCAAGGTCTGATCACTGAAGTATTTCAAAACGGCGAACTCAGCAAAGTAAAGGGAAAAGGCGCTATCGGGCACGTTCGGTACGCAACGGCTGGAGGCGGCGGATACGAAAATGTTCAGCCGCTCCTCTTCCGTTCCCAAAACAACGGCAGCCTGGCGCTTGCTCATAACGGAAATCTTGTCAACGCCACTCAGCTGAAGCAGCAGCTTGAAAATCAAGGGAGCATCTTTCAAACCTCTTCGGATACAGAGGTTTTGGCTCACCTGATCAAAAGAAGCGGACACTTCACGCTGAAGGATCAAATTAAAAACTCGCTTTCTATGCTGAAAGGCGCCTACGCGTTCCTGATCATGACCGAAACAGAAATGATTGTCGCACTTGATCCGAACGGGCTGAGACCGCTATCCATCGGCATGATGGGCGACGCTTATGTGGTCGCATCAGAAACATGCGCATTTGACGTCGTCGGCGCAACGTACCTTCGCGAGGTAGAGCCGGGAGAAATGCTGATCATTAATGATGAAGGCATGAAATCAGAGCGTTTTTCCATGAATATCAATCGTTCCATTTGCAGCATGGAGTACATTTATTTCTCCAGACCAGACAGCAATATTGACGGTATTAACGTACACAGTGCCCGTAAAAACCTTGGAAAAATGCTGGCTCAGGAATCCGCAGTTGAAGCTGACGTCGTAACCGGGGTTCCGGATTCCAGTATTTCTGCGGCGATCGGCTATGCAGAGGCAACAGGCATTCCGTATGAGCTCGGTTTAATCAAAAACCGCTATGTTGGCAGAACGTTTATTCAGCCGTCCCAGGCTCTGCGTGAGCAAGGCGTCAGAATGAAGCTGTCTGCGGTGCGCGGGGTTGTAGAAGGCAAACGCGTCGTGATGGTGGATGACTCTATCGTACGCGGAACAACTAGCCGCCGGATTGTCACGATGCTTAGAGAAGCGGGTGCGACAGAGGTGCATGTGAAAATCAGTTCACCGCCGATCGCTCATCCGTGCTTTTACGGCATTGATACTTCCACACATGAAGAATTAATCGCGTCTTCGCATTCTGTTGAAGAAATCCGTCAGGAAATCGGAGCCGATACCCTCTCATTTTTGAGTGTGGAAGGGCTGCTGAAAGGCATCGGCAGAAAATACGATGACTCGAATTGCGGACAGTGTCTCGCTTGCTTTACAGGAAAATATCCGACTGAAATTTACCAGGATACAGTGCTTCCTCACGTAAAAGAAGCAGTATTAACCAAATAAAACTTGAAAATGACATAAAGGCAGCGCAGTTCGGCTGCCTTTCTCTTTCTGCCCTCTTTCGGGGAGATATTTTGAAAAGCGCCTTAAAGGAGTGAATAGGATGTCTGAAGCATATAAAAACGCAGGAGTTGACATCGAAGCCGGATATGAAGCTGTAAAACGAATGAAAAAACACGTGGAGCGCACGAAACGGCTTGGCGTTATGGGCAGCCTTGGCGGTTTTGGCGGCATGTTTGACCTGTCTGAGCTTTCTTATCAAAAACCAGTTCTCATTTCGGGAACGGACGGTGTCGGCACAAAATTAAAGCTCGCTTTTTCTATGGATAAGCATGACACGATTGGCGTGGACGCTGTTGCAATGTGTGTCAATGACGTGCTGGCACAAGGTGCAGAGCCGCTGTTTTTCCTCGATTATTTAGCGGTCGGCAAAGCGGACCCAGTGAAAATTGAACAGATTGTACAAGGTGTTGCGGAAGGCTGTGAGCAGTCAGGTTCAGCCTTAGTCGGCGGTGAAACGGCTGAAATGCCAGGACTCTATACAGCTGATGAATACGATATTGCCGGTTTCTCAGTCGGAGTGGCAGAAAAGGACGAAATCGTGACTGGAGAAAACATCGAAGAGGGCCATCTGTTGATCGGCCTCAGCTCCAGCGGCCTTCACAGCAACGGCTTTTCCCTTGTCAGAAAAGTGCTTCTGGATGATGCGGAGCTGGACCTTGATACAACATATGAGCCGTTTGAACGCCCGCTTGGCGAGGAATTGCTTGAACCGACGAGGATTTACGTGAAGCCTGTGCTTGCCGCGGTCAAAAGCGGAAAAATCGACGGCATGGCGCACGTGACAGGCGGAGGATTTATTGAAAATATTCCGCGTATGCTTCCGGAAGGCTTAAGTGCGGAAATTGATCATGGCTCATGGCCGATCCCGCCGATTTTTTCTTTCTTGCAAGAGTACGGCCAGCTAAAGGAAGAAGACATGTTCAACGTCTTTAATATGGGTATCGGTTTTGTTTTGGCTGTCAAAGAAGAGCATCTGACAGATGTGATCGGAACGCTTGAAAGCCATGGCGAAAAAGCCTATTTAATCGGGCGTGTGAAAAAAGGTGAAGGCGTCACATTCGGCGGTGCGGCACTTTCATGAAAAAGTTTGCGGTATTTGCATCAGGAAACGGTTCAAACTTCGAAGCCATCGTCACGCGTTTGAAGGAGGAGAACTGGGATGCGTCAGCAGCGCTCCTCGTTTGCGACAAACCGCAGGCGAAAGTCATCGAACGGGCGGAAGCATTCCACATTCCATCCTTTGCATTTGAGCCGAAGTCTTATGAAAACAAGGCTGCATTTGAAAAAGCCATTATTGAACAGCTTCGTCTTCACGAGGTTGAATTGATTGTTCTTGCCGGCTATATGAGGCTGATCGGTGATACGCTCCTTCAAGCATATGGAGGAAAAATCATTAACATTCACCCGTCGCTTCTTCCGGCGTTTCCTGGAATCGACGCAGTCGGACAGGCATACCGGGCGGGTGTGAAGGTGGCCGGAATCACCGTGCATTATGTCGATGAAGGAATGGATACAGGTCCGATCATCGCTCAAAAGGCAATCGAAATTGATGAACATGATACATTGGAAACAATCGAACAGCGGATTCACAAGCTTGAGCATAAATGGTATCCGAGTGTGATTAAACAGCTATTAGGATTAAATAACAGAGGTGAAAAGGCATGACCATTAAACGTGCGTTAATCAGTGTTTCAGATAAAACAAATCTCGTTCCTTTCGTAAAAGAACTGACAGAGCTTGGCGTTGAAGTCATCTCCACAGGCGGAACGAAAAAGCTTCTTCAAGAAAACGGTGTGGATGTGATCGGAATTTCGGAAGTGACAGGCTTCCCTGAAATTATGGACGGCCGGTTAAAAACCCTTCACCCGAATATTCACGGCGGCCTTCTGGCGGTTCGCGGCAATGAAGAGCATATGGCGCAGATCAATGAACACGGGATTCAGCCGATTGACCTCGTTGTCGTCAACCTCTATCCATTTAAAGAAACGATTTCTAAGGAAGACGTCACATATGAAGAAGCGATCGAAAATATCGACATCGGCGGACCTGGCATGCTGCGTGCGGCATCAAAGAACCATCAGGATGTCACGGTTATCGTCGATCCGGCCGATTACAGCCCAGTGCTGAATCAAATCAAAGAAGAAGGCAGCGTATCTCTTCAGAAAAAACGCGAGCTCGCGGCAAAGGTATTCCGTCATACTGCGGCATATGATGCACTGATCGCTGACTATCTGACAAATGTTGTCGGTGAAAAAGAACCAGAGCAATTCACTGTGACATTTGAGAAAAAACAATCGCTTCGCTATGGAGAAAACCCGCATCAGGAAGCAACTTTCTATCAAACAGCTCTTCCTGTCAAAGGCTCCATTGCGCAAGCAGAACAGCTTCACGGAAAAGAGCTTTCTTACAACAACATTAAAGACGCGGATGCGGCAGTTCAAATCGTTCGTGAATTCACTGAACCTGCTGCTGTTGCTGTAAAGCATATGAATCCGTGCGGTGTGGGAACAGGAAAAACGATCGCTGAAGCGTTTGACAGAGCGTTTGAAGCGGATAAAACATCTATCTTCGGCGGCATTATCGCGCTGAACCGTGAAGTGGACAAGACAACTGCCGAAGCGCTTCACAACATTTTCTTAGAAATCATCATTGCGCCTTCATTCAGCCAAGAAGCGCTCGACGTCCTGACTGCGAAGAAAAATCTCCGTCTGCTGACGCTTGACGTATCCGCCGCTGTTCAAAAAGAAAAACAGCTGACATCTGTTCAAGGCGGGCTGCTGATTCAAGATTTAGATATGCACGGCTTTGATGATGCGGAGATCAGCATCCCGACAAAAAGAGAGCCGAATGAGCAAGAGTGGGAAGACTTGAAGCTTGCTTGGAAAGTCGTGAAGCATGTGAAATCAAATGCGATCGTTCTCGCAAAGGACAACATGACAGTCGGCGTGGGAGCAGGCCAAATGAACCGCGTCGGATCGGCAAAAATCGCAATCGAGCAAGCAGGGGAAAAAGCGAAAGGCAGCGCGCTCGGATCTGATGCATTTTTCCCAATGCCGGATACTGTTGAAGAAGCGGCAAAAGCGGGCGTTACGGCTATCATTCAGCCGGGGGGATCTGTGCGTGACGAGGATTCCATCAAAAAAGCGGATGAATACGGCATTGCCATGGTATTCACCGGCATCAGACACTTCAAACATTAAGGGGATGAAAACGACGTGAATGTATTAATTATCGGTAAAGGCGGAAGAGAACATACGCTGGCGTGGAAGGCAGCGCAAAGCAGCCTCGTCGAGAATGTATTTGCAGCTCCTGGAAATGACGGCATGGAAGCTTCCGCACAGCTTGTAAACATTGAGGAAAGCGACCACGCAGGGCTTGTCTCGTTTGCAAAAGAAAACCAGGTCGGCCTAACCATTGTCGGCCCTGAGGTTCCTTTAATTGAAGGTCTGGTGGATGAATTCGAAAAAGCGGGTCTGCGCGTGTTCGGCCCGTCAAAAGCCGCGGCGATCATCGAAGGAAGCAAACAGTTCGCTAAGGACTTAATGAAGAAATACGACATTCCGACCGCAGAATACGACACGTTTACATCCTTTGATGAGGCGAAGGCATATGTACAGGAAAAAGGTGCTCCGATTGTGATAAAAGCAGATGGACTTGCAGCTGGAAAAGGCGTTACTGTGGCTATGACAGAGGAAGAAGCAATTGCATGTCTGCATGACTTTCTTGAGGATGAAAAGTTCGGTGATGCGAGCGCGTCCGTTGTCATTGAAGAATACCTTTCTGGTGAAGAATTTTCTCTAATGGCCTTTGTCAAAGGAGAAAAAGTGTATCCAATGGTGATTGCCCAGGATCACAAGCGTGCGTTTGACGGAGACAAAGGCCCGAATACGGGCGGAATGGGCGCTTACTCTCCAGTTCCGCAAATTTCGGAAGAAACGGTTCGCCATGCTGTAGAAACGATCGTGAAGCCGGCCGCAAAAGCAATGGTACAAGAAGGCCGTTCCTTCACTGGCGTTTTGTACGCTGGATTGATGCTTACTGAAAACGGCTCGAAGGTCATTGAATTTAATGCCCGTTTCGGCGATCCGGAAACACAGGTCGTGCTTCCGCGCATGGAATCTGATCTGGTACAGGTGCTTCTTGATCTTTTAGATGATAAGGAAGTTGACTTAAGATGGAAGGATACCGCTGCTGTTAGTGTGGTGCTTGCTTCTGAAGGATATCCGGAAAGCTACGCAAAAGGCACGCCGATCGGCAGCCTTGCTGCGGAAACTGAGCAGGTCGTGGTCTTCCATGCCGGAACGAAAGCAGAAGGCGGAGAGTTCGTTACAAACGGGGGGCGCGTCGCCAATGTGACAGCTTTTGATGAATCGTTTGAAGCGGCTAGAGACCGAGTGTACAAAGCGGTTGATGAAATTTTCAAACCGGGACTCTTTTTCAGAAAAGACATTGGGGCACGCGCTTTAAAGGCTGCTCAAAAATAACTGAGGAAAACCCGCAGATTAGCTGCGGGTTTTTTTGTTATCAAAAAGCGGGATGGCAGCTGGAAGAAGAAAGCACAACGAGTGTGGTTGGTTTTCCATGGGCCATCGAGGCGTCAATAAAATCCTCAAGCGTATGTACCGATTCAGTCACGACCTTTGTCACATAGCTGTACATCCCTGTGATGCGGTGATTTTCTGCTACATCAGGATGCGATGTTGCAAAGGCGGCGTAGTGCTTACAGCTTTTTGGCTCCATGAGAATAAAAGCGGTGACATGCTTGTTTAGTTTTTCGTAACAGATATTCGCGCTGTAGCCGGTAATCACTCCTTTGTCTTCAAGCTTCCTGACACGCTCCGCCGCGCTTGGCGAACTGAGTCCGACAAGCTTTCCCAGCTCAACCATCGTTAATCTGCCGTTTCGCTGCAAATGCGAGAGAATCTGAAGGTCTGTATCGTCCATTTGTCCGGCTCCTTTACATATTTAGGCGAATGAATGAAAATTCCTTTGATCATAAGGCAATGCTGTTGACTTACCTTCATTGTAGCATATGGATGCCGTCTTATTTTTTCTATAATAAAGCCATCAATCAGAGAGGAGGCATCATGTTGCCAGAATTACAGCGCTCTATTACTTGGATACAAGGGACGGCGTTAACGATTGGGGCGGTTTTAGGATGCGGGATATTAATTTTGCCGTCTGTTACCGCGGATACGGCCGGTCCGGCTTCTTTATTTGTCTGGGTATTCATGTCTTTTTTATCTTTTCTTCTCGTCGGCACGCTGGCACGGCTTGTGAAAATTGCGCCTAGTGCGGGAGGAATCACTGCTTATGTGCAGCTGGCCTTTCGAAAAAAAGCCGGAGCGATTTTGGGCTGGATCATGTTAGGGTCCGTTCCGATCGGCGTTCCCATCATCGCTTTGACTGGCGCGCATTACGTCAGTTACGTCACAGAGGCGGCGGATTGGCAGGTTACATCGATTGCTGGTTGTATGCTGGCTATATCTATTTTGCTTCATATGAAAGGGATTCAACTATCAGCAAACATCAGTACACTCGTCATATGTGTCATCGTATTTCTGCTTGTCACTTCTATTGCTGTGTCATTGCCACACGTCACGATAGCAGAATTCAAGCCGTTTCTTCCGCATGGCTGGTCTGTTGCTGGATCTGTTTCTGTTATGATTTTTTTCTCTTTTGTAGGCTGGGAAATGATTACTCCATTGGCTGAGGAATTTCATCGCCCTGAAAAAGATGTCCCAATCAGCTTGTTTTTGGGAGCGTCTTGTGTGGCGGGGCTGTATATCTTGCTGTCATTTGTGACGGTGGGAACTCATTCATACGGAGAGAATGGAGAAATTGCCTCGCTTGCCATGCTCATCTCAAAAGGAGCAGGGGAAAGCGGTGTATATGTTACGGTATGTTTAGCGCTGTTTATTACATTCGCCACCATCCATGCCAATATTGCTGGTTTTTCAAGAATGGTGTATGCATTGGCGAGAGAGGGGCACATTCCTGTATATTTTGGAAAACTCAGTGCGACAAAACGTACGCCTATTCGCGTTTTGACAGCGATGGCCGCAGTGTTTGGCTTAGTGCTTGCGGCGCATGGCCTGTTTCAAATCGATTTGACGACTCTGTTGAAAGGGCCGAGCGCGGCTTTTATCGCATCTTACATATGTACAATGGCGGCAGCACTGAAACTGCTGGGCAGGAGAGATATAGGCTGGTGGATGGCGCTCGGGGCATTTACGGCGTGCGCGGTGATTTATTCATTCAGCGGCTGGGCACTGCTTTATCCGGCAGTGCTGGCAGCTGCAGGATATTTCTATATGAAAACAAAGGGTGGGCATAAAAAAAAGCTTGATCACGTTTTGTGATCAAGCTTTTCCATTTATCCGTTTTGATGCTCGTTATTTCCAGAATCACTGTGTTGAAACATGTAGGTCACAGGACAGAAGCGCAAGATTCCCGAACCCGCTTTCATGGCCCCCATAAAGATGTAAAAGAGATGCATTCTGCACCAAGGTTTTTTCGTAAACTTTGCACTGGCGGCTGACATAATCGTCAATCCGCAGGCGATTCTGAACACGGCATTGATGAGACTGATGTTTGGCTTCAAGGAAATCCGCTCCTTTTACTTAAAAAAGTTTTTTAACCGAACCTTCAAAAATTTGTAACGTTTTTATCGTGCGTGATGAGGAAGGATGTGATACCATGAGTCTAATACATGTAAAGGAGAGTATGTGAATGTCCGAACGCACCTTTAACTGGAAAAACAAAGACATCAGGGCACAGGTTGATGTTGTAGACTCAAAGCTGCTTCCAACGCTCCTTTTACGGAATGCTCTCGTCTTAAATCCATATGTAAAACAATGGCTGAAAAAAAACATTTGGATTTATCAGGACCGCATTGTTTATGTGGGTCATGAACTTCCGAATAGAGCCGAAGAAATTCATACGATTGATTGTGAAGGAAAATACATTGTGCCAGGTTATATTGAACCGCACGCACATCCTTTTCAAATATATAATCCCCAAACACTGGCGGAATATGTGTCTCAATACGGAACAACGACATTCGTGAACGATAACTTATTCTTGCTTTTGCAAAGCGGAAAAAAGAAAGCGCTTACGATTTTGAATGAACTCAAAAAGCAGCCTGTCCAGTATTTTTGGTGGTCACGCTATGATCTCCAGACCGAGGTTCTGAACGAGGACCACGTCCTTCCATTTGACGTCAGAAAACAGTGGATTGAACATCCGGATGTGATTCAAGGCGGAGAAATGACCGGATGGCCTCGCTTGGTAGATGGTGATGATTTAATGCTCCACTGCATGCAAGCTACAAAGAAACAGCGAAAACGCATTGAAGGGCATTTTCCCGGCGCATCTGATAAAACGCTTACAAAAATGAAGCTGTTCGGTGCGGATTGTGATCATGAAGCGATGACAGGTGATGAAGTGATGAGAAGGCTGGAACTGGGCTATTATGTTTCCCTTCGGAACTCTTCCATTCGCCCCGATGTAAGAAAAATCTTGCAAGAGCTGCATGAGAAGGGCTTCCGCTATTATGACCACTTCTTTTACACGACAGATGGCGCAACCCCGAATTTCTATAAAGGCGGCATGACAAACGAGCTGATTCGCATCGCTTTAGAAGAAGGCGTACCTGCAATCGACGCCTACAATATGGCATCATTTAATATCGCAAAGTATTACCAAATGGATGATTATTTAGGAGTTGTCGGACCGGGCAGACTGGCATCGCTCAACATACTGGAAGATCCGTTAAATCCGAATCCCGTGACTGTTCTGTCAAAAGGGACCATTCTGCGTGAAGACGGCTGTAATTTGAAGGCGTTTACAAAAACGGACTGGCACAAAGGCGGTCTTGTCCCGCTTGAGCTTTCATATGATATGACGATGGATGACTTGCAGTTTTCTATGCCGATGGGCGTGAAAATGCGGAATGCGGTTATTATGGAGCCATATATGATTGAGATCGACAATTCGATGGAACAGCTCTCGTTTGACCATGATGAAAGTTATTTGACGATGCTCGACAGACACGGGAAATGGCGCGTCAATACGATGATAAAAGGGTTTGCCTCAAGCGTGCAGGGATTTGTAAGCTCCTTTACGACGACGGGCGACATTGTCGCGATTGGAAAAAATAAAGCGGATATGCTACTCGCTTTCGCCCGCATGAAAGAAATCGGAGGAGGAATTGTTCTGGCGGAAAATGGCAGAATTCTGTATGAAATTCCGCTTGCGCTGTGCGGCTGCGCCTCTTCGGAAGCATATGAAGTCGTGCTTGAGAAGGAACAAAAGCTGAGAGATCTTTTGACTGAAAGAGGCTATGAGTTTTGCGATCCTATCTATACGCTGCTCTTTTTGCAAAGTACGCACCTTCCGTATATACGCATTACGCCAAGAGGAATCTTCGACGTCATGAAAAAAACTGTACTCTTTCCATCGATAATGCGTTAAAATATAAAAGAGCAGGGAGCCGACATATGAAAAAATGGATGACAGTTTGCGCGCTGTGTTTCGTGTTTTTTCTGCTGGTATCCTGCCAGCAGAAGGATGCTGTCCCGGATACTGCAAAGAAGCTGAAAGCTCCTTTAACGGGGCTAAAGACTGAACAGAAGGTGACTGAACGCCGGCCTGTTGCTGTTGTGGTGAACAATCACCCGAAGGCGAGGCCGCAGTCGGGTCTGTCTAAAGCCGACATTGTCATAGAAGCGCTAGCCGAAGGGCAAATCACAAGATTTCTGGCCATTTTCCAAAGCCAGATGCCTGAAACTGTCGGACCTGTGCGGAGCGCGCGGGAATATTTCGTCACTCTCAGCAATGGCTTTGACAGCATATTTGTCCATCACGGCTGGAGTCCCGGCGCCAAAGAGCAGCTGGAATCCGGAGCTGCTGATTATATGAACGGATTAGATTTTGACGGAAGCTTATTTTGGAGAGCTGATTTCAGCAAACCGCCCCACAATTCCTATACGTCTTATGATTACATAAAAAAGGCGGCAGAACAAAAGGGTTATAAGCTGAAGCAGGAAACAAATCCGCTGCTGTTTCAAACATCAGATGCAAAACCTGCAAATGAATCTTACAATGTTCGGGTAGATTATGGAACAAATAACGTTACAAATCTTGTCGAATACAACTATGATAAAAAAGCTGAATCTTATACAAGAAGCTCTGATGGTGTCATAACGACAGACCGGGAAACCGGAAAGCCGGTTGCAATGCAAAATATTTTCATTGTTGAAGCCAGCCATCATATTATTGATCAAGATGGAAGGCGGGACATCGACTTGGAATCAGGGGGAAAAGGTCTGTTGTTTCAGCACGGAAACGTCATTGAAACAGACTGGAAACAAGTGAATGGCAGAATTGTGCCGGTAAAAGACGGCAAGTGGCTTCCGTTTGTGCCAGGAAAGACTTGGATCAATATCGTACCTGATCTTGATGCGGCTTCCATTAGTAAAGGAGAAGGTGTGTAACGATGCAAATCGATAAATTACGCGGCAAAGAGCTGGACCAGTTATTTAACTCGATCTTATCGCTGAAAGACCTGGAGGAATGTTACCGATTCTTCGATGATCTATGCACAATTAACGAAATTCAATCGCTGGCTCAGCGCCTTGAAGTGGCGCGCATGCTTCGCGAAGGAAACACGTATCATAAGATTGAAACAGAAACAGGCGCTTCCACGGCTACGATTTCCCGTGTGAAACGCTGCTTAAATTACGGAAATGACGCTTATGAAATGGCGCTTGACCGTGTGAAGGAGACTGAAACTGAGTCTTCTTCAAAATAATAAACAACCGCCCTGCCGTCTGGCAAGGGCGGTTTCTTTATGAAACAAATTGATGGATCAGGTTGTCGATATCGATGATACTGCCATCCTCTTTCCGATAGACAACATGCTCCTTGGAAAAGTGAATCGGCGAATTAATCCCTGCTGCGGCTGCGAGGTTAAATAGCCCCTCGCGCAGGGAAATGACGTAGTTGCAGACACGATGCTGTTTTTCCTCAACGCTCAATGCTTTTTGCAATTTCGGATCTGTCGTCGCCACACCTGCCGGACAGGTGTTGGTGTGGCAGACGAGAGCGCGGATGCAGCCAACGGAAAACATCATGCCGCGTGCGATGTTGACAAAGTCAGCGCCGAGGGCTAAGGCGACCGCGATTTTATCAGGAGTCAGGAGCTTTCCGGAAGCAAAGATTTTCAGCTGGCTGCGCAAGCCGTATTGTTTAAGAAGCGTGTCAACAATAGGCAGCGCTGTCATAATCGGAAGACCGACTGTATCCGCGAGCTCGTAAAAGGAAGCTCCGGTACCGCCTTCACTTCCGTCGATCGTGATAAAATCCGGCTGCTTTCCGCTTTTCTGCATATGAGAGAAAAGCTCATGCAATTCTTCAGAATGCCCTGCGACCAGTTTGATGCCGACTGGCTTTTGTCCGACATCTCTAAGTTTTTCAATAAAGTCGAGCATTTCAGGAGGGTTTGAGAATTCATAAAAGCGGTTCGGGCTGTCAATCGACTTTCCAGGTTCGACATTCCGAATGTCTGCCACTTCCTCTGATACTTTGGCGCCGTCCACATGGCCGCCGCGGGTTTTCGCTCCTTGTGCCAGCTTTAGCTCAAACGCTTTAATCTGGTCAATCCTGCTTTTTCTTTTAAATTCCTCCCACGAAAATTCCCCGTTTCTTTTGCGCACGCCGAATAGGCCCGGTCCGATTTGGCAAATGATATCGGCGCCGCCCTTTAAGTGATACTCAGACAATCCTCCTTCACCTGTATTCATCCAGGTGCCGCCTGCCTGATGGAGCCCTTTTGAGAGCGCCGTAACAGCCCGTTCTCCAAGAGAACCGTAGCTCATGGCGGACTGGCCGACTAAGCCCTTCACATAAAATGGCTTCTCGCATGTATGCTCGCCAATCACCTGTACATCATCAGGATGGAGAAAATACGGGTCTGCCTTGATATGTTCGGCATGCTCCTTGCGTTTGAATAGATTGTCAGCATCCATTTTATAGATTTGGGTTTCAATTTTTGGCGTTTGATTTACGTGCATTTCTTCCCTTTGTTTTGGAAACATAGCGTTACGGATATAATAGCCAGGTTTATCAAAATCTCTTACAGATCCAAAGCCCATCATTCTGCTTTTGTATTTGCCGGAGATGACGGTTTGCTCATATTCCTTTCGTGAAAATGGCTGCTCTTCATTGTCATTGCTGTATAAATACTGTCTGAGCTCCGGCCCGATTTTTTCAAGGATATACCGAAACCTTCCGATGACGGGATAGTTGCGAAGAATTGAGTGCTCCTGCTGTTTTTCATCCTTTATGTAGATCCAGGCAAACAAGACGATCGGGATAGCGATGATCCCAATGATAAATGCGATGAGTGCTATTATGATGGTTTCCATCTCTCAGCCTCCCTTTTTATGTAACCATTTCCACAGTAGAACACTTTCCAAACAATAGCAGAAGGAATCTGGTGAAAAATGTGTGCTCCTGCCGATACAGGACTCACCATGCAGGTACTGCCATATGCTCTCTTTTTTTATGAAAATAGAATCAAAACACCTTTTTCAGTGAATAACGAGATTAACGGCTTTTTCCGTTTTTCCGCGCTATGTGAATTTGTTATAATGTTTAAATGGTAACAAACGAATGGAGGAACGTATGACGTGTACGATGTAACAGAGTGGAAGCATGTCTTTAAACTCGATCCAAATAAAGATTTGCCTGACGAACAGCTGGAGATTCTTTGCGAATCAGGAACGGATGCGGTCATTATCGGAGGCAGTGATGGTGTGACAGAGGATAATGTCCTGCGGATGATGTCTAAGGTAAGACGGTTTTTGGTACCGTGTGTCCTTGAGGTATCAGCGATTGAAGCGATCGTTCCCGGCTTTGACTTATATTTTATTCCGAGTGTATTAAACAGCAAAAACGCGGATTGGATTGTCGGAATGCACCAGAAAGCCATGAAGGAATACGGAGAACTGATGTCTATGGAAGAAATCGTGGCGGAGGGCTACTGCATCGCAAATCCAGATTGCAAAGCCGCGGCACTGACTGAAGCGGACGCCGATCTGAATATGGATGATATTGTCGCCTATGCGCGTGTGTCGGAGCTGCTGCAACTGCCGATTTTTTATTTAGAATACAGCGGCGTGCTTGGAGACATAGAAGCTGTCAAGAAAACGAAGGCTGTATTGGAAACGTCCACCTTGTTTTACGGCGGCGGCATCAAGGATGCGGAAACGGCCAAGCAGTACGCAGAGCATGCGGACGTGATCGTTATAGGCAATGCTGTGTATGAAGATTTTGACAGGGCTTTGAAAACAGTAGCGGCTGTGAAAGGCGAGTAGTAAATTGTACGGATTTGGTTTATGATAGAACATATGTTTTGTATAGGCGGGTGAACAAATTTTGAATTATATTAGCAATCAATTACTAAGCGGTTTAAACCCCGTTCAGCAGGAAGCAGTCAAAACAACGGACGGGCCTCTTTTGCTGATGGCGGGAGCGGGAAGCGGAAAGACGCGTGTCCTGACACACAGAATTGCTTATTTAATGGCAGAAAAGCATGTGGCGCCGTGGAACATTCTGGCGATCACATTTACAAATAAAGCGGCACGCGAAATGAAAGAACGTGTGGAAAGCATCCTTGGACCCGGCGCGGACGATATCTGGATTTCCACATTCCATAGCATGTGCGTGCGGATCTTGCGCAGAGATATCGACCGGATTGGGATCAACCGAAATTTCTCCATCCTTGATACGGCTGACCAGCTTTCAGTGATCAAGGGGATTTTGAAGGAGCGCAATCTTGATCCGAAGAAGTTTGACCCGAGAAGCATCCTCGGTACGATCAGCAGTGCAAAAAACGAATTGACCGAACCGGAGGAATTCTCTAAAGTTGCCGGCGGCTACTACGATCAGGTGGTCAGCGATGTATATGCTGATTATCAGAAGAAGCTATTGAAAAACCAGTCGCTCGATTTTGACGATTTGATTATGACGACGATTAAACTGTTTGACCGAGTGCCGGAAGTGCTTGAATTTTATCAGCGCAAGTTCCAGTACATTCACGTTGATGAGTATCAGGATACGAACAGGGCGCAATACATGCTCGTTAAGCAGCTTGCCGAGCGTTTCCAGAACCTTTGCGTTGTGGGGGATTCTGATCAGTCAATCTACAGATGGCGCGGCGCGGATATCACCAACATCCTTTCATTTGAAAAAGATTATCCGAATGCAAGCGTGATTTTGCTAGAACAAAACTATCGTTCAACGAAACGGATTTTGCGCGCGGCTAACGAGGTCATTAAAAACAACTCTAACCGCAAACCGAAAAATTTGTGGACGGAAAACGATGAAGGCATCAAGATTTCCTATTATCGCGGTGATAATGAGTTCGGTGAAGGACAGTTTGTGGCCGGCAAAATTCATCAGCTTCACAGCACAGGCAAGCGGAAGCTGTCGGATATCGCCATTTTATACCGGACAAACGCGCAGTCCCGTGTGATTGAGGAAACGCTTCTCAAAGCGGGTTTGAACTATAACATTGTCGGCGGCACAAAGTTCTATGACAGAAAAGAAATTAAAGACATTCTTGCGTACCTGCGCCTCGTATCCAATCCGGATGACGATATCAGTTTCACGCGCATTGTCAATGTGCCGAAGCGCGGAGTCGGCGCGACATCACTTGAAAAAATCGCTTCGTATGCGGCCATAAACGGCTTGTCCTTTTTCCAAGCGATTCAGCAGGTTGATTTTATCGGCGTCAGTGCCAAAGCGGCAAACGCGCTTGACAGCTTTAGACAGATGATTGAAAACCTGACCAATATGCAGGATTACTTATCCATTACAGAGCTGACAGAAGAAATTCTTGATAAGACGGAATACAGAGAAATGCTGAAGGCTGAGAAATCGATCGAAGCCCAAAGCCGTTTAGAAAATATCGACGAGTTCCTGTCTGTAACGAAAAACTTTGAACAGAAAAGTGAAGACAAGACACTCGTTGCGTTCCTGACAGACTTGGCGTTAATCGCAGATATTGATCAGCTCGATCAGAAGGAGGAAGAGTCAGGCGGCAAGGATGCGATCACCCTGATGACACTGCACGCCGCGAAAGGACTGGAGTTCCCGGTTGTTTTCTTGATGGGGCTTGAAGAAGGCGTCTTCCCGCATAGCCGTTCACTCATGGAGGAAGCGGAAATGGAAGAAGAACGCCGCCTTGCGTACGTTGGGATTACAAGGGCTGAACAGGAGCTTTATCTGACCAATGCTAAAATGCGCACCTTGTTTGGCCGGACAAATATGAACCCGGAATCTCGCTTCATTGCTGAAATACCGGATGATTTATTGGAAAACCTAAATGAGAAAAAAGAAACGAGAGCGACGTCTGCGAGAAAAATGCAGCCGAGACGCGGCCCTGTTTCACGCCCCGTATCCTACGCCAGCAAAACAGGCGGCGACACCTTGAACTGGGCAGTCGGAGATAAGGCGGGCCATAAAAAATGGGGAACAGGAACTGTCGTCAGCGTAAAAGGCGAAGGAGAAGGGACGGAGCTCGATATTGCCTTCCCGAGCCCTGTCGGCGTGAAACGCCTGTTAGCAGCATTTGCTCCTATTGAAAAGCAGTAATTGAAGAGGAAAGGAAGAAGCAGATGGACAAAGAAACAGCGAAGCAGCGGGCAGAAGAACTGCGCCGCACCATCAACAAGTATAGCTATGAATATTACACCTTAGATGAACCGAGCGTCCCAGATGCCGAATACGACAGATTGATGCAGGAGCTGATTGCGATCGAGGATGAGCACCCAGACCTCAGAACGCCTGACTCTCCTACGCAGCGCGTCGGCGGAGCCGTGCTTGAAGCGTTTCAAAAAGTCACCCACGGCACACCGATGCTCAGTCTGGGCAACGCCTTTAATGCTGATGATCTTCGTGATTTCGACCGCCGTGTGCGCCAAGCCGTCGGTGACGATGTGGCGTATAATGTGGAGCTGAAAATAGACGGTCTTGCTGTTTCTCTCCGTTATGAAGACGGCTATTTTGTCAGAGGGGCCACAAGAGGTGACGGGACGACGGGAGAGGATATCACGGAGAATCTGAAGACGATCCGCAATATCCCCCTTAAAATGAACCGTGAGCTGTCAATCGAAGTGCGCGGCGAGGCGTATATGCCGAAGCGTTCGTTTGAAGCACTCAATGAGGAACGGATTAAAAATGAGGAAGAACCGTTCGCCAATCCGCGAAATGCCGCGGCGGGATCACTTAGGCAGCTCGATCCGAAAATTGCAGCGAAACGAAACCTCGATATCTTCGTCTACAGTATAGCGGAGCTTGACGAGATGGGTGTAGAGACGCAAAGCCAAGGGCTTGATTTTCTCGACGAACTCGGATTTAAAACGAATCAGGAACGAAAAAAATGCGGCGACATAGAAGAAGTCATTACGCTAATCGATGAGCTTCAGGCGAAGCGCGCGGACCTGCCGTACGAAATAGACGGCATTGTCATTAAAGTCGATTCCCTCGATCAGCAGGAGGAGCTCGGTTTTACGGCGAAAAGCCCGCGCTGGGCCATCGCGTATAAGTTTCCTGCTGAAGAGGTCGTGACGAAACTTCTCGATATCGAATTAAATGTCGGCAGAACGGGTGTGATCACGCCGACCGCGATTCTTGAGCCGGTAAAAGTTGCCGGCACAACGGTCTCAAGAGCATCCCTTCATAACGAAGATTTAATTAAAGAGAAGGACATTCGGATTTTGGATAAGGTTGTCGTCAAAAAAGCGGGCGATATCATCCCGGAAGTTGTGAATGTCCTCGTTGAACAGCGCACAGGAGAAGAAAAGGAATTCAGTATGCCGACGGAATGTCCTGAATGCGGCAGTGAGCTCGTCCGGATCGAAGGAGAAGTGGCGCTTCGCTGCATTAACCCTGAATGTCCGGCGCAAATCCGGGAAGGGCTGATCCATTTCGTTTCCCGCAATGCCATGAACATTGATGGGCTCGGCGAACGAGTGATCACACAGCTGTTTGAGGAAAACCTTGTCCGCAATGTGGCAGATTTATATAAGCTGACGAAGGAACGAGTCATCCAGCTCGAGCGCATGGGCGAAAAGTCCACTGAAAACCTGATCAGCTCCATCCAAAAATCAAAAGAAAATTCGTTAGAGCGCCTGCTGTTTGGGCTTGGCATCCGTTTTATCGGATCAAAGGCCGCAAAGACGCTTGCCATGCATTTTGAAAGCTTGGAGAATCTGAAAAAAGCCTCTAAAGAGGAACTTCTCGCGGTAGATGAAGTCGGTGAAAAAATGGCTGATGCTGTGATCACCTATTTTCATAAAGAAGAAATGCTTGAACTCTTGAATGAACTTCAGGAGCTGGGCGTAAACACGCTCTACAAAGGCCCGAAAAAAGTAAAAGCAGAGGACAGCGACTCTTACTTTGCCGGTAAAACAATTGTTCTGACAGGAAAGCTGGAAGAGCTGTCAAGAAACGAAGCCAAAGCGCAAATCGAAGCGCTGGGCGGAAAGCTGACTGGAAGCGTCAGCAAAAACACAGACTTAGTCATCGCCGGAGAAGCGGCGGGAAGCAAGCTGACAAAAGCACAAGAGCTGAACATTGAAGTGTGGAATGAAGAACAGTTAATGGGAGAGCTAAAGAAATAAGAGGAGTGTTTTCTATTGAAAAAGACGTTGGCATTGGCGGCAACGGCGGCAGTATTAATGCTGTCTGCCTGCTCGTCAGGTTTCGGGGGGGAGAAGGAGGAAGAGATTACGCAAAAGACGGCGAAATCGTCAGAAAAAGCGATTGTCCCGAAATATAATATCTCTGACTCCTATTACAAAATGGTGCTGCCGTTTAAGGCAGGCAAAGCGCGCGGCTTAACAACGGAACAGCTGAATACTAGGCTGGACATTGACGAGTTTGAAACAGGGCTGATGCGTCTTGCCCAAGATTCTTTCTCGACTGACGATTATCTGTTCCAAGAAGGACAATACTTAGATGAGGATACAGTATTAAGCTGGCTGGCACGGAAAAAAACGGGCTCTGATTTGAAAAAAGCCGAAAAAGATGATAAAAACTTCAAAAATGAAGGCTTGAATCCAGCGCTCCCGAGTTCTGGTTCAACAGAAGAAAAGAACGAAAGCAGCCCGATTTATTTAGCATCCATGCTTGAGCACGATTATTTAGTCAGAAAAGACAAGAATTCTATCCAGCTTGGCGGCGTAATGATCGGACTGGCATTAAACTCCGTGTATTACTATCGTGAAAAAACAGGCGATCCGCAAAAAGAAGTGGAGATTAAGGACAGCACGCTTCGCCAGCAGGGAGAAAAAATTGCACAGGAGGTTATTAACCGCCTCCGCAAAAAAGATAACTTGAAGAATGTGCCGATTACCGTCGCGCTCTACAAGCAGGCGTCAAAAACATCGATTGTGCCGGGGAACTTCATCGCCAAAACAGAGGTCAAAGCAGGCTCTACTGATATCTCAAATTGGGATGACATCAATGAAAAATATGTATTCTATCCGGCAGATACAACCACAGCAGAAAAGTACCCGGATGACACCGAGGTCTTTAAGCGGTTCAAAAATTCAATTGAAGAATATTTCCCGAACTATACAGGCGTTGTCGGTACAGCGCTGTATGATAATGATGAAATGAAGAAAATGAAGATTGACATACCAATGCAATTCTACGGAAAAAGTGAAGTTGTCGCGTTTACCCAGTTTTTAACGGGTGAAGTGATGGACTACTACTCTAAAGGCTCAGTTGATGTCGAAGTCAATATTACGTCCTCAGACGGACAGGAAGCGGTTATTATCCGCAATGCCGGAGATAAAGAGCCGACTGTTCACATTTATGACTGATAGAAAACCCTTGTGCCATATTGGCACAAGGGTTTTTATGTTACAATTAACAGGAAAAGGGAAATTATTTTCGCTTCTGCCGAAACACAAATCAAGGGGAGGTATGTTGATGCTGGAAATCGTGTGAAAACAATCATTATCAAATCTATAGCAATGAAAGGATGTTAGACGTGCATAAAGATATCAAAAAAATATTTCATGAAGAGCAGGTTTTGGCAGAAGCTGCAGCGAAATACGGTTTCTCAAAAGATCAGGTGCGTTTTCTGGCTGATGCGGAAAACTATGTATATGAATGCATGAAAGACAATCAACCTTATATTTTAAAGATTACCCATACGATTCGGAGATCTTCTGATTATATAATGGGAGAGATGGAATGGCTCCGTCACCTTGCAATAGGGGGAATTTCAGTAGCCAAACCGCTCCCATCGCTGAACGGAAAAGACGTAGAAGCAGTGCCGGACGGAAACGGCGGGTCATTTTTATTGAGAGTGTATGAGAAAGCGCCGGGGCAAAAAGTGGATGAATCGGACTGGAATGAAACGCTATTTTATGAGCTTGGCAGATACACAGGCAGCATGCACAGCCTGACAAAAAGCTACAAATTGAGCAATCCCGCTTTCAAAAGACAGGAATGGGATGAAGAGGAGCAATTAAAGCTGAGAAAATATGTGCCTGAAGATCAGATAAAGGTGTTTCAGCAAGCCGATTCTTTGATGAATGAACTGCGGAGGCTCCCGAAAAGCCAGGACAGCTACGGCTTGGTGCATGCGGATCTGCACCATGGCAATTTTAACTGGGATCATGGCAAAATCACGGCATTTGATTTTGATGATATCGGCTACAACTGGTTTGTTAACGATATTAGCATTCTTCTCTACAATGTCCTGTGGTATCCTGTTGTGCCATATGAGGATAAAGCTGCGTTTACAGCAGAATTTATGACGCATTTTATGAAAGGGTACTGGGAGGAAAATGAGCTTGACCCTGCATGGCTGATGATAATACCTGATTTCCTCCGCCTTCGCCATATGCTGATTTACGGATTGCTGCATCAGATGTTTGACCTTAACACAATAGGAGAAGAAGAAAAAGAAATGCTGGCCGGTTTCAGAAGAGATATAGAGAATGGCACGCCGATTACAGCATTTGATTTTTCAGCACTGGTGTAGATAGAAGAAGCCAATGGGATTCCAGTCCCATTGGCTTTTATAATGTATCACACTTCACGCCGACTACGCCTTCAATGGCTTTAATGTCATAGTAGACATCGGTCGTGTATCTGTTTTTATGGACGCGGACCTTCACTTCCATAATTGGAAAATCCTTTTCGCCCAGGTCGTCGATCCGAACGGAGTGTGCTTTGATATCTCTTCTTTTCATTTCTTTTAAAATCTCTGTCATTTTGTCTTTATCAGAAAGCGACATTCTGATGCGGATGTCTTTTTCCTGCAGGCGGTCGGGGCCGATTTTTCTGACCACCCATGGGAGAAATTCCACGCTGATCAGGATGAACAGAAGACTGGCAAACGCTTCTTTATAAAAACCGGCTCCCGTAGCAAGCCCGAGCCCCGCTGCCCCCCAGATCATGGCCGATGTCGTCAGGCCGGAAATGACATCATTGCTTTTTCGCAGGATGACACCGGCGCCGATAAACCCGACGCCGGAGATGATTTGTGCCGGCAGACGAAGCGGATCCATCATGATGCGGTAGTATTTAGGGAAATGATATGCCGCATTAATACTGACGATCGTCAGCATGCATGAGCTGACTGCGATGACAATACAGGTTTTTAATCCGAGCGGCTTATTTTTTAATTCGCGTTCAAGCCCGATGACCATGCCAATCAATGTGGCAATGCCCAATTTCAATAAAATATCAGGATCAATATACCAGCTCAACAGCAAACTTCCCCCTTCTCTATGGTGTTTTTAAATAAATATGATTTTCTCACAGTATTTATAGCAAAACAAGGGCACAAAAGCCACCAAGCTGCGCTTGATGGCTTATTGCTTACTTTTTGCGTTTTAACAGCTTTTCCATGACACCGAATAATCGGTAAGAGGCTTTTGCAGGACGTTTTGTGATCATGCTGACAATGATGCCGGCAATCATACTGAGAATAAACCCAGGGATGATTTCGTACACACCGGTTGATTTTGCCAGGCCGGTTGTAATCCAGATCAACACGGTCGCAGCCCCGACAATCATGGCAGCAAGCGCGCCCCATTCGTTCATTCGCTTCCAATACAGACTGAGCAGAATCGCAGGTCCGAAAGCTGAACCGAAGCCGGCCCAAGCGTATCCGACCAAATCAAGAATGGTGCTGTTCGGGTTCAATGACAAGAGTACCGCGATAACGGCAATGATTAAGACGGACAATCGCCCGATCATGACCAATTCTTTATCAGAAGCTTTTCGTCTGAAAAATGACCGGTATAAATCCTCTGTAACAGCACTTGCTGTGACCAAGAGCTGTGAGGAAATCGAACTCATGATGGCAGCCAAAATAGCTGACAATAAGAACCCTGTAATTAATGGGTGGAACAAGATTTTAGAGAAGATAATGAAAATCATCTCCGGATCTTTTACAGCAACTCCGAATTTATGGGCGTATGCAACACCGATTAAACCCGTCAGCACGGAACCTAGAACTGTAATGATCATCCAGCTCATGCCGATTCGGCGTGCAGGCTTCAAATCTTTAATGTTTTTAATCGCCATAAAGCGGACGATGATATGAGGCTGGCCGTAGTAGCCCAAGCCCCAGGCTAAATAGGAAATAATGCTAATGACGCTCGCGCCTTTAAAAATATCCAATAAGTGTGGGTTAACAGCGCCGATTTCATGGAGAGTCGGAGCAACGCCGCCCACGTGGGTAAAAGCAACGATCGGCACAAGCACTAGTGCTGCAAACATGATCGCACCCTGCACGAAGTCAGTCAGACTGACAGCAAGGAAACCGCCAAACAGTGTGTATAATACGACAACTGCGGTGGTCAGAAACAAGCCTAATTTGTAATCCGCACCAAAAGCAGATTCAAACAGCCGTCCGCCAGATACCATACCAGAAGAGGTATACAATGTGAAAAAGATCATGATGATCAATGCAGATACGATTTTCAGCAGTGATGAAGAATGCTGGAATCGTTTATCAAAGAAATCAGGAATCGTAATCGCATCATCCGCCGCTTCTGTATAAGCACGCAGCCTTGGAGCCAGCAGCAAGTAATTTGAGTACGCCCCGATTGTAAGACCTAAAGCAAGCCATAAGGTGGACAGCCCTGTCGCAAACATCGCGCCGGGAACACCCATCAGCATCCATCCGCTCATATCGGCCGCGCCGGCAGACAAAGCAGTAACGAATGGTCCGAGGCCTCTTCCTCCAAGCATGTAATCATTGATGTCAGTGGTTTTCTTGAATGCATACCAGCCGATTAACAGCATGGCAATAAAGTAAATTCCTAAAGATATAATAATTTCAATACTCACGTTTTACCCTCTCTTCATTTCTAATAATGTTGCATCACCTCTCAAATTGATGGTGCCAGTTAAGCAGCCTGGCGTAAGTGCAAAACAAAAGAAATTCTTTTGCGGGTGCACTTGGTAACTTAACCTAACAAAGTATTCCCGGCCATTCAAGCGATGAAACATTGATCATAAGCTGGAAATACCGTTGCAAACCTAGAAGGGAATAAAGAATAAAACGCTTTCAAAAAATAATTAAAGTAAAAATATTCAGAAAAATATTTCGTTTCTCCTTCTCCTCATTTTAGTATAAAATATATAGGGTATTGTTTCGAAAACACAGGCCTGTCTCAAGGCGTTTTGTTGCTTTAAAGGGCTTGTTTTTGATATGATCAGTATTATATGACTTAACGGAGAAATATGTGGAGGTGGATCATATGTCACGAATTTCAATAGAAGAAGTAAAGCACGTTGCGCACCTTGCAAGACTTGCGATTACTGAAGAAGAAGCAAAAATGTTCACTGAACAGCTCGACAGTATCATTTCATTTGCCGAGGAGCTTAATGAGGTTAACACAGACAATGTGGAGCCTACAACTCACGTGCTGAAAATGAAAAATGTCATGAGAGAAGATGAAGCGGGTAAAGGTCTTCCGGTTGAGGATGTCATGAAAAATGCGCCTGACCATAAAGACGGCTATATTCGTGTGCCATCAATTCTGGACTAAAGGAGGGACACAAGAATGTCATTATTTGATCATAAAATCACAGAATTAAAACAGCTCATACATAAAAAAGAGATTAAGATTTCTGATCTGGTTGATGAATCTTATAAACGCATCCAAGCGGTTGATGATAAGGTACAAGCCTTTTTGGCATTAGATGAAGAAAGAGCGCGCGCATACGCGAAGGAGCTTGATGAGGCGGTTGACGGCCGTTCTGAGCACGGTCTTCTTTTCGGTATGCCGATCGGCGTAAAAGATAATATCGTAACAAAAGGGCTGCGCACAACATGCTCCAGCAAAATTCTCGAAAACTTTGATCCGATTTACGATGCTACTGTCGTTCAGCGCCTTCAAGACGCTGAAGCGGTCACAATCGGAAAACTGAACATGGACGAATTCGCCATGGGGTCATCTACAGAAAACTCAGCTTACAAGCTGACGAAAAATCCTTGGAACCTGGATACAGTTCCCGGCGGTTCAAGCGGCGGATCTGCGGCTGCGGTTGCTGCGGGAGAAGTTCCGTTTTCTCTTGGATCTGACACAGGCGGCTCCATCCGTCAGCCGGCTTCTTTCTGTGGCGTTGTCGGATTAAAACCTACATACGGACGTGTATCTCGTTACGGACTGGTCGCATTTGCGTCTTCATTAGACCAAATCGGACCGATTACACGTACGGTTGAGGATAACGCGTTTTTACTTCAAGCGATTTCCGGCGTAGATAAAATGGACTCCACGAGTGCAAATGTGGACGTGCCTGATTTTCTTTCTTCATTAACTGGCGACATCAAAGGACTGAAAATCGCCGTTCCGAAAGAATACCTTGGTGAAGGTGTCGGCAAAGAAGCGAGAGAATCTGTCTTGGCAGCGCTGAAAGTCCTTGAAGGTCTCGGCGCTACATGGGAAGAAGTGTCTCTTCCGCACAGTAAATACGCGCTTGCGACATATTACCTGCTGTCATCTTCTGAAGCGTCAGCGAACCTTGCACGCTTTGACGGCATCCGCTACGGCTACCGCACAGACAACGCGGATAACCTGATCGACCTTTACAAGCAAACGCGCGCTGAAGGTTTTGGAAATGAAGTCAAACGCCGCATCATGCTTGGAACGTTTGCTTTAAGCTCAGGCTACTACGATGCGTACTACAAAAAAGCGCAAAAAGTGCGTACGTTGATTAAGAAGGATTTCGAAGACGTATTTGAAAAATATGATGTTATTGTTGGACCGACTACACCGACACCTGCGTTTAAAATCGGTGAAAACACGAAGGATCCGCTCACAATGTACGCAAACGATATCTTAACGATTCCGGTCAACCTTGCCGGCGTACCGGGAATCAGCGTGCCATGCGGATTAGCAGACGGTCTTCCGCTCGGCCTGCAAATCATCGGAAAACACTTTGATGAAAGCACTGTATACCGCGTTGCTCATGCATTTGAACAAGCGACAGACCATCATAAAGCAAAACCTGAACTGTAAGGGGTGAAAAGAATTGAACTTTGAAACGGTAATCGGACTTGAAGTCCACGTTGAGTTAAAAACAAAATCAAAAATTTTCTCAAGCTCTCCAACGCCATTCGGCGCGGAGGCGAATACGCAGACAAGCGTCATTGACCTCGGATACCCGGGCGTCCTGCCTGTCCTGAACAAAGAAGCCGTTGAATTCGCAATGAAAGCCGCTATGGCGCTCAACTGTGAGATCGCAACGGATACGAAGTTTGACCGCAAAAACTATTTCTATCCTGACAACCCGAAAGCGTATCAGATTTCTCAATTTGATAAGCCAATCGGCGAAAACGGCTGGATCGAAATTGAAGTCGGCGGCAAAACAAAACGAATCGGCATCACGCGCCTTCACCTTGAAGAGGATGCCGGAAAGCTGACGCATACAGGCGACGGCTATTCTCTTGTTGACTTCAACCGTCAAGGAACGCCGCTTGTTGAGATCGTATCAGAGCCGGACATCCGCACGCCGGAAGAAGCGTACGCGTATCTTGAAAAGCTGAAATCCATCATCCAATATACAGGCGTTTCTGACTGTAAAATGGAAGAAGGCTCACTTCGCTGTGACGCCAATATCTCTCTTCGTCCGATCGGCCAAGAGGAATTCGGCACAAAAACAGAATTGAAAAACTTGAACTCCTTTGCGTTTGTTCAAAAAGGCCTTGAGCATGAAGAAAAACGCCAGGAGCAGGTTCTTCTTTCGGGCGGCGTCATCCAGCAAGAAACTCGCCGTTATGATGAAGCAACGAAGAAAACCATTCTTATGCGTGTCAAAGAGGGATCTGACGACTACCGTTACTTCCCAGAGCCAGATCTAGTCGAGCTCTACATTGATGATGAATGGAAGGAACGCGTAAAAGCAAGCATTCCTGAGCTTCCGGATGAGCGCCGCAAGCGTTATATCGAAGAGCTTGGCTTGCCTGCATATGACGCGATGGTTCTGACGCTGACAAAAGAAATGGCTGATTTCTTCGAAGAAACCGTTCAAAAAGGCGCTGAAGCTAAACAAGCGTCTAACTGGCTGATGGGTGAAGTGTCAGCTTACCTAAACGCAGAACAAAAAGAGCTTGCCGACGTTGCCCTGACACCTGAAGGCCTTGCCGGCATGATCAAATTGATTGAAAAAGGAACCATTTCTTCTAAGATCGCGAAGAAAGTGTTTAAAGAATTGATTGAAAAAGGCGGCGACGCTGAGAAGATTGTGAAAGAGAAAGGCCTTGTTCAGATTTCTGACGAAGGCGTGCTTCTGAAGCTTGTCACTGAGGCGCTTGACAACAATCCTCAATCAATCGAAGACTTTAAAAACGGAAAAGACCGCGCGATCGGCTTCCTAGTCGGACAGATTATGAAAGCGTCCAAAGGACAAGCCAACCCGCCGATGGTCAACAAAATTCTGCTTGAAGAAATTAAAAAACGCTAATAAAAAAGCAGCCCTTAGAGGCTGCTTTTTTATGGTCAAATTGAGATAAAGACAGAGATGAGGGCCCGAAGCCTTTCAACTTCTTTGTCGTTGGTTCCGGTCAAATTGGACAGCATGCCTTTAATAATCGGCTTGCGCGGTTTATCCTGAGCCAATTCTTCCTCGATAACATCAAGTGACACGGTGATATCCTCGGGCAGCGTGCTGTTTTCTTTCACTTTCTGAATGTCCTCAAGCAGCTGGTCTTTCCCCGCAGGCATCGGGTTGAAAATGTCTTTTGGCACAATCGGATTGAGTGCTGAGCGGCTCAGCCCCTGTACAAGATCATCCAGTCTCTCGATGATAAAGGCTGAGATTTCTTCTGCACCGATATTAAGCTCACTGTTAAATACCATCACATTCATATAGGAATGCACGATGCCTCTTGCCATGATGGACAGATCTGCGACGTACGGCTCGATTCCTTTTCCATAGGACGACAGCAAGGCGTTCCGGTACAGCTTATCCGTCTCCATGGTTACTTTGTAAAAGTATTGCTTGATTTCTTGATTTTCCGGAATGATATTTTCGGTAAGCAAAAGTACGATAAAATCTTTATGATCACGAAAATCCTCAAATTGAGCGCCAATTTGTTTTTTCAAAACATCTTTAGGCGGCTTTCCAGCAAGATCTTCTTCTATATTTTTCATTTTGTTCATAGACATACCGATATAATATTCACAGGCAGATAACAGCAGCGCTTCTTTCGATTTGAAGTGCAAATAAAAAGCGCCCTTCGAAATGCCGCATTCACTGGCGATTTCTTGGATCGTCGTAGCTGCGAATCCTTTTTTCGCAAATAAACGAATGCTGGTTTTTATGATTCTCTCTTTTTTTTCATTCATGACGTGCTTCCCCTTAATCCTTGAAAAATTTAGTAAAATTTTCTGGTATATGAGTTGACGTTGTTGCGTTATAACGTTTAGTATTATATAGAATGACCAGTCAGTCAATAAAAAATGTAATGGAGGATATGATGAACCACGTTATTAATTTCGTTCTGAAAAACAAATTCGCCGTATGGCTGATGACGATTATTGTAACGGCAGCCGGCTTGTATGCGGGTATGAATATGAAGCAAGAGTCTATTCCTGACGTGAATATGCCTTACTTGACGATCAGCACGACATATCCGGGTGCGACACCAAGCCAAGTGGCTGATGAAGTGACCAAACCGGTTGAACAAGCCGTGCAGAACTTGGACGGTGTCAGCGTTGTGACGTCGACGTCCTATGAAAACGCATCGTCGGTCATGATTGAATATGATTATGAGAAAGATATGGACAAAGCGAAAACAGAAGCAGCTGAAGCGTTAGAAAACGTCAGCCTGCCTGATGACGCGAAGGATCCGGAGATTTCACGCTACAGCTTGAACTCATTCCCGATTCTGACGCTGAGCGTGTCCAGTGATAAAGATAACCTGCAAGAGCTGACGAAAAAAGTGGAGGACAGCCTCGTTTCTAAGCTTGAAGGCATAGAAGGCGTTGCGTCCGTCCAAGTATCGGGCCAGCAGGTGGAAGAGGTTGAATTCTCTTTCAAAGAAGACAAACTGAAGGAATACGGCCTTGATGAAGATACTGTGAAGAAAGTGATTCAAGGTTCAGATGTGACAACTCCGCTTGGATTGTACACATTCGGAAATGAAGAAAAATCTGTCGTCGTCAGCGGCGATATTGAAACAATTAAAGATTTGAAGAATATGAGAATTCCTACGGCATCTGCTTCAAGTGCAGGCAGCAGCGCAGCATCTCAAGCGGCGGCGCAAAGTGCACAAGCAGCTCAAAGTGCACAAGCTGCAGCACAGGCACAGCAAAGCGCAAGCACAGCAGTGCCGACGGTCAAGCTTTCTGACATTGCTACAATTAAAGATGTGAAAAAAGCTGAATCCGTTTCACGCACAAATGGCAAAGACAGCATCGGCATCAACATCGTTAAAGCAAACGATGCGAATACGGTAGAGGTTGCCGACAATGTCAAAGCTGAGCTGAAGAAGTTCAAAGAAGACCATAAAGGCTTCAACTACAGCGCAACTCTCGACATGGCGGAGCCGATCACACAGTCAGTTGACACGATGTTAAGCAAAGCCATCTTCGGTGCTATTTTTGCGATTGTGATTATTCTCTTATTCTTAAGAGATATCAAATCTACATTAATTTCGGTAGTTTCAATTCCATTATCATTGCTGATCGCACTCCTTGTGCTGCAGCAGCTTGATATCACACTGAATATTATGACGCTCGGCGCAATGACCGTCGCCATCGGACGTGTCGTCGATGACTCCATCGTTGTCATCGAGAACATTTATCGCCGCATGAGACTCAAAGACGAGCCGCTCCGCGGAAAAGCCTTGGTTCGTGAAGCGACGAAGGAAATGTTTAAACCGATCATGTCATCGACGATCGTGACAATTGCGGTATTCCTGCCGCTCGCACTTGTAGGCGGACAAATCGGTGAATTGTTTATTCCATTTGCCTTAACGATTGTTTTTGCGCTTGCCGCATCCCTGGTGATTTCAATCACGCTTGTGCCAATGCTCGCACACAGCCTGTTCAAAAAATCATTAACCGGTGCGCCGATTAAAGCGAAAGAACACAAACCAGGCAGACTTGCAAACATCTATAAAAAAGTATTGAACTGGGCGCTGAGCCACAAATGGATCACGTCTATCATCGCTGTTCTGATGCTCCTTGGAAGCTTGTTCCTTGTACCGTTAATCGGTGCCAGCTACCTGCCGTCCGAGGAAGAAAAAACGATGCAGCTCACATACAGCCCAGAACCGGGTGAAACGAAAAAAGAAGCCGAAAATGAAGCTGAAAAAGCGGAAAAAATCCTGCTTGACCGCAAGCATGTCGATACGGTTCAGTATTCATTAGGCTCTGGCAGCCCGCTCGCCGGAGGAGATTCTAACGGTGCGTTATTCTATATCAAATATGAAAGCGACACACCTGACTTTGATAAAGAAAAAGATAACGTTCTGAAGGAAATCCAAAAGCAATCTGACCGCGGAGAATGGAAGTCACAGGACTTCAGCTCTTCAGGCAATAACAACGAATTAACATACTATGTGTATGGCGATTCTGAAAACGATATTAAAGACACGGTCAAAGACATTGAAAAAATCATGAAAGATGAAAAGGATCTGAAAAACGTAAACTCAGGCCTTTCCAGCACATATGATGAGTACACATTTGTCGCTGACCAAGAAAAACTAAGTAAACTCGGTTTAACTGCGTCTCAAATTTCTCAGGCCTTAATGTCACAAACATCGCAAGAACCGCTCACCACCGTGAAAAAAGACGGCAAAGAGCTTGATGTGAACATTAAGACAGAAAAAGACGAGTATAAGAGTGTGAAAGATTTAGAGAATAAAAAGATCACTTCCGCGACTGGCCAGGAAGTCAAAATCGGCGATGTGGCAAAAGTGAAAGAAGGATCAACATCAGATACCGTGTCAAAACGTGACGGAAAAGTCTATGCGGATGTCACAGGTGAGGTTACATCTGACAACGTCACAGCCGTATCAGCTGCTGTACAGAAGAAAATCGATAAGCTAGACCATCCTGATAACGTATCGATTGACACAGGCGGTGTATCAGCGGATATCGCTGATTCCTTCACGAAGCTCGGTTTAGCGATGCTGGCAGCAATAGCGATCGTTTACCTTGTGCTCGTGATTACCTTCGGCGGAGCGCTAGCGCCATTTGCGATTCTGTTCTCATTGCCGTTCACAGTCATCGGTGCCCTGGTCGGACTTTACGTATCAGGTGAAACGATCAGTCTGAACGCAATGATCGGTATGCTCATGCTGATCGGTATCGTTGTCACGAATGCGATTGTCTTAATTGACCGCGTGATTCATAAGGAAGCGGAAGGCCTGTCTACGAGAGAAGCGCTCTTGGAAGCCGGCTCTACACGTCTCCGTCCGATCCTGATGACAGCCATTGCGACAATCGGCGCCTTGATTCCATTAGCACTCGGCTTTGAAGGCGGAAGCCAGGTCATTTCAAAAGGACTCGGCGTCACGGTTATCGGCGGTTTGATCAGTTCAACGCTTCTGACGCTCCTGATCGTGCCAATCGTATATGAAGTATTGGCGAAGTTCCGCAAGAAAAAACCGGGAACGGAAGAAGAGTAAAAAAACTAAAAGCCTCAGCTCTGCTGGGGCTTTTGTGCGTTTTCACCTGTAAGATTATGTACATTTTGTTGCGATTTTTTTAACTCATAGTATAATTAAAGGTTGTTAGTGTAAAAATGGATCGGATACTCTTAAGTAGGATGATGAGATAATGAAACGTGCACGCATAATATACAATCCGACTTCAGGACGGGAGATCTTTAAAAAGCATCTTGCCCAGGTCCTGCAAAAATTTGAACAAGCCGGCTATGAAACCTCCACCCATGCGACGACATGCGCAGGAGACGCTACACACGCTGCCAAGGAAGCGGCATTGCGTGAGTTTGACCTGATCATTGCGGCAGGCGGAGACGGAACGATCAACGAGGTCGTCAACGGGCTTGCGCCTTTAGACAACCGGCCGACACTCGGTGTGATTCCTGTCGGCACAACGAACGACTTTGCCAGAGCGCTCGGCATTCCGCGAGAGGATATTTTAAAAGCGGCAGATACGGTCATTAACGGCGTCGCCCGCCCGATTGACATCGGACAGGTCAACGGCCAGTATTTTATCAATATCGCCGGAGGAGGCCGCCTGACGGAGCTGACGTACGACGTGCCAAGCAAACTCAAAACAATGCTAGGCCAGCTTGCTTATTATTTAAAAGGAATGGAAATGCTGCCTTCACTTCGTCCGACAGAAGTCGAGATTGAATATGACGGCAAGCTGTTTCAAGGTGAAATCATGCTGTTTTTGGTCACGCTGACAAATTCCGTCGGCGGGTTCGAAAAGCTCGCGCCGGATTCCAGCCTGAATGACGGCATGTTTGATTTGATGATATTAAAGAAAGCAAACCTTGCTGAATTTATCAGGGTCGCCACGATGGCGCTCCGCGGCGAACACATCAACGACCAGCACATTATTTATACAAAAGCGAACCGCGTGAAAGTCAATGTATCAGAAAAGATGCAGCTGAACCTGGACGGCGAGTACGGCGGCATGCTGCCGGGCGAATTCGTGAATCTGTACCGGCACATTCACGTCGTCATGCCAAAGGAGAAAGCGGAACAGCTGGATGACTAAAACTTGGCTTTGTAAGCCAAGCTCAGAATGTTGACAAAATCCTAAAACAGTTTTCGTTTTAGGATTTTGTCATCTTTTCAGCGTGATTGAAAACCTTTGAAGTCTAGGAAGGGCGAGCATCGGAGCACAGCGAATGTTGAATTCGTGAGCACCGAAGCACAGGCCTGACAACGAATGCGAAGGTTTGCCTACACGCTGAAACTTGGCTTGAATAGGCCAAGTTTTTCTTTCGCTTAAAACAAGAGGTGAACATACATGAAAATGAAACCCCCAGTTGAAAAAAACGAATACTACGACGTGACATTTGAGGATTTGACCCACGAAGGAGCGGGTGTCGCAAAGGTCCAAGGCTTTCCGATCTTCGTGCCGAACGCCCTGCCGGAGGAAAAAGCCCAAATCAAAGTGACACGCGTCAAAAAAGGGTTCGCCTTCGGCCGTCTGATTGAGCTGAAGGAAGAAAGCCCGCATAGAACGGACGCCCCATGCCCGATTTACAAGCAATGCGGAGGCTGTCAGCTTCAGCACATGACCTACGAAGGACAGCTCCTGTTTAAACAGAAACAAGTCAAAGACGTCTTAGAACGCATCGGCAAGCTGGACCTTTCAAAAGTCACCGTGCACCCGACACTCGGCATGGAAGACCCGTGGAACTACAGAAACAAAGCACAGGTGCCGGTAGGAGAACGGGAAGGCGGACTCGTCGCGGGATTCTATCAGCAAAGAAGCCATGACATCATCGACATGAGCGCCTGCCTGATCCAGCAATCCAAAAACGACGAAGCCGTTCAAGCTGTCAAAGACATTTGCGCAAACTACGGTGTCAAAGCCTACAACGAAGAACGCCACAAAGGCTGGCTCCGCCACATCATGGTCAGATACGGCGTTGTTACAGGCGAAATGATGATCGTTTTCATCACAAGAACAAACGATTTCCCGCATAAAGCGAAGATCATCGAAGACATCACAGCGCAATTCCCGCACGTCAAATCCATCGTGCAAAACATCAACCCGAACAAAACAAACGTCATTTTCGGAAACGAAACAAACGTCATCTGGGGCGAAGAATACATCTACGACCTCATCGGAGACGTCAAATTCGCCATCTCCGCCAGATCGTTCTATCAGGTTAATCCGGAGCAAACAAAAGTGCTCTACGACAAAGCGCTTGAATATGCGGAGCTTCAAGGTGAAGAAACCGTCATCGACGCCTACTGCGGAATCGGAACGATTTCTCTCTTCTTGGCGAAGCAAGCGAAAAAAGTGTACGGAGTAGAGATTGTGCCGGAAGCGATTGAGGATGCGAAACGAAACGCTGAACTCAACGGCATCACAAACGCAGAGTTCGCGGTCGGAGAAGCGGAAACCGTGATTCCAAAGTGGTATGAAGAAGGCATTACAGCTGATACGCTAGTCGTCGATCCGCCAAGAAAAGGCTGCGACGAAGCCCTCCTGCAGACGATTATAGAGATGAAGCCGAAGCGGGTGGTTTATGTATCCTGTAATCCTGGCACGCTTGCGAGAGACCTGCGGGTGCTTGAGGATGGCGGTTATGCGACGCGCGAAGTGCAGCCAGTGGATATGTTTCCGCATACGAATCATGTGGAGTGTGTGGCTGTGCTGGAACTTAGAAAAGGCAACTAACCTCTTTGTGGGTGTTGCTTTTTTTATTGTAAAAAAAAGGCTTAAGTTTCCATGTTTTTCTTTAGCGATTTTATATTTAAATCACTAATTTCGGATATATGCCATTCAAGTGAGGTCATCATTTTGTGGATTTCGAACAGAAGTTTATCAACATCTTGAACATTGTTAAGATCAATGTGTTTTCTTTAGAAGTTTGTCCATATCGGTTAATAATACAGATAAATCATTTAGATTGTTCTTGTTGTTCTTTGATTTCTTCAACAGGCAGTATATTTGTTTGACCATTGTTATTTATTTTTTCTAGGTTTACAATTTCTCTTAATTGGTTATACATTGCTTCCACCCTTCTTGTTTTTTAAGTTTTTTATTCTGTTTAATTCGTAGTGGCAGTGATAATCATAAACTTTGTCCATCGATATAAAAAACGTCAGAGCCCCTTTTGAGTTTTACACCTTCTTTTTTACATCAGACGAGTTAATAGACTTTATCAAGGGTAAACGCAGCGATAACTCAGACCTATACCATTTTTACTTTCAGTATAGAAATGGCAGGTATGTAGAGGTTCGTGATCTAGAGTATAACGTCTCTAAATTCTATGACAGGTGGACGTTGGTTTCAGATTTAATTTAATAAATATCTTAATAAGAGGCATTTAGAGGTATACCCTTTGAATGCCTCATTTCTGTATTACTACGGCAATGTTTCCATCTAATACCTTGATAATATTGTAAAAATGTGCAGGGTATGAGATATTTAAAGAGAGTAAGGTTTCCAACCTAGTGACCTCATGAGGTGTTCTAATCAATGGTACATATCTATGTATCTATAGTGATTCCTACGGGAATATTCCATCCAAACCATCGGAGACCTTACTCACTCTATTTAAGAGGTGAATACATTGGTACAAGCAACTGAAACAAGGAAAAAAACAGTGAAACAAGTGATGCTGGAATAGGTGAAGAACCAAAAATGGTTTTTGATGAAACTACCCAGCCTCATATTGAAAAGAATACCGTAGAAGAAAAAAGCATTGGAAGCATAGATAGTGTTCTTTTAAATGAGGTCAGAAGGTTATTTCAAAATAAAAGTAATTCGGAAAATCAAGATTCCAAAGTTTTAAATGAAGTTAAAAAATTATTGATTGAATTAACCACTGAGGAAAGTTCAGATAAGGAAAAAGGTCTCTTAGCTGAAATAACATATTTTAAAGATCATAGAGTATGGGTTACAAAGAAAACTAGGATGGAATCAGAGGCACGCATGAATAATAACAACATTTTTTCACTATTCGTTGTTAACTTTTATACCTTAATTGTATTGTCCTTATCCATTTTAGGGCTTGTAATTATTGATAAAGGAATAATTGATAGGATATCAGTTCTAACAGTGATTTCCTCAGTAGCTTTATTTGGAATATCACTTTTTGTTTCCTTATACGGTTACAAAGAAAAGGCAATTTCCTATAAGCAATGTTACTTAGATTTAACAAGAATTGAAAGTCAATGTCAGGATCTTATACTTCAGGGTTTAGGTTATGAAAATAGACTAACTAAGTTTAACGAAATTAAAAAAGAGTACAATCATATCTTAGAAAAAACTGATAATCATAGCTTTGCAGACCGATTAGTTTATTTAAGAAACAACAAAAAGTTAAATTCACTTGATGATCAAATAGCCTATTATAAGTATAAATTTGTTAAAGGTATTATAAAATTTTCATTATTCTTTATTCCGATTGTTGCACTAATAATATTGTTTGTATGGAAGTGAAATGTAAATGTCATTACCAGCTTATAAACATTTTAAAGTACTATATAAAACAGAAAATTTAAAAGACCTGTATGAGAAAACAATACATTATAATACTGTCTCTGGAATAGATAGAATGGTAAAGAGAGTATTCGACAAAAAAGTGGATTTACATTTAGGTATCGTTACCAGAAAAGTCTTTAATGGTACATACAAATATACAGCATATAGGGAAAAGTTATTTATCAAATCTAAAAGTAGCTTTCCTAGAGTAATATCTATTCCGACTATTAGAGATAAAATAGTTCTTAAAGGACTACACAAAATAATTCAAGAATCGTTTTCAATTGAACAACCATTGGTTCAAACAGTAATTGGAGACATGAAAAACGAGTTAAAGAACTTTGACTCGTTTATTAAAATCGACATAAAGAACTTTTACGATAATATAAATCATAGTAATTTAGACAAGAAATTATCTAAAAGGATTAGAACACCTCTTGTAAAAAATTTAATTTTAAATGCAATTAGAACACCAACAGTATCCAAAAACCATTCAAAAGAGGACAGCTTATATTCAAACTGTGTAGGTGTCCCGCAAGGATTGTCTATTTCAAATGTTTTAGCAGAAGTATATTTTCAAGATATGGACAAAAAATACAAAACGAAAAAAAGATTACGATATTACAGATATGTTGATGATATCCTGATTTTATGTAATGAAAAAGATATACCTAATATCAAAAATGATATCTTTAAGGAAATTGAAGAAGAACATAAATTGAAATTGAATAAAGGGAAATGTAGTGAGGGAAGATTAGACCTTGTTGGCTATGATTTTTTAGGTTATAGAATTGAAAATTTAAAGTCAACAGGAGATATTGGTTTAACTATAAAGAAGTCTACAAAATTAAAGTTTGAAAAATCTATTGTTGACATGTTTTCTCGATACAGTCATTCAAATAATATTTCACCGAGAGAGTTTATTTTTTATTTGAACAACAAGATAACTGGTTCAATAAGTAATAAAGTAAATGGAACTTCCGAGAAAGAAAAAAAGTATGGTTGGGTTTTCTTCTATTCCCAAATAGACGATATAAATGTTTTTTATCACTTTGATTGGTTTGTGAAAAAACTGATCGACGACTTTAAACTTAAACAGAATTTTAAGGGGTTAGAGATAAAAAATTTCGTAAAGACCTATTATGAAATCATTTATAATAGATCAAGGACTAAATATATCCATCGCCCTGATATCCTTTCAATTGATGAAAAAAGGTTCTTATTGATAGATACGTTTAATGTAAAAGAAAGATCTCTTAAAACTGATGATCAAATAGAACGATTCTATTATGCAAAGGTTTATAAACCAATAAAATTGTTAGAACAGGATGTTCAAGATTTCTCGTGACTATAAATTATCGATCTCATATATTATTGCAAAAATCAAAACTCAGCACATTTAATTGAGGGGGGATTCATACAGAATAACAAGGCTGTTTTTCAATCAAAGTATCATTCAAAATAAAGGGGGGAGGGGGGTCTAAAAATTACCCTATAGGGGTTCCTAAAAACAGCCTAATAGAAACACACCTCACTATTAGCACAGCACCTATATAGCACTACCCCTTTAAGGCACACAGCCACTATAGATAGTAGGTAACAGCAAGGGGGGCATATAGGAGGCACACAGGCACAGCCACAGCACACATGGCAAGGAAAATATCAAAAATGGAATTTTATGGGAAATGGTGGTTAAGGAAATAGTGATCTATAAAAAGCAAAGTAGCTTCAAAAATTTTTCGGCAATTTTCTATAGCTTTTTCATAAAAAAAAGGACAACAATTAGTTATCCTTCTAGAGTTTTATATCTATCCCAATCTGTAAGCATAATGTGTAAAAAGTCATCTTTAGTACATTCAGTTTGGCTATATCCTAAATCTTTTCTTATTAAAACTATTAGTTCAGCTAGAATAATTATTACCTGTTTTGCCTCATATTGAGGAGTGTCAACGGTTAAAGAATACTTACGCCATTCCACGAATTTCTTTACAGTTTCGTCTGAGGCGAAAAAGAATAATTTTGTTCCTAAGTCTAACATTTTTTTGTTATGTTCTTTTTGTATTCTCTTGTCTGAACCTAATTTTCTTACATAGTCCTTGTCCGTTAAGCTGATTAACAGAACTTCAACTAACTTAGAAAATTCTTGTGTTTTATGAATATGTAGCTGAGATTCGTTTATCTTCATTAACTCTAAATCTGTTGTTAATTGATTCCTAAACTCTTCTAACTGTTTATTTAGATCGAGTTCAAAAGCCTTTAGATTCTTAGCGTGTACTTGGTCTGGTAACTTCTTCACATATGTATATAGAAACCAGCCAGCGAACAACAAAGCTAATTGAAATATAGCAAGTAAAATATCCAAATATTTATGCCCCCTTTTTACTCATTATACCATTCAATTAATATAGCAAAAGCAGCGATTCCCTTTTATGCCGATTTTTCAATACCATTTACACAAAAAGAGGACAAAAGGTATTTAAACCCTTGACCTTCATTGTCCTGATTCTATCTATTAAAAATTATCCCCAAATACAGAACAACTAATTATGTAAATTTTATCAATATTGAAATTTAATAGGAAGGGATTGAGAGACCGCAAAAAAAAAATTTTCAGGTGCAGTCCGCAAAAGGGAGTTTGGGTGTTTCGGGTTATATTTGTTTTTGTGGAGGTTAGCCAATCTCAATTTTTGAATTTGGGATTGCGGTTATCACGACTTACCAGTTTCATCATATTTTTTTAACAGCTTTTCTGTTTTATGCATTTCCATGAGCATAGGATTTCATGTAGTCGTTAGCTAATTCTAGATATGCTTTTGTCAAAGTGTCTAATTTGTTGTTTATTTTAGAAAAGCCTTCTTCGAATTGTACCTCGGATGAATGTTTGATAAAGTTTTTCGCCTCTTCGTATCTTTTTAATAGGGTCTCTGATTCTGTCAATTATTTTTTTAATCATTTCATGGTTATATTGATTTGATTAGCAATTCATCCTTTAGATAGTGTGCTCCTGTTTTGATTAACCAGATAAAGAGTTCTACCTGGTCGTGAAATAAAATTAGTTCTACAGTTATTTATATTACGTTTTATTAGTCTTTAAAAATGATATCTTATTTTAACCCTCACCACCTTAATAGAACCTCTTTGAAGTTTAATCAAGTTCTTTATTCCTATATATATATAGGATATAATTGTTTAAATATATATTATTACCACAGAATGCATATGCCCGGGAGGAACAGAAATTGACTGCCCATCATATAACAAAGTACTTCAGAGATAGCGTAGCTGCTGATCTGAAAATCAACTTCAAAAACATACTTTTCACGATAACGGATTTAAATAGTATTTATAAAGGAAAACTTAAAAAAGAGGATTTTCAAACCCTGTCAGATCGTCAGGGAGATAAATTAAATATTATCATTATTGCAAAGACGATTAAAACAATTTTTAATGGCCAGCAAAAGGTTGATGTGAATCAAGAGGAAATGAGCGGGATTCTATATATTCCAGCGATTTTATCTTCTAATGGTGTGCTTTATCCATCCGAAGATAAATATCCATGGATTCCGAGAGAACACCTTTATCCTATTATTGATCAAGACTTGGCTGTTGGTCATTTAGATGAGTTCAATGAATTTATGAGCAATAATTTTCAAAGATTGAAAAGAAATCTGAATTGGAATAATTATGTTGGTTTTGCAAAAGATATGTATGAGACTGTAACAGATACTGAATTTACCTCTCTCTCAGTAAAAGGTATTGAACTGGAACAAAACGTTTATGTAATCAAGGACAATGTGATAAATGCTACGGGACATATTTTAAAATTGTATGATCATCTTTTAGCAAACCAGACGAATCACCTTCCTCTTTACAATCGTTTTATCAAACAACAAGCTGAAACTATAACTCCTCTTACCCCAAATGGGCTTTCGGAAATGAAAATGCACGTCGGGCAAATGGGTGGAGAGTACCCTTTATCTCCGTCTCAAAGGGAATGTCTAAACCATTTTAATCACATGGAAGAGGGGGATATTCTTGCTGTTAATGGCCCTCCGGGTACAGGGAAAACCACATTACTCCAATCATTAGTAGCAAATTTATATGTACAAAGGGCGTTAAAGAAGACAGAGCCGCCTCTCATTGTCGCCTCATCAACAAATAATCAGGCTGTGACAAATATCATTGAATCATTTGGTCAAATTAAACCTATATGGCAAACTACTAATTTAGAATGCAGATGGATTGAAGGAGTAAGCAGTTTTGCCGTTTATTTTCCATCAGTAACGAAAGAGAAAGAGGCAAAGGAAAAAGGGTTTCAATATACAAATTCAAAAGGAGAGAACTTTTTTGACGAGGTAGAAAGTGAAGAGAATGTAGAGCGTTCAACAAAAAAGATGATAGATGAATGTAACCGTTATTTTGGAACACATCATACAAACATAGAACAGTGCGAGCGATCAATTTGGAATCGATTATCAACGATAGAGAAGATTAGACAAAAGTTATTATTAATATTCCAAGAATATGAACGTATTGCGCCTCAAAAAGGATCTATCGATACATACCATAATTATTTATTAGATGAAAAAAGAAAAGCTGAAGAATCATTTCAAACAATACAAGCGAGAATCGAAGAGTGGACTGTTCATTTTTCGAAAATACCTCTTGTTGGTCGATGGTTTTCCTTTCTGCCTTTCATAAAAAGGAAAATTCAAAGTCATGTTCGTTATTTTATAGGGCAAAATGAAAGTTTTCTAAATGAATCAATGAGCATTGACGATATTGTCTCTATTTATAGTGTTAAAGCCCAAGAGACAAGAGTAAAGATGCAACAAATAGATAGTATTTATCAATCCATCAGTAAATTGAATCAAAGATATAATAACATGATAAACAGTCTAGACGAAATGCAAATTTCTGTACATGAGCATAAAACAGTACACTCTTTAGATAACATGAACGAAAGATTGGATATAAGCATTAAATATGCTTCATTTTGGCTGGCGATTCATTATTTTGAATGCAGGTGGCTAAGGGAGAAAAGACTGACTGAGAAGCAGAAAGGGAAAAATTTCGAAAATGTTCTGAAGCAGTTCCATTTAAATATGAGTATGCTGGCGCCCTGTTTTGTCATGACGTTCTATCAGCTGCCTAAATTTTCCCTTGCCTATGATAATGGAAAAGAACACTTTATGTATAATGAAATCGATTTATTAATCGTTGACGAAGCTGGACAAGTTACTCCTGAAATTGCAGCATGCTCTTTTTCGCTTGCGAAACGGGCGGTAGTCGTTGGTGATGTTCATCAAATCGAACCCGTATGGAATATCAACCAGTCATTAGACGTATCATTAGCTCTATCAAATTGTGTTATAGAAACAATCGAGGATTTTGATAGGCTTCGCGAACTTGGGCTAAATACATCAGAATCAAGCGTTATGAGAGTAGCATGTAAAAGCAGTAAATATGAAAAATATAAAGAACGTGGTCTGTTCCTAAGTGAACATAGACGCTGTTACGACGAAATCATTGATTATTGCAACAAGCTAGTATACAAAGGGAACCTTGAACCAATGAGAGGTAAGGCAAGTAATGATAAGAAAAACCGTATTAATCGCTTATTAATCCTGCCCTTTGGTCACATACAAGTTGATTCTAACCATTCGAGCAAAAAAGCAGGGAGCCGTTATAATAAAGTAGAGGCCGAGGCAATTGCAGGGTGGATTAATCGGAATTTTAATGATATCTGTAACGCCTATAAAGGAGAAAATCAGGAAAGTCTTATTGGAATTATTACCCCGTTTAAAATGCAAGTTGGGATCATTAAACGAGCATTATCTCCTGCGGTGAAAAAATATGTTGATGTAGGAACAGTTCATACATTTCAAGGCGGAGAAAGAAAAATCATCATCATGTCCACAGTTTATGGGAAAAAAGATGGGTGTTTCTTTATAGATGCTAATAAAAGCCTTTTAAATGTTGCTGTATCGCGCGCAAAGGATAGCTTTATAATCATGGGAGATATCAATTGTTTATCGGATAGTGTTAGTAAGCCTAGCGGGTTATTAAAGAAAATGCTTTTGGAATATAATATTGTTTATGCTTAGAAATAGGAAGTGTTTTGTATTTGTTCCAGGGGAACCATTGTTACTTGTAAAAAAGATTCTAAAAACTCGAAATGTTTTTTAGAATCTTTTTCGTTTTAAATAATGTAATATTAACCTTTTAGCTTCAATAGATACAGTTCTATAAATTTTTCTATCATTTTTGTTTTCCGGGAAAATACCTAAATATTTAAGCTCCCATACCACTTGGCCTTGAGTACCGTTTAAGTCTGAGGTAATGACATCGATGTAATTGTAATATATTGAGAAATTCCCGCTTCGTTCTAGATGTAAAGAGAGGTTTGTCCAAGTCTTCATTGTTTGGTTTGAAATCATTCTGTAACTCTTCAAAGTAGTCATGCAGCTCAAACAGAAGTTCAACATAAATATCTTTATTTACGCTAAAGTGTTCTGGAATGTCATGAGAATTCGGCATAAAGAGCCACCTTTTCCCACTCAGACGGTCTCGTCTTTGAAGGTCATCAAGCTCAGACGATAAAGCTTCATCATAATTATAATCAATTGAAAACTTGCCGTTGTTTTCTAATTTTAAAGTGAGATTTGTCCAAATATCTTGGTTGCCTAGTTTAAATTCTTCTTTTAGTTCTTCAAATAGCTCTTGAAGTTCAATCAGCAGTTGATCGTAAATCACTTCGCTTACATTAAATTGTTCAGGTATATAATGAGAATATAAGTAATCACTATTATTTGGTGTTGTAAAATAAAAGTATATATCTGCTGAGTCATCAAGTATTTCAGCATATAAAATGATATTTTCCCATTGAGATGGAATCATTTCATTTAGATGTTCAGCAATCTTTTGATATAGTTCACCCATTTTTTGAGTTTCCATAAGATTAACCTTTAACTTTGAATTGTTGATGGCATTATTTAATATTTAAATAATCCTTAACAAATTCTTTATCCTCTTCGTCTTCAGGAAAAATACCCAAGTTATTGTACTCCCAAATAATTTGTCTTTGGTATTCGTCCAGAGTAGATTCAATAACATCTTCATAATCATAGTCAATTGAGAACGTTCCATTGCTTTCAAGATTCAGTGTCAAATTTGTCCATGCTTCAGGATTATTTTCTTTAAACTCATTGTGTTAACTGTTTAAATAACTCTTGAAGATCTATTAATAGTTCGGTATAAATTTTTTTACTGACTTGAAATTGTTCTGGAATCTCGTGAGAGTATATATATTCATCGTTTTCTGGTGTTTGAAAGAAAAAATACACTTCTCTGAACCGTCTAGTATTTCGGCATAAAGAACAACTTTGGTCCAATCAGCAGGAATTATTTTTCCTATGACATCAGTTATTTGTTAATAAGTGCTTTCTAACATCATTATCCCAACTTTATTAAATTGGATTTTCAGGATATTCTTCTAAATATTTTTTTATTAATTTTTGTAATGATGGATCCTTAGGTTCTTCTCCTAAATATTTAAATTTCCAGATGATAAGCTGATCACTGAAACTATAATCTGTCCTAAACCAATCTGTATAATCAAAGTTGACAGTTAATTTTCCTGATCTCTCTAAGCTAAGAGTGAAGGAATAAAATAATTCTTGATCATGATCTTTGAATACATCTCTCATTTTTTCGCTTAGTTTAAATAATTCCATCTCATACTGATCGAATTCATTTTCGTCAATATCAAATTCAAACGGAATTTCAAGACTATACTTAAAATGATTAGGTTCATTTTGAGAATTATAAAAAAAGTAAGTACCTCCGCCTGTCTCTGAAACCTGAGCATAGAACAAAAATTTCTCCCATGGTTCTGGTATCATTTCGTTAACGGTTTCAGCTATGCTTCTATATAATGCATTTAATTCATTTTCCAAAAAGAATCAACCCCCAGCATTAGCTATTTTGGACAAAGTTCTAACAAGTCATGAAATAAGTGAAGTTCTACCTCTACCGTGATTTGGGGACCGAATAAAGTAAAGGCTCTGTTTTTATATCAAGATCACAAATGACTTCGTTCATTTCTGGATAATCCAGTTCGTTGTATCACCTTTGGAGACCTTCTCATATTTAAGAAATTCAAAGTAAAATGAAGCAGAGGACCAGATTTCACCCATGCTTATATTCTCAAATTGTATCTCCATTGTTTTTACAAATGTTTTATTTCTTTGGGTAGTGTTAAAGGTTGATTGCATAATGATAGATAATTGTTCTAAGGAAGGTTAGCCTCATTATAGAGTTAATTTTATTTTATATAGAAAACATTTAAATCTATGGTTTATAAAAAATAGCTCAGCAGAGTAGGGGTGAGCCATTTTTTTATTTATAGACCTAGGTAGCTAATTACAAATTCTTTATCATCCTCATCTTCAGGCAAAATACCAAGGTTTCTATATTCCCATATTGCGATTCTTTCATATCCATCTAATTCTGATGCTAAAATATCATCATAATTATAATCTAATTGGAATTCTCCGCTACGATCCAATGTTAGTGTAAGGTTCGTCCAAACATCATCGTTATTATTTCTGTGTTCAGTTCTTAATTCTTCAAAAAGTTCTCTTAGTTCTCTTAACAACGTCTTGAAAATATCCTTGCTTACGTTGTAATGGCTAGGTATATCTTGTGAATAAATAATTTGATTATTTTCTAGTGTTCTGAAGTGAAAAAGAACCATTGTGGAATCATCTAATACTTCTGCATAAAGATAAATTTTTGTCCATTCACAAGGTATGATGTCATTTAATTTCTGACTAATAAGCTGATACAAATCTTGCATTTTTTTAGTTTCCAATCTTTTCACCTTCAATCGTCTAGAAATCTTAGTTATCAAAAATAGCCCAGCAGAGAAGGGCTGAGCCATTTTTTTGATTTATAGACCGAAGTAGTTTATTACAAATTCTTTATCGTCCTCATCTTTAGGCAATATCCCTAAATTTTGATATTTCCAAACATCTCGTCTTTGAAGGTCATCAAGTTCAGAGGATAAAACATCATCATAATTATAATCAATTGAAAACTTTCCGGTGTTTTCTAATTTTAAAGTGAGATTAGTCCAAATATCTTGGTTGCCTAGTTTAAATTCCTCTTTTAGTTCTTCAAATAGCTCTTGAAGTTCAATTAGTAGTTGATCGTAAATCTCTTCGCTCACATCAAAGTGTTCAGGTATATAATGAGAAAATAAATAATCACTGTTATTATTTGGTGTTGTAAAATAAAAGTATATATCCGCTGAGTCATCAAGTATTTCAGCATATAAAACGATCTTTTCCCATTGAGATGGAATCATTTCATTTAGATGTTCAGCAATCTTTTGATATAGTTCACCCATTTTTTGAGTTTCCATTAGATTAACCCCCAGCTTTATTCTTAATGATTGTTCTAACAGGTTCTTTATCCCCAACTTTATATACAACAATAAATTTAGAAGGTCTTAAAGAATCACCCTCATAAATGTTGTTAATTTTAACTGTCACCTGTTTCGGTGGTTTTTGACTTAAAGCTTTAGACCACACTTGCTCCATGTTGTACCATTTCCCGCCGCTTCTATTAATCTGAGAATTCATCGGCACGATATTGTCGAACTGGCCTGAGCCTTTGAATTGGGTGGCGATTAAATGGCCTCCGTCATCGTCAGGCTTTCGGTCCTGAGGCTTTCCAGCATTCGTCTGTGCATATTGGTTTCGTTTTGCTTCTCCCAGCTGCAAGTCTGCTTTGACACTTGTAATTCTACCATAGTTGTCAGTCGTGTATGTGTAGCCTTCTTTTGTTTTGTAGATGATATTGGGCTTCAGCACTTTCTTTCTGCTCCATTTTGCGTAGTGCTCGCCGTATTTGACGGTTACCGGCGGTACATGTGGTGCTGGAGTTCGTCTTCCGCTTGATGACGTTCCGTATGGTTTCGGAAGGATGACCTTGGCGAATTTTTGCAGTCCTTCTTTAAGCGTGACCCCGTTGACTGCGTTGTAAGGAACGCCTGCCGGCACTAAATCGTGACGGGGATGATAGGGGAGAATATCCGCAAGTGTGAGATCTCCGATTTGATTTAACTTGGTTTTGACGTGTTTTTTTGATACTTCTATGCCTGTGTTTACTTTTTGTTTGATGTGATCAACGGTTTGTTTTGAGACTGTTATGGCTTTTTGGGCTGTTGCAGATTTGCTTGCTGCTGTTTTGACTTTGGCCGTCACTTTGGCAGCTGTGCCTGTTTTAGAGACGGCTCCTACGCCTTTTGTGCCGACAATTGATGTGACAACAGTGCCAACCGCATATGACACCCATCTTGCTCTTGAGTAGGTGTCGCCATTCACCATGTCTTTTTGGTACGATTCTTCGATTGCCGCTGAAATGGCTTCATACGTTTTGATCGGGTGAGCCACAGCTCCTGTAATGGCTTCAACGGTTCCGCCCGGATCTGTGACCATATCCCACAGGCCTACGACCGCGTCTTTTCCGGAATCATAAAGGCCGACGGCAACCCCTTTGAAGCCTGCTTCAAGCTCACGCGTGTTTTCAATTTGGGTGAAATATCTCTGTTGTTCTGCTGTCAGATTTTCATAGCCGATCGTTTTTGCCATTGAGTAAAATTCATCGGCATCTGCATAATCGTAGTTTTTTAGTCTTTCTTTTAGTTTTTCAATCTCGCGTTCCTTCGCTTCCTCTTTCTTAATCTTCAAGTAAGCCTCAGTCCGCTTTTCAATGTCGCCTTTTTTCTTATGTATGTCACTCTCACGGTACGCTTTGGCGTTGTAGTGGATGGGTGTTGCGTTTTTGCCTTTGCCCGTTGCTTCTTGGAGCTTTTGGAAGTCGGATTTGATGAATTGTTCGTTTGGTTCTGACAGGGCGTATTCTGTTTTCAGGTCTTCGTCCAAGGCGTCCAATTTTTCCAGTGTTTTTTTGCGTTTGTCGTTGGCATCGGCCAGCTCGTCTTTGAAGGTTTCTGTTGAAAACAGGTCGAGCGGGAGGATGTCGTCGATATCGTTCAGGATGTCTTTCATCGCTTTTTTCTGTTCGGACATGATGGATTTTGATTTTTTATTGGCATTTGCCAGTTCGTGCTCCAGAAAGGATTCTTCGATGTATGCGTCTGAGAGGCCTTTGTCTTCGGCGGCTCCGGCGATGCTATTGAAAAATGCGATTTTCATGTCGATGTAGTCGATCCATTGGTCGGTGACGCCGACGTGGTCGTGATAGAAGGCTTTGATGTTGCTGGCGCCTTTTCCTGAAAATTCACTGTCACTGAGATCAGCGACTCCTTTTAATGCTTTTCTCAAGTTGACCATTTGCGTTCTTAGTTCTTTGTACTCTTTTGCACGGTCTGTCGCTTCCGAAAGCAGTGTTTTCGCTTCAAATACTTTCATGACCATTTCCCTTCTTTTGTTCGCTCAATATCAAAATTTTACCACGGTGCGGGATAAGGGTGGGGGTGAGAACGTATTTTGGTGGAAAAATGAGTCATTTGGCATGTGTCTTTATTCATGAAGGGATTGTGTAAACATAGTAGAAATGATTATTGGTAGACAGTTAAAGGAGCATTTTGATGAAGAAAAAATGCATTACATTCAGTTTATTAGGGTTAATGGTATGCATCATACTGTTTGTTCAGTTACGCAATAAAGACAGTATCCCTGTCCAATCTTCCGCCATCCACCCCGAAGAAGACCGCATCTTTTTTATTTACTCCAATCCTTTCATAAAAGAAAGCGTGCTGCTTTCAACCTCAACAGGCGAACGGTTTAACAGGCGTACGTTTAAGGTGGCGGATGTGCCTTATATTCAAACGAAATCTTATGCATCAATAGACCTTGTATTATTGGCGGAACACGAGCCTTTTTACTACACGCTGGAGAAGGATGTGATCAAAGAGCATCCGCTTTCAGATCCATTTGCGTTTTGGCATGAGGGGAAGGATGTCTCTGTTAAGGCCTATAATGTTGATACGATGGGAAATGAGATCCACATAAACGACAGAAAAACGAAAAAGGAATATACCCTTACCTTGCCTTCGCTTGTCACGCTGGGGGCCAGTGATGAGAACTATATTTATATCATTCAAAGCATGGCTATTTACGTGATTGACAGAAAAACAGAGGAAATGGTTGAGACCCTGAGTTTAGCCTCATACGCTGATCAATTCGCAGACTCGGAGGAATTTATTGTTGCGAGCTCGGAGCATGAATTGACTGTGATTGAAAAAGGGACATGGAAGACGACATATATTCCGTATCCTGAAGATCTTGAATATGCAGATACTGTGTATTATGACAAAGAAAGCGGCAGCTTTTACGTTACGTACGAGGACAAAGAGGGTGAGGCGAACTTGCTGGAGTATGGGAAGGAATTTTCTTTTCATACATATAGTTTGAATTTCCCTTATATGGAAGCGAAGTTTAAGGGGAATCTATTGTATATAGTTGCCCAGGAAGAGCATAAAAAGGGCATCGGCGGATACGTGGGTGTGTTTGATATCCATTCTAAGGAGATGCTTTATCAGTTTGATTTGCCTGAGGAACAGGTGAAGGTTCAGGATTTTGTTGTGGTTGATTAAAGTGAAAGCTCTTAGCGTCTTTTTCTTTTTTGTTCAAGAGTTGATCTTTGCTGATAACAGTGTCGAAATTCTATGAAACTTTCATTCAAAGTACGCGTATATGAACCAAAAGGAGGACGATGAAGCAATGGGTGGTTCATATTTGAGTGATTTGTGTTCAATGTATCAAAAAGATAAGTTCTTTACCGGATTTGTCCCTGAGGAGCTTTTGACATATGTTTGTGAGTTATTCCCGTTATCGAAGAAAGAAACGGTGACGGCCTTACTGAATTGTTCCATGGGAAGTAAAGCGAAAAGCTTTGTTATGTTTACGAGTAAGGGATTGTACTGGAAGAGATTTGGAGAACAAGAGGGATGTGTGACTTGGGAAGCATTCACTGATATCCAATCGATTAAATCGACGGATGATTATGAGATTTGGTTTGATGGAGTAGAGGTTTTTGATGTCGGCTTCAGTTCATATCCTGCGGATCTGTTGGCAGAGCTGTTGAGGATAATTCAGCAATTTCTTAGTGAAAATGGCTTAGATTTGCTTACGGAACCCCGGATAGATCATGTATCTGTTTCTGCCAGTGAATTGAGGGAAATCAGTATTTTGTTTCAGAACAGCCATGACAAGATGTTCGGTTTGACCAATGGGCTACTGGTCGGTAACGAGATTTCTGAAAAGAGAGAGGTACGATTGAGAAAACGGCTGCATATTCCTAAGAATCAGGAGATGATCTCCTTCTGGAGTACTTTTCCCGTGAAGCAAACAGATGGCATCACATTAACAGACAAAGGGATTTATTTTTCAGATCCTTTTCTCAGGTTATTTTATCCTTGGCATGTGTTTAAGGAAACGCCTGTAATGTTAAAAGATCAGGAGTTAATTGTGGGGAAAAAGAATGTCATTCAATTGCTGGAAAACCTGATGCCTGCTAAGGACGTATTTGCTTTTTTAGAACAAATAAAACGAAGAATCAGCGCTGTTACGAGCTGGTGAATACGTATATGAAATAAGATTGACATGGACCCTTGTGTAAAGGGTTCTTTTTTACGAAAAAAAACAAATTGACAGGATGAAAAAACAATTTCTTCCTTCTATATTGTTTTCAAAATTTGGGATTGATAGAATATGACATATCTCATAGAGAAGGAGGGAAGCCGTTGAGTCAAGCCATACCGTCTTCGCGTGTAGGTGTTAAGATTAATGAATGGTACAAGATGATTCGCCAGTTCAGTGTTCCGGATGCTGAGGTTCTGAAAGCGGAGGTTGAGCAGGACATTCAGCAGATGGAAGAAGATCAGGATTTACTGATCTATTATTCTCTGATGTGTTTTCGGCACCAGCTGATGCTTGATTATTTGGAGCCGGGACAAACATACGGGAATCGCCCTACAGTGACAGAGCTTCTTGAAACGATTGAGACCCCTCAGAAAAAACTCACAGGCCTTTTGAAATACTACTCTTTGTTTTTCCGCGGCATGTATGAATTTGACCAAAAAGAATATGTGGAAGCGATCGGGTATTATCGCGAGGCGGAGAAAGAACTGCCGTTTGTGTCAGATGAAATTGAGAAAGCGGAATTCCATTTTAAAGTGGCCGAAGCGTATTATCACATGAAGCAAACCCATGTGTCGATGCATCATATTCTTCAAGCCTTAGACATTTATCAAAAAAATCCCCTATATAGCATTAGAACGATACAAAGCTTGTTTGTGATCGCCGGCAACTATGATGATTTCAAACATTATGATAAAGCGCTCCCGCACTTAGAAGCGGCGCTGGATTTGGCAATGGACATTCAAAATGACAGGTTTATCGCCATTTCTCTATTGAACATCGCGAACAGCTATGACAGATCAGGAGACGATCAGATGGCTGTAGAACATTTCCAAAAAGCGGCGAAAGTAAGCAGAGAGAAAGTGCCTGATCTGCTTCCGAAAGTCTTGTTTGGATTAAGCTGGACATTATGTAAGACAGGCCAAACACAGCGGGCGTTTCAGTTCATAGAGGAAGGATTAGACCAAATGACAGCACATTCTCACAAATTTTATAAAGAATTGTTTCTGTTCTTGCAGGCCGTGTACAAGGAGACTGTTGATGAACGAAAAATTCATGATCTTTTAAGCTATTTCGAAAAAAAGAACTTGCATGCGTATATTGAAGCGTGTGCCCGGAGTGCTGCCGCTGTTTTTGAAAGCAGCTGTCACTTTGAACAAGCTGCTGCGTTTTATCGGAAAGTGCTGAAAGCCCAAGAAGATATTCTAAAAGGAGAGTGTTTATATGCCTATTAAGAAAAAAGTGATGATGTGCCTGGCTGTTACTCTAGTTTTTGGAAGCATGTCGTTTCCATTCCTGACAAACTCCGGCGGATTTAAGGAATCAACAGATCGAAATACGACGTATATCGATCATTCCCCTTACAAACTCAGTGATCAGAAGAAAGCCCTTAGCTAGGGCTTTTTCTTGCTTTACGGAAGACGTTCAATTTTCCATATCGCGGCATTCCTTCTATTTCTAACGCAAGACACTCGAAACAACCAAACCATTTGAGGTATAATGGATAAAGTGAATAACAGTATTTAGATTGATATATATGAAAGAGAGTGGAACATCATGGGCCGTAAGTGGAACAATATTAAAGAGAAGAAGGCGTCTAAGGACGCGAATACGAGTCGGATTTATGCGAAGTTTGGCCGTGAGATTTATGTGGCGGCGAAGCAGGGCGAGCCTGATCCGGAATCCAACCAGGCGCTGAAGGTTGTGCTTGAGCGTGCGAAGACTTACAGCGTGCCGAAAAACATCATTGAGCGTGCGATCGAGAAGGCGAAGGGCGGAGCGGAAGAGAATTACGATGAGCTTCGTTATGAGGGCTTCGGGCCGAACGGATCAATGATTATCGTTGATGCGCTGACGAATAATGTAAACCGTACGGCGCCGGAAGTGCGTGCGGCGTTCGGGAAAAACGGCGGAAACATGGGTGTGAGCGGATCTGTTGCTTACATGTTTGACGCGACGGCTGTAATCGGTGTAGAAGGCAAAACTGCTGACGAAGCACTTGAAATCTTGATGGAAGCGGATGTTGATGTCCGTGACATTTTAGAAGAGGATGACAGCGTGATCGTATATGCTGAGCCTGATCAATTCCATGCGGTGCAAGAGGCGTTTAAAAACGCGGGTGTCGAGGAATTTACAGTAGCGGAGCTGACAATGCTTGCGCAAAGTGAAGTAACGCTTCCGGATGATGCAAAGGAACAGTTTGAAAAATTGATTGATGCATTAGAAGATTTGGAAGATGTTCAACAGGTATATCATAACGTTGATTTAGGTGAGTAAGGAGTGAGCAGGCTGTTATGGCCTGCTTTTTTTGTCCTGGAAATTGTTTTAGCTGTATGTAGGCGGCCGCCTATACGATCTATAAGATATTCTCATACTCTGGACTGTAACCTATGTGAAGGAGAGAGTGAATATGACTGATACAAGACATATGTATGGCGGACCTGGTTTTGGTCATTATCAGGGCTTTGGTATTGGCCACCCGGGCTATGGCATGCAAAGCACAGGCCACCCGGGCTTTGGCATGTATGGAGGCTACCCAGATCACGGCATACATGGAGGTGTCGGCGGCTATCCGGGATATGGAACGTACGGAGGATACGGAGGATCCGGCGGTTACCCAAGCGGCGGCTATGGAGGCTCTCCGGGAACTGTAAATTATCCGAACATGCACCATGAAAATGATGGCCATCACCACTATTATCACCATCATCATGATGGAAAAGATAATCTTCATCACCATCATCACCATGTTGGAAAGGATAATTATCACCACCATCATGATGGTCATTATGGCCACCATCACCACCATATGGGCCACTGGGGAAAAGACGGTTATAAATAAAGAAGATGATGGTATAAAGAGGACACTCTTGCAGATCAAGAGTGTTTTTTATCTTTTTTCTTGACTGTTCAGTCTGGAAACTGGTAACATTTGTTTCAGGAGGTGATCTTTTTTTGGGGAGGAATAAAGAATTTGATACGGCACTTGTTCTTCACAGGGCGATAGAGGTTTTTGGAGAGTATGGCTACGAAGGAACGTCTCTTCAGGGTCTGCTCTCTCATTTAGGCATTGCGCGCCAGAGCTTGTATGATACGTATGGCACGAAGCGTGATTTGTTTTTGTCCGCTGTGAAAACGTATCTTGAAGGGAAAAACACTGCCGTTATGGAAAGGCTTGAAGCGCCAGGATCTGTAAAGGAAGCCATTCGTGATATTTTTCAGGAGGGTGTCAATGCCCTGAGGGATCCGGAACGGGCGAAGGCGTGCTACATTATGAACAGTGCGATTGAACAGATCCCGCATGACCCTGAGCTTGCCCGGTATTTTGAAAGACAATCCAAGCAGCTTGAGGACGCTTTTTATCAGGCGCTTTTAAGGGCGAAGGATCAAGGAGAATTGAATGGCGAAGATCATGATATATCTGCGCTCGCCCGGTACCTGAATCAGAGCAGGCTGTCACTGACATTTATTGCAAAAGTGACGGCAGATATGGATCGTCTTAAGGACCATGTTGACGTGAGTTTATCAGTGCTTGATTAACATGTGGTAAAGAATGCTTTGCCCATGTGTGTATTTTTTGGACTGAATGGTCTGAAAATAAAAAAAGAGGTGATGATGAATGTTGATGAATGAATTTGAAAAAGCATGTGAAACATTGAGAAAGTTTATGGCTTATATGCTTGAGAAGGACATGAAGAGCTGGATGGAGCTTTGGGATGAGAATGCTGTATTTGAGTTTCCTTATGCGCCGGAGGGATCACCAAAAAGAATAGAAGGAAAAGCGGCCATTTACAACTATATTAAGGATTATCCTAAGCAGATCCATCTTTCTTCATTTACCACTCCGACAGTGTACCGTTCAGCAGACTCGAATACGGTGATTGCGGAGTTTCAATGTGACGGCCATGTGATTGAGACTGGACTGCCTTATCGCCAAAGCTATATCAGTGTCATCGAAATGAGAGACGGCCGCATTGTGCGTTATAGGGATTATTGGAATCCGCTTGTTGTAAAAGAGGCCTTTGGAGGATCATTTTTGCAAACAGAGGAGAGTGGCAAATGATGAAACAGAATCCGATTTTAATCACGGGCGGGACTGGCACAGTCGGCAGCCGAATCGCCAGCCGTTTAATAAAGCTGGGATACAGAGTGCGTATTGCAAGCCGAAAAAAGGGCGCGCTTGCAAGTGCGGAGCATGTGTATTTTGATTGGAAGGATGCCTCCAGTTTTACGCCTGCTCTAGAACAGGTAAAAGACATCTATCTTGTTGCTCCGGTCGGTGTACTTGATCCGGCTCCCTATGTGCTTCCCTTTTTAAAGGAAGCAAAGCGTCTCGGCGCAAAGCGGGTAGTGATGCAAAGTGCGTCTGTTGTCTCCGAGAACGGTCCCGTGTTTGGCGCGCTTCACCAGGCAGTGCGCGAGTTTCCTGAATGGACGGTGCTGCGGCCCTCATACTTTATGCAAAATTTCATCAATGTCCAGCATCGCATGTCTATTCAAACGGAGGGCCGCATCACAACGGCTTCGGGTGAAGGAAAACTTGGGTTTATTGACGCTGATGACATCGCAGAAACAGCCGTCAGGGCTTTGATTGATGATGTTCCTCATCAAACACATCATATTCTGACAGGTCCCGAGGCGCTGAGCTATGCCGAAGCGGCGGAGATCATTGGAGCTGCGGCGGGACGCCGGGTGGAGCATGTCAGCATTTCTCGTTCCGAGCTGCAGCATAAAATGGAGGCAGGAGGTTTGCCCGCGGATTATGCCCATTTTATGGCGAAGCTTGATGAGGCAATCAGCCATGGTGCGGAACATCGGGTAACGGATACAGTGAAGCGTGTGACGGGAAAAGAACCTCGTTCGCTGTCAGAGTTTGCGGCTGCTCATGCTGCATATTGGAAACACTGACCTCATTTTGGACTGAATAGTCTAGAAAGACCTTCGGCGCTTCCGAAGGTCTTCTTATTGAAAAAGCTAAGTCGTGTTTTAGTCATAATCATGCCTCCTGCCTCATACCTATTAAGGTCATTGTTTTTGAGAAAGGAGGAGCCGGAATGAAGGATATGCAGCCGTTTACGCCTGTCAAATCATATACGCCCTTTCACAGCCGTTTTGATCCCTGTCCGCCCATAGGGAAGAAATATTACAGAACGCCCCCTAACCTTTATATGACCTTTCAGCCTGAGCACATGGAGCAGTTTTCGCCGATGGAGGCTTTGAGGAAAGGCACCCTTTGGAAGGATCTCTATGATTTTTATGAAAACCCTTATCGAGGGGGAGACGCACATGGCAAAAAAGGTTGACGCCGAATATTATCGTCAGCTTGAGCAAATACAGGCTGCTGATTTTGTGCTTGTTGAGCTGAGTCTTTATTTAAATACACATCCTCATGATGAAGATGCGCTGAAGCAATTCAATCAATATTCCGGCTATTCAAGGCACTTAAAAAGACAGTTCGAATCCTCTTACGGACCGCTTCTGCAGTTCGGCAACAGCCCCGCGGGCAAGGATTGGGATTGGGGAAAAGGGCCATGGCCGTGGCAAGTATAAGGAGGAATGCCTGAATGTGGGTGTATGAAAAGAAGCTGCAATACCCTGTCAAGGTCAGTACGTGCAACCCGACGCTGGCGAAGTATTTGATTGAGCAGTATGGCGGAGCGGACGGCGAGCTGGCCGCAGCTCTCCGGTATTTGAACCAGCGTTATACGATTCCTGATAAGGTCATCGGCCTTTTAACAGATATCGGCACGGAGGAGTTTGCCCATTTGGAAATGATTGCGACCATGGTCTATAAGTTAACAAAAGACGCCACACCGGAGCAGCTGCGTGAAGCTGGGCTTGGCGATCATTACGTCAATCACGACAGCGCGCTTTTTTATCATAATGCGGCGGGCGTGCCGTTTACCGCGAGCTATATCCAAGCGAAGGGCGATCCGATTGCCGATTTATACGAAGATATTGCCGCAGAAGAAAAGGCGCGGGCGACGTATCAATGGCTGATTGATATTTCGGATGATCCTGATTTAAACGATTCCCTGCGTTTTTTGCGTGAGCGTGAAATCGTACACTCTATGCGCTTCAGAGAAGCGGTTGAAATTTTAAAAGAAGAACGGGATAAAAAGAAGATTTTCTAATAGGCAGATTGGCCTCTCTTTCATACACCCTTTTACATACAGAGAAAATGGTCTGTTTTTGCAGTTTGGTCTGCATTATAATCAAGGTGTGTGTGCAAGCTTACTTTTTGATTGGGAGGCCTTTATGTCAGCTTTTAAGATTGAGAACGAAACGATTGCAGATGGATTTTACGCGTGTCCGGCCGTCTATGAGGATGCAGAATCGATTACCGGGTTGCTCGTCCGAACAGCTGAATGGCTCCGAGATCGGGGTTCTAACCAATGGAGCGGACTTCTCAAAGGGCAAGATATACATGATATCACGGGGTCAATTGAAAAGGGACATGTGTTTGTGTTTAAAAAAGATGAAGAGCTTGCGGCTGTCGTGATGCTGCTGCCTGAACCGAGCGAGTGGGACCGGACGCTTTGGGGAGACGATGGGCATGAGGAGTCCATTTATTTGCACCGCCTCGCAGTAAGCCGCCGGTTTGCGGGACAGGGGCTTGGAGCCCGCGTCCTTCAGTGGGCGGAGACGGGCATACACTTTCCGGGAAAAACACGGATCCGGCTTGACTGTGTCGCTGATAGCGACGCCCTGCATTCCTTTTATCGGCGTATGGGATATGAATTCATGGGTGCTGATGCGTCCGGATATCATTTGTTTGAGAAAGAGATTTCGGCAGAATAAGCGTCCTTTGCAGGGGGCTTTTTTGTCTTTTTCTAAAAGGGAGGGCAGGCGATGTGTGGCCAATTTTATTTGTGACAGGGATTGTGACGGCTTGTCTGTTTGCTGGCGTATCCGTTTTGATGCAGATGAGATTTCCTGACAAAAGTCGACCGGAATGGATGTTGGCCGGGCTGATCGTCCTTGGTGTGTTTGCGATCTGGTACAGCCTCGTGTATGTACGCGGCTGGGAAGGGGCTGCGCTCGGAATGCTTGGATTCAATGTCATTTTCGGAGCCATTGCCGGATATTTGATCGATAAGGCCATCCGGCGTTACAGGAAAAGATAAGGCTGCTGCCGTCTCTCATCATGTCGAAATTTTCACAGAACGGCAGGAATTTTCTTTCGAAAGGAGAAATACATATTACTTTAAAATGAAAGCGTTTTCCGAAGCGGGAAGGTGATGTTGATGATACACAGTGTGACAAATGGGCTGAATCGTTTTTGTACGTGGGTGATGAGACTGGCCTATTTGAATGTGCTTTGGATTTTGTTTTCTCTTGCAGGCCTGGTTGTATTTGGGCTGATGCCCGCTACTGCCGCGATGTTTACAGTGGCGAGAGAATGGGCGAAGGGGAATACAGATGCCCCGGTGTTTTCTGTCTTTTTTCGGACGTTTAAAAAGGAATGGCGGGCATCACAGATCCTCGGGCTTATCGTTGTGACGGCTGCCCTGTTTCTGTTTGCGGATATGCGGATAGCGGCTCAGATGGACCAGCCTGTGCTCGTCAATGTATTCCTGAGCATTAGTTTGATTTTCGTGTTTGTTGTGCTGTATGTGTTCCCGGTGTTTTCTCATTTTGATGTAAAAATCAGAGAGGTGCTGAGCATCAGCTTTTTGATTGCTTTCAGCCGTCCGGCGGTGACGCTTTTGATGGCAGCGGGCGCTGTCGGTGTGCTTTGTCTCGTTCTGTTTCATGTCACGTTTCTATTGTTTTTCAGCGGGAGTTTACTCAGCCTGATCTTAACGAAGCTGTCCTTTAAAGCGTTTCGGTCAATGGATCAGCGGCAGGAGAAAGAAAAGGCGGCATGAAGAAAAGAGTTGCTGGCTGGTACAGGCGGATGAAGATTAAGGATAAGCTGTTTGTGTTTCTATCGTTGATTATGGCCGTATCCTTTCTGTTTGTATACAGCGGGGTCCAGTATGCCTTTCATGTGTATGATGAGCAGATTTACCGCAAGTCCTCGGAGGTGCTTCGCATGTCTTCTGAAAGGATCGAAGACGAGCTGAAGAAGATAGAGGATGTGTCATATGAAATCATTACAGACGAACAGATTCAACGCATCCTGAGCATGCAAAATCGGGATGATACGTATGATCAATATCAAATGAAGCAGGAGCTTTGGGATCAGCTTGCGGGATATGCCAGTGATGAAAAGTACATAGATTCCATTCATTTGATTGATGCCCGCGGCTCAGAGTATTCAGCCGGAAGCAGTTCTTCAGATCTTTTGCAGCAGGAGCAGGAAGAGGTATTTAAGCGAGCGAAAGCGAAAAATGGAAGAAATCTTTGGATGACGCTCGGCGGGTCAGATCCTGTCCTGATTTCAGCACGGCAGATCAGGTCCTATCACCAGCTGAGTCTGAACGGCTTGGGCATGGTGCTGATCCAAGTCAATGTAAAACAAATGATTCGTGATGTGCCGAAGGATTGGGGCGATTCAGTCGGAGACATTATGATTGCTGACCAAGGCGGGAATTTGGTGTATACGGCACATGCATCAGCGCATGTTCCTGAGGCAGCAAAAGAGACGCTGAAGCACCCCGGTTATGACTTGATAAAAAAGAATGGCAAACGTTACTTTATTTCTTATCTTCAATCATCCTACCAAAATTGGAGCTACTATAACGTTATCCCCTTTGATCAGATGTTCGCGAAAATTTCCTTTATGAAAACAGTGATCGGCACATGCTTTCTCCTCTTTTTCTGTGTGGTTTTGCTTTTCGGAAGGAAAATCGCCAACAGCATCACGGAGCCGATTGAACAGCTTGTGACCGCGATGAAATCGGTACAGCACGGCGGTATTGAAGCAGGTGTGTCGCTTTCTCTGCCGGAACATACACAGGATGAGGCCGGCATGCTGAACCGCCATTTTACTGTCATGATGAAACGGATTAATGAGCTGATGGAAGAAAATGTGGAAAAACAGCTCATTATTAAAGAAACCGAATTGAAAGCACTGCAAGCCCAGATCAATCCGCATTTTTTATATAACACGCTCGAGTCCATCAATTGGCTGGCCAAGGCGAATCAGCAAAAGCAAATCTCAAAAATGGTGGAATCGCTCGGTTTTCTTCTGAGAAACAGCATACATATGAAAAAGGATATCGTGACCATTCAGGAGGAGGCGGACATTTTACGTCACTATATGACCATTCAGCGATTTCGATTTGAAGAGCGCCTGAATTTCACGTTGGATATTGACGATGAGGTGAAGCATTGCCTCATTCCGAAACTGACGCTCCAGCCGCTTGCGGAAAATGCGATTCAATACGCGCTTGAACCCTTTACAAGGCCATGCGCCATCCGGATTCAGGCGAAAAAGGCAAAGGAATGTGTCTGTATTACGGTCGAAGATAACGGTCCTGGCATGGATGGACGGATTCTTGAATCAACGGGCGGAAGAGGAATCGGACTTTGGAATATTCGCGAGCGCATCAGCCTGACATTCGGAGAGCCATACGGCTTGCGGATTCATAGTGAGCATGAAAAGGGGACGAGGATTGTGATCACAATACCGTGCCGAAATGAGGTGGTGTGATGTATAAAATACTGCTGGCTGATGATGAGAGGATTATCCTTGATGGAATGGCAGGAATCATTGAGTGGGAGTCGCTTGGCGCCTCATTGATCGGTAAAGCGCAGAACGGACATGAAGCATATGAAAAGATTGTACATAAGCAGCCGCATATCGTCATCACAGACGTCAAAATGCCCGGTATGGACGGGCTTGAGCTGATCAAAAAGGTGTCAGCCATCAGTCCGTCGGTGCAATTTATCGTCCTGTCCGGGTTTGGAGAGTTTGAGTACGCAAAGGAAGCCATGAAATATGGGGTGAAGCATTATTTGCTGAAACCCTGCAATGAACAGCAGATTATCAGCTCGCTGGAGGAAATCATTGCTGAGCTGAAGCGGCAAGATGTGCACAAAAAGAAAACAGCCCATCTGAAACACGAGCTGGACCATATCCGTTCCTTTGCAGCCGATCAATACTTGGAAGGCTTGATCGCAGGTGTAGCCCAGTTGTCTCCGCCGCCTTCACTTGCCGGAAAAAAGATCCGCCTCTTGATCTTAAAAGGGGAACAATCTATTGATGCCGCAGCCAGAGAGGCACTCGGATCGGCACTGACAGCGGTTTGCAGCAGCGGAGAATGGACAGTGCTCGCCGTAGAGGAGAACGCCGCTGAAAAGGCGGCGGAGGTTTTTGCGGACCGCAAGATGGCCATCAGTCAGGCGGGAGAACTCCGGCACGCGGGGCAGCTGTTTCGTGACACAGCTGAAGCGTCTGGTGACCTGCATGGGAGCGCAGTGATTTCAAAAATGATCAGGCTTATTGCCGACGAGCTCGGAAATCCGAATCTGTCCTTAAAATGGGCGGCGAAGGATATGCTGTTTATGAATCCTGATTATCTCGGGAAGTTATTTAAGCAGGAAACAGGCGAGAAATTTTCCCAATATGTTACACGAGTGCGTCTTGAACATGCGATGAAACAGATGAAAATGAGGCGGGACGCGAGTGTATCAGAAATTGCTGAAGAAATCGGATTTGGCGATAATCCGAAGTATTTCAGTCTTGTTTTTAAAAAATATACCGGTCTGACACCGTCAGAATTCAGAAGAAAACAGGGAGGCGCTTCCGCAGGATAGCCATCTCTGTTTTTTTGACTTTCGCCACTGTTTTTTGAGTGTTTCGCCCTATCCGAACGCTTTAAAATAAAATGTAAGCACTTACATTAAAGGGGGGATTGGTTTGAAGAAGATTTGTTACGTTCTGTTATCGCTTGTCTGTGTCTTTATTTTCAGCGGATGTTCTGTGGGCGAAGAGGCATCGGGGAAAAAAGAAGACATTACGCTCAGAATCGCGTGGTGGGGCGGGCAGCCAAGGCATGATTATACAACAAAGGTAATTGAACTTTACGAGAAAAAGAATCCTCACGTCCATATTGAATCGGAATTTGCGAACTGGGATGACTACTGGAAAAAGCTTGCGCCCATGTCTGCCGCCGGCCAGCTTCCTGATGTCATTCAAATGGATACCGCTTACTTAGCCCAATACGGAAAGAAGAACCAGCTGGAAGATTTAACGCCGTATACAAAGGATGGAACGATTGACGTCAGTACAATCGACGAGAATATGCTGTCGGGCGGAAAAATCGACAATAAGCTTTATGGATTTACGCTAGGTGTCAACGTGCTGTCTGTGATTGCGAATGATGATTTGCTGAAAAAAGCCGGTGTGTCTATCAATCAGGAAAACTGGACGTGGGAGGATTACGAGAAGCTGGCGTATGATCTTCAGGAAAAAGCTGGTGTCTACGGTTCCAACGGAATGCATCCGCCTGATATTTTCTTCCCGTATTATTTGCGAACAAAGGGTGAGCGCTTTTACAAAGAAGACGGCACTGGCCTCGCGTATCAAGATGATCAGATGTTTGTCGATTACTTTGAACGGCAGCTGAGGCTGGTGAAAGCGAAAACGTCCCCAACACCTGATGAAAGCGCACAGATTAAAGGGATGGAAGACGATTTTATCGTCAAAGGCAAATCAGCGATTACATGGAACTACTCCAATCAATATTTGGGCTTTGCCCGGCTGACAGACTCGCCGCTGTCTCTCTATCTGCCGCCGGAGCAAATGAAGGAAAAGGCGCTGACATTGAAGCCGAGTATGCTGTTTTCCATTCCGAAAAGCTCTGAGCATAAAAAAGAGGCAGCGAAATTTATTAATTTCTTCGTGAATAATGAGGAAGCGAACCAGCTGATTAAAGGCGAGCGAGGCGTTCCAGTCTCCGACAAGGTGGCGGATGCGATTAAACCGAAGCTGAATGAGGAAGAAGCCAACATCGTGGAGTATGTAGAAACCGCGTCAAAAAACATCAGCAAAGCCGATCCGCCAGAGCCTGTGGGAAGCGCGGAGGTCATCAAGCTGCTGAAGGATACGTCAGATCAGATTCTGTATCAGAAGGTATCGCCGGAAAAAGCCGCCAAAACGTTCCGGAAAAAGGCCAATGAGATATTAGAGAGGAATAATTGACGGGAAATGGGGCTGACGCAATGAAAAAAAGCCGGAGTATAAGAAAAGACAATCTGGCGGGATATGCTTTTATTTCTCCGTTTATCATCGGGTTCCTATGTTTTACGGTGATCCCGATGGGGGCGTCCCTGTTTCTGTCCTTCACGAGCTATGACTTGTTTACGGCGCCGAAATGGATCGGGCTCGACAACTTTAAGGAAATGTTTACGGGTGACGAAAAGTATTGGCAGTCTCTGAAGGTGACGTTTACGTATGTGCTTGCCGGGGTTCCGCTCCGCCTCGGCTTCGCGCTTTTTATCGCTGTCATTTTAAACAATGCAGCAAAAGGAACGTCCATTTACAGAACGCTCTTTTATCTGCCTTCGATCATCGGCGGGAGCGTCGCCGTGGCAATCATGTGGCGCAATATTTTTGGCAATGACGGGGTCATCAATGCGCTGCTGTTTTTTGTCGGGATTGATCAAAAAATTCTTTGGTACCAGAATCCGACAAGTGCGCTGTGGACATTGATTCTGCTGTCCGTCTGGCAGTTCGGGTCGTCAATGCTGATTTTTTTGGCCGGGCTGAAAAACATTCCGTCTTCGTATTTGGAAGCGGCAAGTGTGGATGGGGCAAATCGGGTGCAGCGTTTCTTCAAGATCACGCTTCCGATCCTTACACCGATTATTTTCTTTAACCTAGTGATGCAGACGATTTCTGCTTTTATGACATTTACACCTGCCTATATCATTTCGAAGGGCGAGGGCGGGCCGCTTGACGGGACACTTCTCTATTCGCTCTATTTGTTCCAGCGTGCGTTTAACTATTTTCAAATGGGCTACGCATCGGCGATGGCGTGGGTCATGCTTGTCATTGTCGGGCTGATTACGCTCATATTGTTTAAAACATCATCATATTGGGTTCATTACGAGTCAAAGGAGGAATGACGGATGGAGCCGGTCAACCAGCCTGTCAGAGAAGCCCCGGTTTTTGAGAGAAAAAAAGCCGGGCGCGTCAGTCCCAAACGCATACTGTTCCATGTTTTTACGGCAACGCTGGCGGTGTTGCTGCTGTACCCGGTTATTTGGCTGTTTGTCAGCTCGTTTAAAGAAAGCGCCAGTATTTTTACAACCTCACATTCTCTCATTCCAGACCCTTTTATTCTCAGTAACTATGCTGAAGGGTGGAAGGGCATTGCGGGACAGCCGTTTCTGACGTTTATTAAAAACTCGGCGATTATTGTCGGGCTGTCAACAATCGGTGCCGTCATGTCATCGGCTGTCATTGCGTACGGATTTGCGCGTATACCGTTTAAGGGAAAAAAATTTTGGTTTGCGTGCATGATGGGGACGTTAATGCTGCCTCATGAAGTGTTGATGATTCCGCAGTATATTATGTTTGCGAAATTAGACTGGCTGAATTCCTTTAAACCAATTGTCGTTCCGCAATTTTTCGGGCATGCGTTTTTTATCTTTCTGATGATCCAGTTTATCCGGACGATTCCCGAGGAGCTGGATGAAGCCGCGCGAATCGACGGATGCGGACGTTTTGCCTGCTTTTGGCGGATCATTCTCCCGCTGATTGCCCCCGCGCTTGCGACGTCTGCGATTTTCTCCTTCTATTGGAAGTGGGAGGAGCTGATTCAGCCGCTCTTGTATTTGAATAAGCCGGGGCTTTACCCTGTTTCACTTGCACTGAAGCTTTTTCTCGATACAGAGTCGGCTTCGAACTGGGGCGCGATGTTTGCCATGTCAGCCGTCTCGTTATTGCCTGTGATTCTTGTTTTCTTTTTGTTTCAGAAATATATCGTTCAGGGCATCAGTACGACCGGATTAAAATAAAAAGGAGTGTTGCAGATGGCACAGCTTATCTTTGATGAAGAAAAGGTGACGTCGGTTATTGACCGGATCGTGAAACGGACATTTCAGATGGATTTTGCATGGGATTGGCCGGGCGGCGTCGCGTTTTACGGCGTGGCGGAGGCCTATAAAGCGACAGAAAACGAGGAATATATCAATCTGTTAAAAACGTGGGTGGATGAACAGCTGGAGGATGGGCTGCCGCCGCTTTCGATCAACGGAGTTTCCATTGGGCATACGCTTTTGTTCCTCCACAAGGTGACAGGTGATGACGTGTATTTGGAAACAGCGGCCGAGATGGCGGAATATGTGCTGCATAAGGCGCCGCGCTTTGGCGAGGGTATCCTTCAGCATACGGTGAATGCGGCAGAATACGTATTCCCTGAACAGGCATGGGCGGATACGCTGATGATGGCTGGGCTGTTTATGCTGAGAATCGGGCGGGTCATGGAGCGTGAGGATTATTTTGAAGACGGCCTGCGCCAGTTTCACGGACATGAGGATGTGCTTCAGGACCCTGTCACGAATTTGTACTACCACGCCTGGGACAACAAAGCGCAAAATCATCTGTCGGGGATTTATTGGGGCAGGGCGAACGGCTGGGCGGCACTCACGATGGCAAAGGCGCTCCCGCTTATTGAGGTGACACATCCTTCCTTTATGATCATCGACGGATCGCTCAGAGACCAGCTGAGCGCGCTTGTCCGGCTTCAGGATGAATCAGGGCTGTGGCATACGATTTTGGATGATCCGGATTCTTATCTGGAGGTTTCGGCATCAGCGGGTATTGCTTCTGCTCTGATATCGAGCGGAAAGCTGTATACAAAATATGTGCAGAAATCGCTTGCCGCCATTTTGGATGCGGTGGAAGAGGACGGACGGGTCAGCAAGGTATCGGCCGGGACAGCCGTCATGAAAAATGCCGAAGGATACAAACAGGTGCCTTACAAACGAATACAAGGATGGGGGCAGGGGCTTGCGCTGACGTTTCTTGCTGATGTTTTGAAAACGAAAAAACGCGTGTATCAGTAAAGACAGCGGCGGGGGGAAAGGGATGAAAAAACAGCCTCAACAGAAGGAACGGGTTTCTCGCTGGAAGGGAACGTATTTCAAAAGAAACTTTGTCTTCATTTTGCTGATTGCCTGTATTCCCGGATTGCTGACTGGCGGCGCAATCTACTTTCTTTCGATCGACAAGGTGGAGAAAGAGCTTCAGAGATCGCATGAAACACAGGTGGCGCGTGAGGTCAGCCGAATGGATGAGAAGCTGGGAGTGCTTGAACTGGCACTCACCCAGATGGCCTACGATTCTTCACTGATGAACGGATTGGCCGAGAGGGATTTGGAGAAAGACTTTACGTTCTCCTATCAATTAACGAAAAAGCTGTTTCTTTTGCGGGACCAGCAGCCGCTGATCGAGCAGGCTTCCATCTTTCTGAACAGCCCCCGGCCACTTGTGCTGAGCCCTGAATACAGCGCTTTGACAGAACAGGAGGCGCTTCGCAAGTATCGCTCGCTGCTTGCCTCAGACCACAGCATTTATTGGAAACGGTCGGGAAAACAAGCGATGCTGATCCAGCTCATTCCGGGCGCGGCGGAGAAACCGTTCGGCGCGATCATGCTGGCGGTTGATCCGAAAGAAATGGAATCAATCCTGCAAAGCTTGTCCCCCTATCCTGATGGCAGTGCGCTGCTTTTAGATCAAAATCAAGAGGTGCTGTTTCATGAAGGGGAAAAAGATTTTGAAAAGACTTTACTTCAAGAGATAAAAAAACAGCCTGCTGAGAACGGCCATTTTCAGTTGGAATGGGAAGGCAAGGTGTATTCTGTCTCCTTTGGAGAAATGAACCGGATGCATCAGCAATGGACCTTTGTGTCAGCGGCGCCTCTTTCAGCTATTACAGCGCCGATGGTGTTTTTATCAAAAGTGATCATCGTGATGCTGGTCATTTGCATCGGTTTGGCGGTATGCATGACATGGTATGCATCAAAAAAAATCTATCGTCCCATTCAGCATTTGCTTGGCTTGTTTACCGGAGGAGAGAAGAAAGTATGGCAGGCGTCCGGGCAGGATGAATTCAAGTGGATTGAAAAGAGATGGCAGGATCTATCCCTTGAAAGCCGGAAGCTCCAAGAGCAGCTCCTGCGGCAGACGCCCCATATGAAAAAAAGTTTTTTGCAGCACCTCTTGCAGGGGGATTTTTACTATGACAACGAGGACAGTCTCAGATCTCGGATGGAGGAGGCCGGCTGGAACATCGGCGGAAACGTGTTTCATGTGCTTGATCTACAGGTGACAGGACTCCGCTGTGAAAAAAGCATCTTCTGTTGCGATGATGAACAGCTCGCTGTGTTTACACTGACTAATATCGCTGAGGAATTGGCGGATAAACGCGTTTTTCAGCTCTCCATACTTGATATCGGCCGGCTTTCTATCACCGTTCTTGTGATGAAAACAAACAGCTCTGATCTGAAGGCGTATATAACGGAGCTGGCACGCCAATTTGGGGATGTAACCGGACTATGCCTGACCTCGACATTGAGCAGCAAAACGGAGCGTATCACGGAAATCCCTTCTTTATTTCAGAATGTGAAAAGCGGCAAATCCCGCAGGCAGTTTGCTAACCGGGATCAGGTCATTGATTTGCAGGCAGACTTTCCTCAGAATGAGCAGTTCGCTCCTTATTACCCCTTTGAGCTGGAAAAACAAATTGTTCAGGCCATCCGGCTGGAAAGAAAACAGGAAGCCAAGGAACTGATAGATGGATGTATGAGGGAACTGGCGGAAAAGGCAGCCATAGACAGGCATGTGCATTCCGCCCTGATTCAGCTGTTTTCCCGCATTCAGGAGGATATTTTGCATTCCGGGCTCAATCCCAGCGAACTATTTCAGCACCGGAATCCGTTTCTTGATATTTCAGAATTGCGCGAACCTAATGAAGCGGCGGCCTGGCTGATGGATGTAGTGGTGACGCCTTACCTTTCCAAGCTTGAGGGCAGAAAAAACAGACAGCAAAAGCAGCTGGCAGAACGTGTGATTGCGATGATTCACGAACAGTATATGGCGGACATTTCATTGGAAAGCTGTGCCGATGCGCTTGGCATGAATTCATATACGTTAAGCAAGGCATTTAAGCAAGTGACCGGCATTAATTTTATCGATTATGTGACCCAGATCAGAATCGAAAAGGCGAAAGAACTGCTGGTCAATACGAATAAAAAAATTCATGACGTGTCAGAAGAAGTCGGCTACCGCCACAATTACTTTAACCGGATTTTTAAAAAACAGGTCGGCATGCCGCCGGGTGTCTTCAGGCAAATGTATCAGGAAACGCCGTGAAAGGAGAGAACATGTGATGAAGAAACCGATTCAAGTATTTTTAGCGGGGGATTCCACTGTGAGTGACTGCCCGCCTCATGAAGCGCCGATGGCGGGGTGGGGGCAGGTATTCGGGCAATTGTTTTCTGAAGAGGTAGTGGTGCACAATCATGCCAAAGGAGGAGCGAGCACCAATTCTTTTGTGGAGGAAGGAAGGCTTCAAGCAATTGCCGAATGCATCACACAAGGCGATTATTTGTTGATTCAATTCGGCCACAATGACCAAAAACCGCGGGGGACGAAGCCGTACTCCACATTTCAGCAGTTTCTTACCTTGTTTGCAGATACGGCACGCGAAAAGGGCGCGCATCCTGTGTTCGTCACATCGGTGCAGCGCCGCCGCTTTGATGAAAACGGACGGATCGAGCATTCCCTCGGTGAGTATCCCGATGCGATGAAAGCACTGGCGAAGGAGCTCGATGTACCTGTGATTGATCTGCTTGCGAAAACAAAGGTGCTGTATGAAGCATACGGGCCGGAGGAGTCGAAGCGATTGTTCGTTTGGTTTCAGCCGAATGAACATCCGAATTACCCGGACGGTATTGAGGACAATACGCATTTTTCGGAAAAAGGTGCAATGGAGGTTGCGAAGCTTGTGGCAGAAGGCATTGAAGAGCTCGGACTTCCGCTTAAGGACCACCTTGTGAGCCGGGAGGGAAAAGAACATGTATAAGGAAGGCGCGTGCCTGTACCGCAATCCGCTCCGGTCTAAAAGCGATGTGAAGGACTGGCGGATGGAGGGAGGCGGACAGATCTCATTTGATGATCACAGCTTGCACCTGTCACATGTCCAGGACGATGTGCACTTTGTCTTTTGGTGTCCGGAAACCTTTCCAGACGGCATCATTGTGACATGGGACTTCTCTCCGATCGAGCAGCCGGGATTGTGTATGCTGTTTTTTTCTGCTGCGGGAATGGGAGGCGAGGATTTGTTTGATCCAAGTCTCCAGAAAAGAACGGGAAAATACCCCGAGTATCATTCGGGGGACATCAATGCGCTCCACCTGTCGTATTTCCGCAGAAAATACGCGGAGGAAAGAGCGTTCCGCACCTGCAATTTAAGAAAAAGCCGTGGTTTCCACCTCGCCGCAATGGGGGCCGATCCGCTGCCTTCTCCAGACGACGCTGATTCTCCGTATCGTATGAAGCTGATCAAAGACAAAGGCTATGTGCACTTTTCAATCAATGGTCTGCCCATTCTTGAGTGGATGGACGACGGCAGCACATATGGGCCTGTGTTAACAAAAGGAAAAATCGGGTTCCGGCAGATGGCCCCCATGAAAGCCGTTTACAGGGATTTTGCCGTACATCAAGCGGTGAGAAGATGAAGACGACTGTAACGGATGCGCTTTATGCAGGCTCCGAAGCGGTGGTGAAAATAGCATGGCTCAACGGGCTGTGGCTGTTGTTTACACTTTTGGGCGGCGTTCTTTTCGGATGGGCGCCGAGCACAGCCGCGATGTGTGCCGTTATAAGGAAATGGCTGATGGGGCAAAAGGATGTCCCGATATTTCCGTTATTTCTCGATACCTATAAAAAAGAGTTTCTCAAGGTTAATGCGATCGGATTGGCGTTTTCGGCTCTTTTGATCATATTGTCTGCCAACTATCATTATTTTTCTGCCAGTACGAATTGGCTGTCCTTTGCCGTAACAAACTGCACGCTGCTTGCAGGGCTTTTGTATATCATCGCGCTGATGTATGTGTTTCCCCTTTATGTGCATTACCAGCTCCCGCTTCGCAAATATATTCCGCAGGCACTGCTGTTTGGCGCCATGAGACCGCTGACAACCGGCTGTATGCTGATCGGGTGCGGATTTGTCCTTTATTTGCTTTATACGCTTCCTGGCCTGATCCCATTTTACGGCCCGTGTTTATTTGGGCTTGTGTTGATGTTTTTTGCTCTAAGGGGATTTCAAAAGACGGAGGCCCAGCACCATCAAGCCGGGTAACAAAAAAGTGACAAATACGCAAAAAAGTGCAGTGTCCGAAATAGGCAGATGCAAAAAAGTGAAATTGAAGACAGCTCACACAGCGCATAAAATCCAATTTAAGTAAGCGCTTACAGATAAATGAGAAGGAGCTGTCTGATGATTACACGAAGGAAACGCATGTTTACCGCTGTTACGTTGCTGGTCTTGTTGGTGATGGGAACCTCTGTATGTCCTGTGAAAGCTGAAGGGGCAGCGCGGCAGATGGAAGCGCTGAACCGGGGGCTTGTAGCGGTCAAGACGGACGGGGGCATTTTTGTCAGCTGGCGGTTTCTTGGAACCGAAAACGCATCTGTTTTGTTCAATGTGTACAGAGACGGGCAGAAACTGAATGCTGCGCCTGTCAAAACCACGAACTATGTAGATAAAAACGGATCGGCGGGCTCAACGTATACGGTTCGGGCTGTTGTAAACGGTACCGAACAGCAGGCTTCTGAAAAAGCCTCCGTATGGGCGCAGCCGTATCATTCCGTCCCGCTGGATAAACCGGCTGGCGGCACGACGCCAAAGGGTGAAGTTTACACGTACAGCGCTAATGACGCAAGTGTTGGCGATGTGGATGGTGACGGGCAATACGAGCTAATCCTGAAATGGGACCCGTCTAACTCAAAAGACAATTCACAGGATGGCTATACGGGTGACGTGCTGATTGACGCGTATAAACTGGACGGCACAAAGTTATGGCGGATCAATCTCGGCAAAAACATCAGAGCGGGCGCGCACTACACCCAGTTTATGGTGTATGACCTTGATGGTGACGGAAAAGCGGAAGTGGCAATGAAAACGGCAGACGGGACAAAAGACGGCACGGGCAAAGTAATTGGAGATGCCAATGCAGATTACAGAAATGAACAGGGGCGTGTGCTTTCAGGCCCTGAATATCTCACTGTGTTTCAAGGTTCAACCGGGAAAGAGCTTGTCACCGCAAATTTTGAACCGGCGCGCGGCAATGTGTCGGATTGGGGAGACAGCTACGGCAACCGTGTTGACCGTTTTCTCGCCGGCATTGCCTACCTTGATGGACAGCGGCCGAGCCTGATCATGACCAGAGGGTATTACGCTAAAACCATGCTAGTTGCCTATAACTTCAGGGATGGAAAGCTGTCAAAGCTTTGGACGCTGGACTCCTCAAAGTCAGGAAATGAAGCGTTTGCCGGACAGGGGAATCACAACCTGAGCATCGCGGACGTTGACGGGGATGGAAAAGATGAGATTATTTTCGGCTCAATGGCTGTTGATCATGACGGGAAAGGCATGTACTCGACCGGCTTAGGCCATGGGGATGCCCTCCATACAGGAGATCTTGATCCGGGCCGGCCGGGGCTTGAGGTGTTTCAAGTTCATGAGGACAAAAATGCAAAATACGGCTTATCTTTCCGGGATGCTGCAACCGGAAAAATCCTTTGGGGCGTTTATGCCGGCAAGGATGTAGGCCGGGGAATGGCTGCTGATATTGACCCGCGTTATCCGGGACAGGAAGTGTGGGCAAACGGTTCTCTCTACTCAGCGAAAGGGGTCAAAATCGGAAGCGGGGTTCCGTCCTCGACCAACTTCGGCATCTGGTGGGACGGCGATCTGCTCCGGGAACAGCTGGACAGCAACCGAATTGATAAGTGGGATTATCAAAACGGCGTATCGAAAAATGTGCTGACTGCATCAGGCGCAGCGGCTAACAACGGCACAAAAGCAACACCGGCGCTTCAGGCTGATCTGCTCGGTGACTGGCGCGAGGAAGTCGTGTGGAGAACGGAGGACAGCAGTGCTCTGCGCATTTACACGACGACCATTCCGACTGAGCACAGGCTGTATACGTTGATGCACGATCCGGTGTACCGGCTTGGCATCGCCTGGCAAAATGTCGCCTATAACCAGCCGCCGCACACAAGCTTCTTTTTAGGAGACGGCATGGCGGAACAGCCAAAACCAAATATGTATACGCCTTAACTGAAAGGGGGAAGGAACGGGCTGCGCGCAGCCCGTTCCCATCAAATGAAACCAAAAAAGAGGCAAATGGAATACTTGACCAGAGGTTTGATTGCGGTAAAGACAGAACAGGGCGTGTTTGTCAGGTGGCGTTTTCTCGGCACGGATCATGAGACGACGGCTTTTCACCTTTATCGAGATGGAAAGCGGATCACCCGCGATCCAATCGCTGAAAGCACTAATTTTCTCGATCAAAACGGAACGGCTGACTCTGTTTATCAAGTGGCGGCTGTCAATAAAGGACGGGAAGAAAAGCTTTCCAAGGAAGCTCGTGTTTGGCAGGAAAATGTTCTGGAGGTTCCGCTTGCCAGACCGGAAGGCGGTGTGACGCCGGACGGAAAGCCGTACACTTACAGCGCCAATGATGCCAGTGTCGGGGATGTAGACGGGGATGGAGAATATGAAATGATCCTGAAGTGGGACCCATCCAATTCAAAAGACAACGCTCATGACGGTTATACCGGGGAGGTGCTCATAGATGCCTATAAACTGGACGGCACCTTTTTGTGGCGCATCAACCTCGGCAGAAACATCAGGGCGGGCGCTCATTACACGCAATTTATTGTGTATGACCTGGATGGTGACGGAAAAGCAGAAATCGCCATGAAAACAGCTGACGGCACAACAGACGGGAAAGGACATATCATCGGTGATGAGCATGCCGATTTTAGAAACGAACAGGGCAGAATTTTGTCCGGTCCGGAATATTTGACGGTGTTTAAAGGAGAAACCGGTGAGGCGCTCACAACCGTGGAATATGAACCGCCCCGCGGCAAGCTGGAGGATTGGGGAGACGGCTATGGAAACCGGATGGACCGTTTTCTCGCCGGGATCGCTTATTTGGATGGGGAGCGGCCGAGCCTTGTAATGGCACGCGGCTACTATACGAGAGCCGTGCTCGTGGCATACGATTTCAGAAACGGAAGGCTCAAAAAACGCTGGGTATTTGACTCCAACCAGCCGGGACATGAAGTGTACGCAGGACAGGGGAACCACAGCTTAAGCGTGGCGGATATCGACGGAGACGGAAAAGATGAAATCATATACGGCGCAATGGCTGTCGATCATGACGGAACCGGCCTGTACTCAACGGGGCTCGGGCACGGAGACGCGATGCATGTAGGGGATCTGGACCCGTCACGAAAAGGGCTTGAAGTGTTCCAGGTGCATGAGGACGCCACGAAGCCGTACGGACTGTCGCTGCGAGATGCCGGAACCGGTGAGATATTATGGGGCGTCCATGCTGGAACTGACGTTGGCCGGGGCATGGCGGCTCATATTGACCCAAGCTACAAAGGGTCGCTCGTCTGGGGAATTGATCCGCCGGGCAATGATGGCATGTCGTATGGGCTTTTTACGAGCAAAGGCGAAAAAATCAGCGACAAAGCGCCCTCTTCAGCCAATTTCGCCATCTGGTGGGACGGTGATTTGGTCAGAGAACTGCTTGATCATGACTGGGACGGAACGATCGGCAGGCCAAAGATTGAAAAATGGGATGCTGAAAACGGCTGTCTGAAGACGATATTTCAGCCGGCCGGCGTGCTGTCCAACAACGGCACGAAAGGAAACCCGGTTCTTCAGGCCAACCTGTTCGGAGACTGGCGGGAAGAAGTGATATGGAGAACGGAAGACAGCAGCGCGCTCCGTATCTATACAACGACACATCTCACCCGCCACCGCTTTTACACGCTGATGCATGATCCGGTTTACAGGCTCGGCATCGCCTGGCAGAATACCGCCTACAACCAGCCGCCGCACACGAGCTTTTACCTCGGAACGGGAATGAAAAAACCGCCGAAGCCCGCCCTGTACATAGCGGGAAGCAAAGCGGAGGCGCCGCTGTAGGAGGACTAAGGGATAAGACGTAAAGGCTGAACGCTACGACAAGATGATTAGAGAACGGGCAGGACGAACCAATGCACAAACGCTGTACGCACCGGTTTTTTCAAGGGAAGAGCTATCCGTGATGGAAGCTGTATAAAAACGAGGGGGAATGAAAAATGGCAAATCATATTTATCTTGCCGGCGATTCGACTGTTCAAACGTATGGAGACAGCACAAATCAAGGGGGCTGGGGGCAGTTTCTCGGCTCGCATCTGCCGGAGCATATTCAGGTGATCAACAGAGCGATCGGGGGAAGAAGCTCGAAAACATTTGTGGAAGAGGGCAGGCTTCAGGCAATCCTTGATGTGATCGAGCCGGATGATTGGCTGTTCGTGCAGATGGGCCATAATGACGCGTCGAAAAATAAGCCGGAGCGCTACACCGAGCCCTACACTACTTATAAACAATATTTAAAGCAGTATATCGCAGGCGCGCGGGAAAAAGGCGCCCATCCGCTTCTCATTACCCCCGTAGCCCGCTTTCATTACGAAAACGGCGTGTTTTTGAACGATTTTCCAGATTACTGCATTGCCATGAAGCAGACGGCTGAAGAGGAAAATGTCCAGCTCATTGATCTGATGGAGAAAAGCCTTGCTTTCTTTACTGAGAAGGGCGAGGAAAAAGTATACACCTATTTTATGATTTCAGAAGGGATTAACGATTACACGCATTTTACAAAAAAAGGCGCAAATGAAATGGCGAAACTTGTGGCAAAAGGCATAAAGGAGCTCGGCCTGCCATTGACAGAATCGATCATCAAAGAAAGGTGAAAATATGATGAGAAAACTGTATCATGGCGCTTGCTATTATCCGGAATTATGGGATGAAGAGACGATTCAGCAGGACATTGACATCATGCGTGAAGTTGGCGTAAATGTTGTGCGGATCGGCGAATTTGCCTGGTCTGTCATGGAACCTGAAGAAGGAAAAATTGACGTCGGTTTTTTCAAAGAAATCATCGCCCGGCTGTATGATAGCGGGATCGAAACGATTATGTGCACGCCGACGCCTACACCGCCGATTTGGTTCTCACATGGCCGGCCCGAACGCATGCATGCCAATGAAAAAAGAGAGATCATGGGGCATGGCTCCCGTCAGCATGCCTGTACGAACAACCCGTATTTCCGAAAAAAAGCCGCCATCATCACCACAGCCATCGCCAAGGAGCTTGGCCGGCTCCCGGGGCTGATCGGCTGGCAGCTAGACAATGAGTTTAAATGCCATGTTGCAGAATGCATGTGTGAGACATGCTTGCGCCTATGGCATGACTGGCTCAAAAATTGCTACGGGGTAATTGAGCGCTTGAATGAAGCTTGGGGAACCGATGTGTGGAGCGAGACCTATCAGACGTTTGAGCAAGTCCCGCAGCCGGGACCGGCCCCGTTTCTGCATCATGCCTCTCTACGCACTATGTATCAGATGTTTTCGATGGAGATGATCGCTTCGTTTGCGGATGAACAGGCCAAAATCATCCGCTGCTATTCAGATGCGCCGATCACGCATAACGGATCAGTCATGTTCAGCGTGGACAATGAGCGAATGTTTCAGAATCTCGATTTTGCCTCCTATGACACGTACGCTTCGCAGGAAAACGCCTCTGCCTTTTTATTGAACTGTGATTTATGGAGAAATCTGAAACAAGGGCGCCCGTTTTGGATTTTGGAAACGAGTCCGTCGTATGCCGCCTCGCTTGAAAGCTCCGCTTACCCGCACGCAGACGGGTATTTGCAGGCCGAAGCCGTATCGTCCTACGCCTTAGGGAGCCAGGGGTTTTGCTACTGGCTATGGCGACAGCAGCGTTCAGGCAGCGAGATTTCCCACGGTTCGGTTCTCAGTGCCTGGGGCGAACCCACCATCGGCTATCAAAATGTGCTGGCGGTTGAGCGGGCAAGAAAGGAAATCGAGCCTATTATTCTATCGACTGAACCCGTTCAAGCCGAGGCGGCGATGACTTACTCTGACAGAGCAAAAGCATTTATTAAAACTGAGCCTCACCGGGGACTCCGGCATCGTTCGCTTGTGACGCATTTTTATGAACGTATTCTCAACACGGGGATTCATCGTGACCTTATTCCGGAAGGCGCTCCACTGGACGGCTATCGCTTGCTGTTTACGCCATTTGTGCCGTATTTGTCTTCTGAATTTATCAAAAAAGCTTCGGCATTCGCTGAAGCGGGCGGCATCTGGATCACCGGGCCGCTGACAGGAGGGCGCACATGCGAGCATACCATTCATACCGATTGCGGACTTGGCGAACTTGAGAAAACGTCAGGGATCAAAACACTTTTTACCTTTCCGATGAATGAGAACGTGAATGCAGGAAAAGCGTTTGGCATCACGGCGCCGCTCGGACTATGGAGCGCGGTGTTTGACACAGAGAGCGGAAACACCCTTGGCACGGTTGAAGCAGGACCGGGGGCGGGCCATGCTTTTCTGACGGAACGGAATTACGGCGAGGGGAAAATTGTCATGCTGGGCTCGCTTCCATCCGGGAAAGAAGGGGATGCGATGCTGGAGGCGCTTGTCAGGCATTACGCCGCTGAGGCAGCCATTTCTGTCCGCTCGGATGTAACACCCGGCACGATCGTTGCCCCGCGCAAAGGCGATAACGGCCTTGTGTGGATCATCGTGAATATGGATGGAAAAGGAGGAAGTGTGACACTGCCGGAAGCGGGAACAGATCTGTTGACGAACCGTTTGGAAAAGGCGGGGAGGCTGGCGGTCGGACCGCATGAATACCGTGTGATTCAATTTGACAATCACAGCTGATTCTTTGCATCGAATCAGCTTTTTTCTATGGAGGGAGAGACCGATGAAAAAGATCAAATGGTTATCAGAACAGCCAAAGTTGACAAGCGGCGTGACGTGGGGCGTGCCATGGAAAAAAGGAGAATTAAAAAAGGGAGACCGTCTGGCGCTTATGAATGAAAACGCGGAAACGCGATATGTGCAAAGCGAACCGTCGGCCTATTGGCCGGACGGGAGCATCAAGTGGACGAAGCACGCGGCGGTGTTTGGCGGTCAGGAAAACCAAAGCTTTACAGTTCGCAAAAGAGAAGTGCCGCAGCCAACTGAATCGCTCAGCATTCTTGAGACAGAGCATGACATCCAAGTGAATACAGGAGCACTCGTTTGTACCATTCATAAAACAGGATCTGATTTCATTCAATCATTGCAGATCAACGGAAAGCCGATCGCCGCAGGCGGGAGGCTCGTTGCAATAAGAGAAACGAGAAAAGAGTCGGCGGCGGAAACGGTTTTTTTGCATGAAAGGTCTGCCAGCTTTATCAAACGGGCGGCGATTGAGCAGAGTGGTCCTGTCAAAGCAGTAGTCAAAATCGAGGGAGTGCATGTGCTCCATAAAACGTATGAGGAATGGCTGCCGTTTGTCATCCGATTAACGTTTTATGCCGGGCTGTCTGAGATCGGCCTTGTGCACACGCAGCTGATTGACAGGAGCGGTAAACTAGAATTCGTTAAGGGGCTCGGCATCGAATTCGACCTTTTTTTGGAGGGAGAGCCGTACAACCGCCATTTCCGCTTTGCGGGAGAGAAAGGGATGTACAAAGAACCCGCCCAGCTGTTTGGCACACGTAAATTCAATGAACGGTATCCGCTTTATGAAAAACAAATCAATGGAGAAACGCTATCACCAGATGAAGAGCATAAGGAATGGTTTGCGCACGGAACACAGAATGCGGTTTGGGACGATGTGAAGCTTGTTCAGGATTCAAGCGATCATTACAGCCTGTCTAAACGGACCGGAAAAGATTATGCGTGGATCGGCATGCTGCATGGCTGCCGGGCGAAGGGGCTTTGCTATGCGGGCGGAAAAAATGGCGGTGTGGCTCTCGGCCTGCGGTATTTCTTTGAGAAATACCCTTCAGCACTGGAAATCACAGGTCTTGCCGGCAGCCGCCCCAAAATGACTATCTGGCTTTGGCCTCCGGACGGCGAAGCGATGGATTTGCGGCATTATACAGGAAACACCCACGTGGCCAGCGCGTATGAAGGCTTTGATGAAATGCGCTCTGATCCGACAGGCATTGCGAACACAAATGAAATCAGCCTGGCGTGCTTTTCGCACATGCCGTCTGACGAAGTCCTCAATGCGCTGGCTGACAAATGGCAGGCGCCGCCGCTCATTGTATGCGAGCCGGACGTCTATTACGAATCAAAAGCACTCGGGGTATGGAGCATCATTGACACATCCCATCCGCTCAAAAAAGAGCTGGAAGAACAGCTTGATGCGGCCTTTCTGTTTTATAAAAAGGAAGTAGAGCAACGCAGATGGTACGGTTTTTGGCATTATGGCGATGTCATGCATACGTATGACCCGATTCGGCATATGTGGCGGTACGATCTCGGCGGATACGCATGGCAAAACAATGAGCTCGTTCCGACCCTATGGCTGTGGCAGGCGTTTTTCCGCTCAGGCAGAGAGGATATCTTTCGCATGGCAGAAGCCATGACCCGCCATACGAGCGAAACGGACAGCTTTCACCTCGGTGAATACGCCGGGCTTGGCTCACGGCATAACGTTGTGCACTGGGGATGCGGCTGCAAGGAAGCGAGAATCAGCATGGCCGGGCTTTATAAATTCTATTATTATCTGACGGGTGATGAGCGGACGGGAGATCTTTTGACAGAAGTGAAGGATGCCGATTATGCCCTCGTCAAAACCGATCCGATGCGCGCTTTTTACGAGAAAGGCAAGCACCCGACTCACGCCAGAACGGGACCGGACTGGGCGGCGTTTTGCTCGAACTGGCTGGCGGAATGGGAGCGGACCGAAAATCCGGAATATCTCAAAAAAATCGAAACGGGAATCAACTGTCTGAAGCGGCTGCCGCTCCGCTTATTATCTGGCCCGACATTTGAATATGATCCGGCGACCTCGATGCTTCATCATATAGGAGACGGCATTGCGGGCGGATATCATATGATCATTGCCTTCGGCGCGCCGCAAGTGTGGATGGAGCTGGCTGAGCTTCTTGATGACCGGGAATGGGAGGATATGCTGAGTGAATTCGGCGAATTTTACACACTCAGTGATGAGGAAAAACGAAAAAAAAGCGGAGGCGCTCTTCATGACGGGCATTTTCACTGGCCGATGTTCGCCGCCGGTATGACAGCCTACGCCGCAAGAAAAAAACAAGATCCTCATCTCGCCGCCAAAGCGTGGAATCTTTTGCTAGAAGATAAGCTCAGCCATACGCCGCTTCCGATCAAACCGGAGCGCATCGAGACATGGACGCAGCTAGAGGAGCTTCCATGGGTGACAACGAACACTGTCTCTCAATGGTGTTTAAATGTCATAGCGGCGCTGGAACTGATCGGAGATTCCCTTCCGGCAAAAAAAGAAACATCGGGCAAAAAAGGATAACAGCCGGAATTTCATAGGAGAAATGGTGCAAAAAATGAAGATTGCAAGAATTTATGTAAGCGCTTTATATTGAGAGGGGCAAAGGGGAAATGCAAATTGAAAAAAGGGGGACTTACGCAACATGAAAATAAGAATGCGAAAAAAATGGATGGCCTTGCCGCTTGCTGCCATGATGATCGCCGGATGCAGCCATTCGGAAACATCCAATTCAGCAAGCGGTTCGAAAGATACGATCAAAATTATGGCGCCGCTCTTATCGCCGGAAAGCCCGAGTGATAAGAGCCCTTCATTAAAAGCGCTCGAAAAATACACAGGCAAAGAGATTAAGGTCACATGGGTGCCTGATTCATCCTACAACGACAAATTCAACATCGTCATGGCTTCAGGAGAGATGCCTCACGCGATTGTCATTAAAGATAAGTCAGCCGGCTTTATCAAGTCTGTCAAAGCAGGGGCGTTTTGGGAACTGTCTCCTTATTTAAAAGACTACAAGAATTTAAGCCAGGCAGATGAAAAGATTTTGAAGAACAGCTCGGTGAACGGCGAGGTGTACGGAATCTACAGAACGAGGGATCTGATCAGGGCGTGTATGATCATCAGAACCGACTGGCTGAAAAATGTCGGTCTGGATATGCCGGAAACGCTTGATGATTTCTATGAAGTGCTGAAAGCCTTTAAGGAAAAAGATCCTGACGGAAACGGCAAGGATGATACGTACGGCATGGTCGTGCCGAAATGGATGGGACTCGGCAACGGAAGCCCATGGGATGTTCTGCAAATCTGGTTCGGCGCTCCGAACCGCTACGGTGTTGAAAACGGAAAGCTGATTCCAGATTTTACAACGAAGGAATACATGAATGCGCTCACGTTTTTTAAAAAGCTCTATGATGAGGGATTGATCAATAAGGATTTTGCTGTCATGGATTCTGCGAAGTGGAATGATCCGGTTGTAAAAGGAAAAGCGGGTGTCATCGTTGATACAGGCTCAAGAGCGTCTCAAATCCAAAGCGCGATGGAGGAGGCGGATGAGTCGAACAAGGATATCATTGATATCGTCGGCTCGCTTGAGGGACCGAATGGCAAGCGCACTTTCCCGACATCTGGTTATTCAGGCATGATCACGATACCAAAATCAAGCGTCAAAACCGAAAAAGAGCTGAAAGAGGTGCTGTCCTTCCTCGATAAGATGAATGATAAGGAAGCGCAGATTCTCACGAACAACGGAGTGAAGGGCCGCAATTACGAGCTCAAGGACGGCGTATTCACCTCACTTGAAAAAAACAACAAATCTCTCCTGTATGAGCATGAAGGCTTGGCACAGTTCAGCATGTCGATTCCGAAAAGTGAGTATTACATCGAAGACCAGAAAACCAAGCTCTTCCAGCATCGCAAGGACATCATAACCGAAGGAGAAAAAATAGCCGTCTTTAACCCGGCTGAGTCGCTTGTATCTGATGTCTATACCCAAAAAGGAGCCCAGCTTGACAACATCATCCTCGACGCGAGAACACAATTTATCATTGGAGAAATTGATGAAAAAGGGTTCGCTGATGCGGTGGAGCTTTGGAAAAAAAGCGGCGGCAATGACCTGATGAAGGACTTGAACAAATTGTACCAATCGTCAAAATAAACCGATGCGCCTGCCTTTCGGCGGGCGCCCCGGTATCACGAAAGGAGAACAGATATGGAAACAGTGCCGAAGAAGGGAGATTCACCTGTTCTCACCGCTGGAAAAGGCATCAGCTGGATGGCTGCGCTCAAACGGGACAAATGGCTTTATCTTCTTCTTATTCCCGGTCTGCTTTATTTTTTGATTTTTAAATACTTGCCGATGTGGGGCGTGCTGATCGCTTTTAAAGACTACTCGCCATATCTTGGCTTCTGGAAAAGCGAATGGGTCGGCTTTGATTATTTCAAAGACTTTTTTATGAATCCGGATTTTTTCCGGCTGCTGCGCAACACCCTCATGCTGGCGAGCCTGGATCTTTTGTTTGCCTTTCCCGCGCCTCTCATTTTAGCCCTGCTTTTGAATGAGGTAAGAAAGGCCGCGTATAAAAGATGTATCCAAACCTTCATTTACGTACCCCATTTTGTATCATGGACAATTGTGGTCAGCATCACCTTCGTTTTCTTTACTGTCGATACAGGTGTGATCAACAAAATGATCATGAGCCTGACAGGTGAGCAGATTTCTTTCTTGTCGGATGCAGACTGGTTCCGGCCGATGATTGTGATGCAAAGCATTTGGAAGGAAACAGGCTGGGGAACGATTCTATTTTTGGCAGCGCTTGCTACGGTTGATCAAGAGCAGTATGAAGCGGCCATCATGGACGGAGCGGGGCGGTTCAGGAGAATGTGGCATATTACGCTGCCGGCGATCAGAAGCACCATTATCGTTTTGTTGATTTTAAGAATCGGCAGCTTTTTGAATCTTGGCTTTGAACAGGTGTATTTGATGACGAACTCACTCAACCGCAGTGTGGCTGACATCTTCGACACGTATGTGTACATGATGGGGATTACCCAAGGGGCGTATAGCTACAGCACGGCGGTCGGTTTGTTTAAATCAGTTGTCGGGATTATCTTGATTTTTGGCGCCAATTACATTGCGAAAAAGTTTGATCAGGAAGGATTGTTTTAGAGGAGGGAGAGGTATGGCTGAAATTCACACGATGCACAACACCAAAGCCGGACGGGTGTTTGACGTCTGCAACATTCTGTTTCTCGGCGGTGTCGGCGCGATTACCATTTTGCCGTTTTTATATATTATCGCCGGTTCCTTTGCGACAGAAGCGGAACTCGCCCAGCGGAGCTTCTTTATTTTCCCGAAAACCTTTACACTTGATGCTTACAAGTATGTGTTTTCGACACCAACGTTCCTTCGAAGCATGGGTGTGTCCATCTTCATCACGGTGGTCGGGACGGCTGTACAGCTGTTTTTCACCTTCACGATGGCATATCCGCTGGCGAAGCGGCATGTGAAGGGACGGAATCTGCTGTTGAATCTGGTGATTTTCTCCATGCTGTTTTCAGGCGGCATGATTCCGACGTACCTTGTCGTAAAATCACTTGGCCTTTTGGATACGTATTGGGCATTGATTCTGCCGATGGCGATTAATCCGTTCAACCTTATTATTATCAAAAACTTCTTTCAGCAGCTGCCGCGCGAGCTGGAGGAATCAGCAAAAATTGACGGCTGTTCCGAAATCGGCGTCTTCTGGCGGATCGCCCTGCCACTGTCAAAGCCAGTTATTGCGACCTTTGCGCTGTTTTATGCGGTCGGGATTTGGAATGATTTCTTCCACGCTCTCTTATATATCAATGACAGTGCAAAATGGCCGCTGCAAATGGTGCTTCGCCAAGTCACAATTTTATCGGATTTAACGGCGACCAATGGTGATACGATGCAAAATGCAGTTCCGCCGGAGCAGGGAATTAAACTCGCTGTCATTGTCATTGCGACGCTGCCGATTTTGGCGGTCTATCCATTTTTACAAAAACACTTTGCAAAAGGAATGCTGATCGGTTCGGTGAAAGGCTGAGAAAGGGAGTGTTTCATATCAGTACATTAGATCAGATTAAGATTGCCTATATCGGCGGGGGGTCCCAAGGTTGGGCCAGAAGCCTGATGAGTGATTTGTCGATTGATGAACGGATGTCAGGCACGGTGGCGCTCTATGATCTTGATTTTGAAGCCGCTCAGAAAAATGAAGTGATCGGCAATCACAGCGGGAACGGCAGATGGAGATATGAGGCTGTTTCTACTTTGAAAAAGGCGTTATCAGCCGCTGATATCGTCATTATTTCCATTTTGCCGGGATCACTGGATGATATGGAAGTCGATGTCCACTTGCCTGAGCGCTGCGGTATTTATCAGTCTGTAGGTGATACTGTCGGGCCCGGAGGGATCATCAGGGGCTTGCGTGCTGTGCCGATATTTGCGGAAATTGCCCGGGCAATAAGAGACTACGCACCTGAATCATGGGTCATTAATTATACAAACCCGATGTCTGTCTGTACAAGAGTGCTGTATAAAGTGTTTCCCGGAATCAAAGCGATTGGCTGCTGCCACGAGGTATTCGAGACGCAAAAGCTATTGGCGGAAATGGTCACGGAAAGGCTGGGGATAGAGGTGCCGCGGCGTGAGGATATCCGCGTTAATGTGCTCGGCATTAACCATTTTACATGGATCACAAAAGCCTCTTACCGCCATATTGACCTGCTGCCTATATTCCGTGAATTCAGCGCGCACTATGGGGAATCAGGATATGAGCTGGAGGGGGAAAGCTGGAGGGACAGCGTCTTTTGTTCGGCACACCGTGTTGCGTTTAATTTATTTGAAACGTATGGCGCCATCCCTGCTGCAGGAGACAGGCATCTGGCAGAGTTTCTTCCCGGCCCATACCTCAAACAGCCTGAAGTATGGAAATTTCATCTCACACCTATATCATTCAGAAAACAAGACAGAGCTGAGAAACGACAAGAAACAGAACGGTTGATCGTGCAACAACGGGGCGTTGCTGAGAAAGCTTCGGGAGAAGAAGGCGTGAACATCATAGCGGCTCTTCTCGGATTGGGTGAACTCGTCACAAATGTAAATATGCCGAATCAAGGCCAGGTCTCAAACCTTCCTAAACAAGCCATTGTCGAAACAAACGCATTCATCACAAGGAACCGTGTCCAGCCGATTTTTTCCGGAGCGCTTCCGAAAGGTGTGGAAATGCTGGCGGCTAGGCATATATCCAATCAAGAGGCAGTGTCGGAAGCAGGTCTAACAAAGGATACTGGCCTCGCGTTTCAAGCTTTCCTCAATGACCCGCTTGTCAGGATTGACCGCAGTGATGCAGAGCAGCTTTTCAATGACATGCTCCAATGCACCATGCAACGTTGAGCGGAGCTTTTCCGGTTTAGAAAAGAAACCATTGACCATACTGATAGTATAATCAAGAAGTAGGTGCTATCAATATGGGAGATTATTTAAGTGTTGCGGTAGAATTGGTCTGCGGTTTAGGCATTTTATTTATTATCTTAAAGCTTCTCGGGAAAACCCAATTTTCTCAAATTACGCCGTTTGACTTTATTTCTGCTTTAATTTTAGGAGAATTGGTCGGAAATGCCGTCTACGATCATGATATCAAAATCAAAGAAATCATTTTTGCTTCGCTGCTGTGGGGCGTGCTGATTTATGTTATTGAATTTATCACGCAAAAAATGAAATCATCGCGAAAGTTCTTGGAGGGTGAGCCGAATATCGTCATCCGCAAAGGAGAGCTTCAATATAAAGTAATGAAGAAAAATAAGATAGACATTAACCAGCTGCAAAGCCTATTGAGGCAAGCGGGGAGTTTTTCGATCCAAGAAGTAGAATATGCGATTCTTGAAACAAACGGGATGGTCAGCGTGCTTCCAAAATCAGACTTTGACAAACCGACAAATAAGGATTTGCAGATTCCTTCGAAGTCCGTTTCTCTGCCGATCACGTTAATCATAGATGGAGAGATTGTGCGGGATAATTTGAAGGAAGCAGGTGTGGATGAACAGTGGCTGAAACAAGAATTGAAAAAGAAGAACATTGATAAGACAGAGGACGTGTTATTTGCAGAATGGCATAAAAATAAGCCGCTGTATACTGTAACGTACGAACAAAGCAGATCAACATGACTCTTAGAAAAAAGCTTGCAGCAAGGCGCAAGCTTTTTATTGATTGTATGTCCCTTGTTTGACAGCACGTACATGGTACATGCTCACTTCAGTGCTGATCAGATAGTCAGGCTTTGGTTTGCCTTTGTTTGCTTTATGGCCGGCGATATGCGCATCGCTTTTTTCCCATTGCTTCCAGTGATCCTCTGATTCCCAGCGAATCATGACAACAACTTCTTCATCACCGCGGCGCACATTTTTCTCAAGCACTGTCACATCAATTAAACCTTCTTGTTTTTCAATGATTCCTTCAGCGCTGAAACGTTCTATAACTTTATCTGCAAAGCCTTCTTTAACCGTCATTTTTCTCAACTGTACAAACATTTGTCTCACTCCAATCATTCTCACATATGAATAATTGTAAATGAAATTCATTCTCAATGTCAAAGAAAGCGCAGGACGGAATCGAACCGCCGTGCGCAACAGTTTATTCTTTTAATAAAAACACATTTCCGTCTTCGTCCTTAAATTGAACGAAGGTGCCCCACTCCATTTGATTGGGCTCACCGAGAAATTCTACACCGTTTGTCTTCATTTTCTCGTATGTACCAAAGATGTCTTCGCATTCAAACACAATAGAAGCCTTCATTTGCTCTGAGCCTTTCATCATGGCTTTCGGGTAAATGACTAAACGAGTCTCGGCCCCTTTTGGCGCAACCTCCAGCCAGCTTGCTTCAGGTCCCATTGGGTGGTCCGCTGCAATATCAAAGCCTACCTTCTCTGTCCAAAATTGCTTCGCTTTCTGCTGGTCCTCGACATATACAGCAACAGTGCCAATTTGTTTGATCATAGGGAAACCTCCAAGTTGAAAAGATAATAATACTATAACCTGTTTACGGCCGAAGTAACATAAAAAAATCAGCCGGGAAACCGGCTGATTTTTAAAATGAGCAGCTTACAACATCGATGTGATTTGTGTCTAAGGCGAAATAAACCCAGCGGCGCCGTGAGGAATCCCAATAAAAGCCGCCGACAGACCTTCTGCCAAGGATGATCGGGTAAAACCAAAAGGAGCGGCCATTGGTTAACCAAACATAGGTAAATCGGAAAAGGCAAGGACGAATGGTGATTGGTTCAACTAACAAAACGGCTCCTTGAGAACCCTGCGGTTTTGGGGGTTTCGCTGGTATTTGGGAAGGAGGAGGTCCCTGCGGCGCACCGCCGAAGCCTGGGCTAGCACCGCTGCCAATACCAGGGCCGGAGCCGCCGCCAAAGCCTGGAACAGCGCCACCGCCAATACCAGGGCCGGAGCCGCCGCCAAAGCCTGGAACAGCGCCACCGCCAATGCCAGGGCCGGAGCCGCCGCCGAAGCCCGGAACAGCGCCGCTGCCAATGCCAGGCCATGGATATCGGTATTCATATTCAAAAGCAGGCCAAGGCTCATAAAAATGCCCCGCAAACATATAAGGATCAACATAATACATGTGATAACGTCCTTTCTCATTGTAAACTGTACATTGCAGTTTATGCGGGCGGACTCTTATTGGTGCATTCGCCTAAGGATATGAAGCAGGAATGCTCTCAGAGAGCAGAGTCATTTGATTTTTCTCTAGTCTTATTCACAATTCCGATTTATCATTTTATAATGAAAGTGCTTCTATTACGAAAAAGGAGACAGACCGTGAATATCGATCAATTATTATATCAATATATCATAGACAACACTGCGGATATTACTGAGAAATGGTTCAGTTTGCGTTGCCAGCTAAAAGGCGAGCTATATTCCGCCAGCCATTTAAGTGAAGAAACGAAAACACTTTTAACCGAGCAGCATACATTTACCAATATAACAATCGCAAGCGCATTTCTGGAGGATCAAACCGATTTTCAAGAAAACATGACAAAATGGGCGGAAAACGTTGCGAAAAACAGGGTAGAGCAGGATGTTCAAGTGCATGAGGTCGTAGAAGCCATATCCAATTCTAGAATCTCATTCTGGGACGCAGTCGCCACATTTATAAAAGAGAATCAGGAAATTGTGACAAATGAGGATGCAGACCGATGGAACCGCATTGTGAACCAGTCGTTCGATAAGCTGATTATTGAATTCTCCGAGCAGTACCAAAAATTCATGCTGATGAGGCTCACATCTCAGCAGGAACTGATCTCAGAGCTTGGCTGTCCGGTAATTTCCATTGCCGATGGAATCGGGATATTGCCGCTTATCGGCTCCATTGATACAAAACGGGCACAGGTCATTTTAGAAACAGTGCCGGTCCGCTGTGTCGAGAGAAAAATCACAAGCCTTGTCGTTGACCTTTCGGGTGTTCCGATTGTGGATACCATGGTGGCTCAGCAATTGTACAACCTGTCTAAAACGCTTTTCTTATTAGGCGTCAAAGCCGTATTTTCAGGGATTCGCCCGGATGTGGCCCAAACATCGATTCAATTGGGGCTTGATTTTAGTGAATATGAAACGTATGGCACGCTGAAGCAGGCATTAGAAAACATGGGTGTCCGCTGTATTGTTGAGGAATTGGAAGAAAACAAATAGGGAGTTTCTAGGCATATGATCGTCCGTCACCGGGTGATCATATGCCTTTTTGATTTGAACAGAAATCACCATTGATTTATCGAAAAAAACATAATATTATAATTCTTATAAGAATACTGTGAATTAAAACCTATTCAACAGGGGGGAAGGTCTTTTGGTTTCAAAATTAACGATTGATCCGGAAGTGATTGAAAAAATTATCAGCTCGCTGGAAACACTCGATTTCGGCACCGTTCAGATTACGGTTCATGATTCTCAGGTTACCCAAATTGAGAAAATAGAAAAGCACCGTTTTTCGCTGAAAAGGAAAGAATCAAAATGATAATGTAAAGGGCGTTTGTTTTCATTAAATTCTCCTTAAAACATATACATATTTCATCCAATTTTTATATAATAGACCTTTAAGATCATTTTTTAGGAGGATTTTTGACATGCAAGCTACGGTTCACGAGAGTAAGCAATCGATCATGCAACGCATTTTGACAGTCTTTGTCTTCACATTGCTGATCGCGACTGTCGGCCTTTTTATCGGCCAATTTGTTCCTGTCGCTTTGATGCTGCCGCTTTCTATTCTTGAAGTGGCGATGATTATTCTGGCCTTCTGGATGCGCAGAAGAAAAGCGGTCGGGTATGCGTTTGTATATACATTCGCGTTCGTTTCCGGCATTACCTTATTTCCGATCGTCAGCCATTACGCTTCCATCGCCGGCGCCTATGTCGTGCTCGAAGCCTTTGGTTCTACATTTGTCATTTTTGCCGTCTTAGGCACAATCGGCGCAAAAATGAAGAAGGATTTATCCTTCCTGTGGTCGTTTCTGCTGGTTGCGGTGCTCGCACTCGCAGTGGTAGGGATTTTCAACATTTTCAGCCCGTTAAACTCAGCGGCGATGATGGCGTATTCCGTGATCGGAACCATCGTCTTTTCCCTTTACATTTTGTATGATTTGAACCAAATCAAACACCGCCACATTACGGAAGACTTGATTCCCGTTATGGCATTATCGCTGTACCTTGACTTTATCAACTTATTCATCAACCTGCTCCGCTTCTTCGGCATTTTGAGCAGTGATGATTAATGAAAAAGCGCCTGTCATTGGATAGGCGCTTTATGAATGCAAGTGATCAGGTAACAGTTAAACAATGATTGAGTCTAGTCCTCGCTTAATTCTTCTTACACCCTTTTCAATTTCCTCAAGGCTCAGATGGCCGAAGCCAAGCAACCATTTTGAATTATGGCTATGAGATCGTCTAGTATAATCATTTGCCGGATAGATATGAACCCGTTCCTTTTTTAGTGCCTGCTGAAACTTGTCACTCGGATGATCATACTGAAAGTCGACCGCTAAATGAAGACCTGTGCTTTCCCCCATAATGCAAATGGATGAAAATTCTCTCTTCAGAATTTTTGTTAACAGGTTATTTTTTTGCTTATATATCTTATTGGCTTTTCTGATCTGACGGTCAAGGTGGCCCTGTGAAATAAATTCAGCAAGTGCTTTCTGCTCGAAAAGGGAAGAATGCAGGTCGCTGTACCATTTTTCTTTTCTGCATTGTTCAATCAGTTCATCGGGCAAAATCAAATAGCCGATGCGAAGAGCGGGCGACAATGTTTTACTGAATGTGCCAATATAAATCACACGGTCCGGATCAAGTTCATAGAGCGAACTGATAACGGGGCTAGTATAGCGAAATTCACTGTCATAATCATCTTCTACAATATAAGTGTTATGGTGCCTCGCGTATTGAATTAATTCAATTCTTCTTTGAATCGGCAGTGTTCCGCCAAGTGGAAATTGGTGGGATGGCGTCACATAGATCAGCTTTGGGGCTTCTTTGAATTTCAGATGTTTGGTGACTGCACCCAGCTGGTCTACTTCAAGAGAATACATAGAGCAGTTCTTTTGGTTGAATATTCGGTAAATATCAATTGAACAAGGATCTTCTAAGCAAATTGAATCACCAGGATGAACCAAGGCATGAGACAAAATAGAAAGTCCTTGTGCGGCCCCATTTGTAATAATGATGTTTTCACTGGAGCAGCAAATTCCTCGTTTTAAATAGAGATAATCGGCTAAAGCCTTTCTCAATTCATACAGTCCCTCAGGTTTGCCATACCCGAATAACTGCTTTGGACTGTTTTTCATTGTTTCACTGTACACCTTTTGCCATTGAATTCTCGGAAATAATTGCAGGTCGGGCATTCCCGTTTTGAAATCTACAATATCCCCTGTATCAGTATGACAGGGATTAGTGAGAGTAGCAGTTTTTTGGTCTTTTATATTCTTACGTTTTGCACAATCTAATAAAATACCTTTGGATATAAAGCTCCCGGCCCCCTGCCGGCTTTCAATGTATCCTTCGGCATATAGCAATTCATAGGCCGAAATGACAACATTTCTCGATATCTTTAACTCTTTGGAAAGTTCCCTTGTTGAAGGGATTTTCCATCCTTCCTTTAGGCGGCCCGATAAGATTTCTTGTCTGATTTGGATGTAAATCTGTCTTGTAAGCGGTACTTTTGAGCTTTTATTTACCTTAATCCAAAGCATAGTGCGCACTCCTTCATTGTATAAAATACTCTTTTAAATAAATTATTAGAAAGAAATTTTATCCATTTTATAACAATTTTCGACGTAAAATGGTACTGTTAATTTTTTTAGTAATGGACCTATAATTGTAAATACTACCATGATATATTAATTACGCAAGTGAGAGGTTGTTTAACAATATAAGGAAAAAGGAGTGTTGGAGTGACAGCATTTAATCGTTATATTAAGAAAATAATCAATGGGAAACACCTGAACAGAGAAGAAGCCTATCAATGTATGAAACACATATTGGAAGACGATTACAGTACAGTGCAAATAGGAGCGCTGCTCACCTCGCTTACGCTCAAAGGGGAAACAAAAGATGAGATAATTGGTTTTATCCGTGCGATACGGGACAAAATGATTCCCTTTGAAAGGACTAAAGAAGTACTTGATACATGCGGAACAGGCGGTGACGGCAGCAATTCGTTTAATGCATCAACGACAGCCTCCCTGATTTCTTCTTCCGCAGGCATACCCGTAGCCAAAAATGGAAACAGGTCTTCTACCAGCAAATGCGGAAGTGCTGATTTATTAGAAGCGTTAGGACTCAATATAGAATTGCCCGCAGTACAATCACAGCAACTGTTAGAATCAACTGATTTTACCTTTTTATTTTCTCAATTCTTTCATCCGAAACTTAAAAAACTGGCGTCCGTCAGGAAGAGTCTGACTTTTCGAACTTGTTTTAATTTAATTGGGCCTTTATGCAGTCCGGCAAGGCCTGAAAGACAGCTGTTAGGTGTGCCCGATCCAAAGCTGATCCCATTTTTCGCAGACTTATTACTGGAATCAGGGGTGAAAAGAGCTTTAATTGTCAGCAGTATGGATGGATTTGATGAAATCAGTGTGTCAGCCCCTACTTCTATTTGTGAGATAGATCACAAAGAAACGAAGGAATATATCATTCATCCGGAACATTTTAATGTGTACAGGAGTAATGCCGAAGTGGTCAGCTGTGATAGTTTAGAAGATAGCGTCCAGGCTTTTTACAGTGTGTTAGATTGTCAGCAATCGGCCATTACTGATTTTTGCATTATGAATGCCGGGGCCGCGCTATATCTTGGTGGGAAAGCTGACAGTATAAAACAAGGTACTGAGCTGGCACGAGAGCTGCTAATCTCAGGTAAAGTGAAAGAACATTTCTTCCTTATTAAAAATGAGAGTCAGCGTTTGACAGAAGGAGAGCAGCTACATGAACATGTTAGACGAAATTATTGAATACAAGTATTCCGAAGTGAAAGAAAAGAAAAAATGCAAGCCTGAGTCGGAATTAATAAATATGATTCAGACTGCCAGGAAAACGAGAGACTTTTATCAAGCGATCCAAAAACCGAATATTTCTCTTATCGCCGAAGTGAAGAGAAAATCTCCTTCAAAAGGATTGATTCGGAAGGACTTTGATCCGCTCAAACTAGCCCGGACATATGATAAAAGCGGAGCAAGCGCAATTTCGGTGCTCATCGATGAAAAGTTTTTTGGAGGCAGTGCGAAGTATTTGAGAAAAGTCGCTAACGACCCCGATATTACAATACCAGTTATGTACAAGGAGTTTATTGTCGATCCCTATCAAATCTATGAAGCGAGAGCAAACGGAGCAGACGCTGTATTAATCATTGTCAGAGCGATAGATCAAACACTGTTATCAGAGCTTATTCAATTGGCCTACGACTTAGATATGGATGTACTTACAGAGACGTTTACACCGGAAGAAGTCACAAAGTCCATTGAAGCAGGCGCTAAAATTATCGGGATAAATAACCGTGATCTGCAAACTTTTGAAGTGGATCTGGAGAAATCAAAGGTAATGAAAAAACGAATTCCTGATGAGTATCTAGCTGTTAGTGAAAGCGGTATCTTAACAAGGCAGGATGTACTTGCAGCACAGGAATTGGGGTTTGACGGGATGCTCGTCGGAGAAACCATTTTAAGGGCTGACAGTGTAGAAGAGAAAGTGAAGGAATTAACAAACTTTTGAGCTAGGGGGAGACGAATGTGAATGGTTTATTCGGTGAATATGGAGGAGCATACGTAGCTGAAACACTTGTCAGCAATTTAAATGAATTTGAAAGAAGCTTTGAAAGGCTGATGGCTGACAGTACTTTTATTGACGATTATCATGCGTTGCTAAGAGAGTTTGTGGGAAGACCCACCCCACTTACATATTTAAAGCAGCTCAGTACAGCATCCAAAGAAGGGCCTGCCATTTACCTGAAAAGAGAAGATTTGACTCATACGGGAGCTCACAAAATTAATAATGCACTCGGACAGGCGCTTATGGCCAAAAAATTAGGAAAAGAGAGAATTGTTGCCGAAACAGGTGCAGGCCAGCACGGTGTGGCTGTTGCAACAGTTTGTAGTTTTCTCAATCTTAATTGCGTTATTTATATGGGGGCATACGATGCGGAGAGACAGCGTATGAATGTCCAGCGGATGAAGCTTTTAGGAGCTGATGTAAAACTTGTCCATCACGGGACAAAAACGTTAAAAGACGCAATTAATGAAGCGATTCGCGATTGGGTTTCTTACGCAGATACGACTCATTATTTGTTAGGTTCAGCGGTAGGACCACATCCTTTTCCATCCATTGTCCGCCATTTTCAATCGATCATTGGAAAGGAAGCGAAAGAACAGATGATACAGGCGATCGGGGGGCTGCCGGATTATGTCATTGCCTGTGTCGGCGGAGGAAGCAATGCAATTGGCATGTTTAGCGCTTTTCTTGAGGAATCCGATGTGAAACTGATTGGCGTTCAGGCAGGCGGAGCGGGTCTTGAGAGCGGACATCATGCATCGCCATTGCTGGTCGGGAAAAGCGGAATCGTTCAAGGAATGAAAACGTATGTCCTGCAGGATAACGATGGACAAATTCTTGAAACTAAAAGCATAGCACCCGGTCTCGATTATCCCGGAGTAGGTCCGGAACACAGTTATTTAAAAGATTCGGGAAGAGTGGAATACACGTCTGTTAACGATCAGCAGGCATTGGATGCATTCCAGCTATTATCCAGAAAAGAAGGAATTATACCTGCACTTGAGTCTTCTCATGCTGTAGCCAAGGCAGTGGAACTTGCTAAACAATTAACGGGAGACAAAACCATATTGGTGAATCTTTCGGGGCGAGGCGATAAAGACTTGGAACAGGCGCTTTCGGCTATCGAAACAAGGCAAAAAGAGGGGGCTTCCTTATGATACAGCATAAAGTTGAAGAGATGTTTCAAGATTTGGAGAGGAAAGGGCAAAAAGCGCTGATTCCATATATTCCAGTTGGATATCCTCGTTTAGATGAAACCTTAGATTATATTGAGTGCATCAGTAGGGCTGGAGCCGATATGATTGAATTGGGTGTTCCATTTTCTGATCCGCTTGCGGACGGACCCGTCATCCAGGAAGCGGCGCAGATAGCACTTCAGCAGGGGGTTACTCTTCGAAAATGTTTGGAAACTGTAAAAGCTGTTCGTGCCAGCGGAAATACAATACCTATTGCGTTGATGGGCTACTGTAATTCATTCTCTGCTTATCAATTTGAAACGTTTGCCGCAGACGCTGAAGAAGCAGGAGTGAACGCCTTGATCATCCCTGATTTGCCGCCAGAAATGGCCGAATATTGGGTTAATTGTGCAAGCAAGCACCATATTGACATTATTTTCTTCATTGCTCCAACAACAACGGAAGAACGGATCGAGGTTATTTCTAAAGCCGGATCAGGTTTTATCTATTGTATTTCCGATCTTGGTGTAACAGGTGAAAGAGATAAGGTACCGATCGCTTTACCAGAGTTTATAAATCATCTCAGGGAAAAAATTAAGCTTCCTTTAGCAATTGGTTTTGGCATATCAATACCGGATCATGTCAGAGAAGTCAGTTCATTTGCTGATGGTGCCATTGTAGGGAGCGCGCTGATCAGGCTGATAAAAGAAACACCCAAGGATGAGCGGCTTCAAGCTGTATCCGTATTTATATCTAATTTAAAAGAGAGTACAAAATCAGTCCATTTGAATAGATGAGGTGAGATTGTTGAGTGTAGTCAAAATCTGCGGCATCAAAACGATGCTAGAAGCAGAAGAAGCTGTTGCGGCTGGAGCACAGGCTGTTGGGTTCGTTTTCTCTGCAGAAAGTAAACGGTACGTTACGCCCCAGCAAGCGCGGGAGATCATTCAGACGCTGCCCCCATTTGTATCCGCTGTTGGCGTTTTTGTAAATGAAAATCTAACGATAGTTAATGAAATTACTGCCAGCTGTGGAATGACATTTGCCCAGTTGCACGGTGAAGAGCCGCCTGAATATTGTGAACAGGTGATTTGTCCCGTGATTAAAACCATTAAAGTACGGTGTGAACAGGATTTACACGCATTCAGCCTTTATAAACCGCATTCATTTTTGCTGGACAGCTATGTGAAAGGAAGTCAGGGAGGGACAGGACAAACCTTCAATTGGGAGTTGGCCAAAGATGTTTCCAGCAGGCAGCGTGTGATACTGGCCGGAGGGCTGACGCCGAACAATATAACGGAAGCACTGGAAACTATTAAACCCCATGGGATTGATGTAAGTAGCGGTGTCGAAACCGGCGGCAAAAAAGATTTTTATAAAATGAGAGAACTGATCCGGCAATGCGGGTACTACCAAAACGTGAGGTTAGGAGAGAATGCGTCATGCTGCAGCCAATAATCATTGGATTTGGAAGATCGGGAAGAGATCTGCATTTGCGATGTTTACGGAAGGCTGCGGCATCAGAGGAAGCTGAAGACTTGTTTCATCAACAGGTCATCGTAATCGATCCGTATATTAAAAACAAATCGTTCGAAGATGTGGCGTTTTGCGGGAGTCTTCAAGAGGCGGCTGGACTTCGGCCATCAATCTGTCAGGATGCTGTTCTGCATATTTGCACTCCGCCATCGGCACATATTTCTATCATTAAGGAAGCTGCTTCGGCCGGGTTTAGACATATGATTGTGGAAAAGCCGCTTACGGATGATGTTGGTGAGATTGATGCGCTGATCAAATCAGTAGAAGAACATCAGCTTGATGTTATCGTTGTCGCGAATTGGCTGTCCAGCCGATTAACCGCTAAAATTCAAACATTTTTAGAGCAAAAAACGTTTGGGAACCTGCAAGCTGTCTATCTGCAGCAGGATAAACCGAGATTTTGCCGTACACTTGAAAACTCATCACATGGCAATGCATTTGATATTGAGGCACCGCATCAAATGGCGCTTGCGTGCTTTTTACAAGGAGCCGATGCTGAAGTCATCGCTTCGGAGACAAAAGATATGGTGATCGGCCAGCAACGGTATATGCGCCTTGGCGGAGCGGAAGCTGTTCTTAAGCATGCGAATGGTAGCCGTACATATATTGCATCGAATTTAACATCATTCGTTAAACAAAGAACCGTTAAAATTCAATTCGAGCAATATACGCTTCTAGGGCATTTTCCGCCTGATGGAAGCGACAGCTATTCAAACATTTCTATATATAACAGTGCTAACGAAATGGTTCATTCAGAATTAATTTATGATGACCCTTTAAGTTTATGTTTTATTGAATACTATCAATATTTTCACGGTATCTCTCAAATAAAACCAGTTAGTGATATTTATTTCAATCAAAAGATCATCCAATTACTTGAGGAAGCTAAAGCTAAAAGCGAGATAAAATTACATACAAAAGGAGCAGTCATATGACAGTAAAGAAAGACATGAGGATTCCATTTTTCTCTGGGAAAATTTCTTTCCACAAGCGTTGGGGCCTAATCTCAGAGAGACTGGACGAAGTCATTTCAGAAGGTAAATTTATTGACGGAGGTGCTGTCCGCTCTTTTGAAGCAGCTATACAGAATTATACAGGCGCAAAACATGCCGTAGCAGTGAATAACGCAACAGACGCACTGCAAATCATTTTAAAGGCAGCGGGCATTCAGCCTGGCGATGAGGTGATTGTACCTTGCTATTCCTTTTTTGCCTCGGCTTCGAGTATTGCGAATGTAGGCGCCACTCCAGTGTTTACAGACATTGAGCCTGAAACGTACAATATTTGCCCTGAACAAATTGAAGAAAAAATCACTCCAAACACAAAAGCAATTATGGTTGTTCATCTTTTTACACAAATGGCTGATATCAAAAAGCTGAAAGAAATTGCAGAAAAACACAATCTGATTCTGCTGGAAGATAGTGCCGAGGCGATTGGTATGAAAGCTGAAGGTATCCATGCCGGCCTTCACGGTCTGGCGGGTGTCCTATCCTTTTTCCCAACAAAAACGCTGGGCGGAATTGGCGACGGGGGCATGATTTTAACCAATGATGATGAGTTTGCTAAAACCTGTCGTTTACTTAGGCATCACGGCAAACTGGGGACAGAGTATTATCATGACATCATCGGTTATAACAGCAGAATGGATGATATTCAAGCAGCGGTCTTAGAGGAGAAATTAAGATATTTGCACGAAGATATTGTCCGCAGAAAAAAATTGGCAGAAGGATATGATGAAAGACTGAAAGAGCTTCATCCCACGGTGACGACGCCAACAGTTGTGGAGAAACCATATAGTGCTGTCCATGTTTATTATGTGTATTTAATAGAAGCTGATAACAGAAATGAACTTGCAGCTTATTTGCAAAAAAGAGGAATAGAAACAGAGGCTTATTATCCGTATCCGCTTCATCTGCAGCCATGCTTTCAATATCTCAATTATACACATGGAGACTTCCCGCATGCTGAGAGAGCGTCAACTCGTGCGTTAGGCCTTCCGCTATACCCAGATTTAACCGAAGATGAGCTTGATTATGTGTGTGATGTTATAACAGACTTTTACGAGGGTGGAGGCAGCTTATGATACAGCCATATCAAAACTATCAGTTGAGATATAAAAATGAGAAAGAAAGAATAAAATCTATCGTTTACGAAGCGGGATTGAAAGATCAGTTTATTTTAAAGGAAAAGGTCGCTCGCCTTGAAGAAAAAATAAAAGGATATACAGGTGCTCCTTATGCAACAGCAGTATCGAACGGCACTTCTGCCTTGATCATCATATTGAAAGCACTTGGTGTCAAACCCGGTGTGGACGTCCTGACGCCGGCATTCTCCTTTATCGCGACAGCGAGCTGTATTTCTGTTCTCGGCGGAAACCCGATTTTTGTCGATATCGATAAGGAAACAGGAATGATTGATCCTGATGATGTTAAGCGAAAAATAACACCTTCGTCCCGCGTCATCATTGCTGCACATTTATTCTCTGTCATGGCTGATATGAAAAGATTGAGAGACATTGCAGATGAGCATGGACTGTTTTTGGTCGAAGATAGTGCTGTCGCGCTCGGGGGAACTATAGATGGCGTATCAGCGGGGCTATTGGGTGACATCGGCCTGTACTCGTTTTTCCCTGCAAAACCGATCGGGGGGATTGGTGACGGGGGCATGATTGTCACCAAGGATGATGAATTAGCAGCAAGATGCAAAATGCTGAGAAACCATGGTCAAGAAGAAGGCAAACGGTTTTATCACACTTTAATAGGCTATAACTATCGAATGGATGAACTAGTAGCCGACTTTATTTCACAGCGGCTGGAACAGTTGGAGCAAATCATAGAAAAACGAGGTGAACTTGCGGAACTGTATCATAAAGAGCTGGCACCTTCCGCAACTTATGTATCCTTGCCACCAAAAACGGAGTATCAGCGAGTATACTACACATATCTTGTACAAGCTGAATACCGTGATGAGCTTCAGTCATTTTTAGAAGAGAAAGGCATTGAGACTGTTGTTTTTTATCCTCTTGCCATTCATGAGCAAAAAGCTTATCAGCATTTGGGTCATCAGCCAGGAGATTTCCCAAATGCGGAGCAATTCGCAAGAAAGAGCTTAGCGTTTCCTTTGTATCCTGAGATGAGACATACCGACGTGCGACAGATCACAGAAAGGGTGAATGAATTTTATGCGGCTAAGCAACATCAGTCTTAGCGGGATAGCGGATGAAGCTGCCCAAACGCTTGATATGCAGATTAAAGCTCATCAAATGCTGGGGTGGCAAAGCATTGAGCTCCGGTCTATTCAAGGTTTATCTATTGCTGAACTTGACGAGGCTGCCTTCAATGATGTGGTTTCTTTGATACAGTCGCATGAAATGAAAGTAACCGCTTTTTCTTCAAAAGTGGGAAATTGGGAAAGGCCAATTACATTCGATAAGGAAACTGAAAAAGAAGAACTAAAAAGAATAGCTGAACGCATGCACCGTCTGAAAACACGTTACGTTCGGATTATGTCTTATCCAAATGACGGATTAGAGCCACAGGAATGGAAGGAAAAAGTAATCGCTCGCGTCAAAGAGCTGACAACATTAGCGGAGCAGGAAGACATTATTTTGCTGCATGAGAACTGTGCCGGCTGGGGCGGACAAAGTGCAGAGAATACAATTGAATTAATCACATCCATAAACAGCCAAGCATTAAGGCTATTGTTTGATATCGGAAACGGCATCACTTACGGCTATGACAGCTTATCCTTTTTAAAGGCTGTTTATCCTTATGTGGAGTATGTTCATATGAAAGACAGCTTGAGTGATGGTCAAAACATCCATTTTACCTTCCCAGGAGCCGGTGAATCGAAAGCGGCGGAGTGTTTGGCTTATTTAGCAGATCTGAATTATAAAGGTGTCATATCGATTGAACCGCATATTCATCTGATTCCTCATCTTGGTGAAGTTCCGGGGAATGAGAACGATCACTTTGCTTCATATATTAGATATGGAAGAGAAACGGAACAATTGGTCAGGTCGATCATGAAAACAGGAGTACACAATGGCTGAATTATTCACTGAATATTATGTTAATTTATTGACGGATTTGCTGAATATCGACACGACAACTCCGATGGAAACAGGAGTTGCCGGACACCATGAATACGCGTTGAAACGTTATGCAGAAGCTGCTTCACACTTAGGGTTTAAACCGGTTTATTTTGCTCCTCCGATGGAAGAAGATATTCTCAGATCTGAAATACCGGGGGCTGTAAAAGAGATGTATGCAAAAATGGGCGATGCTTTTTTAAGCTCGCAGCCCAATCTGGTTATGGAACTGGGGTATTCACATGAACGAGAAGCAACCATTATGTTCAATTTTCATATCGATACAGTTGAAGGATACGGAATGACAAGCTATCGAAATGAGAGCTTTTTTGGCCGGGGAGCCGTTGACATGAAGGGACCGGCAGTTGCTCTGTTGGCGGGACTGCAAGCGGCTCTTGAGGAAGCACCCTCGCTTACCGGAAATATGAAGGTGATCATCCAGGCTGTCTCCGGAGAAGAGGGAGGTGCAATGGGAGTGTATGGGACAAAGCTTCTTTGTGAAAGAGGATACGTTGGCGCGCTGAATGTATTTATAGAACCAACGGAGCGTTTATTTTTCGATCATTCTACAACGTCAATGACCGCACAAATCACTGTTGATGGAAACGATTCAACCGACGATGCCCCTGCTGTAGGTCATAATGCCACCTTGGTTTTAGGATTCCTCGCTCAGTTTATGACGAAGGCGCTATCAAAGCGCTTAAACAATACGGATGCAAAAATGTGCCTTTCCGGTTTGCATACAGGCCGCATGCATAACAAGGTGTATGGATCAGGGGTTCTTAAGTGGAATTTCGCCTACTCTTCAATGGAGCAGCACAATTTAATTGAAAAGCTTGTAGAAGATAGCTATTCCGAAGCGATGAAAGCCTTTGTTTTGCAATTTGCCGATGTTCCTGATGCTGCAAAAACTGTGAGAGAAATAGACAGTATATGTACCTTAACGTGGGTAAAGAAGGAACTCCCAGTATTAAATAATAAGAATGAAGCAAAAAGAGCTTTACTCGAGGAATCTGGCTTGAAGCTGCTTCCCGGTCATATGCAATCAAAAGCGTTTACTTGTGATGCAATGTGGGCGCAAGGTGACGGAATGTATACTGTTGTATATGGACCAGGCAGCCTGGAAATCAATAATGCACATGGAAAAAATGAATATATCGAAAAGGCTGAATTGGAGAAGTTCAGCATGGACATCAAAAATCTGATTTTACATGTTAATGAGAAAACAAAGAAACGGGTGCTCAAATGAACTTTTATACATTTAAAGAAGATCAGTTATCTGAGTTTGTCAAAAATACTTTTATTCATCACGGTTTGCGAGACGATCATGCTGAAACTGCTGCTAAAGTACTGGCATACGCCGATTTAAACGGATTCTCAACACACGGAATCGCAAACTTGGAGAAAATTTACTTAACAAAAATTCAAAACGGCGATATGAATCCTAAAGCCGAAGTGCAGCATGTCATCGACCATCAGGCGATTTCGGTTTTAGACGCTCAGCACGGCATTGGGCTCGTCGTTGGTGATACGGCGATGAAAATCGCAATTGAAAAAGCGAAAATGTTCGGCGTCGGGATCGTAACCGTCAGAAACAGCTCTCACTTCGGTAGTGCAGGCTATTACAGCCATAAAGCATTACAAGAAAATATGCTAGGTTTTTCTATGACCAATTTAGGCTCACAAGGAGTGGCTCCGCCGATGGGCGGGACGGTAAATATGCTTGGTACAAACCCCATCAGTGTAAGCGCACCTTCACAAGAACTGCCGCCATTCTTATTAGATATGAGTACGACTGTTGCAGCTACTGGAAAAATAAAAGAAGCAGCGAGACAGGGGCGGTCTATTCCTGAGGGATGGCTGATCAACAAGGAAGGCCAAACGACAACAAATCCGCATGACTACCTTAATGGACAAGGGTTTATCCAGTTCCTTGGCGGGAGACCGGAAATGGGAGGAAACAAGGGATACGGCTTATCGATTTTAGTAGATATTTTATGCGGACTGCTTTCGGGGGCGGATATCGGTCCTCATTCCGGTGTATTGTCGGAAAAAGGGGCTGGAGAGAATGACTACAATGTCGGCCATTTCTTTATGACAATTAATATAGATGCATTCGTTCCAATCTCACAATTCAAACACCGTATGGAACAAATGCTAAGCACGCTAATGGCTTGTCCGACAACACAAACAGCGGATCAAGTCATTTATCCGGGTTATCTTGAAGGGGTGAGGAAGAAGGAGAACATTACAGTGGATGAAGTGATATTTGGTTCTTTAACCAACTTATCGAAACAGGCGGGAATCAGCATACCAGAATATGCACAGGCTTCAAAAGTCTATTCTTAATAAATTGGGGGATAACATTATGAAAATCGGGATCATTGGATTGGGCGTCATATCAAAATATTATGTAGAGGCCATTAAACAGTTAGACTCATTTACACTGTCAGCGGTATGCGATATACAAAAAGAAAAAATGAGTCCTTTTCCTGAGGCGGAGCACTACACAGATTACCGAACGTTTTTAGAAAAGGCCGATATTGACGGTGTTGTCATTAATGTTCCGAATCACATGCATTATGACATTTGCCGCTATGCATTGGAATGCGGTCATCATATTTGTTGTGAAAAACCGCTAACAATTGAACTGAAAGATGCTGACCGTCTGGCTGAACGTTCTCAACAAGTACAGAAGACACTTTTTACAGCATTCCACAGACGGTACAATATCAATTTTCTAAATGAGATGAAAAAAATAAACCTATCACAAATCAAAAGCGTAAAAGCCCGTTATTTAGAAAATATTAAAGAACACGCCGGAAGTGACAGCTGGTATCTCGAACCGGACCAATGCGGAGGTGGATGTGTTGCTGATAACGGACCGAACGTATTTGATACGCTATCTTATTTCTTGGGCAAGCTTGATGTAACAGGTGCACAAATTTGGAACAATGCGAATGACATTGATGTACAAGCTGTTATTCAATTGAAAAATGGTGACGGCGTACAGGCACAAGTGGAGCTTGATTGGGAATTTCCTCATGGAGAAAGAAAAGATGTTGATATTACGCTGCAAGACGGTACAACGATTCATATTGATATGCTGAAAGATTTTGAAGTGTTTAAATCCTCTCTCTATCATGAGTATGAAGAAATTTTAAAAGATTTCAAAGCCAGCATCGCTGCCGGAAATTGCTTCGGAGAAAGCGGTCAAGATGCTGTCCGGCTTGTACAAGAAGCGTACAGCTTTGGAAGAGTAACCTTATAAGGGAGCTAAACAATGAAGATTGCAGCTATAAAACGGACCGTAACCGGACGGTTTGTGAAACTTTTATTTCATAAACAGGATAAACGAAACATGGTTTTAGAAAACTTTCAAACTAGATGTATCAGAGAAAAAGAGATTCATGAAATTGTGACAACTGATCAGAAAGCATATGAACCCGGACAGCTAGTAGGAAGGATCGGTTTCTTAGGATTTGCTGAGATGGACACAGGCGGGGTCATACAGAAGGGTGATCGTGTGTATATCAATGAAACGTATCTTGGCGTTGTTGCCGGATTTGATGCTTGTCATTTTCCGAATCACTATAACATTATCATTCAGACGGATCTTCTGCTGTCAGCAACTGATATTGATCTGTCTGTAGAAGAAGAAATCCGTTTTGTGAGTTCGGGATATCGAACAATATGAATAAGGAGCCAGTATTCCAGATTCGTATAACAGAAGATGTACGAACCGCTTTTCCGAATCTAATTATTTTTGCTGCTGACATTCAGGTAGGCAATCTCAAAAGAGAGACGGAAGAAGTCATGAAAGTGCTTTGGAAGAAAGAACATGCACAGTGGCGGGGGAAGACAAAGCAGGATGTAAAACAAACGGATGTAATCAAAGCATACAATGCTTTTTTTGAATCAATCGGACTTCAGACGAAAAAAACACCTCCGTCCGTTCAAAATATGATTCAGCGATTTTTACTGAAAGATCAATTAGTTAAATATCCGAAAATTAATCCTATTGTCGACGTTTTGAACGTGGCTGCGGTGCAAAGCTTGATTCCGTTGGGAGCATTTGACTTGGATAAGATCAATGGTGAGATGAGACTGGATGTCAGCTCTGCCGGTGAATCATTTTTACCGGTGAATTCTGACAATGAAATTCGCCTGTCAACAGGCAGTCTTGTGATAAGGGATGACAGCAGAATCCTATCCCAATTTTGCTATAGAGACAGCGATTATCAAAAAATAACGGATCAATCTGCCAAGATTCGCATTATGGGGTGCCGTGTAGAAGGAGTTCGTGACATAGATGTGATCCAGGCTGTTAACGAGACAATCCGTATTTTAACCACTTTATATGAAGATTGTGCAATGATTTAACTCATTTATTTTAGGAGGGATGCGAAATGGAAATGTTGGAAAAAATCAAGCACAAGCAAGCCTCAATCGGCATTGCTGGTCTTGGATATGTAGGGCTTCCGCTAGCTACTGCTTACGCTGAAAACGGTTTTTCTGTCATGGGAATTGACAGTGATTCGGAAAAAGTGAAACTCATCAATCAAGGAATCAATTATATAGACGGTATTGACCTTGAAAAGGTCGTAGCAGACGGCCGGTTAAAAGCTGTAGATCACTATGAAGAGGTTAACAAGCTTGATGTAATGATCATATGCGTACCGACTCCGCTTGATCAAAACCAGCAGCCTGACATTTCATATATTGTCAATGTGATGAACCATGTCAAAAAACGATTGAAAAAAGGCAGCCTCATTATATTAGAATCCACAACCTATCCGGGAACAACCGAAGAAATTATTCATCAATCCGTAACGGAAGAAGGCTTCATTGTTGGAGAGGACATCTACATTTGCTTCTCGCCTGAAAGAATTGATCCAGGTAACCTAAGTTTTACAATCAAAAATACAACAAAGGTAATCGGAGGAATTACGCCGAAATGTCTGGAACGGGGACAATTACTGTACAGCCACATTATTGATACCGTGTTTCCGGTTTCTTCCCCGCGAGTTGCCGAAATGTCAAAGCTGCTGGAAAACACATTCCGAAGCATTAATATCGCTTTTATCAATGAAATGGCACTGATGTGTGAGAAGCTTGAAGTGAATATATGGGAGGTTATAAAGGCGGCCTCTACAAAGCCATTCGGGTTTATGCCGTTTTATCCCGGCCCGGGGATCGGAGGGCACTGTATTCCGCTTGATCCGATGTATCTGTCCTGGAAAGCAAGAGGAGAAAATTTTTACAGCCGTTTTATTGAAACAGCGCAGGAAATCAATAAACAAATGCCTCAGCACATTGTAAGTAAAATCAGCGAAATCTTGAACGAAGAGAAAAAATGCCTGAATGGCGCTTCTATTTTGCTGCTGGGGATGGCATATAAGCCGAATGTAAGTGATTGCAGAGAATCACCGAGTCTAGATGTATATGAGTTGTTAACAGAAATGGGTGCAAAGGTCAGTGTGAATGAACCGTTTTGTGAGAATATTTTTGACCGGAATGGAGCTAAAATGGATAACAGGCCGCTTCATTACAGCCAATTTGCTGAATATGACTGTGTGGTGCTATTAACACCACATTCTATGTACGATCCGGATCTGCTGACATCTTCAGCAAAGGCCCTTCTTGATACAAGAAACTTGACTGATGGTATTCATCAAGACCATGTTTATGTCATCGGCAGCCCAGTAAAGAAAAGAAAGGGGAAGCAGCTTCTCCCAAATTAAAAAGCAAAATTCCACTTTAAGATGATACGAATCACAAGGAGCTGGCTTTTAAATGGATCTATTAGTTTCTTGTGAATTGGACCTGTAACAAACTAATTTTACATGCTATGTTTAACAAAAATGTTAGGTGGAGTATGATGAAAAATCAATTAAGCGCATATATTTCCCTGGGAACGGCCATGGCAATCGTCGGCAGCTCTGTCGTCGTAGGAAAACTCATGGTTGAGCGTATTCCTGTCTTTCTATCCTCGGGACTGCGTTTTTTGCTGGCTTCTGTCGTATTGCTCACGCTGCTGTTTTGCATTGAAAAAGGGTTTCCGGCTTTAACGAAAAAAGATGTGCTCGTTTTGCTGGTGCAATCATTTACAGGCGTGTTTTTGTTCAGTATTTGCCTGCTGTATGGGGTTCAATATACTACGGGAACGGAAAGCGGCATTTTGACAAGCACAACCCCCATGGTGATCGGTATTTTATCCTTTTTCCTGCTGAGAGAAAAAATTGAGAAAAAGACGCTGATCGGCATTTTGCTGGCGGTTTGCGGCGTAATGGCGATTAATCTGTTTGGAGCGGGGAGCCAAGACGGGACGCCGCACGCCTTATTCGGGAACATGCTGATCATTGCTGCAGTCATTGGCGAAGCGTTGTTTACATTGATGGCCAAGCTGCTATCTCCGCATGTTTCGGCACTGGCGATTTCGACCTTCGTATCACTCTTCGGTTTCCTGTTTTTTCTCCCGTTTGCTTTGTTTGAGGCCTCTTCATTTGATTTCAGCGTGCCGACTGTTTTGGATTGGTCGTATGTGCTGTATTACGCGCTTTTTGTCACTGTTTTGGCGTTTTACTTATGGTATAGCGGGGTGACGAAGGTGCCGGCTGGGGTGTCTGGCATTTTCACATCCTTTCTTCCGGTCTCTGCTGTCATTTTGTCAGGCGTGATATTAAAGGAGCCGTTTGAGCTTGTGCATTTGATTGGCATTGTATGTGTCATCGGCGGCATATTTGTTACGGTCATAAAGAAAAAACAGCCGGATGCGTATCCGGCTTCAGAAGAAAAGACGCTTTAGCCTGTCCTGGTCGGACGGGTTTTTTAGTCTTTAAATACGCTCAGCCTTTCAAAAAGATCACCAAGCATCTTCACGAACATGTCTTTTTCCTCGTCGCTGTAGTTTTCCATGACAGCGGATATTTTGCTGAAATGGCCGGGCAGAAATTGCTCAAGGCGTGCTTTGCCTTCCGTTGTCAGTTCAATGCTGATTTTTCGTTTATCCTCTGTGTGATGCCTGCGGCTGACAAAACCGTCTCTCGCCAGCCCGTCCAGCAGGCCTGTAATTGTTGCTTTCGTGACATTTGACCGCTTGGCAAGCTCTGTCGGACTTAACCTATGATCCTTGGCATCAAAGAGCAGCATCAGGATTTTGAATTTTCCTTCTGAAAGCCCTCGGCCAGCAAAGTAATGCTCCATCACATGATTCATTTTTTTTGAAATATCAAATAGAGATAAAAACAATTCAAGAGAGCCGGCGTCAATATTGGCATACGTTTCGGCGTGCTCTGTTATATGCTTATATTTCGGTAAATGTTTTAATTCCATCGCAAGTAGCTCCCGTACATTCGTTGTGACACGATTATAAAGGAGGGAAAACCATAACGCAACTTGGCTTGGAGATGATTGACAGATTTTCTTGGGACATAGTAAGGTAATATAGTTAGGCGACTAACTAATACATATAGAGCTGAAAAGGTGGTTATTGATATGAAACATATGTTAATTGCAGGAGGCGGCATCGGCGGCTTGTCAGCGGCCATTTCTCTCCGTAAGGCAGGGTTTTCCGTCACCTTATGTGAAGCGGCTTCAGAAAACCGAAAAACAGGTGCGGGAATTCTTCAGCCGCAAAACGCAATGGCCGTCTTGAAAGAATCGGGCGTGTTCGAGGAGTGCTGTAAGCATGGCTTTCAAACAGAGTGGTTTAAAACGTTTGATGCACAGGGGAATTTGCTGTTTCAAGTCAGTGAATCCTTTTTAGACGATTCACTTCCGGGACGCAATAATATCCTGCGCAAAACGTTAAATGACATTCTCATGAAGCATGCCGAGGCAGTGGGTGTAGACATCAAGTGGGGGAAAAAGGTTGTCGCTTATGAAGAAACAGCTGAATCGGTCACTGCCGTATGTGAAGATGGGGAAAAGATGCAGGCTGACATTCTGGCGGGCTTTGACGGCATTCACTCCGTTGTTCGCGATATAATGCTGCAAAAGGAGACGGAAAAAGAGCATCTCGGCATGGGGGCGTGGCGCTTTTATATCGAACTTCCTGATTACACATTCGAGGACGCAACATTCATGTATAGAAGCGGAGACACACAAATTGGGGTGGTGCCATTGGCAGAACACGCTGGCTATGTCTTCGTCCTCCAGCCTTGCACGAGCGATTACTGGGATGAGGAAGATACCCGGTTTGATAGAGTAAAAGAGATTCTTTCTGGTTTTCGGGGGCTGGATTTTGTCACAAAGCACATGTCAAAACAGCATCCTGTCATCTTTAACAAACTGGAGCAGGTCGCCGTGCAGGAGCCATGGCATAAAGGCCGCGTTGTCATCGGAGGAGACGCTGCCCACGCTGGCGCGCCGACCTTGGCGCAAGGAGCGGCAATGGCGATCGAGGATGCCATCGTCCTCGCCGAAGAACTCCAAAACCACGCCGACCACGAAACAGCATTACAGGCATACTACAAAAGAAGAGCCCCACGAGCGCTCAAAGTCCAGAACCTATCATCGGAAATCGTCCGCCGCGGGCTGAAAGGAGAGCCGGGAGCGGAAGAACTGATTGGGGAGTGCTATGCGGTGTTGAGGGAAGGGTATTAAATAGGAAAAGTCCAGAAAATGATTTCTGGACTTTTTAGTCTTGCTCTGTTTTATTCCTTATCCGCTCAATCACCTCATGCAGCCCCTCAGGCTTATAAAACTCCACCGGTGAACTGCCTTTCTCAAACGAAATCGTCTCGGCTTCAATCAGCGCGACATAGCGCCCGTTTACTTTTGCGAGATGAATAGAATCGCCAAAATCCGCTAGCAATCCCTTAATCTCTGTTTCTCCGACTTTCATTTTCAGCTGGGCCTCTGGCGTGTGCTCGATGATTTGGGCGGAGGCTTCGATGACTTGATGGGTGTCGAGGCGCTCTTGGATTTCCCGCTTTTCGCTTGCTTCCCAAATTTCAATGTCGTGCTCGAACTGCTTGAGCTCTTCGCTGTTGTCTTCAAATGTCTCGTAGACGTGCTCCTGTACCATGTTCATGACCTGATTTTTCATGATTTCCGGCATCGATTCGCCGTACTCGACGAATTTCAGAAAGTCCTCAAAATAGCGGGCGTGCGAGGCCTGATGGATTTTTAGCTCACCTTCTTCGACCATTCCTTCCTCTGGCATGTACGGGTATTGGATGCTTTTCATGTTTTTTGTCGTGATCGCCATTTCGACTTTTTTAATGAGAGAAGACGCGTCAGAGATGCGGGCGACCTTCGGCTCAAAGTCACATTTCATAATGAAGACAAATGACTCGTCAAAGTATTTTCTCGGCACGGCCGAAGCGACGAGAAACACACCGCCGCGGACCGCGCTTGTGTCGAGGTACGTGCGGACGAACTGCTCACTCAGCTCATTGAAGTCTTCTTTTGTTTCCGCCAGACGCGCACGGTTGAACATGTTGTAGTTTGGGTTGGAATCAAGCTCGTGGCCGGGCTCGACGATAAAATGGCCGATTTTCGTCGGCACCTGCTCGGACTGCGGATGGCGGTCTGCTTTCCGTTTGACGATTTTTTTCAGTTCCCCGTCGAGAAAGTCCTTCAGCTCGCTTTCTTCAAATTCGCCCGTATCAAGGGTCTGGAAGTGCTTGAACTGCTTGTTCGCCTGCTCATCTTTGCCTTCCACCTGTATGACATAAAAGGATAAAAACCGAATTTCAAAATCCATATATAAACTCACCTTATTCGCGTATTGTACAGCTTCTCAAGTATAGAAAAAACAGCAATCATGCGTCAATTGGGAGAACGGAATAATCATGACCACGAAAGGGAAATGTAGTCAAATAGAAGGCATCTCATACGGAAAGGAATGGTTCGATGAAGGAAACAAGCCCGATTCCTCAGCCGAAGACGTTTGGGCCGCTCGGCAATTTGCCTTTAATCGATAAAGACAAGCCGACACTTTCGCTGATCAAACTGGCGGAAGAACAGGGCCCGATTTTTCAAATTCATACACCCGCGGGCACGACCATTGTAGTGTCCGGCCACGAATTGGTGAAAGAGGTTTGTGATGAAGAACGGTTTGATAAAAGCATTGAAGGCGCCTTGGAGAAGGTCCGCGCGTTTTCCGGTGATGGATTGTTTACGAGCTGGACGCATGAGCCTAACTGGAGAAAAGCGCACAACATTCTGATGCCGACGTTCAGCCAGCGGGCCATGAAGGACTATCATGAAAAAATGGTCGATATCGCTGTTCAGCTTATTCAAAAATGGGCCAGGCTTAATCCGAATGAAGCAGTTGATGTCCCGGGGGATATGACGAGGCTGACGCTTGACACCATTGGGCTATGCGGGTTTAACTACCGCTTTAACAGTTACTACAGAGAAACGCCCCACCCGTTTATCAACAGCATGGTGCGGGCGCTTGATGAAGCGATGCATCAAATGCAGCGGCTTGATGTTCAAGATAAGCTTATGGTCAGAACAAAGCGGCAATTCCGCCATGATATTCAAACGATGTTTTCTTTAGTCGACAGCATTATTGCAGAGCGCAGGGCGAATGGAGACCAGGATGAAAAAGATTTGCTTGCCCGCATGCTGAATGTGGAAGATCCGGAAACGGGTGAAAAGCTCGACGACGAAAATATCCGCTTTCAAATTATTACGTTTTTGATTGCCGGCCATGAAACAACGAGCGGCCTGCTTTCCTTTGCGACCTACTTTTTATTGAAGCATCCTGACAAACTGAAAAAGGCGTATGAAGAGGTCGATCGGGTGCTGACAGATGCAGCGCCGACCTATAAACAAGTGCTGGAGCTTAAATACATACGGATGATTTTAAATGAATCACTGCGCTTATGGCCGACAGCTCCGGCTTTCAGCCTTTATCCAAAAGAAGACACAGTCATTGGCGGGAAATTTCCGATCACGACGAAAGACAGAATTTCTGTGCTGATTCCGCAGCTTCATCGTGATCGAGACGCTTGGGGAAAGGACGCCGAGGAATTCCGGCCGGAACGGTTCGAGCATCAGGACCAAGTGCCTCATCATGCGTACAAACCATTCGGAAATGGACAACGGGCCTGTATCGGCATGCAGTTTGCCCTTCATGAAGCCACACTTGTGCTGGGGATGATTTTAAAATATTTCACACTGATTGATCATGAGAATTATGAGCTTGATATCAAACAAACCTTAACACTTAAGCCGGGCGATTTTCACATTAGGGTTCAAAGCCGTCATCAGGAAGCCATTCATGCGGACGTCCAGGCAGCTGAAAAAGCCGCGCCTGATGAGCAAAAGGAGAAAATGGAAGCAAAGGGTGCATCGGTCATCGGTCTTAACAACCGCCCGCTTCTCGTGCTGTACGGCTCAGATACTGGCACTGCAGAAGGCGTCGCCCGGGAGCTTGCTGATACTGCCAGTCTTCACGGCGTAAGGACAGAGACAGCACCTCTGAACGACCGGATTGGAAAGCTGCCGAAAGAGGGAGCGGTTGTCATTGTGACCTCGTCTTATAATGGAAAACCGCCAAGCAATGCCGGACAGTTCGTGCAGTGGCTTCAAGAAATCAAACCGGGTGAGCTTGAGGGCGTCCATTACGCGGTATTTGGCTGCGGCGACCACAACTGGGCGAGCACGTATCAATACGTGCCGAGATTCATTGATGAGCAGCTTGCAGAAAAAGGCGCGACTCGGTTTTCTGGGCGCGGGGAAGGAGATGTCAGCGGTGATTTTGAAGGGCAGTTTGACGAGTGGAAAAAAAGCATGTGGGCGGACGCCATCAAAGCATTCGGACTTGAGCTTAATGAAAACGCTGATAAGGAACGAAGCACGCTGAGCCTTCAGTTTGTCAGAGGGCTGGGCGAGTCTCCGCTCGCTAGATCGTACGAAGCCTCTCACGCATCCATTGCCGAAAATCGTGAACTCCAGTCCGCAGACAGCGATCGAAGCACTCGCCATATCGAAATTGCATTGCCGCCGGATGTTGAATATCAAGAGGGCGACCATCTTGGCGTATTGCCAAAAAACAGCCAAACCAATGTCAGCCGGATTCTCCACAGATTCGGCCTGAAGGGAACCGACCAAGTGACATTGTCGGCAAGCGGCCGCAGTGCGGGGCATCTGCCATTGGGCCGTCCTGTCAGCCTGCATGATCTTCTCAGCTACAGCGTCGAGGTGCAGGAAGCAGCCACAAGAGCGCAAATACGTGAACTGGCGGCATTTACAGAGTGTCCGCCGCATAGGCGCGAATTAGAAGAACTGTCAGCAGAGGGTGTTTATCAGGAGCAAATATTGAAAAAACGAATTTCCATGCTGGATCTGCTTGAAAAGTATGAAGCGTGCGACATGCCGTTTGAACGATTTTTAGAGCTTTTACGGCCGTTAAAACCGAGATATTATTCAATTTCAAGCTCTCCAAGAGTGAATCCGCGGCAAGCATCGATCACAGTCGGTGTCGTGCGCGGCCCTGCGTGGAGCGGCCGTGGCGAATACAGGGGCGTGGCTTCAAATGATTTAGCTGAGCGCCAAGCCGGAGATGATCTCGTGATGTTTGTCCGCACACCGGAATCCCGGTTTCAGCTTCCAGAAGACCCTGAAACGCCAATCATTATGGTCGGACCAGGCACAGGAGTCGCGCCATTCCGCGGTTTCCTTCAAGCCCGCGAAGTTTTAAAGCGGGAGGGGAAAACGCTCGGTGAAGCTCATCTCTATTTTGGATGCAGAAACGATCGTGATTTTATATACCGCGATGAGCTTGAGCATTTTAAAAGAGACGGAATTGTCACTGTCCACACAGCCTTTTCCCGCAAAGAAGGCATGCCGAAAACGTATGTCCAGCATGTCATGGCTGACCATGCAGAAACGTTAATATCGATCCTTGACCACGGAGGCAGGCTTTATGTATGCGGTGACGGCAGCAAAATGGCCCCGGATGTGGAGGCGGCACTGCAAAAGGCGTATCAGTCTGTTCATGGCACCGGGGAGCAAGAAGCGCAAAACTGGCTGAGACATCTGCAGGATACCGGTATGTACGCTAAGGATGTCTGGGCAGGGATATAGATAAAGAAGACTGGAGACATCCAGTCTTTTTTGTCCTTTAGAAAAAATGGTGATCGCGCTAAACATTGATGCATACAATAACTTCAGTCCGCCGGAAGGGCGGGCTGTCTGCAAAACCTATTTTTCGTTTTTGCTAGTTTATGTTATTCTTATACTCGGTATCTATTTCTTTTTTCAAAGGCACACATGACAAAAGAAATCCTTTTTTTATTTCCAAGAAAAAAATGTGAAACGAAATGAAGGTTTCTTTCGTCCAGTGATTGGTTTCCAAATGGTTGTAATAAAAATGATATGGTGCGAAACATAAATATTCCGGCTTGCCGCGGTGTATTTCTTGTTGTGTGATGCCTTGATTTTGTTTGGAAAGAAGGAATTGGAAGGCAGGATATAAAGAGCAGGTAAATATGAATGAAGAACTTAAAGTGTTTAAGAAAGTAGAGGTTGCCATGAAGAAACTTTTTTCTTACAAACTTAGCTTTTTTGTGCTGGCTGTTATACTGTTTTGGGCAAAAACGTATTTATCCTACAAGACTGAGTTTAATCTTGGGGTAAAAGGCACAACTCAGGAGATCCTCCTGATATTTAACCCATTCTCAAGCGCCGTCTTCTTTTTAGGACTGGCTTTGCTGGCGAAAGGGCGTAAATCAGCCATTATTATGCTGATTATCGATTTCTTGATGACATTTGTGTTATATGCAAATATTTTATTCTATCGTTTCTTTGACGATTTCTTGACGTTCCCGAACATTAAACAGTCCGGAAACGTTGGAAACATGGGAGACGGGATTTTCAGTATCATGGCCGGTCATGATATTTTCTATTTCTTAGATATTATCATTTTGATTGCGGTATTGATCTGGAGACCTGAATTAAAAGAATACAAAATGAAAAAACGCTTTGCGTCTTTAGTGATCCTTTCTGGGATCGCACTGTTTTTCATCAACCTGCACTATGCGGAAAAAGACCGTCCGCAGCTGCTGACAAGAACGTTTGACCGCAATTATATCGTGAAGTATTTAGGTCTTTACAACTACACCATTTATGACGGTGTGCAGACGGCTCAAACAGAAACGCAACGGGCCTATGCAAGCAGCGATGATTTAACAAGCGTCGAGAATTACACGACGTCTCATTATGCGAAACCAAACGCCGAGTACTTCGGCTCTGCCAAAGGCAAAAATATCATTAAAATTCACCTCGAAAGCTTCCAGTCATTCCTGATTGACTACAAGCTAAACGGTGAAGAGGTGACGCCTTTCTTAAATAAACTTGCGCACGGCGGGGAAGATGTGACGTATTTTGATAACTTCTTCCATCAGACAGGCCAGGGAAAAACATCTGATGCCGAGCTGACAATGGATAACTCGATCTTCGGTCTTCCTGAAGGCTCCGCGTTTGTGACGAAAGGCGAAAACACTTACCAATCGCTTCCTGCGATTTTAGACCAGAAGGAAGGCTATACAAGCGCCGTCCTGCATGGTGATTACAAATCGTTCTGGAACCGTGACCAGATTTACAAACATATCGGATATGACAAGTTCTTCGACGCAAGCACGTATGATATGTCAGATGAAAATGTGATTAACATGGGACTTAAGGATAAGCCGTTCTTTACAGAATCGATTCCAAAGCTTGAGTCTCTTAAACAGCCGTTTTACGCGCATTTGATTACTTTGACAAACCATTATCCGTTTAACCTGGATGAAAAAGACGCGTCTCTTAAAAAAGCGACAACTGGCGATAACACAGTTGACAGCTACTTCCAGACAGCGCGTTACCTTGACGAAGCGCTTGAGCAATTCTTCAAGGAGCTGAAGGAAGCCGGCCTGTATGACAACTCAGTCATCATGATTTACGGTGACCATAACGGTATTTCTGAAAACCATAACCGAGCGATGAAAGAGATTCTTGGAAAAGAGATCACAGATTATCAAAACGCACAGAACCAGCGTGTGCCGCTGATGATCCGCGTTCCTGGCAAAAAAGGCGGAGTGAACCATACGTATGGCGGCGAAATTGACGTCATGCCGACAATTCTGCACTTAGAAGGAATTGATTCTCAGAAATACATCAACTTTGGTACTGACTTATTCTCTAAAGACCACGACGATACAGTGGCATTCAGAAACGGAGACTTCGTAACGCCGAAGTACACATCAGTCGACAATGTCATTTATGATACGAAGACTGGTGAAAAACTGAAAGCGAATGAAGAAACGAAGAATCTGAAAACAAGAGTGAACCAGCAGCTGAGCCTTTCAGACAGTGTCCTGTACAAAGACTTGCTGAGGTTCCATAAACTAAATGATTTCAAAGCCGTTGATCCGTCAGACTATCATTACGGCAAGGAGAAAGAAATCAAATAAGATGAAAAAGAGCCTTGAGCGGGCGCATTGCCTTCGCTCAAGGCTCTTTTTTTGGTTATACAACCAACTTGAAAAAATAGATTCCATTTGGTCACCAAGGCTGGCTTTCTCTCATATCATTACAGTAGATTTTGAAACCGGTATTGAAATCGGACAAATTATCGGGGAAATGCCTTGATAGATTGTGAAGATGTACCAGGTTTCGAACTCAATATTCATAGAGATGAGGGGTAGAGATGAAAGCGGTCATTCTCTGCGGCGGAAAAGGAACGAGAATGAGTGAAGTCACGAATGACATTCCTAAACCGCTCGCCATGATAGGCGGCAAACCGATTCTATGGCATATTATGAAAATTTATCAGTACTACGGAGTAAACGAGTTTATTCTGCTGTTGGGCTATAAAGGAGAAAAAATCAAGGAATACTTTCTCGACTATGAATGGAAGCACAACAGCCTGACACTCGACAGCTCTACGGGAGAGGTACAGATCCTGGGGCAGCCTGAAACGTGGAAAATTACGTTTTTGGAGACTGGGGAAGATACGCTGACAGCCGGAAGAATCTTGCAGGCGAAAGACTATATCGGTGATGAAACATTTCTGCTCACCTATGGGGACGGGCTGGCCAATATCAATCTTTTCCATCTCATCAGCTATCATCAGACAAAAGGTGCTGCCGCGACTGTCACCGGCATTGACAAAGTCTCGCAGTTTGGCACCTTGACGGTTGAGGACGGCATGGCGAAAACATTTTCTGAGAAGACATCAAGTGACGGAATCATCAACGGCGGATTCTTCGTTCTCAGTCCAAAGGTTTTCGAGTATTTGCCGAAGGACGGGAACGCGATGTTCGAAGATGAACCGCTGAAGAACCTTGCCAAAGACGGGGAGCTTGCTGTGTACCGCCATTATGGATTTTGGACGGCCATCGATACGTATAAAAATCTTTTAGAAGTCAACAAAATGTGGAATCAAGGACAACAAGTATGGAAGGTATGGTGAATCGATTTGAGTTTCTGGAAAAATAAAAACGTATTTGTCACGGGATGCACAGGTCTTTTAGGAAGCTATTTGGTGAAAGAGCTGATCGATCAGGGCGCAAATGTTACGGGGCTTGTCAGGGATCATGTGCCTCAATCCAATCTTTATCAGGGAGAACATATCAAGAAAATGAACATCGTGCGGGGCTCTCTAGAGGACTTGGCTGTGATTGAACGCGCGCTTGGCGAGTATGAGATCGACACTGTCTTTCATCTCGCTGCACAAGCGATTGTCGGCGTAGCAAACCGCAACCCGATTTCTACCTTTGAAGCGAATATCCTCGGCACCTGGAATATTCTCGAAGCCTGCCGCAAGCATCCGTTAATTAAGCGGGTCATTGTCGCTTCAAGTGATAAAGCTTACGGCGATCAAGAAAACCTTCCATACGATGAAAACATGCCGCTGCAAGGCAAGCACCCGTACGACGTCTCAAAAAGCTGCGCAGATCTGATCAGCCACACCTATTTTCACACGTACGGGCTTCCGGTCTGCATTACGCGCTGCGGAAACTTATACGGCGGCGGAGATTTGAACTTCAATCGCATCATTCCTCAGACGATTCAGCTTGTGCTGAACGGGGAAGCGCCGGAAATCCGAAGCGACGGCACATTTGTACGGGACTATTTCTATATTGAAGACGCCGTTCAGGCTTATCTGCTTCTTGCAGAAAAAATGGAAGAAAACAATCTTGCCGGAGAGGCCTTTAACTTCAGCAATGAGATCCAGCTGACCGTACTTGAACTGGTAGAGAAAATATTAAAGAAAATGAACAGTAATCTGAAACCTAAGGTGCTGAATCAGGGAAGCAATGAAATCAAACATCAATATTTATCCGCGGAAAAAGCAAGAAAGCTGCTGAATTGGACACCGGCCTACACCATTGATGAGGGACTTGAAAAAACGATTGAGTGGTATACGGAATTCTTCAAAAAGTAATGTGAAACGAGGTGAACAAGACTGTGACCAGCGCGTATTGCACCGTTTTATCAAAAGGAAGATTATATCAGGCAGTCGCTTTGTTTAAGTCGTTAGAGCTAGTTGATCAAGACAGTCCCATTTTTATACTTTGCATGGATGAAGATACGCACCGCGTGTTACAGAAGCTGAAGATGAAGCAGCTGAACCTTGTGCCGGTGGCCGCACTTGAAAATGAATTGCTATTGAAGCTGAAGGAAACTAGAGATCAAAGTGAGTATTGCTGGACGATGAAGCCGATCTTTCTGCAAGCTGTGCTGAATAGCAATCCCGGGCTGGAGCGTGTGACGTATATTGACGGGGATCTCTTTTTCTATGCAGATCCATCGCCGATTTTTGAAAACCAGCCGGACTGCTCGGTGCTGCTTTCACGGGGGGATATTGTAATCCCTTCTTTTGAGAAAGAGCAGATTGACATGCTGCAGCGTCTTTTAGGCAGATATAATTCCGGGTTTATCAGCTTCAAGCATGATGATGCAGGCATGGATTGCTTGGAGTGGTGGAAGGAACGCTGTCTTGAGGAATGCAAAAATGCACCGGGTGAAGGAAAATTCGGTGATCAGGGCTATTTGGATTATATGTCTGAGCTGTTTCCGAATGTGTGTGACATTACAACACCCGGCGTGAACATCGGGCATTGGAATTATGGGCAGCATACGTTTTCCTGGAAAGATGGCCGGATCGTGCTGGAGGATGGCAGTCCGCTGATCTTTTATCATTTCAGCGGATACCGAATCGTCAGCATCAATGAAATCAAACAGATTCATGAAACAACCCGCACAGATCTGCCGTTTGTGCATGAACTGTATCAAGAGACACTGCCGCATATCATTCAGCACATCAAAACGTTAGACCCTGAATTTAACGGTTTTGCTTCAAAAGATGACAACAAATAAATGAGTAAATACAGGAAGTGAAAATGAAGTGAAAGCAAGCGTTATTATTCCTGCATATAATTCGAAGGAGCGTCTTTACAACAGCCTTCTGTCATTAAACCAGCAGGAGTGCGATGAAGAATTCGAAGTCATTGTAGCGGACAATGGCTCTGAGGACGGGACGCTCTCGATGCTTGAGTCATTTCAAGCTGATTTTCCGCTGATCTTTACACGGATTAAAGAAAACAGGGGCATTGCGTACGGACGAAATCAGGCGCTTCGCAATGCCAGAGGAGATATCCTGATTTTCCATGACAGCGATATGCTTGCGGCAAAGGACCTTGTGGCAAAACATATTAAAGCCCATGAGAACGAAGAGAATCTCGTCGTGTGCGGGTTGTTTTGGAAACGGATCTACAGTTTTTATTATGAACGGTTTGAAGAAGAACATAAGGAACAGCTCGCAAAGCTCACAGGTGAAATGCCGAAGAAAGACAAACAAAAGCTGCTGGAGGAGGCGGACATCAAAAACGGAAGCTTTCTTGATAAAAGCTTTGACCTCGATACCGACTTTATAGACGTGCTCAAGAAGATTTTAGATGAGTACGGCGATGACTTGAAAGGCTATCATATGCCATGGCGCTTTTTTATCACGAATAATTCCTCTGTGAAACGCAAGCATGTGGTTGACCTCGGTTTATTTGACGAAGGCATTGTGCGGTACGGGTTTGAGGATTATGACCTCGGGATCAGGCTTCATCAGGCCGGATTGACCTTCAGGCTTCGCCGCGATATTGTCAGTGTTCATCAGGAGCATCCAAGCAATTGTAAGTCTGTAGATGATATTCGGGCCAACATTGCCTATATGTGCGATAAATACAATAACATCCGCTCCTTAGACGTTCATCTCGCTTTTAATGGACCGTTCCCGTCTGACATGACGAACAGAATCATGGCTGATATTCAAAAGCTGCTGGAGTCTCAGAAATATGATATGCTGCTGAATCTGTTTCTTGAGCTTCTGCATGTTGTTAAAGAGCGCAACATTGATCCGGATTGGCGAAAGAAAGCCCCAAGGGTGACGGCGAAAAGCTTTGATTTACAAACTGTCCGCAAGCTTCTGCCAAAAGCGAAGAAAAAGCTAGGCGTGAACGATTTTGCCAACGCACTGTATGCGCTTGTCAACGATTTGCTGCACGTGGATCTTAGATCATTGGATGTGGTATAAGTGAGTACATTTCATTTTTCAACGATAGTGTCAAGGACACATATCTTTAAGCTCATGCCTATGATTCATTCTCTCCATGAGCATTGCGATGATTTTCATTTATATGTGCTATGTGTCGACCAGAAAGCGTATGAATTGCTTCAGCACGTTCCATGGGAGCATGTAACCTTTGTGCAGCTGCATGAAATGGAAGACCCGGAGCTGTTGAAAGCGAAAAGCAACAGAACGTTTCATGAATATTGCTGGACGTTAAAGCCTGCCTTTTTGTTTCATGTGATGAGCAAGTGGGATGACGCTGAATACTTTGCCCATATGGATACGGATCTATTTTTCTTTTCTGATCCGGCACGTATTTTTGCAGAAAACCCAACGGCGTCTCTGTATTTGACTGATCATCGTAATTCGCCGCGCTTCATGTCCTACTACGACCGAACCGGACGCTTTAATACAGGCTTTGTCGGTGCCGGTAATACAAAGGAAGCATATGAAGCGGTGTGGCAGTGGAGACAGGACTGTATTGAATTTTGCACGGTCGAAATGGATACGGAACGAAAGACATATGGTGATCAAAGATATGTGGAGAAATGGCCGGCGCAGTTTAAAGGTGTTCATGTTGTCAAATCAATAGGAGCCAATACAGCGCTTTGGAATATCGAAAACTATAAGGTCGGGCAAAAGGACGGCCGCGTGTATATAGATGAAACGCCGCTGATTTTCTATCATTTCTCTGGGTTTACAATGGTGACAGAAAAAGAGTTTAATCTTTGCTGGTACTATCGGATTGAAGACGAAGCGACAATTGAGATGATTTATATGCCCTATATATTAAATCTGAAAAGATGGATTGATGAAATACAGTCGGCGTTTCCGGACTTTGCGGATGGCTTTATCCCGAAGCACGCAGTGCCTGACACTCATTTTATCCAGCTGGATTAAAAAACCCCTGCCGCCTGGCAGGGGTTTTTTCAGCTATGCCATTCTCTCAGCTTCTGGTCACTTGGCAATAGGAAGGCAAGGATGCCGAGAACAGGGAGAAAGGCAATGGCGATCATCGTCGGGGTCAGTCCCGCGGCGTCAATCAGAGCGCCCAGCGCCACAGCGCCGATCGCGCCCATCCCGAAGGCAAGCCCGACGGTTAAACCGGACATTGTGCCGATTTTTCCAGGAACTAGCTCCTGTGCGTAGACGACCGTTACAGAAAAGCTCGACATCAGAACCAAGCCAATCAATGCGAGCACGCCATAGGCGAGAACCGGTCCGGCAAATGGCAGCAAGATCGCCAGCGGCGCCGAGCATAACAGCGAACCGAGGATAACGAAGCGTTTTCCAAAACGGTCTGCAAGCGGGCCGCCGAGAAACGTGCCGATTGCGCCGAACAGCAAGAAGACAAAAATATAGCTTTGTGCCTGCTGAATGCTTACGTGATAGGTATCCATCGCGTAAAACGTGTAAAAGTTACCGATCGCACTCGTATACCAAGAACGAGCAAAAATGAGAAATATAATAATAATAAGAGCAGATACAACAGATTTGGTGATGGCCGTGTTTTCAGCCGTTTTCTTTTGTTTGCCTGATTTCTTGGCAAGGCTGCCGAGACGTGAGGCGTACCATTTCGCAATATACATGAGAAACATAACAGCAAGCGCGGCGACAAGCGTGAACCAAACAGCGCCGAATTGCCCGAGCGGTACAAGGATCAGCGCGGTGATCAGCGGCGCCATCGCCTGGCCTGAGTTTCCGCCCACCTGATAAATCGACTGGGCGAGCCCGCGTTTTGTGCCGGCGGCCATATACGCCACACGGGAGCCCTCCGGGTGGAAAATGGCCGAGCCTAATCCAATGAAAAACACACAGCATAAGATCGTTATGAATGACGGGGCAAATGCAAGGCCCAAAATGCCAAGCATGCTGGCGGTCAAACCGACTGGCAGCGCATACGGCCGCGGCCGTTTATCGGTATACCAGCCGACAACAGGCTGCATGACGGATGACACCATGTTTAATGTGAAAGCGATGATGCCGAGCTGTGTAAACGTCAGGCTCATGGAGCGTTCCAAAATAGGGAACATGGCCGGAATCACAGCCTGAAGCGAATCGTTGAGCATATGGCAAATTCCGATAATAATCAAAATCGGATACACCGTGGTGCCTGGTTTTTGAACTGTTTTTTCTTTTAACGGGGCGGCGATAGCCAATTGAGTCTCCTCCTTACATATATAACCAAAGCATACCACCATATTATTCATATGGTGAAGAATTTATCAAGAGGAAAAAAGATTCTTATGAAAGAAATACCGTCAGCCTGATTAGGAGCTGACGGTATTTTCGATATTCAAAATGTGATATAGCTCTTCAAGCTTACGAATCTCATAGGTTGGTATGATCTCTGGCACATTCGGCTTCATGTCAGGGTTCATCCAACAAGTGTCAAGTCCGGCGAGCTGTCCGCCTTTGATATCAGCAGTCAGTGAATCCCCAATGATTAATGTGTGCTCTGCTGAAAATTGAGGAATCCGTTCAAATACGTAATCGAAATATTCCTTCATCGGCTTTTGGAAGCCTGTGTCTTCAGAAACGAAAATGTCCTTGAAGAATGGACATAATCCTGAATCACGGAGACGCTTATATTGTGTGTGAGACACGCCATTTGTCACGATGTACAAATCAAACTGTTGCTGCAGATTTGAGATGAGATCAAATGCACCGTCAATAAGCTGATGTCCTTCTTCAAGAAAGCGGCGGTATTTTTGCTCAAGTTTGGTTCCGTCAGTCTCATAGCCGTATTCTTTAAGCAAAGCGGAGAAACGTGTGTTTACGACTTCATCCCGTGTCATCTTACCTTCTTCAAAGGCTCTCCAGAGACCTTGATTGATGGTTTTATACTGCGCCTTCATGTCATTTGTTAAAGGAATGTTCTGATCTTCAAACAGCAAACGCAGGGCTAAAGCTTCTGCCGCTTGAAAATCAAGGATGGTATCATCTACATCAAATAATAAAGTGCGGTATCGTTTCATCTGTGTGTCTCCCTTTCTCATATGTATTCAAAGTATAGCACATAAAAAAAGGAAAAAGCCGGCGGGTGAGGCACCGCCGGCTAAAAAGAGATTATTTGTTTAATAAGCTGTGTTTTCTCGAATATAGGAAGTAAACCAGTGTTCCGACAGCGATCCAGATGACAAATGAAAGCCATGTGACGCCGGGAAGGCTGTACATGAACCAGAGGCAGATGCCTGCGCTGATAATCGGCACAACCGGAACGAACGGCACTCTGAAGGACGCCTTGATTTCAGGATGTTTCTTTCTTAGCACAATGACAGCAATAGATATGACCGTAAACGCGGCAAGTGTTCCCATGTTCACCAGATGGGCCAGCGTTCCGAGGTTAATAAAGCCGGCGATTCCCGCTGCAACGATCCCTGTCAGCCATGTGTTGCGGAACGGGGTTTTAAATGACGGATGAACCTTTGCGAACAATCCAGGCAGAAGGCCGTCTCTGCTCATGGCAAATGTCAAACGAACCTGAGCGTACAGCAAAGCGAGCATCACCGTCGTAATCCCGATAATCGCACCGACAGAAATAATTCCGGCAACAGCGTCCTGTCCGACGAATTTCAGCGCAAAGGATACAGGATCTCCGACATTCAATTTGGCATAAGGCATCATGCCTGTCAGCACAAGCGATACCGCGATGTACAGAACCGTACAGACGGCTAGAGCTGAAATAATGCCGACGGGCATGTTTTTTTGCGGATTTTTCACTTCCTCTGATGCGTTAGAAACCGCGTCAAACCCAAGGTACGCGAAGAATACAGTGGCAGCGCTAAGTATGACGCCTTTCATCCCGAATGGCATAAAAGGAGACCAGTTATCCGGTTTCACATAGCCGATGCCGACAATAATGAACAATAATATGATCGCGATTTTCATCAGTACGATGACGTTGTTAAAGCGTGTGCTTTCCTTGACGCCTCTGCTGACAATCGCAGTGATGAGGAGAATGATCACCGCAGCCGGAAGGTTAAATACGGCGCCCGCCGTGCTTCCCGGCGCTCCTGTCAGTGCAGCCGGAATATGAAGATTGAAGCCGGCAAGCAGTGATTGAAAGTATGAAGACCAGCCGGTGGCAACCGCCGACAGTGCAATGACATATTCAAGCATGAGATCCCATCCGATCAAAAAGGCGAGCAGCTCTCCAAGTGTCACGTATGAGTATGAGTACACGCTTCCCGAAATCGGAATGGAAGACGAAAACTCAGCATAACAGAAAGCAGCCAGCGCACAGGCGAGCCCCGCTAAAATAAACGATATGATGAGGGCGGGACCTGCACCGGTCGCTGCCACTGTTCCTGTAATGACAAAAATCCCTGTACCGATGACACAACCGATACCGAGCAAGGTTAAATCAAATGCGCTTAACGTACGGGCAAGGCTTTTTGACTTGCTCTGCGCACTCAATGTTTCAAGCGGTTTTTTTCTAAATAATGAACTCATCAAAAGTTCCTCCTAGAAATATTCAAAATATTCTAATCATTATATGCAGTTCTTGTTGTATTATATTGTCGAAATTTGACTCAGTCAATAAAATATTTTTCTGCTTTAAACGATAGAAGCGAAACAGCGTTGTCGTATCATAGGATAGTAATTTTTACTAATCGTATATTCAATTTTATGCAAGATGAACCGATAGAAAAAATAGATTCGCCCATATTTTGATTTGCGGTTATAAAGGAGATGCTGACCATGTTTCAATATGAAGAGTTGAATAAACAGTTTATCGGCGGGAAATGGCAGGAGGGCAGCAGCCCAAATGTATTGGAAAACAAAAATCCTTATACTCAAAAAACATTCACAACATTCCGTAAAGCGACTGCTGACGATGTAGATGAAGCGTATCGGGCAGCGGCGCTGGCAAAGAAAAAATGGGATGCGGTCAACCCGTTTGAGAAAAGAACCATTTTAGAAAAAGCCGTCACGTATATTGAAGAAAATGAAGAAGCCATTATTTATTTGATTATGGAGGAGCTAGGCGGTACAAGGCTCAAAGCGGCTTTTGAAATCGGACTTGTCAAAAACATCATGAAGGAAGCGGCAACGTTCCCAATCCGCATGGAGGGGAAAATTCTTCCGTCCACAATAGATGGCAAGGAAAACAGATTATATCGCGTGCCTGCAGGTGTAGTCGGTGTCATCAGTCCGTTTAACTTCCCATTCTTTTTATCTATGAAATCAGTGGCGCCTGCACTCGGAGCCGGCAATGGCGTTGTGCTAAAGCCGCATGAGGAAACGCCGATTTGCGGCGGAACGCTGATTGCGAAAATTTTTGAGAACGCGGGAATTCCAGCGGGGCTGCTGAATGTTGTTGTCACAGACATTGCTGAAATCGGCGACAGCTTCGTTGAGCATCCAGTGCCGCGGATCATCTCATTTACCGGTTCTACGAAAGTCGGCAGCTACATCGGACAGCTTGCGATGAAGCATTTTAAAAAGCCGCTTCTTGAGCTTGGCGGAAACAGCGCCTTCATCGTACTTGAGGATGCAGATATAGAATATGCGGTCAATGCGGCGGTGTTCAGCCGATTTACACATCAAGGACAGATTTGCATGTCAGCCAACCGCGTGCTTGTTCATTCTTCTATTTATGACAAGTTCCTTGAGCTGTACCAGGCAAAAGTGGAATCGCTGAAAGTCGGCGACCCAATGGATCCTGATACGATTATCGGGCCATTAATCAACAGCAGACAGACGGACGGGCTAATGAAGACTGTTGAGCAAGCAATTGAAGAAGGCGCTGTACCAGTGAAGCTTGGCGGATTTAACGGGACGATCGTGGAACCGACGATCTTAAAAGACGTCAAACCGTTCATGAGCATTGCCAAGGAAGAGCTGTTCGGACCAGTCGTCTCCTTTATGAAGTTTGATTCAGAAGACGAAGCGGTGGATATCGCAAACGAAACCCCGTTTGGCTTGAGCGGTGCCGTACATACGTCAAATCTTGAGCGCGGCGTGGCTTTTGCGAAACGCATTGAAACAGGCATGATTCACGTCAATGACACGACCATCAATGATGAACCGAATGTAGCCTTCGGCGGTGAAAAGCAATCAGGCCTCGGCCGTTTAAACGGTGAGTGGAGCCTCGAAGAATTTACAACGCTGAAATGGATCTCGGTCCAGCACGAAAAACGCAGCTTCCCTTATTAATGAAAAGGAGTGAATGGAATTGACCATAAATACGGAAAAAGAAACCGCAGATATTCTGGACGCATTTATCAAAGTAGCCCCTTATTTAAACAGCCTGGTTCAGGATGATATTACAATCGGCATTTATGATACGGAAAAACTGCTCGTGAATATACCGGCCAAAACCTTTTCGCTGAACGTAAAAGCCGGCGATCCGCTGCAGGAAGGGGATATCATCACAGATGCCATCCGAAGCAATCAGAAGAAGACGAGCATGGTTCCGAAAGAATTGTTCGGCTTCCCATTGATCGCGCGTGCCATCCCGCTGCACGACGAGAATGGAAGAGTCATTGGAGGCGTCGGCCTCGGAACGAGCCTTGAGGAGTCGTCAAAGCTGCATGATGTCGCGGAAAGCTTATCAGCTGTCGTTGAACAAACAGCCGCGGCTATTTCCGACATTTCTGAATCAATTAACGGGTTTTCAACTCAAATGTCGGGCATTTCCTCTCAGGCGAAAAAAGTAAGCGAAAGCGCCGGTGAAATCGCTGATATTTCAGTAACTGTTAAAGGCATCTCTGACCAAAGCAATCTGCTCGGCTTGAACGCCGCGATCGAAGCGGCAAGAGCAGGGGAGTCCGGAAAAGGCTTCTCTGTCGTCGCAGATGAGATCAGAAAGCTAGCAACGCATTCAAAAGAAAATGTCGGCCAAATTGACCAGATTACGAAAAAAATCCACAGCCTGCTGAAAGGGCTGGAGGAATCCATTGAGTCGATTAACCAGCATACAGACGGACAAGCCGCTGCTGTTGAACAAATTTCCGCCACAATGCAGGAGATTTCAGGAAGCGCACAGCATCTTGCAAAAATGGCCGAAAAAGCGCTTGAGGAAGAGTAAGAGACCGGGGACAAATGTCCCCGGTCTTTTTCTATCCTGCATTTCCATGAAATTTGTCTGACGTTTTACTAGTTTTATTCCAGCGGCTGATTTAAAATGTACACATGAACTTACGTGAGGATTGATAGGAACCATGAGCATATTAAAAGCGGAAAATCTTTATAAAACATACGGAGATAAAACATTATTTGACCATATCTCCTTTCATATTGAAGAGAATGAGAGAATCGGATTAATCGGGCCGAACGGAACAGGAAAATCAACGCTGCTGAAAGTGATTGCCGGCTTGGAATCTATCGAAGAAGGAGAAATCACGAAATCCGGAAGCGTGCAGGTCGAATTTCTTCATCAAGACCCGGAGCTGCCTGCGGGGCAAACAGTGCTGGAGCATATCTATTCCGGTGAATCGGCTGTGATGAAAACCTTGCGTGAATATGAAAAAGCGCTGTATGAACTGGGGAAAGATCCCGAAAATGAACAGCGCCAGAAACACCTGCTGGCAGCACAAGCGAAAATGGACGCAAACAATGCATGGGATGCAAACACCTTGGCAAAAACCGTATTGTCTAAGCTGGGCGTCAACGACGTAACAAAACCGGTCAATGAGCTCTCAGGCGGCCAGAAAAAACGGGTAGCCATTGCCAAAAACTTAATTCAGCCCGCTGATCTGCTCATTTTGGACGAGCCGACAAACCATTTGGATAATGAAACGATTGAGTGGCTTGAAGGGTATTTAAGCCAATATCCCGGCGCCGTCATGCTGGTGACGCACGATAGATATTTCTTAAACCGTGTCACCAACCGCATTTATGAGCTTGAAAGAGGCAGCCTCTACACGTACAAAGGCAACTATGAAGTGTTTTTAGAAAAACGCGCGGAACGGGAAGCGCAGGCTGAGCAAAAGGAAACGAAGCGGCAAAACCTGCTGCGCCGCGAGCTGGCCTGGCTCAGACGGGGAGCGAAAGCCCGCTCAACAAAACAAAAGGCGAGAATTGACCGGGTAGAGACGCTTAAAGAGCAGAAAGGCCCTCAGTCATCAGGTTCACTCGATTTTGCCATTGGCTCGCACCGTCTCGGAAAACAGGTTATTGAAGCGGAGAACGTCATGATCGCTTATGACGGCCGCATGCTCGTCGACCGTTTTAATGAACTTGTCATACCAGGTGAACGGATCGGGATCATCGGGCCGAACGGCATCGGGAAAACAACGCTGTTAAATGCCCTTGCCGGCCGTCATACGCCGGACGGAGGCGATATTACGATCGGACAGACGGTCAGAATCGGCTACTATACTCAGGATCATAGTGAAATGAACGGTGAGTTAAAGGTCATTGACTATATAAAAGAAACGGCGGAGGTCGTAAAAACGGCAGATGGCGATATGATTACAGCTGAACAAATGCTCGAGCGTTTCCTCTTCCCGCGTTCGATGCAGCAGACGTATATCCGCAAGCTGTCCGGCGGGGAAAAACGCCGTTTATACTTGCTTCAGGTTCTCATGCAGGAGCCGAATGTCCTGTTTCTCGATGAGCCGACGAACGATTTGGATACTGAAACATTAAGCGTTCTTGAGGATTATATTGACCAGTTCCCAGGCGTCGTCATCACCGTATCCCATGACCGCTATTTCCTTGACCGCGTCGTCGACCGTTTGATTGTATTTGAAGGAAATGGCGTCATTTCCCGCTTTCAAGGCTCCTATAGCGACTATATGGAGGAGTCAAAAGCGAAAAAAGCGGCCCCAAAACCGACAGCTGAGGAAAAAACGGCTGAAGCCGAGCCGAAGAAAAAACGGAAAAAGCTTTCTTACAAAGACCAGCTGGAATGGGATGGCATCGAAGATAAAATTGCCCATCTGGAAGAAAAGCATGAGCAGCTCGAAGCTGACATCGCCGCAGCAGGCAGTGATTTTGGCAAAATCCAAGAGCTGATGGCCGAGCAGGCGAAAACTGCGGAAGAGCTTGAGGCTGCGATGGACCGCTGGACAGAATTGTCCCTCATGATCGAAGAACTGGAAAGCTAAAAAGCGTGGCCGCAGCAGGCCGCGCTTTTTTTCACATAATGGACAAAAACGAACCGGCCTGCTTATGTTAGGATAAAATTGTGTGTCAGCGGCACATGGAAAACTAACGGAGATGATGAAGTATGACATGGGCGATCGTGATGTTAATTCTCATGAGTCTGGTGAAAATCGTATTAACCTGTCTTCCTACAGGCGTCATAGAATGGCTGCTCGGCAAATTTGAAGTGCACGCCAAGCTGAGTGGCGAAAATGCGAGTCTCTCTCTAGATGGAAAACGCCTCGAGGGTGCAGAGAAGCAGAAAGTGATTGATCAATTTAACGAAGCTGTCTTCCTGGAAAAATATTATATCTATCCAGGTGATGAAGAGCGTTATTTACATCCGGAAAACGGCGGCACGCCGCTGGTGATAGATACAAAAAAAGGAAAAAAAGACGTGAAGCTGTTCGTGTACCGCTATGACGACCATATCGACGTCGTGAAACAGTACAAGAAGAAAGTGATCGCGTATCGAGTGCTTTCTGAAAGCCTTCAAAAAGAGTCTCTGTCAGTGGCGGGAAGTTTAGCTTAAACAGGAAAGTGAAAGACGGGTGCTGTATGCTACTCGTCTTTTTATTGTTTTTTAAAACTTAACGTTTACGTTAAGGTTCAAAAGGTGTATAATGGTAACAGAAACGGCGAAGGGGGATTTACCTTGGAATGGATGAAGATTGATCAAGTGGCCAAAAGAAGCGGACTGACAAAGCGGACCATCCGGTTTTATGAAGAAATCGGCTTGATTCCGGCGCCGAAACGGACAGACGGCGGTGTAAGGCTTTATTCAGAGGATGATATGGAGGAGCTTGAGAAAGTCATCAGCACAAAAGAGGTGCTCGGTTTTTCCCTTCAGGAGCTTCAGCATTTCATGGAAACCAGCCGCCAGCTAGAGTTAAACAAAGAGGGGTATTTGTTGTCACTGGATCCCAAGGAACGGAAAGAAAAACTGGAGGAAATTCAGCAAACCCTGAATCACCAGTTGGATTTGATTGATGAGAAAATCCGCACATTCCAAAGCTTTAAAGAACGCCTGCAGGGCATGAAAAATAAAGCGGAACGTGCCATTCAATCAATCGAATGAAAAGTTTGTTAAACGCTATTTTCGTAGCGTTTCTTTTAATGGAATAAAGATGGAGGTCAGGTCAAATGGATAAGACAACACAAGTGAATCAGAAAACAGGCTTGCTCAGCCAGCCAAAAGCTGTATGGGCTGTCGCGTTTGCCTGTGTGATTTCCTTTATGGGAATCGGGCTGGTTGATCCAATTCTTCCGGCCATTGCCGCACAATTACATGCTTCACCTAGTGAAGTATCACTCTTGTTTACAAGTTATTTGCTAGTAACCGGATTTATGATGTTTTTCTCAGGAGCCATTTCCAGCCGCATCGGCGCAAAATGGACGTTAATTCTCGGACTTATTTTTATTATTGTGTTTGCGGGGCTTGGCGGCAGCTCAAGCTCAATCGCTCAGTTAGTCGGCTATCGCGGCGGCTGGGGATTAGGTAATGCTTTGTTTATCTCAACAGCGCTTGCCGTCATCGTCGGCGTGTCAGTCGGCGGCAGCGCCCAAGCGATTATTTTGTATGAGGCCGCGCTCGGTCTCGGGATTTCTGTCGGGCCGCTTGCAGGCGGAGAGCTTGGAAGCATTTCATGGCGCGCACCGTTTTTCGGAGTATCTGTCCTGATGTTTATTGCGTTAATCGCGATTTCTTTCATGCTTCCGAAGCTGCCGAAACCGGCGAAACGCGTCGGTGTGTTTGATGCGATGAAGGCGCTAAAATATAAAGGCCTTTTAACAATGGCGGTATCGGCATTCTTATACAACTTTGGATTTTTTATTTTGCTTGCTTATTCTCCGTTCGTTCTGGATTTAGATGAACACGGTCTTGGATATGTCTTCTTCGGCTGGGGCCTTCTGCTGGCGATTACGTCAGTCTTTACGGCGCCGCTCGTGCACAAAGCGCTGGGCACAGTGCGTTCGCTCGTCGTTCTCTTTATCGCCTTTGCGGCCATTCTCGTTATTATGGGGATCTGGACAGACCATCAAACTTTGATTATTACATGTATCGTTGTCGCTGGTGCTGTCCTTGGTATGGTGAATACGATCATGACAACCGCTGTGATGGGTTCTGCGCCGGTTGAACGTTCAATCGCGTCTTCAGCCTACAGCTCAGTCCGCTTCATCGGCGGCGCGCTCGCTCCGTGGATTGCAGGAATGCTGTCAGAACACTTTACTGCAAGCACACCATATATAGTAGGCGGAATCGTCGTTTTTGTCGGCATGCTTGTCCTTCTCATGGGACGTAAACATCTTGCTGGAATTAAGGCGGGGCATTAATAACGAAAGACACTGCCACAGATGCAGTGTCTTTTTTTAATCGTGGAATCTCCCCATTACTACCGTATTGTAGTGATTTCCGTCAGAAAGCAATTTCTCCTTTTTTAAGATTCCTTTTCGTTTGTTTCCAGGACATTCAGTGAGATTTTTTTAACTCCGTTGATGGTTCATGCTGTAGAGGGGACGTTTGCCATGGATAAGGCAAAGCCTGATGAATATGATCAGAAGTGTTTACAGGTGCTCTATCATTACATACACAGCGTCATGAAAAACAGCTTTTCGCCCGAGTGGTTTACCGCTTGGACAGATGAGGAGGATTTTGAGCTGTCTGCCAAAAGAGAGCTGACACTTGATGAATTCACATCTCCATTTTAAAAGACAGAGAGCTTTTGAGAATCGTTCAGAATAAATGGCAGTAAAAAACCCGCCCTTTAGCAGGCGGGTTTTTTTATAAATTAAAGCACTTTCGTCGTCCAAGACTCGCAGTTCCACGTTTCTGTCGCGATATCCATATAAAAGTCTGGCTCGTGGGAAATGAGCAGAATGGAGCCTTTATATTCTTTCAGGGCGCGCTTGAGCTCTTCCTTGGCATCGACATCCAAGTGGTTTGTCGGCTCATCGAGCACCAGCAGGTTTGTTTCTGAGTTGATTAGCTTGCACAATCTGACTTTCGCTTTTTCGCCTCCGCTTAATACGGAGACGCGGCTTTCGATATGCTTTGTCGTCAGTCCGCATTTTGCCAGAGCGGCACGGATTTCATACTGCGTATAAGAAGGGAATTCGCTCCATACTTCTTCGATGCACGTATTGTTGTTTGTTTCCTTGACCTCTTGCTCGAAATAGCCGGTATAGATGTGCTCACCGCGTTCTACAGAGCCTTCGAGCGGCTGGATTTCGCCAAGCAAACTTTTCAACAACGTCGTTTTTCCGATCCCGTTTGCGCCGTAAAGGGCGATTTTTTGGCCGCGCTCCATGCGGAGGTTGAGCGGACGGGACAGCGGGGAATCGTAACCGATCACGAGATCCTTTGTTTCAAAAATCAGCTTGCCTGACGTTCTCGCCGGCTTAAAGTGGAATTCCGGCTTTGGCTTTTCTGCCGCAAGCTCGATCATATCCATCTTATCGAGTTTCTTTTGGCGGGACATCGCCATGTTTCTCGTGCTGACGCGCGCTTTGTTGCGGGCGACGAAATCCTTCAGCTCTGCGACTTCCTGCTGCTGCTTTTTATAGGCCGCTTCAAGCTGTTGTTTCTTCACCTCGTAGACTTCCATAAACTGATGGTAGTCGCCGACATAGCGTGTCAGCTCTTGATTTTCAACGTGATAAATCAGGTTGATGACACTATTCAAGAACGGAATATCGTGGGAAATCAGGATGAACGCGTTCTCGTATTCCTGCAGGTAGCGTTTCAGCCATTCAATATGCTGTTCATCAAGATAGTTGGTCGGCTCATCGAGAAGCAGAATTTCCGGCTTTTCAAGGAGCAGCTTAGCGAGAAGGACCTTTGTGCGCTGTCCGCCGCTCAAATCGGTGACATCTCGCTCTAAACCGATATCGCTCAAACCGAGACCGCGGGCGATTTCCTCCACCTTGGAATCAATGACATAAAAATCATTGTTTGTCAGCGCGTCTTGAATGACGCCGACTTCTTCAAGCAGCTTCTCGAGCTCGTCGGGATCTGCTTCACCCATTTTGTTGTAAATCTCGTTCATTTCCTCTTCCATCGCAAATAGATAATGGAACGCGTCTTTCAGGACGTCGCGAATGGATTTTCCTTTTTCCAGCACGGTATGCTGATCAAGATAGCCGACACGGACATTTTTTGACCATTCGACTTTTCCCTCATCAGGTTCAAGCTTTCCGGTAATAATATTCATGAAGGTTGATTTTCCTTCACCGTTTGCGCCGATCAAGCCGACGTGCTCGCCTTTTAACAGGCGGAAGGAAACGTTATTAAAAATGGCCCGGTCCCCGAAGCCGTGGCTTAAATCCTTTACAGATAAAATACTCATGTTTACACCTCTATCGTTATCAAACACGCACAATCGGCGTGTAATATTCACCCTTTTGATTATAAAGGAGGATTCGGAATGTTGAAAGGTATAGGAAAGAAAAAGAAAAATTGCGTTCCGGGCGAGGTTTTGAGATACTATGGAATAGATTTCAGGAATTGAGGAGAACAAAATGACGCAAACTTGGCCATTTTTACATAATGCACAATCATTTATACAAGAGAATTGGAATGCTTCCGGCTTTCAAACGCCAACCCCTGTTCAAGAGCAGGCAGCCCAGCTGATCATGGACGGAAAGGATGTCATCGCGGAATCGCCGACAGGCACAGGCAAGACGCTGGCGTATGCGCTGCCGGTCTTGGAGCGGATCAAACCAGAGCAAAAGCATCCGCAGGCGGTGATTTTAGCGCCTTCCCGTGAGCTGGTGATGCAGATTTTTCAGGTGATTCAGGATTGGAAAGCGGGCTCAGAGCTGCGCGCGGCTTCCTTAATCGGCGGGGCGAATGTGAAGAAGCAGGTCGAAAAGCTAAAGAAACATCCGCATATCATTGTCGGCACGCCAGGCAGGGTATTTGAACTGATTAAAGCAAAGAAACTCAAAATGCATGAAGTGAAAACGATTGTACTTGATGAAGCGGATCAGCTTATCCTGCCGGAGCATCGCGAGACGATCAAACAAATTATTAAAACGACATTAAGAGACCGCCAGCTTCTATGTTTCTCTGCCACGCTTAAAAAGGAAACAGAGGATGTGCTACGCGAATTGGCGCAAGAGCCTGAGGTGTTGAAGGTGCAGCGAAGCAAGGCGGAGGCAGGGAAAGTGAAACATCAATACCTGATTTGCGACCAGCGCGACAAAGTGAAGCTGCTACAAAAGCTGTCTAGACTTGAAGGCATGCAGGCACTCGTATTTGTGAGAGACATTGGCAACCTGAGTGTATATGCGGAAAAACTGGCATATCACCACGTTGAACTCGGCGTTTTGCACAGTGAAGCGAAAAAAATGGAGCGGGCAAAAATCATTGCCGCATTCGAAGACGGAGAGTTTCCTCTTTTATTGGCGACTGACATTGCCGCACGCGGTTTAGACATTGAAAACCTGCCATACGTGATTCATGCTGATATTCCAGATGAAGATGGCTATGTCCACAGATCAGGACGAACAGGCCGGGCCGGAAAAGAAGGCAACGTGCTGAGCCTTGTGACAAAATTGGAGGAATCTAAGCTGAAAAAAATGGCGAAGAAGCTTGGTGTTGAGCTGAGTGAAGCTGTGTATGCAGGCGGAAAACTGAAGACGAAATAAAAAGAAGGGCGAAAAGCCCTTTTTTTGTTGTAAAATAATAGAAAAAGTTTCGCGCAGGGGGTGGGAAGGTGGTTTCAATAGACAGGTTTCAAGCAGTGAAGGAGTCAGAGCTGAAAATTCTTGAAAGCTGGTTTGAGAATGAGGATACCAGACGGAGAATGGATGGGATGCTGCCATTAGATGAGTGGTATGCACGAGTAAATAAAGATAAACACGATACTGTCATCATGGCGTATGATGGACAGCTGCCGGCAGGGATGGTCGTTATTGAGTTCGGGGAGAAGCGGACATATATTGGATTGATCGTCAATCCTTTGTACCGGCTTCAAGGGTACGGAAAACGGATATTGCAAAAGCTGATGACCGAACCTGATTTTACTAGCGTGCGGGAATGGGTGGCATGCATTGAAGAAGACAATCGAATCAGTTTAGCTTGCTTTCAAGCAGCAGGATTCACTTTGGAAGATACAGAACCTGATGAAGATGGTTTTCTTACGCTGATTCTTCGCAGCTGATCTCATCGAAACATAAAAGGAGGGCAAAAAGCCCTCCCGTTTTCATCTTCATTCAGCTCGGATCACTGACCTTGATCAGCTGTTTCCCTTTATTTTCTCCCTTAAATAAACCGAGAAACGCGTCAGGAATGTTTTCGAAGCCTTCTGTGATGGTTTCCTCGTAATGGAGTTTACCAGCCTTCAGCCATTCGGCCAGCTGTTTTGCTCCCTCAGAAAAACGATCGGAGTAGTCGCTTACGATAAAGCCTTGCATCAGCGACTTCGTTTTAATGAGTTTTGATTGGACACGAGGGCCCATGTCATCTGCTTCGCTTTCTGCGTTATAGGAAGAAATGGCGCCGCACACCGGAATGCGGGCAAATTCATTGAGCAGATTCATCACCGCGTCTGAAATCGGTCCGCCGACATTGTCAAAATACACATCGACACCGTCAGGACAAGCGTTTTGAAGCGCTTTTTGGATATCATCCGCTGTTTTGTAATTGATGGCTTCGTCAAACTGAAGCTCCTGTTTTAAGTAGTCGATTTTTTCATCAGAGCCCGCGATACCGACAACTCGAGCGCCTTTGATTTTGGCAATTTGCCCGACTGTTGAACCAACGGCTCCCGCAGCTCCGGAGACAACCACGGTTTCGCCTTCCTTCGGGCGTCCGATGTCCAGCAATCCGAAGTATGCTGTTAAGCCGGTCATTCCCAAAATGCCGAGATAGGCCGAAGCGGGAGCAAGGCTTGTATCAATTTTTCGCAAGGCAGACTCGCTCACAGCGGAAAATTCCTGCCAGCTGAGATTTCCGATGACGATATCGCCTTTTTTCAGATGATTCCCGTCTGACACAACTTCAGCGATAACCCCGCCAGAAAGCGCTTCATCCAAGGCGAACGGCTCAACATATGACTTCGTATCCTGCATACGGCCGCGCATATAAGGGTCAACCGAAACATAAAGCGTTTTGACAAGCACTTCCCCTTGCTTGGGTTCAGGAACCGGAATGGTTTCAAAGCGAAAGTCTTCATGAACAGGAATACCTTGTGGACGTCTTGCTAATTGAATTTGCTGCTGAGATGCTGTCATTTTCATCCTCCTATCACTTGGTTGACACCACTGTAACATGGACAGGAGAGGAAATACAAAAGGTAAGCTGGCATACAAAAAAGGAGAGGGGGCTCCTCTCCTTTTCATTTCGCCCGTAATTTCGGGCACAGTCCCGTCGGCAGGCACATTGGCTTCTGGTCGATCGGGCTTCTCATGATGCAGCATTCCAAGCCGAAGACTTCACGGAAAAATGGCTGGGTGAACACATCTTCCGGTGTTCCGGCGTTGTATATTTTTCCGTCCAGCACACTGATTAGATAGTCAGCATATTGAGCGGCTTGGTTTAAATCATGGAGCACCATGACAACGGTGCGGCCATGGTCGCGGTTCAGCTTTTTCAGCAGTTCAAGCACTTCAATCTGGTGTGAGATGTCTAAATACGTGGTCGGCTCATCAAGCAAAAGCAAATCAGTGCCTTGCGCAAGTGCCATTGAAATCCAGGCTCTTTGTCTTTGGCCGCCTGAGAGGGCATCCAGCGTCCGCTCCTTCAGTTCAATCATGCCCGTTGCTTCCAGCGCCCACTCTACCATGTCATGATCCTCTTGGGTATGCTTGGATAACAGCTTTTTGTGAGGATGTCTGCCAAAATAGCATAATTCCTCTACCGTCAATCCTTCAGGAGCCTGAGGAGATTGTGGAAGAATGGCCAGTTTTTTTGCGACTTCTTTTGATGGCTGGCGGTGGATGTCTTTTCCTTCTAGTAGCACTGTACCGCTTTTCGGGGCCATCAGCCTGGCGAGCGATTTGAGGATTGTTGATTTACCGCAGCCATTAGCGCCGATGAGCGCAGTGATTTTTCCTTCTTCTATCTTTAAGTCGACTCCGTCAATAATCACTGTACTGTCATATGAAAGAGTGAGCTGGTCTGCAGCCAGTTTTCCCATGGTATCCTCTCCCTACTGTTTCCTCGCTTCGAATTTCAATAAATATAAGAAATAAGGCGCGCCGATCACGGCTGTCAGTATTCCGGCAGGTATTTCAACCGGAGGCATGATGCCGCGCCCTAACGTATCTGCAATTAATAATATAATAGCACCAATCAATGCCGATGCAGGCAGTAAATATTTAGCTTTTTCTCCGGTAAGCCGTCTGGCGATATGCGGAGCAAGCAAGCCGATAAAACCGATTGAGCCGACGACGGCTACACAGCTTCCCGCCAGCGCCACCGCGGTGAAAATCAGGATGAATCTCAGCCGGTTTGCGTTTTCTCCGAGACCCTGTGCAAGCTCATCCCCGAGTGACATAAGATCCAGCTTCGGTATGAGTATGCAGACGATCGGAAAAAGAATTAAAAGCCATGGCGCAAGCAGCTTGACTTCTTCCCAGTTTCTTCCCCAGAGGCTTCCTGTCAGCCAAATGAGTGCAGCATTCACGTCGCCCGGAAACTTGACCATCATATATTGCATTCCGGCGTGGCAGACCGCGCCTAAAGCAATGCCTGATAAAGCCAGTGAAGAGGGCTGAATGCTCTTTTTTCGGGCTATCATTAATAATAGTACAGCAATAATGGCGGCTCCGGCAAATGCGGAGAACGGAAGCACGTATACCGGCGACTCAGGAAAGATGAGAATCACAGCCATCGCCGCAAGTCCGGAGCCTTTTGAAATGCCGACAACGTCCGGGGAAGCGAGCGGATTTCGGATCACACCCTGTAAAATCGCTCCGGCAGCGGCAAGCCCTGCACCGGCCAAAATTGCTAATATGATGCGGGGAAGGCGATATTGCTGGATGATAAATTCAAAGGAATGATCCAGTCCCAGCAGATTCGTCACTACCGCATCAGGTGAAATGTATAATGCACCGATTCCCATGCTGATGACGGACAGAACGATCAAAATCACGGCCAATATGAGTATCGCCAGTAAGGGGCGTTTTTGTTTTCTGGTTGTTTTCTTCATTTCAGGTTTCGCCCTTTCCTTGCCAAATATAAGAAAAACGGCGTTCCGATAATCGCGGTGACAATGCCGACCGGTGATTCATAAGGAAATGCAATCCATCTGGCCAGAACATCTGCGTACACCAGCAAAATGGCACCGAACAGTGCCGAAAACGGAAGCACGTATTGATAATGTTCTCCGATCAGCTTGCGAACAATATGCGGGACGAGCAGCCCGACAAAGCCAATCGGCCCGGCGACGGCTACGGAAGCGCCGGAAAGGATTAAAATAATCAAACTGATCAGAATCCGGATGCCGTTCATATTTTGTCCAAGCCCTTTTGCTGTTTCGTCTCCGAGACCGAGAACAGAAACAGAACCGGAAAATACGAGGGCAAGCCCGATGCCAATGACAGAAAACGGAGCGATGGTTATGACATCCTGCCAGTTGCTGCCGTCGATTGCGCCTGTCATCCAGTACAGAACATCCTCACCTGACTCATTTAAAATAATGATGGCCTGTGTCATAGAGGAGAGGAACAAATGCACGGCCATTCCTGACAGCGCCAGCTTAACAGGTGTCATTCCGCCGGATGAGGCAATCATATACACAATCGCGCCGCCTGCTGCCGCACCCGCAAAAGCGAATATAACAGATGAATAGGGCGATGCCGGCAGAATGACGAGAGAAGCAACGACAAAAAGCGATGCACCCGCATTCACACCGAAAATTTGGGGTGAAGCCAGAGGATTTCTGGTCATAGCCTGCATCAGCGCCCCTGCTACAGCTAGGCTGGCGCCGACAAAAACGCCGATTAATGTGCGGGGAAGGCGAAGAGTGGAGATGATGAGCTGTTCCTTTGAACCGTCCCATACAAAAAGATATTTCAATGAATCTATGATGCCGATGTCTGAGGCTCCTACTGAAAGATTCAGCCCAAGCCCAAATATAAAAATAATCAGTGCAATGATGAACATCATCAGTCTTGATGATGAGCGCCGTTTGGCTGAATGATACAACAGTCTCACTTCCTTACTGCGTCTGGTTGCAAAAACGAAGAAGCAAGGATTTCCCCTCGCTTCTCATTTGTCCTATTTATTATACACTTTTTTAAGCACATCTTTGGCGCTTGTTTCACTAGACTTGATGCCTCTGAATCTTGTCCAAGTGTCACGGTCCGCATCATAGACTTGTCCATTTTTCACCGCTTTGAGATTTTTCCAGAGCGGGTTCGTTTTCCACTCATCTACAATGGTTTTGCCTTCGTTGGCTGAGATGAACAAAATATCAGGATCGATTTTGCTCAATTGCTCGAGGCTGACCTCTTGATAGGCGTTATCTGACTTCACGGCGTGTGTAAAGCCGAGCATTTTAAAGATTTCTCCGTCATAGGATGATGATGTATGAAGCTGGAAGGAATCCGCTCTTGCAACGCCGAGAACGATGTTGCGGTTTTCATCTTTCGGAAGTTCGGCTTTTAGATCGTTGATGACTTTTTTGTGCTCGGCAAGCTTTTCTTTTCCTTCATCCTCTTTATTTAATGCTTTAGCAATGGTCGTAAAGCTGTCGATCGTTTCGTCATATGTCGCTTCACGGCTTTTTAATTCAATCGTCGGAGCGATTTGTTTCAGCTGTTTATAAATGTTTTTATGGCGCTCAGCGTCAGCGATGATTAAATCAGGCTTCAAGGAACTGATGACCTCAAGATTGGGTTCGCTGCGTGTGCCTACAGATGTGTAATCAATGGAGCTGCCGACAAGCTTTTTAATCATATCTTTTTTGTTGTCATCGGCGATGCCCACCGGCGTAATGCCGAGATTGTGAACGGCATCCAAGAATGAAAGCTCAAGCACAACCACCCGCTTAGGTGTGCCGCTTACTGTCGTTTTTCCTTCTTCGTCATGGATCACTCTGGAATCCTTAGACTCGCTTTTGCCGCTTCCGTTGTTATTCTGGCTTGATGAACAGCCGGATACAATGAGGCAGGCGAGCAATAAAACACTCATGATGGCAATCAACTTGTTAGAATAGGTGCGCATGTCATTCTTCCTTTTTTTAGATTTAGTAATGAGAATCATTATCACATGTAACACTATAATAGCATGGCTTATCATGTCAATATTTTTTTAGTAAAGAAAGCTGCGTTTTTACTGCTTTCTCATGAAAGCATCATCAGACACAAATAAGTGGTATGCAGCGTTACCGTGTCTTCGAGACAAAAACGCATGGGCGTTGGCTTTAGAGGTTTCGAACATATCAGCAGTGACATAAGGAAGGAGAGTGCTGAGATAACCGGACAATTTCTTTTCTATTTCATCTGTTAGTGCAAATTCAATGTCGCCGATATTCATGATAATCGAGAAAACAAAGTCGATATCGATATGAAAATGTTCCTCGGCAAAAACCGCAAGCTCGTGAATTCCTGGTGAACATCCGGCACGCTTATGGAAAATCTGTTTGACTAAATCACTCACAATCCAAGCATTGTATTGCTGTTCTGGTGAAAAGTATTGCATTAGACATACCTCCTGCTCGTACGGATAAAGGCAGCGTTTCATGGTCGTGTGCTCCGTGCAGCGGCTTCTCTTTAATTTTGATTTTTCTGAAAATAGGTCCCGTTCCTATCACTTTACCATGGACGGAAAACAAATAGCTACTACCATTCCTCCTGTTTTTCTCTTTAATGTTCTGGAATCTGTTTCAGGTACAGACGATCGGGTATGAAAGAAATATAGAAAACATGAAGGAGGAATATCGACATGAAACCAGTTGTAAAAGAGTATACAAATGACGAACAGCTCATGAAGGATGTAGAGGAATTACAGAAAATGGGTGTTGCGAAAGAGGATGTATACGTCTTAGCTCACGACGATGACAGAACGGAACGCCTGGCAGACAACACGAATGCCAATACGATCGGAGCCAAAGAAACAGGTTTCAAGCACGCGGTGGGAAATATCTTCAATAAAAAAGGAGATGAGCTCCGCAATAAAATTCACGAAATCGGTTTTTCTGAAGATGAAGCCGCTCAATTTGAAAAACGCTTAGATGAAGGAAAAGTACTTCTCTTTGTGACAGATAACGAAAAAGTGAAAGCTTGGGCATAAAGCAAGGAAAAAACCAAAAGGCTATGACGGCCTTTTGGTTTTTTTGCGGTCTTTGCGGTGGCATTTTGCAGAATGCCGCAATAGGATAGCGGAACATTTTCGGTTCTGAATGTCCCTCAATTTGCTATTATATTTTTGTGATAAATTGGAATAAAATCTCACAAAATAGAAAATGGGGGTACATAGTGGATGAAAAAAGTGATGTTAGCTACGGCTTTGTTTTTAGGATTGACTCCAGCTGGCGTGAACGCAGCTGATTTAGGCCACCAGACGTTGGGATCCAATGATGGCTGGGGCGCGTACTCGACCGGCACGACAGGCGGGTCAAAAGCATCGTCCTCAAATGTGTATACCGTCAGCAACAGAAACCAGCTTGTCTCGGCATTAGGGAAGGAAACGAACACAACGCCAAAAATCATTTATATCAAGGGAACGATTGACATGAACGTAGATGACAATCTGAAGCCGCTTGGTCTAAATGACTATAAAGATCCGGAGTATGATTTGGACAAATATTTGAAAGCCTATGATCCTAGCACATGGGGCAAAAAAGAGCCGTCGGGAACACAAGAAGAAGCGAGAGCACGCTCTCAGAAAAACCAAAAAGCACGGGTCATGGTGGATATCCCTGCAAACACGACGATCGTCGGTTCAGGGACTAACGCTAAAGTCGTGGGAGGAAACTTCCAAATCAAGAGTGATAACGTCATTATTCGCAACATTGAATTCCAGGATGCCTATGATTATTTTCCGCAATGGGATCCGACTGACGGAAGCTCAGGAAACTGGAACTCACAATACGACAACATCACGATAAACGGCGGCACACACATCTGGATTGATCACTGTACATTTAACGACGGTTCGCGGCCGGACAGCACATCACCGAAATATTATGGAAGAAAATATCAGCACCATGACGGCCAAACGGATGCTTCCAACGGCGCTAACTATATCACGATGTCTTACAACTATTATCACGATCATGATAAAAGCTCCATTTTCGGATCAAGTGACAGCAAAACCTCCGATGACGGCAAATTAAAAATAACGCTGCATCATAACCGCTATAAAAATATTGTCCAGCGCGCGCCGAGAGTCCGTTTCGGGCAAGTGCACGTATACAACAACTATTATGAAGGAAGCACAAGCTCTTCAAGTTATCCTTTCAGCTATGCATGGGGAATCGGAAAGTCATCTAAAATCTATGCCCAAAACAATGTCATTGACGTACCGGGACTGTCAGCTGCTAAAACGATCAGCGTATTCAGCGGGGGAACGGCTTTATATGACTCCGGCACGTTGCTGAACGGCACACAGATCAACGCATCGGCTGCAAACGGGCTGAGCTCTTCTGTCGGCTGGACGCCGTCTCTGCATGGATCGATTGATGCTTCTGCTAATGTGAAATCAAATGTCATAAATCAAGCGGGTGCGGGTAAATTAAATTAAGAAAGTGAAAAACACAAAGGGTGCTAACCTTTGTGTTTTTTAATTAATTAAAATGTTTATTAACTTAGTTAAGGAGTAGAATGGAAAAGGGGATCGGAAAACAAGTATATAGGAGGAGACCTATTTATGGCTTCAGAAAAAGACGCAGGAAAACAGTCAGCAGTAAAGCTTGTTCCATTGCTTATTACTGTCGCTGTGGGACTAATCATCTGGTTTATTCCCGCTCCGTCCGGACTTGAACCTAAAGCTTGGCATTTGTTTGCGATTTTTGTCGCAACAATTATCGGCTTTATCTCCAAGCCCTTGCCAATGGGTGCAATTGCAATTTTTGCATTGGCGGTTACTGCACTAACTGGAACACTATCAATTGAGGATACATTAAGCGGATTCGGGAATAAGACCATTTGGCTTATCGTTATCGCATTCTTTATTTCCCGGGGATTTATCAAAACCGGGCTCGGTGCTAGAATTTCGTATGTATTCGTTCAGAAATTCGGGAAAAAAACCCTTGGACTTTCTTATTCACTGCTATTCAGTGATTTAATACTTTCACCTGCTATTCCAAGTAATACGGCGCGTGCAGGAGGCATTATATTTCCTATTATCAGATCATTATCCGAAACATTCGGATCAAGCCCGGCAAATGGAACAGAGAGAAAAATCGGTGCATTCTTATTAAAAACCGGTTTTCAGGGGAATCTGATCACATCTGCTATGTTCCTGACAGCGATGGCGGCGAACCCGCTGATTGCCAAGCTGGCCCATGATGTCGCAGGGGTGGACTTAACATGGACAAGCTGGGCAATTGCCGCGATTGTACCGGGACTTGTAAGCTTAATCATCACGCCGCTTGTGATTTACAAGCTGTATCCGCCGGAAATCAAAGAAACACCGGATGCGGCGAAAATCGCAACAGAAAAACTGAAAGAAATGGGACCGTTCAAAAAATCAGAGCTTTCCATGGTTATCGTGTTTCTTTTGGTGCTTGTGCTGTGGATTTTTGGCGGCAGCTTCAACATCGACGCAACCACAACCGCATTGATCGGTTTGTCCGTTCTCTTATTATCACAAGTTCTGACTTGGGATGATATCAAGAAAGAACAGGGCGCTTGGGATACGCTCACTTGGTTTGCGGCGCTTGTCATGCTCGCCAACTTCTTGAATGAATTAGGCATGGTGTCTTGGTTCAGTAATGCCATGAAATCATCCGTATCAGGGTTCTCTTGGATTGTGGCATTCATCATTTTAATTGTTGTGTATTATTACTCTCACTATTTCTTTGCAAGTGCGACAGCCCACATCAGTGCGATGTATTCAGCATTTTTGGCTGTCGTCGTGGCAGCGGGCGCACCGCCGCTTTTAGCAGCGCTGAGCCTCGCGTTCATCAGTAACCTGTTCGGGTCAACGACTCACTACGGTTCTGGAGCGGCTCCGGTCTTCTTCGGAGCAGGCTACATCCCACAAGGCAAATGGTGGTCCATCGGATTTATTCTGTCGATTGTTCATATCATCGTATGGCTTGTGATCGGCGGATTATGGTGGAAAGTACTAGGAATATGGTAGAAAGAAAAAGGCAGACGCGGTCTGCCTTTTTTTTATTTTCACTCCTTCGCAAGAAAACGGATTTTGAAAAATGAGAAAATTGCCTGTGAAAAATGGTATGATCTAGGTAGAAAGGACGGCTGGTGCTGTGGTGAAAAAGCGGTTCCATTTTTCCCTGCAAACAAAAATAATGGGGCTGATTGCGGCTCTGCTGGTCTTTGTCATTGGTGTGCTGACCATTACGTTAGCAGTTCAGCATACACAGGGAGAACGGAGACAGGCAGAGCAGCTGGCGGTTCAAACGGCGAGAACCATTTCCTATATGCCGCCGGTTAAAGAGCTCATTGAGAGAAAAGACGGACATGCGGCTCAGACGCAAGAGGTCATTGAACAAATGAAAGAACAGACTGGCGCGTTTGCCATTTATGTTTTGGACGAAAAAGGAGACATTCGCAGCGTCTCTGGAAAAAGCGGATTAAAGAAACTGGAGCGCAGCAGAGAAATTTTGTTTGGCGGTTCGCATGTTTCTGAAACAAAAGCGGATGGACGAAGAGTGATCAGAGGGAGCGCGCCGATTATAAAAGAACAAAAGGGATACAGCCAAGTGATCGGCAGCGTGTCTGTTGATTTTCTGCAAACGGAGACAGAGCAAAGCATCAAAAAGCATTTGAGAAATTTGAGTGTGATTGCTGTGCTTGTACTGCTGCTCGGATTTATTGGCGCCGCCGTGCTGGCGAAAAGCATCAGAAAGGATACGCTTGGGCTTGAGCCGCATGAGATCGCGGCTCTATATCGTGAGAGAAACGCAATGCTTTTCGCGATTCGAGAAGGGATTATTGCCACCAATCGTGAAGGCGTCGTCACCATGATGAACGTATCGGCGGCCGAGATGCTGAAGCTGCCCGAGCCTGTGATCCATCTTCCTATAGATGACGTCATGCCGGGAGCAGGGCTGATGTCTGTGCTTGAACAAGGAGAAATGCTGCCGAACCAGGAGGTAAGCGTCAACGATCAAGTGTTTATTATCAATACGAAAGTGATGAATCAAGGCGGGCAGGCGTATGGGATTGTCGTCAGCTTCAGGGAGAAAACAGAGCTGAAGAAGCTGATCGACACATTGACAGAGGTTCGCAAATATTCTGAGGATCTCAGGGCGCAGACTCATGAATTTTCAAATAAGCTTTATGCGATTTTAGGGCTGCTTGAACTTGGGGAGTATGATGAAGCCATTGATCTGATAAAAGAGGAATATGCGATACAAAATGAACAGCATGATCTTTTATTCCATAACATCCATTCGCAGCAGGTGCAGGCCATTTTGTTAGGGAAAATAAGCAAGGCATCGGAAAAGAAGGTCAAGCTGGTGATTGATGAGAACAGCTCACTCGCGCCTCTTCCTGCGCATATCGGCTTGTCCCATCTTATTACGATTATTGGCAATTTAATTGATAACGCTTTCGAAGCTGTAGCGGAGCAAAGCGTGAAGGAAGTTTTGTTTTTTATCACGGATATGGGCCATGACATTGTCATTGAAGTATCAGACACAGGGCCCGGTGTGCCGCCAGAGAAAATAGAAGCTGTGTTTGAGAGAGGCTATTCTTCAAAGGGGATGAGGAGAGGCTACGGTCTGGCCAATGTGAAAGACTCAGTGCGTGAACTGGGCGGCTGGATCGAACTGGCGAATCAAAAAACTGGCGGGGCGGTATTCACTGTGTTTATACCGAAGGAGAAACAAAGGGGGAATCCATTTGATTCACATCGCGATTGCGGAGGATGATTTTCGAGTTGCGCAAATCCATGAGAGATTGATTAAACAGCTTGATGGATTCAAGATTATCGGCAAGGCGGCTAACGCAAAAGAGACATTGGCGCTTTTGAAGGAACACAAGGCTGATTTGCTTCTGCTGGATATTTATATGCCGGACGAGCTTGGGACCGCGTTGATTCCTGATATACGAAGCCAATTTCCTGAAGTGGACATTATGATTATCACAGCGGCAACAGAAACCCGGCATTTGCAGGAAGCGCTAAGAGCAGGAATTGCCCACTATTTGATCAAACCTGTAACGGCTGACAAGTTCAGGCAGGTGCTGCTTCAGTATAAAGAAAAAAGGAAGCTGCTCATGTCTCAGCCGGAGGTCAGCCAATCCATGATCGACCATATTTTTGGGAACAGTGTGAAGACAGCTTTGCCGGCAGAGGATTTGCCGACTGGCATTAATTCGATTACACTGCGAAAAATTAAGGAAGCGCTTCAGACTGCGTCAGAAGGATTGACAGCGGAGGAACTTGGGGAAAAAATGGGGGCGTCACGAACAACTGCCCGCCGTTATGCCGAGTATCTTGTGTCAAAGGAAGAAGCAAGAGCCGAGCTTGAATACGGGATTATCGGCAGGCCGGAGAGAAAATATTATTTGGCGGCGGATTAGATATGAAAAAATCTATAATCCTATTGATTTTTCTATTGATCTTTATGCAGGGTGATATCAGGCAGGCGGCTGCGCCGCGCCTGCCGGACGGGCCGATAGAAATTGTCGTCCCTGCCGAACCTTCTGGCGGCTGGGATGTCACAGCGCAGGCGATCCAATCAGTTTTGAGGCAGAAGCAGATCGTGAAGGATGATGTTCATATCGTCTATAAATCCGGCGGCGGGGGAGAGAAAGGCTGGAAATATGTCAACAAAAGCAGCAAACAAACCATCAGCATGACGTCCAGCCTAATATTGAGCAATGATCTTCTCGGGCAAAGCAAATTAAAAATGTCCGATTTTACGCCGCTCGCCATTCTCTCCAAGGAATGGCAGACGATTGCATTGCCAAAAGGATCAGCGTTAACAAATGGCAAGGATGTGCTGAATGAGATCAACATGCATCCCGGCAAGGTGAGAATCGGCTTTGCCCCGGGGTTTGGCAATGATGATCAGCTCTCGTTCGTCAGAGCGGCAGATATGTACGGCATTGACCCGTTTGACATTCAATTCTCACAGTATGACAGCAGCGAACAGCTCATTCAGGCGCTGATCAGACATGAGATAGAAGCGGCTTCCATGACACTTTCTGAAGCGAAACCATATGAACGAAACGGCGATATCACGTTAGCCGCTGTAACGTCTGATAAAAGGCTTCCCGGTTTTCCAAATGTACCGACGTGGAAGGAGCAGGGAATCCCGTTTGTTTTTTCTCATTGGAGAGGGATTTTGGGCCCGAAAAATATGTCTGAGGAAGAGATTTCTTATTGGGATCAAGCGCTAAAGAAGGTCACCTCTTCACCTGAATGGAAGCGGAAAATAAACGAACAGGACTGGGAAAGCTTTTATTTGAACAGCAGGGAAACGAAACGGTTTTTAGAAGAGCAATCTGCTTTTTATCAAAGCATCATGACAGGAAATTAAGATCCCGGCATCCCGGGATTTTTTTCATGCTGAAAATTGATCAAAAAGAACAAAACGGTTTTAAAAAATTAAAAATACAAAAAAACCAAATTATTTACTTGCGGTTGGTTTTCCCATACGATGGCAAAAAGGCAAGACAAAAAGGGGAGTAAGGGAGAAAAAAATGTAAGCGGATTCATTTAAGGGGGAATGGATGTGTTAGCAATCTTAGGCTTTCTCATGATGCTTGTGTTTATGGCATTGATCATGACAAAACGGCTTTCTGTTTTAACAGCATTAGTTTTGACGCCGACTGTGTTTGCGCTTATCGCCGGATTTGGATTTACTGAAGTTGGGGACATGATGATTTCGGGGATTCAGCAAGTCGCGCCGACTGCGGTCATGATTATGTTTGCGATCTTATATTTTGGAATTATGATTGATACAGGCCTGTTTGATCCAATGGTTGGCAAAATTTTAAGCATGGTCAAAGGAGACCCTTTAAAAATTGTTGTCGGGACAGCGGTTCTTACAATGCTCGTCGCCTTGGACGGAGATGGCTCGACAACGTACATGATTACGACAAGCGCCATGCTTCCGCTCTATTTGCTGCTAGGCATCCGGCCAATTATCCTGGCGGGAATCGCGGGAGTCGGCATGGGAATCATGAACACAATTCCATGGGGCGGTGCGACGCCGAGGGCGGCGAGTGCGCTGGGGGTTGATCCAGCTGAGCTTACAGGGCCGATGATTCCTGTCATTGCAAGCGGGATGCTTTGTATGGTGGCGGTTGCGTATGTGCTTGGAAAAGCGGAACGAAAGCGCCTTGGTGTGATTGAACTGAAACAGCCAGCCAATGCCAATGAACCGGCGGCAGCGGTTGAAGATGAGTGGAAGCGGCCGAAGCTTTGGTGGTTCAATTTATTGTTAACGCTTTCTTTAATAGGATGTTTAGTATCGGGTAAAGTTAGTTTAACCGTACTGTTTGTCATTGCGTTTTGTATTGCGCTGATTGTGAATTATCCCAATCTCGAGCATCAGAGACAGCGCATCGCAGCGCATTCCAGCAACGTGCTGGCTATCGGTTCAATGATTTTTGCCGCGGGGGTGTTCACGGGGATTTTGACAGGCACGAAAATGGTTGATGAAATGGCGATCTCACTCGTGTCCATGATACCGGAACAAATGGGCGGATTGATCCCAGCGATTGTGGCCTTAACAAGCGGTATTTTCACATTTTTGATGCCGAATGACGCGTATTTCTACGGGGTGCTGCCGATTTTATCAGAAACAGCTGTCGCATACGGTGTGGATAAAGTGGAAATTGCCAGAGCCTCTATTATCGGCCAGCCGATTCATATGCTGAGTCCGCTTGTGCCATCCACTCATTTGCTTGTCGGACTCGTCGGAGTTTCTATTGATGACCATCAAAAATTCGCATTGAAATGGGCGGTTCTCGCAGTGATCGTCATGACGGCTATCGCTCTATTGATCGGTGCGATCTCTATTTCCGTATGATAATTCAGGCGTAATGACACACACTAACGGCATACAACATTCCGGAGGTGTCATTATGAGTGATCCTTATATGCCGCTGACTTCAGTCAGAAGCGGAACGGGGTTCGAAGCGGCAAAAGGGGTGCACGGCCTGACTGTGCAAATTGCGAATGTCTATTTTATTCAGCTGCCTTCTGAACCTCACTCATTTGTTTTAATTGATGCCGGCATGCCTCAATCAGCTGGCATGATTGTCAATGAAGCCAAACAAAGATTCGGTGAAGGGTTTCAGCTGAAGGCGATTATCCTCACACACGGGCACTTTGACCATATTGGGGCAATCGAAGAGATCCTTGAGCATTGGGATGTGCCTGTTTATGTCCATTCTCGGGAAATGCCTTATGTAACAGGTAAAAAGGATTATCCTCCGGCTCGTCCTGACAGCAAGAGCGGGCTGGTCGCTAAGCTGTCGCCGCTGTTTCCGCGGCACTCCATCGATATTTCCTCACATGTCCAGGCACTGCCGGAAGACGGTTCAGTCCCTTTTCTTGACGAGTGGATGTGGATCGCGACACCAGGACACACGCCGGGCCATATTTCGTTATTCCGCGATGACGGCCGCGTGCTTGTAGCAGGTGATGCTGTTATTACAGTGGAACAGGAGAAAATGGCTGACGTCTTGATACAAAAACAGGAGCTTCACGGTCCGCCGGCTTATTTCACGCCTGACACAGAGACGGCCGCTGAGTCCATTCTGAAGCTGGCCGGTCTTGAACCGGAAGCGTTATTGACAGGGCACGGCATACCGATGACCGGCAAAAACTTTCGAAGTGACTTAACTGAATTGGCAAATCGATTATCGTCTATTTGACACCCGCATTACGCGGGTGTTTTTTATTGTTTTCCAGGAAGTTGCAGAAAAATCATTTGTCTTGCCGCTTAAAAACGATACAATGAAAAGCATGAAGTGATGTGAAGGGGAGAGTTTGTTGGAAGAAAAAGAAATACTCTGGAACGAAGCGAAAGCGTTTATTGCCGCATGCTATCAGGAATTGGGAAAGGAGGAGGAAGTGAAAGACCGTCTCGAGGACATTAAAAGCGAAATTGACCTGACCGGAAGCTATGTACATACGAAGGAAGAGCTGGAGCACGGAGCGAAAATGGCTTGGAGAAACAGCAACCGCTGCATCGGCAGATTGTTCTGGAATTCGCTGAATGTTATCGACAGACGAGACGTCCGGACGAAGGAGGATGTGCGTGACGCCCTCTTTCACCATATTGAAACCGCCACCAATAACGGGAAAATCAGACCGACCATTACGATTTTCCCTCCGGAAGAGAAGGGTGAAAAGCAAGTCGAGATCTGGAATCATCAGCTGATCCGGTACGCTGGATATGAGTCAGACGGAGAAAGAATCGGTGACCCGGCTTCCTGTTCACTGACAGCAGCCTGCGAAGAGCTCGGCTGGCGCGGAGAGCGAACGGATTTTGACCTGCTGCCGCTCATTTTTCGCATGAAAGGAGACGAACAGCCTGTCTGGTATGAGCTGCCGCGTTCACTTGTGATCGAGGTTCCAATCATACATCCGGACATCGAGGCGTTTTCTGATTTGGAGCTGAAGTGGTACGGCGTGCCTATCATCTCTGATATGAAGCTTGAGGTCGGGGGCATTCATTATAATGCCGCGCCATTTAACGGCTGGTATATGGGCACGGAGATCGGAGCGAGAAACCTCGCAGATGAAAAGCGGTACGACAAGCTGAAAAAAGTAGCGTCCGTGATCGGCATCGCCGCTGATTACAATACGGATTTATGGAAGGATCAAGCGCTAGTTGAATTGAATAAAGCTGTGCTGCACTCGTATAAAAAGCAGGGTGTCAGCATCGTTGACCATCATACAGCGGCAAGCCAGTTTAAACGGTTTGAAGAACAGGAGGAAGAAGCGGGCAGAAAGCTGACGGGAGACTGGACGTGGCTGATTCCGCCAATTTCACCCGCTGCCACTCATATCTTCCACCGCTCCTATGATAACTCAATCGTTAAGCCGAACTATTTTTATCAAGATAAGCCTTATGAGTAAACAATAGAAAATCGATGATGGCCTTCAAGGCTGCGGGATTCAGTCACAGAGATGTCGGTAACCTTTGAGAAAGGGCTTCCGTTCTTTACAGCCTCAACAAACGATTGCAGGGCGTTTTCCGGACCCTCTGCCAAAATCTCGACACGCCCGTCATCACGGTTTTTGACCCAGCCGGCCAGTTTTCGCTTATTAGCTTCCATTTGAACAAAATAGCGAAAGCCCACACCTTGAACCCGGCCGTTTACAATGATTCGGTATTGAAGCATGTAAAAACCACCTTTTCTTTTTATGATAATCAATCATTTTACAACCTGTAAAGGGAATGTGTTTGTATGAAACCAGAGCGCTATTCAGTTCTTTCTCTTAATCTGGGAAAACCGCAGACGCTTGAATATGACGGAAAGAAAATCGAAACCGGCATCATGAAGCGGCCGGCTGAATCAGCCGTCATGCTGTATCGGGAGAATTTTGAAGGAGACGGACAGGCGGACCTCGTCAACCACGGCGGACCTGATAAGGCTGTCTGTGTCTACCCGGCGGAGCATTATCCGTTTTGGGAAGAGTTCCTCTCAAGACCACTGTCAAATGCCGCATTTGGAGAAAATTTGACGGTCGCGGGCCTGACTGAGGAGAATGTTTGCATCGGGGATGTGTTCAGGCTTGATGAAGCTGTTGTTCAGGTCAGCCAGCCGCGCCAGCCGTGTGTAAAGCTGGCGAAAAAGTTTGGTGTAAAAGAAATGGTGCTGAAGGTCCAGCAAACCGGCTATACAGGGTTTTATTTTCGCGTGCTGGAGGAGGGCAGGGTGTCTCCCGGCGCGAACCTTGAATTGCTGTCCAGAGGAGAGAAGGGCATCTCCGTCCAGTTCGCCAACCGCATCAACTACCATGATGCAAAAAATCTCACCGCCATAGAACTGATTTTAAGTGAGGCTGCACTATCGGAAAGCTGGAGAGCGTCCTTTATGAAAAAAAAGGACAGGCTGCTGCCGGTTGAATAGAAAAAAGCCGCGCATATCAACGTGCGCGGCTTTGCCATATTTAAGATTGTTTTTTCTTTGTTTCAAGCAGGTTGGCAAGAAAATAGGTTTTATAGCTTTGAAGCTTTCTTCCCTCATGGTGCGTGATCCCCTGCTTTTTTAGTTCTGCCACATACCAGCCTTTACTGCCGTAATGCATGTCAGAAAACTCCTTTCCCTATCTGATTTCGAAACGATTGGCATTGTAACATCTATAAAAAGATGCTGAAAAGAGATGCGGGGAAAACTGAGCCTTTCGCACTAGATGTACGAATGTTCTTCTGTATGTATATGCGGAGCAAAAGCCGAATATGATTTAATGGCCGGTTAGTTTGATCATGACAACGCCAAATGTCATAATGGCGAAAACAATGCCGATATATGTGAGCATCCCGTTTTTTTTCTTAACGCCGTAAACGGTCATAATGATGCCTTCAATGAAAAAAATGATGCCGAAAATAATAAACCACATGCAGATAAAGGCTCCTTTCACAGACATAATAGTAGTGTAGCATATCTGAAAGAGCCGGGCTGTGACAATATCAAGAAAGCCGGGCGCATATCGCCCGGCTCATGTTTTATTGTTTATCAACCAATTTGACCAGAAGCTGTGCCAAATGTTCTTTCTCATCTTCGTCTGCAACGCTCCAAAGCTCTTGCAGCAGCATTTCTTCACCGTTTTGCGGCTCTTCATGCTTTGCGAGGTAGTCTCCCAGGATCGCAGCGCTTTTTACAAGCTTGCCGTCATCCAATCCCAGCTTTTTGCCTCGGTTGACTTGTTTTTTCAAGTAGCCTTTAAATTCCTCAAAGTCTTTTAAAATGTCTTCTTTTATTGTGCCATGCATCGCGTTCATTTCGTTTTCAATTTGGATTTTTTCTTGATCTCTGTTCATTGCAAGACCTCCTCGTGCAGAATAATGATGTTTTACCTGCTATTGGAGGAGGTTAAACCTGCCGGAAGCCCGGAATGTGTTTTACAGTTTCGTCAGGATAATCGGTTCATCTTTTGTGATGACGATCGTGTGTTCAACTTGGGCAACCATGCTTTTATCCGGCGTCTTGAACGTCCAGCCGTCTCCAGCTTCAACAATCGTTTCTGCTTTCGTTGAAATAAACGGTTCAAGCGCGATGACTGTGCCATTTTTGAACAGTGCGTTATCAAACGGATCATAATAGTTCATGATGTGGTTCGGCGCTTCATGCAGGCTTCGGCCGATTCCGTGGCCGGTCAGGGTTTTGATGACGGTAAAGCCTTGAGAGCGTGCTTCATGATAAACGGCTCTTCCGATCTGGTTTTGGCGCTTGCCCGCTTTTGCCTGCTGAAGCCCCTTTTGAAATGCGTTTTCCGCGCATTGGCAAAGCTTATGAAGGCGTTCTTCTCCTTCACCGAGCACAAATGAGATGCCTGTGTCGGAATAGAAGCCGCCAAATTCAGCGGAGATGTCGATGTTGACAAGGTCCCCTGCTTTTAAAATTTTGGATGTGCTTGGTATCCCGTGAGCCACTTCATCATTTACGCTGATGCATGTCACACCTGGAAAATCATATTCCTTCTCAGGAGCTGAAACGGCGCCGTGCTCATCAAGCACAGCTTTTCCGATAAGGTCAAGGTCTTTTGTGCTCATGCCGGGCTCTGCCTTCCGCTTCATTTCTTCACGCGCAAGCGCGACGATTCTTCCGATTTTTTTCAGACCTTCTAATTCTTGATCGTTTGTTACAATCATCTGTCATTCCCGCTTTCTTTTTAAATAATCTAGATTAAGCTTACCACAACTGTCTTAAAAATAGGAAACACACGGGCCTGGGAAAAAAGAAATACCCCCGGGAAAATTGGTATAGATCACTAGATATCTTATATGGTATATTTGAAAAAAAAGGGTATGAGGGGGATGGGTATGCTTTCATTTTTACAAAAACTCGGGAAGTCATTTATGCTCCCGATTGCGGTTCTGCCTGCGGTTGGAATTATCCTTGCGCTTGGCAGAGAGGATGTATTTAATATCCCGTTTGTTTATCAGGCGGGGACGGCGGTTTTTGATCATCTGCCGCTTATTTTTGCGATCGGAATTGCCATCGGCATTTCAAAAGACAGCAATGGGGCCGCGGGTTTATCAGGGGCGATATCGTATCTGATGCTTGACGCGGCAACAAAGACAATTGATAAAACAAATAACATGGCGGTGTTTGGGGGAATTATTGCCGGTTTAATTGCCGGTTACACCTATAACCGCTTCAAGGATACCAAGCTGCCTGAATATCTCGGGTTCTTCAGTGGCAGACGGCTTGTGCCGATTATAACAGCCATTATTACGATCATTTTAGCGGGCATATTCGGAGTCGTCTGGCCGCCGATTCAATCGTGTATAAACTCGTTTGGAGAGTGGATGCTCGGGCTCGGCGGCATCGGGGCAGGCATATTCGGCCTATTCAACAGGCTGTTAATTCCGCTTGGCCTTCACCATGTGCTGAACAATATTTTCTGGTTCCAATTTGGAGAATATAACGGAGTGACAGGGGATCTGGCGCGCTTTTTCGCGAAAGATCCGACAGCGGGCACATATATGACCGGATTCTTCCCAATCATGATGTTCGGTCTTCCGGCGGCGTGTCTGGCTATGGTTGTGACTGCGAAGCCGTCTAAACGGAAAGCGACGGCTGGAATGATGATTGGATTTGCTTTAACAGCGTTTATCACAGGGATTACGGAGCCGATTGAGTTTGCATTTATGTTTTTATCTCCGCTTTTATACGCTGTTCACGCGGTCTTAACCGGGTTATCTTTATTTATCGTCAACTGGCTCGGCATCCGTTCAGGCTTTTCTTTTTCAGCTGGAGCTATCGATTATGTGCTCAGCTATGGAATCGCAGAAAAACCGCTGCTTCTGCTTTTGGTAGGTATATGCTATGCGGCAGTATACTTTATCGTGTTTTATGTACTGATTAAGGCTTTGAATTTAAAAACGCCTGGACGGGAAGACGATGATGTGGATGAAGTGCTGGATGAAAATACTGTCCAGGATGTAAATGAAAACATCATGCTGAAAGGGCTCGGCGGAAAAGAAAACCTTCAAACCATTGATCATTGCGCCACAAGGCTGCGACTGACTGTGAAGGATACCGCTTTGGTGGATGAAGCGCTGCTAAAGAAAGCAGGCGCAAAAGGGGTTGTCAAATCAGGCGGGCAATCGGTTCAAGTCATTATTGGCCCGAATGTGGAATTTGCGGCGGAAGAATTGAGGGCTGCTGTCAAATAAAAAAAGCGGAGAGGGCAACCTCTCCGCTTTTTCTTATTTATCTTCGTTATCCTTTGACGTTTCGGAAGAATCTTCGTCATGTTTTGTGTAATCATAATCAGAAGGATTCACCTTCTTAAAACCTTTCGGCTCGTAGAACCGCAGCAGGTCTCCGTTTATGATTTTATCGGACATTTCAAGTTCCTTCTTGACGAGCGAGTCTTCTGACTTGTCGACTTCGGATTCATCGAGTTCTTTTCCGGTTTTCGTGTCGTAATACTTACCGGATATTTTCGTGTACTTCGGTGAAATAAAGTCTCCGTTTCGGAACGGAATCACTTCACGGTGTTCTTTCGATAAAATATCAGACCCGGACATCAGATAGTCCTTCGTATCCACTCCGAGCAGATGCAGAATGGTAGGAGCCACATCAACGTCTCCGGCATATTTATGAACTTTCTCGCCCTTCACGCCGGCAGCGTGGATAAAGAGCGGCACCCGTTGAAGCTGGGCGTTGTCGTAATCAGTGATTTCATCCTTGCCAAGCACTTTCGCCATCGCTTTATTGTGGTTTTCAGAGATGCCGTAGTGGTCTCCGTACATCACAATAATCGATTTATCATATAACCCGTCTTTTTTCAGATCATTGAAGAATTGTTCAATGGACTGATCAAGGTAATGGGCTGACTGGAAGTAGTTATCGACGACAGAGTCACCAAAGTCTCCAGCCGGGAAGTCTGTATCCCCCTCATCCATTCCGAATGGGAAGTGGTTAGACAGGGTAATGAACTTCGTATAGAACGGCTGCGGCAGGCTTTCCAGCAGCGGCATTGATTCTTTGAAGAACGGTTTGTCTTTCATGCCGTAGTTTTTCGTGTTTTCTTCGTTCATGTCATAGTAAGCAGAATCAAAGAATTTATCAATGCCTTCCGCTTTGTACATTTCGTTACGGTTCCAGAACGTCTGCGTGTTCCCGTGGAAAGTAGCAGATGTGTAATTCTTAGACTTCAGAATCGCCGGAACGGATTGCAGCGTGTTTTGTGCTTTGTTTACGAAAACTGAACCTTGAGCCAGCGGGTACAGAGAGTTTTCCATCATAAATTCAGCATCAGATGTTTTACCTTGTCCCGTTTGGTGGAAAAAGTTATCAAAGTAGAACGTTTCGTTATCATGTGCCAGTTTATTTAAGAACGGTGTCACTTCTTTGCCGTCAATTTTATAGTCGATAATAAATGACTGCAAAGATTCAAGTGAAACGTAAATGACGTTTTTTCCTTCCGCTTTGCCGAAATACACGTTATTCGGCACATCGTAATTGGCTTTCATGTAGTTTTCCACTTCCGTCACGTCGCTGGAATCGGCAAGCGCGCGCTGGCTGTTGGACTTGATATTCTGTACAGCGTCATAAATCGTGAAATTGTATGTTCCCAAGTATTTCACAAGATAGTTCCGGTCGAATGATCTTGTCAGCAATTCAGGACGGTCTGATTCCGCAACTGCCAGGTTGATCAAGAACACAAGAATTGAAGACGCAAAAATAATTCGGAACGATTTTTTGCTTGACGTTTCGGCAGGCTTGTTTACTTTGATCGCCAAGATGATCAGGATGATCGTATCGATAAAGTAAAAGGCGTCAGTCGGTCTCATCAGCGAAAATGCGCTGTCACCGAGTTGGCCGCCGTTTGTTTTAGCCTGCATAATGACCGGAATTGTAATAAAATCATTGAAAAATCTGTAGTACACAATGTTTGCGTACAGTAAAAAAGACATTAAAAAATGAATCACTATAATGGCTGTCTGCTGTAATTTTTTCTTGAACAAGAGTCCAAAGCCAAGAAAGAACAAGCTTGAGCTAAGAGGATTCACAAAAAGCAATATTTTTTGTATCGTGTTGTCTATTCCTAAGTTGAAGTTCAGGACATAACCGACATACGTTTTGATCCATAACAGGACGACCGCAATTAAGAAGAAGGCCAGTCCTCTTTCTTTTATAAATGTTTTCATTGTTACACTCCTTTTTTCCGATCCAGTTCGAGCGAAACGATAGAAAAAACGAACGTATCCAATATAACACGAATCAGCAGATTAGAAAAGTGAAAATCGTATGATGGAGAAAGTGGCGAAAAACGCCGTCGAATCAACGTTTCGCTTTGATATTACCAAATGTAAAACAAGGTATCTTTCTAGAAATAAAGGAATAAAATGGTACTTTGAGAATTGTATGATAAAATATAAGGTATAGATAAAAAGAGGTGAAATGATGGATTTTTCCCATATTGTGTCTGAAGATAAAATTAAGCGCGCCATCAAAGACGGGGATTTTCAAAACCTCCCGGGAATGGGAAAGCCGCTGCCGAAGGATGACGCGGCACACTTGCCGGAATCGCTGCGCATGGGCTATCGTATTTTGAAAAACGCGGGAATGGCAGAGGACGAGGGCGCGCTCAAAAAAGAGCTTATGACCATCGACCATTTAATCGAAAAGTGCTATGACGAAAAAGAACGCGAGCAATTAATCAGAAAAAAATCTGAAAAACAATTGCTGCTTGATAAGCTTGTCGACAAAAAAGGCATGTTTTCAAAGCCAGCATCCGCTTTTTATAAGAATAAAGTATATGACCGGCTTGGACGAAACAGACCTTCTTCCAGCTGATTTGTCTTGTCTGCAGGATGGCGTTTGTTAAAAGCCATCCTTTTTATGGTCCAAGTTCTATGTCAAAAGGTTTATGTTTTTCCATCTATGGGAAATGACCCATAAACGAAAAAAGGGTGATGGGATGGAACGACTATTAGTATGGATAGAGCATATATCTGATTGGCTGTGGGGTCCGCCGCTAATCATCCTGCTGACGGGGACGGGGTTGTATTTCACTATTTTGCTGAAAGGTTTTCAATTTCGCTATCCTTTATACATTTTCAAACAGACAATCGGCAGCGTAGGAAAAAAGCCGAAGGGAGAGGGCACAGTCACACCGCTTCAGGCATTGACCTCAGCCCTCAGTTCAACGATCGGTGCAGCGAACATTGTCGGTGTGCCCGCCGCTATTATGTTTGGAGGACCAGGAGCGGTTTTTTGGATGTGGCTTATTGCCTTATTTGCCATGGCGATTAAGTTTTCTGAAAGTGTTCTTGCTGTTCATTACAGAGAAAAAAATGAGCAGGGTGAATACGTCGGGGGACCGATGTATTACATAACAAAAGGGCTGCGCATGAAATGGCTCGGCGTATTCTTCTCTGTTGCGCTGATTGTGGAGCTGATCCCCAGCATTATGGTTCAGGGAAATTCGGTTTCAGTCTCGCTTGCTGAGACGTTTTCTTTCAATAAAATATACGCAGGAATCGGAATTGCGTTTTTGATCGGCTTAGTGGTGATAGGAGGGGTAAAGCGGATCGGAAAAGTAACAGAGTTTGTCGTACCTCTTATGGCAGGGGCATACGCGGGAGCCGGTCTCCTGATTGTTCTCATGAATCTATCATCAGTGCCGGCGTTTTTCTCTCTCGTTTTTTCAAATGCGTTTACCTCTTCTTCAGCAGTTGGAGGGTTCGCAGGTGCTGCGTTGGCGGAAACCGTTCGCTGGGGATTTGCCCGCGGGCTTTATTCTAATGAAGCCGGAATGGGAACAGCCCCGATTGCACATGCGGCAGCAATGACTGATCATCCTGTGCGGCAAGGGTTTTGGTCTGTGATCGGCATTGTCATTGACACCTTGATCATCTGCACGACCACCGCTTTTGTCGTTCTTGCATCTGGTGTCTGGACAGGGAAGAACGCCTCAATTGATCCGGCAGCACTGACGACGGCTGCATTTCAGCATTATTTCGGTTCTGGCGGAGGGTACTTCGTTTCGGTTTCCCTAGTCTTCTTTGTCGTATCAACCATTATGGTTGTCATTTTTTACGGCGTAAAGCAAGCTGAATTTCTGTTCGGGCGGCTGGCAGGACACGTGATTAAATTCGTTTATTTAGCGGCTATTATCATAGGTGCCGCAGGCGGAGCAAAAGCCATTTGGGGCTTTTTGGACTTAGCATTGGCTTTTATTCTCGTCCCAAATGTGATTGCGCTGTTGTTATTGAGCAGAAAGGTAAAAGCGCTGTACACCGAATTCTTTACATCTGAACAGTACTACCTGAAAGATATAAGAAAAACAAAACAGAATCCTGTTTATCAAACAAAAGAAGCTAAAAACTCCTAGTGCTTTGCTTTGGCGCCGAACAACGCTTTGCTTTTTATGATCAAATAAATGAGTAAAGGCAGCAAAAGAGAAATCACTACATTAATGATTGGTTTGATTCTGTTAAAGTCGATTAGCTGATTTGTATTTAAAAAGAACCAAAAGCTGCATACGACTGAGAACATGCCGGTTGGTGTATACATGGCTTTCGGGTCGATTTTTGAGTGTAAAAACGAAAGGCCGTATACCACGATATATAGGGAACCTGCTATCTTCACCATAATGACCGGAATCCAAAAAGCCGCGATGACCAGGTCTGAGCGATCCAGAAAATCCGTAATGCGGATCTGCCTGATGACCATATAAGCAGGATCAAAGAAAGTAGATGTCAGGTTGGGACCAAAGACAGAAATTGAAGAAAATAACATCACGGCCAGCAATAAAGCACCCAGCAGTATCGCGAAAATGGTGTATTTTAGCGGGACGCTCTGGTTTGAGAAGAGAAGCGGAAGGATAATCAATTCCCCCATTGTCCCAAACGCGTAATAGCCTGATTGAAGATATGGGATTAGACCTTCAAAAACAGGCGTCAAGTTTTGAAGCTCAATTTGTGTGGCCAGCGTGAATGGAAGGAACAAGACCAGGGTGCCGAATGGAAATAAGAATATCTGCGCCATTCTGGTCAATGTTTCTTTTCCCTCTCTGGCAATACAGATCGCCACAAAGATAATAACACCGCCCAGAACAGCCATTGGTGTTCTCGGGAGAAATAAAATGTTAATCAAATTGATGAAAAAACGTATATCATGAGCATTGATTAACAGGAAATACAAAGAAAACAGTAAAATGATAATCCGGCCTGCGATTGGTGAGGAATCGCTCAGCAGCTCATAGATATTTTTATCCTGATGCTTTTTCATCAGCCTATGCATGAGCCAGAGTGCCGGAATCACGATGACAACGCCGAGGATGTAGCTGTGCCAGGCATTTTGTTTTGCTGATTCGATCATGAGAATCGGAGCATGCTTTAATCCGACCGCTAACGTATACAGAGCTCCGAAAAATAATCCTTGGTATGCAGAGGTCTTGTCCATAAAGCACATCCTTTCTGTCATGTTCAAAACGGAATATATTTAAACAGGTGCCCCAGCCGCGGAAGCAGGGGATTCACTCTCATATAAATCCATAGAAAAGCACTTCCTGCAATTAGCAGGCTGAAGGCCCATTTTGTTAGATTGTTAGCGGAACGAAAATTCTTCCATTCATATGCGTATATGGCAATGCACACAATCAATGTCTGTACGATATAGCTGATCATGCTGACGCACCTCCATTAATGGCTGATCGTTTTGTATAGGACACCGCCCTGCTCAATCGTCACAATTGGGACGACGTGAACCTCCATATCCTTATATACCTCTTCCCATTCCTTTTTCAGCAGATTCTTCGTGGTTGCCGTGCTTCTGATGGTCCTGTCTTGAAAGCCGGCCGGGTCCGCCTTTAGCTTTTGCAAACGATGAACGGTGCTGATCACGTCCTTCTTTATGGTTCTGTTTAATGCTTTTTGAATGATGTAATACTGGTCAGTTTCTCTCGTCTCATAGGTTGATTGGTTTTCCATAATAATTCCTTTGGCTCTGATCTCGATTGTCATTGACAGCTTTCCGTTTTTTTCAGCGGCATGAAAGGATGCATTGGACTTTTGAAGCTGAATGGATGCTTGTCCCATTTGATTCGGCAGGTCTACTATGAATTCTGGCTGGCGGGCTTGATTAAGCAACATCAGGGCTGCTGTCATGTGTTCATCTTTGAAAATATCCATCAATCTGTCCTTTTTAAAGATCGCAAGCCCGTCAATTTTCAAATTAGATTTGCCTTTCCCTCCAGGTTTTGTTTTAGATGCAGAGATGACCGGTGCATACGGATCACTGCCTATTTCTACTAGATCAGACATGAATCTGCTTAAAAAAACGGGGCGGCTCGTTGCGATAATGGCCAGCTCCCGAATCATTTCCGCCGGAAACTGTTCAAGCTGAACATCGGTGTTTAAAATGTCCCGCGCTTCTCCCCGGCTGACTAAAATGAGCGCCGTTAATCTGTTCTGCGGATTTCGCGTTAAAATATCAAAGACTGGGGCAACGCCGTCTCTCGCCATATCCTCTCCAATAATGACTGTACGTCTGTGGGACGTATTGATTGTCCGTGACAAGGAGGTTTGCAGCTTGTTGTTTGCTTCTCTGATCGTAGTGCCGGAAGCTGAATCAACATACCATGTTTTTGAACCGGCAGTTCCGCCGCCGCCCCCTGTTTGTCCGCCTAATTGACCGACCAAGGGAATCTGCATGGCCACTCGATACTGATCTTTTTTCTTATCAATGGCTGAGCTGACAACAAATGCAATGTCATTGATTTCTGTCCGGTCCCAGCACCCCGTTAGAAGGATACAAATGAGAAGCGGCAAAACACACTTATATATTGTTTTCTTCATCTTTTGGGTCCTCTCTTTTCGCTCCCTTCTGTCCGTTGCCGCGCGAATACGTGCCCGGCCTTCTGGTCATCGTCCACCAAGGCGCCCTGACAAAAATATCTTTTACTTCATCTCGTTTAAACGGAGAAATCCCGGATAAATAAGGAATGCCGAAAGATTGCAGCTTGCATAAATGAAGCACTAAGATAATCGTGCCGAGCATAATGCCGAATATCCCAAAAATACTTGCCAAAAACATAAGCGGGAAACGAAGCATCCTGATGGAGATAGCTAAGTTAAACCGCGGAATTGTAAATGACGCGATCCCTGTTAACGATACGATGATCACCATGGGGGCAGACACAATTCCCGCTTCAACAGCGGCTGTCCCAATGACTAGGGCCCCGAGAATACTGACGGTCTGGCCGATGGTTTTAGGCAGGCGCACTCCCGCCTCACGGAGAGCCTCAAAAGAAATTTCCATAATCAATGCTTCTATGATGGCGGGGAAAGGAATCGGTTCACGCGCGGAGGCCACACTGAACATTAAGTTTGTCGGCATTAAGTCCTGATGGTATGTAATAACGGCAACATAAATAGCCGGCAAATATAAAGCAACGAATAAAAACATATAGCGAAGCCAGCGGATTAAGTTAGACATCAAATAACGCTCATAGTAATCTTCACTGGCCTGCATAAGCTGCCAAAACGTAATCGGGCCTGTTAAGACAAAGGGCGTATTATCTGTGAAAATGGCAAATCGGCCTTCGAGAAGCTGGGCGGCGACGGTGTCCGGCCTTTCTGTGTATTGCAGCTGGGGGAATGGCGAGTACGTGTCGTCTTCGATAAATTCTTCAATATATCCGCTTTCTAAGACAGCATCAATCTTTATCTTTTTGATTCTTTTTTTTGCTTTGTCAATGACCTTTGGATCGGCAAGCCCGTCAATATAGGCCAAGACAACATCTGTTTTGGTTTTTGTGCCGATTTTAAATGAGATCATTTTAAGCTGAAACGTTTTGACGCGAAACCGCACAAGAGCGGTATTGACCCTGAGGCTTTCAGTGAAGCCCTCTCTTGACCCTCTGATGGTCGATTCTGTTATCGGCTCTTCAATGCTTCTTCTTTGTCCGCCTTTTATATTTAAGATCAGGCCTTTTGAGTGCCCGTCGGCAAATAAAACCGCGTTCCCCTCAATGATGGATGCAGCCACTTTACTCATACTCGTTTCTATTGCAACACTTGAAATTGATAGAGTATTTTGCAGCGCCTCTTCATGTTCATCTATTTGATCCGTCAAATGCATTAAGAAAGGGCGGAGGGCGTGATCCTGAATATGTTCAGATTTTACAATTCCTTCGATATAAACAATAAATCCGCACAGCCCGTTTCCAAAGTCAAATTGTCTAAATACGATGTCTGAGCAGCCTTCTGTTAATAAGATCAGATTATCGAGGTTTTCCTTCAAATTGGGAGAGATCGGTCTGTCCTGATTGTCTTCAAGCTCTTTGATGAGCTGAAGCGCTTTGTCGCGTTTATTCATAGAGACTCACCCTGCTTTTTAATGTCACAATAAGTGCTTGTGACTTTTAGGGTAACCTTGTCTGTTTCATATATTCCAGACTAGGATGAAAGCGCTATAAAAAAGTGTTGACTACCTGTATATACAGGAATACAATATGATTATAAGTTGTATATACAAGTTATAAAAACGGATACGGAGGGGTTGGCATGGGGGAACTGAACAAATCGGCACGTCAGATTGTCGAAGCAGTCGGCGGTGCTGAAAATATTGCAGCGGCAACTCATTGTGTTACACGTTTGCGTTTTGCTTTAATAGATGAAAGCAAGGTTGACCAAGAGATGCTTGATCAAATTGATGTGGTAAAGGGATCATTCTCGACAAACGGACAGTTTCAGGTCGTAATCGGCCAGGGAACTGTCAACAAAGTATATGCTGAACTGGTCAAGGAAACGGGAATTGGCGAGTCAACAAAGGATGAAGTGAAAAAGGCCTCAGAAAAAAATATGAATCCTTTGCAGCGTGCTGTGAAAACGCTTGCAGATATTTTTATTCCAATATTGCCTGCGATTGTCACGGCGGGTCTTTTAATGGGGATCAATAACATTTTAACGGCGGAAGGCATTTTCTTCAGCACAAAATCGATTGTGCAGGTTTATCCGCAGTGGGCGGATCTTGCTAATATGATTAACCTGATTGCAGGCACGGCCTTTACGTTTTTGCCTGCGTTAATCGGATGGTCTGCCGTCAAGCGGTTCGGCGGCAATCCGCTTCTCGGCATTGTGCTCGGAGTTATGCTCGTGCATCCTGATTTGCTGAATGCGTGGGGATATGGCGCGGCAGAACAAAGCGGAGAGATCCCGGTATGGAATCTATTCGGCCTAGAGGTGCAGAAAGTCGGCTATCAGGGCCAGGTACTCCCAATTTTGCTTGCTTCTTATATGCTGGCGAAGATTGAGGTATTTTTAACAAAACGCACACCTGAGGGCATACAGCTGCTCGTTGTCGCACCAATTACGCTTCTCTTAACAGGATTTGCCTCTTTTATCATTATCGGCCCGATTACATTTGCGATCGGTAATGTACTGACTTCAGGGCTTATCTCGGTGTTTGGTTCTTTTGCCGCACTGGGCGGTCTGTTATATGGCGGTTTCTACTCAGCGCTCGTGATTACCGGTATGCATCACACGTTTCTTGCAGTCGACCTGCAGCTCATCGGTTCAAAGCTCGGCGGCACCTTTTTATGGCCGATGCTGGCGCTTTCTAATATCGCACAAGGTTCGGCCGCTCTGGCCATGATGTTTATCGTGAAGGATGAGAAACAAAAAGGCCTCTCCCTCACATCAGGGATTTCTGCTTATCTTGGCATTACAGAGCCTGCCATCTTTGGGGTGAATCTGCGATACAGATTCCCGTTTATCATTGCAATGGTCAGCTCTGGCCTGGCCGGAATGTATATTTCTTCTCAAGGTGTGCTGGCAAGCTCCGTCGGTGTCGGCGGCGTGCCGGGGATTTTCTCAATCATGAGCCAGTACTGGGGCGCGTTTGCAATCGGGATGGCTATTGTATTGATCGTGCCGTTTGCCGGAACATACGCGTATGCGAGATTCAAACATAAATAACAAATGGGGAGCGGGACGTGTTGAACGTTCTCTTTTCCCGTTTTCAATTTAAATATGGTGGTGGAAACAGATGAAAACAGAACAAACGCCATGGTGGAAAAAAGCTGTGGTTTATCAAATTTATCCGAAAAGCTTTAACGATACGACAGGAAACGGTGTCGGCGATCTGAACGGCATTATTGAAAAGCTTGATTACTTAAAAACACTTCAGGTGGATGTGCTTTGGCTGACGCCGATTTATGATTCTCCGCAGCATGATAATGGGTACGATATTCGTGATTATTACTCGATTTATCCTGAATACGGAACGATGGAGGATTTTGAGCGGCTAGTGTCCGAAGCACATAAAAGAGACCTGAAAGTCGTCATGGATCTTGTTGTCAATCATACGTCAACAGAGCACAAATGGTTTCGCGAGGCGATCTCTTCAATAGACAGCCCGTACCGTGATTTTTATATATGGAAAGACCCACAGGAAAACGGTTCTGTTCCGACGAACTGGGAATCGAAATTCGGCGGCTCGGCATGGGAGCTTGACGAAGCATCAGGCCAATACTATTTGCATCTGTTTGATGTGACACAGGCTGATTTGAATTGGGAAAATGAAGAGGTCAGAAAGCATGTCTATGACATGATGCATTTTTGGTTTGAAAAGGGAATAGACGGCTTTAGGCTTGATGTCATCAACCTGATTTCTAAAGATCAGCGCTTTCCGAATGCGGAGGAAGGCGACGGCCGCTCTTTTTACACTGATGGGCCGCGGGTGCACGAATTTCTGCATGAAATGAACGAAAAGGTGTTTTCGCATTACGACAGCATGACGGTCGGTGAGATGTCTTCAACAACCGTAGACCACTGTATCCGGTATACGAATCCTGACAATAAAGAACTTGATATGACATTCAGCTTCCATCATCTCAAGGTTGACTATCCTAACGGCGAAAAATGGGCCTTGGCGCCGTTTGACTTTTTGAAGCTGAAGGAGATCCTATCCGACTGGCAAACGGGGATGCACGCAGGAGGGGGATGGAACGCTCTGTTCTGGTGCAATCATGATCAGCCGCGCGTTGTATCAAGATATGGAGATGATGGCGCATATAGGGTGAAATCGGCGAAAATGCTTGCTACGGCCATTCATATGATGCAGGGCACGCCTTATATTTATCAGGGCGAGGAGCTGGGGATGACGAATCCGAAGTTCACTGACATAAGCTCCTATCGGGATGTCGAATCGCTGAACATGTATCACGCCTTTAAGGAAAAAGGAATGGCTGATCAAGATATTACAGCCATTTTACAGGCGAAATCCCGTGACAATTCCAGAACCCCCGTTCAGTGGGATGCTACGGAGAATGGCGGTTTTACAACGGGCACACCATGGATACCGGTTGCAGGAAATTACCGGGAAATCAATGCTGAAGCGGCGCTGAGGGATCAGAATTCGGTGTTTTACCATTATCAAAAATTGATTCAGATTCGCAAAATGTATGACATTGTGACAGAGGGTACGTATGAGATAATTGCAAAGGATGACCCGAACATTTTTGCGTATCTCAGACACGGCAGCAATGAAAAGCTGCTCGTGATCAATAATTTTTACGGGACAGAGGCGGCCTTTACACTGTCGGACTCTTTAGCGCCTGACGAATGGAAGGCAGAGGTGCTGTTGACGAACGATGAAGCAAGGGAAGGGCTTCAGAACATGACGCTTCGCCCGTATGAGTCCATTGTTTATCGTTTAACAAAACCGTGTTAAACTAAGCTGGGTGGTCCATAATGAAGGTGAATAAATTCATCACAATTTATAAAGACATCGCACAGCAAATTGAAGGCGGCCGATGGAAAGCGGAGGAGATTCTTCCGTCTGAACATGAGTTGACCGCACAGTACGGTACATCAAGAGAAACGGTCCGAAAGGCGCTTCATATGCTCGCGCAAAACGGTTATATCCAGAAAATCAGGGGAAAAGGCTCCGTCGTGCTCAATCGTGAAAAAATGCAGTTTCCCGTTTCGGGCCTTGTCAGCTTCAAGGAGCTCGCGCAAACGCTTGGCAAAGAAACGAAAACAACTGTACACAAATTCGGGCTGGCGCCTCCGTCAGAGCTGATCCAAAAACAGCTCCGGGCCAATCTGGATGACGACATCTGGGAAGTCATCAGGTCTAGAAAGATTGACGGGGAACATGTGATTTTGGACAAGGATTACTTTTTCAGAAAGCATGTCCCTCACCTGACGAAAGAAATTTGTGAAAACTCCATATATGAATATATAGAAGGAGAGCTCGGTCTTTCGATCAGTTACGCCCAAAAAGAAATTGTCGCCGAGCCGTGTACGGACGAGGACAGAGAGCTGCTCGATTTACGCGGCTATGACCATATGGTCGTGGTGAGAAACTACGTCTTTTTGGAGGATACCAGTTTGTTTCAATATACGGAAAGCAGACACCGTCTCGACAAATTCCGATTTGTTGATTTTGCGCGGCGGGGGAAATGAGAGAGGCGCCTGCCTGCGGCAGCGCGCTTTTTTGTTTGGTATCAAAATTGATACTATCCAACAAAAATGTGCGTACTTTTACTTTTTATCATAATGGCTACAATAGAGATGAGAGTAACCTAAAGGAGAGGTGTTTTACATGGCAGATCTAAAGAAACAAATTCTGGATGCATACAATTTCAGGCATGCGACTAAGGAATTTGACCCGAATAAAAAAGTGTCAGACAGCGATTTTGAATTTATTTTAGAAACAGGAAGACTGTCTCCGAGCTCACTCGGCCTTGAGCCTTGGAAATTTGTCGTCGTCCAAAATCCGGAGTTCCGCGAGAAGCTTCGTGAATACACATGGGGCGCGCAAAAGCAGCTGCCGACCGCAAGCCATTTCGTCCTGATTCTTGCGCGTACAGCGAAGGATATCAAATATAATGCGGACTACATCAAACGTCATTTAAAAGAAGTAAAACAAATGCCGCAAGACGTGTACGAAGGCTATTTAAGCAAAACAGAAGAATTCCAGAAAAACGATTTGCATTTGCTTGAAAGTGACAGAACATTGTTTGACTGGGCATCAAAACAAACCTATATCGCGCTTGGCAACATGATGACTGCCGCTGCGCAAATCGGTGTTGATTCCTGCCCGATAGAAGGCTTCCAGTACGATCACATTCACCGTATTCTTGAAGAAGAAGGCCTTCTGGAAAACGGAAGCTTCGATATTTCTGTGATGGTGGCATTTGGCTACCGAGTGAGAGACCCTCGTCCGAAAACAAGATCTGCTGTTGAAGATGTTGTGAAGTGGGTTTAAATAAAGAAAGCTGCTCGCTTAGCGAGCAGCTCTTTTTTATGCCTGATTCGCTCTATTCTGTTTTCTCCTCTGATGTAAGTACATTGCGGTGCCGAGTGCGCTGATCAGAAATCCGGCCAACAGGATCGAGTACATGGATGTGGCTGTGTCCGGAAGCAGGCCGCCAGCCGGACCGTTTCCTCCAGAGCCGTTAGTCGGTTGAGTGCCGGGAGGCGTATCATTTCCTCCGTTTCCGTCAGTTGGCTGTTTTCCGCCTGGTTTGTCGGAGCCGCCGCCATGATTGCCGTCATCACCGCCTGTCGGTTGATCTGACGGGAATGCAGGCGGTTTGTTGTTCTCTCCGGAATTTAAGATCGTGTATTCGCTGAAGTGGTTTGTATATCCTGTCACCATATCATCGTCGACTGATCCGTGATCTGTCTTTGTGAAAGCTTTCTTTTTCCTGTCGACGTGGTAAATGGCAGGGTTATGGGCTTCTTCAATATCAAACATGCGAAGCGAAAGCTGAACGGGCTCCTTGAATGATTTTATTTCTTTTCCTTTTTGCTTCACTGTAAAGTCATATACATCTGCCAGTGACACATCCAATTCTCCCGTCGACTTGATTCCGATTGCAGTGTCTGCTGTTTTAAGGTTCGCCATTGGCATCTTCATGCTGTACCAGTAGTTGAACACCGTCAATGAAGGATCTGACTCTCTTTCTTTCAAAAGTTTGACCTGATCTTTTTTTACTTTGAGATTGATAGGCTTCTCTTGTGATCCTTCATGTGTTCCGTAATAGACAAACGGCGTGTTGGCATTTTTAGCGTAAATCGCAAATTTGTCTTTATCAAGTGCCCAGCTGCCGTCCTCCTGCTTTGTCGGCAGGAATACTTCTTTGATCCGTCCTTCAAGCTTAGGAGAGACCTTGTTTCCTAGTTTTTTCAGCTGTTCGGTGAAAATCTCATAATCAACGTAGCCAAGGTCTTCACCATGGGAGGCTTCTGTAAAGACAGAATATCCGTCTCCTCCGGCACCGACAAAATTATTCGTTGCCACGCGGTAGGTATCATCCGTATTTATAGCAACTTTGTCTCCGTTAGGCGATTCAATTTTCACTTCTAACACACGGTGTCCAGGTTCGTTGTTTAATGTAAAGGTATATTCGATTCCGGCCACCTGAGGGAAAGCGCCGCCGCCATTTTCCACATTGCTTAGGCCTTGTTCAAGGGCTTCTTTAATTTGTTTTCCGGTTAAATCGGCCACGTAAAGCGTATTGCCGAACGGCATCACGTTGAGCACCTCGCCGAGTGTGATATCACCTTTGTCAATGCCGGCTCTGATGCCGCCGCCATTTGTTATCGCTATTCTGGCGCCGGCTGCTTCTTTCGCTTTTGCCAGCATACCGTCCGCGATGAAGTTTCCGAGATTCGTTTCTTTCGTGCGCACATGCTCACGCTGGCCGTCAAGCGCCACATCCGTATAGCCGACTTTTTCATTTTTTACGTCTTCTAATTCACTTTTGAACTGATCAAGCTCTTGTTTTGCTTCTGCGTTTTCTTCTGTATGCTCATCAATTGGCAGCACGCTCAGATTTGATTTGTCTGTTTGCACAACGCCATTTTCATCAAACGCGACATCAACGCGCCCCAAGAATTGGCCGTATTCTTTTGCCTGCGCCACGATCGTCGGTTCTTCGTTGTTCACGACCTCCATTTTGTCAACGAGGGTGTGAGTGTGTCCGCCGATGATCAAGTCAATGCCTTTTACTTTTTTGGCTAGCTCAAGATCACGGTTATGACCGATATGGGTTAAAGCAATAATTTTATTTACCTTTTCTTCTTCCTGAATCGCTTTGACGGTGTTTTGTGCTGTTTCAAAGGCATCATTGAATACGATGCTTTTGCCCGGGCTTGATGTGGTGGCTGTATCTTCTGTTGTCAGGCCGAATACGGCGACTTTCTCCCCGTCAACGTCTAACAGAATGTAAGGATGGATGCCGGCCTCTTTCTTTTCACCTGCGGTAAAGGTTTGCGGCTTTTTGACAAATGATTTCAGTTTGGGCTCATTTGACACATCTACGTTTGCGCTGACAATCGGAAATGCCGGCGCTTCAAAGTGATAGCGGTTCGCCGGATCAACGGTTGCGCTGTTTCCGCTTAGAAAATCAGAAAGCACTGTCGGGCCTTTATCAAATTCATGGTTCCCGAAGGTCATGGCGTCATAGCCCATCATGTTCATCATTTTCAGATCGGCCAAACCGTTCCATTTAGTAAAATACAGATCGCCGGAAAACACATCTCCCGCATCAAGGAGAATGTTGTGATTTGTTTCGCTGCGTACTTCGTTGATTTTCGTCATTCGTCTCGCTGCATCATCGAGATGTGCGTGCGTATCATTGGTGTGCATGACGGTCAGATCCCACAGTCCGTCTTTAGGAGGATCTGGATTTGAATCATCATCGAATTGCAGCTTATACACACCATAGCCTTCATTCGCAGACTTGCCTACATAAGCGACGTCGTCTGCTTTATCGGCAAATGGCTTGGCCAAAAGCGAGGATTCAAACGTCAGATTCGTGCCGGAAACAGGCGCGATTGACCAGTTGTTGTCTGCCTTTGGATTGACTGTTTTTTGTTCAATAATGTAATCCATCAGCACCTGCCTATTTTCAACTGCAGAGCCGTGGACAATTTTATCGCTTGTCAGATGAGGGAACCCGCCGCCTCCGGACGCACGATAGTTATTGGTGACTACGAGAAATTCCTGGCTTGGGCTGATCGGCTTGCCTTCATAGGAAAGGTTGATGATCCGGGATGAATCCGCATTGATCACTTTTCCGTTCTCATTGTATTTAGCCGGTTTTGTCACATCGACCTGATATGTGACACCGTCAATCACGTCAAAATTATAGGAGCGGAAATTCTCGTTCAGCAAGGCCTGATCGCCGCCTTTGGCTGGATCAATTTGGTTGAATTGGCCTGCTGACATCTCCAGCCAGTCCTTCACTTCGCTGCCTGTCAGCTTGACGATTTGAACAGTATTATCGTAAAGGTACAAGTCACCGACATTTTTAATCGCAAGATCTCCGGCTGGAATGTTTGTATAGTAATTGGCTCCGTTTCTGCCGCCTGCTTTAAACGGCGCCCCCGCAGACAAAATTGGAAGGTTCTTGTACTCAGTATCCTTCATTTCTTTTTGGGCATACCATTTTTGCGCGTCAGTCACGATCTGAATGGAAGGATCATCTTTGACCTGTGCAAAGAAGCTGTTAATATCTGCTTCGGTTTTGCCGACTGGCTTTCGGACATACTCCAGTGTGTTTTGGTGTGTTTGCTGAATGGTGTTTGTAACGGTCTCGTTTCTTGATGTGACGTTGCCAGCAATAGATTCAATACTTCCTTTGGAATCTGCTACCTTCCATGAGCCGTCCGCCTTTTCAAGCTTGAGGTCAATCACGCCTAAATATTTGCCCCAGCTGCTTGGCATGACGACAGGAATGCCGTTAATTGTTCCTTTTTCCACATCGAATTGAGCAACACCCGCATACTCGGAGGAAGGAAAGAGTCCGTGCTGATGGCCCGAGATAATCGCGTCAATGCCTTTCGTTTTGGTGGCAAGGTCAAACACGGCGTTTTCTGCACCTGATGATTGTGACTGCTTTTCAATGCCGGTGTGGGCGAGGGCAATAATGACATCTGCGCCTTCCGCCTTCATTTTCGGGATCGTTTCATTGGCGGATTCTACGATATCCTGCACCTGAACCTGCCCCTCGAGATTCTTTTTGTCCCATGTCATGATTTGCGGCGGGACAAAGCCTATGTAACCGACTTTTACTTTCTGCTCATTACCGTTTTCATCAATGAGGTTTTTTTCATTAATCACATACGGCGTATAACGGTTTTTACCGCTAGTTGTTTTGACGTTGGCATTTACAATCGGGAAATCGGCTCCTTTGATTGTGCCGTCGAGAAAGTCGAGCCCGTAGTTGAATTCATGATTGCCAAGCGTTCCGGCGTCGTATTTCAGCGCATTCATGACGCTGATAATCGGATGGGTTTTCGTGCCGGAGATAATGTCGTCTTTTTGATATTTCACCGCGTATTCACCCAGCGGATTCCCTTGAATCAAGTCGCCGTTATCCACAAGCAGGGTGTTAGGGTTTTGCTCGCGGTGCTTTTGGATCAATTGCGCTGTTCTCGCCAGACCGAAATCCGCCGTTTCTTTGTCGCTGTAGTAATCGTAATCCATCATGTTGGCATGAATATCAGTCGTAGCCAAAATACTCAGATGCACCTGAGGAGCCGCGCTTTCTTCTGCATGAATGGGTGGTGTTGGGAGGATTAGGCTAAGTATCATAATTGGGGGCAAAAGAATACGGAGAATGTTTTCGACGTGTGTTCGTCTTTTCTGTATTCTCACCAGTTCTCCACCTTTCAACGAAATTTGTGTTACAGCTCCTATTGTAAGAATATTTTGTAACTATTTGTAGGTGTTTCTTTATGATTATTGTAAAAGGGAGAAAAATGAGTATTATGTAGCAGTATCAAGCGACAAATACTGGGTATTTATGCTTATCGTTTGTCACAATCGCGGAATGTTTATTTTAGTGTGGCTGGGGTAGAGTGTTTTATGTAGACATATAAAGCGGGAGGTTATGAATCATGGGGAAAAAAATTGCAGTTGTTTTAACAGATTATTTTGAGGACAGCGAGTACACTGAGCCTGCGAAAGCCTTTAAAGAAGCGGGACATAAACTGACTGTCATCGAAAAAGAAAAAGGAAAAACAGTAAAAGGCAAGCAGGGAACAGCGGGAGTGACGGTTGACGCGTCCATTGACGGCGTAAACCCTTCAGACTTTGATGCGCTTTTGATTCCCGGAGGATTTTCACCAGACCAGCTTCGCGCTGACGATCGTTTCGTCCAATTTACAAAAGCATTTATGACTGACAAAAAACCGGTATTCGCCATTTGCCACGGCCCGCAGCTTTTAATCAATGCGAAAGCGCTCGACGGCCGAAAAGCGACGGGCTATACGTCCATTCGTGTTGACATGGAAAACGCCGGTGCCGACGTTGTGGACAAGGAAGTGGTTGTTTGCCAGGATCAATTGGTCACTAGCCGCACACCGGACGATATACCGGCATTTAACCGCGAGTCATTGGCATTGCTTGAGAAATAAGAAAAAACGGACGCTCTTGGGCGTCCGTTTTTTTGTTGCTTAGGCTTGAGCACCTGTCAGTTTCTTGTACCTGTAATACAAGAAAGCAGCTGCAGCCGTTCCGATGACCGCAATGCCGAAGTCGAATTTGAAAATATGGGCGATGCCCCCCGCTTTTGCGATAAGCCCTGTTGCAATCGGCAGCAGAATCGATGCAAGGCTTGAAGCGGTCGCTACAATTCCGGTAACGGTTCCTTTTCGCTTCCAGAAAAGCTCTGTCATTAACGTAATGGTAATTTGAAACACACCCGCAGTTGAAAAGCCTAAGAAAAAGGCAGTGATGTCCAGCACAACTGGGATATGAACGGTCAGCATGACTGCGAGCGTACATAAAGTAATAATAGGATATAAGAGCGTTATGAAGACAGGTTTGACCCATCTATTCAGCAAAACGGCTAATAATAAAACAGATGCCAGAGATCCTATACTATAATAGCTCAGCAATTGTACAGATGCTGATTCAGCTAAACCGGCTGCCTTTTGCGCGTAGCTCGGGAGCCAGATTTGAGAAACCGTAAATAAAGCCGTGGATGTAAAACCGATGATAATCAGTGCGGTGCCTTCCTTCTGAAAAACGGGTTCAGACAAGAAAACGGGAGATTCCTGTTGGCCGCTATTAGTTGGTTTCTTATGTTTTTTAGGAAACGAAAGCGTTGATAAATAAATAATATTCAGGAGATAGACCGCTGCCGGCAGATAAAAAGCAAATCCGTAAAACATGCTGTGGTCTGCTAAAAATGTGATCAAAAGCGGCAAAAGTGCGGCCCCGACAGACATAAAGGCTTTGACCAAGACATTCGCCGAACCGGAAGCAGACGGAAAGAGCTCGGTTAGGGCCGGATATGTTCCGGCATCCATCGCTGAATTTGCGACTCCGGCTAATAAGGCGAACACAAACGCCAGCTCATAGCTCGGTGATAAAGGAATACCTACTAAAAAAACGGCCATAATTCCCGCAGAAGCGACAACAAGCGGCTTTCTGCCGATTTTATCTGATAGAACTCCGGAAATGCCGTATGTCAGCAGTTTGCCAAACCCGATAGCGGCAATGACATAACTGATGCCGGTCGGATCGGTATTCCACTGTTTTGTTAATGAAGACATATTGGATGCGAGAATGATGTTGACCATCCCCAGAAAGAAGTAGTTGATATACATTCCGGATGCTGTTTTGATAGATGTCGTTTGCATGCTTGTACTCCTTCAAATCTTATTCGAACACTTTGCTGTTTTGGTTTGGGGAAATGATAAAAAAGACTCGCCGAGTTTCCGGCCAGTCTCCATTATTTACGAAGCGAGGCTAATTCTTGAGCAATCGCCTGCATTTCACTTGGGCTGAATGATTCTTTTTTCATCACCATTCTGTGAAGGTACGTGAGGTCTTCAATCTTCTCATCACTGAAATCCTCCGCTTTGATTACGCCGACGTTCAGCATGTTCAGCTTTTGGGAAATCTCTTCAATCATTTGAGTTAATGTTTCTGTATTTGGGCTGGACAAATGGTTCCATCCTTTCTATGCGCAATATAGGTATGTTTTATTCTAACAGAATTCCATCAGAAAAAAACCCTATTCTAAAAGCAGGCTGTTCATTCCAAAAAAGTGAAGACATCAGTTGAAAAGAAAATGAACATCCTACTAAGATATTCATGAAGGTTTCTTTTTAGAGAAATAGGGGCAAAGAATAGGGAGGTTGGACAACATGATAAGCGTGTTATTTGTTTGTTTAGGAAACATTTGCCGGTCTCCGATGGCGGAAGCGATTTTTCGGGACCTTGTAGCCAAAAAAGGATTAGAGGAGAAAATCAAGGCGGACTCAGCGGGAATCGGCGGCTGGCACATCGGCAATCCGCCGCATGAGGGAACGCAGGAGATATTGCGCAGAGAAGGAATCAGCTTTGATGGCATGCTGGCGCGTCAAGTCAGCGAACAGGATCTGGCCGATTTTGATTACATCATTGCAATGGATGCAGAAAATATCGGAAGTCTCAGAAGCATGGCGGGATTTAAAAACACCTCACATATCAAAAGGCTTTTGGACTATGTTGAAGATTCAGATCTTGCCGACGTTCCCGATCCTTACTACACAGGGAATTTTGAAGAAGTCTGCCAATTAATCAAATCGGGCTGTGAGCATCTGCTTGCGTCTATTCAAAAAGAAAAACAATTGTGAGTGAAAGGAGAATTTGCATGAACAACGAACGTTTAATGCTGAAAGGGATATTCCTCGGAGCTGCGGCAGGTGCGGCGTTATCACTGCTCCATAAGCCGACAAGACAGGCGTGCGGCATGAGATGGCTGACATGCAAGCATAAACTTTCACTGTACAAAAGCAATCCGGAGCTGTTAAAAAACACTGTCATCACAAAAGTGGATGAGGCCAAAAAGCTCGCCCAAACGCTTTCAAAGGAAGTCGACTTTGTGAACCAGCAGGTGAAAGAGCTGAAGAAAACAACGCCGCAAGTGATGGAACTCGTGCAAGAAACGAAAGAGCATTTTTCAAAAAAATGATCAAACATGCGAGGTGAGACGACATGAGTTTTTTGAAAGAGCTTTTCAGCAGATACACCCTTCATGAAGGACAAAGTAAATCAGCGGAGCTGGCGTATTTTTTTCTATTGTCACTGTTTCCGTTTTTGATTTTTATGCTGACGCTCACCGCGTATCTTCCGCTTTCTACCGATGATGTTTTAGGAGTCATAGAACAATATGCTCCCGCCAGTGCGATGTCTCTCGTTGAATCCATTACCCATCAAACCTTAAATAATCGAAATGGCGGTTTGCTGTCATTCGGGATTATCGCCGCATTATGGTCTGCGTCTAATGGAATGAACGCGATCGTCCGGTCGCTGAACCACGCGTATGATGTGGAAGAAAACCGCTCTTTTATCATTGTTCGTCTAACCTCTATTTTTTTGACGATTGCCATGGTATTTACGATTTTAGTGGCTTTGCTTCTGCCGGTATTTGGCCGGGAGATTGGAAGGCTCGCTTCTGACTTTGTCGGCGCGTCGGATCTGTTTTTATCCGTCTGGGCCGCCATTCGCTGGGGTGTCAGCCCGCTTGTGCTTTTGATTGTTTTTTCCGCGCTGTATGTGATTGCGCCGAACAAAAAGCTGTCTCTCCGGTTTGTCATGCCGGGTGCGGTCTTTGCGACCATCGGCTGGATCGTTGTCAGCACATTGTTTTCATTTTACGTCAGCACGTTTGCGAACTATAGCGCCACTTACGGGAGCATCGGGGGAATCATCGTTCTGATGATTTGGTTTTACTTGAGCGGCATTTTAATTATCCTAGGCGGAGAAATCAACGCTCTTTTACATAAACGTAAAAAGCTTCCTGATGAAAATCCCTACCATTAGCGCACCCTATAAACGAACTTCGGTTCAAAAAGAAGTCGGGGGGATATCGTGATGACCAAGCATACGAAAAAAGGCGGAAGCCATAACAAACAAAATTCGAAAAGTAAATCGAGCCATAAAACAAGCGGAAGCGCCAACGGACAAAACGGCTACCATTAGCATAAAAGCCTCCTGACATGATGTCGGGAGGCTTTTTGATTAAGAAGATGAAGAATAGGTTTCAGCCGGTGACCAGCTTTTCGGTTTGCCCAGCACAAGGGCCAGCCACACAGCGCTAAGCGTGAGAGTAATGAAGTAGAACAAGTTTGCGCTTTCAAATGTCTGCATATACCAGCCGCCGGCAACCGGACCGAGGATGCTGCCGAGACTGAATGTAATGCCGCAAAGCAGGTTTCCCGCCGGCAGGAGATGAGGCGGAAGAAGATCTGTCATATAGCTGATGCCAAGTGTAAAGGTTGATCCGACTGCCATTCCCGCAATAAAAAAGCAGCCGCCGATCACGTAAGGCGAAGGAAATACACCGGCGATGAAAAAGCAAAGAGCCCCAGTCAGTAAAATCACCAGCAGCACATTCCGCCTGCCGTATTTATCGCTGAGGATGCCGAGCGGAAACTGAAAAATAATGCTTCCAATCGCAAATGCGGGAAGGATGATCGCTACTGCGTCTACTGATATCCCCAAACGGAGCGCGTACACCGGAAAGCTTCCGTTCAGCGCCGTTTCCAAAAAGCCATAGCCAAATGTAGGCATAAAGGCAACCCACCCAAACAGCATGGCCTGATAAAATCGCCTGAAACTATTGTCTGATTTGGTTTCATGAGGACTGGTTTCCGGGTATGCATTTTGTAGAAAGAAAACAAAAAGCCACGCAAACAGACTGATGCAGCCGGACACGATAAAAGGAAGCGACGGACTCAGCTTGACAAGCGGCACCATGAACGGGCCTGCGGCAAAGCCAAGGCCAAAGGAAAGCCCGTAAATAGACAGGTTTCTTCCGCGATTTTGTTTTGATGACATGGAGGTCACCCACGTTTGCGTAGAAAAGTGAAGCATGTGGTCGCCGATTCCAATGAACAGGCGAAGCAGGAACCAGACCCAAACTGACTGAAGCCAAATAAATCCGAATAAGCTTAAAATGACAATGCTTCCGCCCATGACGATCAGCGGCTTGAACCCGAGCTTTCTGAGCGGCGCTTCCATAAACGGCGAAGCCAAAAGCACACCGATATACAGCCCGGTCGCGTGCAGGCCGTTGATAGCAGCGGATTCTCCATTTGTTTCAAAAATGATTGAAATGACAGGCAGCAGCATGCCTTGTGAAAACCCGGAAATGGATACGAGCAAGACAAGGATAAAGAAATGAAATCGTGACATCGTGTCAGTTCTCCTTATGTGGAATCTATGTTGATCGTACAATGTTTTCCAAAAGCAGGCAACCTGAAAAAAGCCTATATCACGCTATACATTTGCCCTCGTGTAATCATGAAGGTTTTTGTGAAGAATAAAAATAAAACAAGTCATAAAAAAGGAGCTATTTCACCATGAATCGTATCTTTTTTATTTTAGTGGCGGCCGGTGTTCCGCTTTCTGTGATTGGCAGTTTGATGCATTGGCCTTCCGCGGTTCTATTTGCCGTTTATTGCGTGACGATTATCGCGCTTGCAAGCTATATGGGGAGGGCGACAGAATCACTGTCCATCATTGCAGGACCGCGTATCGGCGGTTTGTTGAATGCAACCTTCGGGAATGCGGTGGAGCTGATTATTTCCCTTTTTGCATTAAAAGAAGGCCTGACAGGAATCGTGCTTGCCTCTTTAACCGGTTCAGTGCTGGGGAACCTGCTGCTGGTAGCGGGCCTATCGTTTTTTGTCGGCGGTTTAAAATATAAGCGGCAGGAATTTAATATCCATGATGCCCGCCATAACTCCGGGCTTCTGATTTTTGCCATCATTGTCGCCTTTGTGATTCCGGAGGTATTCTCTGTTGGTATGGGAAACGCCAGCAAGCTCAATTTAAGCATCGGCATCAGCATCATTATGATTCTGTTATATGTGGCGGCGCTGTACTTTAAACTTGTCACGCATCGGGGCGTTTATCAGCCGAATAATGCCGCTCAGACTGAAGAAGAGGAAGAGCCGGAATGGTCAGGGAAGGTTGCGACGATTGTCTTGTTTGCGGCAACGATTGTGGTTGCATACATATCCGAAAACCTGGTCCATACCTTTCACTCGGTGGCTGAACAGTTCGGGTGGAGCGAGCTGTTTATCGGGGTCATCATCGTGGCGATTGTAGGAAATGCGGCGGAGCACGCGTCAGCGATTATTATGGCCTTCAAAAATAAAATGGACATTGCGGTTGAAATTGCAGTCGGCTCTACGCTGCAGATCGCTATGTTTGTCGCACCGGTTCTCGTCATCTGTTCTATCTTTTTTCCGACAAGCATGCCGCTTGTATTTACATTGCCTGAGCTCGTCGCGATGGTATCAGCGGTTCTCTTGATGATCGCGATTTCGAATGACGGGGATTCCAACTGGTTTGAAGGGGCGACACTGCTTGCTGCATATGTCATTATGGCGATCGGCTTTTTCCTTCTTTAACCTGAAAAAATGATGGATAACAACAAAGCGGGATGAAAAGACTAAGGGAAAATGCCATAGAAAGAGTGATATGATGAAAAAGCTATTTCATTCCACACTTATCGTGTTGTTATTCTTTAGTTTTTTCGGCGTTCAGCCCATCCACGCGAAAAAGCAGTTTAAGGTTCCTAATTCTGTCGCAAGCATTTCAAAGGAAAACACGTATCCGAATGCTTCACAGGATCAGCCAATGCTTCAGCCGAGCAAGCTGGCAAAGGAATTGCTCGATCATTCTGAGGTGAAGATTGAAAATCCGCATCTCATCAAAATGCTGAATGAATCCAACATATCCGGCACACCGCTTGCAGTAGGGTACCGGGCGACAATATTTCTCGGGAAATGGGCGCTCGGCTATGAATCAAATGAAACAGTCGCAAACTGGGAATATAAAAAAATCAATACAAACCGTGCGGATAACCGCGGCGGGAAAGAAACGGCTGAAATGCATTATGCCCAGGAACAGCAGTACAGAGTGAAGGGCGGCCTGACAGCTAAAGTTCCAAATGCTGAAGATGTCAAAAGCATGATGATGCAAAAAGCAATGAAGAAAACGAACCTTCCGCTTGCATTTGAGACGGTCATTGGGGCTGGCACAAAACGGGATCAGATTTATAAAGTCGCTCCTAAAAAAATCGGTTATCTACATGCATATGCACCGGCTGTGAATGAAAAAGGAAAAGTGACTTACGGAGAAGTGTACTTAGTGCTGAAAGGAAATAAACGAAAACTCGTCGTGAAAAATGTCACGTCACAGGGCATCGGCGCGTGGATTCCGGTTCAAGACCATGTCACATTTGGCTTTCAGCTTTCCTCACTGCCAAGATAAATAAAAAACTGATTCCAACTCGGAATCAGTTTTTTTGTTTATTGGGTTCTCTCGATTCGGACCGCTTCCTCAAGCATTTGCACATTGTTTTGGTAGAGCTGGCGAACGAGAACCCGTCTGACTGCAAGGCTGGCACTGAAATAATCATCATCTTTCACCATGCCTTTAACCGTAAATTCGACGCCGCGATTGATTTTATTCAATGCGGTGATGCCGTGGATTTGAAACGGTTCTGTCGGATTGCCGAATTCATCCCGCTTCAATGAATCACGAAGCTCTTCATTCAGCATGTCACATGCCTCTTCCAACACGCTGTACACGCGGTCCGGATCTTCTTTAAAGCTGATAAGAAAGGATTCGGTAATCCGCATAAAATCAATATTATAGTTCTCTATTTGTCTGACCTCGCCGTTGCTGATGGTGAGCAGCTTCCCGCTCCATTCCCGGATTTGCAGCGAGCGGAGGCCGATTTCCTCCACTGTCCCGTTGAACAAGTTGTTGACGGTGACATAATCGCCTTTGTGCAGCTGGCGTTCATATATTAAGAACACACCAGCCAGCACATCTTTGATCAGCGATTGGGCGCCAAAACCGATCACGATACCTGCTACGCCCGCCCCGGCCAATATCTTGCCGAAATCATGCACAAATAAAGAAATAACGTAAAAGATAAAACCAATTGTCGCCGTATACTGGGTGACAGAACGGACAAGGCTTTCAATCGTTTTTTCCTTTTTTTCTTCAATAAAATCCGTCCGTTTAAAAAATAGCTGTACCAGCCGGTTGATGATAAAGACACCGATCCAAAGGATAACGGCAACGAGGAGAATATCGACGATTTTATTTTGAAAAATCTCCGTAAGTGTTTCTTTCATCCGCATCTAACTCCTGGCTTGACGTTTTGTGAAGTCTGTATCCTGATAATAACTGTTTTTGACAAGAACATTCGGTCCGAGGCACCGGACATTCGGGCAGTGGCAACTTAGTTCTTTCGCAAGCTTGGTCTCTCTCCACTTTTCATAGGCGGAAGGGAGGCTGTCCGTCTGAATGTTGCCAAGCGGCGGGGTATCACCGAAATCGGTCACGATAATGTTTCCGTCGAAAATGTTCACATTCAGGCGGGACCGGCCGTCAGGGTCATTTCGCACTGTGACGTTTTTCGCCGCGCGAAGCCGGCGAAGCAGCTTTTGGTCGTCTTCGTCCGGACTGCAGGCATAAAACGGCAGCGTTCCGAACAGCATCCACGTATTTTCATCACGAATATCCAGCAAGCGGTGAATGGCCTGTCTCATCTCTTTCAGGCTGAGGGATTCAAGAGCGCTTGCGAAATCGCTTGGATACATTGGGTGGACCTCGTGACGCTGACATTTCATATCTTCTGTGATTTGGCGGTGAATATGCTCAATATGCGGAAGAGTTCGTTTGTTCAGCATCGTTTCCGCAGATACCATCACCCCGGCTTCCACAAGCGTGCGGCTGTTTTCGATCATTTTTTCAAAATAGCGAGCGCGCTGTTCGAAGGTCGGTTTTCTGTCCATCATGGCAAAGCCGATTTCAGCAAAATCTTCAACTGTACCCCAGTTATGAGAAATATGTAGCACATCGAGATACGGAATGATCCATTCGTACCGCTCGATGTCGAGGGTCAGATTTGAATTAATTTGTGTCCGCACACCCCGTTCATGGGCATATTTCAATAAAGGAACAACATATTCTTTTACTGATTTCAACGAAAGCATCGGCTCTCCGCCTGTGATGCTGATGGATCTGAGGCGCGGGATTTCCTCCAGCCGTTTTAACAGAAGATCTATTGGCAGAGCATTCGGGTCTTTAGGCTGCAATGTATAGCCTACAGCACAATGCTCGCATCTCATATTGCACAGTGTCGTCGTTGTGAATTCAACGTTTGTCAGCTGCATGTCTCCGTATTGGTCAACATCCATATAGGCTTCCCAAGGGTCAAACTCGGGCGTAATCGGACGCAGCTTCGTGTTTTGTGTCATGACTATCTAACTCCTTTATAAATGGGCATACTAACGCTGCCAACAGTTAATTTTAGACCTGATTTGCCAAGATCGCAAGTAGCGCGGCGATTGAAAAACGGCAAAAAATGAGCTACCATAATAAAAAATGAATGGAGGAACAGAATGGGGAACGCCGTAAACAATAAAGATCAGCAGATTGATTATTTAAAGAACAGACTTGACATGTTTATGAACGTCATCGATTCATTAGACCCTGAAGCAACCGACGTTGAAGATATAGACAGGCTTATCAGCATGCTTGATGACCTGGAAGCCAAATACGAACGTTTTAAAAAAGATTGGGAATAAAACCGCGCGCCCGCCGCGGTTTTTTTATTGGCATAAAGCAACAGTATAAAACAAAGCCCCTATCTGTAAAATAAGAAAAAATGCAGAAGGAGCGCTGGCCATGAAGTGGATGTGTTCAATATGCTGCGCCGCCGTATTGCTTGCCGGAGGTGCAGCACAGGCGGAAGCGGTGCCGAATGAGCCGATTAATTGGGGCTTTAAACGAAGTGTCAATCATCAGCCGCCAGATGCCGGGAAGCAGCTGAACAGTTTAATTGAAAAATATGACGCGTTTTATTTAGGGAATACAAAGGAAAAAACGATTTACTTAACGTTTGATAACGGATATGAAAATGGCTATACGCCAAAAGTGCTTGATGTCTTAAAAAAACATCGCGTAACAGGAACGTTTTTTGTCACCGGGCATTTCGTAAAGGACCAGCCTCAGCTAATCAAACGTATGTCAGATGAGGGCCATATTATCGGCAACCATTCTTTTCACCATCCGGATTTAACGACAAAAACAGCTGATCAGATTCAGGATGAACTTGATTCAGTCAACGAAGAGGTTTATAAAATTACGGGAAAGCAGGACAATCTGTACTTGCGTCCGCCGCGCGGCGTGTTCAGTGAGTACGTACTGAAAGAAACGAAACGCCTCGGCTATCAAACCGTTTTCTGGTCGGTCGCTTTTGTTGATTGGAAAATCAACAACCAAAAGGGAAAGAAATATGCCTACGATCATATGATCAAGCAGGCGCACCCGGGAGCCATTTACCTGCTTCACACCGTATCGAGGGACAATGCAGAAGCGCTGGATGACGCGATTACAGATCTGAAAAAACAGGGCTACACTTTTAAAAGCATTGATGATCTGATGTTTGAGAAAGAAATGAGGTTGCCGTCTTTGTAAAAGAGAAAAACCTCTCCTTAAACGGAGAGGTTTTTTATTATTTTAAACATTTAATCAGTGCGGCCCAATCCAGATCTCCGAAGCCTTGTTCAATCCCGTTTTCAAAATGGCTCTTGGCCAGTTCGGCAAGAGGAAGATTTGCAGAAACCTGTTTTGCGGCGGCGAGTGCCAGGTTGGTATCCTTCAGCCCTAAAGACATTTTGAAGCCGGCCGGCTCAAATTTCTGCTCGGCCATAATGGTTCCGTAATTTTGATAGACTGGAGAACCAAAGAGCGCGCTGGCGATTTCTAAAAATTGTTTTTGTTCTAAGCCGTATTTCTCCATCATTAAGAATGATTCAGATAACGCCTCCAGCATGGACACGAGCAAGAAATTGATGCTGATTTTGGCTGCATTTGCCGTCTTGCTTTCTTCGCCGACGTCAAATACCTGCTGGCTCAGGCTGTCGAGCAGAGGCTTGGCAGCTTGCTTTGCTTCCGCCGGTCCGGCTGTTATGATACGGAGCGCGGCTTTGGCTGCGGCATCCGGTCTGCCAAGAACAGGAGCGGCGAGAAAAAATTGTCCTTTCTCTGCATGAGCTGCTGCGAGCTTTTCTGAGAACTCAACACTGATTGTGCTCATCGAGATGTGAATGCCGTTCTCTGCTAATCCTTCAAGCAGCCCGTCTTCTCCGAATGTCACGGCGCTGACAGAATCATCATCTGCAAGCATAGTAATGACAATATCAGCGGACTTTGCCGCCAGCCGCGGCGTATCAGCTGCCTGTGCGCCTTTTGTGACAAATTCTTCTGTCTTTTGTTTCGTCCGGTTATATACAGTCAATTCGTAGCCTGCTTGAAGAACATTTCGGGCAATGGGCTGTCCCATATTGCCGAGTCCGATGACAGCAATTTTCAATCTGATCACTCCCTGAATATTTTTTCCATTATAAACAATATGAACAGAATATGCATAGCGATCGGCTTACAACAAAAAAGAACAGCTGCTCGCTGTCCTCATTTAAAAATATTGAACCATCCTTTATGTACAAACCAAATCAGCATCCCGATCACAAGCGCGGCCATCAGGCCAAGTACAGCAAAATATCCGTATTTCCAATGCAGCTCCGGCATGAAGTCGAAGTTCATACCGTATACACCGGCAATAAAGGTGAGCGGGATGAAAATGGTCGACACAATCGTCAGTGTCATCATAATCGCATTCATCCGGTTTGAGTTTAGCGTCACGTAGCTGTCACGCAAGTCGGACGTCATGTCACGGTTGGATTCCACAATTTCAGACAACTTTAACAAATGATCGTATATGTCACTGAAGTAGGCTTTCGTTTCCCGCTGCTCTTTCACATGGTCAAGGCTTAAAATCCGGTAGAGCAAATCACGCATCGGGATAATCGTCCGTCTCAAATGCAATAGGTCTGTTCTGAGATCAAACACCTCGTTCATCAGCGTTCCATACGTTTTGTGGGGACGGCTTTCTTCAATTTCATTCAGCCGGTCTTCAATTTTATACACGAGAGGAAAATATTCATCAACAAGCTGATCCATGATCATATAAGAAATATGCCCGGGCCCTTTTTTCAATATATCCGGTGAAGCATACAAACGCTCCCGGACTTTAGCGATACCGGGCGTTTCGTGTAAATGAAAGGTGACGACAAATTTTTCGCCTTGAAAGATATCGACTTCCTCCGTCTCAAGTGTTTCCTTATTCAGCGCATGAATCACGTAAAAACGATAGCCGTCATAATGGTCAAGCTTCGGCCGCTGCATATGCTGGAAGCAATCCTCAATGGCAAGCGGGTGAAAATGAAAAAAATCTCTCAATAACGCCGTTTCCGTATCCTCCGGGCCGTAAAAATCAACCCAGTACCATGCAATATCAGGCTGTTCCACTCGTTCGATCGGTATATTTTTCAGCAGCTGATGCTCTGTTGTGATTGCGGTAATGTTGATCATAAACAACCCTCCACCTGCCATTATATCATGCGGTCTTTATGAGAAAAGTATACGGTACTCTCTGCCTAATTCAAGCGGCATGTTATACTGAACAAAAACGGAAAAAGGGTGGATCTCATGTGGAAGGAAAAAGTATCTGTCACGCCTCCGTATCATTTTGACCGCGTGCTGGACAGGCTGTCTTTAGACCCCCTCAATGCTGTTGATCGAGAGGCGAGGGAAGTCCGTGTGCCAATCAGAAATCAAGCGGGGGACGTATGTATTGTAAAGATACAGGCGTTAGGCCATGCGGGCGATCCTGAGTTCCTCGTCAGCGGGGAAACGGATCAGGGAGAAATGATGAAGGAAATCAAGCGGATTTTTCAATGGGAAAATCATTTGCAGCACGTTCTGGATCATTTTTCAAAAACGAGCCTGTCCGCCATTTTTGAAGAGCATGCCGGGACGCCGCTTGTTCTGGACTACAGCGTGTACAACTGCATGATGAAATGCATTATCCACCAGCAGCTCAATCTTTCCTTCGCTTACACGCTAACAGAACGGTTTGTTCATGCGTTTGGCGAGCAGAAGGATGGCGTGTGGTGCTATCCAAAGCCGGAAACGATTGCAGAACTCGATTATCAGGATCTGCGTGATCTGCAATTCAGCATGAGAAAAGCGGAATACACCATTGATACATCAAGGATGATCGCAGAAGGCACACTCAGCTTGTCAGAGCTGCCGCATATGGCGGATGAAGACATTATGAAGAAACTGATCAAAATCAGGGGTATCGGCCCGTGGACCGTGCAAAATATCCTCATGTTCGGACTTGGCCGTCCCAATTTATTCCCGCTTGCCGATATCGGCCTCCAGAATGCCATCAAACGCCACTTTCAGCTGGACGATAAGCCGGCAAAGGATGTCATGCTGGCGATGAGCAAGGAGTGGGAGCCTTATTTAAGCTATGCGTCTTTATATTTGTGGAGGAGTATAGAATAATTCGTCTCCCACAATGAAGGAAATCCTGCAAACGTGTTATACTAGAAAGATGTGAAAAAACCATTTCACTTTCTGCCATCTGCAGAAAGCTTTATATAGAAACGGAGAGAACAACGTGAACCAACAAAAGAAACAGGCGCCCGTCGAACTGAAGGTCGGACAAACCTTTCCGCTGACGATTAAGCGTCTCGGCATTAACGGAGAAGGTGTCGGCTATTTTAAGAAAAAAGTCGTCTTCGTGCCCGGCGCGCTTCCTGGCGAAGAAGTTGTTGTGCAGGCCACAAAGGTCCAGCCGAAGTTTTCGGAGGGCCGCATTAAGAAAATCCGCAAGGCATCTGAGCACCGGGTGGCACCGCCTTGCCCTGTTTATGAACAATGCGGCGGCTGTCAGCTTCAGCACCTTGCATACAGCCAGCAGCTTCGGGAAAAACGCGATATCGTCATTCAGTCTCTTGAACGCCATACGAAGTTTAAAGTTGAAAATATGGAAATCAAAGAAACGATTGGCATGGACAACCCGTGGAATTACCGCAATAAAAGCCAATTCCAGATCGGGCGCTCGCAAAGCGGCAGCATCATCGCCGGCTTATACGGCCTTGATTCTCATGACATCGTTCCGATTAAAGACTGTATCGTTCAGCATCCGGCAACGAACAAAACAACAGGCATCGTCCGCCGCATTTTAGAGGACTTCAATGTGTCTGTTTATAATGAAAGAAAACGAAAAGGCGACGTTCGCACGATCGTGACGAGAGTCGGCTTTGAAACAGGCGAAGTGCAGGTCGTGCTTGTAACCGCAAAAGAAACGCTTCCGCACAAGGAAGAAATCGTCAAAGCGATTCAAAAGCGATTGCCAGAGGTCAAATCCATTATTCAGAATGTAAATGGTGCGAAAACTTCAGTGATTTTCGGTGAGAAAACAAAACCGCTCGCCGGAAAAACAGTAATTCAAGAAGTGCTCGGCGACGTATCTTTTGAATTAAGCGCCCGCGCTTTCTTCCAGCTCAACCCGGAACAGACCGTCAAGCTGTATGATGAAGTGAAAAAAGCGGCGCAGCTGACCGGTAAAGAAAAAGTCGTTGATGCGTATTGCGGCGTCGGCACTATCGGCATGTGGGTGGCGGACGGAGCAAAGGAAGTCCGCGGCATGGACGTCATCAAGGAATCAATTGACGATGCTAAGAAAAACGCCAAAAAACACGGCATGGCAAATGCCACATATGTAACAGGAACAGCCGAACACTGGCTCCCGAAATGGACGAAAGAAGGCTTCCGCCCGGACGTCGTCATTGTAGACCCGCCGAGAACGGGCTGTGACAGCACGTTCCTGGACACGATCAAAAAAGTCAAACCGAAACGCTTCGTCTACGTTTCCTGCAATCCATCCACGCTTGCGAAGGATTTGCAGACGCTGTCGAAGGACTATCGCGTGGACTATATTCAGCCTGTCGATATGTTTCCGCAGACGGCGCATGTTGAAGCAGTGGCGAGACTTGTATTGAAATCGTCTAACTAAAAAGAACATTTCCCAGTCATAAAATAGTTTTCCTAATAAGACCTGGATTTCGGTAAAATAAACAATTCCGATTTCCGGGTCTTTTTCGTGCGCAGCCCTTGTCCTAACTGTCTTTCCCCAATTTTATCTTCCTTCTTTTCTCGGAGATCTTTATTTTAACTGGCGAAAAGAATTGAAAAAACGTATTAAAAAGCGGGTGAAAAAAAGCGTTATTTAACCGGAAAAATTTCCTTCCAGTATGATTAAAATACATGAGTAAAATGATGTAAAATCATAGATATATTTTTCATAATTTGTAAAATTATATATTGACTTGCAGTTATTACGTGTGAAATATTGATTATAGGAATATAAGGAAAGGTATGGCGTATATCATTTCAAGAGTCATTCGATGTAAAAAGTTGAAACATTGTAATAAACGAAAGAGGTGAAAATGATGGCCAACCCCATTTTAAAATGAATAACGTATGAGCACTACAACAATTAAATAATAGTGCCGACGATAACAACTATTACAGTAATACCTACAATGGTTATATCCTTGCGGCAATCATGCTTCATAATAATTTAGATTGACACTTGGCTAAAAAGTATTGCAGAGAAGGAAATGGATAACTAAATGGATAAAGTATATAAAAAACGACCGTTATATAAAAGAAGTTGGTTTCAAACATTTTTGGCATTTTTAGTATCTCAGCTTTATTTTAATTTTGTAGAATTAACGGGATGGGGTCCTAAGTATAGAGAAATGAATGGATTCCCAGCAAACATAGTTGAACTAGATTTCTTTCAAACATATCTTTCATTCTATGATAATCCATGGTTTAATATTATTACTGTTTTCTTGGGAGTTTTCACTATTATACAAATAATTACAGGAATAACAAAGGATATTCGAAATTAAAGCAATAACTTCTGATGCCTTATTTAATGATGAAAGAAAATGAACACTTTCTTAATTATCTTATGAGTGAAGACTGCGACATTTAGTCAGCAGTCTATTTTATTGGTTCTGGATCAGGATTACCGAATTATAACCCTATACAAATATATAGTAGGTTGCCACTTGCTGCGTTGGTTATTTTCTAAATCATGAGCAAATCCCAAATGGTTCAGATTGAAGTTCTTGAATTCTTTTAAATAAGGGTTTATTTTCTCTTCTCATCCTCTTTACTCCATGTGATTCACAAGTGTTAGCAGCTTAAGTAGAGGTTTTTTTCATTCTCTTGAGTATTCAGTTATACCACCCCCAACTCAATTTGCTTAATCGAAGTTTATCTCTTGAAATTAGTTTTTCCGCAAATATGATATTGAGATACGGATATGGTGTAGCGTTAAATATCTTATCTTCAATAACAGGGCAATTATTTTGCGTTGGTAATATGGAGAACTCATATGATATTCTATTTAGGTTGGAATCCTTTTTATCCAAAAAGTTCAAAAGCAAGGCCACTAAGAAAGACGAAGGTCAGCGCCAGTGTTAACCACAATATAAAAAATAGGTATAGATGGTCATCCCACGTGAAATGTTCAAAAATTACTATAGATTGATAAGAAATGCTTTCGCATGCGACAAGTGTAAAAAGAAAGCATGGTCAGTTTTTTAATATTGAGATAAAGGTATAGCCGTATCCCCTAATGAAAGGATTTGATTTTTGTTATGACAGAAAATTTCTGGCGTGAATTACCACGGCCATTTTTTGTACTGGCACCAATGGAAGATGTGACAGATGTTGTTTTCCGGCATGTAGTAAGTGAAGCAGGCAGACCGGATGTATTTTTTACAGAGTTCACAAACTCAGAGAGCTATTGCCATCCGGATGGGAAGGATAGCGTACGCGGCCGTTTAACTTTTACAGAGGATGAACAGCCAATGGTAGCCCATATATGGGGAGATAAGCCTGAAAACTTTCGTAAAATGAGTATTGGCATGGCAGAGTTAGGATTTAAAGGACTAGATATCAATATGGGCTGTCCTGTGCCTAATGTTGCGGGGAATGGAAAGGGAAGCGGCCTTATTTGCCGTCCTGCAGTTGCGGCAGAATTAATACAAGCTGCAAAAGCAGGGGGATTGCCTGTAAGCGTGAAGACAAGACTTGGATACACGGATGTGGATGAATGGCGCGAGTGGCTGACACACATTTTGAAACAGGATATTGCGAATCTTTCTATTCATCTGCGTACTAGGGCAGAAATGAGCAAAGTAGATGCGCATTGGGAGCTCATCCCGGAGATTAAGAAACTTCGTGATGAGGTGGCACCAGATACACTTTTGACGATCAATGGTGATATCCCTGACCGCCAAACTGGCTTAAAACTTGCTGAACAATACGGCGTCGATGGAATTATGATAGGGCGCGGTATTTTTACAAATCCATTTGCCTTTGAAAAGGAGCCGAAAGAGCATAGCAGCAAGGAATTGCTTGATCTCTTAAGGCTACATCTGGATCTCCATGACAAATATTCAGCATTAGAAGCGCGTCCGTACAAGCCTCTTCCTCGCTTTTTCAAGATTTACCTCCGCGGGTTCCGAGGGGCAAGTGACTTAAGAAATCAATGCATGAACACAAAGTCAACAGATGAAGTGCGTGCATTGCTCGACGACTTTGAGAGAAAGTATCTTGATGGGATAGAGTAACTGCAGTGCTTGATTCAAAAAAGGCTAACACAATTCTTGACTAAAATACCTGGATTTTCGGTAAATCCGGGTCTTTTTTGTACGAAGCTTTTACTCAGCCTGTCTTTTCTCTAATTTATTGTAAGAAAATAATGGTATATTTAGTGGAGATATCTTATAAAGGGGGAGAGGAAAATGAAACGGCTATGCATCATCCCCTGCGGCAAGAAAAAAATCTGGGATGTCCAGCCTGATGCCGGGCCGGTAAGAGCAGAGGACGCTTATCTCAGCCCGTTTCATCAGGCGTGCGAGCGGTATGCAAAAACATTTTTCGATGAGTGGGTGATTTTGTCTGCGAAGCACGGGTTCCTCCGCCCTGATGATCTCGTTTCGGGAAATTACGATGTCACTTTTGGCACCGGTCATCCGGAAATCATGACAGCGGACGAGCTGCGCCGTCAATTTCACGAAAAAGGCTTTTCTGATATCGAAGAGCTAGTCATGCTTGGCGGAAAAAAATATCGAAGCGTTCTAAACGCCGTCATCGGAGAGCACCAGCATATCAGCTGGCCGCTATCATCTTACAAAGGCATAGGCTATATGCTCCAAGCGCTGAACCGGGCTGTTGAAGAAAAGCATGAACTGTAGCACATACATATGAAGAAAAGAGTGTGAACATGAAAAAGCTTGTGTTTGGCTTGCTTGCCATTGCATTATTCGGATGCGGACTATATATCTATCATGTATGGTTCGGTGATCCATTTTCGAAAAATGCTGCAGAACAGAAGCTAGTCTCTTATGTGAAACAAACCTATCCTAAGAAAGAAATCAAGATCACGAATGGGGTATATAACGCTAAAACCTCTGAATATGTATTCGAAGCAACCTCCCAATCTCATCGCTACCCAATGTGTACGAAGGGATTTCTGCATCCTAAAGTAACGTGCGATGGAATTGAAGAAGCGTATACCGAATCAGTATCAAAACATGTAAATGAAGAAGCAACGAAGGCAATCGAAGCAGATCTGAAAAAAGCGGTTCCTCGACTTATAAAAGCTGATGCTGCTTTGAGTATTGAAAACGGACAGTTCACGTTAGATACAAAATGGAACAAACAGCTGGCTGAAAAAGCGCCTATGAGCATGACGATTCAGTTAGACGCCAGCGGGTTATCAAAAACAGATGCCGCAAAGATGGCGGAAACGGTCAGAAAAACGCTTAATGAAAAGGGATATACATACTCAAACGGCACGATAGACTGTATGCAGAAGGACGGGGACGGCGGTATTGGATATGTCAAATATTCAATTAATTTTCTTTCAAAAGCAGCTATTCAGTCAAACGATGCAGAGGAACTAGGAAGTTAAAAAGATTTCCAAGGAAATAAATACGTCGATCATTGTCAAAGGCCGGGTGATATCCGGTCTTTTTTTGCATGCTGTAAAACGAGACAAATGAATCAGTTTGAGACAAAACGAGACACACGTCTCAAACTGTCTCCAAAGTGAAGACGAGAAGACTGGTTTTACGGGCTCAAAAGACTGGCACACTTCTTGCATTTATAATGGTGAACCCTAAATAGAAGGAGGCGCACAAAATGGAATTGTTAAAACGAGAAGGCTTATCATTAACTGAGGAAAAAGCGCTGTGGATGTACCAAAAGATGCTGGAGATCAGGGGCTTTGAAGACAAAGTGCATGAACTGTTCGCCCAGGGAGTGCTTCCCGGATTCGTTCATTTATATGCCGGTGAGGAAGCTGTGGCTGTAGGGGTGTGCGCTCATTTACATGATGGCGACAGCATTACAAGCACCCACAGGGGACATGGACATTGTATCGCCAAAGGCTGTGATTTGGACGGCATGATGGCGGAAATTTTCGGAAAAGCGACCGGATTGTGCAAAGGCAAGGGCGGTTCTATGCACATTGCGGATCTTGATAAAGGCATGTTAGGCGCAAATGGAATCGTCGGGGGCGGCTTTACGCTCGCATGCGGATCAGCGCTCACGGCTAAATATAAACAGACTAAAAATGTAAGCGTTTGCTTTTTCGGGGACGGGGCAAATAACCAAGGCACCTTCCACGAAGGGCTGAATTTAGCGGCTGTATGGAACCTTCCTGTCGTGTTTGTTGCTGAAAACAACGGCTATGGCGAAGCTACCCCATTTGAGTACGCATCAGCCTGTGATTCAATCGCCGATCGGGCAGCTGCTTATAACATGCCGGGGGTTACAGTTGACGGCAAAGATATTTTAGCAGTTTACCAGGCAGCCGAGGAAGCGATAGAAAGAGCAAGAAACGGCGGCGGCCCGTCTTTGATTGAATGTATGACCTACAGAAACTACGGCCATTTCGAAGGAGATGCCCAAACCTATAAAACGAAGGATGAAAGAGTTGAGCACCTTGAAGAAAAAGATGCCATTCAAGGTTTTAAAAACTACCTTTTAAAAGAAACAGATGCTAATAAGCTGTCAGACATTGAACAGCGTGTCAGCGAATCGATTGAAAAAGCCGTCTCGTTCAGCGAAGACAGCCCATATCCAAAAGATTCGGAGCTGCTGACAGATGTGTATGTGTCATATGAAAAAGGAGGAATGTAAGAGATGGCGAGAGTCATAAGCATGTCAGACGCGATCAATGAAGCAATGAAGCTTGCGATGAGAAAAGACGAAAATGTGCTTTTGATCGGTGAGGATGTCGCCGGGGGAGCGGCGGTCGATCATTTGCAGGATGATGAAGCATGGGGCGGTGTATTAGGGGTCACAAAGGGGCTCGTACAGGAATTCGGGCGCACAAGAGTGCTGGACACTCCGATTTCTGAGGCGGGCTATATGGGTGCGGCTATGGCTGCGGCATCAACCGGTTTGAGACCGATTGCCGAGCTGATGTTTAACGATTTTATCGGCACGTGCTTTGACCAGGTGATCAACCAAGGGGCGAAATTCCGTTACATGTTCGGCGGAAAAGCGCAAGTGCCGATTACCGTCCGCACCACATACGGAGCAGGGTTCCGGGCCGCTGCCCAGCATTCACAAGCGCTGTATGGCCTTTTCACGAGCATCCCTGGACTGAAGACAGTTGTTCCATCCAATCCGTATGATGCCAAAGGTCTTCTGCTTGCAGCAATAGAAGATAATGATCCGGTGTTCTTCTTTGAAGACAAAACGTCCTACAACATGAAGGGCGAGGTGCCGGAAGATTATTATACAATTCCCCTCGGAAAAGCGGATATCAAACGCGAGGGCAATGATGTTACGCTCTTTGCAGTCGGCAAGCAGGTCAATACTGCGCTTGAAGCGGCTGCACAGCTTTCAGAGAGGGGCATCGAAGCCGAGGTCCTTGATCCGCGCAGTCTGTCCCCTCTGGATGAGGATGCGATTTTCACATCGTTAGAAAAAACAAATCGTCTGATCATCATTGATGAAGCCAATCCGCGATGCAGCATTGCCACGGATATTGCTGCGCTTGTCGCTGACAAGGGCTTTGATTTGCTTGATGCGCCGATTAAACGGATTACAGCGCCGCATACACCGGTTCCGTTTTCACCAGTGCTTGAAGATCAATATTTGCCGACACCAGATAAAATTGTCAGCGTCACGCTTGAATTGCTTGGCGAGCCGGCAATGAATTAAAGGGGGAACACAAATGGCGGTAAAAGTAGTGATGCCAAAATTGGGAATGGCCATGAAACAAGGGGAAGTATCGATATGGAATAAAAAAGTAGGCGACCCGGTTGAAAAGGGAGAAAGCATTGCCAGCATTCAATCGGAGAAAATTGAAATGGAGATCGAAGCGCCTGAAAAAGGAACGCTGATCGATATCAAAGTGAAAGAGGGAGAAGAGGTTCCGCCCGGCACAGCGATCTGCTATATCGGGGACGCCAATGAGTCGGTGCAGGAAGAGGCGAGCGCGCCTGTTGCTGAAGACAATATGCCGCAAGCCGTTCAGCCCGTCAAACAAGAAAACAAACCCGCAGCCTCCAAAAAAGATCGAATGAAAATATCTCCAGTCGCCAGGAAAATAGCAGAAAAAGCAGGATTAGACCTAAAACAACTGAAAGGAACTGGACCAGGCGGACGAATCGTGAAGGATGACGTAACAAAGGCTCTTGCTGAACAGAAAAAAGATCAGGCAAAGCCTGTGTCGGAGCAGAAAGCGCAGGAAATCCCGGTGACAGGCATGAGAAAGGTCATCGCTGCCCGAATGCAGGAAAGCCTGGCAAACAGCGCGCAGCTGACGATCACGATGAAAGCTGATATCACCAAGCTTGCCACTCTTCAAAAACAGCTTTCACCAACTGCGGAAGAGAGATACGGCACAAAACTGACGATCACTCATTTTGTCTCAAGAGCCGCCGTTCTCGCTCTGCAAGCTCACCCTGTGCTGAACAGCTTTTATCAAAATGAGCGCATCATCACACATCCCCATGTGCACCTTGGTATGGCTGTAGCCTTGGAAAATGGCTTAGTGGTGCCTGTCATCCGCCATGCTGAAAAGCTATCGCTGATAGAACTGGCTCAATCTATCTCAGAAAATGCCAAAAAAGCACGCGAGGGACGTACGGGAAGCGAAGAACTGCAAGGATCTACTTTCTCCATTACAAACCTTGGCGCGTTTGGAGTTGAGCATTTCACACCGATACTAAATCCGCCGGAAACAGGCATTCTCGGCATCGGAGCAAGCTATGACACGCCGGTGTATCAAGGGGAGGAGATCGTCAGAAGCACGATCCTGCCACTCAGCCTGACATTTGATCACAGAGCGTGTGACGGCGCCCCTGCCGCTGCATTCCTGAAGGCGATGAAAACATATTTGGAAGAACCCGCAGCATTAATTTTATAGGAAAAGCAGGTGAAAACGACATGACATTAGCCATTATCGGCGGCGGACCTGCAGGCTATGCGGCTGCGGTTTCCGCGGCACAGCAGGGCAGAAACGTGCTGCTTATTGACAAAGGCAAGCTTGGAGGGACCTGCCTGAATGAAGGCTGCATCCCGACAAAGTCTTTGTTAGAAAGCGCAAACGTTCTTGATAAAATCAAGCATGCCGACAGCTTTGGAATCGAACTTCCGGCAGGTGCGATATCAGTCGATTGGAGTAAAATGCAAAGCCGGAAACAACAGGTTGTCAGTCAGCTTGTCCAAGGCGTTCAGTACCTAATGAAGAAAAATCAAATACAGGTTGTAAAGGGAACAGCCTCCTTTCTTTCTGAAAGAAAGCTCTTGATCGAAGGAGAAAAAGGAAAAGAAATCAGAGAGGCGGACCAAGTATTGATTGCCTCCGGATCAGAGCCAATCGAGCTGCCTTTCGCCCCGTTTGACGGCGAATGGATCCTCGACAGCAAAGACGCGCTTTCTCTTTCCGAGATTCCGTCTTCACTAGTCATTGTCGGCGGCGGTGTCATCGGGTGTGAGTATGCAGGGCTGTTCGCCAGATTGGGATCGAAGGTGACCATCATTGAAACAGCGGACCAGCTGATCCCGGCTGAAGATGAAGATATTGCCCGTCTCTTTCAGGAAAAGCTAGAGGAAGATGGTGTTGAAGTGCATACCTCATCCCGGTTAGAACGGGTGGATCAAACGGCCAAAACGGCAATATGGAAAAGCGGTCAGCGAGAGTTTAAAACGAAGGCCGATTATGTGCTGGTGGCGATCGGCAGAAAACCCCGTCTTGACGGATTACAGCTTGAACAGGCCGGAGTTGATTTTTCTCCAAAGGGCATTCCGGTGAATGGGCACATGCAGACGAACGTGCCTCATATTTACGCGTGCGGAGATGCTATAGGGGGCATTCAGCTCGCGCATGCCGCTTTCCATGAGGGCATCATCGCTGCTTCTCATGCTTCCGGAAGGGATGTCAAAATCAATGAGAAACATGTGCCGCGCTGCATCTATACGTCCCCAGAAATCGCGTGTATCGGAATGACAGAACGACAGGCAAGAAGCATATACGGCGATGTGAAAATTGGCGAATTTCCTTTTTCCGCAAACGGCAAGGCGCTCATTAAACAGCAAGCGGAAGGAAAGGTCAAAATCATGGCTGAACCGGAATTCGGCGAAATCGTGGGTGTCTCGATGATTGGCCCGGATGTAACCGAGCTCATCGGCCAAGCGGCAGCGATCATGAATGGTGAGATGACGGCAGATATGGCGGAGCATTTTATCGCCGCCCATCCGACTTTATCGGAAACATTGCATGAGGCGCTGTTAAGCACGATCGGCCTTGCGGTACATGCATAATAAAGGAAAAAGCAGGCGCATGGATATAAGGCGCCTGCTTTTTTTATTGTTGAAAGCGCTTTATTTTTCCCCTACAATAGATGAAAACGGCGTGTAAGGGAGGAGCGATCAAGGAAATGAATTCGGTCCCAAACGATTTGCAAACCTGGAAACGTTTTGTGAAAGACGGTGTGCTTGACGAAGCCCGATTAAGAAAACGGATTGCAGAGTCATGGCATCGCTGCAAAAAAGCTGAGGTCAATCCTTATTTAGAAAAAGGCCCGAAGGTTTTACAGCAAACGGAGCTGGATCAGCAGTCAAAAAAACATTCATTCTTCTTGACGACCGCAAAGCCTTACCTCGAAAAACTGCTGCCTGCCATAAAAGAAATGGAAATGATGGCGCTGTTAATTGATTCAGACGGTGTTGTTTTGGCATTGGACGGCCATTCCCGCGCGCTCTATGAAGCCAAACGCATCAACTTTGTCGAAGGGGCATGCTGGACGGAAACGGCTGTCGGAACAAATGCGATTGGCACGGCACTCCACATTAGCGAGCCGGTTGCGATACAAGGATCAGAGCATTACTCCATTGCTTCCCATCTTTGGAACTGTTCAGCCGCTCCGATTCACCATGAGGATGGCAGCCTTGCGGGTGTGATTGACATATCGTGTCCGGCGGCAGGCGCTCATCCTCATATGCTCGGTATTGCCACTGCGATCGCCTATGCAGCTGAACGGGAACTCGCAGCTAAAAGCCGTGAGAAAGAGCTCGAGCTGATCAGCCGTTTTGGAGAGAGGGCTGCATCCAGTGTGCCGATGGTGCTATGCAATACCAAGCAGCACATCATCAGTGCGAGCATACCGATTCGAACCTCAATACCGGATTGGCAGGGCCGGCACCTGTATGAGCTGAAGGAACGGGGCTACTCAATCGAAAAAGCTGTCACCATAGGAGATGGCGGCACTTGTTTTTATCTTTCGGAACAAAAGAAAAAGAAGGTGTTTCGATTCAATGGAGTGATCGGGCAAAGCGGCCGATCGCAAGCGATGCTGATGAACCTTGAACGTGCAGCTGCGGCAGATGCAACGGTCTGTTTGTCGGGCGAAACTGGTACGGGAAAGGAAGTCGCGGCTCGCGCGCTTCATGAGAACAGTGAGAGACGGCACGGTCCGTTTATTGCTGTCAATTGCGGAGCGATTCCGTCTGATTTGATTGAAAGCGAACTATTCGGATATGCAGAGGGCGCTTTTACGGGAGCGAAACGAAATGGCTATAAAGGCGCCTTTCAAAAAGCGAATCAAGGCACATTATTTTTAGATGAAATCGGAGAAATTTCCCACTCGATGCAGGTTGCGCTTTTACGAGTGCTTCAGGAACGTAAGATAACGCCAATCGGCGGGACGAAAGAAATTCCGGTTGATATCAGAGTTATTGCCGCCACACATTGTGATTTACGCGAGCTTGCCGAAAACGGAAAAATCAGAGAGGACTTGTTTTACCGTCTTCATGTCTATCCAATTGAACTCCCTCCATTACGCGATCGCACCGAGGATATCCCGGACCTCTTTGAGCACTACAAACAGAAGAATCATTGGCCAGGCGAACTTCCTTCTGATTTTTGTAATGTGCTGAAGCAATGGAAGTGGCCGGGGAATATCCGTGAGCTGTTTAATGTGTTTGAACGTCTTTCTATCAGATTTCCGGACGGCCGGCTGAGGGATGAACCGCTACCCGCTTTACTGGAAGCCGCTGGATTGCCGGCCAGCTCTGCAGAAAAAAAGCCGGCTGCTGCCGGCGTGCTTACCTTTCGTGAGCAAATCCAAAAGGATATGATGATCAAAGCGCTTGAATCAGCAAAAGGAAACGTCTCTCAAGCCGCAAAAATCAGCGGGATCCCCCGAAGCACTTTCTACAAACGCCTGAAAAAATTCAACTTGTCCGCTGAATCATAAAGCATACTTCCTTCAGGAAATGGAAACGTTATGTATTGAAGGAGGGTGTTACGATGAATATTCAAAGGGCGAAAGAAATTGTAGAATCTCCCGACATGAAGAAAGTAACATACAACGGCGTTCCTATTTACATTCAGCACGTAAATGAAGAAACTGGAACAGCAAGAATTTATCCGCTTGACGAACCGCAAGAGGAGCATGAAGTGCAGCTGAACAGCTTAAAAGAGGATTAAACAAAAATGGCCCGCTTCATAAGCAGGCCATTTTGTTATCCGCGCGGCGCAAATAAAATAACACAGACACCGATGAGACAAATGAATGCGCCGATCCAGTCATACAGATCAGGTGTTTTCCGGTCAACAAGCCATCCCCACAGGACCGCAAGCACGATGAATACTCCGCCATAAGCGGCGTATACACGGCCGAAAGATGGGAAGGACTGAAACGTCGGAAGAATGCCGTATACAATGAGGATCAGCGCCCCGGCAATTCCGTAGCCGGCTGGCTTTGCCTCTCTCAGCCATAGCCAAACCAGATATCCGCCGCCAATTTCAGCAAGCCCTGCCGCGAGAAATAAAAGAATGGTAATCAGCATCATGAGCACTCCTCAATTTGCATTTATCTTTCATTATAGAGGAGGAGAGCTTTTAAAGCTTCGGATGATTCTCAAATTCCTTCAAATACGCTTTTCGCTGAACCTCTGTAAATTGGCTGATCCAATTGTTTTGAGCCTCTTCATTCAAATGGGGAAGGATATAGCGTTCAACCGCTTCGAAAAACAGCGGATTCGCGATGATGTTCCAGGTCGGGATTCGAACGATTTTGCCGTCTGTTTTCTCGATGATAATATCCTCAAAAAAGATCCCTTTCAAACTGTATTGATGGCGCCCCATATAAAGCCGCTTCACCTCGGAAAACAGCACGCTGCGCTTTCTCGAGAAGATTTCGCCACTAGGTCCGGTCTTTATGGTGAAAATGACATTTCCACGGCTTGTGAACGCAGGAAAAGCCATAAAGAATGTGATCAATCCATAAATCATCGCCAGTAATCCGCCGCCCAAATAAAGCAGGGCATATTTAGATTCAAACGTGAGGGCTTCAGACACCAGCCAGACGCCCACAATAAAGGCGCCCCCTGTAGCGAGGAACAGCCATATTCTAAAAAACAGTCTGCTTTTGACCTTAATTACTTCATTGTTTTTCAATTGCTATTCTCCTTTATCGCTCTTTAGCAAAAAAGTATTCCTTTTATCACATCTTTATTTGCTGTTACGATAGAAAATTCATTTTGGGTAATACCTGTTACCAGCCAAGTATGATGGCTGCCAGGCAGAACGAAAGCCATGTCAGCCACTTGCGGGGAGTTGTCTTTATCATAAACCAGCCGCATCAGCGTATCCATTTTTCCTTTTCGCAAAGCCAGATCATTTACAAAACGGGTAACGTCCTCTTGGTGATCATGCTTATCTAGAAACTCCTTGAGATGTGTGGGAGTGTCTGAAGCGCCCTCCAAAAGCAATTCAAATTCAGTTGATGTCAGAGAGATCAGTGATTCTTTGTGATCTTCTGCATCTATTATATTTAAAAACTCGGATGTTTTAGAGAGTAATCCATTAGTTGAATCCATTTTTTTGATTCTATGCACCTGTTCATCAAACAGCAATTCATGAGAGTAAGTACCAAACTTTGAAACATGGCAGGATATATTCTGTTCTTTGCCTTGTTCATCAAATTTGGACAGCTTCACTGTATAGTCGGCGTCGTTTAACACATGGATAAACGGACAGTATTCGTCCTTTAGCCGATATTGATGATTCCGATATTCCGCCGCATCTTTGGCTAAGAGTGAGCGGCACGCGGCTTCAAATAAGGCGCCGAGCTGTTCATCTTCTATTTCGGGAAAATAGGCTTGTTTTAAGGCCATTCCCTGTTCGAAAAACCCTTCGCTGTAAAAACAAAACAAGAGTTCTTCTATGCTGATTGTAAACTGCTTCATTGTTTATTCTCCTATCCAAATGAAAATTTCCCTTTAAGGAAATGGGTTGCGCCGTGTATGAGCGAATCCGCTGTTTTCTTTGCTTTTTCTATTCCTTTTTTCGCACTGTCTATCCCTTTATGTATCGTTTTATTCGCCGCATCTATGCCGTCATTCACTGATTTGACGACTTTGCCGGCTGATTCCAGTCCTTTTTTGGCTGTATCAACGACAGCATGGATCGGTTCTTTAAGTTTTATCGCTGCTTTTTCAGCATAGACTGATGTGAATTTTGCGATTTTTTCCCCAACAAACCCTCCTACTGCCGAACCAATTGTGCCTCCGATTACTGTGCCGACAGGACCTAACACACTTCCTACGGCACCGCCCACAACAGCACCAGCTGTGGCACCGCCGGCAACAAAAATCGTATTATTCACAGCATTCCCGACGGCCTTGGCGTTTTCACGCTTGAGAACTTCGGGTTTGTCCTGGTATTTTGCATAATTTTCAGCAATTTTCACGCCTGCTCCGAATGTTTCGGTCGCACCGGTAATCAGTGTGGCGGTAATGGCATTTCCTTTCGCGAATCTCAAGCCCGTTTTTCCCACATCCTTCAAAGTGGAGCGTACGCCGGCTTCATTAAGAAATCCTTTTGTGTAGCTTCTGACGCTGTTTGAAAAATCCACCGTGTCCTGAGGGAAGTATTTTGTAAACTTTTTATGTACCAAATCTGAAAATGGACGGTTTGTCTTTTTCAACAAATATTTAGGATTCAAAAGCACTCTTGCCGCTTTTTGATAACGTGAGCTGTCAACGGCCCTGGAAATATCCAAGAGCAGTTTTGAGTGCTGGGCTGTATGCAAGCCGCTTGGCTGTTTCACAAATTTCGTAAGCCCTAATCCGTAATATTTTCCCTGCGTCAGCATAAGAGCGGTTAAGCTTGTCATCGTACCGTATTTGTCGTAGGCATTGTAGAGCTTTCGCAAAATATCATCTTGTTCCACAAATTTATCGCCCGTTTTTCTGATGAAAATCTCATTGTCACTTAGCTTGGTGACGAGCGCTTTTCCTGAGCTCCACGCATCGCCCACTCCGGAAAAACAGCTGCTGTAGCGGGGATCGCATTGCAAAATCATCTGCCCCAGCTCCACATGCAGGTCCTTATATTTGTTTTCCATATCAGTTAATTCAGTGACTACATCATTTGCAAGCTGTTCGAGCTTATCCGGATCAATTGCAATGTTTCCTGACACACCGTTCACCTCCCGAGTTTATGTCTTTCCTCTCTTGCTTTACGCTCCAGTTCTTCCATTCTGGCAATTTCAGCTTTTCGTTCTTCTATTTTGACAGCGGCAGCCTTCAGCTCTTGGCTTGTTTCAAGCAGCTCCTGTTCGAATTGATCGTAGGCGGCTTTCGTTTCCTCGAAATCCTGGTCAAACGAATCTCTTGATTTGCCCTGCCAAGCATCTCCCAATGCAGATAACCGGGATTCAAGCAGCATTTTGGAGCTTCTGACCTCTTCTGCGGCCGCACTGTACTTGTTTGCCAGCTCAATGACTTTATATGAGTCCAACTTTTGTCCCCTGCCTTTTCTAAATTCACGCACAATTGGATGTTTTATATAAATGATTATAAATAATTCGGCATGTATCCGAATCGTACAAAAGAACCTTTTCATAAGAATTGGAAGGGCGTATATTCACTTAAAATTCACAGTTGGTGAGACTTTAAGATTACAAAAAAGGTAAAAAAAACAAATCCCTCAGACATAAGGCAAATGAGAAATTTCCCGCTCTATGGGAAAAAACACTAAAGTTGATCAAATGACCTAAGTGCGCCAAACGTGTTACGGGACGGGCTATCTCATGGTATAAATGGAATTGTAAACGTTATCAAGGAGGTCGTCATATGAAGAAAAAATCATTCTCAATCGTAATAGCGGGCGGAGGGAGCACTTTCACTCCAGGGATCGTACTCATGCTCTTGGACCATTTGGAGGAGTTTCCGATCAGAAAGCTGAAGCTGTATGATAATGATAAGGAGAGACAGGATCGAATTGCAGGCGCCTGTGACGTTTTTATCAGAGAAAAAGCGCCGGATATTGAATTTGCAGCGACGACTGACCCGGAAGAAGCTTTTACAGATGTCGATTTTGTTATGGCGCACATCAGAGTAGGGAAATACGCGATGCGTGCGCTTGATGAGCAAATTCCGTTAAAGTACGGAGTTGTCGGCCAGGAGACGTGCGGGCCGGGCGGGATCGCATACGGTATGCGTTCGATCGGCGGTGTGCTTGAAATATTAGATTACATGGAAAAATACTCGCCTGATGCGTGGATGCTCAATTATTCCAATCCGGCGGCAATTGTGGCTGAAGCTACGAGACGCCTTAGACCGAATTCTAAAATTCTCAATATCTGTGATATGCCGGTTGGGATCGAAGACCGGATGGCGCAAATTCTTGGCTTATCCTCAAGAAAAGAAATGAAGGTCCGCTATTACGGATTAAATCACTTCGGCTGGTGGACATCAATTCAGGATCAAGAGGGCAACGATTTAATGCCGAAGCTGAAGGAGCATGTATCTCAATACGGCTATATTCCGAAAACAGAGGCTGAAGCGGTGGAGGCGAGCTGGAATGACACATTCGCCAAAGCGCGTGACGTGCAGGCAGCAGATCCTGACACACTGCCGAATACGTATTTGCAATATTATTTGTTCCCGGATGATATGGTGAAAAAATCAAATCCGAATCATACGCGGGCAAATGAAGTGATGGAAGGGCGCGAAGCTTTTATTTTCAGCCAATGTGACATGATCACACGTGAGCAGTCCTCGGAAAACAGCGAAATCAAAATCGATGATCACGCATCATATATCGTTGATCTTGCCCGGGCGATTGCCTACAACACAGGTGAAAGAATGCTGTTGATCGTTGAAAATAACGGCGCAATTGCGAACTTTGACCCGACTGCGATGGTCGAGGTGCCATGCATTGTCGGCTCAAATGGGCCTGAACCGATTACCGTCGGCACCATTCCGCAATTCCAAAAAGGGCTTATGGAGCAGCAGGTATCCGTTGAGAAGCTGACTGTTGAAGCATGGGCGGAGAAATCGTTCCAAAAGCTGTGGCAGGCGCTAATTTTGTCAAAAACAGTGCCGAACGCGCGTGTGGCAAGACTCATTCTCGAGGATTTAATGGAGGCCAACAAAGACTTCTGGCCTGAGCTTGATCAAAGCCCGACCCGTATATCATAACTGAAATTCCCCCATTTTCGAATCTGTAATTGTATATAATAGAAAGAAAATGGGGGGATCTGATATGCAGCTCGAAGAACTGATCAATCAGCACTACAGCAAATTGAATGACAACGATTTTCATATTTTAAAATATATATTGAATCATAAGCACACATGCTATCACCTTGGAATCGACGCGCTGGCCAAAGCTTGCAGTGTATCGCGTTCCTCAATTTTACGGCTTGCCCAAAAGCTCGGTTTCAGTGGCTACAGTGAATTTCGCGTCTTTTTAAAGTGGGAAGATCAGCCGGAAGAAGGCGAGAGTATGAGTTTTGAAAAGCTGCTTGATGATATTGAAGCAAATTTGAAGTTCTTAAGGACAAAGGACATGACGGACATGTGCCAGCTGATTGATGAAGCTGACCGCATTTTCGTCTACGGTTCTGGAAATGCGCAAAAGATATGCGCCCGCGACCTGCAAAGAATGTTTATTCCGCGTCATCGCTATCTTATTTTGATTGAAGACACGAATGAATTTAATCTGATGCGCGGGGATTTTAAAGTGAACGATCTGTTTATCATCATTTCTCTTTCCGGAGAAACACCGGAGCTGATTCCTCAGGCAAGAATGCTTTCTGCAAAGGGTATTCCCTTTATTTCCATTACGAATTTAAAAAACAATGTCCTCGCCCAGCTGACTCCGCATAATCTTTATGCGACAAGCAAACCTGTGACATTAAGCGATAAAACGGAAATTGTCGCTTTTGCACCGTTTTTTCTCGTTGGCGAAGCATTGTTCCGCGCATATGTTGATTACAAAGAGGCAGAAAAAAATGACAATGAGTAGCAGGGGGTTCTGGTATGATGCAAAAAATTCAGCGCTTTGGAAGCGCGATGTTTGTGCCTGTTTTATTATTCGCGTTCGCCGGCATTATCGTCGGTATCAGCACGCTCTTTAAAAATAAAACCCTCATGGGACCGCTCGCCGATCCTGACGGTTTTTGGTATCAGTGCTGGTATATCATTGAGCAGGGCGGCTGGACTGTCTTTAACCAAATGCCGCTCTTATTCGCCATTGGCATCCCGGTTGCTTTGGCGAAGAAAGCTCAGGCACGCGCTTGTTTGGAAGCGCTTACCGTCTACCTGACATTCAACTATTTTGTCAGCGCGATATTGACGGTATGGGGAGGAGCATTTGGCGTCGACATGAATCAAGAGGTCGGCGGAACGAGCGGGTTAACGATGATTGCGGGCATAAAAACGCTCGATACCAACATTATCGGAGCCATCTTTATTTCTTCGATTGTCGTCTTTTTGCATAATCGCTATTTTGATAAAAAACTGCCCGATTTTCTCGGCATCTTTCAAGGCTCAACATATATCGTGATGATTTCCTTCTTTATTATGATCCCAATTGCCTTGGCTGTGTCTTATATTTGGCCGATGGTTCAATCGGGAATCGGCTCGCTTCAAAGCTTCCTGGTTGCTTCTGGGGCGGTGGGCGTTTGGATATACACGTTTTTGGAACGGATTTTAATTCCGACCGGCCTTCATCACTTTATTTACACGCCGTTTATTTATGGCCCGGCTGTAGCGGAAGGCGGGATCGTCACGTATTGGGCACAGCATCTTGGCGAATATTCGCAAAGCGCCAAACCGCTGAAGGAGCTCTTTCCGCAAGGCGGATTCGCGCTTCACGGCAACTCGAAAATCTTCGGTATTCCGGGTATCGCCCTGGCTTTTTATGTGACAGCCAAAAAGGAAAAGAAAAAACTCGTCGCAGGGTTGCTGATTCCTGTCACACTGACAGCGATTGTCGCCGGTATTACAGAGCCAATTGAGTTTACGTTCTTATTCATTTCACCTTTCTTATTTGCGGTTCACGCCGTGCTTGCCGCCACAATGTCGACAGTTATGTATATGGCCGGCGTCGTCGGAAATATGGGAGGCGGGCTGATTGAGGCGGTGACCTTGAACTGGATTCCGCTCTTTGGCAGCCACGGTATGACATATGTGTATCAAATTTTGATCGGGCTCTCGTTTACAGCAATTTATTTTTTCGTCTTCAGATTTTTAATCCTCAAATTCAATATCGCTACACCAGGACGGGAAAAGGATGAACAGCAGGAAACAAAGCTATATTCGAAAAAGGAATACAGAGAACGAAAAAACAAGGATGAAACGGCCTCCGCTGCTGAAACGGCTGATGACACCGCTTTTCTGTATATTGAAGCGCTGGGCGGAAAAGACAACATCACTGAAGTCACAAACTGCGCCACCCGCCTCAGAGTCAGTGTCAAGGATGAAACAAAGGTTGAACCCGACAGCGTATTCCGCGCGCTTGGCGCACACGGCGTTGTCAGGAACGGGAAGGCGTTTCAGGTGATTATCGGATTAAGCGTACCGCAGATGCGGGAGCGTGTGGAAAAAATACTAAATGAATAGGTGAAATTATTTGATCAGTGCGCTGTTTAAAGACAGCGCTTTTTTGTTTGTCATACGTTTGCCACTTATAAGTGCAAGGGATGTTATGTTTCTTAAAAATTGAAACCAATAGGGGGAGTAAAAATGGAAAATTATACAACGTTTTTAGGTCTTTACAAACCTGAAAGCACTGAAAGTATTGAAATTGATTCCAAGCTTGCCGAGAATTTCGAAACGATTGATAGTAAAATTGGGATTGCATTAAGTAATGGAATAACAACTTTTGAAAACTTAAATGAAAGACTCAAAATGTATGAGAACAGATTTGAGTACCTTGATGAACGAAACGTAATGGATTATGGAGCTAAAGGAGACGGGGTCACAGATGATACGCAAGCATTTCATGATGCGATGGCCGAAGGTGGCTATCTCATAAAAGTCCCTGCAGGCGTATTTAGGGTATCTGGCTTGCTCGTTCCTTCGAATACAATGCTGGTTGGAGCGGGTAAAAAAAGGACCATCATCAAGTTATTAGACGATACGCCAGTTGGTCACTCTGTACTCACCAATAGTGATCATACAAATGGTAATGAAAATATCTACATTGGACATTTGACACTGGACTGGAATAAAGATACGCGTCCTGCTGGATGGAAGATCCCTAAGGGGCCCACTTCAAGCTGCTTGCTTTTTGCAAATGTGGATTACTCTTTTGTAGAGCATGTTTTTGCAAAAAATGCCGGCCTTCACGGGTTTGATGCTACAAGCCCTAATTATAACAGACACGGAGAAAATGATGATCCTACCTTTTATCAGCCTGGTGGCTGCAACTTTGTAACCTTCTCATATTGCGAAGCAACAGGCTCTGGCGATGATAATTTCACATGTCACTTTGGAAAGCATACGACTTTCAGTCATTGTCTTTCTTACCATCCGATGGGGTTAAATGATGGGTCTTCAAATACAAACTGTTTTGAAATCGATGATGGCTCTCAGGATGTAATGGTTGATAGCTGCATCGCAATTGGAGGAGTTCGAGGATTTGAAATTAAAGCTCATGATTATGCTCCGGCCGCAAAAAGAGTTCAACTTGTGAACTGCCGCGCCTATGAAAATGCAATTAGTTTTTGCATTCGGCATATAGGACACCACACAGCAAGTGATCCTCAATCAGCATCAGCTCATGACGTTCAGCTGGCTAACTGTATCGCATATAACCCTAAGCCGAGTGATCTGTACAAAGGGGCAGGGCCGAATGCATTGCAAATTTCAGGTTACGATGGCGTCAATGTGGTTAATTTTCATGCTATATGCGATGATTCCTCCATTAACTATAAGGGAAATTCAGTCGTAAGCGTGTATTATAAAGGGCGTCTAATCAATTTAAAGAATATAACGATTCGAGGATTTAAAACTGCTGATAATGATCTTTATATTGTAGGTGGCGACAATTCCGTCGGCAAGGTAATGATTGATGGTGTGACATTGATCGATTCAGCCGAAAAGGGTGTTGTTTTTGGGAGCGGTATGTACGAGTCTGTAGTTAGTAATGTATGGGGGCAAAGATCGCCTAAAAATAACAGTGGTACAGTTGGGATTTTTTCTGTTGACCCTGATCTTAATGTTTCTAATTGTGACTTTTCAGGCTACGAAACAGATTTTAAGATTGGCGGCGTTGTGACGCCGTACTTTTTGTTTAAACATAAAGGAAGCGGGATTATTGGCTCTCGTGATTCCCACGCTACTGGAAATAATAATTTTGTAGCTGGATCTGTTCGAAGCAGAGCAACTGGGGCTGCTCAATCTTCTGTGATAGCCTCATATAATACGATCAATCCGAACTCAGACTCAGTTGCTCTAGGATGGGCAAGTGGGAGCACACCATCCTCATCAAACAGAAAGATAGAATTTCATGCAAAAGATGGAACGATTAAGGCTTCAGGAAGCATAAAAAGTTCCCAAACGTTCTCGGATTACGCTGAATATTTTGAGAGCCTAAGCGGTGAAAAAATTCCGGCAGGAACCCTAGTTACATTGGAGGGTGATAAAATTAGACCTGCAAAAAAAGGTGACTTTATGCTTGGAGTTATTTCTGAAACAGCTGGTGTGATACTTGGTGAGTCAAGCTTCCATTGGTCTGGAAGATACCTGAAGAATGATTTTGGCGGGTATATTTATGAAAAACAGAAAGGTGCCAATGGCCAAATCGTCATGGCGCCTATGGAAAACCCTGATTATAAGCCAGATAAGAACTATGCCTCTAGGGAAGAGAGGGATGAATGGAATGTTGTGGGCCTTGTAGGACAGGTTTATGTAAGATGCGACAGCACAGTAGAAGCCGGAGACTTTATTCAAGCGCATAACAACGGAATTGCTACAAAAACGGTATCTCCTAAACAAAGGTGGCAGGTCATGAGAGTCATCAAAGAGTTCGACAAAAGTAAGGGATATGGAGTGGTTTTAGTTTTTATTCGGTAACATTAAAATGTACAGATTCTAAATAGAGTGCTTAACAATGCACTCTATTTAGAGTTTTAATTAGATTTTAGAAATTTTTCACCGCATTTTTATGAGATTATATTCCTCGCAAAAAGGTCTTCATTTTAAAATTTATCTTTTTCATTATTCCTACGGTTCCAGCAATCTTCCTAATTTATCTAAGTCTATCCAGCACCTCAACTTGAGTAGAGTAAAATCTTTGATATTTTTTAATGAACGCAGATCAGCAGTGAATAGCTCTCGAATAAAAGATAAAGTGATTTTGGTTATAGATAAATTCAGTGCTTTTCTATGCTTTCATAACACTTCATGACAGTAAAATTCTTTCATCAAGCCCTATAAACAATTAAAATAAAAAGTACATATTGCTAAAAGGGGTTTGGAGGCTTTTACATGCAAAAGGCTTTGTCGTTTTTAAAACCACATTCATTGCTGGCGGGAATTGCTCTGATTCTTATGCTGACGGAGCTTGCAGTTGAACTGATGCAGCCTTTATTGATTGCAAAAATCATCGACGATGGGATATTGAAGCAAGATCTGCGGCATGTATGGATATGGGGCACGGTCATGATCGGGCTGACCGTGTTATCCTTTGCGGCGGGGATGCTGAATTCCTTTTATGCCGCCCATGTCAGCCAAAGCTTTTCCTATGATACGAGAAAAGGGCTTTTTCAAAAAATCCAGTCCTTCTCCTATTCCACATTTGGACAGTTTTCGTCCTCTTCTTATATTACAAGGCTGACGAACGACGTCACACAGGTTCAAAATATGATTTTTATGAGTTTGCGGTTTATGCTGCGGGCTCCCTTAATGATTGCAGGCGGCATTGTGCTATCGCTTGCCGTTAATGTGAAACTCGGCTTTTTTCTGCTTGTGACCATTCCGATCCTGATCTTGTTTTTGCTATGGGTATTAAGGAAAGGCGGGGCACTGTTCCGCTCAGTGCAGAAAAGGCTGGATCAAGTGAACACTATCATGCAGGAAAATTTAATTGCAATCAAGCTGATCAAAGCGCTGCTTCGCGGCAGCCACGAAGTCAAACGATTTATCAAAGCCAACACAAGGCTGATGGAAAAAACGGTTTCGGCCTTTCAGCTTGTGGAATTCACGATGCCTGTACTGATGCTTTTGATGAATCTCTGCATCCTTTTGATTTTGTGGGCGGGGTCCTACAGTATCACGAGCGGAAGCACTCAGGTTGGCGATGTTGTTGCGATAATTAACTACGCAACACGAATTACAGGCGCGCTTTCGATGTTTCCATTTTTGATTATGATTTTCACCAGGGCGAAAGCTTCAGGGGATAGAATCGGCGAGGTGCTTGAAACAGAAGGCGATGAGCGGGAGGAAGGCATCATATCTGATCGTTTGTCAGGACGGATTGAGTTTCAGCATGTATCCTTTCGCTATCCTGAAATGGACAGAGAAGCGCTCAGGGATGTCTCATTTTCTGTAAAACCAAGAGAAACGATCGCGATTCTCGGTGCGACGGGCTCGGGCAAGTCCACGCTTTTTCAGCTCATTCCGCGGCTTTATCAGCCGGATTCAGGCCGCATTTACATAGATAAAAAGCCGGTTCAAGATTTTCCGGCTGAAGGGCTGCGCAGGCAAATTGGATATGTACCTCAGGAAGTCCTCTTGTTTTCCGGCACAATCAAAGAAAACATCGCTTGGGGCAAAGAAAATGCTTCACTAGATGAAATAATGGATGCGGCCAAACATGCGCAAATTCATGAAACGATTTTGAAGCTCCCAAATGGATATGACACAGTTTTGGGGCAAAGAGGCGTCAACCTGTCCGGCGGCCAAAAACAGCGAATTTCCATTGCGCGGGCACTGATTCGAAAACCGGCTATCCTTCTATTAGATGACAGCACAAGCGCGCTTGATCTGCAAACGGAGGCGAAGCTGCTTGAAGCAATCAGCACATACCATTGCACAACTTTGATCATTACACAAAAAATAACCACGGCGATGAAAGCTGATCAGATTTTGCTGCTTGAGGACGGCGAACTGATTGAAAAAGGCACTCATAGTGAGCTGCTTTCTGCATCTCAGTTATACAAGCGCATTTACGAGTCACAATTCGGAAGGGAGGGGAGCGAGTCATGCTAAAAGACATCCGCAAGCCTTTCCAATATCCCAAACTGCCAATTGACAAAAAAGAAGGCGCGAAAAAGCGGGCGAAAGCAAAGGATACAAAGGGCACACTGAGACGAATCTGGTCTTACTTGGCTGAAAGAAAAGGACTGCTCATACTTGTCATGCTGATGGTTGTCATCAGCGCGATATTCGGGCTCCTTGGCCCCTTTGTGATCGGAAAGGCCATTGACCATTTTATCGTCGGGAAAACGGTCAGCGGCTTGATTCCCGTTTTGCTTCTTCTGCTCGCTATCTATATCATTCAGTCCCTGTCGCTTTGGTTTCAAAACTATTGGATGATTACGATCTCGCAGGGCACGGTTTTCAGAATGAGAAGCGAATTGTTCACCCATCTGCATGAGCTGCCGATTCCATTTTTTGATAAACAGCGGCACGGCGAGCTGATGAGCCGGGTGACGAATGACATCGAAAATGTCAGTTCTACCTTAAACACGTCAGTCATTCAAATTTTGTCAAGCGTGATCACCTTTGTCGGGACGATTGCGGTGATGCTGTACATGAGCCCGCTCCTTACATTGATTACGCTGACCATTATTCCGGTGATGGCAGCGAGCCTGAAATGGATCACCAACCGAACGGGAAAGCTGTTTAAAGAACAGCAGAAAAACCTTGGTGATCTGAATGGGTATATTGAGGAATCTGTTTCAGGCGCAAAGGTCATCAAAGCATATTCACGTGAGAAGCAGATTACTGCTGAATTTCTCGAAAAAAACGCTGCACTCAAGACGTCGGGCTTTTGGGCGCAGACGATTTCCGGGTTTATCCCGAAGGTCATGAACTCTTTGAATAACTTAAGCTTTACAATGATAGCGGCAATCGGCGGTTTGTTTGCGCTGAAAGGCTGGATCTCGATCGGCTCCATCGTCGTCTTTGCCGAGTATTCAAGACAATTTACACGCCCTTTAAACGATCTGGCCAACCAGTTTAATACGATGCTGTCCGCAATCGCCGGCGCTGAACGGGTGTTTGACGTGCTTGATGAAAAAGAAGAGCGCGAGGATGAAAAGAACGCCGTGCATCAGCCCATCCAAACAGGCAGCATTGAATTCCGGGATGTGTCCTTCGGTTACGATAAAGGGCAGCAGACGCTGAAGCATTTACAGTTTACCGTGCCTGCCGGGCAGTCCATCGCGTTTGTCGGGCCGACGGGGGCGGGGAAGACAACCGTCACTAACCTTCTCGCCCGTTTTTACGAGCCTAACGAAGGAAAAATTTTAATCGACGGTACAGATATTAAAACCCTTACTAGAGCAAGCCTCAGAAAAAACATGGGGTTTGTTCTTCAGGATTCTTTCTTATTTCAGGGAACGATCAGAGAAAACATTCGCTATGGCAGGCTCGATGCTTCTGATCAGGAAGTCGAAGCCGCTGCAAAAACAGCGAATGCCCATAGTTTTATTGAAAGGCTACCAAAAGGGTATGACACCGTGCTGACGCAAAACGGTTCGGGCATCAGTCAAGGACAGAAGCAGTTGATTTCTATAGCGCGGGCGGTGCTTGCCGATCCGGTTCTTCTCATTTTGGATGAAGCGACAAGCAACATTGATACCGTAACAGAAGTCAACATTCAAGAAGCGCTCGCCCGTTTAATGGAAGGAAGAACAAGCGTCATCATTGCCCACAGGCTGAACACCATTCAAAGAGCGGACCAGATTGTGGTGCTAAAAGACGGTGAAATGATTGAAAAAGGCAGCCATGACGAGCTGATTCGGCAAAAAGGATTTTACGGTGACTTATATGAAAGCCAATTTGAGAAATAGACCTTTGTCCTGCACAGAGGTCTTTTTTGTTACAGATTTATAGTACTTTTATTTCATTTTCGTAAAATGTAACAAAATTACTTGACGTAAACAAGTTATGTATATATACTAGCTTACATTAAGTAAGTGATAACATTTATCAAGGAGGATAAAATGAATAAATCATTTGAAATTGGCACATTACTTTTAAGAGTTATTACAGGTATTATCTTTTTTGTTCACGGTTTATCAAAGTTTCAGGGAATGGAGGGCACCATCCAATTTTTCGGCAGCATAGGCCTTCCAAGCTTTATGGCGTATGTCATCGCAGCGATTGAACTCATTGGCGGAGTGCTGGTCTTCTTCGGATTGGCTACACGTATTGTCGGTGTACTGTTCGCTCTTACACTGATCGGCGCCATCATCACTGTTAAGCTGAAAGCGCCATTCATGGGCAATGCAGAATTTGATTACCTTCTGCTTTTGACATCCATTCACCTGGCGCTTACTGGAAGTCGATTCCTGGCGCTGGACCCATTTGTGTTTAAAGGAAAAAAGAACGGAAACGTTTCAGCATAAGAAAAGAGGCATGCAGCATGACCAGCATTCATGAGGATACACACATTGGCTATGCCAAACTCACAATTCGCAGTCTGGAGCGTTCGCTTCAGTTCTACTGTAACGTCATCGGTTTTCAAGTCTTAAAAAAGACGGATCGCCAAGCTGAATTAACGGCTGACGGGAAACGCGTACTGCTTATTCTTGAAGAAAATCCGAGCGCTGTCGTCTTGCCTGAACGGTCTGTGACAGGCCTTTATCACTTTGCGATTCTTCTTCCGGACAGGAAGGAACTTGGGATCGCGCTCGCCCGCTTGATTGAACACGGCATTGCTATCGGACATGGGGACCATGCTGTCAGCGAAGCGCTCTACCTGTCTGATCCTGACGGAAACGGCATTGAAATGTATGCTGACCGCCCCCGCAGCACGTGGCAGCGTGATCTGGAAGGAAACTATGTCATGACGACAACCGCTGTTGACATTGAGGGCCTTCTGGAAGAGGCAGGAGATGAGCGGAAAACATCGCTTCCGAACGATACAATCATCGGACACATTCATCTGCATGTCAGTGATTTGAAAGAAGCAAAGGCGTTTTATACAGATGTACTGGGCTTTGACATTGTCGGAAACTATGCGGGCATGTCCGCCCTCTTCGTTTCAGCCGGGGGGTACCACCATCATATCGGCTTAAACATTTGGGCGGGAAGAAATGCGCCGCCTAAACCGACAAATGCCAGCGGACTAGACTATTACACTGTTGTCCTGCCTCACCAAGAGGAGCTGGTTTTAGTGGCGAACCGAGTCAAACATGCCGGGTATTCGATTGAAGAGACGGAAAACAGTTTTCGTGTGAAAGACCCTGTTTCCGGCGCCTATATTACATTTGTGATTTAACTGCAATCCCTTTGCCGAAAAAACGGCAGAGGGATTTTTTATTTTCCAGAAACTCCTGTCAAAAATGCCCTCAGGCAGGTATGATAAGAAGGGAATTGGGCATCGGGAGTGATGAGCGTGAAGGCTCTTTTTTTTACTAGGATTTTCACCTTAATGGTAAGCTGTTCGGTTTATTTTTTTCTTGTAGAGGATGACAGCTGGTTTGAGTATTTGTTCATCGCTGGCGGTGCGAGTGTATTCTTAGCAAATCATCTCTTATTAAGGGTACAGAAATATGCAATTATTTTTTGTCTAATTGATATTGCAGTTGGCTTTTCGTTCGGTTTCATGTTTCCGGGTACAGGTTTATATATTACATTGCTCAGCCCGGTTGCTGTTACCTTTTTTCTGAAGGGATTTGACCGAAAAACGGTATGGTCTGTCCTGTGTTTTTGTTTTATGATGTGGCTGATTGTTCTATTACGCACATATCATATGCTTGGTGATGAATATGTGATGGATCATTGCATCAGCATGACATTCGTTGTCTTCTGCGGTGTCGTGGGCAAATTAATCCGCAAGCTGTTGGAGGCTCAGGATACGGCAAAACAGCAGTTTCAGGAACTGACGGAGTCCCATCTGGCGCTGTCTGCCGCACATCAGGAGCTCCATTTATATGCGAAGCAAGTTGAAGAGCTGACTGCCATTTACGAGCGGAACAGAATGGCGCGGGAAATCCATGATACAGTGGGGCATAAAATGACGGCCCTTCTTGTCCAGCTGCAGCTTTTGCGTGAATGGCAAAAAAGAGACAGCCAAAAAGCGGATGAGACAGTAGGTGTCTGTGAAACACTTGCCCGTGAAGCGCTTGATGATGTCCGCTTATCAGTACGCACTCTGCAAACTGAAAACGATCCTTCGCTAATCGAATCGCTGAAACAGCTGACAGAGGACTTTTGCAAAAATGCAGGAGTCACAACAGAATTTGCGGTCAGCGGCGATCCTGCAATCATCCCGCTGTCTCTCCATCCGACCCTGATCAGAACGGCGCAGGAAGCACTGACCAATGCCAAACGGCACGGCGGCGCCACAGCTTGTTCGATACAGCTTGCCTGCACAACGGACAGCATCAACCTTGTCATTAAGGATGACGGCAAAGGCAATCCCGAGGCAGCACTTGGTTTTGGCCTCTTGAATATGAAAAAGCGGGCAGCGGAACATGGCGGAATGATCCGCTTTGAAAGCGAACAGGATCAAGGATTTACTGTAAATGCAGAATTTTCACTTGTCAATAAAAAATGGAGCTTCAGGCCCGTGCAGCAAAAGGAGAGTTTATCATGATTAAGATCATCATTACCGACGATCAGGATATCGTCAGAGAAGGGCTGGCATCCCTGCTCCAGCTCCGAGAAGAGCTCGATGTGATCGCAACGGCGCGAAACGGACAGGAAGCATTCGAAAAGGCGAAAGAGCTGGAGCCGGATATCGTATTAATGGACATCCGCATGCCGGTTTCCAACGGGGTGGAGGGAACAAAATTAATCACAAGCTCGCTGCCCGGCGTAAAGGTTTTGATGCTGACAACCTTTAAGGATTCAGCGCTGATTGCTGAAGCGCTTGAAGAAGGAGCAAGCGGGTACCTGCTGAAGGATATGTCGGCAGATACGATTGTAAAAGCGGTGATGACTGTTCATTCTGGCGGAATGGTGCTTCCCCCGGAATTGACTGCCCAAATGCTGAATGAATGGAAGCGTGAAAAACAGCTGAAAGGAATAAATGAGATAGAAAAACCTAAGGAGCTGCTCGGCCTGACCGAGCGCGAAATCGAAGTTCTGGCTGAGCTGGGGTACGGGCTGAATAACAAAGAAATTGCCGAAAAGCTTTACATTACAGAAGGCACAGTCAAAAACCACGTTTCAAATATTATCAGCAAGCTGGCTGTCAGGGACAGAACCCAAGCCGCCATTTACTCGGTCAGATATGGTGTATCTGTCTTTTGACATATGACGTTTTGCATATACGCTTCTCTGAAAAGGCCTTTTACAGGCCTTTTTTTCATGCCCTATGTTCTATCTGCCGCTACATGCCGCACGCCTTTCTTTCTTCTACAATGGCAATGGATCAAAAAAGGAGTGAGACGACGTGCTGCAAGCAGAAAATATCAAAAAGGCATATGGGAAAAAAACAATCGTGAAAGGTATTTCTTTTTCCCTCCAAAAGGGGGAGTCGTTCGGTCTGCTCGGGCCAAACGGTGCGGGGAAGTCCACAACCATCTCGATGATTTCCGGCCTTGTGCCGCATGACAGCGGGAACATCACGGTGGGCGGCTATGTCATCGGAAAAGAAACGGCCAAAGCGAAACAAAAAATCGGCATTGTTCCGCAGGAAATTGCATTATATCCGACGCTGACGGCTCATGAGAATCTTATGTTTTGGGGGAAAATGTACGGACTTACGCACGGTGAGGCCAAAAAAAGATCGGCAGAGGTCCTTGAATATGTCGGTCTGACTGAGCGGGCTAAAGATAAGATTGAAACATTCTCCGGGGGGATGAAACGAAGAATCAACATCGGTGCGGCTTTAATGCATAAGCCCGAGCTGCTGATTATGGATGAACCTACTGTCGGTATTGACCCTCAATCGAGAAATCACATTTTAGAAACGGTTAAACAGCTCAACGAAACGGGCATGACGGTGATCTATACGAGTCATTACATGGAAGAAGTTGAGTTTTTATGCGACAGGATCGGGATAATTGATCAGGGGGAAATGATTGCGATTGGCACAAAAACTGATTTGTGCAGCCGCCTTGGGGGCGATACCATCATTCAGCTCACGGTCAGCGGGATCGATGAAGCGTTTCTTTTGGCGATCCGTTCCCTGGCCCATGTGAATGATGTAACAGTCCAAGAGTCAGAGCTCAAAATTGACATTTCTGCGGCCCATCATGAGAAAGTCGTCACCAGCCTGCTTGCTGAAGCCGCTGCTCATCATATAAGCCTGCTGTCTCTTCAAGTGCAGGAACCGAATCTGGAGCGCCTGTTTCTGAATCTGACCGGCCGCACGTTGCGGGATTGAGGAGGGACGGCCATGAAAAAAAGCATATGGATCGCATGGAAAGATGTGAAAATCAGAATCACGGACAGAAAAGGGTTTATGATGCTTATCCTAATGCCGCTCATCCTAACCTGTATTTTAGGCGCAGCGCTCGGATCAGTTGTTGACGGAGGCAGCCGGATTGATGACATCAAAGTCGGCTACATTCAATCAGACCAGTCAGATGCAGCAAACATGTTTACAAAAGATGTTCTCAAAAAAATAAAGTCAATAAAGGTCACAAAAGTCGGCAGCAAAGACAAGATGAAAAAGCTGATTGATGCAAAGAAAATCGATGTAGGCATCGTTATCCCGAACCATTGGGAAGCCGGCAAAACCTCAGCTGTTGTTAATGCCGCTCCTGATCAAACATTGAAAAGTTCCATCATTGAAACAGCTGCAAGCTCATTTATAGAGCAATATAAAGCGGTAAAGGAAGCCGCGTCAGCCTCAATGGACTACATCAGCAAAACGGAAGCTGTACAGCAAGGAAAACTTGACCCTGCACAGTTTGCAGAAAAGCTGGCAAAGACGCTAGAAAAAGAAACAGGTGACAAGCTTACTATTGCGGAAAAATCTGTGGGCAGCAAAGCCGTTACCAGTTTTCAATACTATTCGGCGGCAATGCTTTGCATGTTTATGCTGTTTCATATCACAGTCGGGGCGAAATCATTTTTACAGGAAAAGGATACGGAGACGCTTGCCAGAATGCTGATGACGCCTGCGCAAAAATCCGTCATTCTCTTCGGAAAATGGCTTGGGACGTATCTGTTTGCCATCATACAATTTTTCATATTTCTGATCGTCACAATCAATGTATTTGGTGTGGACTGGGGCGGTAATCTGCTGTTCGTGAGTGTACTCGGGCTTTCTTACGCCGCAGCTGTATCTGGTATTTCAATGCTGCTTGCGTCGTGCATCAGCGATATGAAAACTGCAGATGCGATAGGCGGCTTCGGCATTCAATTGCTTGCGGTTCTCGGCGGGTCCATGCTGCCGCTGTACCAATTTCCGGACGTCTTGCAGTCTGTATCCAAAGCGGTGCCAAATCGCTGGGCGCTTGACGGCTTTCTTTCTTTAATGGAAGGGGGAGGCTGGGCTGACCTTCAAAAGCCTGTGCTTCTTTTTGCGGCGATCGGCTTTTGTTCACTTGTAATTGGTATCAGACGGCTTCATACAAGATAAGGAGGTACAAAAGGTGAAAAAAATTCTAGCCATTTGCGGCATTGAGCTTTCTCTCATTTTTAAGAAGCCACAGAACTATTTGATCATGTTTGCTGCCCCGCTTTTGCTTACCTTTGTATTTGGGAGTATGCTCAGCGGCAATGATGATAAGGTGCGGCTTGCAATCGTTGATCAGGACGATACGATTCTCTCACAGCATTATATTCGGCAGCTGAAGGCACACGATGATATGTATGTATTCGAAAACATGTCTGAAAGCAAAGCGTCAGAAAAGCTGAAACAAAAGAAAATTGCCGGGATCATCGTCATTTCCCGCTCGTTCCAGACACAGCTGGAAAAAGACAAACATCCTGAACTGATTTTCCGTCACGGCCCTGAGCTGTCGGAAGCGCCGATGGTCAAACAATATGCAGAAAGCACATTGGCAACGCTCAATATTCAGGTGACCGCGGCAAAAACGGCATCGCAGACAGCTGGAGAGAACTGGAAGGCTGCGTATAAAACCGTTTTCGCCAAAAAACATGAAGATACAGTTCCGGCTGTAACACGACAGACGCTCAGTGATAAAAAAGAGGGTGCGGAAGCAAGTGACACAGCCTCCAGAGCAGCAGGGTTTTCCATCCTGTTTGTCATGCTGACCATGATGGGAGCGGCTGGAACCATTTTAGAAGCAAGAAAAAACGGCGTATGGTCCAGATTGCTTACAGCCTCTGTCAGCCGAGCCGAAATCGGTGCTGGGTATGTGCTGTCCTTCTTTGTCATTGGCTGGATTCAATTTGGCATATTGCTTCTTTCCACCCATTGGCTGTTTGGCATCAACTGGGGGAATCCGGCTGCAGTTATTGTATTAGTGTCGCTTTTTCTATTGACCGTTGTCGGCATTGGATTGATGATTGCGGCCAATGTCAGAACGCCAGAACAGCAGCTTGCGTTCGGCAACTTGTTTGTCATCGCAACATGTATGGTGAGCGGGATGTATTGGCCGATCGACATTGAACCGAAATTTATGCAATCCATCGCTGAATTTCTTCCGCAAAAGTGGGCGATGAGCGGGCTGACAGAGATTATCGCTAACGGTGCCCGCGTCACAGATATTCTCGGAATCTGCGGCATCTTGCTTGCTTTTGCTGCGATCACTTTCGTAGCGGGGCTTAAGGCGCTCCGAGCCTAAAAAACATCTGCCGTTTAGGCAGATGTTTTTTTGCATGTGGGTACATTCGTATGGGTGCAGCCTGAACTGCGGTTAATCCTTATCTATCATAGCTAAAATTGATTCCAGCCAAGAAACGTAATTTTTCTCCCGCTCCAGCGCTTTCGTCAGCACAAGATAGTGGCCGAAGTCCGGTGAAGAAAATGACATCGGCTCTGCTGAAGCCATAAGCTTTTCATAGCTTCCCTGTAAGTCAGAAAGCTTGGCCTGGCGTTTTTGCAGCTGGTCTTTGAACAAATCAGAAGCCTCCTGGCGCGATAGACAAGAAATGAAATAAGCCTTCAGCATAAATTCATCCTTCACCGTCTCGGGTATCGGCTGGTGGCGGATCAGCCAGTCATGCAGCTCCTGCTTTCCGCTGTCTGTCAGGGTGTACATCTTTTTCTCCAGCTTTGTGCCCTGAATCGTTGTCCGGAACGTGATAAATCCTTCATCCGTCAGCTTTTTGAGCTCAGGGTAAATCTGGCTGTGCTTGGCGCTCCAAAACTGGCCGAGCTCCTCTTTAAAATAACTCGTAATATCGTATCCACTCAATTCGCCTTTTCGCAAAAGCCCTAATATGGCGTATTTTAATACTCTCATGCTATCCTCCGTGTCTGGCTGTTTCGCAAAACAGATGAGCCGGTGCTCAACTGTGATTCTAACTGCCTATTCCCCTTATTATAGAAAAGGGAGGAAGGGAACACAACCGGGCTCTTTGGAAATGAAGATAAAAGGTTTGTCAGAAGGTATCCGATTTATCTCCGTCAATATAAAAGAGATTTAAATTTAATTTTCAGAAAAAATATTAACCATATTGATTTTTTATGTATAATAGGAAATTGGTGGTATAAACATTTTAAGGGGGAATAAACGTGAAAAAAGTACTTATGGCATTCATTATTTGTTTATCGCTGATTCTATCTGTTTTAGCCGCTCCGCCGTCTGGCGCAAAAGCTGAATCAGTACATAATCCTGTCGTTCTTGTTCATGGAATAAGTGGTGCATCATACAACTTTTTCGCTATTAAAAACTACTTAATTTCTCAAGGCTGGCAAAGCAACAAACTGTACGCAATTGATTTTTATGATAAAACAGGAAATAACCTAAATAACGGCCCGCAGCTTGCTTCATATGTTGACCGTGTTTTAAAAGAGACGGGGGCAAAAAAAGTAGATATTGTGGCTCATAGTATGGGAGGCGCCAATACGCTGTACTATATTAAATATTTAGGCGGGGGCAATAAGATTCAAAATGTCGTAACGCTTGGCGGGGCTAATGGTTTAGTGTCATCAACGGCGCTGCCGGGTACAGATCCTAATCAAAAGATCCTCTATACATCTATTTACAGTCTCAATGATCAAATTGTAATCAATAGCTTGTCTCGGTTACAAGGAGCGCGAAACATCCAGCTTTATGGCATCGGTCATATTGGCTTGCTCTCTAATAGCCAAGTGAACGGCTATATCAAAGAAGGGCTGAATGGCGGAGGCCTCAATACAAATTAATATCTTCATAAAAAACCTGCAGTCTCCGTTACGGCAGGTTTTTTGCATTTTTCTAGCAATATCGTCTGAGAAAGATACACCAATAAGCCAGAGGGGTTTATGACCTTAGTCTATCATGCATACGTCAATTTATGACATCAGGCACTTTTTCAAATAGAGCGGACATGTTAAGGTACAACCATCGATTTCTATCAATTTGAAATAAAAGGAGCGCTGTTATGCAAATTAAAGAAATTTTTATGATCCGCTGCATTTCGTGCTTAAGTGTCGTCTTGCTCCATATCATTTCAATGGTCCTGATGCTTCAGGCAGAAGCTCTTGCAGATATTTCTCACACTGTTGATTCTTTCCGAACACTCCTGATGTTCAGCACGCCCGCTTTTATTTTCATCTCTGAATTTTTACTGGCCCGTTCTTATCCTGATGGGGTGCCTGACGGTTTTTTAAAGAAGCGGGGAAAAGTGATTTTTGTTCCTTTTTTATTTATCGCGGCCATCGATGCGCTGCTGATGACCAGTGCGATGGGGGGAGAGGTAACCTTTCTCGCGTTTGTGCAAAAATATCTGGCGAACGTATTCTTAGGAAACTTTATCGGATACTTCATTCTCGTCATCTTTCAATTTTACATGCTGCATATGATGTTTCATGAGTATTTGAAAAAAGCATCGCCGAAATGGGTGCTGTCTATCTCATTTGTGGTGACAGCCGCTTATTTAGGCTATTTCTCCGCAGCCAGCCCGGCTCCTGCTTCTGAAGAGGGCGGGGCATTTCCGTTCTTCTGGGTTCCGTTCGCAGGCTGGCTTTTCTACTTTTGTCTAGCCTACTATTGCGGAAAAGAATACAAGCGTTTTTTAGCGCTGCTGAACCAATACCGCTGGGTGGTGTACGGCGCCGCAATTGCTTCTGGGGCGCTGGTTGTCACTGTTTCATATGTCGGTGAAATCGGCATGATCAGCTCGAAGCGGCCTGATATCATGCTGTATTCAACAAGCATGATTTTCCTGTGCTTTCACTTGTTTTCCAAAATGAAGCATGTGCCGAAAATCATGATGTTTATTAGCAACTATTCCTTTTCGATTTATCTGCTTCATGCTTATTTTATGATTATAGGCTACGTGTTGCTTTTGAATATGCCCGACATTCCTGCCGTACCGGCTGTTCTCCTGCTGTTTGCCGTGTGTACAGCCGGCCCGATTCTGACCTCGTGGGCACTGAATAAATTCAAATACGGATATTTATTTGTGGGGAAAATTTATCAGCCGAAACAGAAGAAGGTAACAGTCGAAGTGCGTGATCACGCAGGGTGAAAAACAAGCGGCAGGAGGGCTCCTGCCGCGTTTCTTTACTTCTCATCCGCTTGCAGAACTGTTTTTAAATATAGTTTTGCAGACTCAGCAAGTCCAGATACATCAGCTTTTTCTTCATCGAAATACAGGGCGTTTTGAATGATGCCGTCATTCATATTGAGGAAAAACTTGGCGATAGTCGCAAGAGGCTGAAGCGGCTGAAACTCTCCCTGATCGATCCCTTTTTGCAATAGCTTTGAAAATCTTTCCACAAAAAGATCATACCTTTTCTCCAAATACTGCCTACGTTCCTCATTCCGCCAAGCTGTCACTAAATATTCAAATTGCACCGGCGCCAGCGTATCTGCTACATCACGCAGGCCCTCAGTCAGTTCATCCAAATAGATTGAAATGGCGGACCAAACACTTTGGTGTTCAGCTGATTTATCAAGCTTTCGGAGTCCTTCATCCAGCCCTGTTTCAATAATGCGGCGAAACATCTCCTCAGTGCTTGAAAAATAAAGATAGACACCGCCCCGGCTGAAACCTGACTCTTCTACAACGTCCTTCATCGTCGTTAATTCGAATCCTTTACGTTTAAAAACCGTTTTGGCAGCCTCTAAAATCTTTGCCTGTCGTTTATCCTTGTGCTCCTTTGTTACTTTTGGTGACAAGATATCGCCTGCTTTCTGAAACTTTCTTACCTACAAGTGTAATCAACCCAATCAAGATCAGCAAGCAGCCACAGACAAGAAAAGCAAGTGAAACACCGATCCATTCCGCCAGCATGCCTCCGCCCGCCATGCCGAGGATGGAGGCGAGGGTTGTCGCGCTCTGAATGGCGCCAAACACCCTGCCGCTGTAATCAACCGGCACTGTTGTTTGCACGAGAATTTGAAATGGAATATGGACCAGACCAAAAGCCGCTCCCATGATGAAAAAAGCGAAAATAAAAAGAGCAATGCCGGCAATTCCCATTCCGCTCAGAAATGGCACGCCTCCAGTTGCTAGTCCAAGCAGAAAGGTCCCAGCTGAGAAATAAAGAAAATAAGAGGTGATTCGCCGTCTGCCGGCAATTGCCGCCGTAAGGAGCATGCCGGCTCCGCTGACGGCCATGCACCAGCCTGCAAGCTCAGGCGGAGCGCCTGAAAAAGAACGGATAAGAATGATAGCCTGGGAATCACCAATCTACAAAACAAAGAGAACGACGCAAGCTGTGAGTAAGCCTGTTAATAGAAGCGGCATCCGTTTCAAAAACTGAAGGCCTTCCTTGATAGAAGTAAGTGCTGGTGTTTTTTTTTGAGGTGTATTGGCTTTTTGTAAAAAAGCATCTCTGGGAAGGAAAAACAAAATGACAGCGGAAAGAAAGAAGGCGCCGGCGTTTATATAAAAAACAGAGTGTATCGAGAAAGCAGCGATCAGTGTGCCGCCAAGGGCAGGGCCGAAGATTTTTGAGCTGTTATCAATGATGCTGCTGACGGAAACGGCCTGCTGAATGTGTGCTTCCGGAGCCAATTCCTTAAGCTTTCTGTTTTTAGCAGGTAAAAAAAGTGAAGAAAAACAGCTCTGAACGGATAGCAATACGTAAAGCTGCCAAAGCTCACTGACATAAACGCAGCTGATAACAGTGAGGGCACGGCCGATTTCAGATAGAAACATAATCGTTTTTCTGTCAAAACGGTCGGCGAGTAGGCCCGATACAGGTCCAAGTACAATGACAGGCAAAGCAAATGACATCATTAAAAGCGACATATCTAATGGTGAAGCATCCAGCTGAAAAGCGGCTAAGGTTAGCACGGCCAAAATGTGAAGCCAGTCTCCAAGTGAAGAAATGGTTTGCGAGGCTAACAGTGTCATCAGCCCTTTTTGAGTGCAAAACAACGGTTTTTCCATGATTCATCCTCCTAAATAATAAAAATGACACTAGTGTCGTTTTTATTGTATGGGAAAAAGACGCAATACACAATCTTTTTCTTGTAAAATAAAGGAGAAGCTTGAATAGAAGGGAGAACATGCATGACATCAGTCAATCTAAGCTACCCAATAGGAGAATACAAGCCGAGGGAATCCATATCGAAGGAGCAAAAAGATAAATGGATTCAAGTGCTTGAAGAAGTGCCGGCAAAATTGAAGCAAGCTGTAGAGGGCATGACGGACAGCCAGCTTGACACACCGTACCGGGACGGTGGATGGACCGTTCGGCAAGTTATTCATCATCTGGCTGACAGTCATATGAACAGCTATATTCGTTTTAAATTGAGCTTGACGGAAGAGACACCGGCTATCCGTCCGTATGATGAAAAAGCATGGTCGGAGCTAAAAGACTCGAAAACGGCAGATCCGAGCGGCTCACTCGCGCTTTTGCAGGAGCTTCACGGAAGATGGACGGCTCTGCTCCGCACCCTGACGGATCAGCAATTTAAGCGCGGATTTTATCACCCTGATACAAAGGAGATCATTACCCTGGAGAACGCGCTCGGCCTGTATGTCTGGCACTCACATCACCATATCGCTCATATTACGGAGCTTTCCAGACGGATGGGGTGGTCTTAACGCTTTTGCCGGCGGAAAGCCGGAATACTGATAGCAGCAATCACCAGAAGTGAGATCACAGCAGCCGCTGCATATAAATGATCATAGCCGCTGGCGACACTCGCATGAATGGCGTCGCTTATCGCGGTTTTGACTTCAGGAACGGGAATGCGTTCGATTTGTTCTTGTAAAGAAGAAACATCAGAACTGTCGATCTCCGGAATCATCTGCATCGCCTTTTCTGAATATCCGCTGTCCGATAAGTGGCTACTGATCTCATCACCTATTTGGTCAAACCCGGCTGTGATAAAACCTGCATAAAGAGTAGGCGCCAAGGTCAGTCCAATTTGCCTTACTAATGAAAGCGTGCCAAGAGCTGTACCCTTATTTGTTTTTGCCGCTTCTGATACAAGGACGTTCAGCGGAGCGCCTAACAGAAAGCCAAAACCGATCCCAGCTGCCACACTTGCGATCACAAACTCCCATTTTTCCGTCACCCAGAGCGGAAATAAAGCAAACCCCGCACATGAGATGATTCCCGAAAGAATAACGGTTTTTACAGGACCTTTTTTGTCGGTAAGCGCTCCGCCAAGCCAAGCGCCGATTCCGGAAGCCAACGCAAGCGGTGTCATCCAATAGCCTGCTTTTGCGGCAGGGACACCCAAATACTGCTCGACATATGACGGGATAAAAATGACTGCCGCCAAGAGCCCCCCGGATAACAAACCGATGATAAGCGTGCGCTGAAACATATGGTTTCGCAGCAGAGAATACGCCAAAATGGGATCGCCTCCTCGCATTTCAACTCTCTTTTCATACGAGATAAGCGCTGCAAAACAAAGTATGCCAAAAATAATACATCCATAAACCTCCGGATTCCCCAAGCTGTGTAAGAGATTTGCCCCGTCAAGGTTCGTCATGCCGTACATCACGGCTAAAATCGACAGGGATAGAAGGAAGATTCCGGCCGTGTCGAGGCGCTTAGCTTCAGGTGCTTTTGTTTCCGCGATAAAGTATGCGCCGAAAACAACCAATAGCACGGCAATCGGCAAATTAATCAAAAACAGCCAATGCCAAGACCCGGTCCAATCAAGCAGAAAGCTTCCGATATTTGGCCCGAGCACAGCGGCCATCCCGTTCATTGCGCCAAGCAGCCCAAGGGCCTTCCCCTGTTTTTCCTTTGGGAGAGTCGCGAGAATGTGAGAGCTGCCGATGATGAAAATCCCGCCGCCTCCAAGCGCCTGAATCAGCCGCGATATCAGAAAGAGCGGGAAGCTTTGGCTCAAAGCAACAAGCAAAGAACCAAGTCCGAACAGGCAAACCTCAATGAGAAAGAGTTTTTTTCTGCCGTAGCGGTCGGAAAGCTTTCCGACGATTGGCACACTGACGCTAAGACCAAGCGTATAAAGGGTAATGCCCCATGATCCCCAGGAAGGAGAGACGGAAAACGACTCGTTTATCGTTGTTAAGGCAGCTGAAATAATTCCGTTATCTAGCGCAGCCATAAATACACCAATCGTAAACAGGCTGATCGCCCACTTTTGGCCTTTCTGCTCTGTTAATGCTTCAGACATATTCATCAACTCCTTTTTTATTCATTCAAAGTATATTATTCATTTTAAATGAACTAAATGTCAAATAAAAAAAGCCTGCTCCCGCAGTTTGCGGATGACAGACTTACAGATTTATTCTTTTTTCGCTTTCTCTAATGCTCTTGAAAGGATAGACAGCCCTTCGGAAACAGCCTGCTTTTCTTCAGGGGACAGCAGCTCTAATGAACGCTTCAATTTCAGGTGGCCTTTTTCATACAAACCCCGGAAAATCTTTTTCGCATTCTCTGTCAACTGAACAACTACAGAGCGGCGGTCCTCTTCAGAATGTGAGCGTTTGACAAATCCTGATTTTTCAAGCCGGTCAAGCAGCCCAGTTGTATTGGACAGGGAAGCCCCCATTTTTTCAGCAATGTCGCTCACTTTCAATGTTCCATGGTTGTTTAATAGCATCAGCACCTTCATTTGCGGCATGCTCATATCCAGCTTCATCCACTCGGACACATCACCGAGCCCGGCGGACGTTAAGACTTTCATATAGAGCACCCATATTTCCCGTTCCTCCGATGAAAGAATGTTTTCGTTTAATACTGTTGTATCGTGTAAATTATATTCCATTTCATCACTTCCTCATCATTCACTCCTCTTACCATATTACTCGATTTTCACTCCTGAAAGAAAGTGAGCAAAACCGCATGCGGGACTTTGTCCGAAAAATAACGGTAGTGTATAATGAGTTGGAGATTATTGGGGGAGAGGATCGAACTAGAATATGATTGGAGAGACCATTGCTGATTAAAAAGAATGCTTTATCAATATTAAAAATCGTTTTTCCTATTGCTGTTTTGCTATTTGTTATTTATCAATCGAAAAAAGAACTGACAAATCTGTCTTTCAAACGTACGCTCATGGTCATCAACGGACTGGAACGAACGGACTTATTCATGCTTGTGTTGATCGGCTTGCTGGCTGTTGCGGCCATGTCGCTGTATGATTACGTCCTGAAATACTCACTGCGCCTATCGATCACAAACGGAAAAGTATTCAGGGTTTCCTGGATCGCCAATTCATTTAATAATGTGCTGGGCTTCGGCGGTTTAGCCGGCGTCGGGTTAAGAATGATGTTCTATAAGGAGCATACGAAAGACCATAAGGCACTCGTGAAAGGAATCGCCTGGCTCACATCATCTATGCTGCTCGGATTATCTGTTTTCAGCATTTTCGTCGCTGCGAGAGTGCTGCCAGTGGATGAAGTGATTCATGAAAAGCCTTGGCTATGGGCGGTCGTTATCGGTTTTGCGCTGATATTGCCGCTGTCTTTGGCGGTGTCCAAAATAAAAGACCGCAAAGCTGGGGACGAAGAGAATGCGGATAAAGTGAAAAATCCGATTTTCGCATATATTGGAGCTTCAGTTGTTGAATGGCTCATGGCCGGGATCGTCATCTATTTTGCTTTGTTCGCTATGGGCATTCATGCAGATATCAGGTATGTGTTCGGGGTGTTCGTCATTGCGGCGATCGGAGGAATGATCAGCCTCGTGCCGGGCGGCTTCGGCTCGTTTGACCTTTTATTTTTGCTGGGGATGGAGCAGCTTGGCTATCATCAAGAGGCCATCGTTACTTCTATTGTGTTGTACAGGCTCGCCTACTCATTTATCCCATTTATCTTGGGGCTGTTCTTTGCCGCCGGCGACCTGACGGAAAATACAATGAAGCGGCTCGAAACGAACCCGCGCATCGCACCGGCAATTGAGACGACAAACGTTCTGCTTGTTGTTCAGCGTGCGGTATTAGTGAGAATTTTGCAAGGCTCGCTTTCCCTTATTGTGTTCGTAGCAGGTCTGATTGTCTTGGCCTCTGTTTCCTTGCCGATTGACAGGCTGACGGTTATACCGCACATTCCGCGCCCGGCGCTTTTGCTGTTCAACGGCCTGTCCTTAAGCTCAGCGCTCATTCTGCTAATTTTGCCGATTGAGCTTTATAAACGGACAAAACGTTCCTATACGATGGCCATTACAGCGCTTGTCGGCGGCTTTGTGTTCAGCTTTTTAAAAGGGCTTAACATCAGCGCGATATTCGTACTGCCGATGATTATCGTATTGCTTGTGCTATTGAAAAAACAATTTGTCCGCGAACAGGCATCCTATACACTGGGACAATTGATATTCGCTGTGGCGCTGTTTACTGTGGCGCTCTTTAACTACAATCTGATCGCGGGCTTTATTTGGGACCGGATGAAGAAGGTGCTGCGTCACGAATATTTCGTCCACAGCACCTCGCATATTACACATGCAACCATCATGGCGATCATTATTGTGCCGCTGTTCTTCTTGATATTTACAGTGGTCTATCATAAGAGAACGAAACCGATCGGAGAGCAAGCTGACCCTGAGCGTCTTGCTGCGTTTCTTAATGAAAAAGGCGGCAACGCGCTGAGCCATCTTGGTTTTCTTGGAGATAAGCGGTTTTATTTTTCCAGTGATGGGAATGCACTGCTTCTATTCGGGAAAATCGCCAGAAGGCTGGTCGTGCTCGGCGATCCGTCTGGCCAAAGAGAATCATTCCCGCTCGTGCTGGAAGAATTTCTGAACGAAGCGCATCAGAAGGGATTCAGTGTTTTGTTCTATCAAATTGAACGAGAGGACATGGCGCTGTATCACGATTTTGGCTACAACTTCTTTAAACTTGGCGAGGAAGCATATGTAGATTTAAATACATTCACCTTGACTGGGAAGAAAAAAGCCGGCCTTCGGGCAATCAATAACCGCTTTGAGCGGGAGGAGTATACTTTCCATGTGGATCATCCCCCATTTTCTGATGCGTTTTTGGAGGAGCTGAAGCAAATCTCAGACGAATGGCTCGGCTCGAAAAAGGAGAAGGGATTCTCGCTCGGATTTTTTGATCCTTCCTATTTACAGAAAGCGCCGATCGCCTATATGAAAAATGCAGAGGGAGAGATCGTTGCATTCGCAAATGTCATGCCGATGTACCAGGAGGGAGAGATATCGGTTGACCTAATGCGCTATCGCGGCGACGCTCCAAATGGCATTATGGACGCATTGTTTATCCGTATGTTTTTATGGGCAAAGGAAGAGGGCTGCACGTCATTTAATATGGGGATGGCACCCTTGGCTAATGTCGGCACTGCCTTTACATCCTTCTGGTCCGAAAGGTTTGCCGCTGTCATTTTTAATAATGTCAGATACATGTACAGCTTCAGCGGCCTAAGAGCCTTTAAAGAAAAATACAAACCGGAGTGGCGAGGGAAATACTTAGCGTATCGGAAAAACAGATCTCTTTCTGTCACCATGTTCCTCGTTACACGTCTGATTGGCAAAAGCAAAAAAGACTCCGTCTAATAAGACGGAGTCTTTTTTTTATTTCGTTTTTAAGAAGTAGGTTTCAATATCATCAAGCAGGTAGTTTGCGGCTTTAATTCCGCCTGCGGTTGTCCATACGACGTCATCGACTTCATGCGCATTACCTGATTTCACGGCCTTTAGGTTTTTCCATAGTGAACTGCTTGTCCACTGATTGGCCCATTTTTCATTTTCCTTTGCATTATCGGCTTTATAAGTGAAATAAAACAGCACATCAGCATCCATATCAGGAATAGATTCTTTACTGTCAGTTGAGAACGTAAATTGGTCCTTTTGTTTCTTGAACAGTTCTACTTGTTTTTCAGGGCGTTTGAAGCCAAGCTGGTCTAAAATAATCCCTGAGAATGAATCGGTATAATAGATTCTTGATTCACCGGATAAAAAGCGTACGACTGAAACGGTTTTGTTTGTCTGGTCGCCCAGCTTGTTTTTTAAATCAGAAACACGTTTATCAAAATCGGCAATGACTTCCTTGCCTTTGTCCGCCTTATTCACCGCGTTGGCGTATAGAGTCAGGTTATCCTTCCAGTTCCCGGCCAAAGATTCAGCAAAAACAGTCGGCGCAATCGCATTTAACTGATCATAAATTTTTTCCTGGCGCACTTTGTTTCCAATAATCAAATCAGGCTTTAATTCTGCGATGGCTTCCACATTCGGTTCCGTTTCAAGACCGACGTTTTTAACACCTTTCATGTCATCTTTCAGATAGTCATACCACGGGTCGCCCTTCCATGACTTTACGGCTCCGACCGGCTTAATGCCAAGCGCTAAGAGCGCCTCTGTTCCTTCATTAGTTAAAACAACAATCCGTTTTGGAGTGGCGGGAATGTTGTCTGATGTCCCCATTGCATGTTTGACCGTTCTTGTTTTGCTGCTTGACCCCTCGCTGTTACTTTTACTTTCTGAACTATTACAGGCAGAAAGTACTATAACGGCCATTAAAAATACGAATAGCATGCTGATATGCTTTTTCATCTTTTTCCTCCCAATATTGAAATTCATTATCATTTAGATCATAATAAGCAGTGTTAAGAGTGTCAATCCCTAATTGAGGATTATTCTCAAAAACAAACATTACATAGTAAATAACTAGGAGAATTAGATCATGATCTGCAAAAAGGCATCTTCAAAATGGATTGTGTTAGTATGTCTGATTTTCATTTTACTGGCGGCTGTCTGCGCAAGCGTCGTGTACGGCTATACAGGTACGTCATGGAGACAGGTCTATCAGGCGTTTACTTCCTTCAACGGAACAAATGAGCATGTCATCATCAAGGATGTCAGGCTTCCGCGCGCTTTGGTTGCGACAGTCGTCGGCGCCTCGCTTGCAGCCGCGGGCGCTCTCATGCAGGCGCTCACAAAAAATCCGCTTGCGTCACCGGGGATTTTCGGGATTAACGCCGGTGCAGGTTTTTTTATTGTTGCCGGATCGTTTTTTCTGCATATTCAGTCACCTCAGGCATTAGTATGGAGCTCGTTTCTGGGGGCAGCATTTACCGCCGCGATCGTCTATGCAGCAGGCTCGCTTGGGAGGGAAGGGCTGACGCCAATCAAACTGACGCTGGCGGGAGCTGCCATGGCAGCCATGTTTTCTTCTCTGACACAGGGCTTGCTGTCTGTCAACGAACTCGAGCTTGCCCAGGTGCTTTTTTGGCTGACTGGCTCTGTGCAGGGCCGGAGTCTGGATCTGTTGATGACGATGCTTCCATATGCAGCGGCAGCGCTGGTAATCTGCTTCTTTCTCGGCCAAAAAATTAATCTCCTCGTTATGGGAGAAGATGTGGCAAAAGGACTCGGCCAAAAAACAGGCCTGCTGAAATTTGTGATGGCGCTTTGTGTTGTCATGCTTGCAGGGTCCGCTGTCGCCATTGCCGGGCCGATTTCTTTTATCGGCATCATTATTCCGCATTTTGCCCGCTTTGTCGTTGGTAATGATTATCGCTGGGTTCTGCCATTTTCCGCTGTTTTGGGTGCCATTTTGCTTGTTTGCGCGGATATCGGTGCGCGATATATCATTATGCCTCAGGAAGTTCCTGTCGGGGTCATGACCGCCATCATCGGAATGCCTGTGTTTGTGTACATCGCAAGAAGGGGGGCGAAGCTATGAAACTTCGTTTTGGCGTTACTGCGGCTGAAAAGAAAGCATGGATCGTCTTTTTAATTTTACTGGGGTTAACAGCTGCTGTACTCATCATAAGCGCAGGTCTCGGACAAAGGTTTATTCCTCCCTGGGATGTAGCAAAAACATTCTTTGGTGCAGGTTCCAAGCTGGATGAACTGATGATCATGTCGTTCCGCATGCCAAGAATTTTGACGGCTTTATGCGCCGGTGTCTGCTTGGCAGCGGCAGGCGCGATATTGCAGGGGCTCGTCAGAAACCCTCTCGCATCTCCGGATATTATCGGAATAACAGGAGGAGCGGCGGTAGCGGTCGTGCTTTTAATGATGTTCTTCTCAGACCGCAGCAGTTCACTTACGATCAGTCTGTCATGGCTTCCAGCAGCCGCATTTATCGGCGCATCGGCTGTCGGGCTCATCGTCTATTTACTGGCATACAAAAATGGCGCCTCCACATTTCGGCTGGTGCTTATCGGAATCGGATTTTCAATGTCGGCGCAGGCGATGACTACCCTGTTGATGATCAAAGGCCCGATTTACCGGGCATCACAAGCCAATGTATATATCACTGGGTCAGTTTATGGGTCAAACTGGCAGCATGTAAAAATAGCTATTATCTTATCTGTCATTCTCTTATTCATTTGTTTTGTCGCGCTAAAAAATATGAATATACAGGTGCTGGGTGAAGATATTGCGGCGGGTGCAGGAAGCGCTGTGCAGCGAAATCGTTTTTTCTTGCTACTTTTGAGTACGGCTCTTACTGGTTGTGCAGTTTCAGTTGCCGGCACAATCGGTTTTGTCGGGCTGATGGCGCCCCATATTGCAAGACGGCTTGTCGGCTCATCTTATGGCGCGCTGCTCCCAGCGTCGGCACTTATTGGAGCTCTGCTCGTTTTAACAGCTGATATCGTCGGCAGAACCTTATTTGCTCCGGTGGAAGTGCCGGCCGGCGTCTTTACAGCGGCTATCGGCGCACCTTATTTTATTTATTTGCTCTATAAAACAAGAAATTCTTAATCGTTACACCCATTTTCTTAAAAAAGAAAATGGGTTTTTTTGATAATGACTGAAGATTCGTAATTATTTTTGCTATACTGACAGAGACATTGATAAAGAAAGGGCGGCAGATGAATGAAAGAAGCAGAGGTATTAAAATATGAAGCATTTACAAGCAGTCCCGGCAAAGGAAACCCCGCAGGCGTCGTTTTGCGGGGAGACGTTTATACGGAAGACGAGATGCAGATCATAGCTGAGCGTGCCGGGTATTCAGAAACCTCCTTTATCCGAAAAAGCGAGTCGGCCGATCTTGAACTCCGTTACTTTACACCTGGACACGAAATGAATTTGTGCGGTCATGCGACAGTTGCGTCTCTTTACGCATTATGTGAGAAAGGAATGCTGGAGAGCGGTAAAACGTACAGCATCCAAACGAAAGCGGGTATCCTGCCTGTGAAGATTTCTGAAAAAGATGGCCGTATTCATATCACGCTTGAACAGGCCTCTCCGCAATTCAAACCATTTACAGGCGATCGGAAAAAACTTGCGAACGCACTGGGTATCACCGAAGAGGATTTTCATGAAGACCTTCCGATTGTGTTTGGCAGCACTGGCATATGGACAGCCATCGTTCCGCTTAAATCATTGGAGGCTTCCAAAAAAATGGTGCCAGATAACAAACAATTTCCGGAAGTGTTAATTGATCTGCCAAAAGCTTCAGTCCATCCGTTTACCTTTGAAACCGTTCATCCCGACAGCGACCTGCACGGACGCCACTTTTCATCCCCGTATTCGGGAACGATTGAAGACCCCGTGACCGGCACAGCATCCGGCGTGATGGGGGCTTATATGAAACATTATGGCAATGCCGAGCAGCATAAATTTATCATTGAACAAGGGCAGGAAATTGGAAAAGACGGAAAAGTGGAGATCGAAATGAACGAAGCCGGCGGCCATGTGAAAGTGAACATGACAGGAACAGCCGTTTACTCAGAAACCCGTATTCTTAAAATCTAATACGGATGATGGTTTACAAAAAGATGCACTTTCCGTTATCATTATGAAATGATAATCATTTTCAATTGCATAGGAAGGTGAGACGGTATGCCTCAAACCGAACAAATACATCAGCATTCAGTACTGCGGGACATCATACGCAGCAGAAGATCGATTCGAAAGTTTAAACAAGAGCCAGTACCTTCAGCAGTCATTCTTGACATGCTTGAAACGGCAAAATATGCGCCAAATCACAGAGTGACAGAGCCATGGAGATTTATTTACGTTTCCAGTGAGACAGGTAAAGCGAACCTCATCAATACATTTGCAGCGTTCTCTAAGAAATCCAAGCCGGATATGACAGAGGAAAAGCTTCAAAATTTCAAAAACACACTTGGGCGCGTTCCGGGATTTCTCCTCGTCGTGTTTCAGGAAGATGAAAACGAAAGAGCGCGGGACGACGATTTTGCGGCAACAAGCTCGTTGATTCAAAATCTTCAGCTTCTTGCTTGGGAAAAAGGAATCGGCATGGTTTGGAAAAGCGGAAAAATCCTTTATGACAAAGAAGTCCATCAGGCCTTTGGTTTGCAGGATAATGAGCGTTTCGCCGCCATCATACAAACAGGTTATCCTGACGAGGCGCCGGAAGTGAAAAAACGCACACCGATCCGCGACCGGTTCACTGAAATGTAAAAAACCCCTTGTCTCAAACGGAGACAAGGGGTTTTTCATTAACGAGATTTCTTTTTCGCTCTGTTGTCGGCTGCTTTCGCACGCTCTTGCGCTTCGCGGTCATCTGCATCAGCAAGCTCGGTTGAATATTCTTCGTAAACGCCGTCAGTTTCCCTTTTTAATGCATCGGGAACTTGTGGAAGCTTTTGTTTGTTTTTATCACGGTTTTTGTGGATATGATTTCTGCCCATATCAAATTCCCCCTAAAAAGTGATATCAAACAAAGATAGTATTTGGTTTTAAGGGGCTATGTATTCCTACTTCCGCTTAGCAGCTTTTTCCGCTTTTTTAAATTCGCCTGAATAAAGAACTTCCTGCATTTTTTTCAGGTTGGCGCCTTGCTGGTGCTTCTCCCTCTTTTTTTCCATATAAAGGACCTCCTTCAACCATGTTATTCTTAAGGTTGACGCTTCCTGCTGTTTTTATACAGTCTTTCGGTCCGCTATCAGCTGTGAGAGTGCAAATTCAAGATCCGAATATGTAAAACGAAATCCAGAGGTTATCGCTTTTTTAGGAAGAGCGCGCTGTCCTTTCACAATCAAAAGACTCATTTCACCCAATGCTTTTGATAAAAAGAATTCCGGGACGGGGAGCCAGTGCGGGCGGTGCTTCACCCGTGCAATCGCTTTTCCGAATTGCTTCATGTCCACAGGATTGGGCGCGGTGACATTCATTGGGCCTGAGATGCCGGCGTTTTCCACCGCATATCGGATCAACTGGGCCGCATCCTCGACATGAATCCATGACAGCCACTGCCTTCCCGTTCCAATCGTTCCGCCGGCCAGAAACTTATAGGGGAGAACCATAAGCGGTAAAGCGCCTTTTTCTCCAAGCATCACGCCAAATCTCGCATAAACTGTCCGGATACCCATCGCTTCAATATGCTGTCCTTCCTTTTCCCACAGGTGTGCAGTATGGCTGAGAAAATCCTCATCTGACGTTGCAGAATCCTCTGTGAAAGTTTTCTCAAGGCTTGTGCCGTAAATGCCCACGGCACTGGCTTGGATCAATGTCTTCGGCTTCTCCTTCTGTTTCTGAATAAGCCGCTGCACTTCACGCGTCGCATTGATACGGCTGGAGAGAATGTGCTGCTTCGTTTTTTCTGTCCAGCGGCCAAAAATCGATTTTCCCGCAAGGTTTATCCAGACATCAATATGAGGAAGTTCCTGCTCCGGGGCGGCTCCTTCCGTCAGCCATTGGACATATGTCATATTTTTTTGTTCAGTTTCCCTTGCGTTTCTTGATAAAATATAAACATGATGTCCCTGGCGGGTAAGAACGCCTGTCAGATGCTGGCCAAGAAAACCGGTTCCGCCCGTCATTGCGATATTCATGAACATCTCTCCTCATCGTTCTAATAAATATACTTTACCTCATTGTAATAAAAGAAAACGCGTTTCAGGCCTGAGAAGGGAGATTAAGATGCCGTTTATTACAAAAATATCAACGCAAAAAAAGAATACGGAACGCTTCAATATTTTTCTGGATGATAAATACGCCTTCAGTGTGGACGCGGATGTGCTCGTGAAATTTGAGCTCAAGAAGGGAAAAGAACTCGATGATCTTGACATCATTGAGATTCAATACGGCGATGAAGTGAAGAAAGGCTTCAACCGTGCGCTTGACTTTTTATCCTATCGAATGCGGTCGACGAAAGAGGTCGAGGACCACTTAAAGAAAAAAGAAACCTCGCCCCCCGTCATTGCGGAAGTCATCCATAGGCTTAACGATTACAAGTACTTAAACGACCAGGAATTTGCCGCAGCCTATGTCAGCACTCACAAAAAAACAAACGGAAAAGGCCCTGATGTTTTGTTCAGAGAGCTAAGAGCGAAGGGAATTGATGACGATACAATTAAGGAGGCGCTAAGTTCCTTTTCCTTTGAGGATCAGACAAGAGAAGCGGTCAAGCATGTTGAAAAGCTTCTCAAAAAAAATAAAAAGCTTTCGACGAAAGAATTCAAACAGCGCGCCCAGCTGCAGCTTCAGCGCAAGGGCTTCTCATTTGATGTTATCAGCGCGGCGATGGATCAGATTGAATATGAAAATGATGAAGACACAGAGAAAGAAGCGCTGCGCCTTCACGCGGAAAAAGCGTTTAGAAAATACCGCTATGACGGCTCATATGAAAGCGCCATGAAGGTCAAACAATTTTTATTCCGCAAAGGATTCTCACTCGATTTAATCGAGCAATTACTGCAGGAAGAGGAGTACTGAAATGGAGAAACGATACAGTCAAATGACACCTCACGAACTCAATACCGAAATCGCATTACTTTCTGAAAAAGCAAGAAAAGCCGAACAGCATGGAATCATAAACGAACTGGCAGTGCTCGAACGGAAAATTACGATGGCAAAAGCATATTTGCTGAACCCGGAAGATTACTCACCGGGAGAAACATATCGTGTGGAAAACACTGAGGACGAGTTTACCATCAGTTATTTAAATGGCGTTTTCGCATGGGGGTACAGGACCTCTTCCCCCCAGCAAGAGGAAGCGCTGCCAATCTCAGTATTGCAAGAAAAAGAATAAAGCGTAACAGGAGGCTGATGATCAGCCTCTTTTTGTTTGCAGCACATTTACACGAATTCTTAAAGAAAAAATCATTGAATTCACTTGAAAAATCTTTTAAGATGAAACTCGTTGTTTTTTAAAATCAAAGGAGGCGATGACGTTGAGTATCAAAAACCCATCTGTAAAATTTATTATATTTGTTCTTATGATTTGTACATTTTCAATCGGCTATACAGAATACGCGGTGATGGGTATTTTGACGTCGATTGCCAATGACTTTCATATACAGGTTTCATCCGCAGGGCTTCTTGTCACGGCTTATGCGGCAAGCGTTTGTTTGACAGGACCGCTCGTCACCATCATTTCCGTCAAGCTTCCGAGAAAGCCTGTGCTTCTTGGGCTTATGGCGATATTTATCCTTTCAAACCTGATGAGCGCACTGGCGCCGAATTTTGCGGTATTGGCCATTTCAAGAATTTTATCTGCGTCCATTCACGGCGCTTTCTTCGCGATTGCCATGGTATTCGCAAGTGAAATGGTTCCGCCGGAAAAGCGTGCTGCAGCTGCTGCTTCAATGAACGGCGGACTGACAGTGGCTCTAATGCTTGGTGTTCCATTCGGCTCTTATCTCGGAGATGTCCTGAATTGGAGAGCGGTGTTTTCCATCATTACGGCACTTGGTGTCATCGGATTTTTAGGCCTTATGGCTGCCGTGCCGAACAGAAAACCAAAAGTGATCCCAATGCTTATGAATGAGTGGGGGGTTTTTAAACACAAACAAGTGCTGTTTTCCTTCGCGATTACCATTTTAGGCTATTCCGGTGTCTTTATCGCCTACACCTTTATCGAACCCATTTTAAGGCATTCAGCCGGATTCAGCACGGTTGGCATTACAGGTGCTCTCTTTGCGTATGGATTGGGAGGCGTTGCCGGGAATTTCTTTGCTGGAAAAGTACCGCTGCCTTTGCTGACTCGGACGATGATCGGCGTAATGATCGGTTTAATCGGTGTTCTGGCTGTATTTCCTTACATCGCCATTTACCCGGCTGCAGCCATTGTGGCAACGTTCCTATTCGGGGCATGCGCATTCGGCACGCCGCCTCTTCTGCAAACAAAGGTCATTTCCTCATCTGAGGGCGGCACAACCATTGCCGCAGCTGTCAGCGTATCAGCATTTAACCTTGCCAATGCCCTTGGTGCATGGATCGGCGGAATGATTTTAAACGGAACAGGCTCTTATTCCTGGCTGTTTGCAGGAGGTGCGCTTATGACCGCATGCGGACTTGTGCTTTCTACCTTCGCACACTTATCAGAAAAGAAAAGCGTCTACGAATATCAAGTCAATAAAGGGTAAAAACAGCTGCAGTGTATGCAGCTGTTCTTCTTTACCGTTTGCCTGAGGCTCTCATTCTTTCTTGAGGATGCTGATTGATAGATCCGTCAGCACGCTTTGAAGCATAGTCGTCCTTTGCTCTCGGTTCACCCTGAAATTTGTTTTCGTTTTCGTAAGGAAATCCTTTTTCTTTATTTCGGACCATGTCATATCCCCCTAGGTTCGAGATCAAAAAGTTGCGTCTTTCCAGATGAAGACGTAAGGTTAGTATATGGAGAACACCACGTAATAAAGCGTTATTTTTTTCCTGAAGAAAGGAGACTGCACACATGAATATGTACATTGAGAAACTGACTAATCTGCTTCTGGAAAAGAACGAGATGATCAGCTATATACAGGCAAAAACGTGGGTGGAATTGTTATGGAGCGATTTCGAAGCAACCTATGCAAAAGCCGGACACGCCTATCAAGGTGAAAAAATGACTGAAAAAATCGTCACACAATGGATTGAAAACTATGGCGGCCAGCTCCACCTTTTTCAAAGCTCCCGTAACGACGTGAATGATTACTTAAATCAAAGCAGAGGCCTTTTGCACTAAAAACCTGCCGTTAACGACCGGCAGGTTTTTTCATTTTCTTAAAATTACCTTATAAGGAAGAAATCATAAACAAAACATGTTTCACCAGCCTGTCAATCAGGGAATACCACTAATATCTTGTCAAAATGCGAGGAGGAGCTTTATATGAAAAAGAAACAAGTAATGCTCGCTTTAACAGCTGCCGCAGGACTGGGTTTGACAGCACTTCATTCCGCTCCCGCAGCAAAAGCTGCGCCCCTTCACGACATATCTGTCAGCATGCCATCATCCGATTCTTACATCATAAAAACAGGAAAGCTGAATGTCCGGACTGAGCCAAATCATAAAGGTGACATTCTCGGCACTGTATCATCAGAACAAAAAGTAAAAGTCTATGGATTTGTAAATGCCGATTGGGCTCAAATTCATTTCAAAGGAAAAAAAGCGTATATTTCAACCCACTTTTTAATGAAAACCGCAAGCCAAGCGAAAACAATGAAACAGACAGCCTTCTATGCACCGACGCCCGAAAATGGAAAAGCTAAACAGCTCCCATCTGGAACAGAGGTGACAATACTTGGGTGGGGATTCAGTGAAAACGGCGGATTTGACTTCACTTGGGCGTTCGTGGATTATGGCGGAGTTAAAGGCTATATTCACACAAAGGATTTACAAATGCGATAAAAAGGCAGGCCGAGGCTTGTCTTTTTGCCTATGCATGAAACATTTCTCCTTTCTGCACGTAACAATGAGAAAGGAGATGAGGATATGACGGGTTTAGTCGGCGGAGGGCTTATGATCATTGCTGGCATACTGATCAAACTGTTTCCTCCCAAATCGATCAACAGTGTGCTCGGATACAGAACGAGACGCTCAATGTCAGATCAAAGATTATGGAATGAAGCGAACCGTTACAGTGCATCATTAATGATCCTGTCAGGCTTGGTGATTGCGGGAATGGGTTTGCTGCTGGGATCAAACTTGTTTATTCTTCAGCTTATCCTGCTGATTGCCGCCTGTGTCATAACATTTATGCTGACGGAGAAAAGGCTGAAAATCATGACGCACAGTCAAGGAGGAGATAGAAGTGGACGGAGTTAAATGCCAGTTTGTCAATACGAACGGAATCACGCTCCACGTTGCAGCCGCAGGACCGGAAGATGGCCCGTTAATTGTCCTGCTCCATGGATTTCCTGAGTTTTGGTACGGCTGGAAAAATCAAATCAAACCGCTTGTTGATGCGGGTTACCGGGTCATTGCTCCTGATCAGCGGGGCTACAATCTCAGTGACAAACCGGAAGGAATTGATTCGTATCGGATTGATACATTAAGAGATGATATCATCGGGCTTATTACGCAATTCACTGATGAAAAAGCAATTGTCATCGGGCATGACTGGGGAGGGGCTGTTGCATGGCATTTGGCCTCCACACGCCCGGAATATCTTGAAAAACTAATCGCGATCAATATCCCGCACCCGCACGTCATGAAAACCGTAACGCCGCTTTATCCGCCGCAATGGCTGAAAAGCTCGTATATCGCATACTTCCAGCTCCCCGATATACCGGAGGCATCACTAAGGGAAAATGATTATGAAACATTAGACAAAGCGATTGGATTATCCGACCGTCCCGCGCTTTTTACATCCGAGGATGTCAGCAGGTACAAAGAAGCGTGGAAACAGCCGGGCGCGCTGACAGCTATGCTGAACTGGTACAGAGCCCTCAGAAAAGGAAGCTTGGCAGAGAAACCCTCTTACGAAACAGTACCTTACCGAATGATCTGGGGAATGGAAGACCGCTTTTTGAGCAGAAAGCTTGCGAAAGAGACGGAAAGGCATTGCCCGAATGGACATCTCATCTTTGTTGATGAAGCTTCCCATTGGATTAACCACGAAAAGCCAGCCATCGTCAATCAGCTGATTTTGGAATATCTTAAGAACCAATAAGCCAAAATTTCTCTCCATCCGTCTGTCATAATGGCAGACTTTTTCTGTGCGTTTTTTTCATAGTCTGTTTTAAACATGACAAAATAACATTAAAAATCATGAATGTCACCATAAAATTGTAACAAAAAACAGGTTTAAACGACTTTAAAAAAAGGAATAGCCTTACTGAAGATTTGTGTAAAACTCCCCTAAGGCAATACTTAAAAAGAATAAAAAAAAGAAGGTGCCTTAATGAAGCAAGGATTAATCTCGATTATTATCCCGTCTTACAATGAAGGGTATAATGTCAAACTCATTCATGAATCTTTAAAAAAGGAATTTAAAAACATTCATTATGACTATGAAATATTCTTCATAAACGACGGAAGTGTTGATGACACGCTTCAGCAGATCAAAGACTTGGCAGCGACGTGCAGCCGGGTAAAATATATATCTTTTTCTCGAAACTTTGGAAAAGAAGCCGCAATTTTGGCGGGCTTTGAGCATGTTCAGGGCGAGGCGGTTATTGTAATGGATGCCGATCTGCAGCATCCGACATATTTGCTGCAGGAATTTATCAAAGGCTACGAAGAAGGGTATGACCAAGTCATTGCCCAAAGGAACAGAAAAGGGGACAGCTTTGTCCGCTCACTCTTATCATCTATGTATTACAAGTTCATTAATAAAGCGGTGGAAGTCGATTTGCGTGACGGTGTCGGTGACTTCAGATTGTTAAGCCGCCAAGCTGTGAATGCACTTTTGAAGCTGAGCGAAGGAAACCGCTTTTCAAAAGGCCTTTTTTGCTGGATTGGCTTTGATCAGAAAATTGTATTTTATGAAAATGTCGAACGAAAAAACGGCACTTCCAAATGGTCGTTCAGCAGTCTGTTTAACTACGGAATGGACGGCGTCGTTTCATTTAATCATAAGCCGCTGAGATTATGTTTTTATACAGGCATTTTCATCCTGCTGCTTTCCATCATTTATATCATTGCCACATTCGTTAAAATTCTGACTAACGGTATTTCTGTGCCTGGGTATTTCACCATTATCTCAGCAGTGTTATTTCTCGGCGGAGTACAGCTGTTAAGCCTCGGAATTATAGGCGAATATATCGGCCGAATCTATTATGAAACAAAAAAACGCCCGCATTATTTGATCAAAGAAGCGAATATCCCGAACAAAGACCTGCCTGAAACGAACGAATTAAAAAGCATGCGGCGTCTGACAAAAATGCACTGAAAATACCAAGCGCCATTGGCAGTGCTTTTTTTGCGTGTCTATTATCTTAAAAGCAAGACTGGAGAATTCATATGAAAAGAAAACATATCATGATCTATGCGGCCAGTTTGCTGGTGTCCGTTCTGGCACACGCTTTTTTTGTGAAAGAATGGGCGGAAGGCAGGTATATGACAGGTCCGGGTGACGGGCTTGCGCAAATGATCGTATTTAAAAAATTATTATTTGACCAATATACACACGGGAATTTTTTCTACAATTATTCATTCGGACTTGGCGGCGGCACATTCAGTCAGCTCGGCTATTATTTTTCTGCGTCTTTTCTTTTTCTTGCTGTATCCGCCGCTGTTTGGATGCTTCAAGCCGTCCAGCTGATCGGAGAAGCGGATACGCTTTTTTGGGCTGAGTCAGCTGTTTTTATCAGTATTTTCAAATTGAGCTTGATCATCTTTACGTCCGCTTCTGTTTTTCATTATCTTATTAAGCACAGGGCGGCATCGTTCACGGGAGCCGTGTTATACGGCGTCTCAATTATTTATTTCCGTCACGAAGCGTATTGGGAATTTTTCACCGATACAATGGTTTGGCTTCCGCTGCTTGTGCTTGGCGCAGAAAAAATTATTAGAGAGCGGCGTCCGGCGTGGTTTATCGTTGCGTGTTCGCTGACGTTAATCAACAATTTTTACTTTGCATACATAAACCTTATATTCATCGGAATCTATGTGCTGTTCAGATGGCTGATTAGTTTGGAACCACATGAAGAGAAAAGATGGATTCAAATCAGATTATTTCTCGTTTCAGGCTTCATTTCTTTTGGCATCAGTGCGGCGGCGTTTGTGCCGGTAGTATACGGTTTTTTAAACAACCTGCGCCCTCCATACAGCCAGAAAATAGAGTGGCTCAATTTCGATGATAATATCTTATTTTCGAGCCGGATCATCATTGTGCCGGCCGCTTTTCTGCTGTTTTTGTTTATGATTTCTTTTTACAAAAACCGTGTGTTTCGTCTCTTTGCCGGGTTGAGCCTGCTGTTTATTCTGTTTCATTTCAGTCCGTATGCGGCAAGCGTCTTTAACGGTTTTTCCGCCCCGCAAAACCGGTTTGAATATATTCTGGCCTTTACCATTGCGGGAGCAGCTGCGGCTGGTTTGTCACAGCTGTCTGAATTGAAACGGAAAGAACTGCTCCCGGCCGCAGCTGTCGTCCTGCTTCTTTACTTGTATCATATTCAAAGGTATAAGCTCGATATATGGAAGCCTGCGAATGAAAGTATTCTATTGCTCTTACTCATGACAATCGCAGCCTTGTTTGCTGCAGCTTTTGCGAAAAAACGGGCAAAAATGGCTGTGTACGGTATAATCATTCTTTCTTCGCTGTTTGTCGCCAACTCCTATCAAAAATACGCGCTCTCAGAAGGCGGCGATTTGGATAGTGTGACAAAAGAATATCTTACAAGTGAGGAATACAGAGGGCGGGAATCATCTGAGCTCATCAGACGTTTACAGAAGGAAAACGATGATCCGCTCATGAGAATCGACTGGATGAACGGGGTCCGCAATAATACGCCAATCATTTACGGGTTTAATGGCTTCAGCGCCTATTCCAGCATTTTAAACAAAGATCTGCTGGCCTTCTATTGGAATGATTTAAGCATCGATATGGGCAGGGAAAGCGTCAGCCGTTACGCGTCATTGGGAGACAGGGCGAATTTATACAGCCTGCTTTACGGCAAATATTATATGACCGAAAAAACAAACGAAGCCAGCGTTCCGTACGGCTTCAAAAAGCATTTAGAAACAGAGCATTATGCAGTTTATGAGAATCAGTACATGCTTCCATTCGTCAAAACAGCGGATGCCATATACAGCGAAAGTGAGCTGGACCGATTGCCCGCTCTTGCGAAAGAACAGGCGATGTTGAAAGGAATCATATTAAAAGATCCATCAGGAAAAACGGAGCAGACACCAAAACCGTCCAATATGATCACCAAGTCGGACATTACCGCAAAACAAGCCCAGTATCAAAACGGGCTGCTAACCGTAACTGGAGAAAACGGAGGAGAGCTGATCATCACCCCGAAACAGCCATCATCCGCTCCGGGAGACTACTATGTCAGCTTTTATTTGAAAAGCAAAGCAAAAGACAGAGGATTTACGTTAAAGGTAAATGATTATGTCACAACAAGGAAATCGAACAAATCGATATATAAAACCGGAGTAAATAATATAACGGTAAGAGTGCCTAAATCAGGCCATATCTCAATCAATCTTCCGAAAGGAACCTATGAGCTGAGAAACTTAGCGCTCTATGAAGAAAATTACCAAACGCTGAAAAACGCTGTAATGCAAAATAAAACAGAGAAAGCAGACAAACTGAATTGGAACAAAAATCGACTGACCTTTGCCTATCATCTGTCAAAAGACCAGTACATCATGCTTCCGATCCCATATGAAAAAGGCTGGGAGCTGAAGATCAACGGAAAAACACAGAAGATCGAAAAAGCGGATTATGCTTTTATAGGCTTCAAGGCGCAAAAGGGAGACAATCACATTGAGCTGACTTACTATCCGCCATACTTCAAAATATCGGCGATCATATCTCTCGTCAGTCTGCTGCTTGCTGTTTTCTATATAAGACGTAAAAAGCCCGGCTCTATATAGAGCCGAGCTTTAATTTTTTCTGAAGTTTTTCTTCGCTGAATATCCATCCCGTATAGGACGAACGGATCGTGAGATCATGGCCGATATGAACAATCGCGACAAACGGATAATGGCCTTTGCTCCGATAACGCAGGTCGATAAATCTCACCTCATAATGATCTTTAAACGTATCCACTTCCCACCGGTAAACCGGAGAAAAGGACAGAAACGCCGCGATGTTATCATCCTGCTTTGCCGCATGCATTACATCGGTTTCAGGAACAGGCACCCGATTAAATGTATCCAGAATCACGACATGTCCTTCCATGCTTCTTCCTACATAGAAAGCATGTGCTGTCGTCACTGCGATTCGCCATTGCCTGAATTTCATCGTTGGAGAAATAATAATGCTTTCGATCTCATCATGAATCATCTCATGAAGCTTCCGTTTAATTCTCAGCTGCATGATCAGGCGCACCAAATAATAGCCTGCCAATATGATATATAAGCTGAGAAACGTGATGCCGGGACTCCCGCCTGCATACCAAATCGCGATAGCTGCCAGATGGCTGATAAAAATAAACGGATCAAACGTATTAATCAGCCCGAGCGCAACCCATTTTTTCGAAAACGGACGAATGGCTTGTGTTCCATAGGCGTTGAATATATCAACAAAGACATGCAGAACGACTGCCAGCAGTGTCCACAGCCACAGGTGCAGAAAATCGGCCTGAGGATAAAATAAATACAGAATCGCCGGGATGATGACAGACCAAAACAAAACGGCGGGAATTGAATGGGTAAATCCTCTGTGATTCCTTATATAAACAGCATTGTTTTTAAGCTTTAACACAGTATCAATATCCGGAGCCTGAGAGCCCGCAAGCGTTGCGATCATAACAGCGTGAGCCATTGCCGGATCTGATCCGACAACAGGATCAAGCGTCGCAATACCGCCCAGTGCGATGCCCATAACGACATGTGTGCCCGTATCCATAGGTGACCTCCTTGCAGGATGATCCTGCACATTCACTTTGTAAGAAATTCCCCATTTTCATATACCCAATTTTTAAACTGATTCAATCGTTCTCATATGTTTCCGCTTTTTCTTTATTACTATTTAATGTAACATATTATCGTACTGTGCCCTTAGTGTACAACAAAAAACAGTCTAAAGAAAAGCGGGGCGCGAAAGACTGGGGAGAAACACATATGAACGTACTTGAAGACAAATTAAAACAAAAAGACATACAGCAATTTCGCGATGATTTAATCTCATGGTTTGAACGAGAGCAGCGCGTTCTGCCGTGGAGAGAGGACCAAGATCCATATAAGGTGTGGGTATCTGAAGTGATGCTACAGCAAACGAGAGTAGAGACAGTGATTCCTTACTTTCTCCGGTTTGTGGAACAATTCCCGACAGTGGAAGCGCTCGCTGATGCTGATGAAGAAAAGGTGCTCAAAGCATGGGAAGGGCTCGGCTATTATTCGCGAGTTAGAAACCTGCAAAGCGCGGTAAAAGAAGTGAAACAGGAATACGGCGGCATTGTCCCTCCAGACGAGAAAGATTTTGGCGGGTTAAAAGGCGTCGGCCCTTATACAAAGGGAGCGGTGCTCAGCATTGCCTACAATAAACCCATTCCCGCAGTTGACGGAAATGTGATGCGTGTCATGTCCAGAATTCTTTCTATTTGGGATGATATTGCCAAACCAAAAACAAGAACGATCTTTGAAGACGCCATACGAGCTTTTATTTCCAAAGAAAAACCATCTGAATTTAATCAGGGCTTGATGGAGCTTGGAGCCTTGATCTGTACGCCAAAATCACCCTCATGCCTGCTATGCCCGGTTCAGCAGCATTGCTCAGCATTTGAAGAAGGCACTGAACGGGAGCTTCCGGTAAAAAGCAAAAAGAAAAAGCCCGGGATCAAAACCATGGCCGCGATCGTACTGACTGATGAAGACGGACAAGTGTATATCCACAAACGGCCGTCTAAAGGTTTGCTCGCCAACCTGTGGGAATTCCCTAATCTTGAAACACAAAAAGGGATCAAAACTGAGCGTGAACAGCTCATTGCTTTCTTAGAAAACGAATATGGCATACAAGCTGATATCAGTGATCTGCAAGGTGTAGTCGAGCATGTTTTCACCCACCTGGTATGGAATATTTCAGTGTTTTTCGGTAAAGTAAAACAAGTGTCGGATACCAGCAAGCTGAAAAAAGTAACGAAAGAAGAGCTCGAACAATTTGCGTTCCCGGTGTCACATCAAAAAATCTGGAAGATGGCAGTAGAAGCAGCCGCCATCTCGGCTGCTCCGTAAACCATTCTTAATCGTAAGAGACGCGCGTGCCGTGGCTGTAGTCCGCTTCATTGCGCTTCATTCCGCCGCGCGCTTCAATTTCTTGCGTTAACTCCCGGTATTTTGATTGGCCTTCTTCGTTCAAATAAGGCATAATTTGCTGAAAGGCATGATGAAAATAAGCGAGTTCACTGTTCTTCCAATCTTTTTTGGAAACCATGTTCAATTCGCTCATATCACGTCCGACATACATAACAGAAGACCCCCTTTAAAGTTCTTGCCATTATTGTTTGTGGAAATAAAAGAACTATACGCTACAAGGAGATGAGGAAAAATGGAACAAAATAAATGTGCACTCGTAACAGGAAGCAGCCGCGGTGTCGGAAAAGCGGCCGCGATCAGACTTGCTGAGAACGGCTATAACATCGTCATTAACTATGCACGCAGCAAAAAAGCAGCATTAGAAACAGCGGAAGAAATCGAAAAGCTTGGCGTTAAAGTTCTTGTCGTAAAAGCAAACGTAGGACAGCCTGCAAAAATCAAAGAAATGTTTCAGCAAATTGATGAAACGTTCGGCAGACTTGATGTTTTTGTCAATAATGCCGCATCAGGAGTACTAAGACCTGTCATGGAATTAGAAGAAACACACTGGGACTGGACGATGAACATTAATGCGAAAGCATTGCTTTTCTGCGCTCAGGAAGCTGCCAAGCTAATGGAGAAGAACGGTGGCGGACATATTGTCAGCATCAGTTCATTAGGCTCTATCCGCTATCTTGAAAACTACACCACGGTCGGTGTATCAAAAGCAGCGTTAGAGGCTTTAACCCGTTATCTTGCCGTTGAGCTTTCACCAAAACAAATTATCGTCAATGCTGTTTCAGGCGGAGCGATCGACACAGATGCGCTGAAGCACTTCCCGAATAGAGAAGATCTGCTTGAGGATGCGCGCCAAAATACGCCGGCGGGACGCATGGTCGAAATTAAAGACATGGTTGATACTGTGGAGTTTCTAGTGTCTTCCAAGGCTGACATGATCCGCGGACAGACAATTATCGTTGACGGCGGACGCTCACTGCTCGTTTAAAAATTTTTAAAAAAGAGGAATAGCTATACGATCACCTGCACATTCTAATGACCGTGGAGGTGATAACAATGGCTAACTCAAATAACTTCAGCAAAACAAACGCTCAACAAGTTAGAAAACAAAACCAACAATCAGCTGCTGGTCAAGGTCAATTTGGCACTGAATTTGCTAGCGAAACAAACGCTCAGCAAGTCAGAAAACAAAACCAGCAATCAGCTGGCCAACAAGGTCAATTCGGCACTGAATTCGCTAGTGAAACTGACGTACAGCAGGTAAGACAGCAAAACCAATCTGCTGAACAAAACAAACAACAAAACAGCTAATCACTGAAACAGAAAAAAGCACTTCATCTTCGGGTGGAAGTGCTTTTTTCTGTTTGAAAAACGACAAAACTTGTGGAAGGTCTACAGAATGAGTCAAAGGGTTTGCTTTATGGAGATCGAAATGATTAAAGGAGGAAATGTTTATACTTTCATCAGGCTGAAGGAGGAACCGATGACGGAATTTGAAAAGCTGGTAAGTGAACAGATGAAAACGATGGATAAGCTTCTCGATCTCCAATCAGAGCTCGACCGCTGCAAACAAATTGAGGCGGAACTCCGGCATTTGGAAAGGGATGCAAAGCTGCGTGGGATTCAGGCTGAAATTGCGGTAAAACGGAAACACCTTGCCGATATACAGGATATGTTTCAAAAGCAGACAGAGCAGGTCATTCGTTCATATCGCAGCTCAGAAAAGCCGTCTTCCTTTGTGTAGTGCAGGAATGTGCCATTCCCCGGCCGGAATGGCTCTTTTATTTTCATTTTTCAATTTGTAACGTTATAATAGGTAAAAGACGTTGTCGGTAAGCAAATTTGGACATACTAACTGTAGGGCTTTATAGAAAGTAGGGGAGAAATATGGGCTATCCCAAGGAAGGAGAAACCATTCAAATTCACAGCTATAAGCACAACGGGCTGATTCATAGAATTTGGAATGAGACAACAATCTTAAAAAGTACAGAAATGTGTGTCATCGGAGCCAATGACCGGACGATGGTAACCGAATCAGACGGCCGGACATGGATAACCAGAGAGCCCGCAATCTGTTATTTTCACGCAAGACAATGGTTTAATGTCATCGGGATGCTGAGGGAAGACGGGGTTCATTATTATTGCAACATCAGTTCTCCGTTTGCCTATGATGGCGAAGCAATTAAATATATTGATTATGACTTAGATGTTAAGGTTTTTCCTGACATGACCTACAATATTCTCGATGAAGACGAATATGATGATCATCGGAAAGCCATGAATTATCCAAAAGAAATCGACAGTATTTTAAGAGACTACTTAAATACGCTGCTCCATTGGATTCACCAGCGTCAGGGACCGTTTGCGCCCGAGTTTGTCGATATGTGGTATGAACGGTATTTGCGCTACACAAAATAATGGTTACGTAAAAACCTGTTGCGGGGTACAACAGGTTTTTCACATGGGCTCACACACATCATGATAAAGAGAGAGGGGGAATCAACGTGGGGGTTATGAAACGCTACATGCAATTCGTCAAACCTTATAAGAAGCAAATTTTCGTTACAGTGTTAATCGGGATCGTAAAATTCTCCATTCCGCTTGCTCTCCCATTGCTTCTGAAGTACGTAGTTGACGACATTATTCAAGGAGGCGGCACGGCTAGTGACAAAACAACGTCATTGTTCACGATTATGGCGATCATGTTCGCCTTATTTTTAATTTTGCGCCCGCCTGTTGAATATTACCGGCAATATTTTGCCCAGTGGACTGCCAGCAAGGTGCTTTATGATATAAGAGCTAAGCTGTTTGACCATATACAAAAACTGAGCCTGCGTTTTTACGCGAATACAAGAACAGGGGAAGTCATTTCCCGAGTGATTAATGATGTAGAACAAACAAAGGATTTCGTCATCACAGGGCTGATGAATATATGGCTCGATATGCTGACGATTTTGATTGTAATCTCGATCATGCTCACACTGGACGTTAAATTAACGCTGATCTCTATCGTATTATTCCCATTATACGGAATATCAGTGAAGTATTTTTACGGCCGTTTACGAAAGCTGACAAGGGAGCGCTCACAGGCTCTTGCTCAAGTGCAGGGGCATTTGCACGAACGCATTCAAGGCATGCCTGTCATCAGAAGCTTTGCGATAGAAGATCATGAACAGGCTCAATTTAATGAGAAAAACGGTCATTTCTTAGATAAAGCCATCCGACACACGAATTGGAACGCCAAAACCTTTGCGGTCGTTAATACCATTACAGATTTGGCGCCGCTCATCGTCATAGCGTGCGCCGGGTATTTTGTCATTAATGGACCGCTGACAGTCGGAACAATGGTCGCGTTTGTCGGATATATTGACAGAATGTACAACCCTGTTAGAAGGCTGATCAATTCCTCTACAACTTTGACACAGTCAATCGCATCAATGGACAGGGTATTTGAATTTATTGACGAGCCCTATGAACTCACTGACAAACCAAATGCGATAAAGGCCGATCAGATTCGCGGAGGAGTGGAGTTTCAAAACGTTTCGTTTCAATATGAGAAGGACAAAGAAAATATTCTTCATGATGTATCCTTAAAAGTAAATAGAGGAGAAACTGTAGCTCTCGTCGGCATGAGCGGAGGAGGAAAATCAACGCTCGTCAGCCTGATCCCAAGATTTTATGATGTAACAAGCGGCAGACTGCTGATTGATGGGACGGATATTCGCGATTATGAAGCAAGAAGCCTTCGCAACCAGGTTGGTATGGTGCTTCAGGATACCTTTTTATTTAGTGAAACGATTCGGGAAAATATCGCGATCGGCAAGCCTGATGCCACACTTGAAGAGATAATCGAAGCCGCCAAAGCTGCAAATGCCCATGAATTTATCATGAGTTTTCCAGAAGGATATGAGACCCGGGTGGGAGAACGTGGCGTTAAGCTTTCAGGCGGACAAAAGCAGCGGATCTCAATTGCGCGGGTATTCCTGAAAAATCCGCCGCTCCTCATTTTAGATGAAGCTACATCAGCTCTGGATTTGGAAAGTGAGCATTACATTCAAGAAGCAATGGACAAACTGGCGAAGGATAGAACAACTTTTGTTGTCGCCCACCGTTTATCGACAATCACCCATGCGGATAAGATTGTTGTCATGGAAAACGGCACAATCATTGAAATCGGAACCCATGATGAACTCATGGACTATGAGAGCCAGTACAAGCACTTATTTACCATTCAAAATTTGAACTAAAACATCAATCTTATATCCTTTTAACGAAGGATATAAGATTTTTTTGTATATAAAAAAAACCCGGCTGTTTAACCGGGTTACTCTTCTGTTTCTATTTCGCAGTCTTTCGGATGATACGTTTGAAAACTTGTGATAAGTGTTTCTAAATGTTCAAGCTGCTCGCGATATTCCACGGCGCTTGCCATAATATTGAGCATGTTGTAATCAATAAGCTCCTCATCCGTATTCTGCTGATTTTTTAAAAATGACTTTGTTAAAAGCTGCTTATACCGGATGCCTTCTTCAACCGCGTCATCATGCGGCTTGATTTTTCCGACAAACCTCATCAAAATCCGTTCGTGCCAGTAAAGCAGGTAATCAAGTTCTTCAGTCAATGTTTCCTGAAACTCTTCCGGCATATGATAGATCTCGTTTTCCAGACGATGCAGCTTCTTCAATGTATCAAGCGCCCGATTTGCAGTAATAATGGCCTGTCTGAACAGGACAAGCTTTCTTGATTTCACATAAGTCGTTTTCTTAAAGTAACTTCTTTCTTCTTTATATAGAAGATATGTCTGATCAAGCTTGATCATTTTTTCTTTCAGTTTTTCAATATCCTCTTTCAAAATCGAATGCTCTGTCGACTGCCGCATGGACAATCTGATCCACTTCATAATTTCTTCGGTGTTTTCGACGGTATTATGAATCAGTTTTGTTTCGTACTTAGGAGGCAAAAACACAAGGTTGACGATAAAGGAAGAAAGCACCCCTAAGATGACTGTGCTTGTTCTGATCAGCGCGAACATTAAAAAGTCGTCACCGGCAGATTCTAATATCGCAATGACTGTTACAAGAGCAATTGAAATTGTATGTTCAATTTTAAGTTTCAGCATGATTGTAATGACAATAACTGCTGTTAACCCGATCATAATCGGGCTGGGTCCGAAAATAAGGCCGAACACTGTGGCAATCACAGCTCCGATGATATTTGCTTGAACCTGGTCAATAATAATGAGAAAAGAGCGGTAAATCGACGGCTGGATCGCAAATATCGCTGCAATTCCAGCGAAAATCGGCGCGGGAAGCCCGATCCACGAAGCCAAATAAAGAGCAAGTGTAATCGCAATCCCGGTTTTGAAAATGCGGGCACCAAGTTTCATTGGTTTGTGCGTGCATTCCTTTCTATAGTAAATTGTGTGACATAGCAAATGGGCTAATCCTTAAAATTCCCGGTTAGTTTATTTGCTAAACAATTAAGTAATATACAGGGATCGATACAAATATTCAAGCTATTTTTCTAGAAAAAGACCAAAATCTTACACGTTGTTTGATTCCATAAAAAAACAGGAGCCCAAAGCTCCTGTTCAAAGTATCTGATTCTAGTTTTTAAGATGTTTAAAAGCATCCTCGACCGCTGCAAGCGTGTCTTTAATATCCTGCTCTGTATGTGCTGTGGTAATAAACCAAGCTTCATACTTAGAAGGTGCTAAATTAATTCCGCGTTCCAGCATCAGCTTGAAAAACGTAGCGAATGTTTCTCCGTCACTCCGTTCAGCCTGCTCGTAATTTTCCACTTTCTCATCAGAGAAGTATACCGTGAGCGCACCTTTTAACCGGTTGACCGTAATGGTGATGCCGTGTGTTTCTGCGTGCTTCAAAATACCCTCCTCAAGCATAGCGCCAAGGTGATCAAGCTTTTCATACACGCCTTTTTCTTTGAGCACTTCCAGACAAGCGATGCCTGATAGGATGGAAGCGGGGTTCCCTGCCATTGTTCCTGCCTGATAAGCAGGCCCTAGCGGAGCTACCTGCTCCATGATTTCTTGTTTGCCGCCATAGGCGCCAATCGGAAGTCCACCGCCGATAATTTTCCCGAGTGCTGTTAAATCTGGTTTCACCTGTAAGAGATCCTGAGCGCCGCCATACATAAAGCGGAAAGCCGTAATGACTTCATCGTAAATAACGAGAGCGCCTGCATTATGTGTCAATTCATTTACTTTTTCTAAGAAGCCCTCTTTCGGCTCGACGATACCGAAGTTGCCGACAATCGGTTCAACGAGAACCGCCGCGATTTCACTGCCCCATTTATCAAGAGCTGCTTTATAGCTATCGATATCATTAAATGGTACTGTGATCACTTCGTTTGCAATGCTTTTCGGTACACCGGCTGAGTCTGGTGTGCCGAGAGTAGACGGGCCGGAGCCTGCGGCGACAAGCACAAGGTCCGAATGCCCGTGATAGCAGCCCGCAAATTTAATGATTTTTGTCCGGCCTGTATATGCGCGAGCCACGCGGATGGTCGTCATAACGGCTTCTGTACCCGAATTGACGAATCTTACTTTGTCCATAGCGGGAATGGCTTCTTTGAGCATCTTTGCAAATGTAACCTCGTGTTTCGTTGGTGTTCCATACAATACACCGTTCTCTGCCGCTTTTTTAATCGCTTCTGTAATATGCGGGTGGGCATGTCCTGTAATAATCGGACCGTACGCCGCTAAATAATCGATGTATTTGTTGCCGTCCACATCCCAAAAATAAGCGCCGCTTGCTTTCTCCATTGCAACAGGAGAACCGCCGCCGACTGCTTTATATGATCTAGACGGGCTGTTTACCCCGCCGACAATGTGCTGTAATGCCTCATTGTGAAGTTCAATTGATTTTGTATGCAAGAATAAAAACCTCCTATATCTCCATGCGTCCTTTCTATTGTAGCATGCTTCCGAACAAGAACAATGGCTTCGGGCTTCAGATTCAGCTGAGATGGTTGTAATCTGGACAAGAATTGGATACGCTTAATAAAAAAACATCCGGAGGTAACGTAATGACTATAGAAATCGGACAAAAAGCGCCTGATCTTGAGTTAAAAGGCGATCATGGGGAAACAGTAAAATTATCGGATTATAAAGGAAAGTACATCGTGCTTTATTTTTATCCAAAGGACATGACACCGGGATGTACAACTGAAGCATGCGATTTTCGGGACAGTCACGAAAGCTTCGCCGAACTGGATGCCGTCATTATCGGCGTCAGCCCGGACAGCCAGGAAAAACACGGAAAATTTAAAGAGAAGCATAACCTTCCATTTCTGCTTCTTGTTGATGACGAGCATAAGCTGGCGGAAGCGTTTGATGTGTGGAAGCTGAAGAAAAACTTCGGAAAAGAGTATATGGGAATCGAGCGTTCCACTTTTTTAATTGATAAAGAAGGCCGGCTCATTAAAGAATGGAGAAAAGTAAAAGTAAAGGACCATGTAGCCGAAGCGCTTCAAACCCTCAAAGATATGTCGGAAAAGTAAGTCTCTATGATGCTATGCTTACTTTTACCCTGATATCAATTGACAAATTATCGTAGAAAGAGTTACACTAATTATAAACATTACAATGTAAGAATTTTTTTTAGAAGAGAGGTGCATGACGGATGGCTGCACATGAACTAAAAGAAGCCTTAGAAACGTTGAAGGAAACCGGAGTTCGCATTACTCCTCAACGTCATGCGATTCTGGAATATCTCGTTAACTCTATGGCTCATCCAACAGCGGACGATATATATAAAGCTCTGGAAGGGAAATTTCCTAACATGAGCGTAGCGACAGTATATAACAATTTGCGTGTGTTCCGGGAATCAGGTTTGGTAAAAGAGCTCACATACGGTGATGCTTCCAGCAGATTCGATTTTGTGACATCTGATCACTATCACGCGATTTGCGAAAACTGCGGTAAAATTGTGGACTTCCACTACCCGGGCCTTGATGAAGTGGAGCAGCTCGCTGCCCACGTCACGGGCTTCAAGGTAAGCCACCACCGTTTAGAAATTTACGGCGTCTGCCAAGAGTGTTCGAAAAAAGAAAATCATTAAAAATAAGCTGACCGCACGAAACGGTCAGCTTATTTTATTTCGACATTTTCTTTTTATTATAAGACTCATCAAATTCTTTTCCTTCTAATCCCTTATCTAAAGTCAGCGGCTCTCGGCAATGCATGCACATATCGACTCTTCCTAAAACCTTTGTCTCTTTTTCACAGCCCGGACAAATGACGCGAACCGCTTTGGTCGAAAGCATTCCGATCCAAAAGTAAACAACCGTGCTGAGACCGATGGATAAAAGTCCAAGTATCATAAACAAACTAGATAGCAAAACTGACTCTTTGAAAAAGATCCCGATGTACATAATGATAAACCCAACGAAAACCAAACTTAACGCAAATGTTCTGATTTTATTAATTTTGCTGGAGTATTTCGCCATGTCCATCCCCCTCTGATTTAACTATAGCACAAACCCGATGGGATTTTCTTCATGTTTTCGGTTGAACTGGAATTTACATATGGAGAGTTACTGTGAAATTGTTTATAATAGTTCAATGTGTTTAGAAAAAAGGAATTTCGTTTTAACCATAGAATTGAATCAAATAGAGAATAAAAAAATTTGAACAATTGCATTGGAGGAATAGTGATGGAAAATCTTCTCCGTCCAATTTACCAAGAAAGAGCAAGTCATCCCAACACATTGGCTGTCATTATGATTGAGAGAAGAAACAAAACATCTTCCTTAACAGATAACTTTGATGCAGCTTTGCTGGTGATTGTAAAGGATGCTGATGAGCCAGTTTTTATAAAGCATTATGAATTTGATCATCAAACAGCTTCTTTGCATGTGGTAACAGATTCTCAGATTCAAGAATGGATTTTGCTCGGAACAAATAGAAGAATCATAGATTGGATTGTAAATGGCAGAGTTTTGTTTGACCGTAATGAATACGTAGTTGAACTGATTGACAGGCTGAATACATTTCCGTTTGCCGAACGTAAACTGAAGATCGGACTCGAATACGGCAAATTAATCAGAAGGTATGTTGAAGGGAAAGCTTTTTTTGAAGCCAATCAATTTTTAGATGCCTACAACGCCGTTGTTCATGCGCTGCATCATTTAGCACGTATTGAAGTAATCGACAGAGGATTCCATCCCGAAACCACGGTGTGGAGCCAAGTGCGCCAGATGGAGCCGCAAGTGTACAAGTTATATTCCGAGCTGATTGAAAGTCACGAGAGCCTGGAAAAAAGACTTGAATTATTATTCTTAGCAAATGATTTTCTCATCCATTCCAAAGCCGAGATCGGTTCGGCGCATCTTTTCGAAGTAATGAAAGAAAAAGACATTTGGCAATTCGGTGAGCTTCTTCAACATCATGACCTAAAGCACTTTACCCAAGATCTTGGCGTTATGCTTGATTACTTGACAGAAAAGGGACTTATCAACGTCTGCCAGATAGAAACGAAAGGACAGGCTGTCTATCACCGAGGATATTCTTTTAAAAAAGGTGTTGACTCTGATTCTTGACCGTGTTATATTATTAAACGTCGCTGATGCGCTTCTGAGAAAACAAGCTCACAGCGGCGGGAAAATAAATCAAAAAAACATTTGACAAAAGAAAGTCAAAATGTTATATTAATAAAGTCGCTTCAACAAGAAGTGAAAATGATCTTTGAAAACTAAACAAGACAAAACGTACCTGTTAATTCAGTTTTTAAAAAAATCGCACAGCGATGTGCGTAGTCAGTCAAACTAGGGCCTGCACGACGCAGGTCACACAGGTGTCGCCGCAGGAAGCGGTGAACTTAACCTGTGATCCATTTATCGGAGAGTTTGATCCTGGCTCAGGACGAACGCTGGCGGCGTGCCTAATACATGCAAGTCGAGCGGA
>NZ_VFNF01000005.1:0-309475 GCF_006715455.1 Bacillus sp. SJZ110 | reverse complement strand
CCTCGGCATTATGTTTTGCGCCCGTAGCTCAATTGGATAGAGCGTTTGACTACGGATCAAAAGGTTAGGGGTTCGACTCCTCTCGGGCGCGCCATGATCTATATGAAATCGGGAAGTAGCTCAGCTTGGTAGAGCACATGGTTTGGGACCATGGGGTCGCAGGTTCGAATCCTGTCTTCCCGACCATTCTTGGGGCCTTAGCTCAGCTGGGAGAGCGCCTGCTTTGCACGCAGGAGGTCAGCGGTTCGATCCCGCTAGGCTCCACTTGGTTTCAAAAAATATTTGGCGGTGTAGCTCAGCTGGCTAGAGCGTACGGTTCATACCCGTGAGGTCGGGGGTTCGATCCCCTCCGCCGCTACCAATGGACCTTTAGCTCAGTTGGTTAGAGCAGACGGCTCATAACCGTCCGGTCGTAGGTTCGAGTCCTACAAGGTCCACCACTATACGGAGGAATACCCAAGTCTGGCTGAAGGGATCGGTCTTGAAAACCGACAGGGGTGTCAAAGCCCGCGGGGGTTCGAATCCCTCTTCCTCCGCCATACATATTCCTAATCATCGCGGGGTGGAGCAGTTCGGTAGCTCGTCGGGCTCATAACCCGAAGGTCGCAGGTTCAAATCCTGCCCCCGCAACCAAATTTTAAAATGGTCCGGTAGTTCAGTTGGTTAGAATGCCTGCCTGTCACGCAGGAGGTCGCGGGTTCGAGTCCCGTCCGGACCGCCATTTAAATACTTAGGCTCGGTAGCTCAGTTGGTAGAGCAACGGACTGAAAATCCGTGTGTCGGCGGTTCGATTCCGTCCCGAGCCACCATTTATCAATATATTTTGGCGGTTGTGGCGAAGTGGTTAACGCACCAGATTGTGGCTCTGGCATTCGTGGGTTCGATTCCCATCAATCGCCCCAAATAAAAATTGCGGGTGTAGTTTAGTGGTAAAACCTCAGCCTTCCAAGCTGATGTCGTGGGTTCGATTCCCATCACCCGCTCCATTTCTATATCGTCATGGGCCTGTAGCTCAGCTGGTTAGAGCGCACGCCTGATAAGCGTGAGGTCGATGGTTCGAGTCCATTCAGGCCCACCATGACTTTTGTATTCCACAGTAGCTCAGTGGTAGAGCTATCGGCTGTTAACCGATCGGTCGCAGGTTCGAATCCTGCCTGTGGAGCCAAATGGAGAAGTACTCAAGTGGCTGAAGAGGCGCCCCTGCTAAGGGTGTAGGTCGTGTAAGCGGCGCGAGGGTTCAAATCCCTCCTTCTCCGCCATATGATTACAGATATCATAATTATCGGCCCGTTGGTCAAGCGGTTAAGACACCGCCCTTTCACGGCGGTAACACGGGTTCGAATCCCGTACGGGTCATCCAGAAGCCTTGCATATCCTGCAAGGTTTTTTTGTTTTCTAAATCATGATATGTCTTAGATTTTGTTCTTTATTTTAAAAACAGACTACAAAAATCTCCATATATTTCGTTTTTCTTCAGAAAATGAAGTTAATTGTCTATAAGTATAAGCGCTTTCAGGAAAGGGCTTTTTTTTATTTCTTCGAATAAATACTATAAATGAAAACTATGATGTCAGAAAGGATGATTACATGGCCGCTGCCAGCCCGACAGCACATGATGTTTATCTTTTTCACGAAGGCAGTCTGTTTAAAAGCTATCAGCTGTTTGGCTCGCATTACCGCGAGCTGAATGGCAAAAGCGGATATGAATTCTGTGTGTGGGCGCCTCATGCGTCGGAAGTACGAGTGGCTGGAGATTTTAACAGCTGGTCTGGAGAAGAGCATGTGATGCACAGAGTGAATGATAATGGCATTTGGACGTTATTTATTCCAGGTATAGGAGAAAAGGAACGATATAAATATGAAATCGTGACGAATAACGGTGAGATCAGGCTGAAGGCAGATCCATACGCTATTTATTCAGAAGTCAGACCAAACACAGCGTCACTTACTTACGATTTGGAAGGGTACAGCTGGCAAGATCAAAAATGGCAAAAGAAACAGAAGGCTAAGACGCTGTATGAAAAACCTGTTTTCATTTATGAACTGCATCTTGGGTCTTGGAAGAAGCATTCTGATGGCAGGCATTATTCCTATAAAGAATTAAGTCAGACGCTTATCCCTTATATCAAGGAGCATGGGTTTACCCATATTGAACTGCTTCCGGTGTATGAGCATCCATATGATCGTTCATGGGGGTACCAAGGAACGGGGTATTACAGCCCGACAAGCAGGTTTGGCCCGCCGCATGATCTGATGAAGTTTGTTGATGAATGTCATCAACAAAATATCGGAGTCATTTTGGATTGGGTCCCCGGACATTTTTGTAAAGATGCACATGGCCTTTATATGTTTGATGGAGAACCGCTTTATGAATACAAAGAAGAACGTGATCGGGAGAACTGGTTATGGGGCACGGCAAACTTTGACCTGGGGAAACCGGAAGTTCATAGTTTTTTAATTTCGAATGCGTTGTACTGGGCGGAATTCTATCATATAGATGGATTTAGGGTTGATGCAGTGGCTAATATCCTGTATTGGCCAAATCAGGATGAACGCCACACGAATCCATATGCTGTTGATTTTTTAAAAAAACTCAATCAAACCATGAGAGAGACATATCCCCATGTGATGATGATTGCAGAAGATTCTACAGAATGGCCTCAAGTGACAGGTGCCGTTGAGGAAGGAGGGCTTGGTTTTCATTATAAATGGAATATGGGATGGATGAATGACGTACTGAAATACATGGAGACGCCGCCCGAAGAAAGGCGGCATTGTCATCAGCTTATCTCTTTTTCATTACTGTATGCGTTTAGTGAGCATTTTGTATTGCCGTTTTCTCATGATGAAGTCGTATACGGAAAAAAATCACTTCTTAATAAAATGCCTGGCGACTACTGGCAGAAATTTGCCCAGTATCGGCTTTTGCTGGGCTATATGACAGTGCATCCCGGAAAGAAATTGATCTTTATGGGATCAGAGTTTGCCCAATTTGATGAATGGAAAGATACAGAACAGCTTGATTGGTTTTTGGACTCCTTCCCCATGCATCAGAAAGCCAGCGTTTTTACGCAAGATCTTCTCCGCTTTTACCAAAAAAGCAAAATCCTTTATGAGCATGACCATCGTGCACAATCGTTTGAATGGATTGATGTCCATAATGACGAACAATCAATCTTTTCTTTTATTCGTTATGGCAAAAAGCACGGTGAGGCGCTTGTCATCATTTGTAATTTTACACCCGTGGTCTATCATCAATATGATGTTGGAGTTCCTTTTTTTACTCAATACATTGAAGTGCTTAACAGTGACAGTGAAACATATGGAGGCTCAGGGCAAATCAACAAAAAGCCGTTATCGGCTAAAAAGGGAGCACTTCATCATAAACCGTGTTATATCACGATGACCATCCCCCCTTACGGCATCTCGATTTTACGGGCGGTTAAAAAAAGAGGAGAGATAAAAAGATGAAAAAACAATGTGTAGCCATGCTCCTTGCCGGCGGGAAGGGCAGCCGTCTCAGCGGATTAACAAAAAATATGGCCAAACCGGCTGTATCTTTCGGGGGAAAATACAGGATTATTGATTTTACCCTAAGCAACTGTTCTAATTCAGGCATAGACACAGTCGGGATTTTAACGCAATATCAGCCGCTTGAGCTGAATTCCTATATTGGGATCGGCAGTGCATGGGACCTGGATAGATATAATGGCGGCGTGACGGTTTTACCCCCTTATGCCGAGTCATCAGAAGTCAAATGGTATAAAGGGACGGCAAGCGCCATTTATGAAAATCTCAATTATTTGAATCAGTATGATCCTGAGTATGTACTGATTTTATCAGGAGATCACATATACAAAATGGACTACGGCAAAATGCTTGATTATCACATTGAAAAGAAAGCAGATGTGACCATCTCTGTCATCGAAGTGGGCTGGGAGGAGGCAAGCCGATTCGGCATCATGAAGGCCAATCCAGATGGGACGATCACACATTTTGATGAAAAGCCCAAATTCCCTAAGAGCAATCTTGCCTCAATGGGAATTTATATATTCAATTGGCCGCTTTTGAAACAGTATCTTGAGATGGACGATCAAAACCCTTATTCTAGCCACGACTTCGGCAAAGACATTATTCCTCTGCTTTTGGAGGAGAAAAAGAAGCTTTCTGCTTATCCGTTCAAGGGATATTGGAAGGATGTCGGAACGGTGCAGAGCTTGTGGGAAGCCAATATGGATTTGTTAAAAGAGGACTCGGAGCTGAAGCTGTTTGAACGCAAATGGAAAATTTACTCCGTCAATCCAAATCAGCCTCCGCAATTTATTTCATCTGATGCGCAGGTTCAAGATTCGCTTGTGAACGAAGGTTGTGTTGTATATGGAAATGTGTCTCACTCCGTTCTTTTTCAAGGTGTGACTGTTGGTAAGCATGCGACTGTTACATCATCCGTCATAATGCCGGATGTGACGATTGGGGAGCATGTAGTCATTGAAAATGCCATTGTTCCTAATGGGATGGTGCTGCCGGATGGCGCAGTGATTCGCTCCGAAAAAGACATTGAAGAGGTGCTGCTCGTTTCAGAGGAATTTGTAGAAAAAGAATTGATTTAATTACTGAAGAGGGGGCAGAGTCAGTGTTCAATAATCAAATGTTAGGTGTTATAGATGAAACCACATATAAGCATTCTCTTCAGGATTTAACAGCACAGCGGTCGCTCGGGGCGATCCCTTTTGCCGGCAGGTACCGACTGATTGATTTTATGCTTTCCAACATGGTGAATGCGGATATTAGGAGTGTTGCAATTTTTCCGAAGTATCGTTACCGTTCGCTCATGGATCACCTTGGGGCGGGTAAGGAATGGGATTTGCACCGGAAAAAGGACGGCCTCTTTTTTTTCCCGTCTCCCCATCTTCATCACGAATACGATGAATTCGGTTCCTTTCGCCAGTTTTCGGACCATCTAGATTACTTCCACAGAAGCACTCAGCAATATGCTGTAATCTCCAACAGCCATACCGTATGCAACATTCAATTTCAATATGTGCTGAAACGCCATCAGGAGGTTGGCTGCGACGTCACCGAGGTATTTCAGGACGGCCAGTCGCTGCAAATCTATATCATGTCAACAACGCTTTTAAAGGATCTGATCTACGGACATAGCGAAAAAGGCTATAAAACCATTCAGGAGGCTGTTGAAAAGGAATCTTCCGCCCTGACCATTTGCCCTTATGAATATTCAGGTTATGCCGCTGTCATTGATTCGGTGGAAAAATATTATACCCACAGTATGGAGCTCATTCAGCCTCGTTTTTGGCAGCAGGTGTTTTTGCCGCAACAGCCGATCTATACAAAAGTGAAGGATGAGCCGCCTACGAAATACGGAAAGCACAGCACTGTCAATAATTCTTTGGTGGCAAACGGCTGTGTGCTGGAAGGAGAGGTTGAAAACTGCATTTTGTTCAGGGCGGTCCATGTCGGAAAGGGAACGAAGCTGAAAAACTGTATTATTATGCAAAAAACGCAGATTGGAGAGGATTGTCTTCTTGAGCAGGTCATTTCGGATAAGGACGTTAAAATCGGCAAGGCGACGGAAGCTGCAGGAACAGCTGACCAGCCGCTTGTATTAAGAAAAGGTTTGGTGCAAGGAGAGCTGATGAATTCTTGAAGATATTATTTGCTGTGTCTGAATGCACCCCATTTGTTAAATCAGGAGGTCTTGCCGATGTAGCAGGCGCTCTTCCGAAGGCGCTTGCGCGATTAGGCAATGAAGTATATGTGATGCTGCCGAAGTACAGCCAAATACCTGAGCCGTGGAAAAAGCGTATGAAGAAAAAGGCTGAGTGCACCGTAGCTGTCGGCTGGCGTCAGCAATATTGCGGAATTGAACATATGGACGAAGATGATGTGAATTATTACTTCATCGACAATGAGTACTATTTCAACAGGGATTCGTTGTACGGGCATTATGATGACGGTGAGCGGTTTGCCTTTTTTTCAAGAGCTGTGCTGGAGGCTGCCAAAGTTGTGAATGTTCAAGCCGATATTGTTCATACTCACGATTGGCATACAGCGATGGTCAATTATTTGCTGAAAGAGGAGTACAGAAAACATCCTTTTTATGAACGGATGAAAAGCGTGCTCACGATCCACAACCTGCAGTTTCAAGGCATATTCCCTCCTGATGTCACACATGACTTGCTGGGTCTTGAGATGGATCATTTTCATTATGAAAGGTTAGAATGCAACGGATTTGTTAATTTTATGAAGGCGGGCATCATTGCGGCTGATCATGTGACAACTGTGAGCCCCACTTACAGAAATGAAATCATGACGCCGTATTATGGTGAGCAGCTGGAACAGGTTTTGCAATATAGGGAAGATGATGTAACCGGCATATTAAATGGCATTGATGATACGTTCTATCAGCCGAAAAGCGATCCTTATATAGAGGCGCAATACGATTCAGGGGATCTTGCATGCAAGCTGGAAAACAAAACGAAGCTTCAGCGGCGGATGGGGCTTCCAGAGAAAAACGATATTCCGCTGATCAGTATGGTGACAAGGCTCACTAAACAAAAGGGGCTTGATCTTGTCCGCAGAATTATGCACGAACTTCTTGAGGAGCAAGACATACAGCTGGTTGTGCTAGGCACAGGAGAACGTGAATTTGAAGATTATTTCCGGTATGCAGAATTTGCTTTTCATGAGAAGTGCCGGGCTTATATCGGGTTTGATGAGCCGCTAGCCCATCAAATTTATGCGGGCTCTGATATGTTTTTGATGCCGTCGAAATTTGAGCCGTGCGGTTTGGGGCAGCTCATTGCTCTTCAATATGGCGCCATTCCGATTGTCAGGGAAACGGGCGGTCTTTACGACACTGTCCGTGCCTATCAGGAGGAAGAGGGAACGGGCAATGGCTTTACGTTTTCCGCCTTTAATGCGCATGATCTGAAATTTACGATAGAAAGGGCGCTGTCGTTTTATCGCCAACAGGATGTATGGAAGAGCATCGTGAAGACCGCTATGAATGCAGATTACAGCTGGGGGAAGTCGGCTAAAGAGTATCAGCGTATTTTCGAGCAGGTGACAAGGAGTGGACGGGATGTTCTCGAGTAAAGAACGCTTTGCAGACTTATTTTTAAAGCGTCTGGAAATGACGTGCGGAAAAAGCTTTAAAGATTCTGCCAAGCTGGATCAATATAAAACGTTGGGCAATATGGTCAGAGAGTATATCAGCGCTGATTGGATCGAAACGAATGAAAAAAGCAGATCAAATTCCGGGAAGCAGACATATTATTTATCAATCGAATTTCTGCTCGGTCAGCTCCTTGAGCAAAACTTAATGAATCTTGGTGTTCGTGATGTTGTAGAAGCTGGTTTAAAGGAAATCGGCATCAATTTAGAGGAGATCCTTCAGATAGAGAACGATGCAGGTCTCGGCAATGGCGGACTTGGCCGCTTGGCCGCTTGCTTTTTAGATTCGCTTGCTTCGTTGAACCTGCCTGGGCACGGCATGGGCATACGTTATAAGCATGGTTTGTTTGAGCAAAAAATTGTAGACGGGCATCAGGTGGAGCTGCCTGAGCAATGGCTGAAAAACGGGAACGTATGGGAAGTAAGGAATGCGGATCAAGCAGTGGACGTGCCGTTTTGGGGCGAAGTCCATATGACAGAAAAAAGCGGGCGCCTGCATTTTCGCCACGAACAAGCGACAATTGTTACCGCTGTTCCTTATGATATCCCGATCATCGGCTATGAAACGGGCACTGTCAACACGTTAAGGCTTTGGAACGCCGAGCCCTATGCGCATTATCACGGCGGTAATATTTTGTCTTATAAGCGGGAAACAGAAGCGGTTTCTGAATTCTTATATCCCGATGACACCCATGATGAGGGGAAAATTTTACGGCTGAAGCAGCAGTATTTTTTAGTATGCGCAAGCTTAAAAAGCATTGTGAACAATTACCGTAAAACACATAAATCTTTATCCGGCCTGCATAAAAAAGTGAGCATTCATATTAATGACACTCACCCTGCGCTTGCGGTGCCTGAGCTGATGCGGATTTTGCTCGATGAAGAGAACATGGGCTGGGAAGAAGCTTGGCATATCACTGTACATACGATTTCTTATACAAATCATACAACATTGTCAGAAGCGCTCGAGAAATGGCCGATTCATTTGTTTAAGCCGCTGCTCCCGCGAATGTACATGATTATTGAAGAGATCAATGAGAGGTTTTGCCGCGCAGTTTGGGAAAAGTATCCGGGAGACTGGAAAAGGATAGAGAACATGGCGATTACAGCGCATGGTGTTGTCAAAATGGCTCATCTGGCCATAGTAGGCAGCTACAGTGTAAATGGCGTTGCAAAAATACATTCCGATATATTAAAGGAAAGGGAGATGCGCGACTTTCACTTGCTGTTTCCGAATCGTTTTAACAATAAGACGAATGGAATTGCCCACAGGCGCTGGCTGTTAAAAGCGAATCCAGGCTTGTCTGCCATCATTACAGAGGCGATCGGCGATGAATGGGTCAAACAGCCGGAATCACTGATCCGTTTAGAACCGTACGCCACTGATCCTGCATTTATTGAACAGTTTCAAAACAACAAAAGCAAGAAAAAACAAGAGCTTGCCGATTTGATTTTTTGCACGGCCGGGGTGGTTGTGAACCCTGAGAGCATATTCGACGTACAGGTGAAACGGCTTCATGCATATAAACGGCAGCTGCTGAATGTTCTTCACATTATGTATTTGTATAACCGCCTCAAGGAGGATTCGGGGTTTTCAATCTACCCGCAAACTTTTATTTTCGGGGCAAAGGCTTCACCAAGCTATTATTATGCCAAGAAAATCATTAAGCTGATCCATTCTGTCGCAGAAAAAGTCAATTATGATCCGGCGGTCAAACAGCTGATCAAAGTTGTTTTTTTAGAAAATTATAGAGTTTCTATGGCTGAGCGAATTTTTCCGGCATCAGACGTAAGTGAGCAAATTTCAACCGCAAGCAAGGAAGCGTCTGGTACAGGGAATATGAAGTTTATGATGAACGGGGCTTTGACGATCGGCACGCATGACGGAGCAAATATCGAGATCCTTGAGCGGGTGGGCCCTGACTGTATTTATACGTTCGGCTTAAAGGCGGATGAGGTTCTATCGTATCAGGAAAACGGCGGCTATAGATCCAGGGAATATTATCAGCATGACAGGAGAATCAGGCAGGTAGCGGATCAGCTGATCAATGGTTTTTTTGAAGGAGAAGCAGATGAATTTGAATCGATCTTTGACTCGCTGCTTCCGCATAATGATGAGTATTTTGTGCTGAAGGATTTCAGCTCATATGCAGATGCACAGGAGCGAATTCAAGCTGATTATCGAGAGCGAAGGAAATGGTCTGAGCGTTCGATTGTAAACATTGCTCATTCAGGATATTTCTCCAGCGACCGCACAATCCGGGAATATGCGAAGGACATTTGGGGCATCAAGCCGATGATGTGAAAAAGCCGCTGTATAAGCGGCTTTTTTTATTCACAGATTCATTGAATTGATTGTAAAGGATAAGAACGTCGCAAATGCACTCCATAAAAAATAAGGCAAAAGAAGATAGCTTGCGGTTCTGCTGTATTTTTTGGCAATGATCAGTAATACGATTGCTGTGATGGCGACAAGCAGGCAGTCAAGCGATGCAGCCAGCAGATTTTTTTGCGTAAACTGGAAATAGCTGAAGGCTTGATTGAGCACGTAATTTATCAAAAGTGTAAACCAAAAGCTTTTCGCACCTTTAAATGAAAACGCAGCATATACAATGGCTGCTGAAAGGGAAATCAGGGCAAACAGGATGGCCCAAATGATGCCGATCGCAGTTCCGCTTGGCGTCCAGTCCGGTTTTTTCAATGAATTGTACCATTCTTGGTCCACAGGAAACAGGTAGCCCGCGGCTGAAAACAGCGCATATGTAATCACAAAAACCGCTATGGCGCCGAAAATCTTTTTCATGTTTGTACCCTCCGTATGTATTTATTTTACATTTACACTTACCCTTTAGCTTATAAAGATCAAACCCCCGATATGCGGGGGAAATGATGGGGTTAAATCAGCTGCTGCAATGCGTTTGATTTAATGCGTTCATATTCAAAAGCTGATTCTAATTCTTCCTTCGGTAAAGCAGACTTGCGGACGTATTTTTCGCGAATGACATCGTAAAGCTCATAAGGAAACAGCATATCTATAAACATGACTTGTTTTTGTTCTTCAGTTAATGGGGCTCTGGATTCGTATGCGTTCAGCATGACATGAAATGTCTCGTCATCCCAAACACCCGTCGTATCCAAAAGCGGAATAATCATTTTGCGCAAATCGCGAATAGGCAGATCAAATGATACGGTATCTAAGTCGATGACCCAAATCTGTTCATTTTCTCCTAAGAGTGTATTCCCGGTTCCGTAATCCTGGTGGCAAAGGTTAGGGCTTTTTTTCAGCTGTTCAGTCCATGGAACATAGGTCGATTGCAAAAGCCGGTCTTTGATGCGCAGCCCGTCTTCAATAAAGCCATCTATCTCCTGAAGATAAAGCTGTGAGAAAGGATCTTCTTTTTCCGCCTCCGCCATCAGCTTCCACGTTTCCATCTGTTTGCATCGTTTCGTGTAGTGATTCGGCCAGCGACCTAATTTGGTAAATATGGGAACGCCATTTGGCGGCTGATATCCGACGGAAGCTGTATGAAAATCAGCAAGGCCTTTCATGATAAACTCCAAGTCCTGCTTTACAGTCAGCTCAAACGGTCTTCCTTCGATCCAGTCATATACGACAAATAGAAATGAGCCGTGCTTAGAATATAGGCTACCTTTTTTGTTTGGGAGTATGCCAGGAACATTCATGCCTTTTTTTGCTAAATAGTCCTGCGCGAAAATGGAAAACAACGCTTTCTTTTCTGGCCTGTGTATTCGTTTTAGACAAACCGCGCCGGAGTCTGTGTGGACCTTCCAGACAAGCGCCATCTGGTTTCCCTGAATGACGTCTATTTTTTCAGCCTGCACATCCCATCCTTGAAGCACATTTTCAGCCAGCTCCGTTAATTTTTTTGCATCTTCTGCTGATAAAGGAAGCTCTGATGAATTCCCCTCCTCAATGACTTCATGGTTTTCTGCCATTAAAGGACACATCCTTACCTGTTTTACTCCTACCTTATGAATCAAAAGGAAAAAATGATTGAGTTATTTGACTATATTTAATAGATGAATCTGGTTGTTTACCCGTTTTGTTTTTAGGGCAGTCCCATTCCGCACAAGTTGGTTGTTCAGCCGTATCATGATTCTAACTAGTTAAAAATCATGCAGGAATGGAGGCTATGTATGAAAATAGCACTGATCGCCACAGAGAAGCTTCCTGTCCCATCGGTTCGAGGAGGCGCCATTCAAATCTACCTCGAAGCGGTTGCCCCTTTAATTGCAAAAAAACATGAGGTGACTGTGTTTTCTATTAAAGATCCGAATCTCGCTGATAGAGAGAAGGTAGACGGTGTCCATTATGTGCATTTGGATGAAGACCGTTATGAAGAAGCCGTTGGAGCAGAGCTGAAAAAGAGCCGTTTTGATCTTGTGCATGTTTGTAATCGCCCAAGCTGGGTTCCGAAATTGAAGAAACAGGCGCCGGATGCTGTTTTTATTTTAAGCGTTCACAATGAAATGTTCGCTTACGATAAAATCAGCCAGGCGGAAGGCGAGATTTGCATCGACTCCGTAGCGCAGATTGTTACGGTCAGCGATTATATCGGACAGACGATCACAAGCCGTTTTCCGTCAGCACGATCAAAAACAAAAACGGTGTATTCCGGTGTGGATTTAAAAACGTACCACCCTCGCTGGACGAATGAAGGGCAGCGAGCTCGCGAAGAGATGCGAAGCGAGCTGGGGCTTCACGGCAAAAAAATCGTCTTGTTTGTCGGCCGGCTTAGCAAAGTCAAAGGCCCGCACATATTATTGCAGGCTTTGCCGGACATCATTGAGGAGCACCCCGATGTCATGATGGTGTTTATCGGGTCAAAATGGTTCGGAGATAATGAATTAAATAACTATGTCAAACATCTTCATACCCTTGGTGCGATGCAAAAGGATCATGTCACATTTATTCAATTTGTGAAGCCAAAGGACATTCCGCGCCTTTATACCATGTCAGATGTATTTGTATGCTCTTCGCAATGGCAGGAGCCTTTAGCAAGGGTGCATTATGAAGCGATGGCTGCGGGACTTCCTATTATTACAAGCAATCGGGGAGGCAATCCAGAGGTCATAGAGGAAGGGAAAAACGGCTACATCATTCATGACTTTGAAAATCCTAAACAATATGCCGAACATATCAATGATTTGCTGAGCAGCTCAGAAAAGCGGGAACGGCTTGGGAAATACAGCCGCCGTGAGGCAGAAAGCAATTTCGGCTGGCAGAGGGTGGCTGAAAATCTGCTCAGCGTCTATGAAAAGAACAGATAGAAGGGGTGAACAGAGTGTACCAAAAAGAGCATGAAGAACAGATTGTGTCCGAAATTCTCAGCTATTATCCTTTTCATATTGACAATGTGGCGCTGAAATCGAACAAAAGCGGACGCAAAGTCTGGGAAGTCGAAACTGATCATGGCCCAAAGCTGCTAAAAGAAGCGCAAATGAAACCGGAGCGGATGCTTTTTATCACTCAGGCACACGCCCATTTACAAGAGAAAGGGCTGCCGATAGCGCCGATTCATCAAACAAAAAATGGCGGGAGCTGCTTGGGCACGGATCAGGTTTCTTACAGCTTATATGACAAAGTGACAGGAAAAGAAATGATTTACTATGATGCAGAGCAAATGAAAAAAGTCATGTCATTTGCCGGCCATTTTCATCATGCCTCAAAAGGATATGTTTGCACAGATGAAAGCAAGAAGAGAAGCAGGCTGGGAAAATGGCACAAATTGTACCGATGGAAGCTGCAGGAACTTGAAGGGAATATGCAGATCGCGGCATCCTATCCTGATGACGTATTTTCGCAAACTTTCTTAAAACATGCTGATAAAATGCTGGCAAGAGGAAAAGAAGCTCTTCAGGCGCTTGATGACTCAGAATACGAAACCTGGACAAAAGAAACGCTCGAGCATGGCGGATTCTGTTTTCAGGATTTTACATTGGCACGTTTGACAGAGATCGAAGGGGAGCCTTTTTTAAAGGAGCTTCACTCGATTACCTACGATTTGCCGTCAAGAGACCTTCGTATTCTGCTGAATAAAGTGATGGTTAAGCTTTCTGTATGGGATACTGATTTCATGGTTGCACTGCTTGCGTCCTACGACGCAGTGTATCCACTCACAGAAAAACAGTACGAGGTACTTTGGATTGATCTCGCGTTTCCGCATTTGTTCTGTGCAATCGGGCACAAATATTATTTGAAGCAAAAGAAAACGTGGTCAGATGAGAAGTATAACTGGGCGCTGCAAAACATGATTTCTGTTGAAGAATCTAAAGATTCGTTTTTGGATAAACTGCCGGAACTGTATAAAAAGATAAAAGCGTATCGGGAGGCGAATTGACATGAGGTCATCGAGACAAAAAGCCTCTATTTCTAAACTGGATCTCGACCAATTCGTATTTACACCGCCTGGACCGATGGGATGGCAGGCTCATGACTCAATCTCAGCTGAGAAGGGAGAAGAGGAGAAGCATTTAGATGTGGGCAGCATTCGAGAGCTCCCTCACATCAATGCACCGAAAGAATATCAAGAAGAAACGAAGGAAAAGGAAACAGATCACAAAATCGTCGATGATGAAGAAGAAACGAAATTCGAAACCATTCTAGAGCCTGAGGAGGAACGTGATTCGAAACGCTCAGCGCCCCCATATGTAGAAGAAGAGGAGGAAGATGAAGAACCAGACTTAGCGGAGGAAGCTAGAGTGGAAATCATCATTCTTCCAAGTGAATCTAAACCAGCTCCATGGTTTTCTCAAACCGTAAAGCGCAAGGCATAAAGTCATATTTATGCCTTTTTTCATGTTCTCTGCAGCAAAAAAACAGCCCGTTTTGCAACACGAGCTGTAGGTTTTATGTTTTTGCTTTCACAAAAAGCTGATTGATAGATGATAAATCAAAATTTTGCGTCAGAAAAGGCGGCGGAAATTGTTTGTTTTTCGGAGTGAGAACGGATTGGTAAACAGTATTGAGCCTTTTGGCCGCATGGGTAAAGGTAAATAAAGCTTCTACATGCTGTCGGGCGTTTTTTGTCATTTTGCTCATTAATTCTTGATCTGTAAAGGCTCTGTCAATTGCTTTTGCAAATGAAGAAGGTTTGTTGTATCTGTCGATGACAAGGCCGGTGACTTCGTCTTTTACGACTTCTCCGTTTCCGCCCCGGTTTGTGGTAATTAAGGGCGTGCCGGCCGCCATTGCTTCATAATTCACACGGGCGAGGGGTTCGTTCCACTGAGAGCTGCACACAAATACATCTGCCATCAGAAAAAGGTTTGGGATGTCGTCAGCGGGAATGAATTTTGTAAAAATTATGTGGTCTCTGTATGGCAGCGCCAGCGTACGCAGATAGGTTACATATTGGTTTTCGCTGTCATCGCTGAACCACTTCCCGCCTGCTATGACCAGTACTGCATCAGGGTGCTGCTGCAAAATCCTTCTCATGCTGTGAATGAGAAGGTGAGGTCCTTTTGTCGGGCTTAAGCGGCCGGCGAATAAAATAACTTTTTTATCTTCAATACCGTATTTTTTCCGGTATGTTTTTCTGACAGCCGAGCCTTTCATCGTCCAGACGGGCGGATAAGAGTTTAAATCAACGCCGGAGTACACAACTTTTGTGATGTCCTCAGCTTCAGGAAAACGTTCAATGACGGTTTGTTTAATAAATTCGCTCACAGTTGTGATCATGGAGACATTGTCGAGTACTTCTTTTCCTTGCGCGAAGGTCATCTTTTTTTCAGAAAACATTTCGTTATGCAGGCTCAGAACGATCTTGCTGTTTGGTGAGGCTTTTTTATATAAAGAGACATTTAAAGGCCTGTTGAACACATGAATGAGGTCAAAGGAAGAGGCTCGCAGCTCATCGGCTACCGCCTCGCGGTAATGTTCTTTTGGCAGATGGATATAATGTACGCCGTCTTTTGTTTCTCTTTTTGGAAGCGCTGGATCTTCTATTGAAAAAATGGTCAGGTCGTACCTGCTGCTGAAATAGGGCGTGACACCGTCAATCATCATTTGAATAGCGCCGCCGCGTACTGCGGGCGCCGGCAGCTTTTCTGTACAGATAAAGGCAAGCTTCATTTTTATTCCCCCTGATACAGCGACGATAAATAGGCGATTTCGTTGGTCAAGCCATCCTTTAAGGATGTGGCGGGATCATAATGCAAGAGCTGCTTTGCTTTTGAAATATCCGCCCACGTGTTGCGCGGTTCCCCTGCTATTTTGTCCGAAAAGTGCAGTGTTGCTTTTCTACCGGAAATATCCTCAATGAGGGAGACAACCTTTAAGACTGAGGCACGCTCAGCACCGCCGATATTTACTGTTTCACCAATAAGGTGGGGTTTCTCAAGAACAGCGGTGATGCCTTTGACACAGTCGCTGATATAAGTGAAATCTCTTGACTGCTGCCCATCACCGAAGATGGTAAGCGGCTTTTGCTGAAGGTGCTGCTTAATGAGCCGGTGAAAAGCCATATCCGGCCGCTGTCTTGGCCCGTATACGGTAAAAAAACGGAGAATCACAATTGGAATGTCAAAGCTTTGTTGATACACATGGCAAAGCTTTTCTCCCGTAAGCTTTGTTACCCCGTACGGAGATAAAGGAGAAAGCGACGTGTTTTCGCTGACTTTTCCTTGTTTTTCACCATAGACGGAAGAGGTGGATGCAAAGACGAACGTTTGAATAGAATGTTCCCGGCACGCCTCGAGGAGCCTTTGGAGCGCTTGGATATTATGTGCGGCATATGGGTGAAAATGACTGCCCCAGCTTGAGCGGACACCCGGTATGGCCGCCAAATGAAAGATGACGTCCACTCCTTCCAGTAAGGGAGCAAGATCCGCTGTCAGCAGATTTTCCTTTATGAACGTAAATCGCTTTTCCGGCAGCAGGTTTTTAAGGTTTTTTAATTTCAAGGAAAATGGAGTAGGACCGATAAAGTCATCGATTCCGATAACGTTATGTTTCTTATCTTTTAGTAATTCTTCGCAGAGGTGGGAGCCGATAAAGCCCGCTGCTCCTGTGACTAGTATTTTCATGGACGGCCAACTCCCGTACAGATCAGGCCGCAAGCCTCGATCAGTTCTTTTTTTAATACGTTGCGTCCGTCAATCACAAGACGCCCTTTCATGATGCCTGCAGCCTTTTTCCAATCAAACGCTAAAAACTCGGGCCATTCTGTCGCCAAAAATAAAAAGTCGCTTTCTTCGATCGCATCAAAAGCTTGAGAATGCTGAGTTACATGCTGCCGCAAATGTTCTGGAAGTACAGCTTCAGGATCATATGCATGAACATCACATCCCAGCTCCGCCAGCCTTTCCATCAGTCTGACAGCCTGAGAATTCCTAATGTCATCGGTATTCGGTTTGAAGGAAATGCCGAGTACAGCCGCTTTCTTGCCTTGAAGTGTTTCGAAGAATGACTGTATTTTTTTGATATACAGGCCGAGCTGGGTGTCATTAATGTGCTGCACGGCTTGGAGCAGGAAGGTCTCCGTGTTTTTTTCCTGGGCAGCAAATTGCAGCGCCTGCAGATCCTTTGGAAAACAAGAGCCTCCGTATCCGATGCCTGCCTGCAAAAAGTGCTTCCCGATCCTTGGGTCTAGACCGATAGCGCGGGAAATATCTGAGATATCTGATTGATAGGCTTCACATATGCGGGCCATTTCGTTAATGAACGAAATTTTGGCAGCTAAAAAGAAATTGTTGGCATATTTGATCAGCTCTGCTCCCGCTAAGCTTGTAACGATAAAAGGGGTATCAATGTGTTTGTAAATGGATTTGACGATGGCTGCCGATACGTGATCTTCTTCCTGAACACCGATGACTGTTTTGTCAGGATGCAGCATGTCATATAAGGCATTGCCTTCCCGCAGAAACTCCGGATTGGATACGATATTAAAGAGGTTTTTAGACACTCCGGAGGCAATCAGCTGTTTTGCTATGTTTTCATTTGTCCCGGGCGGAACAGTGCTTTTCGTAATGATGGTTTTATACGATCGGATTGCCTCTCTTAAATCACCGATGACGGACTGCAGGGCTTTCGTATCAGCTGATCCGTCCGAACGCGGCGGGGTTCCGACTGCGATAAAAATAACGGGACATTCCTCCATGCTCGATTTCACTTCAGAAGAAAACGAGAGATTGCCGCAACGAAGTATTGCATCTGAAAGCCCAGGCTCGTAAAAGGGAATGACTCCTTTTTTCAGCTGCCCGATTTTTTTGACGTCTTTGTCTGTGCATATCATGTCATGTCCGATGGATGCCAGTGCCGCTGATAGGGTTAAACCGACATACCCGGCGCCAACCACACAAATTTTCATCACCTGAGCTCCTTTACAAGATTACTGGTCATATATCAATATCCTATTAAAAAAGGGCTGGTTCGTGATTCCGCTTTCTGCCCAGTTGCTTCCGCCTAATTTCAGATGTACAAACATCGGGATGCGCTCTTGGAATATCATGTAATAAACATGAGCTGAGGGGAAAATAACATGATAAAAAAAGCGATCATTCCTGCAGGCGGATTCGGCACGAGAAATCTGCCGGTGACGAAGGTGATTCCGAAAGAAATGTTTCCGGTAGGATCTAAGCCTGTGATTCATTATCTTGTTGAAGAATTAAAGGAGTCAGGCATTGAGGACATTTTGATGGTTGTATCGAGCCATAAAAATCTGATTGTCGACTATTTTGATTCCTCTTTGGCACTTGAGGCTTTTTTGGCCTCTAAGAATAAACTGCATTTGCTTAGTGAGCATCCCATTCCGGATATACGGATTCACTATGTGCGCCAGCCTTATGCAAAGGGTCTTGGCGACGCCATTTCTTTCGGAAAGCAATTTGCAGGCGGAGAGCCTTTTGCCGTCGTTTTGCCTGATGATCTGATTTTTTCCGCCAATCAGCCGGCTTTGGGGCAGCTGATTGAAGTGTATACGAAATATCAGTCCAGTGTGATCGGCTTAAAAGAAACAAAAACGGAGGATTTACATCATTACGGGGTGATAAAAGGGGAGTCTGTTGAAAAAGGGCTTTATCGCATACAGGATATTGTGGAAAAGCCTAAACAAAACCCTCCGTCTCATTTTGCCGCAGCAGGGCGTTATATTTTCACACCGGATATTTTTAATGAGCTGGAGGCATTAGAAGCTGATAGCGGAGGAGAAGTGCAGGTAACGGATGCGATAAAAGCTTCGCTCGGGGCATGTACCGTATACGGGAAATTGCTAGAGGGCGAGCGGTATGACATCGGCCTGCAAAAGGATTATCTGAAGCTGATTTACGATATGCTGAAAACGGAAAAGAACCCCCAATAATCGGGGGTTCAATCAGCGTGGAGATCGCCGAATGTGGTCATGATTCCCTCTTCGTCAAGTTCTTCTTCATAGCGCTCATGGGCTCTGCTTTGATAAACGGTAATTTCTTTTCCAGTGATATCTGTAGCGATGAAATTTTCGTAAGACTCCGTATTGCCGATATTCTCTTCGGCATTCATCGTCATATCATCATAGCTGAGCGGAGGGTTTTCCATATCCTGCGGCGTTTGTGAGTTACCATATTTTTCGACATCCTGATAGGAATCCTCACTGTCATATGGCGCTCTGATTTCTTCATCATCATCAAATTCAAATTGCCCGAATGGTGTTTCTTCTTCAATCGGACGGTCTTTGGAAACCACGTCCTGTGAAGAATACTCCGCGAGGGTTGTTGCAGTCGGAAGCGCTTCAAGTCGTTCGAAAGGGATTTCCTTTCCGCTGACTTCACAAATGCCATACGTACCGTTTTCTATCGCCTTCAATGAATGCTCAATGTCCCGAAGGTGCTCTCGCTCATGCAAGTCTAGAGCGATGTCTTTCTCACGCTCGTAAAGTTCTGTCGCCTGATCGCCGGGATGGTTGTCGTATGCCGAAAGCTCACCCCACGAATCATAAGGAAATGCTGAGTTAAGCTGAAAATGATCATTGTCTTTGAAACGGTTTAAGATATCTTTTTTCGTTTGTTCCAGTTCATTTTTTAAATGCTGAAGCTGTTCTTTCGTAAGCAATGTGATCGCCTCGTTTCTCTGTGATGCATACCTTTAGTATGAACAGATCGCCTGAGAACTTTCATAAATGGCGGGTGGAGGAATATAGGAGGTTTTCCTTTTATGGTAAGCGGATACAACCTTTGCTATCAGTGTAGAAAGAAATTTAAGCTTTGTTTCTTTTTCATTTCTGAAATTAGGTTTATAATAGGTAAGGCAGGCCATTTGGACTGCATGATCTGTGTTTGACACAAAGGAGACACAGGTGTATGGTATTAAAAGCATTTTAAGGATTATGGAGGAATGTCTCATGGTGACAACGGTGCAGCGTACGTTCCGAAAGGAAGTTCTACATGCATTACATAAAGCCAAAGAAGTCAACCATGCTGTCTTAATAAGCTATTCGAGACAAATCGAGTCTCTTGACCCTCTATCATTTTTCAATTACGGAGCAAAAAAATATACAGGCAATCGATTTTTTTGGTCAGATCCTGAAAGTGAATTGACAATAGTCGGTCTTGGCAAAGAAGCGGTTTTCCAGACAAATCAAAAAAACAGCGAGCGGTATCGTGAGGTTTTTGAACAATGGGAGCGCTTTAAAAAGACGGCTTTTCATATTTATGAAGAAGAAAAGCTGCAGCATTCTGCAGTGGGACCTGTGTTATTCGGAGGATTTTCTTTTGACCCTTGCGAAGAAAGAGGTTCACAATGGGACCATTTCTCGGAAGGGGATTTCTTTGTGCCTGCGCTTATGCTGACGATGACTGCTGAAGGCCCGTTCTTAACAGTTAACAGATGGGTAAGCGGAGGAGAAGACGCAGAAGCTGTTTTAGAAGGCTTAAAAGCTTTTGCGGCGGAATTTATGGTTCCCGATTTCAAGCAAGAAGATCAGGCTGTGATTGCAGCAGCCGAAGAGCTGGATAAGGATGATTGGCTGAAAGCAATCGAAACAGCCACAAGCCAAATTAAAGGGAAACAATATGATAAGGTTGTTCTTGCCCGAGAGCTGCTGCTCACGTTTGACGGTCCAATCCAAATAGAACCGGTGCTTAAAACCCTTCTGGACGATCAGCAGACAAGCTATGTTTTTGCAATTGAACAAGAAGGCAAAACTTTTGTCGGCGCGTCTCCGGAAAGACTGATCAAAAGAGACGGCGGCACTGTCATGTCTTCCTGTCTGGCAGGCTCCATTAAACGAGGCGTGAATGAAGAAGACGACTGCCGGATAGGCCTTGAATTATTAAACGATGAGAAAAACCTGCTTGAGCATGATATTGTGGTAGGTATGATTCATAATGCTTTTGTATCAAGCTGTTCAGAGGTTGAAAAGCCTGATGGACCTGTTTTGTACAAAACAAAAAGCGTTCAGCACCTGTTTACGCCGATTGTCGGACAGCTGCGCGAGTCTGCTTCGATTTTTGACTTAATTGAGAAGCTGCACCCCACTCCGGCGCTTGGGGGATCACCTCAGGAAAAAGCTGTTGACGTGATCAGAGAGATTGAACCGATGTCCCGCGGCTGGTATGCGGCCCCTATCGGCTGGATTGACAGCCAGGATAACGGGGAATTCGCGGTAGCCATTCGTTCAGGGCTCATCGAAGGAAGCACAGCAAGGCTGTTTGCCGGGTGCGGTATTGTGGAAGACTCGGAACCAATCTCGGAATATGAAGAAACACAGATTAAATTGAAGCCGATGATCTCTGCATTAGGAGGTGAGAGGCGTTGACAGTCAACCCGATTACTCATTACATCGGAAGTTTTATTGATGAATTCGCCCTTTCCGGAATTACGGACGCCGTCGTTTGTCCGGGCTCAAGATCTACACCGCTGGCTGTTCTTTGTGCTGCGCATCCCGATATCAGCGTCCATGTCCAAATTGATGAAAGATCTGCCGGATTTTTTGCCTTAGGTTTGGCAAAAGCGAAGCAGCGTCCCGTACTATTGATCTGTACATCTGGAACAGCCGCGGCCAACTTTTATCCGGCTGTGGTTGAAGCCCATTATTCAAGGGTGCCTATTATTGTGTTAACTGCTGATCGGCCTCATGAGCTGCGCGAAGTAGGCGCACCGCAGGCTATTAATCAGCACTTCTTATTCGGTAACTTTGTTAAGTTTTTCACAGACTCTGCTCTTCCTGAAGAGTCTCCGCAAATGTTGAGATACATCCGAACGCTGGCAAGCCGCGCTGCCGGAGAAGCACAAAAGCGCCCAATGGGGCCTGTCCATGTGAATGTGCCGCTGCGCGAACCGCTGATGCCGGATCTTTCAGATGAGCCGTTTGGAAGAATGAGAACAGGCCGTCATGTGTCTGTGAAAACGGGTACGCAGTCTGTTGACCGCGAGTCCCTGTCTGATGTGGCTGAGATGCTCGCAGAGGCTGAAAAAGGAATGATCGTCTGCGGAGAGCTCCATAGTGATGCGGACAAGGAAAACATTATTGCGCTTTCAAAAGCGCTTCAGTATCCAATTTTAGCGGATCCGCTGTCTAATCTGCGGAATGGTGTTCATGATAAAAGCACTGTTATTGATGCGTATGATTCGTTTTTAAAAGATGATGAGCTGAAGCGGAAACTCCGTCCTGATGTTGTCATTCGGTTTGGACCGATGCCTGTTTCAAAACCGGTTTTCTTATGGCTTAGGGATGATCCGGCGATTCAGCAAATCGTGATTGACGAGGATGGAGGGTGGAGAGACCCGACACAGGCAAGCGCGCATATGATTCATTGTAATGCGTCTGTTTTTGCTGAGGAGATCATGGCAGGCCTTACTGCTGCTGCCAGATCCTCAGAGTGGCTGGAAAAGTGGCAGTTTGTCAATGGGCGGTTCCGCGAGCATCTGCAAACAATCAGCAGTGAAGATGTTTCGTTTGAAGGCAATCTCTATCGAATCCTTCAGCATCTTGTGCCTGAAAACAGCTCGCTGTTTGTGGGAAACAGCATGCCGATCAGGGATGTTGATACGTTTTTTGAAAAGCAGGACCGCCCTTTCCGGATTTATTCAAACCGGGGAGCAAACGGGATAGACGGTGTCGTCTCCTCTGCCATGGGGGTATGTGAAGGAACAAAAGCGCCTGTTACCCTTGTGATTGGAGATTTATCTTTTTATCACGATTTAAACGGCCTGCTGGCGGCCAAAAAGCTGGGTATTCCTCTTACTGTGATTCTTGTCAATAATGACGGAGGCGGGATTTTCTCCTTTTTGCCGCAGGCTTCTGAGAAGACACACTTTGAAGATTTGTTCGGCACACCGACTGGGCTCGATTTCAAGCATGCGGCTGCACTTTACGGCGGAACGTATTCATGCCCGGCTTCTTGGGATGAATTCAAAACAGCTTACGCGCCGCAGGCAGACAAGCCCGGACTCCATTTGATTGAAATCAAAACGGATCGCCAATCAAGAGTCCAGCTTCATCGCGATATGCTGAATGAGGCTGTGAGGGAAGTGAAAAAACAATGGGAACTGTAAACATAACGGTATCAGATGGTGTCCGATATGCAGTGGCAGACGAGGGGTCGAATGCTTCCGAAGCCGTCGTCTGTCTGCACGGGTTTACCGGCAGCAAACAATCATGGAATTTTCTTGATGAGATGCTGCCTGATTCCCGCTTGATCAAAATTGATTGTTTAGGGCATGGGGAAACAGATGCCCCGCTGAATGGGAAAAGATACAGCACAAGCCGGCAAGTTTCTGACCTTGCCGAGATTTTTGATCAATTAAAACTTCACAAAGTGAAATTGATTGGGTATTCTATGGGAGGAAGGCTTGCTTACTCTTTTGCGATGACATATCCCGAGCGGGTATCGGCACTTGTGCTTGAAAGCACGACGCCGGGTCTCAAAACACTTGGGGAACGGCGGGAACGAATCATGCGGGACCGGAAGCTTGCTGATTTTATTTTACGAGACGGGCTCAAAGCGTTTGTTGCGTATTGGGAGAATATCCCTTTGTTTTCATCTCAGCAGAGGCTGGCTGAAGATATTCGGCACAGGATACGATCGGGCCGTCTGCGGAACAATAAGATTGGGCTTGCGAACAGTTTAACAGGCATGGGCACCGGTTCACAGCCTTCCTTGTGGAGCCGTGTAGAGGAAATAGATGTTCCTGTACTTCTGATCTGCGGGGAGTGGGACGAAAAATTTTGCGCCATCAATCAAGAGGTGCATAAGATGCTTCCTTCTAGTAGAATAGAGATTGTTCCAAAAGCAGGACATACGGTCCATGTGGAACAGCCGCGATTGTTTGGTAAAATAGTGAGTGAGTTTTTGACAAGCATCTGACTCATTCACATAGAGAATAAAAGGAGGTCATCATATGGCTGAATGGAAAACAAAACGGACATACGATGAGATATTGTATGAAACGTATAATGGCATTGCAAAAATAACAATCAACCGACCTGAGGTACATAATGCGTTTACCCCTAAAACGGTTGCTGAAATGATTGATGCGTTTGCTGACGCAAGAGACGACCAAAATGTTGGGGTTATCGTGCTTGCCGGTGCAGGGGACAAGGCATTTTGTTCTGGCGGAGACCAAAAAGTGCGCGGCCACGGTGGATATGTAGGAGACGACCAGATCCCGCGTCTTAACGTATTGGATCTTCAGCGTTTAATCCGCGTCATCCCGAAACCGGTTGTTGCGATGGTGTCCGGATATGCGATCGGCGGAGGCCATGTGCTTCACATCGTATGTGACTTGACAATTGCTGCGGACAACGCAATTTTTGGACAAACAGGCCCTAAAGTGGGAAGCTTCGATGCAGGTTACGGTTCTGGCTACCTGGCTCGAATTGTAGGGCATAAAAAAGCACGTGAAATCTGGTACCTATGCCGTCAGTACAACGCACAGGAAGCACTGGACATGGGTCTTGTCAACACAGTCGTTCCTTTGGAACAGCTTGAAGAAGAAACGATTAAATGGTGTGAAGAAATGCTTGAAAAAAGCCCGACCGCACTGCGCTTTCTTAAAGCTGCGTTTAACGCGGACACAGACGGACTTGCTGGAATTCAGCAGTTTGCAGGGGATGCTACCCTTCTTTACTACACAACAGATGAAGCAAAAGAAGGCCGTGATTCCTTTAAGGAAAAACGCAAACCTGATTTCGGACAGTTCCCTCGTTTCCCGTGATCAGCAATACTTAGTAAACCAACAGCTTGAGACTTTGCGGTCCAAGCTGTTTTCTTTTCAATACAGACATTTTACCTCGGAGATGATGACATGCTGACAGAACAGCCCAACTGGCTCATGCAGCGGGCACAGCTGACACCTGAGAGAATCGCTCTCATCTATAGAGACCAAACCGTGACATTTGCAGAATTATTTGCCGCGTCTAAGCGAATGGCGGCACAGCTTGCCGCTCATTCGCTTCGGAAAGGGGATACTGCGGCTATTTTGCTCCAAAACCGTGCAGAAATGGTATACGCCGTCCACGCTTGTTTTTTGCTTGGTGTTAAGGCGGTGCTTTTGAATACGAAGCTGTCAACACATGAAAGGCTGTTTCAGCTGGAGGATTCCGGATCCGGCTTTTTACTGACAGATTCAAGCTTTAACAAGAAAGAGTATGAACACATCGTTCAAACGATTGATGTGGATGAACTGATGAAAGAAGCAGCAGAGGAAATTGAGATCCAGGCTTATATGCAAATGGATGCAACGGCAACGCTGATGTATACGTCGGGTACGACAGGAAAGCCCAAGGGAGTTCAGCAAACGTTCGGAAACCATTATTTCAGTGCGGTGTCGTCCGCTCTTAATTTGGGTATAACAGAACAAGACCGCTGGCTTATCGCATTGCCGCTCTTTCACATCAGCGGCTTGTCCGCATTATTTAAATCTGTGATCTATGGAATGACTGTCGTGCTTCACCAGCGTTTTTCCGTAAGCGATGTGCTGGATTCTATCAACAGGCATGAAGTGACAATGATATCTGCGGTGCAGACTATGCTGGCCAGTCTTTTGGAAGAAACAAACCGCTGCCCTGAATCCATCAGATGCATTCTTCTCGGCGGCGGTCCTGCACCGCTGCCATTGCTTGAGGAATGCCGTGAGAAAGGATTCCCTGTCTTTCAGTCATATGGAATGACAGAAACATGCTCGCAAATTGTTACCCTGTCGCCGGAATTCAGTATGGAAAAGCTCGGATCTGCGGGGAAACCGCTGTTTTCGTGTGAAATCAAAATAGAGCGGGACGGACAGGTATGTGAACCGTTTGAACACGGTGAAATTATGGTCAAAGGCCCGAATGTCATGAAAAGCTATTTTAACCGGGAGAGCGCAAACGAAGCCTCTTTTCAAAATGGCTGGCTGAAAACAGGTGATCTTGGTTATTTGGACAATGAAGGCTTTTTATATGTATTAGACAGACGTTCAGATCTGATCATTTCTGGCGGAGAAAACATTTATCCGGCCGAAGTGGAGTCAGTGCTGCTTTCACACCCCGCTGTGGCCGAAGCCGGGGTTTCAGGGGCTGAGGACAAAAAATGGGGGAAAGTGCCTCACGCCTATCTTGTCCTTCACACGCCTGTGAGCGCAGAAGAATTGACTGACTACTGTAAAGAACGCTTGGCGAAGTATAAAATTCCGGCAAAATTCTATGTGCTTGACCGCCTGCCGCGCAATGCGTCTAATAAGCTCTTGCGAAATCAGCTGAAGGATGCGCGTAAAGGAGAACTGCTATGATCGAAATAGAAAAAATCACGCTTTACCATTTGAGCATGAACTTAAAGAAACCGTTTAAAAACAGTATCGAAACGCTTCAAGAGCGTAAATTTCTGATCGTGGAAGCCATTGATACAACAGGTGTCACAGGCTGGGGAGAAGTTTCCGCTTTCTCTTCGCCTTGGTACACCGAGGAAACCATTGGAACATGTTTGCATATGCTAAAAGATTTTTTTATCCCAAATGTCGTCGGCCGTGAATTCAATCACCCTTCAGAAGTGCCGGACAGCCTGGCGCGTTATAAAGGAAACCGGATGGCAAAAGCGGGACTTGAATCGGCTATATGGGATATCTATGCCAAAAAGAAGGGCTTATCCCTTGCTGAGGCATTGGGCGGAACAAGGGATAAAGTCCCTGCCGGGGTGGTAGTCGGCCTGGCGCCTCTTGACGATATGCTGAAGGAAATTGAGAGCTATCAAAAAGAAGGCTATCAAAGAATAAAAATTAAAATTCAGCCTGGGCAGGATGTGGAATTGGTCAAGGCCATCCGCAGCCGATTCCCAACCATCCCGCTTATGGCCGATGCCAATTCCTCGTACGAATTGAAGGATATCAGCCGTTTAAAGGAGCTTGATGAGTACCATTTAATGATGATTGAGCAGCCCCTTCAATCCGACGACATCGTTGATCACCGCCACCTGCAGAAACATTTGAAAACGGCCATTTGCCTTGATGAGAGCATTTGTTCAGTTGATGATGCGAGACGGGCGATTGAGCTAGGAAGCTGCAAAATTATTAATATAAAACCTTCTCGTGTCGGCGGCTTAACAGAAGCCTTAAAAATTCATGATTTATGCAAAGAGCATCATATGCAGGTTTGGTGCGGCGGAATGCTGGAAACAGGCATATCAAGAGCGCAGAACGTGGCGCTTGCTTCACTGCCTCAATTCACAATACCTGGCGATATATCTTCATCCTCACGATATTGGGATGAAGATATTGTAACCCCTGATATTCGTATTGATAATGGATTTATTTCTGTGTCAAAACAGCCTGGTTTAGGGGTTGAGGTGAATCAAGACATTATGCGAAAATATGTGACCAAAATGGATGTTTTCACACAGCATGGGTAAGAAAAAAGAATTTTGCTATTTTGAATAAATGACACTGTGCTGTTACAGTAAAAGTGTTCGTTGAATACATCCCTTCTCGTTTGGACCGGCTGCTGACCCAGCCGGTTTTTTTATGTAAATCAGCTTGACAAAAATGGTCAAACGCGATAATTTTGCACAAAGGAAACTTTTTGTCCTGTGTAAATAAAACATGCTTTTGGCTAATTTAATGTCACATGTCTAAGAACTGACAACATAAGATAAAACAATCGGACATTGATGGCAAAGAGGAGGAGAAATATGAGACGAGGGCTGATGGCAGCAGTGCTTTTTGCGACCTTTGCGTTAACGGGATGCGGAACGGATTCAGCCGGAAAAAGCGCTGATCAGCAATTACAAGTGACAGCGACAACATCTCAAATTGCCGATGCAGCAGAAAACATCGGAGGTAAGCATGTAAAAGTCACCTCTTTAATGGGACCGGGGGTTGATCCGCACCTCTACAAAGCTTCCCAAGGTGATACGAAAAAATTAATGTCTGCCGATGTTGTTCTGTACAGCGGGTTGCATTTGGAAGGGAAAATGGAGGATGTCCTCCAAAAAATCGGCGAACAAAAACAAGCGACGGCAGTAGCTGCGGCCATTCCGAAAAATAAGCTTATTCCCGCGGGGGAAGGCAAGACGTTTGATCCCCACGTCTGGTTCAGCATTCCGTTATGGATCTATGCGGTGGATGAAATTGAAGCGCAATTCAGCAAAGCAATGCCTCAGCACGCAGATGCCTTTCGGAAAAATGCCAAAGAGTACAAAGAAGATTTGCAATATTTAGATAAGTGGTCGCGTAAAGAGATCGCACATATTCCGGAGAAAAGCCGTGTGCTTGTGACTGCTCATGATGCGTTTGCGTACTTTGGGAATGAGTATGGATTTAAGGTAAAAGGCCTGCAGGGACTCAGCACAGATTCGGACTATGGATTAAGGGATGTTCAGGAGCTGGTTGATCTTCTGACAGAAAAACAAATAAAAGCTGTGTTCGTAGAAAGCAGTGTATCTGAAAAATCAATCAATGCAGTGGTGGAAGGCGCTAAAGAAAAAGGCCATACAGTCACAATCGGCGGTCAGCTTTATTCGGATGCCATGGGTGAAAAGGGCACAAAAGAAGGTACATACGAAGGAATGTTCCGCCACAATATCAACACGATTACTAAAGCGCTTAAATAAAGAAAAGAGGTGGAGGATATGTTCCCTGTTGAGCTTGATAATGTGACGGTTGCTTATCATAAAAAGCCTGTACTGCAGGACATTTCGCTGCAGGTACCGGAAGGAAAACTTATTGGCATTATCGGCCCAAACGGCGCAGGAAAATCAACCTTGATCAAAACGATTCTCGGTCTTGTGCCCCGTGCTTCCGGAGACATCTCTATTTACGGCAAAGACTATAAGGATCAGCGGACCAGAATCGGATATGTTCCGCAGCGCGGCTCGGTTGACTGGGATTTCCCCACAAGCGCGCTCGATGTCGTCCTAATGGGAAGATACGGGAGAATCGGTTTATTAAAGAGGCCAAAGAAAGCGGATGTGGAGATGGCTAAGGCCGCATTAGCAAAAGTCGGGATGCTTGATTATGCGAAGAGGCAGATCAGCCAGCTGTCAGGCGGCCAGCAGCAGCGGGTGTTTCTTGCCCGGGCACTCTGCCAGAACGCTGACATTTATTTTATGGATGAACCGTTTGCAGGTGTCGATGCAGCGACGGAGCGGGCGATTATGACACTGTTGGCAGAACTCAAAGAAAAAGGAAAAACCGTGCTTGTCGTCCATCATGACCTGCAGACCGCCGAGGATTATTTCGATTGGATTTTACTTCTTCATTTAAGAAAAATCGCTTTCGGACCGGCGGAAAACGTTTTTACGATCGAAAACCTGCAAAAAACATATGGAGGAAGGCTTACGTTTTTAAAAGATAAAGTGCTGGCAGAAGGACATAAGGAGTGAGCGCGATGTTTGAAAGTTTGTGGCTGCAGCTCCAGCTTCCGAATACACAGTGGGTGCTGGCCGGTACGCTTTTGCTCGGGATGGCAAGCGGTGTTTTGGGCAGCTTTGTGCTGCTGAGAAAGCAAAGTTTAATCGGCGATGCGATGGCCCATTCAGCTCTGCCGGGAGTGTGTCTCGCTTTTCTGTTCACTGGGCAAAAATCACTGCCTTTCTTTTTGCTGGGTGCGGCGCTCGCCGGGCTGCTCGGAACGTTTTGTATTCAGCTGATTCCGCGGCTTTCAAAAACAAAGGAGGACTCGGCGATCGGGATTGTTCTTTCTGTGTTTTTTGGCGTCGGGATCATTCTGCTGACATATATTCAGCAACAGGGGGCGGGAAGCCAAAGCGGGCTTGATTCTTTTTTATTCGGCCAGGCTGCTTCATTGGTCAGGCAGGATATCATCCTTATTGCAGGAATATCCGCTGCTCTGCTGCTCCTATGTATTGTTTTCTTTAAGGAATTTACATTGATTACTTTTGATCTCGCGTTTGCAAAGGGATTAGGAATCCCTGTGCGTTTTTTAAACGGGCTTTTGGCTTGTCTGATTGTCTGTGCTGTCGTCATTGGGCTTCAGACTGTTGGTGTGATATTAATGGCGGCTATGCTGATTACACCTGCCATAGCTGCGAGATATTGGACCGAACGATTAACCGGGATGATCGTCATTGCCGGGATTACAGGCGGGGTCAGCGGCGTGGCCGGAACCCTGCTTAGCACCACGATGAAGGGAATGGCGACAGGGCCATTAATGATCTTATCTGCAACGCTGCTCTTTCTTTTTTCAATGATTTGCGCGCCTAAGCGGGGGTTGGCTGCTAAAGCCATAAGGCTGATGAGGCTGCGGCGCAGAACAAGCAGGGAGCAAGTGCTTTTGGAGATTTATGAACAGTATGAAAAGAATAATCTTTGTGTAACTGTTGAAAGTGTAAGAAAGAAAAGACGCCTATCCCCTTCATTATGCCTTAAGGCATTAAATGACTTGGAACAAGAGAGGTGCATTGAGCGTATCGAAAATGGGATTTGGCAAATCACAAGCAAAGGGATAGAAAAAGGCTATCACACAGCTTTGAAGCAGCGGATGTATGAAGTGTATCTCATGCATGAAATGGAACTTGCCAATATAGAATCCGATCAAGACTGCTTTGACCCGGACCGTTTACCGAGAGAAACGAGAGAGCGGCTTTATTCACTCTTAAAGCTGTATGGACGGATGCCTGAGCGTCGAAAAGCGTCTCATGATGCCGAGAAGGGACAGATCGCAAATGAGTTTTGAAGCATGGATTATAGCTACCGGTGTATTAGTCGGTGTAAGCTGCGGATTGATCGGCACATTTCTTGTGCTGAGAAGCATGGCGATGCTGGCCGACGCAATCAGTCATACAGTGTTGCTTGGCATTGTCGGCGCTTTTCTAGTGACGGGAAGTCTCGATGGGATTTCTATGTTTATTGGCGCAGCCGCAACCGGTCTGTTAACGGCTTTCTTGGTTCAGCTTCTTCATAGCAAGGGGGTTCAATCAGATGCTGCCATAGGAGTTGTGTTTACATCCTTATTTGCAATCGGGGTTATTTTGCTTTCTGTGTATGGAGCGAATGTCCATCTCGATATTGAGCACTCGTTAATGGGAGAAATCGCTTTTGTGCCGTGGAATACGGTGACGGTATTCGGGGTTGATATTGGGCCGAAAGCGTTTTGGATGCTGACATCTGTTCTGGTTTTAAACGTAGTGTTGATCAGTGTGTGCTATAAGGAGTTTAAAATCGCTTCGTTTGATCCTCAAATGGCTTTAGCCTTGGGAATACCAGTTTTGCTCATTCATTACGTGCAAATGGGCATGCTGTCCCTGACGACTGTTGCTTCCTTTGATTCGGTTGGTGCCGTATTGGTTGTGGCCATGCTGATTGTTCCGCCGGCTGCGGCACATTTGTTGACAGACCGGCTTCTTTATATGCTGATTCTCAGCGCGTTGATTGGCGGGCTGTCGGCGGTCATGGGCTATTTCTTCGCAACGTGGCTTAATGTTTCGATTTCAGGAGCGATGGCAGCCATGACAGGTGTATGTTATGCAAGCGCCTTTTTGTTTTCACCTGCAAACGGGGTCATAACTAAAAAGCTGAGAACACTCAACATGCAAAAAGAAAGAGCTGGCTGATGCAGCTCTTTCTTTTAATTATAAATCATGCGGCTTAAACGTTTTGCAGTCTGTTTCCCGGCTGTTTTCAGCCGTTTCACCAGTATGGCTGACAACATAAATGGCATCAGCGGTGCATTTGTTACCTTTGCCCCAATAAGAACAGTTGTTGACCTCACATAGAATTTTCTGCTCCATGCCATCCCCTCCTTATAAAGGTTCTGGATTAGTATAGCCGGCTGGCTTGCCCTCTATTCCTCCTGGCGGATATAGCGTTTATCTCGCATAAACATTTTCCAGAAGAAATAAAAGCCCGGAAATAGAATGATAAATGCAACGATATAAGTCGCAAACAGCGCCCTGAACGTTGCTGGCTCTGTGAAGCCTGACATGACTGTCACATCAGGATAAATCATATACGGAAGATGCGCCCGCCCGTACGCGTAGCTTGCGAGAAAATACTGTATCCCAATCGCGACAAGTGCAAGCCGCGGTTTTCCGATGTTTTGCCCAAAGCTCTTATTAGGCAGAAAAAGGGCGATTCCAGCAATGACAAATGTAATGAACGATGCAATAATCCAAGTAAAATCATTCATCATTCCGCTGTACAGCCAGTTTGCTTCATTCCGCATTGTTACCATGATGCATACAGCAAACAACAGTGAAATCGGGCCGGTAATCAGGGCGCTTTTTCTGTAGGCTCGGTACGCATCCTGTTCCTCTGCCACATTTGAAACATCTGCAAGCAGCAGCGAGGACAAAAATAAGGTGCTTAAAATCGCAAATCCGATAAATGAATAGGCGTTGGGGCTTGAAAAGATTTTAGACATATTTAAGTTATAGATTCCATCCGTTTTTTCTATAAACCCTCCGTGTGTCACAGGAAGCACCAAAATTAAAATAGCAGGAATGATAAAGCCGGAGATGCCGGAAATATATCTTAGCGTTTTCCGCTCCTTTGCTGTATTTGAAAAAACGAGAAATCCGCTTCGAATCGCTAAAAGCAGCAAAATCATGCTTCCGGGAATTAATAAAACGGTTCCGAGCACAAATGTCGCGCCGGGGAAAAAACTGAAAAGCGCCACGACGATGGCCACAATAAAGACGTTTGTGACCTCCCAAGTCGGGGACAAAAAGCGATTCGCAATATCGGTGGCCTTCATATGCTCCTTATTTAAATAGATCATAGACCAAAATCCCGCTCCAAAATCCATTGTCGCCATGACGGCGTAAATAAACACAAAGCCCCAGATAATTGAGATGGCGATCAGAGCGTCAGTTGAAATCTCCATTTGTCGATCTTCCTTCCATTTGGTTTCCTGTTTGCGGAGCCATTACGACTCCGCTGTATTTAAATCTTCGTCAACCGGGTGCTTGCGGAAATAATACAGCAGCACGTAGACGACAGCTGCGCCTAACACGGCATAAACAAATGTGAAAAATAAGAACAGCACCCCGATCGAACCAGTCGTTGTTACGACATCTGACGTTTTCAACAGATGATAGATGACCCAAGGCTGCCTCCCCGTACATGCGAAAATCCAGCCGAATTCAATGCCGATGAGACTAAAAGGGCCTGCTGTCATGAAAATGACCAAAAGCCACGTTGGGAAACGGTCTTTCTTAAGCACCTTTCTCCAGACCACACCGATAATGGAATAAAGAATAAGCAGCATGCCTACACCGACCATCGCATTAAACAGCGTGTGAATGAAAAGCGGCGGCCATTCATCTCTCGGAAATGCATTTAATCCCTTTACAACAGTGTCAAAACGGTTCGCTGCCAAAAAGCTTAAAGCCCATGGAATCTCGATTGCCCATTTTACTTTTTCTTCATTCGGGTCGGTAAAACCGCCGATAGCGAGCGGGGCGTGGGATCTTGTTTCAAACAGGCCTTCCGCACCGGCTAATTTTTCGGGCTGGTATTCGTACAGCATCTGTGCAGATTCGTGTCCGTTCAAAGCGGTCAGCAATGAAAAAATACCGCCGATCGTCAGTGCGAGCAAAAGGGCTTTCCGGTGAAAGCGATAGACCTTTTCCTTTTTCCTCGTCCGGATCATTTTATACGCCGCAACAGAAGCCACGATAAACGCACCGGTCATAAACGCGGACAGCACGACATGGCCGGCAGTGATAAAAAAGCTAGGATTAAAAAACGCAGCCCACGGGTCAACATCTGTAATTTTTCCGTTTAAAATTTTAAAACCGGCGGGCGTACCTTCAAAAGCGTGAACATTCGTAATCAGAACAGCTGATGCTGCTGCCCCGACTAACACAAAGAAAACAGCAACAATCCTCATTGCAGGTGACAAACGGTCTGCAGCGTATACATAAATCGACATGAATAGGGCTTCAACAAAAAAAGCATAGATTTCAATTTGAAACGGCAGGGACATGACCCGGCCGATGACTTCCATAAATCCCGGCCATAAAAGCGCGAGCTGAGTGCCCGCGATCGTTCCGGTCGGTATGGCGACCCCCAGCAAAACGGCTTGTGCTTTCGTCCATCTTTTCGCCATGATCGCATAATGGTCATCTTTCGTTTTTTGATAGATCAATTCCGCCACTAAAATCATGAGCGGGAGACCGACTCCAAGCGTTGCGAAAATGATATGAAAGCCCATTGTCGTGCCAAAGAGGCTTCTGGCCAAAACTAAATCATCCACAATCGTAAACCACCTTTCTAAAAAGACGTTCTGTATGTATTTTGGGTTTATTATTTGCTTCCTCGGTTAGATTATTCTTCCTATTCTTAAATGCCATGAGGTTTACGATGTGAAAACAGAGGGAAGGATATAAGAAGATTGACAAAACGTTTGTAAGGTTATAAAATAAAACGTAATTATTACGATTTATTGAAAGGAGATTCACATGAAAGAAGGAATTCATCCGAAGAACCACAAAGTGATATTTCAGGATGTCAACAGCGGCTACCGTTTTCTCAGCACCTCTACGAAAACATCTAATGAAACAGCAGAGTGGGAAGACGGAAACACATATCCTGTCATTAAAGTAGAAGTAAGCTCTGACACGCATCCGTTTTATACTGGCCGCCAGAAATTCAATGAAAAAGGCGGACGAGTTGAGCAGTTCAAAAAACGCTATAACATGGGGAAATAAGGCAGACCAGAGGGTTTGTCTTTTTTTATTATGACGAATAAACAAGGGTTGTGATATATTGAAGAGTAAAAAGAATAGAAAGGGACAACGAACATGAGTCTTCTAAATGATATTCTTGAATTTAACAAGACATTTACTGAACAAAGAGAGTATGAAAAGTATCAAACATCAAAATTTCCAGATAAAAAAATGGCGATTCTTTCTTGCATGGACACTCGTCTGGTTGAACTGCTGCCGCATGCGATGAATTTGCGAAATGGTGATGTGAAAATCATTAAAAGTGCCGGTGCGCTTGTGACACACCCATTCGGAAGCATCATGAGAAGTTTACTCGTCGCAGTGTACGAGCTGAATGCAGATGAGGTGTGTGTGATCGGGCATCACGATTGCGGCATGAGCAAAATCAGCAGCAAAAGCATGCTTGAAAAAATCAAAGCAAGAGGGATTCCGGAAGAACGCATCGAAACAATAAAGTACTCCGGTGTAGACTTTGATCAATGGTTTAAAAGCTTTGATTCAGTGGAAGCGAGTGTGAAAGACAGCGTAGACGTTATTAAACATCACCCGCTGTTCCCTGAAAACGTTCCGGTCCATGGCTTAGTCATTGATCCTAAAACCGGAAAACTGGATCTTATCGTAAACGGTTATAACAATTAATGTTTTTGTTTCTTTTCAGGAACGGGATCGACTCCTCCCGGATGGAACGGGTGGCATTTCAAAATCCGTTTGATTGTCAGCCATCCGCCTTTTAAAGCGCCATGTGTTTTAATCGCTTCGATTCCATATTGGGAACAGGTCGGATAAAAGCGGCACGTTGGCGGTGTCAGGGGCGAGATGAATTTTTGATATCCTCTGATCAGAGCGATGAATAGGGTTTTCATATTTCTTCAGCAACCTTTCTGATGCAAGTATAAGAAAAAAAACACAGATTGAAAAGTTAATCAATAATTCTTATCGGAAAAGTATGTTATAATGAAATTACATTTTTAAAAAAGGGGAGAGTGCCATTATGCCTTCAGTAGAAAGTTTTGAGCTTGATCATAATGCGGTTGTTGCTCCATATGTAAGACATTGCGGCGTGCATAAAGTGGGAACAGACGGCGTTGTAAATAAATTTGACATTCGTTTTTGCCAGCCAAATAAACAGGCGATGAAGCCTGACACCATTCACACACTCGAGCATTTGCTCGCGTTTACGATTCGTTCTCACGCTGAGAAATACGATCATTTTGATATCATTGATATTTCTCCAATGGGCTGCCAGACAGGCTATTATCTAGTTGTGAGCGGAGAGCCGACATCAGCGGAAATCGTTGATCTGCTTGAAGACACAATGAAGGAAGCGGTAGAGATTACAGAAATACCAGCTGCGAATGAAAAGCAGTGCGGCCAAGCGAAGCTTCATGATCTGGAAGGCGCTAAACGTTTAATGCGTTTCTGGCTTTCACAGGATAAAGAAGAATTGCTAAAAGTATTTGGCTAAAATAGAAAGGACCTTTTTGCGCATAAGCAAAAAGGTCTTTTTTGTGACGTCTCATATTTTATGTACCATTTGCTGTAAGCGTTTGCTACTATTTAGGTAAACGATGAAAGGGTGATGGCATGAAAAAGATGTTGGTTGTTCTGCTTTTTTCTGCTTTATTGCTTAATGGATGCGGATCTGGTGAAAGCAAAGCAAATACAGCTGAGACGCCGGAGGTTTTGGATGTCAAGCTGACCGGGCCTGAAAAAGTAAATCCCGGAGAAAGCGCTGCTTATGAAGCAGCCGTATCATATGGTGATGAAGCTGTGACGGATGCCGATGAAGTAGAGTTTGAAGTATGGAAAGAAGGGGAAAAAGACGCAAGCCAAATGTTTAAGGCGAAACAAGAAAAAGGCGTATACCGATTGGAAACGACGTTTAAGGAAGATGGTGTATACACTGTCCAATCCCATGTCACAGCAAAAAAACAGCATAGCATGCCGACCTTAAAAGTCCAAGTCGGAGACGCCGATGCTGCCAGCAATCAGTCAGAAGAGGAGCATTCACATCATCATTGATTGTGTGAATCAGAGTGATTTTCTTGTGGTGGATCAATGGTATGCTTTACATTATAGGCTTTTACAGTCGTCCAAATGGTTACAAGCAAAACAGCCAGCACAATCAAAATACTTATCGTAATGAGAAGCGTCATGACATTCCACCTCCCGTTTTTTAACAATTGTAGCATAATAGAAGAAATCGTGACAGATAAGGGTAAAAAAGAGGTTTTAGCGTACGATATTAAGGGTATACATAGTCATATAACAAGGAGGAGATACCATGTCAGAACAATTGATTCAAGCAGTGAACAAACAAGTAGCCAACTGGACAGTCATGTATGTGAAACTACATAATTATCACTGGTATGTGAAAGGAAAAGATTTCTTCACTCTTCATGAAAAGTTTGAGGAGCTGTACAATGAAACGGCAACTTATATTGATGACTTAGCAGAACGTCTTTTGGCGCTGAACGGAAAACCGATTGCAACAATGAAGGAATCCTTAGAAACGGCTTCTGTCAAAGAAGCTGCTGGAAATGAAACAGCTGAACAAATGGTTCAAAGCGTATATGATGATTTCACAGTCATCGCGGAAGAACTGAAAAACGGCATGGATTTAGCTGATGAAGTCGGTGACGAAACAACAGGGGACATGCTTCTTGCGATCCATCAAAATATTGAAAAACATAACTGGATGCTAAAAGCTTACCTAGGTTAAACTCAAAAATAGAACGGCCGGATGTCTTAAAAAAGACGTCCGGCTTTTCTTTTTGTATCTTAAAAATAGGCGACAACCAGTCCATTTTTCTGAAAAATCCAAACCGTTCGGCTTGTTTACCATAGAATATCGTAAGGCCGTTTCTGTGAAAGGATGTTGGGATAAATGGATAGAGACTTTGGCATCTTTTCGTTTTTAGCAGTCAGCGTTTCAGCAGCGGGTTTTTTCTTTGGAGGTTTTCAGTATTCATTTCTGATTTTGCTCTCTCTTATGGCAATTGAATTTATCAGTACGACTTTGAAGGAAACCATTATTCACAAACTGTCATTTAAAAAGATATTTGCCCGGCTTGTCAAAAAATTAGTCACGCTGGCTCTGATCTCTGTATGCCACTTTTTTGATCAGCTGCTGAATACACAGGGATCAATTCGTGACTTGGCTATTATGTTTTATATTCTTTATGAATCTGTGCAAATTGTTGTGACAGCCAGCTCTCTTGGCATACCGGTTCCCCAGATGCTTGTCGATCTTTTAGAAACGTTAAAAAATAAATTTAAGCGCAAACCGTAACTTTTCCCTGTTCGAGGGTCATAATAAAGCCCAGAGCGTCGGCCGCACTTTTCGGCAAAAGCTATCGCAAAAAACTGTACGAGCTAGTCTGCATGCAGAACCTGACGGCGTGCTGGGTTTCCCTTATTTTTTGATAAAAGGCTTCCGAAGAAACGTAACTGTGGTATGATGTATGGAAGATAGCTAGGAACGGATTTGAGGGATAAACATGTACGAGTTTAAAGATTATTATCAGAATACTGTTCAGCTTTCCTTTGACGATCAGCCTTTCTCGGACAGCCCGAAGCATGTCTGGGTGATTTGCCGTTTTGGCGGCAAATGGCTTTTAACAGAACATGAGGACAGAGGCTATGAGTTTCCAGGCGGGAAAGTAGAGCCGATGGAGTGCGCAGAAGAGGCTGCGCTCCGGGAAGTAAAGGAAGAGACGGGCGCGAGAGTCAAAAGCCTCAAGTATCTCGGACAGTATAAAGTTCTCGGAAAAGAAAAAGTGATTGTGAAAAATATATATTTTGCAGATATAGAAAAGCTTGAAAAGCAGGCTGATTACTTTGAAACGAAAGGCCCGGTTTTGTTTCACGAGCTGCCGGAGAACCTTTCCCGCAATAAAAAATTCAGCTTTATTATGAAGGATTCCGTTCTTCCGATCAGCTTGAAAAAACTGAAAGAATCTGGATGGATTGAATAAAAAACCCGGCACATGTGCCGGGTTTTTTATGTCCTCCCCTTCGTCCATTTCTTTTCCAGCAGCTCGACGCCCTGATACATCAGAGTGGCGAAGATGGCGATGATCAGCAGGCTTAAGAAGACGAGTGTAAAATTGAAGACTTGGAATCCGTAAATAATCATATATCCTAATCCGACCTTCGAAACGAGGAATTCCCCTACAATAACGCCAACCCATGATAAACCGACGTTCACTTTTAGTGTTGAAATAATCGCGGGGGAGGATGCAGGCAGTATGACTTCTTTAAAAATAACCCACTTTTTTGCGCCGAATGTTTTCATGACTTTCGTATAGTTTTCGTCGACCTCTTGGAAGGCGGTGTAGACAACGATGGTTGTGATAATGACGCTGATGATGGCTCCCATCGCAATGATGCTGATAAAACTGGGACCGAGCGCGACAATCAGGATCGGGCCCAGGGCCACTTTCGGCATTGCGTTCAAAATCACAAGATACGGATCTAAAATTCTGGCAAGTCGGTTAGACCACCATAACAAAGCGGCGAGGCACGTGCCCATAAACGTCCCGAGCAAAAAGCCAAGCACCGTTTCAAATAAAGTGACGCCGATGTGTGACAGTAAAGAACCGTCACCAAGTTTCTCCAGCAATAATCGCCACACAGCTGATGGAGAGCTGAAGATCAGCGGATCGATCCAGCCCTGCCTGCTGGAGATTTCCCAGCCCGAGAAAAAGAGAATAAATATGGCAAGCTGAAAGGAATGGACCTTCCACTTTTCCTTTTTCTGTTTGAATTGATACTGCTCGTGAAGCAGATCAATGGTTTCTTTGCTGTTTCTCAAGAGAATTCAGCTCCTTCCATATCGTTTGAAACAGTGTCTGGAAGGAAGGTTCCTGACGGGCGTCAAAAGGCAACATCGCGGCCAATTCCTTAGGAATGGTAAAAATCTGATGGATGGTGCCCGGCTGATTTGAAAATAAAAAGATCGTATCGCTCATCGCTATCGCTTCCCCTATATCATGAGTGACAAGCACTGCTGTTTTTTGATATTCCTTTAATGTGCGGAATACCAGGTTTTCCAAAGACAGCTTTGTCTGAAAATCAAGCGCGGAAAATGGCTCATCCAGCAAAAGCAGACTAGGGTTAGGCGCAAGTGTTCTTGCAAGCGCAGCCCGCTGGCGCATCCCGCCTGACAGCTCTTTCGGATATTTTTTCTCCACATCTATGAGGCCGAACTCCGGCAATAGACCGAGTGCAGCGGCTTTGCTTTCTTCTGTCAGCGTGTCGGCGATTTTTAAACCGAGAAGCACATTTTCCTCGATAGATTTCCAGGGAAATAAGTAATCCTGCTGAAGCATATAGCCAATATTATGTTCTTTTTGATTCGGCTCACGGCCTTCAATCAGAACTCTGCCTTCTGATGGCTCAATCAAACCGGCAATAATGGAAAGCAGTGTTGTTTTTCCGCAGCCGCTTGGGCCGAGAAATGAGATGAAATCACCTTTTTCGGCATCGAAATGAATATCCCGCACAGCCGTTGTTTTTTCTTTAATAGAAAAATAAGTATGGGTTACATGGTCGACATGTAAGAAAGACATAGATGGCGCCTCCTATTTCTCCGAGGTGACTTTTTCAGCAATTTCTTTATTTACAAGCTGATTGTATGGAATGTGCTTCGGCAGTTCTCCCGATTGATCCATAATGGTTTGGAGAAGCTCCCATTCTTTTTCGTTAAGCAGAGGGTCTGGTGAATATGAATGCTGTTTTTTATAGCGTTCAATGGATGTTTCGATGACGTCTGGGTCGGTATCATCAAATTCATCTTTAATGGCATCTGTGATGTCCTTCGCAGAATGGTTTTCAACCCACTGCTGCGCCTTATAAATGGCCTTTGTAAACTTGACGGCTGTGTCTTCATTTTTCTTCAAATAGCTTTGTTTCGCCATAAAAGTCGTATAAGGAACCTCTCCTGATTCTTCTCCGAATGAAGCCACGATATGGCCGATGCCTTTTTTCTCAAAGAGAGAAGCCTGCGGTTCAAAGAGCTGTACATACTCACCGGTTCCAGAAGCAAACGCATTGGCAATATTGGCGAAGTCTATGTTCTGGATGAGGTCTATATCCTTATGCGGGTCAATCTTATGTTTGTTCAGTACATACTCGCCGACCATTTGCGGCATGCCGCCTTTTCGCTGACCGAGAAACGTTTTTCCTTTCAACTGATCCCAGTCGAAGTGTTCAACATCTTCTCTCGCGACAAGAAACGTTCCGTCTGTCTGAGTCAGCTGGGCGAAATTAATGACGGGATCTTTAGCCCCTTGCGCTTCGACATAAATAGATGTTTCTGACCCGACAAGCGCGATGTCGGAGCCGTTGGAAAGAAGCGATGTCATCGTTTTGTCTCCGCCCCAGGTCGTATTCACATCGACATCAAGCCCTTCTTCTTTAAAAAACCCTTTAGACTCAGCAACATATAAAGGTGCGTAAAAAATTGAATGGGTCACTTCAGCTACCTTGACTTTTGTGAGCGTTTCTTCCTGCTTGCAAGCCGCCAGGGCGAACATCAGAAAGATACTGCCGACACAGGCGAAGCTCAGCCTTAACCATCTGTTCACATAGACAACCTCCTTATTTCGCATCAAGTTAATATCCTTTTTTGCTTTACATATCGTATGATGGGTATAAAAATGTGTGAATGCCTAACCAGGTTCTCCGGATGTAATTTTGGAGTAAGGAAAGCATATAGAAAAAAAGGAGGCGGCTGTTTTGATTGTAGAGAAAAGAAGATTTCCGTCGCCAAGCCAGCATGTGCGTTTGTATACGATCTGCTATCTGTCAAATGGATTACGGGTTAAGGGGCTTCTGGCTGAGCCAGCGGAACCGGGACAATATGACGGATTTTTATATTTGCGCGGCGGGATTAAAAGCGTGGGCATGGTTCGGCCGGGCCGGATTATCCAGTTTGCATCCCAAGGGTTTGTGGTGTTTGCTCCTTTTTACAGAGGAAATCAAGGAGGAGAAGGCAATGAGGATTTTGCCGGAGAAGACAGGGAGGATGCATTTTCTGCTTTTCGCCTGCTTCAGCAGCACCCAAATGTCAAGAAGGACAGAATTCATATCTTCGGCTTTTCCCGCGGCGGAATTATGGGAATGCTCACTGCGATCGAAATGGGCGGGCAGGCAGCTTCATTTGTTTCCTGGGGAGGCGTCAGTGATATGATTCTTACATATGAGGAGCGGCAGGATTTGCGGCGAATGATGAAAAGAGTCATCGGCGGAACACCGAAAAAGGTGCCTGAGGAATATCAATGGAGGACACCGTTTGACCAAGTAAACAAAATTCAGGCACCCGTGCTGTTAATCCATGGAGAAAAAGACCAAAATGTTTCGATTCAGCATTCCTATTTATTTGAAGAGAAGCTAAAACAACTGCATAAGCCGGTGGAGACATGGTACTACAGTACATTCACACATTATTTCCCGCCAAAAGAAAACCGGCGTATCGTGCGGCAGCTCACACAATGGATGAAAAACCGCTGACAGTGAAATATGTTATGATAAAGAAAAAAGAGAACGAAAGGGGATTTCACTTTGGGAATGCCTGTTGAATTTAATACACTGATTGTGACAAAAGGAAAAGAAGTTCGCATAGATGAAAATATATTCACGTTAGAGAAGGACGGATACCGAGTATATCCGATGGAGATTCCAATGGATGTACGCAAAACAAAGTTTGGCGAAAAGTCAGGCACAGCTGAAGTGCAGAAGCTTCAATGGGAAGAAGGCCGGACCATCATTACATACAAGCTGACTTCTTTGCATTCCGTCAATTAAAACAAGCCAAGAGCATAATTGCTCTTGGCTTTTGTTTTTTATACGAGAGGGCCGCCTGCCTGGGCGATGGCATCGGTATGTGCGAACTTTTTAAAGTTCTCTTTGAATTCATTTGCAAGGTAGACTGCTTTTTCTTTGTATTCTTCCTTGTTGGTCCACGTATTTTCAGGCTGAAGGATATGATCAGGAACGCCAGGAACATGTGCTGGAATGTGCAGGCCGAAAATATCGTCAGTTATCATTTCAGCATCCTCTAATTTACCTTCAATCGCTGCTTTGACCATTGCTCTAGTGTAAGAAAGCTTCATTCGTTCGCCTGTGCCGTAGCCGCCCCCGGTCCAGCCGGTATTGACTAAGAAAACGTCTGCGCCGTGTTCATCGATCTTTTTGCCGAGCATTTCAGCATAGACGTGAGCAGGAAGCGGCAGGAACGGTGAGCCGAAGCATGTAGAGAACGTCGTTTCAGGAGACGTTACACCACGTTCGGTTCCGGCAAGCTTACTTGTGTAACCGCTCAAGAAATGGTACATGGCCTGCTCCTTCGTTAGTTTGCTGATCGGCGGCAGGACTCCGAATGCATCAGCCGTCAAAAATACAATTGCTGACGGATGGCCGGCCATGCTTGGAGTCACGATGTTGTCAATCATATGAATCGGGTAAGCTGCCCGCGTGTTTTCAGTATAGAAGGAATCATCATAATTGGCTTCGCGTGTATCATCGTCAACAACGACATTTTCGAGAACAGACCCGAAACGGATCGCGTTAAAGATTTGCGGCTCCTTTTCCTCGCTTAAATGAATGCACTTAGCGTAGCACCCGCCTTCAATATTAAAGACGCCTGTATCAGACCAGCCATGTTCATCGTCACCGATCAGCTTGCGGTCAGCATCTGCCGACAGGGTGGTCTTGCCTGTTCCTGACAGTCCGAAGAAAAGGGCGACATCGCCTTTTTCACCGACATTGGCGGAGCAGTGCATAGATAAAATATCTCTTTCAGGCAGCAGGAAATTCATAATGGAGAAAATGGACTTCTTCATTTCACCGGCATACTCAGTTCCGCCGATTAAGATCGTCCGCTTTTCGAAAGAGACAATAATAAACGTTTCGGAATGAGTGCCGTCTGTTTTTGGATCCGCTTTGAAATGCGGAGCAGAAAGAATGGTGAACGGCTGCTCAACTGTTTTCTTATCATTTCCTTCCGGACGGATAAACAGCTGCCGCGCAAATAAATTGTGCCATGCGAATTCATTTACGACAGTGATTGGCAGCCTGTATTTCTCGTCTGCTCCGGCAAATCCTTCGAAAACAAACAGCTCATCTCGCTCCTTTAAATAGCTGACAACTTTCGTGTACAGCCGCTCAAACGCTTCTTCTGAAATCGGCTGATTCACCGGGCCCCAATCGATCTTATTTTTCGTGCTTTCTTCCTCCACGATGAATTTATCTTTAGGTGAGCGTCCTGTGTAAGCGCCTGTTGTCGCGCGAACAGCACCTGTGGATGTTAAAATGCCTTCGTTTCGGGAGAGGACTTTTTCTGTTAGCTGTGCTGCAGATAAATTATGACGCACATTTGGACATGTTAATAAGGCTTGTAAATCAGCGGTCAAATCAACTGAGTTCATATGAAACCTTCCTTTATCGTTTTTTGTGTTTTGCTAATTGTGAATTAGTATAACATATATTTTCAAATAGTCTATACTATTTATTATTTTTTGTGTGTGCATTTCCATTGTTTTCCCTCAATATAGGTGCCTATTTCTTCTGAATCATATTGACATTGCAAACCCTTTTACGATAAGATATTTCATTGAGCGGATACTCTTATCCCGAGCTGGCGGAGGGACAGGCCCTATGAAGCCCAGCAACCGGTTTCTCTGTTATTTATTATGTTCAACTGAGTGAGACAACCAAGGTGCTAACCTGTTGCAAGGTTGTATGATTCCTTGAGCGATAAGAGTGAAAGGCACAAAGACCAAACCCTTTCCTCGATGGAAAAGGTTTTTTTATTTCATAAATATGCCAATTAACATTCTCTAATATAACTGTACATTGTATAAGAGGGAGCGAGTTCCGTATCATATATACAAGGTCTTTCGGGAGGCCTTGTGCAGGAGGAAGCAAATCATGAGTAAAAATCGTCGTTTATTTACATCAGAATCTGTTACGGAGGGGCATCCGGATAAAATCTGTGACCAGATTTCTGACAGCATTTTAGATGAAATTTTAAAGAAAGACCCTAACGCGCGTGTTGCTTGTGAAACATCTGTGACAACAGGTTTGGTTCTTGTAAGCGGAGAGATCACAACTTCTACGTATGTTGACATTCCGAAAACGGTTCGCCAAACCATTAAAGAAATCGGATACACACGTGCAAAATACGGATTTGATGCGGAAACTTGTGCGGTTTTAACATCAATTGATGAGCAGTCTGCTGATATCGCGATGGGCGTAGACCAAGCGCTTGAAGCCCGTGAAGGCACAATGAGCGACGAAGAAATTGAAGCGATTGGTGCGGGTGACCAAGGATTAATGTTCGGTTATGCGTGCAACGAAACGAAAGAGCTTATGCCTCTTCCAATTTCACTTGCCCATAAATTAGCCCGCCGCCTAAGTGAAGTCCGTAAAGAAGATATTCTTCCGTACCTTCGCCCTGACGGCAAAACACAGGTAACGGTTGAGTACGATGAAAATAACAAACCAGTCCGCATTGACGCGATTGTTATTTCAACTCAGCATCATCCTGAAATTACACTTGAGCAAATTCAGCGCAACATTAAAGAACATGTCATCAATCCGGTTGTTCCTGAAGAGCTGATTGATGAAGAAACAAAATATTTCATCAACCCTACAGGACGTTTCGTAATCGGAGGCCCTCAAGGGGATGCGGGACTTACAGGACGCAAAATCATCGTTGATACGTACGGCGGCTATGCACGCCACGGCGGAGGCGCGTTCTCAGGTAAGGACGCGACGAAGGTAGACCGTTCTGCAGCTTATGCGGCAAGATACGTTGCGAAAAACATCGTTGCGGCTGAGCTTGCTGATTCTTGCGAAGTACAGCTTGCTTACGCGATCGGTGTTGCACAGCCTGTGTCAATCTCAATCAACACATTCGGTTCAGGAAAAGCTTCTGAGGAAAAACTGATTGAAGTTGTTCGCAATAACTTTGATTTACGACCTGCCGGCATTATCAAAATGCTTGATTTGCGCCGTCCGATCTACAAACAAACTGCTGCGTACGGCCACTTTGGACGTCACGATGTTGACCTTCCATGGGAGCGCACAGACAAAGCGGAGCAGCTGCGTAAAGAAGCGTTAGGAGAATAATTTTATAGCCGCTTACTGGTTAAGCGGCTTTCCCTTTTTTATCGTTGTATTCATGTTTATTTTTTTACATAACTGTGAAACCAAATACTATTCACAGCGTCTATAAATAGGGGTTCAATGATGACAATTTTAATTATGGAGGCAATACTATGTGTGGATTTGTCGGGGTTTTTAACAAGCATCCGTTAGCTCAAACCGCTGATCAAGAAGAACTAATCAAACAAATGAACCAAATGATCGTTCACCGCGGTCCTGACAGTGATGGATATTTCCATGATGAGCACGTCGGCTTCGGATTCAGACGGCTCAGCATTATTGATGTAGAAAATGGCGGACAGCCTTTATCATATGAAGATGAAACATATTGGATTATCTTTAACGGAGAAATCTATAACTATATTGAACTGAGAGAAGAGCTTGAAGCAAAGGGGTACACATTCAACACGGATTCGGACACAGAGGTTCTTCTTGCGACTTACCGTCACTATAAAGAAGAAGCGGCGTCCAAACTGCGCGGTATGTTTGCCTTTCTGATTTGGAATAAAAACGATCATGTGCTTTATGGGGCAAGAGATCCATTCGGCATTAAACCGTTGTACTACACAACGATCAATGATCAGGTTTATTTTGCCTCAGAGAGAAAAAGTTTAATGGTTGCTCAGAATGATATTGAAATAGATAAAGAGGCATTGCAGCAGTACATGTCTTTCCAATTTGTTCCTGAACCAAGCACGCTTGATGCCCATGTGAAAAAAGTAGAGCCGGGTTCACAATTCACAATCCGCCCGGACGGCGATATCACATTCAAAACGTATTTCAAAGCGAACTTCAAGCCGGTTCAGACTGAAGAAGACAAGCTTGTGAAAGAAGTCCGAGACGCGATCTATGATTCTGTAAACGTTCATATGAGAAGTGACGTTCCTGTCGGTTCGTTTCTGTCTGGCGGGATTGATTCTTCCTTTATTGTGTCTGTTGCGAAGGAATTTCATCCAAGCTTAAAAACATTCTCTGTCGGCTTTGAACAGCAGGGCTTCAGTGAGGTTGATGTAGCGAAAGAAACTGCAGCGGCGCTGGGCATCGAAAATATCAGCAAAGTCATTTCGCCTGAGGAATACATGAATGAGCTTCCGAAGATCGTATGGCATTTTGATGACCCGCTTGCTGATCCGGCAGCGATTCCGTTGTACTTTGTTGCAAAAGAAGCGAAAAAACATGTTACGGTTGCTTTATCAGGTGAAGGAGCGGATGAGCTCTTCGGCGGATATAACATTTACCGTGAACCGCTTTCGCTTAAACCGTTTGAACGGATCCCGTCCGGCTTGAAAAAGATGCTTCTGCACGTCGCTGCCGTTATGCCTGAAGGTATGAGAGGAAAGAGCCTGCTTGAGCGCGGCTGTACTCCGCTTCAAGATCGTTATATCGGTAACGCGAAAATCTTTGAAGAGTCTGTCAAAAAGCAGCTGTTGAAGCATTATAATCCGAACCTTTCATATCGCGATGTGACGAAGACTTACTTTACAGAAAGCAGCTCGTACAGCGATATCAACAAAATGCAGTATGTCGATATCCACACTTGGATGCGCGGCGACATTTTGTTAAAGGCGGATAAAATGACGATGGCGAATTCTTTGGAACTGCGTGTGCCGTTCTTGGATAAAGTCGTATTCGACGTCGCTTCAAAAATTCCTGATGAGCTGAAAACGAAGAACGGCACGACGAAGTATCTTCTTCGCAAAGCCGCTGAAGGAATTGTGCCTGAGCACGTATTAAACCGCAAAAAGCTCGGTTTCCCTGTACCGATCCGTCATTGGCTGAAAAACGAAATGAACGAATGGGTGCGGAATATTATTCAAGAAAGCCAAACGGATGCTTATATCCATAAGGATTATGTCCTTCAGCTTCTTGAAGACCATTGTGCGGACAAGGCTGATAACAGCCGTAAAATCTGGACTGTGCTAATCTTTATGATCTGGCACAGCATCAATATTGAAAAACGGTATATGCCTGAAGAGCTGAGCCATCAGCCTAAAGAAGTCATCTTTGTGTAACAGACAACAAGGCTTTCGAGTAGTCGAAAGCCTTGTTGTTATCCTTTTATTTCTCCATCATCATTGATTTACCCAATCCGTACGAAATATTCAGAAAAATGATTTAATGATATTTTTTTCTAGGGGAGAAGAAAGCATGCAAAAACAAAAACAAGAGCTGCACCGCGGACTCGAAGAAAGGCATATTTCTTTAATGTCTTTAGGAGCTGCTATAGGAGTAGGGTTGTTCCTCGGCTCCGCATCAGCTATTCAATTAGCAGGGCCTGGTATTTTGGTAGCGTATGCCGCAAGCGGCCTGGTCATGTTTTTTATTATGAGAGCGCTTGGGGAAATGGCCATTCAAAAACCGGTCGCAGGCTCCTTCAGCAGGTATGCGCGTGATTATTTGGGACCGCTTGCAGGCTATTTAACAGGGTGGAACTACTGGTTTTTATGGGTTGTCACCTGTATGGCCGAAATTACTGCTGTCGGTATCTATATGGGGTTCTGGTTTCCTGACGTGCCAAACTGGATTTGGGCGTTATCGGCACTGGTCATTATGACGGGTGTTAATTTCCTGGCTGTCAAAGCTTACGGTGAGTTGGAATTTTGGTTCGCATTGATTAAAATTGTTGCGATCTTATCCATGATTGCTGTCGGTTTATTGATGATTATTGCAGGAGTCGGCAATGGGGGCATTGCCACTGGAATCAGCAATTTGTGGAACAACGGAGGATTTTTCCCTCATGGTTTAAAAGGGGTTCTATTGTCTCTTCAAATGGTCATGTTCGCCTATTTAGGGATTGAAATGATCGGGGTGACGGCTGGCGAAGTAAAAAACCCGCAAAAATCGTTAGCCAAAGCAATCGATACAGTATTTTGGAGGATTTTGATTTTTTATGTAGGCGCTTTATTTGTCATTATGTCTATTTATCCGTGGCAGGAAATTGGCTCTCAAGGAAGCCCATTTGTTCTCACATTTCAAAAAGTGGGCATTCCATCGGCGGCAGGTATCATTAACTTTGTCGTGTTGACTGCCGCGCTGTCTTCATGCAACAGCGGTATTTTCAGCACAGGACGGATGCTGTTTAACTTGGCGGAACAGAAAGAGGCGCCACAAGCATACGGTCAGCTGACGAAAGGCGGCATCCCGGGTAAAGCTGTTCTGGCTTCAGCGGGGGCTTTATTAGTCGGAGTGCTGTTAAACTATGTTGTCCCTGCGAAGGTATTTACTTGGGTTACAAGTATTGCGACGTTCGGAGCGATTTGGACGTGGGCAATCATTTTGCTTTCTCAAATAAAATACAGGAAAAGTTTGAAGCCGGAAGAAAAGAAACAATTAAAGTACAAAATGCCTTTCTTTCCGTTTACGTCTTATGTGTCATTGGCGTTTCTAGCATTCGTCGTCATTCTTATGGCTTACAGCCCTGATACAAGAGTAGCCGTGATTATCGGGCCGATATGGTTTCTCATCTTGCTGGCTGTGTACTATGGAAAAGGGTTTCACAAAAAAAATGCAGCAGCTGCCAGCGAACGAAATATCAGCTGACAAAAAGAGCTCCCAGTGGGCTCTTTTTGTGTGTGCTCATAGAAAATAGAGAACAGGAAAGAATAGGTATGTGTGTTTGCAGAGGCTGTTTATAGTTTTGTGATAAGATAAAAGTCATACGTTTCATGCTATATGTGAACGTTTTATGGAAAAATTGAAACCCGAACTGTGATGACGTCCGGGTTAACGATGGTTATTGCTTTCAAATATAATTTGAAAAATGGTAAAGTAAGACGAAGCAGGTCTTATGTTTGTTGAAGAAATTTATAATATTGGCCCTTTTCTACATATTCTGACCGTATTCTTTGCATATCTTTTCGGTCTTCTTCCGTCAAAGGGCGGATGACTTTTGCAGGGCGGCCAAAGGCGAGATGGCCAGGCGGAATGGTTTTTCCAGGCGGGACAAGACTGCCGGCACCAATAAAAGCGCCTTCGCCAATTTCGGCTCCGTCTAAAATGATTGAGCCCATGCCGATTAAGGCGTTCTTGCGGATAACAGCGCTATGAAGTGTAACCTGATGGCCTATCGTGGCGTCATCTTCAATGAGCAGCGTCTGGTTCGGGCTTTGATGGAGGCAGCTTAAATCTTGGATATTGACTCTGTTTCCGATTCTGGTCGGCGCAACATCTCCCCTTATGACAACAGAAAACCAAATGCTGGACTGTTCTCCGATCACGACATCACCGGTAATTGTTGCATTATCAGCTATAAAGGCTGTTGGGTGGATATCTGGCTTGTGTTCCTTATAAGGGTAGATCATAAGATTCATCCTTCTTTCTCTATTTAAATTTCGTATGAGGTGAAGAGCATGTGGACCTGGAAAGCAGACAGACCTGTTGCCGTGATTGTAATTATTCACGGGGCAAGTGAATATCACGGACGATATAAATGGCTGATTGAAATGTGGCGGTCCTCGGGTTATCACGTTGTCATGGGCGATTTGCCTGGACAGGGAACAACGACAAGAGCGAGAGGGCATATTCGCTCGTTTCAAGAATACATTGATGAAGTAGATGCTTGGATAGATAAAGCGCGAACTTTTGATCTGCCGGTTTTTCTTCTAGGTCACAGCATGGGCGGTCTGGTCGCGATTGAATGGATTAAACAGCAAAGAAATCCCAAGATTACGGGAATTATTTTATCATCACCGTGTCTCGGACTGCAAATTAAAGTGAATAAAGCGCTTGATCTTGCATCAAAAGGTCTGAATGTCATCGCTCCGTCACTTAAGGTTGATTCGGGATTATCAATTGATATGGCGACACGCAATGAGGACGTCATCGAAGCTGACCAAAATGATTCGTTATACGTCAGGAAAGTTTCTGTCAGATGGTACAGAGAGCTTTTAAAGACAATTGGATCGGCAATGGTGCCGACAGAGGCATTTTTGAAAGTTCCGCTTCTTGTGATGCAAGCCGGTGATGACAAGCTTGTTGACAAAACGATGGTCATCAAGTGGTTTAATGGTGTTGCTTCTCATAATAAAGCATACAGAGAGTGGGAAGGGCTTTACCATGAGATCTTCAATGAACCCGAGAGAGAAGATGTCTTTAAAGCAGCAAGAGCGTTTACTGATCAATATATTTGAACTAGTAGGGGGTGCATGTGTTGACAGTACCGGAACATCCTTTTGGATTGATGGCAAAGGTATATCGAGATATTTTTCCGCTCGTTCATCAAGAGCTGGACATATGGAAGCAAAAATCAGAATCGATTCATAACAGTGAATTGAAAGCACAGGCAACCGCAAGTATTCGGGACAAAACGTTTCACTGTGAAGGCGGCGGCATACTGGCCTTATTGTCAGGCAGCCAAAAACAGAAATGTGTCGAGTTTATCATCGCGTATCAAACGATTAGTGATTATTTGGACAATCTGTGTGACCGCAGCACCTCGCTGGACCCGCAGGATTTTCGGATGCTCCATGCCTCAATGCAGGATGCACTGACAGTTGGGGCGGAACTGCAAAACTATTATCAATTCAGGGAAGAACAGGATGACAGCGGATATTTGCATGAACTGGTTAAAACGTGCCAGCGTGTTCTCGGCTCCATTGAGCACTATGACATGATTAAACCTTATCTGCTTGAACTGTGCGGCTATTATTGCGATTTGCAGGTGCATAAGCACGTTATTGAGCATGAGCGTGTTCCGCGGCTTGAAAAGTGGTTTACTCAATATGAATCAGAGCTCCCTGAGATGGAATGGTATGAATTTTCAGCCTGTGCAGGCTCAACGTTAGGCATTTTCTGTCTGGTTGCGTATTCGTTCCAGCCTGATTTCACAGAAAGCACCGCTAAAAAAATCCGCGACAGTTATTTTCCTTACATACAGGGCCTTCATATCCTGCTTGATTATTTGATTGATCAAGAGGAGGACTTGCTGGAAGGAGACTTGAATTTCTGCTCGTATTATCAGTCTCATGAAGAGATGATGGACCGGCTTGAACACTTTATCCATAAAGCCGACGAGCATTTACAAGGCATTCCGCATGAAAACTTCCATCGTTTAATCAATCGCGGCTTGCTTGGCGTTTATTTGTCAGATGATAAAGTGGCGGGCCAAAAGGAAATGGGCCGGCTCGCAAAGAAGCTGATCAAAGCCAGCGGAAAAACCTCCCTTTTCTTTTATATCAACGGCAGAGCCTACCGGAAATTTCAAAAAATGTCCTGGATGAAAAACTCAAAGAAAAAAGCTCAAATCATTTGCTGATCTGAGCTTTTTTTTCGATGGCGATAATAAATGGCGGGTCATTTTGCTGATTGATAAATCCGTATGATAATACACGGGCTGTTTGCTGGTCCAAGTCCCGGCAAAACTCGAGCACGTCGTTTTTTTCAGCTTTGCCTTCCGGGTGGCCATGATAGACGACGAGAACAATCAGACCTTCGTCTTTCATGATGCCGAGAAGCTGTTCAATGGCTTTGATCGTAGAACTGCCGTTTGTCGTAATTGATTTGTCCCCGCCAGGCAAATAGCCGAGGTTAAATACCGCGGCCGCCACTTTGCCATGTGTTTCAGGCGGAAGGGATTCAGCGATTTTGTCATGGCTTTTGTGAAATAACGTTGTTCGCGCTTGATACATGTCACCGAGCCGTTCCTTTGTATTGGCCACGGCTGATTCTTGGATGTCGAATGCGTACACATGACCGTTTTCACCAACAAGCTCCGCTAAAAACTGTGTATCATGTCCGTTGCCCATTGTCGCATCTACGACAATATCTCCTTCTCCCGCGGCCATTTTCAGCAGTTCTTTGCTGTAAGGAAGAATTTTCTTCAAAATCATAGCGCTGATTCCTCCTCAAGCCGCTGAAAGAACTTTCCTTGATAGCTGCCTCGGTTTTCTAGCTCTTTATTAATGGCGCCAAGCACTTCCCATTTGTTGACGCTCCACATTGGCCCGATCATCAACTCAATCGGTCCGTCACCTGTAATGCGGTGGACGATCATTTCAGGCGGAATGATCTCAAGCTGATCGCACACGAGCTGCACATAATCATCTTGAGAAAGAAATTCCAGCTTTCCCTTTTCATATTGCTTGACCATCGGCGTGCCTTTCAGTAGGTGAAGCAGATGGATTTTAATGCCCTGGACATCCAAATCTGCGACGGCCTTTGCCGTTTCCATCATCATGTCCCGGTCTTCCAAAGGCAGCCCATTGATAATATGCGAGCAGACACGTATGCCGTGTTTTCTTAATTTATTGACGCCTTCCACATAGCAGTTAAAATCATGTGCGCGGTTGATCAGAAGTGCAGTCCGTTCATGAACTGTTTGAAGCCCAAGCTCCACCCACAAATAGGTGCGTTCATTCAGCTCTGCCAAGTAATCAACGACATCATCAGGCAGACAGTCCGGGCGTGTGGCGATCGAAATGCCGACCACATCATCTAAAGCGAGGACGGATTCGAATTTCTCACGAAGCACCTCAACCGGGGCGTGAGTGTTTGTGAAAGCCTGAAAATAAGCGATGTACTTGCCGTCCTTCCATTTTTCGTGCATGCGGTTTTTGATGTCATGGAATTGCGTAATTAAATCATCGGCCCGGTTCCCGGCAAAATCGCCGGAGCCTGCTGCGCTGCAAAACGTACAGCCTCCGTGGGCTACGGTGCCGTCCCGATTCGGACAGTCAAAACCGCCGTCAAGCGCTACTTTAAACACCTTATGGCCGAAATGTTCTCTGAGATGATAATTCAATGTATGATAGCGTTTTTCCGTATTTGAATAAGGAAAAGGATTGTTCTGCATCACAATTCATGTGCCTCCTTGCGTACGATTGCATCCTAAAATTGTAGCACGCATTTCACAAGAGAACAAATGAATATCGACCATAAATTACTTTATTGAATAAAGTCAGATGAGGCTACAATATGAATGATGGATGAATTCCATTACCAAGAGGAGGGGTTACTGTGGCAACAAGACAATCAGTAGATGAACATCTCCAGCAATGTATGCAGGCCTATGATTATGCTGAAGAACAGCTGAAAATCGCTTCTAAACAAGAGCATTATAACGATCAAGAATATAGTGATGCACAAATGCAGCTAGAAGATGCGGTAAATGCCTTGAATAAACTATGGCTGTCGTCAAATGATCAGCAGAGAGAACAGCTGTACAGAATGAGACTTCAGCTTCAATCTTTGCAAAATAATATGATCCTGCAGCACCCTCTTGATGTGTAGGAAAACGGACCCTTTTAAAAGGGTCCGTTTTTTTGTAAAAAAAGGATTGACTTTGTGAGTCAAAGTATTTATTGTATTAAGTGTACTAATTGAAGTAATACACTGTAGACACTAATATAAAATCATTTATATATTGACATTAAGGGAGGCAGTTATGAAACATAAAAAACGAAACAAACGTAACGTGCCAATGCTGATTGCGGCATCTGTGATCGCTTGTTCTTTTTTTCTTGTTCTCGTGATGATCGGTTTTGAATGGCAAAAAAGTATAATTGATCATTTTTATCTATAAAAGGTTCAGATCGTATAGAAAGTAGGGAAGTAAATGATTCAAATCGATCCAAGAAGCTCAACACCCATTTACGAACAAATTATTCAGCAAATGAAAGAGCTTTGTTTGAAAGGGATCATGAAGCCTGGTGATAAGCTTCCTTCTGTCAGAGAATTGGCAACGATCATTATTGCGAATCCGAACACTGTCAGCAAAGCGTATAAAGAACTTGAGCGAGAGGGGATTATTGAGACGCTGCGGGGCAGAGGGACCTATATATCGGAGAATGCAAAAACGACACTGGTTGAAGGGAAGATGACGATGATTAAAGAGCAACTCAAACAGCTCATCATCGATGCACACTATGCAGGGGTTGAGCTGGAAAAACTGCACGAATGGATAAAGGAAATCAGCGCTGATGTGAAGGGAGGCAAAAAAAATGATTGAACTGCGGCAGCTGTCAAAAGCGATTGACGGCAATCAAGTATTAAAAGATGTTTCATTAACAATCGAAAAAGGAGAAATCTTTGGATTGCTTGGACGCAATGGATCGGGCAAAACGACGATGCTTCGCTTAATCCAGCAAATCATTTTCGCTGACAGCGGAACGATTTTATTTGACGGCGTAGAAATCAAAAAGCACCCGAAAGTCAAACAAAATATCATCTACATGCCTGTTCAAAATCCGTTTTACGATAAGTATACATACAAGCAGTTAGTCGATATTTTGAGAAGAATATATCCGAAATTTGATGTCACGTACGCGAATGAGCTGATGAACAGATACGAAATTCCGGAAACGAAAAAATACCGTGAGCTGTCGACAGGCTTAAAAAAGCAGCTATCGCTCGTTCTGTCGTTTGCGGCGAGACCGGCGCTGATCCTCCTTGATGAGCCGACGGATGGTATTGATGCGGTAACTAGACATGATGTGCTGCAGCTGATGGTCGATGAAGTGGCAGAGCGTGATACGAGTATCCTGATTACGTCCCACCGGCTTGAAGACATAGAGCGGATGTGCAACCGAATTGGCTTTCTTGAAGATAACAGGCTGACCAACGTCATGGATCTTGATGAATTAAAAGAAGAATACATCAAAATACAAATGGCGTTTGACACAGATGTCAATCTGGCCATCAGAGAGCAAAACATTCCGATGCTCGATCAGGCCGGCGTGTTTTACACAGTGCTGATTCCGAAAAGCGATGAGGAGAAAAAGAGCTTTTTGAGAGAGCTGAAGCCAAAAGTATGGAATGAGCTTCCTGTCAACCTGGAAGAAGTGTTCATTGCGAAGTTTGGAGGGAAGCGGAGATGGTAGACCGAGGTCTCCTCTATCGAGAGTGGAAGCAGAATCAAGTGGTGATTTTGTTAAGTATCGCGTTTTTAGTGCTGGCAAATCCGCTTTCTATCGTTAATACGTATTTGTCTTATCAAGGATGTCTTGATCGCCAAGACCCGCAATATTGTGATTTTATTGTGAATTATTCCATAAGCAATCTGATAGATCTCAACTGGGTGCCGGGTGTCATTTTGGCGGTCTGCTTCCTAGGAATGGAACGTTCGAAAGGCACGATGGATTTTATATTAAGCCTTCCATATAACAGAAGCCAAATTTTCCAGACGAAATTTTGGTTAGGCGGTTTTGTGATTGTGCTGTCGCAATTGATTGGCTTTTTACTCGCATGGCTGCTGATTGTTGTCTATAACCCTGAACACGTCTACTTTTTTGAGCACAGCAGCGTTGGAGTAATTGTGATTAGTTTTATGGCTTTTTCACTGGTGATGGCCGCCGGAGCGTTAACTGGAAATGCTTTTGCCCAGCTGTTAACGGCGTTTTCTGCAGCTATATTGCCGTATTTAATTATTGCATTGCCGGTTGGAAACCTTGAAGTTGTTTTTGGTGTGAGTATATGGGAAATGTTCCCTTCCCCTGAGAGTTATTTCTCTCTGGCAAGCAATTTATCGAACCTAGTACCGATTAGTTACGTTGTAAATGAATGGATGACTAACAGTAAATATCTTTTATTGATTCCAGCCGTAATGAGCATTCTATTTTACTTGATTGGTTTGATAAGCTTCAAAAAGCATCCAAGTGAACGAAACGGACACTTTTTCTTATGGAACAGATTAGACCGTCCGGTGCAAATTCTGGTTATGGCTTTCGGCATCCTTGGATTTGGTTTATTTGGATACTATACCGGACATTCCATTATTGGTTATATTTTGGGTATGATCATTGGGGCAGTGGCTGGATTCTTTGTGAGCTACTTCTCTATTTATAAGAAAACAAAAGTGTAAGAAATGCCTTAGGTTTGGAGGGAAGTGAGTTGCCGGATTCCGGACTGCTTTACAAAGAGTGGCGGCAGAATAAAGTCGCCTTAGTTATCACCATTTTGGTTTTTATATTAGGTAATCCATTATCAATTTTAAATATGTATCTCATCTATCAAGGCTGTGTCACTGGAAAAGAAAATTGGGTCGGCCCCTGCGTATTCAGCGTTGATTATTTAAACAGCTCATTTATCTCATTGTTTTGGATTTGGGGAGTCGTTTTGGCGGTCAGCCAGCTAGGGATTGAACGAAGCAAGGGCTTTTTTGATTTTACATTAAGCCTTCCTTATACACGAGGGCAGATATTTAACGCGAAGTTCTTTACTAGCGGAATGGTGATTGTGATCCCGCAGCTCATAGGTTATGTTTTATCTGTTTTACTGATTTTGTTTTTGAAGCCTGATCAGGCCGTTTATTTTCACAATTACAGCTTGGGAATGATTATTGTTAGCATGCTGGCTTATTCTTTGATTATGGCCGGAGGAGCTTTGACAGGCAATAGTTTCGCACAGCTTCTAGTCTCATTTACCGTAGCCATTTCGCCGTTTTTACTCATCAGCCTGCCTGTGATCAACCTCGAGATCCTTATTGGCGGATCAATCGATTTTATCCATGGTCCAGTACCTAAATGGGTGCAGTATTTCATTCCGATAATTTATGTAGACTCAAAATGGGCTGAGAATTCACCATATTATTTAGTGATTCCGGCTATCATGACTATCATCTTCTACATCATCGGCTATATTAGCTTTGTCAAACTGTCTAATGAAAGAAACGGATATTTCTTCTTATGGAAGCCGCTTAACCGCCCGGTGCAGATCATCGTTATTATCATAGGAATCATGGGCTTCGGCTACTTTGGATTTTCTGCCAGCGAGAGCTTTGCAGGCTATTTCATTGGCATGGCTACAGGTGCGGTAATCGGTTTCTTGATTAGTTATTTTGCGATTTATAAAAAAACGAAACTTTTGTAAGGGAGAGAGAACTTATGATAGATGTTCAGCATATCGACCATTCTTTCAAGATCGGAAAAAAGGGCCGTGAGAATGAAGTTCCAGTATTGAAGGATGTTTCATTACGTGTGGCGAAAGGGGAAATCGCCTGTATTGTCGGACGAAGCGGCTCAGGTAAATCAACGCTTTTGAATTTAATTTCCGGCTACATATCGCCGACAAAAGGGCGGATTGTCATTAATGGCACTGATGTTACGGGGTTTAATGAAAAGGAATGGGCGCAATTTCGGCTTGACCATTTCGGGTTTATTTTCCAAAGCTTTCAGCTCATTCCGGGCTTAACGACGTATGAGAATGTGGAAATGCCGCTGGCGTTAAAAGGAATCAAGCCATCTGAGCGGAAGCAAAAGGTGCAGGACATGCTGAAACGCGTCGGTCTGGAAAACCACGCCGCTCATTATCCGAATGAACTGTCAGGCGGCCAGCAGCAGCGTGTCAGTATTGCTCGAGCGTTGATTTTAAATCCTTCGATTATCTTAGCGGATGAGCCGACGGGAAGCCTTGATTCAGAAACGGAACATGAAGTGCTGGAATTGATCCAGCAGCTGAATCGTGAGCGTGGCATTACATTTGTGATCATTACTCACGATGATGAAGTCGCTTCTATCGGACATTCAAAATTTCAGCTTCATGATGGTGTGCTAAAAGGAGGAATTACCGTTGAGGTTTAAGGATCAGGTTCATTTTATCAGAAGAAATATGAAGAAAAACAGACTTCGCGTCTTTATGACGATTCTTGCGACAACAATGGCGTGTGCGTTTTTGGTTGTGCTGTCGTCCGTTGGGTTTGGGATTCAAAAGACAATTACAGATATGACAATGAGCCAGCAGGTTGTAACGAAAGTCAGTGTAATGGGCAAGGAAGGAGACAAGCCTATTAAAAAAGCTGACTTAGAGAAGTATGATCACGTAAGGTCAGTTGTAGAAAGAACGCAAGTGTATGAACCAAACAAAGCTACTTTAGGCAATCGTACAAATGAAAGCTCAAATCTCATTTTTACTAATATGAATGATGAATTAAAGGCCAATATGGAATTGGAAAAGGGAAGAGTCGCAAAGTCGGAAAATGAAATCGTAGTAGGATACGACTTCGCAAAGAGATTATTAACGAAAAAAGAATCGGAAGAATATAACAAAAAAATCGAGGAAGCAAAAGGAAATCCAGAAGATATAAAAGAACCAAAGGGCTATACGAAAGATATTCTGAACAAAACAATAGAACTAAGTGTATCGAAGACAGATCCTAAAACAGGGGATGTTACAAAAACAAAAGCATATGACTTTAAAATTGTCGGTATTACAAAAAAACCATCTCAAGACTGGATGGAGGACTCAAACATTTTTATCAGTGATCAATTCAAAAAAGATTTTTCGGAATTCTTAGATTTCAAAGGCGGAAATGTTGAAACGAACATTGGTGTTTTTGCTGATAAGTTTGAGAATGTGGAACAGCTGACAAATGATCTAACAGATGACGGGTACTATGTCACATCAGTGACTACCGAACTTGAGGGAGCCAATACCTTCTTCATGGTCTTCAAAATCGGACTGATCTTTGTCGGATGTATCGCAGTTATTATTTCAGCGATCGGCATTTTTAACACGATGACGATGGCGGTGACAGAGAGAACGCAAGAGATCGGCATTATGAAAGCGATTGGGGCGAGCCCGTCAATCATTCGCCGAATGTTCTTGATGGAAAGCGCGTATATCGGAATTTTAGGCTGTGTGATTGGGATTATCATTTCTTACGGCGTGAGCTACCTTGTCAACCTGGCCGTTCCGATGATTCTTGCGGCCACAAGCGGAAGCGATGCGGGCGACTTGAATTACACATTCTCCTACATCCCGGCGAGTCTTGTGATCATTGCCGTTGTGATTTGCGGAGGGGTCGCAGTCATTTCCGGAATGAACCCGGCGAGAAAAGCAACAAAAACCAACGTGCTGACAGCGTTGAGAAGAGAACTATAATGCGAACGAGCCGGCTGAGACAGCCGGCTTTTTCTATAGCACATAATAGCGTTTTGCTATACACTTGATAAAAAAGGAAAAAGTGCGGTGAATTGATTGTTTAAACTTTTGCTGATTGAAGATGATGAATCGCTGTTTCATGAAATCAAGGATCGTTTAACGGGATGGTCCTATGATGTATACGGCATTCAGGATTTCAGTCAGGTGCTGCAGGAATTTGCGGCGGTTAATCCTGATTGTGTCATTATTGATGTACAGCTGCCTAAATTTGACGGCTTTCATTGGTGCCGGCAGATCCGCTCCCGGTCAAATGTTCCGATTCTCTTTTTATCCTCCCGGGATCATCCTGCTGATATGGTGATGTCCATGCAGCTCGGGGCAGATGACTTTATCCAAAAGCCATTTCATTTTGATGTGCTGATTGCGAAAATCCAAGCGATGTTCCGGCGTGTGCACCATTATAATACGGAGCCGAGTACGATTAAAACGTGGTGCGGCGCTGCTGTAGACGCGGAGCAGAACCTCGTCAGCAATGACAAAGGATCTGTTGAACTGACCAAAAATGAGATGTTCATTCTTAAACAACTAATAGAGCAAAAAAACAAGATCGTCAGCCGGGAAGAGCTGATCAGAAGCTTGTGGAACGATGAGCGTTTTGTTAGTGATAATACGCTGACCGTCAATGTCAATCGCCTGCGAAAAAAACTGGAGGTCCTGCAGCTAGGTGCATATATCGAGACAAAGGTGGGCCAGGGCTACATCGCGAAGGAAGAGGACAAGTTCTATGATTAAAGCATTCCTTATCGAAAGGCGGAGCTGGATTGCCGCGTTTTTGTTTCAGCAGGCTTTGATGCTGTTCATTGCTTTTGTCGATCCTTCCATATCATTTGGGAATGTACTTTATATGGTGTATTTGTGCATCTTGTTTTTTATCATATTCCTTTGGTTCCGCTATCGGAAAGAAACAGCGTTTTATAAAAGCTTGAAAACATGGGAGAACAATCTCGATGTGACAGCCATAAATGAACCGGAAACGCCGTTTGAAGCAATGATTGAAAGAAGCATTGCCGGGCAAACAGAACACTTGAAGCAGACCGCAGCACGGCATCGCTTAGCATTGGAAAATGAAAAAGATGAGCTGATGGCATGGATCCATGAGGTCAAAACTCCATTAACAGCGATGCATTTAATCATTGATAGAATGGAAGAAAAAGCACTGAAATCCCAGCTGTCATATGAATGGCTGCGAATTCACCTGCTTCTTGATCAGCAGCTTCATCAAAAACGGATATCATTTATTGAAAACGATCTGTCTGTAGAATTCATTCAGCTTCAGCCTTTGATCTTTAAAGAAATCAAAGATTTACAATCGTGGTGTATCCAAAAAGGGATCGGTTTTGACATACAGCTCGATGCCAAAGAAGTGCTGAGCGATGCAAAATGGCTGGCGTTTATCATCAGGCAGCTGCTGACAAACGCGGTGAAATACAGCGAAGCCTCTGAAATCGAGATCAAAAGCTTTCAAAAAGGGGAACAGACGCAGCTCCAAGTGAAAGACTGTGGCAGGGGCATTGATCCAAAAGATGTACCGCGTATTTTTGATAAAGGGTTTACATCCACAACGGATCACCATGATCAAGCGTCAACTGGCATGGGGCTGTACTTGGCAAAAAAAGCAGCGGCGCCGTTATTGATCCTTATTGATGTTGAGTCGGAGTTCGGTGCGGGGACAGTTTTTACATTAATCTTTCCAAGACGGAATCAATTTGAACATGTCATAAGCGTGTGACGAAAATGTCACATGCTTTTCTTTTTTGTTCGCCGTATCGAAGGAAAAGCCCGGCATTCCTTTTTATAATGAGATTATCCAATATAAAGGAGACTGCGTAAATGGTGATTTTAGAAGCGAATAAAATTCGAAAAAGTTATGGAAACAAGCTGAATAAACAGGAAGTGCTGAAGGGCATTGATCTTCACATTGAAAAGGGCGAATTCGTCAGTATTATGGGTGCTTCCGGGTCAGGAAAAACCACTTTGCTTAATGTACTGTCCTCAATCGATCAGGTCAGTCACGGAACCATTCATATTAATGGAAATGACATGACGGCTATGAAGGAAAAGCAGCTGGCTGAATTCAGAAAACAGCATTTAGGCTTTATCTTTCAGGATTACAATTTGTTAGACACATTGACAGTGAAAGAAAATATCCTTCTACCATTATCAATCACGAAACTGTCAAAAAAGGAAGCCAATCGCAAGTTTGAGGAAGTTGCAAAGGAACTGGGAATATATGAATTGCGGGATAAGTACCCGAATGAAATTTCCGGCGGCCAGAAGCAGAGAACATCCGCCGGAAGAGCGTTTATTCATGACCCGAGCATTATTTTCGCTGATGAACCGACCGGCGCGCTTGATTCGAAATCGGCCTCTGATCTATTAAATAAGCTGAGCCAGCTCAATCAAAAACGAAACGCCACGATTATTATGGTTACCCATGATCCCGTCGCTGCCAGCTACTGCGGCAGAGTCATTTTTATTAAGGACGGGCAAATGTATACACAGCTGAATAAAGGGGGCCAGGACAGGCAGACGTTTTTCCAGGATATTATGAAAACGCAAGGCGTGTTAGGCGGGGTGCAGCATGAACATTAATCAGCTCATCCTGCGAAATTTGAAAAAGAATCTTCGTAATTACTATCTGTATGTGTTTGCGCTCATCTTTAGCGTGGCGCTTTATTTCGCCTTTGTCACGCTGCAGTATGACCCAGCAATTAACGAAGTGAAGGCTTCGATCAAGGGAGCTGCGGCTATTAAAACCGCTTCGATTTTGCTTGTGGCTGTGGTCGCGATCTTCATTTTATATGCCAATACGATTTTTATTAAGAGACGGAGTAAAGAAATCGGGCTGTTTCAATTAATTGGAATGACGAAGCATAAAATTTTTCGCATCTTAAGTGCAGAAAATGTCATGCTGTATTTCGGTTCATTAGCGATCGGGGTAGCGGCCGGGTTTTCGATATCGAAGCTTGTCTTGATGATTCTGTTCAAAATTGTCGATGTCAAAGCGGATGCGAAACTGCATTTTTCTGAGCAGGCCTTGGTCCAAACGGTCATTGTGTTCTGCGGCATTTACCTTTTGATCATGATCATGAATTATACGTTTATCAAAAAACAGAGTATTTTATCTTTGTTTAAAGTAACGTCCTCCACTGAAGACAAAGTAAAGAAAATATCATTTTTCCAAATGATAATCGGCGCTTTAGGCATCGTGTTGATTTTGACAGGATACTATGTGTCTTCTGAGCTGTTTGGCGGAAAATTTAAGACCATTAATGAACTGTTTGGTGCGATGAGCTTCATTCTGGGGAGCGTCATTATCGGGACGTTTTTGTTTTATAAAGGATCAGTTACGTTTATCTCGAATATCATTCGAAAAAGCAAGGGCGGCTACTTAAATATTTCTGAGGTCCTGTCACTGTCATCGATCATGTTCAGAATGAAATCGAACGCCTTGCTGCTGACGATTATTACAACCGTTTCAGCGCTCGCCATCGGGCTGTTATCTCTTGCTTACATCTCGTATTACTCGTCAGAAAAGACCGCTGAACAAAATGTAGCGGCTGATTTTTCATTCATGAATGAGAAAGATGCCAAGTTATTTGAAAACAGATTGAGGGAAAGCAACATCTCGTTTGTAAAAAAGGCAACACCTGTCCTGCAAGCAAATGTTGACATTGCAAATATCATGGATGGAACTCCGAAAGAGATGCAGGGCGATCCCAGCAATATGCAGCTTGCTGTTGTTAGCGACAAAGATGTAAAAGGAGTCGATGTGGCGGCTGGAGAAGCCGTTTTCTCAGGATACACCGACTTGCTGCAAAAAATAATGGTTTTCAAGGACTCTGGTATTATTAAAATAAAAAGCAAACATGAGACGCAGCCATTAAAATATAAAGGATTAAGAGAAGAGTTTCTTGTATCCTACACGTTTACAAGCGGGGGCATGCCCGCTGTCATTGTGGATGACAGCCTGTTTCAACAGCTGAACAAGGATAAGGACCCCCGCATTCAGCTGGCGCAATCTACATTTATCGGCGTCAATGTGAAACATGACGATCAAATGGAAAAAGCAAATGAGCTTTTTCAACAGGTGAACAAGAAAAACGAGCATTTATCAAGACTGGATACAAGTGCTGCGCAAAAATCACTGTTTGGTATGGTGATGTTCATCGTCGGCTTCTTAGGGTTAACGTTCCTGATTACATCAGGTTGTATCCTTTATTTTAAACAAATGGGTGAAAGTGAAGATGAAAAACCGAGCTATACGATTTTAAGAAAACTCGGTTTTACGCAGGGCGACCTAATAAAGGGAATACGCATCAAACAAATGTACAACTTCGGCATTCCGCTCGTTGTCGGCCTCTTCCACAGTTACTTTGCCGTCCAATCCGGCTGGTTCTTATTCGGATCAGAGGTATGGGCGCCTATGATTATGGTGATGGTGTTATATACTGCGCTCTACTCCATTTTTGGTTTTCTGTCAGTTCTTTATTATAAGAAGGTCATTAAATCGTCGTTGTGAAACAGAAAAAGCTCCAGACATTCTGGAGCTTTTTGTTTATCGTTTTGGCGCCCTATAACCGGCGGCTTCAGCTTCTTCAACTGAGCAAAACATTTCAGCCGGATCGGTTGTCCGGTCATAGTATGTACTGCCTGGCGTGTGGTAGATGCCGTTTTTGCTTCCTTTGATATTACAGCCTTCTGCTTTGTCAGCTGTTTTGGTTTCATCACTTTTACTCGTATTGTTTGAAGAACTTCCAGTGTCTTCATGAGAACTGGCGGTTTGGCTTTCCGTCTCTTTTAATTGATTTTCAAGCTTTGTTTTATCTTGTCGGAGTGTTTCATTTTCAGCCTTTGCCGTTTTTGCATCTTCTTTGAGCTGCTTTTGATTTTCTTGAAGCTCTTTAATCTCAGCTTTTAATGATTTCTGAGTCTTTTTTAGATCGCTATTTTCGTTTTTAAGCTTCTCAAGCTTGTCTTGATCTTCTTTGTTGTCTTTTAATTTCTTTGCTTCAGAGCTGACAGATTTATATTCTTTCTCAAGTTCTTCATGCTCTTTTGTGAGGTTTTTGTATTCGGCGTTTAGCGCTGAATATTTTTTCTCGGCATTTGCTGCGGAAGTGTCAGGTTCTGCCAATGCTGCCCCGGTAAAGAGCAGCACAAGGCCTCCAATGAAAAGCGGCCAAAAAAGTCTCTTGGAGAAACGTTTTTCCTTTTTCAGTACATATCTGACAAAGTGATATAATCCATAGCCCAGTGCAATGAGACATGCCAGAAAACCTAAGAATGCTAATACCATTTCCATAATATGACCCCTTTTTCTATTTATTTTACATTTTTCAAACAATATTTGTTAGATTTTTTCACGCTCATCAGTTGAAAAATGTGAGAGAGACAGATAGAATGAATGTGCTATGATAACTGGATTCGTACGGAGCCGTTTTAGGTTTCGTTTTTTTCATGAGCTTTTTTAGGTAAGAAAGGGGGATAAGTATGCCGCGTGCTCTTAAAATTTTAGTCATTGGAATGTTTATCAATGTGACGGGTGCTTCTTTTTTATGGCCGCTGAATACGATTTATATCCATAATCATTTAGGAAAGTCGTTAACAGTAGCCGGACTTGTCCTGATGCTGAATTCCGGCGCCAGTGTGGCTGGTAATTTATGCGGAGGTTTTTTGTTTGATAAAATCGGCGGTTTTAAATCGATTATGCTTGGGATAGCCATTACGTTAGCAAGCCTGATGGGTCTTGTCTTTTTTCATGATTGGCCAGCCTATATTGTGCTGCTGACGATTGTGGGCTTTGGCTCCGGTGTAGTTTTTCCGGCCAGCTACGCAATGGCGGGATCGGTATGGCCTGAAGGGGGAAGGAAGGCATTTAATGCGATATATGTCGCGCAAAACGCGGGTGTGGCCGTCGGTTCAGCACTTGGCGGTGTCGTGGCATCTTTCTCGTTTTCATATGTATTTTTGGCAAATGCCGTATTGTATCTGATCTTTTTCTTTGTTGTATATTTCGGATTTCGAAATATTCAGACGGGCGATGCATCCCAAACATCCGTGCTTGATTATGATGCTGTGAACAGCAAAGCAAAATTTGCCGCATTGATCATTTTAAGCGGAGGCTATGTACTCGGATGGCTGGCTTATTCTCAATGGTCCACCACAATTGCTTCGTACACACAAAGCATTGGAATATCTCTTTCCTTATACAGCGTGCTCTGGACGGTTAACGGAATTCTAATTGTGCTCGGCCAGCCGCTCGTCAGTTTTGTGGTGAAAAAATGGGCCGAGTCGCTAAAAGCGCAAATGGTCATCGGCTTTATCATTTTTATTGTGTCTTTCAGCATGCTGCTGACTGCAAAGCAATTTCCGATGTTTCTCGCTGCGATGGTGATCCTGACGATCGGAGAAATGCTTGTTTGGCCTGCTGTGCCGACAATTGCCAATCAGCTCGCCCCTAAAGGGAAAGAAGGCTTTTATCAAGGCTTTGTCAACAGTGCGGCGACAGGCGGCAGAATGATTGGTCCCCTGTTCGGAGGAGTGCTTGTCGATCATTACGGCATTAAGGCCCTTGTTTTATCTCTGTTGGTATTGCTGCTGATCAGTATTGCCACAACGCTTCTATATGACAAACGGATAAAATCAGCTAAAGAAACAAATAAGCAGGCATCAATCTCTTCATAATAAAAGATCCCGCCGAATGAGCGGGATCTTTCAGCGTGTCGACAAACCCTCGCATTCGTTGTCAGGCCTGCGCTTCGGTGCTCACGAATTAGAACATTCGCTCCGCTCCTATGCTCGTCCTTCCTAGACTTCAAGGGTTTTCAATCACGCTGAAAAGATGACAAAATCTTAAAATGAAAACCATTTTAGGATTTTGTCAACAATCTGAAAGATCCCGCCGGATAAGCGGGATCTTTTTACATAATCGGAAGCACTTTAACGGCATCCTTTACATTTGAAAATGTTTTCAGCGACGAAAAATTGGCATCCAATTTATTCATTTTCATGGCCAATTCAGGCTTAATGCCGGTAATGATTAACTCAGTTCCAGTCAATTTCAGCAAATGGCTCAGCTTGAAAATTTGGTCGGCCGTTTGTTCGTTCACTTGGGCCAATCCGGATAAATCAATGATCAAATAATCATCTTTGGATGTTGATAAGATATTCGTCAATGTGCAAACGATGGAATTAAATCGCTCCTCTGTCAGGTTTCCGACTAGCGGAAGAGCTGAAATGCCATTGCGAATCGGGACAATAGGAGTTGAAAGTGCAGTAATTTCCGTGAGGGAATCCTCGAGAAGCTTTTCATACTCTTTTTGCTTGGTGATGTCTTTCTGAATTCCGACAAAATACGTTTTATCCTCTATTTCCATTGGATCAATATTTAATTCATTCCAGAACATCGTTCCGTCTTTTTTGTAGTTTTGAATCTGAACGGTGACCGGTTCTTTATTTTGTAAAGCGGTTCTGATGTTGTCCACTTCTGCAGGATCTGTGTGTTTCCCCTGTAAGAAGCGGCAGTTCTTTCCTAAAATTTCCTCGGTTTCGTAGCCGGTCATTTGAACAAAGCCTTGATTTACGTAGACAATAGGATTATCTTCAAGTGCGGGATCTGTAATTACCACACCGACTCGCACGTGATCAAGCGCTTTTTTGATGACTTCCAGCTGTCCTGGTATCCCAAATGATTGAAAACTAGCCATATAAATCCCCCTTAGGCCGTCAGCTTGCTATGCGAAAGCCTGATATTCCCCTTTTTTAAAATGAATTCTACAGTAACCGTAGCACAACACATGTTCTGATTCAAGCAAGTGCAGTTTGTTGTTTGTCATTAGGGCTTGTCCTCGTATACACTAAAAATAAGAACAGAATATGAACATATGAACGGAAAGGTTTTCTACATGCTAAATAGGTGACTAGGTAAATGTCACTGGGTGAAAAATGAATCCAATGCATCAAGCTTACCGATCATGTGTTCACATATAATGGAAGAAACAAGCTTTTTACAGATTTGCCGGTATGTAGATATCGAAAATCATCGGAATCGTTTAAGGGGGCTGGATGGCCTGAAGTCGCTTTACGAAATAAGGGCTTTAGGAAGGTGATGATGAAGATGCTGCATCAGGTACTTATTGCTTGTGTAATTGGAGGAATCATGGGGATTCTCGGTCATGTGAAAAAGAGAGGCAGACTGGAGAAGCCCAGAATGACGAAGCGGTTTATCTACCTTGGATTTTTGGAAGATTGGTTTATCGGAATGACAGCTTCCATTTTACTTGTATTATCCGCTGACCCCGATTCAGGAATTCAACTTGTCATCTTATCCATTATCTCAGGCTACGGCGGTGAAGCTGTTCTCAGAAGTTTTGACTTTGTGAGAGAACTGAACAGCGGCGGCGAACCGGCCGAGTCCAAACGTCAAACCAAAACTCCACCCGAATAATTGTCCTCAATCTTCGCCCGTTCAGGGTACATTCCCATTGTATACAAACCTGCTTGCACTTATGAACAGAATTCTATAAAATACAGTTAGATTACGGTTGCGATAAGAACAATGAAGAGGAGCAGTAAGAAACAGATATTGTTGCAGAGAGTTGACGGCTGGTGAAAGTCAATCAAGTTTGTTTCCGAACTCACCTCAGAGTTGCAGCGGTGAAAAGCCGCTGACGCATAACTGCGTTAAAAGTATCAAGTGAGTGCGGCGTATGCCGCGCTAACGAGGGTGGTACCGCGGGAAAACGAAAGTCTCTCGTCCCTTTTTGGGATGAGGGAGTTTTTTTTAGTTTGGGAATATTCTGAATATAATCCTCTCCTTCCCGTCAATACTTGAACCATACACGCCGTATTCAATCAGAAGGAGGTTTTTACTTTGAGTTTTCAGCACAAAGAGATAGAAAAGAAATGGCAAACATATTGGCTTGAAAACAAAACATTTGCCACTCTTGATAATAATGAAAAACAAAAATTTTACGCGCTGGACATGTTTCCTTATCCGTCTGGAGCTGGGTTGCACGTCGGCCATCCTGAAGGATACACAGCTACGGATATTCTGTCCCGCATGAAGCGCATGCAGGGCTATGATGTCCTTCATCCAATGGGCTGGGACGCATTCGGCCTGCCAGCTGAACAATACGCCCTTGACACAGGGAACGACCCTGCTGTGTTTACGAAGCAGAATATTGATAACTTCCGCCGCCAAATTCAAGCGCTTGGCTTCTCATATGACTGGGATCGCGAAATCAATACGACTGACCCTGAATACTATAAATGGACGCAATGGATTTTCTTAAAGCTATACGAAAAAGGCCTTGCTTACGTTGACGAAGTGCCTGTAAACTGGTGCCCTGCGCTCGGTACTGTTCTTGCCAACGAAGAAGTCATTGACGGCAAGAGCGAACGCGGCGGCCATCCGGTAGAGAGACGCCCAATGAAGCAGTGGATGCTGAAAATCACCGCTTATGCGGACAGGCTCCTTGAGGATTTGGAAGAGCTTGATTGGCCGGAAAGCATTAAAGATATGCAGCGCAACTGGATCGGCCGTTCGGAAGGCGCTCACGTTCATTTTGCAATAGATGGACATGATGATTCCTTTACGGTGTTTACAACAAGACCAGATACGCTGTTTGGCGCTACATACACTGTCCTTGCCCCGGAACACGCATTGGTGGAAAACATCACAACGGCTGAGCAAAAAGAAGCTGTTGAAGCTTATATCAAAGAAATACAATCAAAGAGTGACCTTGAACGCACAGATCTTGCGAAAACAAAGACAGGCGTATTCACAGGAGCGTATGCGATCAATCCTGTAAACGGAGAAAAACTGCCGATTTGGATTGCGGATTATGTTCTTGCATCATACGGAACAGGTGCTGTCATGGCAGTTCCAGGCCACGACGAGCGTGATTTTGAATTCGCCAAAACATTTGGCCTTCCGGTGAAGGAAGTCGTAAAAGGCGGGAACGTTGAGGAAGCAGCTTATACTGGCGACGGCGAGCACGTGAACTCTGATTTCCTGAACGGCCTTCACAAACAGGAAGCGATTGAGAAAGTGATCGCTTGGCTGGAAGAAACGAAAAACGGTGAGAAGAAAGTGACGTACCGTCTTCGTGACTGGCTCTTCAGCCGCCAGCGTTATTGGGGCGAGCCGATTCCGGTCATTCATTGGGAAGACGGAACGTCAACAGCTGTCCCTGAAGAGGAGCTGCCGCTGATTTTGCCGAAAACGGATGAAATCAAACCGAGCGGAACGGGCGAATCACCGCTTGCGAACATTAAAGAGTGGGTGGAAGTCACAGACCCTGAGACAGGGAAAAAAGGAAGAAGAGAAACGAATACAATGCCGCAATGGGCGGGAAGCTGCTGGTATTTCTTGCGCTATATTGATCCGCACAATCCGGATCAGCTGGCATCACCAGAAAAATTGGAAAAATGGCTTCCGGTCGATATGTATATCGGCGGTGCAGAGCATGCCGTGCTTCACCTTCTGTATGCGCGCTTCTGGCATAAGTTCCTTTATGATATCGGCGTAGTGCCGACGAAAGAACCGTTCCAAAAGCTGTACAACCAAGGAATGATTCTCGGCGAAAATAACGAAAAAATGAGTAAATCTAAAGGGAACGTTGTCAACCCTGACGAAATCGTGTCCTCTCACGGCGCTGATACGCTGAGATTGTACGAAATGTTCATGGGACCTCTTGATGCTTCAATCGCCTGGTCTGAATCAGGATTAGACGGTGCGCGTCGTTTCCTTGACCGTGTATGGCGCCTATTTGTTGAAGAAAACGGTGAGCTTAATGGCAAAATCGTTGAAGGCGCTGGTGAAACATTGGAGCGCGTCTATCATGAAACGGTTATGAAAGTCACAGACCATTATGAAGGCCTTCGTTTCAACACAGGTATTTCCCAGCTGATGGTCTTTATTAATGAAGCTTATAAAGCAACAGAACTGCCGAAAGAATATATGGAAGGCTTCGTGAAGCTTCTTTCTCCTATCGCGCCACACTTAGCGGAAGAGCTTTGGGAGAAGCTTGGCCATTCCGGCACAATTGCCTACGAAGCTTGGCCTGTATATGATGAAACAAAACTTGTGGATGATGAAGTTGAAATCGTTGTTCAGCTGAACGGAAAAGTAAAAGCGAAATTACAGGTTCCTGCCGATGCAACGAAAGAACAGCTGGAACAGCTTGCTCAAGCAGATGAAAAGGTCAAAGAGCAGCTTGAAGGCAAAACGATTCGGAAAATCATCGCGGTGCCTGGCAAGCTTGTCAATATTGTGGCAAACTAAGCCTAGAAAAAATCCCCTTTGCCAAAAGGGGATTTTTTTCATCAGTCTCAGAATAGCAATCGTTCAGCTGACTTTGATATACTGAACATGATCACTGTGAATAGGAGTGTTTTCTTTGGAAATAAAAGAAATCAGCACAGCCGCTTTGAAAGAAAAAATTGAGGCGGACGAAGAATTATATTTAATTGATGTCAGAGAAGATGAAGAGGTAGCGGAAGGCATGATCCCGCAAGCCGTTCATATTCGCATGGGGGATATTCCTGAAAAAATGGAAACCCTTGATAAAGACAAAGAGTACGTATTTATCTGCCGCTCAGGAATGCGCAGCATGAACGTCTGCAAGTACCTGGATGAGCAAGGCTTTAAAACAGTCAATGTTGAAGGCGGCATGATGGCATGGGAAGGCGAAACAAAACCAAAAAACTAGGGGAGAGCGGTCCCCTAGTTTTTATTTGTATTCCGGAAGCCAATCGCCGTGTGCTGCAAATAAATCGTCACACATGGAGATGATGTCCTTCATGGAAAGCTCCGCACTTGTATGCGGATCAAGCATTGCAGCTTGGTAAACCGCTTCTTTTTTCCGTGTGACAGCCGCTTCGATTGTCATCAGCTGTGTATTAATATTCGTCCGGTTTAAGGCGGCAAGCTGCTCAGGCAGTTCTCCGGCGAAGCACGGTGTAATTTTTTTTATGTCGGCGACGCATGTCACTTCCACAACCGCTTTTGAAGGAAGGTTGGTGATCAGCCCTGTATTCAAGACGTTTCCTCCGAAGGTGAATGGTTCGTTTGTTTCCATTGCTTCTATAATTCTTGAACCATATTCCTTTGAGCGTTTGTGCGTAAGGTTTTTATTGTTGACGATGTCATCCCGCATTTTCTCCCAATTTTCAATCTGCTTGACGCACCTTCTCGGATATTCGTCGAGCGGGATTTGCAGCTCGCTGATCAATTCAGGGTAATTCCGTTTAATAAAGTATGGGTGATACTCTGCGTTATGTTCGGACGATTCCGTGACATAATAGCCGAACTTATCCATTAATTCAAACCGCACCATATCATGATGCTTTGTTTTTTGTTTTTCTTTCGCTCTCCTTTTGATTTCTGGATATAAATCTGTGCCGTCTTTTTTGACTTCCAAAAGCCAAGCCATATGATTGATACCTGCGATGCGTTCCTCAATTCCGTCATGCTCCATTCCGAGAGCTTTAAATAAATCCTTCGTGCACACTTGAACACTGTGGCAGAGCCCGATTGTTTTGATATTGGTATAGCGGAGCATGGCGCCTGTAAGAGTGGCCATTGGATTTGTATAGTTTAAGAACCATGCGTCAGGGCACATTTCCTCCATATCTTTTGCGATATCAAATAAGACCGGGATTGTTCTGAGAGATCTGAATATCCCGCCGATGCCGACTGTATCGGCGATCGTCTGGCGCAGCCCATACCGTTTAGGAATCTCGAAATCGATGACTGTGCTCGGTTTGTATCCTCCAACCTGAATCGCATTGATGACATAGCCTGCGTTTTGCAAGGCGAGTTTTCTGTCATCATAGCTGTTGATGGCCACACTTGGGTTATAACGGTCTCTTAGAATTTCGAGCATGAGCTGGGATTCCTGCAGGCGTTTGGGATCAATGTCGTAAAGAGCGAACTCAAATCCATTCAGTGCTTCTGTTAACAGGCAGTCTCCCAAAACATTTTTGGCGAAAATCGTGCTCCCTGCACCGATAAATGTAATCTTTTTCATATTGCTTCCTCCTTTAATGTTAACCCTTTACCGCTCCGGAAGACAGGCCGGCAATAAAGTATTTTTGCAGCGCCAAAAACAGAACAACCATCGGCAGCATTGCCATAAGTGCCGCTGCGGCAACTAAATGAAGGTTGTTTGCGTTTTCTCCGAAAAAACCTGCCATGGCTACTGTTAATGTCTGAACCTTTTGATCTTGTAAAAAGAAAATGGCAAATTGATAGTCGTTCCAAATAAAGACACAAGAAATAATACAGATGGTCGCAGTGATCGGCTTCAGCAGAGGAAACACAATCGTAAAAAAGATTTTCAGCATGCCTGCGCCGTCAATTCTTGCGGCTTCTTCAAGCTCTTTTGGAATGGTCGATCGGATAAAGCCTGAATATAAGAATACGGTTAAAGGCATGTAAGCCGCTGTATTGATGAAAATGGCGATTGCGTGTGTATTGACCATTCCGGCGTCCACGACCATTCGGTACAAAGGAACCATGGACGTTAACGGAGGGATGATCATAATGGAAATCAGCAAGGCAAAAACGGCTTTATTCAGTTTTGTTTCCCGCCGGGCAAGCGGGTAGGCGGCAAGTGAGCCGAATATAATTAATAACAAGGCAGAAAAACCTGTGATGATCATGGTGTTTATAAAAGAGTTTCCTAGCGAAGCGCGCTCCCACGCCTCTGAAAAATTATGAAAGGAGATGTCGGCTGGAAATATCCATTTCGAACTGTAGTCTCCTTTTGCTTTCAATGAAGTGGTCAGCAGGATATAAAAAGGAATAAAATGCGCACAGGCCACAATGGCTGCAAGAAGCGTAATGATCCGCATGCTTTTTGTACGGGCGGCTCTCATGACATTTCCGTCTCCTTTCTTTTAAAGTACGCAAGCGCGCAAAAGCTGATGATCAAAATGACAAATGCCATAAATATGCCTTGCGTTGCGGCATAGCCGGCATCCTGCCGTTTGAAATACAAATCATACATAAATGTGGACATGGATTGTGACGCATTTCCGGGGCCGCCAGCGGTGAGTGCAATGATGACGTCAAACAGCTTTAAGCCTCCGATAATGTTGATGACCATATTAATGGTAATGGAGGGCATTAACAGCGGCAGCGTGATGGTAAAAAACTGCTGGCCTTGTTTCGCGCCATCCATTTGCGCCGCTTCATAGTAGTCTTTCGGAATGCTTTGCAGACCGGCTAAGTAGACAACCATAGCGATCCCGACATATTGATAGGTGTTAATCATGACAATGATCCATGGATTGAGCGAGGGACTGGCGAGCGCATTAATAGGGCTGATGCCGAAGACCCCGAGCAAATCGTTGAGCGCGCCTCCGTCATAGGAGAAGAAAAAGTACCAAATGTAGCCCATAATGAGCGGGCTGATCATCACCGGCAAATACACAATTATTCTTGTTACCGCTTTCGTTTTAATGCTTTGATTTAAGAGCAGAGCGTACAGAAGCCCGACCACATTTTGAAAAAAGGTGCTGCCAAGCCCGTAAAGCAGAGTGTTTTTTAAGATATGCCAAGTATCAGGATCAGAAAACAGCCTTTCATATTGCGCGAATCCAACCCATTGGTAAACTTGTGAAAAGCCGTTCCAGTTTGTAAAGGTAATCAATGTGCCTTTCACAAACGGATAAATCATAAAGACCAGAACGGAGAGCAAAGCAGGAATGTACATCCACCAAAGTGAGGACTGTTTTTTTGGCTTAACCTGTTTCACATGAACGTCCCTTGCGATCTCACTCATTGTTTTCAGCTCCCTGTGTTTCCGATTGCTCCCGGAGTCGTTTATATTCTCTTCCCAGCTTCTGCGAAATGTCTTGAGGCCCCAAAATGTCAGCCGCGAGCTCCTGCCCAACCGTGCCCAGGACATCCCACATTCCGTTTGGCAAGTATAACCGGTCGAAGTAAGGCTCGACTTTGACATCTTGATAATGCTCATAATCGTTTGCGTAGAAAATATCAGCTTTCACATTGGTCAGCCCTGAAGGAAGCGATGTGGCTTCAGCCATTTGTTTGGCATTGGCCGGGCGGGCCATAAATGCGATAAATTCTTTTGCCTCTATTAATTGAGGCGAATCTTTCCATGCTGCAAGCGTGTAGCGTTCACCGCCGATCCATATCGGGTTATCACCGGGATGTATGGCGGGTGTCGGGATAATGCCGATCTTGACGTTCGGATTGATCTGGGCAACGTCTTGGCCGAGGGTGCCGCCTTGCATTGTAAAGGCGATTTTGTTTTGGGCCATTAATTCAATGAGCTGTGATTTTTTTGCCGTGACGGCGTCGATGTTAATCAATTTTTCTTTCTGCATTTGTTTGAGGATTTCTGATAAATAAGTGAATTTACTCCATTGAAAAGTGCCATTGATGAGCTGTTTTTTTTCATTATGGGCAAGGTCTGTGATGAGAAGAGGTGTAGCGAATTGGTCGTAATATTGAGCGAATGAGCTTTTGTCATAGCCGGCAAACCAGAAGGGAACAATGCTTCCCTTGCTCTTTTCTTTAATCGTTCTCAGTGCTTTGATAAAGTCATCCATGGTTTCCGGCGGAGCAATGCCGTAACGGTCTAAAATATTGCGGTTATACGCCAGACCGTCTTTTGCCTGATTGATCGGATAGGCATACACCTTTCCGCTTTTATTTTTGAGGATGCTGTTTAAATTGGGATCAAGATCTTGAGTCCATTCCATATCCCGGAGATCCGCTGTATATTCACCGTACCTGATTTTCCCCCAGCCATGTGTATCGAATAGATCTGGCAAATCATTGGCCGCCATTCTGACACGCATCATATTTTCATAGTCATTGCCTGGGAAATGAAGGCTGACATGAATGTCACTGTGTTCCTTTTCGAATGCTGCCGCTAGTTTTCTGAACGTATCTCTTTCACTGTCGGTTGACATTGTAGAATAAATGGTTAACGTCTTTTTTGCGGTATCTGCTGAGCTTTTCTCTGCTGAACACCCGGGCAGAACAAGCAGAATAAGAGAGAGAAATAAAACAAAAGTGTGTTTCATCTTTTCCTCCTTATCATCGTGATGAATCTTTGCTTATGTCACCTCCTTTGCTGTACATCCGCAGCTTTGTCTTACGATTAATGTTGTAGGCAGGGTGACATGGTGAGGAAGCGTTCGGCCATTGAGACGGTCAAGCAGCAGTTTTACGCCTGTCCGGCCCATTTCCTCTGTGTATACCTTCACCGTCGTTAAAGGCGTGCTGGCAAATTCAGCTTCCTCAATGCCGTTAAAGCTGACGATTGCGGTATCCCGCGGCACTTGCAGTCCGGCTTCCTGAAGCGCTTTTAATGCGCCGATCGCCATAGAATCGCTGGCAATAAAGAATGCTTCCGGCAGATGGCCTTGATCGATTGCTTTCTTCATCAGGCGATAGCCCTCACGCATGCTGTATTCTCCGATCAGCACATGCTCAGGCTGGGGGGCGGCTGACTCCAAAAAAGCGGTCAGGCGTTTATCTTCAATCGTTCTGCGAATGCTTTGGCCGTCCTTCAGCGTATGCTCTTTTTCTTGTCCGCCAATGTAGCCTAACCGTTTGTAGCCTAAGTCGAGAAGGTGATCAATCGCCTGGCGTGAAGCCGATTCAAAATCGATTCCAATCGAATCGTATGCTTGCGGATCTGGTGAATGATTGATAAATACGGCATGCTCCAGCCTCCCGCTGATATGCTTAACCGCTTCATCATGAACACGGCCGATGACAATGACACCATCCAATTCCCGAAAGATATGTTCCTGAAAGGAGCCGAGATGAATCGAATTTGTAATGAAAATTTCCTGTTCAAAGCATTCCTTTTCAATCCCTTTCCGAATGGAAGAAAAATAAGGGTCCTGCCTTTCCTGATCAGGGGACAGACAGCTCAACACACCGATCAGCGGCTGAGCCCGCTGTTTTTGCCCGCGGGATTTTCGGCGTTTGGCAACGGTTTGATAACCAAGCTCTTCAGCGATGTTGATGACTCTTTGTCTCGTTTCGCCCGCAACAGAAAGCGACTCATCTTCATTTAAAATTCTGGACACAGTTGCGCTGGAAACTTTAGCTTTCAAGGCGATATCTTTAATACGAACCATGGGTATCCCTCTCATCTATTTAGTAAAATATTAACTCATCTGTTTTTGATAAATTGATACTATCATATAAAAGTAAGCGGTTACAATAATTGTTTTCGGAATATTTCGTTATATTTACTAAATATTTAGTAAATGATGTGATTTATGTTGGAAAAATAAAGGGGAACCCAGATCTGTCTCGTAAATGTGAAGTAAGCGAAAAAGGAAGGGTGATGGGATGAGAGTCGAAAGAAGAAAGCAACTGTTTCGTTTGCTTGGTGATTTGCCTGATCGGAGGCCAATCAGTGTTGAGACATTACGTATTGAAGAAAGAGAAGAAAATATTGTTGAAACGCTCCTGCTCGATTTAAATGGACATGAAAAGGTGCCCGCTTATTTTGTGAAGCCGAAGAAAACAGAAGGACCGTGCCCAGCCGTATTGTTTCAGCATTCGCATGGGGGCCAGTATGATAGGGGAAAAAGTGAGCTGATTGAGGGAGCGGATTATTTGAAAACGCCTTCTTTTTCTGATGAGCTTACTTCACTCGGATACGGCGTTCTTGCGATTGATCATTGGGGATTTGGAGATCGGCGGGGAAAAGCGGAAAGCGAGATATTTAAAGAAATGCTTCTCACCGGAAAAGTGATGTGGGGGATGATGATTTATGACAGTTTAAGTGCGTTGGACTATATGCAGTCACGCTCTGATGTTCAGCCTGACAGGATCGGAACCATCGGCATGTCTATGGGAGGTTTGATGGCGTGGTGGACAGCGGCGCTCGATGACCGGATTAAGGTGTGTGTGGATTTGTGCAGCCAGGTGGATCATCACGTGCTGATCAAAACACAGAATCTTGATAGGCACGGCTTTTATTATTACGTCCCATCGCTTGCAAAGCATTTTTCCGCATCGGAGATCCAAGGCCTGATCGCGCCGCGCCCGCACCTTAGTCTTGTTGGTGTACACGATCGGTTAACGCCGGCCGAGGGCGTGGACAAAATCGAAAAAGAATTGACAGCTGTCTATGCTGGACAGGGAGCTTCTGATTGCTACCGAGTGGTCCGTTCTGCTTCGGGACATTTCGAAACAGCAGTTATGAGGCATGAAGCTGTCCGGTTTTTGCAAAAGTGGCTGTGACTGTAAAAAGAAATCGAAAAAGACCGTTTTGTGTGAAAACGGTCTTTTTGTTTCCTTTTAACCAACTGCCATAAATCGATCCTTTCTTCTATTGACAGAAACAGGAGAGAATAATATATTCTAATTGTTAACCTTTAAATATAATTGGTTAACAATTGAGGTGAGAAGCACTACACGTTCTTCAGTTTCAGTGAAAGGGCGAGAAATGATGCAAGAAGAAACTTTTTATAGTGTCAGAATGAGGGCTTCTATGAATGGATCTCATGAAGACGGCGGAAAGCATATATCCGGCGGAGAACGGCTTATTCCTTTCCATGAGATGAAGCATACAGTCAATGCTTTATTAGAAAAAGGGTTATCCCATTCAAGAGGAAAACCTGATTTTATGCAAATTCAATTTGAAGAGGTACATGAATCGATAAAAACCATTCAGCCATTGCTTGTGTATACGAATGAAGTGAGCTGCCCGGAAGAAGGACAAAAGCTTGCCCGATTGTTATTGGAAAAAGAAGGCGTTTCACGAGACGTGATTGAAAAAGCATATGAACAAATCCCTGAATGGTCAGATGTCAGGGGTGCGGTGTTGTTTGATATTCATACAGGCAAGCGAATGGATCAAACAAAAGAAAAAGGGGTGCGGGTCTCCAGAATGGATTGGCCGGACGCTAATTTTGAAAAATGGGCGCTTCACAGTCACGTGCCAGCTCATTCAAGAATAAAAGAGGCCCTTGCGCTCGCTTCAAAGGTAAGCTGGCACCCGGCAGCCGTTGCAGAATTATGCTGGTCGGACGATCCGGATTACATAACAGGCTATGTTGCGGGTAAGAAAATGGGCTATCAGCGTATTACAGCAATGAAAGAATACGGGACTGAAGAGGGCTGCCGAGTCTTTTTTATTGATGGATCCAATGATGTAAACACGTACATACATGATCTGGAGAAGCAGCCTATTTTAATCGAGTGGGAGGAAGACCATGACTCATGATTTGATAGAAAAAAGTAAAAAGCACCTCTGGCTGCCATTTACCCAAATGAAAGATTATGATGAAAACCCCTTAATCATCGAAAGCGGGACTGGAATCAAAGTCAAAGACATAAATGGCAAGGAATACTATGACGGTTTTTCATCAGTTTGGCTTAATGTCCACGGACACCGCAAAAAAGAACTAGATGACGCCATAAAAAAACAGCTCGGAAAAATTGCGCACTCCACGTTATTGGGCATGACCAATGTTCCAGCAACCCAGCTTGCCGAGACATTAATCGATATCAGCCCAAAAAAGCTCACGCGGGTCTTTTATTCAGACAGCGGCGCAGAAGCGATGGAAATAGCCCTAAAAATGGCGTTTCAGTATTGGAAGAACATCGGGAAGCCCGAGAAACAAAAATTCATCGCAATGAAAAACGGGTATCACGGTGATACGATTGGCGCCGTCAGTGTCGGTTCAATTGAGCTTTTTCACCACGTATACGGCCCGTTGATGTTCGAGAGTTACAAGGCCCCGATTCCTTATGTGTATCGCTCTGAAAGCGGTGATCCTGATGAGTGCCGTGATCAGTGCCTCCGAGAGCTTGAACAGCTGCTTAAGGAACATCACGAGGGAATTGCCGCGCTTTCCATTGAATCAATAGTACAAGGCGCGTCCGGTATGATCGTGATGCCGGAAGGATATTTGGCAGGGGTGCGCGAGCTATGTACAACATACGATGTCTTAATGATCGTTGATGAAGTCGCTACAGGCTTTGGCCGTACAGGAAAAATGTTTGCGTGCGAGCACGAGAATGTCCAGCCTGATCTGATGGCTGCCGGTAAAGGCATTACAGGAGGCTATTTGCCAATTGCCGTTACGTTTGCCACTGAAGACATCTATAAGGCATTTTATGATGATTATGAAAACCTAAAAACCTTTTTCCATGGCCATTCCTATACAGGCAATCAGCTTGGCTGTGCGGTTGCGCTTGAAAATCTGGCATTATTTGAATCTGAAAACATTGTGGAACAAGTAGCGGAAAAAAGTAAAAAGCTCCATTTTCTTCTTCAAGATCTGCACGCTCTTCCTCATGTTGGGGATATTCGGCAGCTTGGCTTTATGTGCGGTGCAGAGCTTGTCCGGTCAAAGGAAACCAAAGAACCTTACCCGGCTGATCGGCGGATTGGATACAAAGTTTCCTTAAAAATGAGAGAGTTAGGAATGCTGACAAGGCCGCTTGGGGACGTGATTGCATTTCTTCCTCCTCTTGCCAGCACAGCTGAAGAGCTCTCGGAAATGGTTGCCATTATGAAACAAGCGATCCACGAGGTTACGAGCCTTGAAGATTGATTCCTGGTTAAACGAGCGGTTAGACATAGTAAAGGAAGCCGGCGTACACCGTAACCTGCGGTCAATGAATGGGGCACCGGTTCCAGAGAGGAACATTGATGGCGAAAATCAAACGGTCTGGTCCTCAAACAATTATTTAGGGCTCGCAAGCGATAGACGTTTGATCGATGCAGCCCAAACAGCATTGCAGCAATTTGGGACAGGAAGCAGCGGTTCACGTTTAACGACAGGCAATTCGGTCTGGCATGAAAAGCTAGAAAAGAAGATTGCCAGCTTTAAACGGACAGAAGCGGCCCTGCTGTTTTCGAGCGGTTACTTGGCCAATGTCGGTGTCCTTTCATCCTTGCCAGAAAAGGAAGATGTCATTTTAAGTGACCAGCTCAATCATGCAAGTATTATTGACGGCTGCCGACTTTCTAAGGCTGATACAGTTGTTTATCGGCATATTGATATGAATGATCTTGAAAACAAGCTGAATGAAACACAGCGTTATCAGCGCCGTTTTATCGTAACAGACGGGGTATTCAGCATGGATGGCACAATCGCCCCTCTTGATCAGATCATCTCACTTGCGAAACGCTATCATGCCTTCGTGGTCGTTGATGATGCCCATGCAACAGGAGTTTTGGGTGATTCGGGACGAGGAACGAGTGAATACTTTGGTGTTTGTCCTGACATTGTGATCGGCACCTTAAGCAAAGCTGTTGGTACGGAAGGAGGTTTTGCGGCAGGATCAGCGGTCTTCATCGACTTTTTGCTGAACCATGCCAGAACATTTATCTTTCAAACCGCTATTCCGCCAGCCAGCTGTGCGGCTGCTCACGAGGCTTTCAACATCATTGAAGCCAGCAGGGAAAAACGACAGCTTTTATTTTCTTATATCAGCATGATCAGAACCAGTCTGAAGAATATGGGTTATGTCGTGAAAGGAGATCACACGCCGATTATTCCCGTGGTCATCGGCGATGCCCATAAAACGGTCCTATTTGCTGAAAAGCTGCAGGGCAAGGGAATTTATGCTCCTGCCATTCGGCCGCCGACCGTTGCGCCAGGTGAAAGCCGGATTCGAATCACAATCACGTCGGATCACAGTACGGGTGATATTGATCATTTGCTGCAAACATTTCATTCAATCGGAAAGGAGCTGCACATCATTTGAGGGGTTTTTTTGTGACAGGAACAGATACAGAAGTGGGGAAAACGGTTATATCCAGCGGAATCGCCGCTTTATTGCGAGAACATAACAAAGATGTCGGTGTGTATAAACCATTTTTAAGCGGGATATCGCGTCATCATCCAGATAGTGATACAAGTTTGCTGAAAGACATGTCACAGACCGGTCTTTCTCATGAAGACATTACGCCTTTTGCCTTCAAGGCGCCGCTTGCACCATACGTTGCAGGGAAACTTGAGGGAAAGACTGTCACCATGGAAGAGGTTTTAAGCCATTGGGGGCGGATTAGAGAAAAACATGAATGCTTCATCGTAGAAGGTGCAGGCGGTATTTCTGTGCCATTGGGAGAGGACTATTTGGTCAGTCATGTCATAAAAGCGTTGCAGCTTCCCATGATTATTGTGGCACGTCCTCACCTTGGAACCATTAATCATACCTTTTTAACTGTCAAATATGCAGAAAGCATGGGGCTTCCAATTGCCGGAATTATCATCAATGGAATCAGTGACTCTCCTGATGAAGATGAAAAAACCAATCCTGAGATGATTGAGCGCTTATGCGGTGTTCCGATTTTAGGGGTTACGCCAAAGCTTGCCAACGTTACGAAAGAAACGGTTCTACATATGGTAAAAGACCATATCAATCTATCATTACTGATGAATCAAGTGGGGGTATGAGAATGAATCAATGGATGGAACTTGCAGACCGGGTGCTGGCTGGAGCAGAAGTGACTGACGAAGAGGCGCTTTCAATATTACATTGTCCTGATGAAGATATTTTGCTATTAATGCATGGAGCTTTTCATATCAGAAAACACTTTTATGGAAAAAAAGTAAAGCTCAATATGATTATGAATGCGAAATCCGGGCTCTGCCCGGAAAACTGCGGCTATTGTTCACAGTCTGCGATTTCGAAAGCGCCGATTGAGTCTTATCGGATGGTGAATAAGGAAACGCTGCTTGAAGGCGCGAAGCGGGCGCACGATCTGAATATTGGCACATATTGTATCGTGGCAAGCGGCAGAGGGCCGTCTAACAGAGAAGTGGATCAGGTCGTAGATGCGGTTCAGGAAATTAAAGAGACGTATGGACTGAAGGTTTGTGCGTGTCTCGGACTGTTGAAGCCAGAGCAGGCGAAGCGTCTCAAAGATGCCGGAGTAGACCGCTATAATCATAATTTGAATACGTCACAGAGGAACCATTCAAACATCACGACCTCACATACATACGATGACAGAGTCAATACGGTTGAAATCGCAAAAGAATCGGGGTTGTCTCCGTGTTCAGGCGCCATTATCGGGATGAAGGAGACGAAACAGGATGTCATTGACATCGCCAAAAGCTTGAAGGCTCTTGACGCGGATTCCATTCCGGTGAATTTTTTGCATGCAATTGATGGCACGCCGTTAGAAGGCGTCAACGAATTAAACCCGCTGTATTGTTTAAAAGTGCTGGCGCTGTTCCGTTTTATCAATCCATCAAAAGAAATTCGCATTTCCGGAGGAAGAGAGGTCAATCTCCGCACATTGCAGCCATTAGGGCTTTACGCCGCAAACTCCATTTTTGTCGGAGACTACTTAACAACTGCCGGGCAAGAGGAGACGGAGGATCATAAAATGCTGAGTGATTTAGGCTTTGAAGTTGAATCAGTCGAAGAAATGAAGGCTAGTTTAAGTGCGAAAAGCTGAAAGAATCAATAAAAGCAATCGGTATGATGTCGATTGTTTTTATTTTTGAACAGAAAGGAGAAAATCACGTGACAATTGCATCGTCAACTGCATCTTCTGAGTTTTTGAAAAACCCATATTCTTTTTACGACACATTGCGAGCTGTTCATCCTATCTATAAAGGGAGTTTCTTAAAATACCCGGGCTGGTATGTCACAGGATATGAAGAAACGGCTGCTATTTTGAAAGATGCGAGATTCAAAGTCCGCACCCCGCTGCCTGAGAGCTCAACCAAATATCAGGACCTTTCACATGTGCAAAATCAAATGATGCTGTTTCAGAACCAGCCTGATCATAGACGATTGCGGACGCTTGCCAGCGGAGCGTTTACGCCGAGAGCGACAGAGAGTTATCAGCCGTATATCATTGAAACTGTCCATCATTTGCTTGATCAAGTGCAAGGTGAAAAAAAAATGGAGGTCATTTCGGACTTTGCTTTTCCTTTAGCAAGCTTTGTCATAGCTAACATTATAGGTGTACCGGAGGAAGATAGGGAGCAATTAAAGGAGTGGGCTGCGAGTCTCATTCAAACGATTGATTTTACCCGGTCAAGAAAGGCATTAACAGAGGGCAATCATATGGCTGTGCAGGCTATGGCATATTTCAAAGAGCTGATTCAAAAGCGAAAACGCCACCCTCAACAGGATATGATCAGCATGCTCTTGAAGGGGAAAGAAAAGGATAAGCTGACGGAAGAGGAGGCGGCATCTACGTGCATATTGCTGGCGATCGCCGGACATGAGACAACGGTTAATCTCATCAGCAATTCAGTCCTTTGTCTGCTGCAGCATCCAGAACAGCTTTTGAAACTGAGAGAAAATCCAGATCTTATTGGTACCGCAGTTGAGGAATGTTTACGCTATGAAAGCCCCACGCAAATGACAGCCAGAGTTGCGTCAGAGGATATTGACATCAGCGGGGTGACGATCCGTCAAGGAGAGCAAGTCTATCTTTTGTTAGGAGCGGCTAATCGAGACCCAAGCATTTTCACGAACCCGGATGTCTTCGATATTACGAGAAGTCCTAATCAGCATCTTTCATTCGGTCATGGCCATCATGTTTGTTTAGGGTCCTCGCTGGCACGATTAGAAGCGCAAATTGCGATTAACACTCTTCTGCAGCGGATGCCCAGCCTTAAGCTCGCGGATTTTGAATGGCGGTATCGGCCGCTTTTTGGATTTCGGGCGCTTGAGGAGCTGCCGGTGACTTTTGAATAATCCTAAGAATATGAGTGCCAAAAAAGTGTCAGCCCCGCCGAAAATGGGCAATCTATAAAAAAGGGGAGTGAACATCGTGAAAAAAGTGCTGATCGTCGGCGGAAATGGTGTGATTGGGAGACTGCTTGCTGAAGGGCTTATTTCAGACTATGAAGTGACAGTGCTTGATAAAGATCATTTCGATGGCAAAGCCTCTTCCATTCAGGCTGACGCGGCAAATTATGAGGAGCTGTTGAAGAAGATTCCAAAAGATACCGATGCCATCTTGAATTTACTCGCTGTTAAAATCAAATACGATATTATGGACATCGCTGAGTTTGAAAAAATGACGGATGTTTTCTATAGGGCAAGCTATTATCTGTGCCGTGCGGCAGCGGAGCTCGGCATTCAAAAGCTCGTGTTCGCCAGCAGCAATCATGTCACAGATGTATACGAAAAAGACGGGCGCTCGCTCTTAGGACGGGAAATCACAACAAGCGATTATCCGCTGTCAAAAAACTTGTACGGTGTATTAAAGCTGACCTCTGAACAGATTGGCCATTTGTTTTATTTGGAAAATAAGCTATCAGTAATCAACCTTCGAATCGGAACAGTCGTGACAGATGAAATGGATACGCTGCATGAAAAAGAACGGACGAAAAAGACACTGCTTTCTCACCCCGATCTGCTGTCGATTTTTAAAGCCGCTATTGAGACCAATATCCGGTACGGCACTTATTACGCCGTCTCTGATAATCCGGGCCGGCCATGGTCCATTGAATCTGCCGTGAATGAACTTGGGTTTTCGCCACAAATCAATACGGCCGAACTTCTGAACGAGGAGGAGAACGGAGCATAATCATTTTCTAAGATTATGCTCTTTTTCTTTTGTTATCGGTCTCAATTCGCGGAAGCCCCCGCCCGGCCAGGGACTCTGTTCAAATGATTATAGACATGGCAATCACAGATTTGCTACATTTTAGACACGATATCGTCACATGCTGAGCTCGGTTTTCAAAATATGATAACGCTTACAAAGAGAGGTGGGAGCTATCGCACATTCACTGAAAAACCGTCTGTTTGATATGTTGATTTATGGTTTCTTGCTGATGTTCGCTTTAATATGCGTACTTCCGTTCATTCATGTCATCGCAGCATCCTTTGCCACAGTAGAAGAAGTCGTGTCGAAAAAATTTATTTTAATACCGACCACTTTTTCGCTAGATGCTTATCGCTACATTTTTTCAACAGATATTATTTATAAGAGTTTGCTTGTTTCTGTGTTTGTGACAGTGATAGGCACTGCGGTCAGCATGTTTCTTTCTTCACTGATGGCTTACGGGTTATCCCGCCGTGATTTAATCGGCCGGCAGCCGCTCATGTTTCTCGTCGTATTTACGATGCTGTTTAGCGGCGGCATGATTCCGACTTTCCTTGTGGTCAAATCGCTTGGATTGCTCGATTCTTACTGGGCGCTTATTTTGCCGACAGCCATTAATGCCTTTAACCTGATCATTCTGAAAAACTTCTTTCAAAATATCCCGTCAAGCCTGGAAGAGTCCGCGAAAATTGACGGGTGCAATGATCTGGGCATATTCTTTAAAATTGTGCTGCCGCTGTCTCTTCCTGCGATCGCAACGATTTCACTATTTTATGCGGTCACGTATTGGAACACGTATATGACAGCGATCTTGTACTTAAATGATTCAGCAAAATGGCCGATTCAGGTGCTTCTGCGCCAAATCGTCATTGTATCAAGCGGTATGCAGGGGGATATGTCTGAAATGGGGTCGGGCAGCCCGCCGCCTGAGCAAACCATTAAAATGGCGGTCATAGTGGTGGCGACCATCCCGGTTCTGCTTGTCTATCCGTTTATACAAAAGCATTTTGCAAAAGGAGCTTTGCTGGGATCTGTCAAAGGATAAAGAAATATGAAACGGAGGGGTACGATGGGAAACAAATGGAGGGTGCTTTTGATTGTGCTTGTACTGGCACTCGGCGGAGTGCTGGCGGGCTGTAAAGGGGCTGATCAGTCTTCGGCTGAAGGCAAAGCTGACTCGGATTCAAAGGTAAAGCTGTCTTGGATGGCGATTTTGTATCACCAGCAGCCGCCGAAAGACAGGGCGATTAAAGAAATTGAAAAGCTGACAAATACAGAACTCGACATCACCTGGGTTCCAGACGCGGTGAAAGAAGACAGGCTGAATGCGGCGCTTGCAGCGGGCAATCTTCCGCAAATCGTGACGATCCAGGATATTAAAAATTCGTCAGTCATGAATGCCTTCCGGTCAGGAATGTTCTGGGAAATCGGTGATTATATCAAGGATTATCCCAACTTAAACAAAATGAACAAACTCATTAATAAAAATGTGACAATTGACGGCAAGCTCTACGGGATATACAGAGAGCGCCCGCTTTCCAGACAGGGGATCGTCATTCGGAAGGACTGGCTGGACAATTTAAATTTGAAAACCCCGAAAACGTTGGATGAGCTTTATGAAGTGGCCAAAGCATTTACGGAGGACGACCCGGACAAGGATGGGGAAGATAATACGATCGGGCTGGCAGACCGTAATGACTTGATTTACGGCGCGTTTAAAACGATTGGCTCGTATGAAGGCATGCCTACAGATTGGAAGGAATCAGGCGGCAAATTCACGCCTGATTTCATGACACAGGAATACAAAGACACGATGAACTATATGAAAAAGCTGCGTGATAACGGGTATATGAATAAGGATTTTCCCGTCACAAGCAAAACCCAGCAGCAGGAGCTGTTTTCGCAAGGAAAAGCCGGAATTTATATTGGCAATATGGTAGATGCGGTCAATCTGCGCGACCATGCCTCTGATAAATCGATGAAGCTCGAGATCGTCAACCGTATAAAAGGCCCAGATGGGAAAGAGCGGGTATGGGCATCAGGAGGCCATAACGGCGTGTTTGCTTTCCCGAAAACGAGTGTGAAAACGGAAGCTGAGCTTAAACGGATCTTGGCTTTTTTTGACCGAATTGCCGAAGAAGATGTCTATAGCCTGATGACTTATGGCATTGACGGCGTTCATTACAACAAAGGTGAGGACAAAACGTTCACACGCAAAGAAAGCCAGGTAAAAGACTGGCAGACTGATATTCAGCCGCTGTCCGCCTTAATTGCCATTGATAAAGCCTACTTAAAAAACACTGGAGATCCGCTTCGGACGGCGTACGAGGAGCTGACCGAGGACAATGAAAAGATTATCGTCTCAAACCCGGCTGAAAGCCTGTATTCCGCATCGGAGTCGGAACGGGGGGATGAACTGAAGAAAATCATTGATGATGCGACTTATAAATATATGATTGGAGACATCACAGAAAGCCAGTTCGATAAAGAAGTGGAAAAATGGGAGTCAAGCGGAGGAAAACAAATTATTCAGGAATACGAAGAAGCATTTAAACAAACAAAATAATGTTGGAAAAACCCAAAACGCGCAAGCGGTTTTGGGTTTTTTACATGCTTCTTTTTTGCTGGCGGTAGTTTCCCGGTGTAATCCCCTCCAGCTTTTTAAAAGACCTGATAAAATTTTGCGAGTTTTTATATTTCAGCTTTTCGGCAATGTCCTTGACCGCCATGTCTGTTTCGGCAAGCCAGCTTTTCGCCATATGGTGTCGGTAGCTTGAGACATACTCGCTGAATGAAATACCCATTTCTTTTTTGAAAATGCTGCTTAAATAATTTGGGTTGTAATGCAGCCTGCGCGCGATTTCGTCCAGTGTCAATTCGGATTCAAACTCATGATGGATGATATGAATGATGTTGTCGGAAATATTTTTGTACTGGGCATCCGCGCGGGCGTTCACTTTGTCTGTCATCGGATCAATAAACTCATTCTTTAGCCAGTTTTCGGTATCCTCGAACGTTTTCAGCTCAAAAATTTGGTCATACAGCATTTTGTTTTCTTCAAGCTCAAACAATTCGATCCCAAGCACATGCATCAGCTCAATCACATGGTTCAAAAAACGGGCGATGGCGATTTGAAATTGATACGGGTTGGTGTTCTGGGTGAAGATGGCTTGCAAAATCGCGTGCAGGCATTTATCCGCTTTCTCCTTGTCTCCTGCTTTAACGGCATCGAACAGCTCATGCTGAAGCTGCTTTGGAAAATGGGTTTTGAAGGTTTTTTTCTGGTCAAGGTCTTCGTAAAAGATGATCAACTTGTTTTCCGCTTTAAGCCGGTATTTCAACGCTTCTGAGCCTTCCGCATAGGCTGTTTTCGCTTTTGTCAGCACATCAAACGGCTGGCTGATGCCGATGCTGACAGACAGCTGCAGCTCAGCTTCCGCTTTTTCCTGAATCATCCTTGCAGTCTCATTCAGCTCAGCTATGAATTCTTCTTTTGTCCCGCTTTGGTTGATCAAAATCGTCGCCTGCTGTTTGTCAACTACGGCGGGGGCAAGATGTTTGTCCGTCGGGATGCTGCGCTCAATCATGCTGTTGACTGCAAACAAAAGCAGATCCATATCTTTTTTCTCATAAGGCGTATGATTCAGTGTGTCAATTTGGAGCACAAGCAGGGCAAGGTGCCGCCAATTTTGCTTTAAGCCGAGGCTTTCAAAACGGTTATCAACCTCCTCATCCGTCAGTTTTCCAAGCATAAGCCTGACCATAAAATATTGCTGCAAGTGAGTGGCCTGCTGCTTCATCGTTTCCTCAAGGTCGTCATTTCTGTCCTTCAGCTGCTTAAAGCTCTGTTCAATTAACTCAAATTCATTTTGAGGAGGCTGCTGTTTCTCTTGTATGGCTCCATGTCTTGCGAATGATTCGTAAAGCATCCTGATCGGCTTGTAAAAATGGCGGGAGCCCAGCCAAGAGAACAATAATGAAAGCGTTAACAAAATAAGGCATACTGCAAAAGTGATCCAGCCAATTGACTTGGCTTCTTTTTTTAGCTCGGGCAGGGAAACGAGAGAAAAATAAGTCCATGTATTATAGTCAGATTTTTGATAGGTGACTTTATAATGAATCCGGTCAATCACTGTTTCAAACTGTCCGCTATTGGCGGTTTGCGCCAGCACTTTTTGGACAAAGCCGTCGTTATGAAGAGATTCACCGACATCAGACATGTTGTTATGAAGGATAATGCGGCCTTTTTCATCGATGATAAACAGGTTGTTGGCGTTTGAATAGCCAGGCATATTTTTGACAAGCGAACAGCTCGGAATGCTTGCGGCGGCCAATCCTTTTGTATTTGTGCTGTTCAAAGGAAGCTGCTTAATTAAATTGATATTGTAGCGGCAGTTTTCTGCTGTGCTTTCTTTGGTTGAAATCAAATGATTGTTTTCCTCAAGCGTCCAATAGGAGCGGCTCGCTTTGTGTTTCGTGTACGCTGAGGCTGCTTCATGAAGAGTGTCTGTATTCAAACGGTACAAACCGGAATTGTTCATGTACCATTTTTTCGTATAACTGACTAACGTCATGTTGGACAGATCGGTATCAAAGCTTTGCAGATAATTGAGCTCTTGGTTCACTTGGTTATAGATTTGAAATTGGTCTGAGTGCAAAGGCTCGGACAATGTGCGAAGGAGAGGCGGCGAACTCACATAGTGGGTTAAAGAGTGATCGACGGTTTTCAATATATGCTCGATGCTTTGCTGGGTCTGCTGGAGTGTGTCGAATTTTTCCTCCGAAACGTTGGAAATAGCCGTTTTCTGAGAGTGCTCGTACGAAAACAATCCGACCAAAATAACCGGAATGGTGCTGAGCAGGCAGAAAAACGTGATCAGTTTGTAGTAAAACTTGTATTGGCTTCTTTTCATAAAACCCCCCATTTCATAACATCCACTTCACCTTAATACAATTAATCCAAAGATTGATAGATATTGTCAATAATCATTTTCTAATATCGGTGTCTTTTTTTCAGGTGGACCTGCTGAACCCTTGATTATAAAGGGATAAAACAGGATGTGATCATATGATTGTAGACGGACTTTTGCCTGCTGCGCTACAGTGAATGCAAGAACCCGTGAAAGGAGGCTAGGAAAAAATGAAAACAGCAGAAGCGCAAGCGCCGGCTGTTGATACAGTCATTTTTAAAAAAGAAAAAAGAAAGCGCTTACTAAGTAAGCTGATTCAGCAAAAATATTTGTACTTGATGATTTTGCCTGGGTGTATTTATTTTTTGCTTTTTAAGTATGTCCCGATGTGGGGAATTGTGATTGCGTTTCAGGATTATCAGCCGTTCCTCGGCATTTTGGGCAGTGAGTGGGTGGGGCTGAAGCATTTTATCAGGCTGTTTACTGAGCCTACATTTTTTCTCTTGTTAAAAAACACGCTCGTGTTATTTGCTTTGAACCTGGCCATATTTTTCCCGGTGCCGATACTGCTGGCGCTTCTATTGAACGAAGTGCGGATTGCTCTCTTTAAAAAATTTGTTCAGACGCTGATTTATATCCCGCATTTTATGTCTTGGGTCATTGTTGTATCGCTTTCGTTTGTGCTGTTAACGGTAGACGGAGGCTTGGTTAATGAACTGATTGTGTTTTTTGGCGGTGAAAAAATCAATTTTCTGCTGAACGAAGAATGGTTCCGGCCCCTGTATATTCTGCAGGTTATCTGGAGGGAAGCAGGCTGGTCGACGATCATTTATCTGGCGGCCATTACAGCGGTTGACCCCCAGCTGTATGAAGCGGCGAAAATGGACGGAGCGGGACGGCTGCGGCAAATGTGGCATATTACGCTGCCCGCCATTAAAAGCGTTATCGTCGTTTTGCTGATTTTGAAAATCGGAGACACGCTGGAGCTTGGCTTCGAGCATGTGTATTTGCTGTTAAATGCGACTAACAGGGAAGTGGCGGAAATTTTTGATACGTACGTTTATACTGCAGGGCTGAAACAGGGCCAATTCAGCTACAGTACAGCAGTCGGCGTATTTAAAGCGGCGGTCGGGCTGATTTTGGTCATGCTAGCGAATCGTTTGGCGAAGAAATTTGGCGAGGAAGGAATTTATTAAGAAAGGGATGGGATCAATGGATCAATCAATCGCTGTAAAATCGCCTCTTACGTACGCGGAGGCATTGGCAAAAACCATTATGAATACGTACACAGTCGAGGAGCTGCCTCCTGCAAACCGCTGGCACTACCATCAGGGTGTTTTCTTATGCGGTGTATTGCGGCTGTGGAAAGCAACCGGGGAAAAGCGGTATTTTGAGTATGCGAAGGCCTATGCAGATCTCTTAATCGATGATTATGGCAATCTATTATTTAGAAGAGATGAACTGGACGCCATTCAAGCGGGTCTCATTCTTTTTCCATTATACGAGCAGACGAAGGATGAACGGTATGTCAAAGCGGCAAAAAGGCTGCGCGGCTTATATGGAACACTGAACCGGACGTCTGAGGGCGGTTTTTGGCACAAAGACGGTTATCCTTACCAAATGTGGCTTGACGGCTTATACATGGGGGGGCCGTTCGCACTGAAATATGCCAATCTGAAGCAGGAGCCGGAGCTGTTTGATCAGGTTGTGCTGCAGGAGTCATTAATGAGAAAGCATACGAAGGATGCAAAAACCGGACTCTTTTATCACGCCTGGGATGAAGCGAAAAAAATGCCTTGGGCCAATGAAGAGACAGGCTGTTCACCGGAATTTTGGGCACGTTCCATCGGCTGGTACGTCATGTCTCTTGCTGACATGATTGAAGAGCTGCCGAAGAAGCATCCAAACCGTCATGTGTGGAAAAACACGCTGCAGGACATGATGGAAAGCATCTGCCGCTATCAAGACAAGGAGACCGGGTTATGGTATCAGATCGTTGATAAGGGAGACAGGTCTGATAACTGGCTGGAAAGCTCAGGATCCTGCCTGTACATGTACGCATTTGCGAAGGGAATCAATAAAGGCTATTTAGACAGAGCTTACGAAACAACACTGCTAAAAGCGTATCAAGGCTTGATTCAGCATAAAACCGAAACATCAGAAGACGGCGCGTTTCTCGTCAAAGACATATGTGTCGGAACGTCAGCCGGTTTCTATGACTATTATGTCAGCCGCGAAAGAAGCACAAACGACCTGCACGGAGCCGGCGCGTTTATTTTAGCTATGACAGAGCTGGAGCCTCTTTTTAGGTCAGCGGGGAAATGACAAAAAAGATACGTACGGCTTTGTGTGTGATCGTCTCAGTGCTCTTTTTGGCATCATGCTCAAGCAGGCCGGACGGAATGCATGTCATTCTCTTTTCTGATATGCAGGCTGGCGTACAGGAAAAAATAAAAAAGGCCGCCGAGCAGAATGCCGGGAAGGTCGATATCTTTCCAGCTTTTCAGGAAAAACTGCTGACTGAAATTACCGCCCATGAGGGAGATGTTTTCATCGTGCCTGAAGACATGTTTCAAGCTTACGATGATCCGGAAAATTTTCAGCCGTTAATCGGATTGCCTCCTAAAAAAACATCTCCTTATACAACTGTTAATAAAAAAACAGGAGAAAAAACGATCTATGCCGTTCAGATCGAAAAAGGGAAAAAACAGCTGAACGGCTATTCTTTTCGATTGAATCGCGATATGGCGGCGTTTATCCCTGTGTATGCTGAAAAAACAGAGGAAGCGCTGCAGCTGATTTCTCAACTAACTGAAGCCCGATAGAGGTGAGGATATTGAAGAACATCGTCTTTTGCGGATTGAGCAGCAGAGCATTCAGTATGTTTATCAAACCGCTGTTGGAGCGGTTTTCAACTCATTATGAGATTACGGGATTGCTGGATGCCGATCCGAAACGTTTTGCCGTTTGCAAAAAGAAATTTCCCGAGCTGGCCCACGTGCCCGAGTTTAGCGAAGATGCTTTTGACGAGATGATGCGCGTGTCAAAGCCTGATATCGTCATTGTGGCAGGCAGGGACGATACGCATGTCACATATATTGTAAAAAGCCTTCAGTGGGATACAGATGTAATTACTGAAAAACCAATGGTGACAACAGTGCAGGATGCCAATCGGGTGCTTGAAGCGGAGGCCAAAAGCGAAGGAAAAGTCACCGTCGCGTTTAACTATCGCTACAGCCCGTTTCATCGGAAAATAAAAGAAATGATTCTGGACGGAAAAATAGGCAGGGTCACCTCCGTTGATTTAAATTGGTATATTGATACGTATCATGGCGCCAGCTATTTTAAACGCTGGAACAGGTCGAGACAGTTTTCCGGCGGTCTTTCTGTCCATAAATCAACACATCACTTTGATCTCGTCAATTGGTGGCTCGGGCAAAATCCGGAAGAGGTATTTGCTTATGGCGCCTTGAATTACTATGGGCCGGACAGTGAGTGGAACCCCTTGCCCGAAGAAGACGGGCGTTTTTGCGGGACGTGCCGGGTCAAAGAAAAATGCCACTACTATTCAAGGTGGCATCCCCGTTCCTCTAAAGCTTCTATAAAAGATGATCATCTCGAAGCAGGAGACCAGTCTAGCTTATATACTGCATACAGGCCTGACGCGTGTATTTTTGACGAGGAAATTGACATCGAGGATACGTACGTAGCGGCAGTCAAATATGATGGCGGCGCACTGTTAAGCTACTCGATTGTTTTTTCGGCCCCGTATGAAGGCTACCGGCTGACGATCAACGGCACAAAAGGGCGTATTGAATCAAATGAATTTCACGAACCTTCCAGAATTCCGTTTGCTTTTCCTGAGCAGACAATCGAATACTATCCGCTTTTTGAATCAAAGCAGACGATACAAGTAGTCAAAAATGAAGGGGGGCATGGCGGAGGTGATCCGCTTTTGCTTGAGGATCTTTTTTTAGGAAAAGACCCGCTGCGCCGCTATGATATTTTAGCCGGGGCTGAAGCTGGAGCCTACTCCATCGCGGTTGGTGAGGGAATGTGGCGCTCGGTTGCCGAAAAGAAGCCGATCGGCATGAAAGAGCTTTTTCAGATGCAGAATGTATAATGCAAAAAAAGGAGGGGGCACCATGGAACATGATGGCTCACTGGGACGGATGCTGCGTTTTTGCGAATGGATCATGAGATTTGCGTATACAAACTTGCTGTGGCTGTTTTTTACGTTGCTCGGTCTCGGTGTGTTTGGCGTCATGCCCGCGACCGCGGCTTTATTCGCTGTCATGCGGAAGTGGATTCAGGGGCAGGACAACGTTCCGGTGCTCAAAACGTTTTGGCAGGAATACAAGGGTGAATTTTTTCGTTCAAATCTGCTCGGAGCTGTACTGGCGCTCATCGGAGTGATCATTTATATTGATTTGGCCTTCATTTATCCAAGTCATTTCCTTCTGCACATCCTGCGCTTCGCCATTATGATATTTGGCTTTTTGTTCGTATCCATGCTTTTTTATGTGTTTCCGCTGCTTGTCCATTTTGACTGGAAAAAACGTCTGTATGTGAAATTTTCGCTCTTGCTCAGTGTGGCGTATTTGCAATATACGCTTACTATGCTTGCGCTGACTGTTGCTCTCTTTTTCTTGCTTGCGTACCTGCCCGGCATTGTCCCTTTTTTCAGCGTCAGCCTGATCAGCTACTGCCATATGCGGATTGTTTATGCCGTGCTGCTGAAAGTGGAGCAGCAAGGCGGCGAGCCACAGAGGGAATCCCATATACGGAAAGCTTTTTATCCGGAAACGAGATAATCATCATTTCTCTATCATAAGGCTGTTCCAAACGGAATAGATTGATAGAGAAAGGAGAGCGGATAAAATGCTGAAGGTAGCGGTATTTGATGAAGAGCATGAAAAAGACTTACAGACGGAAATCAATTCATTTTTAAAAGGGATATCGGAGGAGCAGCTGATTGATATCAAATATACGGTTTCGGCAGCGTGCGACCCAGACGGCGAGCAGCTTTACTGTTTTTCCGCCCTTATTTTATATCGCAAATAAAAAGATCTTTCCGCAGGCGCGGAAAGATCTTTTTTGTTAATATGCTTTTTTCACTCTTGGACTTCTCGGTTTATCGAGTTTCTCCGCTTTTTTGATCTCTCTTCTTTCTTTTGAGAGCGATTGATAGAGAGAGGCAATCATCAGCAGGATAACGATAGAAAACGGCAGCGCTGCCAGAATCGCTGTGTTCTGCAAAGCGGCAAGCCCTCCGGAATATAGGAGCACAGCCGCCATGGCAGACTGAATGATGCCCCAGCTGAGTTTCACAGAATTCGCCGGATTTAAAGAACCGTACGACGTCTGCATGCCCAGCACGAATGTAGCTGAATCTGCAGACGTGATAAAAAATACTGCGATCAGAATCAATGCAAGGATCGATGTCACCATTGTCAGCGGATAGTGATCAAGTGTTCCGAACAGCATCGTTTCAGTGGACAGCTTTGCTACATTGAACGTGCCTTTTTGCTGGAGATCCATGGCTGATACGCCGAAAATGGAGAACCATAGAAATGTCAAAATACAAGGTGTCACCAAGACGCCAATTAAAAATTCGCGGATCGTCCGGCCTCTGGATACACGGGCGATGAAAATGCCGACAAATGGAGACCAGGAAATCCACCATGCCCAATAGAAAATCGTCCAGCTGTTAATCCATTCGCGTTTTTCAGGATCATTCGGTGTCAGTCTGAAGCTCATTTGAACAATATTTTGAATGTATTGTCCGATAGAATCTGTAAATGAGTTCATTATCAGCACTGTAGGACCGACAACGAGCATAAACAACATTAACAATCCGGCCAATACCATGTTTGTGTTGCTTAAATACTTAATTCCTTTTCCGAGTCCGCTCCACGCAGAAAGTAAAAAGAGCACTGTCACAATAATGATTAAAACCAATTGGACGATAAACGCATTCGGAATGCCGAACAGGTAATTCAAACCGCCGTTAATTTGGGTTGCGCCAAGACCAAGACTTGTTGACACCCCGACAACAGTGGCGAAAACTGCAATACAGTCAATGGCCTTTCCGATCGGTCCGTTTACTTTATCCCCGAGAATCGGTGACAGTGTGCTGCTGATTAATCCGGGCGCGCCTTTGCGGAATTGGAAATAGGCAATGCATAATGCCACAATGGCATAAATGGCCCAAGCGTGCAAACCCCAGTGGAAAAACGTATAGCGGAGTGCATCTCTGAAGGCTTGGGGGGTTTCTGTTTCACCTGATGGAGAGCTAATTGCGTAATGGCTGATCGGTTCAGCCGCACCGTAGAATACTAAGCCGATTCCCATGCCTGCGCTGAACAGCATGGCAAACCATGATAATAACCCGAATTCCGGTTTTTCATCAGGCTTTCCGAGTTTGATTTTTCCGATCGGGCTGAAAATCAAAAAGAGACAAAACCCGACAAACAAAGAGACAACTAAAAGATAATACCAACCAAATGAATCGGTAATAAATGCTTGTGCCGATTGAGACACATTTTGCAGGCTGTCAGGAGAAATAACACCCCATAATACAGCTGCAGCTGTGATTGCAATCACAATCCAAAATACACTAGATATATGTTTCAACATTTCTCACCCTCTAATTTTTTGTGTACGCCTATATCTTGCTCGCAGGCTTAGTATGGTCGTACGATGGCAGCTCATTCCTCTCTTAAAATTACCCCGCAATCAGGTGAAACAAAACAAGTCTCACCCTAACATGAATGCGGGGAATGTTCAAATGTGAGTTTGGAGGCAAGAGATTTAAAGAGTAATGATTAAGAACGGGCGTATTGCCCGGCATTTAGCCCTGCAAGCCTGCCTGTGACAAGGGCGGAGGTAATATTGTATCCGCCTGTGTAGCCATGGATATCCAGAATTTCACCGCAAAAATAAAGCCCCTCCATTTTTTTAGAAGCCATCTTTTTCGGGTCAATTTCTTTTACAGATACCCCGCCTCCCGTGACAAATGCCTTATCAAGCGACAGTGTGCCATTTGCGAGGACAGTAAACTGCTTGCAGTCCCTTACAAATTGTCTGAAAGGATCCTTCGGCAGCTCAGAAAACGATACGTTCGGAGAGATGCCGTTTTTTTCGAGCAGGAATAGAAGATAGCGCTCCTGCATCCAAGGCTTCAGCACGTTTTTAATGGTTTTTTTCGGTGCTTCCTTCAGTTCTTTATACATCTTTTGGAAAAGCGTTTCTTCATTGATATCCGGATACAAGTCGATTCTGATCGGCACTTGAGGCTGTTTTTTCAGCTCTTTTACGACAAATTGGCTGCATCTGAGAATGGCAGGTCCTGAGAGGCCGAAATGGGTAAACAGCATGTCCATTTTATGTGTGATAATCGGTTTGCCTTTTTTATTTAACACACTGACGGCTACATCTCTTAGTGATAAGCCCTGAAGTGTTTTTTGCTTAATGAACGGTTCGCCAGAAGTGACGGGAACCTCTGTCGGAAACAGCTCTGTTATGGTATGGCCCGCGGCTTCAGCCCATTCATAGCCGTCTCCCGTGCTTCCGGTATGAGGCACGCTTTTACCGCCGACAGCGATAATGACTGCCTGGCTATGGATCATTTCGCCATTATTCGTCACAATCCCTGCTGCCTGTCCATCTTCATATAAAACAGATTTAATTTTCTCGTTCGTTCTGATTGTTACGCGGAGCTGCTTCAGCCTGTTTAACAGCGCGTCAACGACACTTTGGGCTTTGTCGGTCACAGGAAACATCCGGCCGTGATCCTCTTCCTTCAATTGAATGCCGAGGTTTTCAAAAAACTTGATAATGTCCTCATTATTAAATTCAGAAAACGCGCTGTATAAAAAACGCCCGTTGCCGGGGATGTGCTTGATAATTTCTTCCACAGGAAGGCGGTTCGTCACATTACAGCGGCCGCCCCCGGAAATCGCGAGTTTCCGTCCTAATTTATTTCCTTTATCTATCAGCAACACGCCAGCGCCCTGTTCTCCTGCTGCAATCGCAGCCATCAAGCCTGAAGGGCCTCCGCCGATTACGATTACGTCATATTGTTTCATCTTTATCATCAACTTTCTTTTCATTTCGTGTGCGGACACCCCCGTCCACAGTACTATTATAGCGAAAGAAAGCCGCTCCTTAAACGTCTTTTGCCGCGGACATGAATGTTCACAGGATTGCTTTTGTATTTATTACCGTCTAAATGCCCAGTTGTGGTAAAATAGAAAAGTTGAATCTTCGTAGAAAATGGTGATGAAGAAACATGTCAAGCAAACTGTTAAGAGGCACGTTTGTATTAACGCTCGGTACATATATATCGCGGATTCTGGGGATGGTCTATTTAATTCCCTTCAGCATTATGGTCGGGGCGACAGGCGGTGCATTATTTCAATACGGATACAACCAATACACTTTATTTTTGAATATTGCTACGATGGGCTTTCCGGCCGCTGTTTCTAAATTTGTTTCCAAATATAATTCAAAAGGGGATTATGAGACAAGCAGGAAAATGCTCAAGGCGGGCATGTCGGTTATGCTCGTCACAGGAATGATAGCCTTTTTCATTCTGTATCTATCGGCTCCGATGTTTGCGGAAATATCGCTGGGAGGCAAGGATAATAACGGCCTGACAATTGATCATGTTGTTTATGTCATCCGCATGGTCAGCTTAGCGCTTTTGGTCGTACCGATTATGAGCCTTGTCCGCGGATTCTTTCAAGGGCACCAAATGATGGGTCCGACAGCTGTTTCCCAAGTCGTTGAACAGATTGTCCGCATCATCTTTCTATTGAGTGCGACATTCTTGATTTTGAAGGTTTTCAACGGCGGCCTTGTCATCGCTGTGGGCTATGCAACCTTCGCAGCGCTGATCGGTGCCTTCGGTGGGCTGGTCGTGCTTTATATTTATTGGAACAAACGGAAGGGCAGCCTGCTGGCGATGATGCCGAATACGGGTCCGACAGCAAACCTAAGCTACAAAAAAATGTTTTTCGAGCTGTTCAGCTATGCTGCTCCGTACGTTTTTGTCGGACTAGCCATCCCTTTGTATAACTATATTGATACAAATACGTTTAACAAAGCGATGATTGAAGCCGGTCATCAAGCCATCAGCCAAGACATGCTTGCGATTCTAACCCTGTATGTTCAGAAGCTCGTGATGATCCCGGTTTCCCTAGCAACTGCTTTCGGACTGACATTAATTCCAACGATTACTGAATCGTTTACAAGCGGAAACTATAAGCTGTTAAATCAGCAGATTAATCAAACGATGCAGACGATCCTGTTTTTAATTATTCCGGCTGTTGTCGGGATCTCTCTATTGTCAGGACCGACGTATACGTTCTTTTACGGGTCAGAGAGCCTTCACCCTGAACTGGGAGCAAACATTTTGCTATGGTATTCGCCAGTCGCGATTTTGTTCTCTTTGTTTACAGTCAACGCAGCCATTCTGCAGGGCATCAATAAGCAAAAATTTGCGGTTGTCAGCCTTGTGATCGGTGTCGTGATCAAGCTTGTGCTGAATGTTCCGCTGATCAAGCTGATGCAGGCTGACGGAGCGATTTTAGCGACGGCGCTTGGATATATCGCTTCACTTTTATATGGGTTTATCATGATTAAGCGCCATGCAGGCTATTCGTATAAGATACTAGTTAAACGAACTGTTTTGATGCTTGTCTTATCAGCCATTATGGGTATTGCCGTGAAAATCGTGCAGTGGGTATTAGGCTTCTTTATTTCCTATCAGGATGGCCAGCTGCAAGCTGCGATTGTTGTGGTGATCGCGGCCGCTGTTGGCGGAGCTGTCTACCTGTATTGCGGCTACCGATTAGGATTTTTACAGAAAATTTTAGGCCGCCGTTTGCCAGGTTTCTTAAGGAAAGGCAGACATGCAGGCTGATGAACTAGATATGATGAAACTGAGGGCTCGCATGCTGCGGGCTTTCTTTTATAAAGGAGAGATTGGGAATGAGACTTGATAAGCTGCTTGCCAACAGCGGGTATGGTTCCAGAAAAGAAGTCAAAGCCGTTGTAAAGGCTGGAGCCGTGATGATCGACGGCAAACCTGCCAAAGATGTAAAGGCGCACGTTGATCCTGATACGCAGGAGGTGACCGTATACGGGGAACCGGTTGATTATCGAGAGTTCATTTATCTTATGATGAATAAACCGCAGGGCGTGCTGTCGGCGACTGAGGACAGCCGGCAGCAAACAGTGGTCGATCTGCTGACGCCGGAGGAGATGAGATTTGAGCCATTTCCAGCCGGCAGGCTTGATAAAGATACAGAGGGCTTTTTGCTGCTCACAAATGATGGCCAGCTCGCACATCGGCTCCTTTCTCCTAAAAAGCATGTTCCAAAAACATATGAAGTCCATTTAAAATCACAGATTTCTAGGGAAGACATCTCCGATTTGGAAACGGGTGTCTACATAGAGGGCGGCTATAAAACAAAGCCGGCAAGAGCGGAAATCAAAACAAACAACAGTGGCAATACCGTGATATACCTGACAATTACAGAAGGAAAATACCATCAGGTCAAGCAAATGGCAAAGGCAGTCGGCAATGAAGTGGTTTATCTGAAGCGGCTTTCGATGGGACGCGTTTCCCTAGATCCCGCTCTGGCACCCGGAGAATACCGTGAGCTGACAGAGGAAGAGCTTCATTTGCTCAATGAGCCGCAAGCATGACAAAAACCCCGCATATCGAATGCGGGGTTTTATTTATAAGCACACAAAAACAAGGCTCAGTAGTTTCTGCGCCCTATTATCTATCGGGCCGCTCTCAGGCGGCCCTATGTAATTTTTCAATTTATGAGGTAATCTTTACTTTCTTTCTCGTTGTCTCCCACTTGCCACGGCTTGGACTATGAACAAGATCATTATATGCCAACACATTTAAGTCTCTTTGAATCGTTCTAGGTGTAATGCCGAATTCGTCAACCAGTTCCTGTGTTGTCACAAGACCTTTTTCTTGGATAAACATGTAAACTGATTTGATTCGAGTTAGCATACGGTTTGTTGAAGGTTTCAAAAAACCACTCCCTATCATAAGATCGGATGGACTTGACTAACCACAACTCACGACTATCAACTGCGTACGAAATAGCAACAAAGGCAGACATCTGTAATTGTTATAATAATTCGCCCTCATTATACACGATATTGCAGTGATGAATCTAGGGATAACTCCTATTAATTTTTTCCAATTCGCGTTGGGCAGCCATCCTTGTTGGATTACTATGTATTTCGGCTCAATATTATTATGGTTAAAGAAACTTTTTTTATTCTGTTTCGTAGTAAATTTTGGAGGTGGGAGAGTTTTGACAAATTTGCTTGAAGCTTCAATAGAACAGGCCGGGTATACAAGCCGAAAAAAAGTGCTCACCGATGTTTTTCTGGAAGTCAGAAAAGGGGAACTGGTTGGACTGATCGGAGCTAACGGCGCCGGAAAAAGCACCGCAATCAAGGCGATACTCGGCCTTTCAGAAGATTTTAAAGGGCATATTGCCTGGAACGACTGTTCATTTGCATATATTCCGGAGCATCCGTCCTTCTACGAAGAACTGACGCTGTGGGAGCATTTGGATCTGATCAGCACACTCCACGGCATTGAAGAGAGTGAATTTGCGCATCGGGCCCAAAGCCTGCTGCAGACGTTTTCGCTTGATCAGGTCAAACATGAGCTGCCTGTCACCTTTTCGAAGGGCATGCAGCAAAAACTAATGCTTATCCAGGCCTTTCTCTCTAAGCCGGATATGTATGTGATTGATGAACCGTTTATCGGCCTTGATCCGATATCGACGAAACGCTTTGTGGACATGCTTAAGGCTGAAAAAGAACGTGGAGCCGGAATTCTTATGTGCACGCATGTACTCGATACCGCGGAAAAAATCTGTGACCGGTTTTATATGATTGAGAAAGGTTCATTATTTCTCCAAGGCACGTTAAAAGATATTCAGGACAAGACCGGATTAGAGGGGCAGTCATTGCTTGACTGTTTTTATAAGGCAGTTCAAGGTGATCGGCCATGAACGGGCGTACGCTCTTTTTTCGAAGGCTGTTTGACTATTACAAGTATCAGTTTAAAGTGTTGCATGCGGTCATTGACTGGACAGTCGCTCTCTATATTGTTTTGCCGGCGATTGCTTTTGTCATCTATCAGTATATTGATTTGATGAATGGAAGAGGCCTTCTTTATGAGTGGTCTGAAGTGGCGGAGTGGAGATGGCTGTACGCTGTGTGTGGGCTGATCATGTTTACAGGCTCGATTCGTACATTTTTAATGGAAGCGGACAAAGTGTTTTTGCTGCAAAAGAAAGAAATCATCTATCAGCTCAAACGGTACGCGCTTTTGTATTCTTTTCTCGTCACGATGGCTAAATGGCTGCTTCTCTTTTTCATTGTCCTTCCCTTGATCAGTCATTCTGTTCACATCACATTCGCAGAAAGCACTGCTCTATTGTGTTATTTGTTTGGCCTTCATATATTCTTTTTATCCTTAAAGCAAGACAGGATCAGAAAGCCGCGCTCTATTTCGAGATGGATTGGTGATATCCTTGTCAGAGCTATATTTTTTGCTGGTTCTGCTATCCTGATTGTTTTGACTCAGTGGCACTTGCTTGCGCTTTTTGGCATTTTATTTTTGCTTTTCTCAGTTATCCGCAGTTTGAAAAAGACGGCTTCGTTCACGGCTTTTGAAGCTGAGGTGACTGAAGAGAAAAAAAGCAGGCTTGCCCTTGCAGGACTTGTGATGATGATGAGTCAGGAGGCGGGAATGCCAAAAGTAAAAGACAGGATGAGAAGAAAACCGTTATTATACCGAAATTCAAAAAGGATATTTAAAAGACGAACGATCTGCACAGGCTATAAGGAATTGTTTTTTAAAGTCATGCTGAGGAATGGCGAGTATGCGAGGCAGATGTACATGCTATTGTCAGCTTTCACCGTTCTCATATTTGTTTCCCCAATTTGGCTGAAGGTGATTGCGCTGCTGGTCTATACAGGTGTTTGCCGTTATATCCTGACGCTTATTTTTGACAAGGTCATGGATGCCCCTTTTTTAATTGGCACCGATAAGGAAAGTGATGAATATTATCGGGCCAGAAAAAACTGTATCAACATCCTGCACTATGCGTTTGCCGCCTGTTGTTTTTTAGCGGCCGCTGTCTCTTTATTGTTTACATAAAAAACCCAAACGACGACGTTTGGGTTTTTTGGTCTATGTTATAAAATAAACAGCTGGATGAAAAACAGAATGGCGAAAACGATGACGAGCGGATGAATCTCTCTCCATTTTCCCCGCGCCGCTTTTACGATCGGATATGAAATAAAGCCAAGCGCAATTCCTGTTGAAATGCTGGATGTCAAAGGCATGGCCAGAATGACGAGAAACGCTGGAAATGCCTCGTCCATCTCTTTCCAGTTCATATTGGAAACCGAGCCCATCATCAAGCTGCCGACGATAATCAAAGCAGGCGAGGTGATGGCGGCTATACCGGACAAGGCGCTGACAAGCGGACTGAAAAACATTGAAGCCGCAAACATCACCGCGACAGTCAAAGCCGTAAGCCCCGTTCTTCCCCCGGCTGCGACACCGGCGGAAGATTCGATAAATGCGGTCGTCGGACTTGTGCCGAAAACAGCTCCTACTGTCGTCGCTGTTGAATCAGCAAGCAGCGCTTTTCGCACGTTAGGCAGCTTGTTGTTTTTCATCAGCCCGGCTTGCTCGGCAACTCCGATCATCGTGCCTGTCGTATCAAAAATGGTGACTAATAGAAAAGAAAAGACGACAGCGTACAGGCCGTGATGAATGACATCGCCAAAAGCGGTAAATGGATTTGAGATCATCAATCCTTCCGGCAAATGAGGAAGCGACATAAATCCCTTTGGAAAATGGAGCTGGCCGGTGAAAAAGGCGATCAAAGCGGTAGCTGCCATTCCGATAAATAAAGCGCCGCTTACATTCAGCACCATCAGGACCACGCTGATCAAAAGGCCAACCAGCGTTAAGATAACACCAGGTGAATGCAGATTGCCGAGAGTGACCAGGTTTGACTCATCAGCTGCCACAATGCCCGCTTGACGCAAACCGATAAATGCAATAAACAGCCCGATCCCTGTTGTGATCCCGTATTTTAAATTGTTTGGAATCGCTTCTATAAGTTGTTTTCTTAAAGGCGTTAACGATAGAATAATGAAGAGAACCCCTGCTGTAAATACTGCGCTGAAAGCTGTTGCGTACGTGATGCCGCCATCGCTTGCGCTTACGACATGAAAGGCTAAATAAGCGTTCAAGCCCATGCCGGGCGCAATAGCAATCGGATAATTTGCTGCCAGGGCCATCCACAGCGTTCCGACAATGGAGGCAATAATCGTTGCGGTGAACACCTGGTCGAAAGGAACCCCGGCGTTAGCCAGAATGACCGGATTGACCACGACGATATAGACCATTGTGAAAAAGGTCGTCAGCCCTGCTATGATTTCTTGCTTTATGGATGTTTGCTGCTCTTTTAGATGAAACATAGTATCCTCCAATTACGAACGTTTTAACAAAACACCATTAATATTATTCGTTTTATTTGGTTTTTGCAAGTCATTTCTTGCGGAAAGGGGATCATTATGAACTGGGAAGTTGAAGTGATCAGAAAAAAAGAGGATTTAATTCGTGATACGCAGGAATTTTTGAGAATCAACAGTGTCATGGACGAAACAACCGCCGGACCCGGTAAACCGTTTGGAGAGGGGGTAAACGCCAGCCTGACTTCATTGCTGGAGCTTGGAGAAAAAGAAGGCTTTACAACAAAAAATCTTGACGGCTTCGCAGGTCATATTGAATGGGGGGAGGGCGATGACATTATCGGCGTACTTTGCCATGTTGACGTCGTGCCGCCGGGAGATGGGTGGACGAGTGATCCATTTTCAGCTGAAATCCGCAACGGACGGATTTATGCAAGGGGCGCCATTGATGACAAAGGCCCGACAATGGCGGCATTCTACGCGCTGAAAATCGTGAAAGACATGAATTTGCCCCTGTCCAAGCGAGTCAGAATGATTATCGGAACAGATGAAGAAAGCGATTGGAGATGCGTAGAGCATTATTTCAAGCATGAAGAAATGCCAACAATGGGCTTTGCGCCTGACGCCGATTTTCCGATCATTAATGCGGAAAAAGGGATCATCGATGCTTCTTTACTTATTCCACACCGTCCAAATCAAGCAGAACCAAAGGCAGTGCTTGTCTCGTTTCAATCAGGCCTTCGCTTAAACATGGTGCCTGACGCTGCGGAAGCTGTCATTGAAGGGCCGAAAAATGAAGAGATTCTGTCTTCATTTAAAGACATGCTCCGCACGACGGACCAAAAAGGGGAAGCTGCAATAGAGAACGGACAGCTCATTTTGCGTATGTACGGTCTTTCCTGCCATGCGATGGAACCGAACAATGGGATCAATGCCGGCATTTTATTGTGCGAATTTCTCCAGCAGACTGAGCTTGACGATGCAGGAAAGCGGTTTGTGCAAGTTGTGACAGATAAGTTCTCAGGTGATACAAGAGGAAAAAAACTGGACATCGACTGTGAGGATGAAATCAGCGGTGAGCTGACATTAAATGTCGGAACACTGCGCTATAAAGAAGGGCAAGGAGGCGAGCTCGGGATCAATATCCGCTATCCTGTGACAGCTGAAAGCAAAGTGATCCGCGATGCATTCGAAAGCGCATCTGAATTTGAGCTGGGAGAATTCAAAGACAGCAAGCCGCATCACGTGTCCGCAGATCATCCGTTAGTCAAAACCCTGCAAAAGGTTTATGAAGGCCAGCTGGGTAAAAAAGCTGACTTAATCTCAATCGGCGGGGGGACATATGCGAGATCCTTAAAAGCCGGTGTCGCGTTCGGCCCGCTGTTCCCCGGACGTCCTGACAGCGCACACCAAAAGGATGAATATATCGAAATTGATGACCTGCTGAGATCGACAGCGTTATATGCTCAGGCCATTTACGAGCTTGCAAAATAAAAGGACCGGCTTCTGCTGAAGCCAGTCCTTTTTTTAAATAAATGACCATAAATCAGTTGATAAGTACCGTTCTCCTGTATCAGCTGTCATGCAGACCACAACTTTGTCAGGAGAGAGGCGTTTCGCTGTTTCGATTGCCGCGAAGCAGGCAGCGCCTGATGAAGGACCGACAAGAATTCCTTCTTCAGCAGCAAGCCGTCTTGTCGTCGTATACGCGTCTTCATCAGAGATTTTGATAATTTCATCATAAACGTCTTCATTTAAAATCGGCGGTATAAAGCCTGGGCTCGTTCCTACAAGTTTATGCGCGCCAGGTTTTCCGCCGGATAATACAGGCGAACCCGCTGGCTCAACAACATGAACCGTGATATCCGGAAAAAGCTCTTTGAGCGCCTCACCTGTTCCGGTAATGGTTCCGCCCGTTCCAGAGGAGGCGACAAAAGCGCCGAGCGGTTTTCCGATTTCCTCTATTGCCCGGGCGATTTCAGGCGCTGTTGTTTTCCGGTGCGCATCAGGATTAGCAGTGTTATCGAACTGCATTGGAATATAGCTGTTCGGAATTTGTTCGGCAAGCTCCTTCGCTTTTTTGATGCTGCCCGGCATTCTTTCCTCTCCGGGAGTTAATACAACCTCTGCACCGTAAGCTTTAAGTAGGTTGATCCGTTCCTTCGTCATCGTATCAGGCATAACTAAGATTGCTTTATATCCGCGTGCTGCCGCATTCATGGCGAGCCCGATTCCGGTATTTCCGCTTGTCGGCTCTATAATAACTGATCCCGGCTTGAGTAAACCGTTTTGTTCAGCTTCTATGATCATTTGATAAGCGGCTCTGTCTTTCACACTGCCGCTCGGATTGAAAAATTCAAGCTTCAAATAGACTTGTGCCGCATTTTCCGGCTGAAGCCGATTCAATCTCACTAGCGGTGTATCTCCTATCAGATCAGCTGTGTTTGCAACGATTTTCAACATTGTCATTCCTTTCTGAATAAAACAAGTGTCATATAATATCCTAACATAATAAACGTTTGTGCGAGAGTGTTTTCATACACTGTTCCTCTATCCGCACAGCCTCTTTATTGATAAAATAATAGCTGTCAAAGAAGGGAGTGTCAGACGGATGCCAGATATACGGCCTCATTATTTCATCGGTGTTCCCATACCTGAGGGAATTGCAAATCCGATCTACCAGGCTGCGAAAAACGAACCGGTATTGACGTTTCAAAAATGGGTGCACCCGCTTGACTATCATATCACGTTAATTTTTCTCGGAACGGCGGATGAGACACAAATAAAGAAGCTTGAAGTTTCGCTAGCAGAGATTGCTTCAGAAATTGACCCATTTTCAATTGAGTTTGACAAGATAGATGTATTCGGCGACCGCAGAAGGCCGCGCGTTTTACATCTGGAGCCAAAGAAAAACAAAACGCTTGATAGACTGCGGGAACATACGAAGCAGGCTGTACTTCAGGCCGGCTTTCAAGTGGAAAAAAGACCGTATCATCCTCATATGACGCTGGCAAGAAAATGGACAGGCGAAAATGGATTTCCAGCTCATGTTCCGTTTGAAAGCGGCGAAGTTTCGATGATGGCTGAACGATTTTCGCTCTTTCAAATACACTTGAACCAATCACCAAAATACGAGGAAATATTCAAATTTCAATTATCTTAATTCATTGCGGAGTGGAGAAACAAACATGGCACAAATCATCAAAATTCATGATTATATATCGAGATATGAGCTTGATCCGTACCATTATATCAACCAGTTTGTACGTCTGAAAAAAGAGCGCTGGCTTTCACTAGTAGAAGCAGCGGAGCGCCAGCATGAAGAAAGGCAAGCCAGTGCTGAAGAACCGGAACCGGTGCAGAAACGAAAAAAATTTTCATTGAAAAGAAGAAAAGAAGAGATAAAAGCCGATATACAAGAAGAGAGACACCAATGGTTTGAGGACGAAGAAGATATTCATGTAAGGCTCCCGAAGAGCAGGGTGGCGCTTGCTTCTTTTTATAAAAGACATTTATATGATTTTCAGCTCAAATGGGCAAGCTCTACTCTTTCAGAAATATCTCAACTCTCAAACCAGGTGAAGCAGGACCGCATTTTGCGTTATCTGACCCAGCAGCTGCCTGATTCTTATTTTATTATGTATAAGCCTGTGCTGAAAATTCAGCAGGCGGCGGTTGAATTAAGCATTGTGATTATTTCTCCTCTGGAAATTTATTGCGTTTCTTTTTTAGAGGCTGAGGAAGACAGTGTCTACATAGGGTCTAAAAATCGTTTTTGGGACAAGAAAACAGCCTCTCAGACTGCATCAGTGTTAAATCCAGGGCTTAGCCTGTTTCGTACGGACTCGGTTGTGTCGAAGATCGTAAAGGAAAAACAGGCTGAGATCCCAGTTCGAAAATTGCTTCTGAGCAGAACGTCGTACATCGATTACCCGGAGCCGCCATACGGCTTAGAAATAGCGGATAAGCGGAGCGCGGAAGAATGGATTGAGCGGCAGAAGAAAAACACTGCTCCGATCAAACATCATCAGGTAAAGGCTGCAAAGGCTCTATTGTCTTACTGCATGTCTGACTCCTATCGCAGACAGGAGTGGCTGGAGTAAAAGAGAACGATTTGAGCGGTTTTCTCATAACATAAGCAGGTGAGAAAGATGAGCCATTGGTTTTTTATTATTAATCCGACAGCAGGACATCGAAACGGCCTGCGTGTTTGGAAGTCCATTCAAAAAGAATTGATCAAACGAAAGGTTGAGCACCGTTCATTTTTAACTGAACATCCGGGACACGCCGAGGTGCTCGCCAGACAGATTTCAACGATACAGGAATATAAGCTGAAGCGTCTGATCGTCATTGGCGGAGACGGAACCATGCATGAAGTTGTCAACGGGCTGAAAGATGTTGACGATATTGAGCTGAGCTTTGTGCCGGCGGGCGCATATAATGATTTTTCGCGAGGATTCTCTATTAAAAAAATCGATCTGATACAGGAAATCAAGAAGGTAAAGCGCCCGTTAACAAGAACCTTTCATTTAGGGAGCGTCAATTTCCTTCAGGATAAATCACAGATTCTTTATTTTATGAATCATATCGGGATCGGGTTTGACGCATATGTTAATAAAAAGGCGATGGAATTTCCGTTGAGACGGGTTTTTCTTTTTCTCCGCCTTCGATTTCTGGTGTATCCGCTTTCTCATTTGCACGCTTCGGCAACCTTTAAGCCGTTTACGTTAGCTTGTACGACGGAAGACGAGACGCTCGAATTTCATGATGTCTGGTTTGCCGTTGTATCCAACCATCCGTTTTACGGGGGAGGCATGAAGGCGGCGCCCCTAGCAAATCCGCGCGAGAAGACATTTGATATTGTAATCGTTGAAAACCAGCCGTTTTTGAAAAAATATTGGCTTTTATGTCTCATGGCATTTGGAAAACATACAAAGATGGATGGCGTTACGATGTTTAAAGCGAAGGACATTACATTTTACACGAAGGACAAAATCCCGTTCCATGCTGACGGAGAAATCATGGGCACTACCCCGTTTCGTCTGGCTTCTAGTCCTTCACCCCTAAGGATCAAAACATAAACGTGTTTGAAGGAGAGAGCTTCCGATGGTCAGCATCCGCCGCAGCTTCGAAGCGTATGTCGATGACATGAATATCATTACTGTTCTGATTCCTGCTGAACAAAAGGGAATCATGACACCGCCGTTTCGGCTTGAGACAGAAACAACATTTTTTCCTCTGGCTGTCAGGGAGGAATACTCCCTTGAAGCAAAATACAAGTACGTCTGCGTATCCGACCATCCTGTGACATTTGGAAAAATCCATTGCGTCAGAGCATCCAGCGGCCACAAAACGGATCTCCAAATTGGCGCGGTCATCCGGACGGCTGCGTTTGATGACGAATTTTATTATGACGGAGAGCTGGGCGCCGTTTATACCGCGGATCATACCGTATTTAAAGTATGGGCGCCTGCTGCAACCTCAGCTACTGTCAAGCTTTCATACCCCAATAAAAGCGGGCGCACATTCCAAATGACTCGGTTGGAAAAAGGCGTCTATGCCGTTACGGTCACAGGTGACCTTCACGGATATGAGTATTTGTTTTGCATCTGCAACAATTCAGAATGGATGGAAACCGTTGACCCGTATGCCAAGGCTGTGACTGTAAATGGAGAGAAGGGCGTCGTCTTGCGCCCGGATCAAATGAAATGGACTGCTCCTCTTAAACCATTCTCACACCCTGTGGATGCCGTCATCTATGAGACGCACCTTCGCGACTTCTCCATCCATGAAAACAGCGGCATGATAAACAAGGGAAAATACTTAGCATTAACGGAAACTGATACACAAACCGCAAATGGCAGTTCTTCGGGACTGGCGTATGTAAAAGAGCTTGGTGTTACACATGTGGAGCTTCTGCCGGTGAATGATTTTGCCGGAGTTGATGAAGAGAAGCCGCTTGATGCATACAATTGGGGATATAACCCGCTTCATTTCTTTGCCCCGGAGGGAAGCTATGCCTCAAACCCTCATGATCCTCAAACGAGAAAAACAGAGCTGAAACAAATGATCAATACCCTGCATCAGCACGGTCTGCGAGTCATTCTGGATGTTGTTTTTAACCATGTGTATAAGAGGGAGAATTCCCCCTTTGAAAAGACAGTGCCCGGTTATTTTTTCCGGCACGACGAATGTGGGATGCCATCAAACGGCACCGGCGTTGGCAATGATATTGCATCAGAAAGAAGGATGGCAAGAAAATTCATTGCGGATTGCGTGGTCTATTGGCTTGAAGAATACAATGTTGACGGCTTCCGCTTTGATCTCCTCGGGATTTTAGATATTGACACCGTGCTTTATATGAAAGAGAAAGCAACTAAGGCAAAGCCCGGAATCCTGCTTTTTGGAGAAGGGTGGGATCTGGCTACACCGCTGCCGCATGAACAGAAAGCTGCTTTGGCGAACGCGCCAAGAATGCCGGGCATCGGTTTTTTTAATGATATGTTTCGTGACGCTGTAAAAGGGAACACCTTTCACCTTATGGCAGCAGGGTTTGCGCTCGGCGGCAGTGAATCAGCACAAGCTGTGATGCATGGAATTGCCGGGTCTTCCGGATGGAAGGCATTAGCACCGATTGTTCCGGAACCAAGCCAGTCCATCAATTATGTCGAATCACACGACAATCACACCTTTTGGGATAAAATGAGCTTCGCGCTTCCTCAAGAAAATGACAGCCGAAAGCGAAGCAGGCAAAGGCTTGCAGCCGCGATTATTTTGCTTGCCCAAGGGGTGCCGTTTATTCACAGCGGCCAGGAATTTTTCCGGACGAAGCAGGGAGTGGAAAACAGCTATCAATCCAGTGACAGCATCAACCAGCTCGACTGGGATCGCCGTGAAACATTCAAAGAAGATGTTCACTATATCCGCAGGCTGATCTCGCTGAGAAAAGCGCATCCTGCATTCCGTCTTAGGTCCGCTGCAGACATCCGGCGCCATCTTGAATGCTTGACGCTAAAAGAACACCTTATCGCATACAGGCTTTATGATCTTGACGAGGTTGACGAATGGAAAGATATCATTGTTATCCATCACGCGAGTCCAGACTCCGTCGAGTGGAGGCTGCCAAACGACATACCTTATCGGCTTTTATGTGATCCATCAGGATTTCAGGAAGACCCGGCAGAAATTAAGAAAACGGTTGCAGTAAACGGCATCGGAACGGTTATCTTATATTTAGCATCAGATCTTAAGAGTTTTGCTTGACGAAGTTTGTGCTATAGCGCTAAAATTTAAAGGACGGCTATTGATTAGCATATGAGACTCTCAATAGCTGTCTTTTTTATTTTTATACGATTCGTACGAAAAAGGCATTCGCTGGATAGACTAGAAACGATTAGCCTTAATTCTAAAATATTTTAAGAAATGATGGGTTGAACATTGATATGAACTGGTTGGGACAATTACTAGGTAGCGATTGGGAGATCTTCCCCGCCGGAGGAGCTACAGGAGATGCATATTATGCGAAACATAACGGGCAGCAGCTTTTTTTAAAACGTAATAGCTCACCTTTTTTAGCTGTTTTATCCGCCGAAGGCATTGTTCCGAAGCTGGTTTGGACAAAACGGATGGAAAATGGGGACGTCATTACGGCCCAGCACTGGATGACCGGCAGAGAGCTGAAGCCTAAAGACATGAGCGGACGGCCCGTTGCTGAATTGCTTCGTAAAATACACACATCAAAAGCCTTGCTGGACATGCTGAAGAGACTTGGAAAAGAACCGCTGAACCCGGGGGCTCTTTTGTCTCAGCTGAAGCAGGCTGTATTTGCTGTGCAGCAATCTTCGCCGCTGATTCAAGAAGGGATCAAGTATTTGGAAGAACACCTGCATGAAGTGCATTTCGGTGAGAAAGTCGTTTGCCATTGTGATGTCAATCATAATAACTGGCTATTGTCTGAAGACAACCAGCTGTATTTAATTGACTGGGACGGCGCCATGATCGCTGATCCGGCGATGGACCTCGGGCCTTTGCTGTACCACTACGTCGAAAAGCCAGCTTGGGAGAGCTGGCTGAGCATGTACGGCATAGAGCTGACAGAAAGCCTTCGGTTGCGAATGGCTTGGTATGTGTTATCTGAAACAATTACTTTCATTGCCTGGCATAAAGCAAAAGGCAATGATAAGGAATTTCATGATGCAATGGAAGAGCTGCATATCCTCATGAAACGAATTGTTGATTAATCAGGAATACGACTCCATTTGCTCTACCCATTGAGACAGGCTGTTCTGATGCTCTTGTATGTGTGAGTCGATGGATTTGGACGATATTCCTGATTGGCTGTAGCGGTAAACATCTTCAAGTACGTTTTTGAAATTTGAATCAAGCTCGGTGTTTGCCATCAGTGATTTAATCACACGCTCAAGCTGCTCGTACTCTGCGACTGTTCCGCAGCAGTCCAATTGATGGTCAGTCAATATATCCTTCAATAAATGAACTTGATGCTCATAATGTAAACCCATAACGGTACACATCCCTTCAGTATCATACGGGTTAAATTGTTCAAAACAGAGCGTTTTTATACATGTGAAAGGAGTGTTCCAGCAGACGGGACCCTCTTTTTTTATGCGCTCGGCCTTAAGAGAGATACACTGGAAAAACGAGCTTGCGGGTCTTTTTAATTCATGGTATGTTGTTAGTCGAAATAATAGATAGAGGTGTCAATCATATGAGAATGCGCCACAAGCCTTGGGCTGATGACTTTTTGGCTGAAAACGCAGATATTGCCATCAGCAATCCTGCTGATTATAAAGGGAAATGGAACACAGTGTTTGGCAACGACAATCCGATCCATATCGAGGTTGGTACAGGAAAAGGCCAATTTATTTCTGGTATGGCCAAACAAAATCCCGACATCAATTATATTGGTATTGAGTTATTTAAAAGCGTCATCGTGACAGCCGTCCAAAAAGTAAAAGACAGCGAAGCGCAGAATGTAAAGCTTCTGAATATAGATGCGGACACGCTGACGGATGTGTTTGAGCCGGGGGAAGTGAAACGGGTCTACTTGAACTTTTCTGATCCTTGGCCGAAGAAACGGCATGAAAAACGCCGCCTGACATATTCCCACTTCCTCAAAAAATATGAAGAAGTAATGGGCAAAGGCGGAGCGATTCATTTTAAAACGGACAACCGAGGTTTGTTTGAGTACTCTTTGAAGAGCTTCTCTGAGTACGGCCTCCTGCTGACATACGTCAGTCTCGATTTGCATAACAGCAATCTCGAAGGCAATATTATGACAGAATATGAAGAAAAATTCTCTGCACTCGGCCAGCCGATCTATCGGGCTGAGGTTGAATGGAGAACGTAAAGACAGACTCTGACAGGAGTCTGTTTTTTTTATGGACCGTTTGCTACCATGATGACAGGGGGGATGAAAATGGAAACAATGAAAATTGGAAACATCACGTTGACCTGGCTTGACGGAGGCGTGACGCATATGGACGGAGGCGCCATGTTCGGCGTTGTGCCAAAGCCGCTTTGGTCTAAAAAATATCCAGTCAATGAAAAAAACCAGATTGAACTAAGGACAGACCCTATTTTGATTCAAAAGGATGGGCTCAATATCATCGTTGACGCCGGAATTGGGTCCGGCAAGCTGACTGATAAACAAAAACGAAACTATGGCGTGACACAAGAGTCGAATGTGAAACCCTCATTAGCTGCACTCGGATTAACGGTTGCCGATATAGATGTGATCGCAATGACACACCTTCATTTTGATCATGCATGCGGTTTAACGGAGTATGAAGGTGAACGGCTCGTCTCTGTCTTTCCGAATGCAGTGATTTATACATCTGCTGTTGAATGGGACGAAATGCGCCATCCGAATATCAGGTCGAAAAATACGTATTGGAAAGAAAATTGGGAGGCTGTAGCTGGCCAAGTCAAAACCTTTGAAGACACCTTAACGATCACAGAGGGTATTACACTGCATCACACCGGAGGCCATAGCGACGGACACAGTGTCCTGATATGCGAGGATGCGGGTGAAACTGCCGTACATATGGCAGATCTGATGCCGACACATGCCCACCGCAATCCGCTATGGGTGCTGGCTTACGATGATTATCCGATGACCTCTATCCCGCAAAAGCAGAAATGGCAGGCGTTCGCAGCAGAAAAAGACGCTTGGTTTATTTTTTATCATGATGCCGAGTATCGCGCCCTTCAATGGGAGGAGGACGGAAGCATCAAAGATTCAGTCAAGCGAATGAAGCAATAGCATATTTTTATGTTTACCCTGCATGTTTTCCGGCTAATAATGCAAACCTAGTACTAATTATGCTCAGAAAGGAAGAGGCAGGGTGAAACAATTCAAAGTAACAAACGAAGGAGACATTCAAACAACATTAAGAGGCCTTGAAGTGCTCTCTGTTCCTTTTTTGAACAAAGGTGTTGCTTTTACTGAGGAAGAAAGAAAAGAACTTGGTTTAATAGGCTTTCTGCCGCCTAAGGTATTAACAATTGATGATCAGGCGAAAAGAGCGTATGAACAATATTCCGCACAGCCTGACGATTTGAGCAAAAATGTCTATTTAACGGCGCTGCACGATCGGAATGAAACGCTGTTTTACCGCTTGTTAAATGACCATTTAGGGGAAATGCTCCCGATTGTCTACACACCGACAGTTGGAACGGCAATCCAGAGATACAGCCATGAATACAGAAAACCACGAGGGCTCTATCTGTCAATCGATGACCCGGACGGTATGAAAGAAGCATTTAAACAGTATAAAGATCAAAGCGATACGATCGATTTAATTGTTGCAACTGATGCGGAAGGAATTTTAGGAATCGGTGACTGGGGCGTCGGAGGAATCGCAATTTCTATTGGCAAGCTGGCGGTTTATACAGCGGCTGCGGGCATTGATCCGAGCAGAGTGCTGGCTGTTGTTTTAGATGCGGGGACAAATCAGGAGAGCCTCTTGAACGACCCGCTTTATGTCGGCAACCAGCATTCTAGAGTGCGCGGAGAACGCTATGACCAATTTATTGACGACTACGTTGCGCTGGCGAGAGAAACATTTCCGAATGCATTGCTGCATTGGGAGGATTTCGGGGCGAAAAACGCGCGAAGCATTTTGAAACGCTATAAAGATAAAGTGTGTACCTTTAATGATGATATCCAAGGAACTGGCGCTGTTTCTTTGGCCGCAGTCTTATCCTGTGCAAAAGCGTCTAAAGTTCCGCTGAGGGATCACAGAGTTGTTATATTCGGAGCGGGAACGGCAGGAATCGGAATTGCCGAACAGCTGCGGGAAGCATTGGTGCGCGAGGGACTGAGTGAAGAAGAATCATACAAGCGCTTCTGGTGCATAGACAGAAACGGGCTGTTAACAGATGATATGGATCAGCTTCTTGATTTCCAAAAGCCGTATGCCCGTTCGGCTGATGAAGTGAAGGATTATCAGCGGAACGGAGATGGCGGAGGCATTGATCTTCTTGAAGTGGTCCGGCAGGCGAAACCGACGATCCTGATCGGCACATCTACGGTTTCCGGCGCTTTCACTGAAGAAATTGTAAAAGAAATGGCGTCACATGTGAAACGGCCGGCGATTTTGCCAATGTCAAATCCGACAACTCTTTCTGAAGCAAAACCGGAGGATTTAATCGAATGGACAGAAGGCCGTGCGCTGATCACGACAGGAAGCCCGTTCCCGCCAGTTGAATATAACGGAGTTACGTATCATATCGGGCAGGCAAACAACGCGCTTGTCTTCCCTGGTCTCGGTCTTGGAACGATTGTTACCAAATCAAAATTAATTACCGACGGCATGTTTGAAGCATGTGCCCGGGCAATCGCAGGTATGGTCAATGTCGGGGTGCCTGGCGCGCCGATGCTTCCAAAAGTTGAAGATTTGCGCACTGTTTCGGCAACCGTTGCTGTTGAAGTTGCAAAAACCGCAATGAAGGAAGGCGTCGCTACGGAAGAGCCTGAAGACATTATACAGGCAGTGCAGGATGCGATGTGGTATCCGGTATACAAACCGATTCGCGCGATATAATAAAAAAGAGCCGCTGCATAGGCAGCGGCTTCTATTTTTTGCTTGTCCGGTGTTAAGAGGCGATTGTATCAATGACATCAACAATTTCTCCCGTTTTCGCATCCACCATGACTTCATACTGTTCTAATTCTCCGAAAGCTGATCGTGTAATGCCGGTTTTGTATACCTGTACCGTTTCTCCGTTAATATTGTAAGGCTCCGGCTGGGTGTAAATCCATGATCCGTCAATCGGGCCCCGCTGCTTAAAAGCAGATTTTACAATTCGAAGCGCTTTTTCTGAAGAAATATAAGGCTTCATCACATATTGTTTCACAACGACAGCCGTACAAATTCCAAGTCCTGCTCCTAAAAGAAGATGACGCAATTTCAAAATAAAGCACCTCCTGGTTGATCGTACTTTTCATTATACAGAAACAGCCAAATCCTGTTAAGCAATACGCGGCTGATCGAGCAGATTGGGTCAGGGTGCTTGGAAAACTTCATTGTTTCTAATAAAATAAAAGGACTACATAGAAATGAGGGAAAAACATGAATCAAGAAACGAAAGCGCTTTTCCAAACACTGACGCAGCTTCCCGGCGCGCCGGGCAATGAGCATCAGGTTCGTGCTTTTATGAAGCAGGAGCTAGCCAAATATGCCGATGACATCGTTCAGGACAGACTGGGAAGTGTTTTCGGAGTCAGACGAGGCGCAGAGGACGCACCGAGAATTATGGTAGCCGGGCACATGGACGAAGTCGGCTTCATGGTGACATCCATTACAGACAACGGGCTGCTCAGGTTCCAGACGCTCGGAGGCTGGTGGAGCCAGGTTTTGCTTGCGCAGCAGGTTGAAATTCAAACAGATAACGGGCCGGTTCCGGGTGTGATTTCAAGCATACCGCCGCATTTATTGACAGATGCGCAGCGAAACCGTCCGATGGATATCAAAAACATGATGATCGACATTGGAGCGGATGATAAGGAAGACGCCATCAAAATCGGCATTAAACCGGGACAGCAGATTGTGCCTGTTTGTCCGTTTACGACGATGGCGAATGAAAAGAAAATTTTATCAAAAGCATGGGATAACAGATATGGATGCGGCTTAAGCATTGAACTTCTGAAGGAATTACACGGTAAAGAGCTTCCGAATACACTCTATGCGGGTGCAACGGTTCAGGAAGAAGTAGGGCTAAGGGGCGCGCAGACGGCTTCTCATATGATTAGACCGGACTTGTTTTTCGCCCTTGACGCCAGCCCGGCAAACGATATGAGCGGAGACAAAAATGAATTCGGCCAGCTTGGAAAAGGCTTTTTGCTGCGCATTCTTGACAGAACGACAGTCATGCATCGCGGAATGAGGGAATTCGTTCTTGATATGGCTGAAACGCATGATATTCCATATCAATATTTTGTATCCGGCGGGGGAACAGACGCAGGCAAGGTTCATATTTCGAACAGCGGTGTGCCGTCAGCGGTTATCGGAATATGTTCCCGCTATATTCATACAAACGCTTCTATCATTCATATTGATGATTATGCTGCTGCTAAAGAAATGCTCATCAAACTTGCAACAGCCTGCGATAAGCAGACGGTGGATGCGATTAAAGAAAATATGTAGGTTTCATAAAAGCTTGTTGAACGAGCAGTAAGCCCGGATCGACAAGCTTTTTTCTTATTCTGTTTCAAATAGATAGGAAAGGGCCTTAATGGCTTGGTTAACGGTTTCAACCGTAATATTCGCTTTATTGGAAAGCTCTTTTAAAGGATGGTGGAGCGATTCCGGCCGGATGATAATCAGGGGTTTTCCTTTTGCGATCGCATATGATGCATCCATTGCCGTGTTCCACTGTTTGTACTTTTCGCCAAACAGGGCGATCACAAAGTCTGCTTTATTCATCAGGACGGCGGTTCTGAAGTTGTTGATGTCAGAGGCTTTGTCATCCTTTAAAACGGCATTTGGCTGTACGCCCATAATTTCTTCACCAATATTGTCTGAGCGGTCATGATTCTCCATCGGGCCAACAAACGTAATCGGGAGCTTCAGTGATTTTGTTTTTTCTTTAATTTCCTCGCGCCAATTGCTGTGGATTTCTCCTGCTAAATAGACGATAAACTCCATATAAAAATCCCTCCTTATGTATGTCCATCTGTAAATTTTACCCTCATGTACACGATGTTAAACGAAACGAACTTGATAATGCAAATAAAATATGATAATGATAATGGGAAAGCCAATCTTACATATTCATTCGTTGCATATAAGTGGTTTTGCCTCAAGCAGTTTGGTATGATCCAAATGGACGAGTATCGATAAAAAACATGTAAGAACATAAACAACTGGAGGGATATGAAATGAAAAAAATTGAATCAACTCAAGAGCTGGAAAAAGCGGTAAAGGATGATTGGTCTGTATTTATGTTTTCAGCCGATTGGTGCCCGGATTGCCGTTTTGTAGAGCCTTTCCTACCTGAATTGGAAGCGAATTTCCCTGAATTCACCTACTACTACGTAGACCGTGACAAATTCATTGATACATGTGCAGAGTGGGAAATTTACGGAATCCCAAGCTTTGTGGTGTTTAATGAAGGAAAAGAAGTAAATCGTTTTGTGAGCAAAGACCGCAAAACAAAAGAAGAAATTGAACAGTTTTTAACAGACTCTCTCGCTAAAGCGTAAAGGAGGACATCGGTTTGAAAATGACCTCAAGGAAGCTGTCAGATATACTGAAGCAGCGCCTTCAGCACGAGAATCGCTCCTTTCTGTTTGACAGAGAAAAAGACACCCTCCGTGTTGAGGATCAAACGACTAAAAAAGGGATTACACTCGATTTGCCGCCGATTATTGCAAAATGGGAACTGAAAAAAGACGAAGCCATTGATGAGATCGTGTACTATGTCTCCGAAGCGATGACGGCAATGGAAGGGAAGGCTCAGGAAATGACCGGGAAAGAAACTCGCATTTATCCGGTCATCCGCTCGACTTCCTTCCCGGACAAGTCCAGCGAAGATATCCCGCTCATTTATGACGATCATACCGCAGAGACAAGAATTTATTACGCGCTAGATCTCGGGAAAACCTACCGTTTAATTGACCAGCGCATGCTTGAGAAAGAAAACTGGACAAAAGAGCGGATCAGAGAGACGGCCGCATTTAATCTCCGTTCCCTGCCGACGGTTGTCAAAGAGGATACGGTTGCCGGCAATTACTTTTATTTCTTCAGGGCAAACGACGGATACGATGCAAGCCGGATTTTGAACGAAGCGATCTTAAATGAGTATAAGCAGCATGCAGAAGGGGAGCTGGCGATCTCTGTTCCTCATCAGGACGTTTTGATTCTTGCTGACATCCGGAATGAATCGGGGTATGATATTCTAGGACAAATGTCGATGAGCTTCTTTGCAGGCGGCACCGTCCCGATTACCGCCCTTTCATTTTTGTACAATGAAGGAAAGCTGGAACCGGTGTTTATCCTGGCGAAAAGCCGTCCGAAAAAGGATTAGAAAGGATTTTTACTTATGAACGCTTTTTATAATAAAGAAGGTGTGGGAGACACGCTCCTGATCTCTCTTCAAGATGTGACACGCGAACAATTAGGCTATGAAAAACACGGCGACGTCGTCAAAATTTTCAATAACGAAACAAAAGAAACAACGGGCTTCAACATTTTCAACGCGTCTTCTTACTTGACCATTGATGAAAACGGCCCTGTTGCGCTCTCAGAAACATTCGTGCAAGATGTGAATGAGATTTTAAACAGAAACGGCGTTGAAGAAACATTAGTCGTTGATTTATCTCCGAAGTTTGTTGTGGGGTATGTAGAATCAAAAGAAAAACATCCGAATGCGGATAAATTAAGCGTATGTAAAGTCAACGTAGGAGAAGAAACGCTTCAGATCGTCTGCGGCGCGCCTAACGTTGACCAAGGCCAAAAAGTTGTCGTTGCCAAAGTCGGTGCTGTGATGCCTAGCGGACTTGTCATTAAGGATGCAGAGCTTCGCGGCGTTCCGTCAAGCGGGATGATCTGCTCAGCGAAAGAGCTTGATTTGCCGGATGCCCCTGCTGAAAAAGGAATCCTTGTGTTAGAAGGAGACTATGAGGCGGGAGACGCATTTCAGTTTTAGACTCCCATAAATCCGCCAAAAAAAACGAATCATGTGAAAAGCCGCTAAGCCCTTGTTTAGCGGCTTTGTTTCTGCTGATAGCTTAATCTTTTCTGGGCCGACCAGCAGTGGTATACTAAAAACCGTCCCAGAAAACTATAAGGGAGTTAGAGATAAATTATGAGTTGGCTTCATAAATTTTTTGATTTGTTTTTAGGCGAAAGCGAAGAGGATGCTGAACGGGAGACAAAACCCGCTCAAATTCCGCAGCAACAAGAAGTACATCATCCTGAAGGACAATTAAAAAGATTGGAAGATCCTAAAATATATTATGAATATCCAAAAGGCAAATTCCGTTTTCCAGTCGTGCCTGACGGATACAAAAATCATGACCTGAGAAGGCGCCGGACACCATCGGACGAACCGAAATCCGCGCCTCGTCCAAGTGCTGCACCTTACAGAGAGCGTCCCAGAAATGAAGAAGAGCAGCATACATATCAAGCAGCAGAGCCGGCGAAGAAACCGTTTAAACCGACAAATATCCCTTCGCCTGTCTATGGATTCAATCAAAAACCATCTGTTAAAAAGGATGTGCCGAAAAAGCCTTCTGAAACATTGAACGAACCGGATAAATCGGTAAAAGAGAAGGTAACACTGCTGTCAGAAGAGATCGAACGTGAACGCGGCTATCCTGCTTCAGACACACAGGCGCATTCCAAAAAAGAAAGTCCTTTCTTCCCGGATACCCAATTTGAAAAACAGCCTTCTGGCGTTTTAAACAGAAAGGATACGGAGAATGATGAGGCGCTGGCGAAACGGCCAGCCGAGCCGTCAGGTAACAAAGTGCCATTTGAGTCAGGCGTTCAACAGCCGGAAGAAGAGGAGCCTTCCTTCCCAGCTGAACATGCCGAAGAGCAAACACCGCCTGAGATGCTCACAGATACGGCGGCTGAAGGGCTTTCAGACAGTGAAGTAGGCCGCGAAGAGCCTGCAACGGCTAAGGAAGAACAAAGGGAGCAGCAGCCAGAGAAAATTGAAGAGCCTGTTTTTTCCGCTGAACTTGATGAAGAGCAAACAGCTCCTGAATCTCAGACTGAGTCAGTATCTGAGGATGAAAAAGCAAAAGAGCCGTCAGACAGCCCAGTATACAATCACCATGAAAACGCGGCAGAAGGTGCTGAGTCCCCGTTCGTTCAAGAAGAACAAATGGACATTCGTCAGGAAGAGCCTTTATTTACTGATCATGAGTATTCATCAGAGGCTCTGGCTCAAGCAGAAACTGTGGCAAAAGAATCAGAAGAGCCATCAGAAAGCATAATAAATAATCATTATGACACCCTGGGAGAGGCTCAGGAAACGAAGATAGATGTTCAGCCAGACAGCCATACAGAGCTTGAGAAAACTGAACGCTTGGAGCAGGGTTCCAAATCGTTTACTGCAACTCTTGAAAACCGGCAGGAAATTCGCGCAGACAAACCTCGCGAAGCTTCAGAAGAGCCGAAAAAAAGGCCTGGTGTACAGGCGAAAAGGACTGAACAAAACGCATCTTCTCAAAAAGGGCCATCCGTTCCTTTTAATGTGATGATGCTGAAAAGAGATACGCATAAACAGCAAAAAGCAGAGGAGCGCCGCGGCAGCTATGTATTTCCGAATGTTGCACTGCTTGATGTCCCGCCAGCGCAGGTTCAAGATGATGCTGCGTGGATCGAAGAACAGCGTCAGCTTCTTGATTTGACCTTTAAAAACTTCAATGTCCGCGCCAATGTGGTCCATGTAACCCAGGGTCCGTCTGTCACGAGATTTGAAGTGCATCCTGAACCAGGTGTAAAGGTGAATAAAATCACCAACTTGTCTGATGATATTAAACTTAGTCTTTCAGCGAGAGATATTCGGATTGAAGCGCCGATTCCGGGGAAAAATACGATCGGAATTGAAGTGCCGAACCGCACGAGCAAGGTGGTTGATTTGCGCCAAATGATTCGCAGCTCAGCTTTCAGGACAAGCAAGTCACCGCTCACAGCTGCGCTGGGATTAGATATTTCAGGAAATCCTGTTGTTATCGACTTGAAGAAAATGCCGCATGGCTTGATTGCCGGCGCTACAGGCTCCGGAAAAAGCGTATGCATCAATACAATATTAGTCAGCCTGCTTTATAAAGCTGACCCGAGTGAGGTAAAGGTGCTGCTGATTGATCCGAAAATGGTAGAGCTGGCCCCTTACAATAAAATTCCTCACCTCGTCAGCCCGGTCATTACTGATGCTAAAGCGGCTACAGCTGCTTTGAAATGGGTCGTTGAGGAAATGGAGCGCCGCTATGAGCTTTTTGCCCATTCAGGTGTTCGCGACATTGACCGCTTTAATCAATTAACCGCTGAACACCAAATGGGTGAAAAGCTGCCATATTTAGTTGTCATTATTGATGAGCTTGCAGATTTGATGATGGTGGCTCCAAACGATGTGGAAGAAAGCATTGCGCGGATCGCCCAAAAAGCCAGAGCGTGCGGTATCCATCTTCTCGTCGCAACTCAGCGTCCGTCAGTCGATGTCATAACAGGTCTGATTAAGGCGAATATCCCGACGAGAATCGCCTTTTCTGTCTCAAGCCAGGTTGATTCCCGAACAATTATTGACATAGCCGGTGCAGAAAAGCTTCTCGGAAAAGGGGATATGCTCTTTTTGGAAAACGGATCGGGAAAACCGGTCCGTCTGCAAGGTAACTTTGTGTCAGACCGGGAAATCGACCGCGTCGTTTCCCACGTCAGAAGCCAAATGCCGCCGACCTATTTATTTGAACAAGAAGAGCTCGTAAGACAAGGATCAGCCCTGAAAGAAGAGGACGAACTGTTTTACGAAGCGTGTGAGTTTGTTGTAGAGCAAAACAGTGCGAGCACTTCAAGCCTGCAAAGAAGATTCAGAATCGGTTACAATCGTGCGGCAAGGCTGATCGACATGATGGAAGCGGAAGGCATGATCTCTGAGGCAAAAGGAAGCAAGCCTCGAGAGGTGCTGATCACAGCAAGTGATTTAATAAACGAATAATATGGGTTCATTTTCACACCAAACATGGTATGATAGTGTTTAGAGCATTTAACAGCTATGCCGCTTTACAGCAGCTGTGCATAGACAAATCTTGATATCTGGGTTTAATCGGAAAGAAATAACCTGATACTAAACATAACAAAACATATAAAATACGCCGCTAAGGGAGGCTTTTCAGCCGCCGCGGTCGCAAATTGAAATGAGCGTCATATACTGGGGAACAGATAGACGTTTGTTGGAGGTACAATTATGACTGTTTATCATTTTGTTGGAATAAAAGGGACCGGTATGAGTCCGCTTGCCCAAATACTTCATGATAATGGATATACTGTCCAAGGATCGGATATCGAAAAATTTATTTTTACGCAAACAGCGCTTGAAAAAAGAAATATTACGATTCTTCCTTTTAGCGCGGAAAATATTAAACCCGGCATGACAGTCATCGCCGGAAACGCATTCCCAGACACGCATCCTGAGATAGAAAAAGCGATGTCTGAGGGAATTCCGGTGATACGTTATCATAAGTTTTTAGGCGACTACATGAAAAAATTCACGAGTGTTGCCGTTACGGGCGCACACGGCAAAACGTCGACTACGGGTCTGCTGGCTCACGTGATCCAAAACGCAAAACCGACGTCTTTCTTAATCGGAGACGGAACAGGCCAGGGAAATGAAAACAGCGAATACTTTGTGTTTGAAGCGTGCGAATACCGCCGCCATTTCTTAAGCTATCAGCCAGATTATGCGATTATGACGAATATTGATTTTGATCACCCTGATTACTTTTCAAGCATTGACGATGTATTTGACGCTTTCCAAGAGATGGCTCTTCAAGTCAACAAAGGCATTATTGCCTGCGGAGACGATGAGCATCTGCCGAAAATCCATGCAAACGTCCCGGTTGTGTATTACGGCACGGGGGAAGAAAATGATTTTCAAGCCAGAAACATCGTAAAAAGCACGGAAGGGACAACTTTTGATGTCTTTGTCCGCAATACGTTCTATGATACGTTTTATATTCCTGCGTACGGCCACCACAATGTATTAAACTCATTGGCGGTCATTGCGTTATGCCATTATGAAGAAATTGATTCCAGCATCATTAAGCATGCTCTCAAATCCTTTGGGGGCGTCAAACGCAGATTCAATGAGAAGCAGCTTGGGGATCAAGTGCTGATTGATGACTATGCCCATCATCCGACAGAAATAAAAGTGACAATCGAGGCGGCAAGACAGAAGTATCCAGATCGGGAAATTGTCGCGGTATTTCAGCCTCATACATTTACACGGACGCAGCAGTTCCTTGACGAATTTGCAGAAAGCCTGAGCGGCGCTGACTGTGTGTATTTATGCGATATTTTCGGCTCAGCCCGTGAGAATGCCGGAAAGCTGACGATCGGCGATCTCCAGGGAAAAATTCATAATGCCAAGCTGATTGAAGAAGATGACACATCTGTTTTAAAAGCTCATGATAAAGCCGTTCTCATCTTCATGGGAGCAGGAGATATCCAAAAATATATGAGAGCCTACGAAAACGTCATGGCATAATAAAAAGCAGTGATCTCACTGCTTTTTATTTATCTGATGGGAAAGCTTATTAAAGGATTTTCTTACATAACGGAGAATAGTATGTATACAGCCCAGTACACATGTTTATGATTGAAGAAAACGGGTAAACAGCAGTATATCCTGCAGCAAGGAGGTTTGAGATGATTATTATTCTTTATTTGAGCGTTGCACTCATCGCAGTTGCATTTCTCGTATTAGTGATCTACTTGTCTAAAACATTGAAGTCATTGCAGCTGACACTAAAAAACGTCGCATCCACTCTTGAAGGGCTGGAGGGACAAATGAAGGGCATCACAACTGAAACAGCCGAGCTTTTACATAAGACCAACCGCCTGGCTGAAGATATTCAGGAAAAATCAGAAAAGCTGAACACGGTCGTTCATGCTGTTCAAGGAGTGGGAGCTTCTGTACAGCAGTTCAATACATCCATGAAACAAGCGGCAGGGTCTGTATCGGCATCAGTTAGAGAAAATCAAGATAAGATCAATCAAGTTGTCACATGGAGTCAAGCAGCAATGGAAATTTGGGAGAAATGGAAGCAAAAGAAAAAATCAGCCCTGTAAGAGAAAAAAATACTAAGAGGAGGAATAATGATGAGCAAAGATGGAATTAATAGTAAAGATTTTTTAATCGGAACTTTAATCGGGGGAATCATCGGTGCCACTACAGCTCTTTTTCTAGCGCCTAAATCAGGCAAAGAACTTCGCGACGATCTTGGCAGCCAAGCTGTTGCTTTACGGGACAAAACTGATAAAATGACGGCAGATGCGAAGGAAAAAGGCACGCAATATGTCAGCATCGCAAAAGACAAAACTTCCAACATCACACAGCTTGTAGCGGATCAGTCTGGGCAGATCATGAACAAGGTAAAGGATTTAAGAGACCGTTCCAAATCTGACAAAACGGATTCATCGACTGCAATGCAGGATATGAGGGAAGAAGCAATGCAGGCAGCCGATGAAACAAAAGATCAAGTCCTCCAGACGAAAGAAGATGTAAAAGACGAACTGAAAGATGCACAAAAACAGGCTGAGCAGTTGAATCGCTGAGCAGGGAAGGAAGAGCTTGAGTCATGGCTAAACAGCTTATTCAATCTGAGGAAGAATTTAAACGGATTGCAGAACAGGAAGGCGTTTTCGTCTTCTTTAAACACAGCACCACATGCCCGATCAGCCAGGCAGCATTTCATGAGTTTGATGCCTTTGCAAATCAGCATGAGGATGTGCCGGCTTACTATCTTCAAGTACAAGAAGCCCGGCCGCTGTCCAATTTCATTGCAGAAACATATGGGGTCAAGCATGAAAGCCCTCAGGTATTCATCATCCAGAACGGTGAAGTGAAATGGCATACCTCACATTCACAAATTACAGAAGCCGCTATTGAGCAGCATTTGTCATAGAAAAAAGCGTCCAGATATCATCTGGCGCTTTTTTTTGTAAAAAACCCTTGAACATTGCCCTCACATCATGTAGGATAGCTTCATAGATTACTTTATCACTTAAAAGCGTTTGGGTAATAAAGTAGAGTTTTTATAAAATTTTTTGTATTTCAGTATTTCCATTTGGAATTACTTATAGTAAGATGCATGATAACTACAAAATAAAAAATGAATGTGCAGGGAAAGGATGAAAAAAATGAGCAACACAGAGTTAGAGCTTTTAAGGCAGAAAGCAGACGAATTAAACCTACAAATTTTAAAACTAATCAACGAACGCGGAAATGTTGTAAAAGAGATCGGTAAAGCGAAGGAAGCACAGGGTGTCAACCGATTTGACCCTGTCAGAGAACGCACAATGTTAAACAATATCATTGAAAACAATGACGGGCCGTTCGAAAATTCAACCATCCAGCACATTTTTAAAGAGATATTCAAAGCCGGTTTAGAGCTTCAGGAAGAAGATCACAGCAAAGCGCTGCTTGTCTCCCGCAAGAAAAAACCTGAAGATACAATTGTTGATATCAAAGGCGAAAAAATCGGAGACGGCCAGCAAAGATTCATTGTCGGCCCATGTGCGGTAGAGAGCTATGAGCAGGTAGCTGAAGTCGCTGCAGCTGCGAAAAAACAAGGGATTAAAATTTTGCGCGGTGGAGCCTTTAAGCCTCGTACGAGCCCATACGATTTCCAAGGGCTTGGTGTTGAAGGCCTTCAAATTTTAAAACGTGTAGCGGATGAATTTGATCTGGCGGTTATCAGTGAAATCGTAACTCCGGCTCATATCGAAGAAGCGCTGGACTACATTGATGTCATTCAAATCGGAGCGCGCAACATGCAAAACTTCGAATTGCTGAAAGCGGCCGGCGCCGTGAAAAAGCCAGTGCTTCTGAAGCGCGGTCTTGCTGCAACGATCTCTGAATTCATCAATGCTGCTGAATACATCATGTCACAAGGAAATGACCAAATTATCCTTTGTGAGCGCGGAATCAGAACATATGAAACAGCAACGAGAAACACGCTGGATATTTCAGCTGTGCCGATTTTGAAACAAGAAACGCATTTGCCAGTCTTTGTTGATGTTACGCATTCAACAGGCCGCCGTGACCTCTTGCTTCCGACAGCTAAAGCCGCTTTAGCGATCGGTGCAGATGGCGTAATGGCTGAGGTTCACCCTGATCCGTCAGTCGCACTTTCTGACTCTGCTCAGCAAATGGCGATTCCTGAATTCGAAAAATGGCTGAATGAACTGAAGCCAATGGTGAAAGTCAACGCTTAATTGAACAATCCAAAAGGCCGCGCCTGCGGCCTTTTTTTATGCTTTCTCGTTTATTTAGTTATAAAAACCAAGTATACGTTTTCATCATCTATAAAAACGTGTATAATTTCATGAGAAGTAATTAAATTTGATGAATAATGAAAAATAATGTACACTACTGACTTACGCTTACAAATCATAAACGACATAAATTCGGACATTATGACATTTCTCTACATAAAGTGTTTATGCTATAGATAAGGATAAGTGTATCCAGTAAAAGGAGTGGTTTTAGGATGAGCAATATTACGATCTACGATGTAGCGAGAGAAGCTAATGTAAGCATGGCAACCGTTTCCCGTGTCGTGAACGGCAACCCGAATGTAAAACCGACAACGAGGAAAAAAGTCTTGGAAGCCATTGAACGTCTCGGTTACCGTCCAAACGCGGTGGCAAGAGGGCTGGCAAGTAAAAAAACAACAACTGTAGGTGTCATCATTCCCGATATCTCAAGCATTTTCTATTCAGAGCTTGCACGCGGAATTGAAGATATCGCGACAATGTATAAATACAATATTATTTTGAGCAACTCTGACCAAAACATGGAGAAAGAGCTGCACTTGTTAAACACAATGCTCGGCAAACAAGTGGACGGCATCGTGTTTATGGGCGGAAACATTACGGACGAGCATGTGGCGGAATTTAAGCGTTCCCCAGTGCCGATTGTACTTGCCGCTTCTGTAGAAGAGCAGGAGGAAACACCGTCAGTCGCTATCGATTACGAACAGGCGATTTATGATGCTGTGAAGCTTTTGGTTGATAAAGGACATACAGACATCGCATTCGTTTCCGGACCAATGGCAGAACCGATCAACCGTTCAAAAAAACTCCAAGGCTACAAACGTGCGCTTGAAGAAGCGAACCTTCCGTTTAATGAACAATTTGTAGCTGAAGGGGATTACACATATGATTCCGGACTCGAAGCACTGCAGCATCTGATGAGCCTGGATAAAAAACCGACAGCCATTCTTTCTGCAACTGATGAAATGGCACTCGGCATTATCCATGCCGCTCAGGATCAGGGCTTATCCATTCCGGAGGATCTCGACATTATCGGTTTTGATAATACAAGATTAAGCCTCATGGTTCGTCCGCAGCTTTCAACAGTTGTTCAGCCGACATATGATATCGGCGCCGTTGCGATGAGACTGCTGACGAAGCTCATGAATAAAGAGCCGGTTGAAGAGCATATCGTCGAACTGCCGCACCGTATAGAGCTTAGAAAGTCAACCAAGTCATAAGAAAAACAAAGAGCAAGCTTCACCTTTATGGTGAATTCTTGCTTTTTTCATGGGGAGAAATGATGAAACGTTTTGATTATCTTACACCTGTTGGATTTGTGTTAGGAACGATTATTATTGTTATCGGGATTATTTCGGGATCTGGAGTAAGCGGTTTCCGCTCTTTTCTTGATCTGACCTCTTTCTTCATCGTAACAGGGGGACTTTGCGCCGCTGTTTTTATCAGTTTTCCGCCAAGAGAGCTGAAAAAAGCGCCCTCTGTGTTAAAGCAGGCATTCATCCGCCAGGAAGACAATGTGAAAGATCTTGTGAAAACCTTTGTTTCCCTTTCCGATCACGCGCGAAAACACGGGCTTTTATCATTGGATGATCAGGCTCGGGAAATCAAAGATCCATTCTTGAAAAAAGGGCTGCTTTTAGCGATTGACGGCTGGGATGAAGAAACGATTCGGCTCGTCATGGATTCAGAAATCGCAGCAATGGAGGAACGGCACCGAAAAGGGCGGCGAGTTTTTGAAAAAGCGGGAGAATTCGCTCCGGCGTGGGGAATGATCGGAACACTCGTCGGGCTTGTGCTGATGCTTAAAAACTTAAATGACCCGCATATGCTCGGACCAAACATGGCCATTGCGCTTCTGACGACTTTATATGGTTCATTACTGGCAAATATGGTCTTCAACCCGATCGCGGCTAAGCTTGAAGAGAAAACAGAAAGTGAAATTTTTATCAAGCAGGTAATGGTGGAAGGGATTATCGGTGTTCAATCCGGAAAAAACCCGCGCAACCTTGAAAGCCAGCTGGTCGTTTTCAGCTCACGGGAAGAATGGCAGAAGCAGCCAAAACAAGTAAAAACAAAAAAGGGATCTGTACATGAAGCTTAGAAGAGAACGTTTTGAAAGAAGGAATGGAAGCGGAAAAAACAGTCAATCTTCATCCAGCTGGATGGTAACCTTTACAGATTTGATCACCTTGATCCTTGTGTTCTTTATTTTACTCTTTTCGATGTCCCAAATCGATCTGCAAAAATTTAAAGCGGCAGTGGACTCGATCCAGAAGGAAGGCAACGGGCTTCAGCCGGACCAAACATCCATAGAAAAAAAGAATACATCCCCATCTGATACGAAGAACCAAGAGGATCAGCAGGATCAGCTTCTCAAGAAAGTAAATACATATATAAAAGACAATCATTTAAAGGCCCAAATGACAGCCAAACGGGATGAACGCGGTGTCGTGCTCGTTCTTCAGGAGGCTGTGCTGTTTGATACAGGTGAGGCAAAGGTGCTGAAAAATGCCGAAACACTTCTTCACCAAATTGCCGTTCTTCTTCAAACAATTCCAAATGACATTCAGGTGGAGGGGCATACAGACAGCCGAAACATTTCGACATACCGATACCCGTCGAACTGGGAGCTATCAGCAGCACGGGCAAGTGGAGTGATTCAATACTTCACGTCTAAAGAGAAGCTTCCCTCCAAGCGCTTTATTGCTGTCGGTTATGCGGATACAAAGCCGGTGAAGGATAACAAGACAAATGAACACATGAAGGAAAATCGGCGTGTGGAAATAGTGATAAAAAAATCAAAAACGACCTCTTCGTAAAGGTCGTTTTTTACTTTGTTCTTTGCTGTTCAGAACGTATCGCATATAATGCTTTGCTGACAGTTTGGGCATTTTTTTCTGTGATTTCAGGCTTGCGGGGAATCGGAGGATATAAATCAGCCGGATCGCTCCAGCTCGACGGAAGGGCCACGGGGCATTGTTTTTGCCATTTAGCAATCCATTCCGGCGGGATCTCGTGTCCCGGGTCAATTCCCTTCATTTCAAGCCATATTCTGGCCCAGGCGCGGGGCACGACACGCCAAATATCATATCCGCCGCCTCCGACTGCAATCCATTTCCCTCCGCAATATTGATGAGCCAAAGTGTGTGCAAGACGGGGGATTTCTTCGTATATATTGATTGTTGCTGATAAATGCGTCAGCGGGTCGTAGTAATGGGCATCGGCGCCGTTTTGGCTGATAATGACATCGGGCTTGAAATAAGCGGCGACTTCTGAAGCTGCTGTCCGGTAAGCCTCAAGAAAAGAATCATCCTCTGTAAAAGCGTCAAGCGGGATATTAAAGGAATAGCCATATCCTTTTCCGCTGCCTTTTTCTTGGATCTGACCGGTTCCAGGGAATAAATACCTTCCTGTTTCATGAATGGACAGCGTGCATACGTCAGGATTATCGTAAAAGGTAAATTGCACACCGTCCCCGTGGTGGGCGTCGGTATCAATATAAAGTACCCTGGATCTGTATTTTTTCTGGATATATTGAATCGCCACAGCGCTGTCATTATATATGCAAAACCCTGAAGCTCTCCCACGAAAGCCGTGATGAAGCCCTCCGCCAAGGTTTGCCGCATGCAGGGCTTGTCCTGACATGACCCAGTCTGCGGCCGTTAAAGTGCCGCCGACCAAGAGTGATGCCGCTTCGTGCATGCCGGCAAAGACGGGTGTGTCTTCAGTGCCGAGCCCGTAGCTTTCTCCTTCTTCAGCGGGAAGCTTTCCGGCGCCCGCAAGCTTTACGGCCTGAATGTAATCGTCCGTGTGGACAAGGGAAAGCTCCTCTTCTGAAGCGAGTCTGGGGGTGACAATGTCTCCATCATCAAAGGCATTGATCGTCTTAAGCAAATCATATGTTAACAGAACCCGCTGCTGATTAAAGGGATGCTCCTGATGAAACATATAGGTTTGGTAGGATGGAGAATAGATAAATACACTGTCTCTCATAGCAGGTCCCTTTGCTCTGACGGCCATACGACGTGGTGTCCATTTCTTTGTAATGCCTGCAAAAACGGCAGCGGATTCATCGTTTTTACACGGAAGACAAGCACTTTTACACCGGGATCGTCATGCGGATAAACAAGCACGCTTAATATTTTCACTTGAAGGTCTTGGCAAAGACTGCTGATCTCAGCGAGGCTTTTGGTGATGTCGTTTACTTTTATCTCAATTTGCGATCCCGGCTGGTCAGCGCCTGTCAATTTGACAAACGTCCGCAGCAAATCGGTTTTTGTTAAAATGCCTATTAATTTTTGATGGTGTACCACTGGAAGGCAGCCGATGCCATGCTCGTAGAACACGGCTGATATTTCTTCGACAAAATCTAACGGATGGGCGCAGACAACATCCTTTTTCATAATTGAATCTACGCTTCGTGTGAGAAATAGGCTTCGTTTGTTTTCTTCAAAAATACTCGGGCTGGCCTGTTTCATGTCTCTGTCTGTAATCATGCCGATCACGTGTCGTTCTTCATCTACAACAGGCAGATGCCTGATATGGAATTCCTTCAGTTTGCATATTGCTTGTTCAAGCGTATCCGTCTTCGTTAATGTAATGACATCTCTTTTCATGATTTGCTCAACAATCATTATTTTTTCCCCTTTGCCAGTGTCAGTTAATACATATAACGATGATAAAAACGGAGCCTGTCAAATTGCTCAATTGATTCTTGGCTGACGTTTTTTCCAATGCGGGCCATCAGACAGTTTGCAGGGTGGGAGCTGATCTCCGGCTCATCCGTTGCAAACCAGACCAATCCGCCTGCATTCATCATCTTTTCCATGATCTTTCTGTATTCCCACACATCTTTTTTCATCCCTTTTAAATCCCAATGCCAGTAATATTCTGTCGTCATCACAATGTAGTTTTCCATTTGTTCATCCATCATGCTGACGGTCAGGAGCGTCTTTCCGACAGCGCATCCCCGATAGTCCGGCGCTACTTCGATGGCTCCGAGCTCAATCAAATCCTCCATATTTCCTTCAGACCATCTTTCGAGCGGGTCAGGATATAAATACGTGACATAGCCGACAATGGTTCGGCCGTCTCTGGCAATAATAATGCGCCCTTCGGGAAGGCCTGCAATGTCGACTAGCGCTTCATGCTGCTCGCGAGGCGGGCGAAATGCGGTTAAATCTTTATGAAACTCATAACCTGCCAAATCCTCTGGAGAGACAGGCCCTTCTATCAGTAAAGAGCCGGTTGCTGTTTTGATGTTTGCTGAATGGTATGTTTTATGATGTTCCACTAATTCACCGTCCCATCAATTCTTATCAAAAATACATGCCTTCTTTAAGAATACCAAATTATAAAGCGTTTTCAACATGGTTTATATTTTAAAAATTGAGAAGAATATGAATATATACTATAATAATTGTGACAACTTCAGCAAAGGGGGATGTTTGGGCATGAATTTGAAAGCGTTACCAGCAATAGAGGGGGATCATAACTTAAAAAACTATGAAGAAACGTATCGGCATTTTGATTGGGCCGAGGCAGAGAAACATTTCTCTTGGCATGAGACAGGGAAACTGAATGCGGCGTATGAAGCGATTGACCGCCATGCCGAATCGTTTCGAAAAAACAAAGTAGCGCTTTATTATAAAGACGCAAAAAGGGATGAAAAATACACATTTAAAGAAATGAAGGAAGAATCAAACAGAGCCGGGAATGTGCTGAGACGGTATGGAAATGTGGAAAAAGGGGACCGCGTTTTTATTTTTATGCCGAGATCACCCGAGCTTTATTTTATTATGCTTGGCGCAATCAAAATTGGCGCCATCGCCGGGCCGCTGTTCGAAGCATTTATGGAGGGAGCGGTGAAAGATCGGCTTGAAAACAGTGAGGCAAAGGTTGTTGTCACAACACCTGAGCTGCTGGAGAGAATACCGGTAGACAAACTGCCTCACTTGCAGCATGTCTTCGTAGTCGGGGGAGAGGCTGAGAGCGGCACGAATATCATCAATTATGATGAAGCAGCGAAACAGGAAAGCACAAGACTGGATATCGAATGGATGGATAAAAAAGACGGCTTTCTGCTTCACTATACATCAGGTTCCACTGGTACGCCAAAGGGCGTGCTGCATGTCCATGAAGCGATGATTCAGCAATATCAAACAGGAAAGTGGGTCCTTGATTTAAAGGAAGAAGACATTTATTGGTGCACGGCTGATCCAGGCTGGGTGACAGGTACGGTATACGGCATTTTTGCACCGTGGCTGAACGGAGCGACAAATGTCATCGTCGGCGGACGTTTCAGCCCGGAAAGCTGGTATGGTACGATTGAACAGCTTGGCGTCAATGTCTGGTACAGCGCGCCGACCGCTTTTCGGATGCTGATGGGAGCGGGAGATGAAATGGCTGCGAAATATGATCTAACTTCACTCCGGCATGTGCTCAGTGTCGGTGAGCCGCTAAATCCGGAAGTCATCAGATGGGGACATAAAGTTTTTAACAAACGAATTCATGATACATGGTGGATGACAGAAACGGGCAGTCAGCTTATCTGCAACTATCCTTGCATGGATATTAAACCGGGTTCAATGGGTAAGCCGATTCCAGGAGTGGAGGCAGCGATCGTTGACAATCAAGGCAACGAGCTTCCGCCGTACCGAATGGGCAATCTCGCCATCAAAAAGGGCTGGCCTTCCATGATGCATACCATTTGGAATAACCCTGAAAAGTATGAATCGTATTTCATGCCGGGCGGCTGGTATGTGTCTGGGGATTCTGCTTACATGGATGAAGAGGGATACTTTTGGTTCCAAGGCAGAGTTGATGACGTCATCATGACCTCCGGTGAGCGCGTCGGCCCATTTGAAGTGGAAAGCAAGCTTGTCGAACATCCGGCTATTGCAGAAGCAGGCGTAATCGGAAAGCCTGACCCGGTGCGTGGAGAAATCATTAAAGCTTTTATTGCACTCAGGGAAGGATTTGAGCCGTCTGATAAACTGAAAGAAGAGATCCGCCTATTTGTAAAGCAGGGTCTTGCAGCCCATGCGGCTCCGCGTGAGATCGAATTTAAAGATAAGCTTCCGAAAACCCGAAGCGGAAAGATCATGAGGCGCGTGCTGAAGGCATGGGAGCTTAATCTGCCGGCTGGAGATCTGTCAACAATGGAGGATTAAAAGGCGACGTTGACACAGGATTTTATTTATGTTAAAAATGATATAGCTTCATATGAAAAGGTAAAGATTGAGACAAGTAGAATATCCTTACGTTCCAGAGAGCTGATGGCCGGTGAAAATCAGCACAGACGGATATATCGAATACACTCATGAACCGCTTTTGCAAACAAAGCCGGCCAGGCTTTCAGTAGTGAAAGAACGGACCTGATCCGTTATCAGGCAAAGTGATAAGACGAATGTTTGCATTCTCTTATTAGTAGGGTGGTACCGCGATAATCAATCGTCCCTTCGTGTAAACGAAGGGGCGTTTTTTATTTTAATCAAAAAAGGAGCTTTATCTTATGACTAACTTACTTGAAGACTTATCCTTCCGCGGATTGATTCAGCAAATGACAGATGAAGAAGGGTTAAATAAACAGCTGAATGAAGAAAAAATCCGCTTGTACTCAGGCTTTGACCCGACAGCAGACAGCTTGCATATCGGACACCTGCTGCCTATTTTAACACTTCGACGTTTTCAGCTTGCAGGGCATCATCCGATTGCGCTTGTGGGCGGCGCGACGGGCCTCATCGGTGATCCAAGCGGAAAAAAAGCAGAGCGTACATTAAACACTGCTGACATCGTATCCGAATGGTCCCAAAAAATCAAAAACCAGCTGTCCAGATTTCTAGATTTTGAAGCAGCGGAAAACCCAGCTGTCATCGCGAACAACTTTGACTGGATCGGCAAAATGAATGTGATCGATTTCCTTCGTGACGTTGGTAAAAATTTCGGCATCAATTACATGCTGGCAAAAGATACGGTCAGCTCAAGAATTGAATCCGGCATCTCGTACACGGAATTCAGCTACATGATTCTTCAATCTTATGATTTCTTAAATCTTTACAGAGACAAAAACTGTAAACTGCAAATCGGCGGAAGCGATCAGTGGGGCAACATCACAGCCGGTCTTGAACTGATCAGAAAATCGGAAGAAGAAGGAGCAAAAGCGTTCGGTCTTACGATTCCGCTTGTCACAAAAGCAGACGGCACGAAGTTCGGAAAAACGGAAGGCGGTGCGATCTGGCTTGATAAAGAAAAAACATCGCCATATGAATTCTATCAATTCTGGATCAACACAGACGACCGTGACGTTGTCAAATACTTGAAATACTTTACGTTCCTTTCAAAAGAGGAAATTGAAGCGTACGCTGAAAAAACAGAAACGGCGCCAGAAAAACGTGAAGCGCAAAAACGCCTGGCAGAAGAAGTGACATCGCTTGTTCACGGACGCGAGGCGCTGGAGCAAGCCATCAACATCTCCCAAGCGCTGTTCAGCGGCAATATTAAAGAGCTTTCTGCTCAAGACGTAAAAGTAGGCTTTAAAGATGTTCCTTCTATGGAAGTTGACAGCAGCCAAGAGCTTTCACTTGTAGATGTGTTGGTGCAATCTAAATTATCTCCTTCTAAACGCCAAGCGCGTGAAGACATCCAAAATGGAGCTGTTTACATTAACGGCGAACGCCAGACGGAAATAAATTATACTCTATCAGCAGAAGACCGTATCGAAAATCAATTTACTGTTCTGCGCCGCGGGAAGAAAAAATACTTCCTTGTGACGTATAAATAAGAAAAAGATCCTTTGCCACTGAAGGCAAAGGATCTTTTTGTTTACCGCATAGGAATGAAAGGAAAAGAGTATATTAGATAGGGCAAACACGACCAATCACCACCTTTTAAATGAAAGGAGCGCTAAAGTGTGAATCTCATGTGTACGATTGCAAAAGAACGGCTGCAGCAGGATTACTGGGATCAGCAGGCGCAAGATAGTGTTGGCCAGCAAGAGGCGAATGACGAAACAGACGATAAAAAAACCCCGACCGCATAGCGGCAGGGGTTTTTAAAACGATTAACGAGAGTAGAACTCAACGATAAGCGCTTCGTTAATTTCCGGAGCAAGTTCAGAACGCTCAGGAAGACGAGTGAAAGTACCTTCAAGCTTTTCGGCGTCGAAAGTAAGGTATTCAGGAACGAAGTTGTTCACTTCAACAGATTCTTTGATGATAGAAAGGTTTCTTGATTTTTCGCGAACACCGATTGTTTGACCAGGTTTCACAAGGTAAGACGGGATGTCAACGCGGCTTCCGTCTACAAGAATGTGACCGTGGTTAACCAATTGGCGAGCTTGACGGCGAGTACGTGCTAAACCTAGCTTGTACACAACGTTATCAAGACGAGAATCTAAAAGAATCATGAAGTTTTCACCGTGTTTACCAGCTAGTTTGCCAGCTTTGTCAAACAAAGTGCGGAATTGACGTTCGTTTACACCGTACATGTGACGAAGCTTTTGCTTTTCTTGCAATTGCAAACCGTATTCTGATAATTTTTTACGTTGTCCTGGACCGTGGGGACCTGGAGCGTAAGGGCGTTTTTCTAATTCTTTTCCTGTACCGCTAAGAGAGATTCCTAGACGGCGGGACAGTTTCCAAGATGGACCTGTATAGCGAGCCATAATGTGACTCCTCCTTTGGTTTTATTTTTGTGGAAAATAAAAACCGTCTGCTCTATTCGACCATGCACATTTTGTTTTCATGTATCCTCGCTCCAGCAGCAGAGAGTTACACGATACACCTTATTGATAAGGAACAAAATGAAAACATAGAAGCTGAACAAAAAGGCTGCAATATTTCACACAAAGGTCATTATATAATTTATTTGTTTTGAAGTCAACCATTCCTCCATTATTGCTTCACCGTTTATGATATAATAAACAAAAATTAGTGGTAAACTTTTAGGTGATAAAAACATGGTAGAACAAACTAAAGATCAATTATCCGCCTTTCATTATCATATGCTCGATTTTTTATTAACCAAATCTGAAAAAGTCACATTCACCGACTCTTTCATATGGCTGACTTCGGCTATTCAAACCTATTTTTCAACCCTTTGTGTTTCGCTTACACCGTCACCATCAGACTTTGTGACAAAACTGGCAGATGGTGAAGCGCGTTTTTCCGCTTCAAAAATAAACGCTTCATGTTATCTGATTGAGGATGGCTCCGGCAGGCGTTTCCATCTTGCGTGCAGGCAGGATGAAGAGATTCCTGAAGGGCTTCCGGACGTGGTTGCTTCATTTTTAAACCAGTCGATGAAACAGGAAAGACTCTATAACAAAACGATCTACCAAAAAAAGATATACAAAATGACAGAGCTGTTCCATTCACTGCTTGATCAGACAGATGTGCTGAAGCAGCTTTTAGAAAGCTTGACCAGCACATTTTCTCTTTTTGAGTTTTCTTTATTTATATCGCACGATCAAGACCAATGTTTAGGGATACCTGCAAAAGAGCTGTATATGGAAGGGGAAAAATCCGATTCCTTTGCGCTCAAAGTGTATTTGTCCGGAGACATTTTGCGGAAAAATGAATCTGTCGCCTATATTCCGATCAAAGGACAGCAGGGCACATACGGGGTGTTGAAGGCTGAGGGAACGGGTGACAGCTTTCTTACTGATGCCTGCCTTGATGAAATGTCGCTGTTAGCAAACGCGGCGGGAAAAGCGTTTGAAAATGCCCAGCTCTACGAACAATCCAAAGCAAGCATCGCAAATTTGGAATTGATTAATGAAACATCACGCCGCCTGAATCAGCGGCTGACACTGACTGATACAATGAATGATCTGGCTGTGAGAATGGCAGAATCGTTTCAGGCAGAAGAAGTGGGATTTTTTCATATAGACCATTTTGAAAACCTAACATTGCTTCCAGGCAGCACAGCATTTTTTAAAGAAGCGAAACCGTCAGATTTTTATAATGAGCTGAAAGAAAAGCTGTATGAAGGTGAAAAAGGGGTTTTCATCGGGAATGGCCAGTCTGTTTTTGGGAAGGCGGGGTACGGCTCGCTGATGGCTGCTCCGATGATTCAAAACGACCGGCTTCTGGGCTTTGCGGTTTTATTGAAACAGGAGCTGTACGCTTTTACATTTGAAATGTACAAGCTGTTTCAGGCGCTGATTCATCACGCGACACTGGCTGTAACCAATTCAATGCTTCGCGACCGTCTTGAGCACCTTGTGAAAACAGATCAGCTGACTGAACTGTATTCACGAGTGTATTTAGATGAAAAAATTCAATACAGCATGAAAATCCACCAAAAGGGTGTTTTTATTCTTGTTGATATTGATAATTTTAAAAATGTAAATGATACGTACGGCCATCAGACTGGGGACGAGATTTTAATTCAAGTCGCTTCAGTGATTAAAAGCAACATCCGAAAGCATGATGTCGGTGCCCGCTGGGGAGGCGAGGAGCTGGCGATTTATTTGCCAAATGTGCCGGTTGCAGTGGGGAAACGGATTACTGAGCGACTGGTTTATGCGGTCAGAAAAAATACGAAACCCGAGGTAACCATTTCCTGCGGTATATCCTGCTGGACGACAGAAACAAAAAAGTCGCTGAAAGAGCTTGTGCATGAGGCAGATGAAGCGCTCTACAGCGCGAAACGGAGCGGGAAAAACCGCTTGATGATTCATGACTCAATAAAATAAAAAAAGCCCAAAACGATATCAGTTTTGGGCTTTTATATTACTGCGCTAACGCTTTTTCTAGCGTTTCGGCAAATTGAGTTAAGTATTTTTCATCAATTTCGTCGAAACGGTTTTTCACTGGGCTGTCGATGTCCAAGACGCCGACAATTTTTCCGTCTACACGAATCGGAAGCACAATTTCTGATTGAGACGCTGCATCGCAGGCGATATGTCCAGGAAACGCGTTTACATCCTCAACACGTTCCACTTTTCCGTTTGCGTACGCTGTGCCGCAAACCCCTCTGCCGAAAGGAATCCGAACACATGCCGGCAGGCCTTGGAACGGACCTAACACAAGCTGTCCATCCTCTTCTTTGGCAAAATAGAAACCTGCCCAGTTGACTTCAGGCAGCGAATGATACAGCAGTGCTGAGGCATTTGCATAGTTAGCTATTTGGTCTGTTTCGTCTTCGGTCATGGCTTCGAGCTGTTTTAGCAGAAGCTGATAGCCTTTTTCTTTATCTCCAGATTGTTTTTCGACATGGAACATGGAAAACCCTCACTTTTTCTATAATATAAAACAAAGTTCCGGCTTTTCTGCCGGCATTTGTCGATAAGTTCTTACAGGAACAGCGGCTTTCTGCTTGAATAGTATCAAGAGGAAGGAGTGAGCCGTATGAAAGTAAGCACCAAAGACAAAATTATTGAATCTGCTGTCATGCTTTTTAACCAAAAAGGATTTTCTGGCACGTCTGTCCGTGAAATCGCAAAGTCAGCTGATGTAAATGTTGCGCACATCTCCTACTATTTTAAAGGCAAAGGAGGCTTGATGGAACACTTAGTTTCAGAGTTTTACGAAGGCTACAGCAAAACGCTTGAAACAGCGACAAGCAATATCTCTTCTCAAAGCACGCAGGAACAGCTTCTTCAATTGGTTTTCGATATTTTATCCTATCAGCATAATCATCGTCAATTAACTCGTTTTGTCTACCGGGAAGTCACAATTGACTCCACATTAATCAGGGAAATTATGTCGACATATCTAATGAAGGAAAAGTATATCTTCCAGCTGATCATTGAGGAAGGAGAAAAACAGCGTGAATATTTAACGCTGCCGCTGCCTCATTTTATTCTCCAATTAAAATCTCTCTTGATGATGCCCTATCTCCAGCCTCAATATATTTCAGAAGTACTCTACATGCAGCCGCACGAGCCGTATTTTTATAAAATGTATTTTGAAGAAATCAAGATTTGGATCAGAAGCGTCTTCCGGACAGGAGACGTGGCGCTCACCAATTAGCACCGTTCCAAAAACGCCTCATACGCATATCCGACATCTCCCGCTTGATGGGCATCAGACCCAAACACAAGCGGGATCTTCTTTTGCTTCGCTTCATTCAGCATCCAATCCTCGATATAAATACCGCCAGCGTAAGTTTTTCTTAAGCCGGAAGTATTGAAGTCGAGCTCCATTCCGTTTTCTTCAATGGCATTCAGGCACAGGGAAACGAGGCCGCGAATATGCTCTGACATGCTGTATGGAAACAGCTTGATGAATTTTTGGACGAGTGTGATGTGACCGACTCTTTTTGGCTTATAAACGCCGAGAGATGCTACAATGGAAGAATAGACACTCCGGTAATATTGTTCGTATACAGCTTCAATGCTTCCGCAGGCTGAAATCAGCTCTTTGAAGGTATGCTCGTCATAATCAAGGCATAGATAGGAAGAGTCTGTGCGCAAAAAATGAACGGATAAGATGCTGTCATCTAAATATGGCCCGTATGTGTCCAGGAATAATGTAATTTCGTCTTCAAATTCAGCGATATAATCGACTTCAAGCCCTGTCCGTATGCTAAGCTGTCCGCGATATTCTTTTTTTAATCCGGAAATTTCATGAATATAGCGTTCCAAAGAAGCTTGCGCCATCGCGCTGTCTTTCAGCGGCGTGGGATCGGTAAAAGAGGGCGGCAATGGGGCGTGTTCGGTAAAAGTAATCGATTCGAACCCTTTTTTTAAGGCTTCTTCTGCATATTGTCTGAGTGTGTCATTGGAGCCGTGAGGGCAAAATGGTGTGTGAATATGTCCGTCTCGCTTTTGCATTGATGTCACCCCATGAAAAAATAGTCAATTCCTGCCGATTTTGCACAAAAAGTTTTTGATTTCTGGTCAAAAAATGTTTGTTACATGGTATCATAATAACAATGAAAACGACAGTTTTTCTCAATACATATCCTGAAATCTTTCTGAATAAATAAAACACCCTGACAGATTAAGGTAAACAGCAAGGGGGCTCATTATGGAGTTTGTCATTGGATTATTAATTGTACTGCTTGCGCTGTTTGCGGCAGGCTACTTTTTCAGGAAAAAAATCTACGCCGAAATCGACCGGCTGGAATCGTGGAAGATTGAAATTCTGAATCGGTCGATCGTGGAAGAAATGTCTAAAATAAAACATTTAAAAATGACGGGTCAGACAGAAGAGTTCTTTGAGAAGTGGCGTGAAGAATGGGACGAGATTGTCACAGCCCACATGCCGAAAGTTGAAGAGCTCCTTTATGATGCCGAGGAAAATGCAGACAAATACCGGTTTAAAAAGGCCAATCAAGTGCTCGTTCATATCGACGACCTGCTGACAGCGGCTGAATCAAGCATTGAAAAGATTCTTCGGGAAATCAGCGATCTTGTCACAAGTGAGGAAAAGAGCCGTGAAGAGATTGAACAGGTGAGGGAGCGCTATTCGAAATCTCGAAAAAACCTGCTGGCTTACAGCCACCTTTACGGGGAGCTTTATGACAGCCTTGAAAAGGATCTGGACGAAATTTGGAGCGGCATCAAACAATTTGAAGAAGAAACAGAAGGCGGAAACTATATTACTGCACGAAAAGTACTGCTTGAGCAGGACCGCAATCTTGAACGGCTTCAGTCATACATAGATGATGTGCCGAAGCTGTTAGCTGACTGTAAACAGACGGTGCCTGGACAGATTGCAAAGCTCAAGGATGGCTATGGCGAAATGAAAGAAAAAGGGTACAAGCTTGAGCATATCCAGCTTGATAAGGAATTAGAAAATCTGTCAAACCAGCTGAAACGAGCGGAACATGTCCTGATGACTGAGCTGGATATTGATGAAGCGTCCGCAATCCTGCAGCTCATTGACGAAAATATTCAATCTGTTTATCAGCAGCTGGAGGGCGAAGTTGAAGCCGGTCAATCCGTACTAAGCAAAATGCCTGAATTGATTATTGCTTACGACAAGCTTAAAGAAGAGAAAGAGCATACGAAAGCGGAAACTGAGCTGGTGAAGGAAAGCTACAGGCTGACAGCCGGTGAGCTCGGCAAACAGCAGGCTTTTGAAAAGCGCCTTGATGAAATTGGGAAGCTGCTATCATCCGTTAAAGATAAGCTCGATGCAGAGCATGTCGCCTACTCACTTTTAGTAGAAGAAGTTGCTTCAATAGAGAAGCAAATTGAAGAAGTGAAAAAAGAGCATGCCGAGTATCGTGAAAACCTGCAAGCGCTGAGAAAAGAAGAGCTTCAGGCGAGGGAGACGCTCAGCAATTTGAAAAAAACAATTTCTGAGACAGCAAGACTGCTGAAGACTAGCAACATTCCAGGCATTCCGAGCCATATTCAAGAGATGCTGGAGAACGCGCATCATCATATTCAAGAAACAGTCAATCAACTAAACGAACTTCCATTAAATATGGAAGAAGCCGGAGCCCATTTGAAACAAGCAGAAGATATCGTCAACAGGGCAAGCCGGGAATCAGAGGAACTTGTCGAGCAGGTCATCCTCATTGAAAAAATCATTCAGTTCGGAAACCGGTTCAGAAGCCAAAATCACATTTTATCTGAACAGCTGAAAGAAGCGGAAAGACGTTTTTATGCTTTTGATTATGACGACTCTTATGAAATTGCAGCTGCCGCTGTAGAAAAGGCTGCGCCAGGTGCAGTTGAAAAAATCAAAGCTGACATATCCGCTTAGATAATCACGACCATGAAAAAGAGCCCGCAGTGTAATGAGCAGGCTCTTATTTTCATTACAAAACGCCTGCGCAATAACGCAGGCGTTCTGTGACATTAACTTATTTCATTAAGCTGTTTGGATGGTCCGATGAATAAGGTCAGCACATAGCCGATAACCGCTCCGACGATTCCTGGAAGCACCCAGCCGATGCCGAGGCTGTAAAGAGGAAGATTCGCATTTAGAAACACATCTAAAGATCCAAGTGAAAAACCGGCTGCTTTGATACCGTCTAAAATACTGAAAAGTCCTGTACCGATCAAGCATGCGATGTACACTTCGCGTCTTTCTTTAAAGATCTTATCGATGAAGGAAAGAACGATAATGACAATGGCAAGCGGATAGATAGCTGATAAAATAGGAACAGAAAACGCGATAATTTGCGCGAGTCCGAAATTCGCAATGATCAAGCTGAATAACGTGACAATCGTAACGACAATTTTATATGATAATGCCGGAATAAGTTTTGAAAAATATTGGCCGCAAGATGTGACAAGGCCGATGCTTGTTGTTAAACATGCGACTGTAATCGCTGCTCCGAGTACGATGTTGCCTAATGAACCGAATAAATAATGGGAAGACGCAGATAAAATTTTAGCTCCTTCACCAACAGGACCAATGGCATTTGTGCTTGTTGCACCTAAATAAGCAAGGGATACATAAATGAAAGTCAGGCCTAAAGCGGCAATCACACCTGCTTTAATGCAGGCTGCAGCAAGAGCTTTAGACTGTGTGACGCCTTTGCTTTTTACAGCATTTACAACGACAACGCCAAATACAATTGAAGCAAGTGCGTCCATTGTTTTATAGCCTTCTAAAAATCCTTTAAAAACCGGTGTTCCTTTATATGCTTCTGTCACGGCGCCCAATCCGCCCATCGGCGTGAAGATGGCTTTGAGAACAATGATTAAAATAATTGTGAATTTGATGGGAGTCAGAATTTTTCCGACTCGATCGACAACCTTGGATGGGTTTAACGCTAAATAGTACGTAACACCGAAAAAGATAAGTGTAAATATTAATAAAGAAAGTCTTTCTGGTACGCCAGTCAAAAATGGAACAGCGCCAATTTCATATGAAACAGTTCCTGTTCTCGGGATGGCGAATAATGGTCCGATTGATAAATAAAGCACGACAGTAAAGATTGTGCCGAAAACAGGGTGCGCTTTGTCAGCAAGGCCTTTAGCGTCCTTACCGGTTAATGCGATGGCGATAATGCCGAGAAGCGGCAGGCCTACCCCTGTCAGTAAAAATCCGCCGATGGCCTTCCAGACGTTGTGTCCGGCTGCTTGTCCAAGTTCCGGCGGATAAATCATATTTCCTGCTCCAAAGAATAACGCAAATAGCATGAAACCAATAATAATGGTATCTTTGACAGGCAGTGAGTGTTTCATGAAAAAAATCCTCCTAATAATTATGTTAAAATATTCTGTCAATTAATTGTCAGATAATATGACGAAACGAACAAATCTTATTATATGGTAAAAAAATTAGAAGTCAATACTAGTTTTTCGTAATTTTCTATTAAATTTTGTTATGGTAACATAAATATCATACCTTGTACCGCTTTCATAAAGGAGTAAAAAAGATGATATATTTAGATAATAGTTCAACGACTAAGCCTTACGATGAAGTCTTGAACGTATATGAACAGACAAGCAGCCGATACTTTGGCAATCCTTCATCTTTGCACCGATATGGAGCCGAAACGGAACAGCTGCTTCAAGCAGCCAAAAATCAAATCAAAAGGTCCTTAGGCCTAAAAAAATATGATATTGTATTTACGTCAGGCGCCACAGAAGCCAATAATGCGGCTTTAAAAGGAGCGGCTTTGTCAAAGATAAAAACAGGCAAACATATCATTGCCACTTCTATTGAACATCCATCCGTTACGGAATCGTTAGAACAGCTGAAAGAGTTGTTCGGGTTTGATATCACTTATCTTTCTGTGAATGAAGACGGATTTGTTTCTATTGAAGATCTAAAAGCAGCCATCCGTCCCGATACCGTGCTTGTCAGCATGATGCATGTGAACAATGAAGTCGGTTCCGTGCAGCCGATTGAAGCGGCAGGGGAAGTGCTGAAGAAGCACCCGAACATTTTGTTCCACGTCGATTATGTGCAGGGCATCTATAAAGTGCCCTTGGCAATTGAAAAGGCCGGCATTGATCTATGTTCAATTTCGGGGCATAAATTTCACGGCCTAAAGGGGACAGGCGCACTTATTGTAAAAGAGGGAACACCCCTTATTCCGCTCATAACGGGAGGCTCTCAGCAAAAAGGCATACGGGCCGGAACAGAACATACTGCTGGAGCGGTTTCGCTTGCCAAGGCCATTAATCTTGCCTCTGCTGATTTTGACACACGGCTTGACACGATGACTGCCGCAAAGGAATTGTTTATGAAAAGGCTGAGTGAAATTGAGGGCGTCGTTATCAACACGCCTCAAATGAATAGCGCGCCGCACATTATTAATTTCTCTGTACCGGGGATTAAAGCGGAAGTGCTTTTACACATGCTTGAGGAACAGGATATTTTCGTCTCCACAACATCGGCTTGCTCGGCAAAAGAACATAAGCCCAGCAAGGTTCTCTTAGAGATGGGCAAAGGAGAGCAGATTGCCGGAAGCAGCATCAGAATCAGTTTAAATTACAGCCAGACAAGCGATGTGGCAGAACCGTTTATGAACGCGCTTCGTCCTGGCATCAAAAAATTAAGGAAAATGATGAGGTAGAACATGAATTACGATCATATATTAATTCGTTTTGGGGAAATTTCGACCAAAGGCAAAAACAGAAAAAGCTTTATTGAGCGCTTAAAACAAAACATCAGACTCGTTTTGAAAGACTATCCGAATTTAAAATACTTTTCCAACAGGGATCGTATGACGATTACATTAAATGGAGAGGATCCTGAGGCTCTTTTTCCTCATTTAAAGCAAGTGTTTGGGATTCAAAGCTTCAGCCTGGCAATTAAATGTGACAGCCGCCTTGATGATATTAAGGCAACCGCACTAAAGGCTATCAAAGATCAGTATAAACCAGGTGATACGTTTAAAGTCGCGACAAAGAGAGCGTATAAGCAATTTGAATTAGATACAAACCAGATGAACGCTGAAATCGGCGGCCATATTTTGCGAAATACAGAAGGATTGACGGTCGATGTTCGCAACCCAGACATCCCGCTCAGAATCGAAATCAGGGAAGAAGCAACATTTTTGACAATTCGTGATGAAAAAGGTGCAGGCGGGCTGCCAGTTGGTTCAGCAGGAAAAGCGATGCTGATGCTTTCTGGCGGTTTTGACAGCCCTGTGGCCGGTTTTTATGCGATGAAACGGGGATTGTCGGTAGAAGCTGTTCATTTCTTCAGCCCGCCATACACAAGCGAGCGCGCAAAGCAAAAGGTAATGGATCTGGCGAAATGTCTGTCCCGTTTTGGGGGAAGCATGACACTTCATATTGTTCCATTTACAAAAACGCAAGAGCTCATCCAAAAACAAATTCCTGAAAATTACACAATGACGGCAACCCGCCGCCTCATGCTTCAGATAGCCGACAGAATCAGAGAAAAGAGAAACGGGCTTGCCATTATTACGGGAGAAAGCCTCGGTCAGGTAGCGAGCCAAACGCTTGAAAGCATGTATGCAATTAATGCGGTGACGTCAACACCGATTTTGCGTCCGCTAATCGCCATGGACAAAACAGAAATCATCGAAAAATCACGGGAAATTGGCACATATGAGACAAGCATTCAGCCGTTTGAAGACTGTTGCACGATCTTTACACCGCCAAGCCCGAAAACACGCCCTAAAAAAGAGAAAATTGAACACTTTGAAAGCTTTGTTGATTTCGAGCCGTATATTCAAGAAGCGGTAGATAACATTGAGACAATGACCCTGTATAGCGAACAAGAAGCTAACGATAAATTCGCTGAACTCTTTTAAATCAATTTTCAGCTCCTGTATACAATTACCAAAGTTTTTCTGAATGAAGCCATGTGTTTTGACACATTCTATACTCACAAGGAGGTGAGACACATGGCTAACAATAACTCAGGTAACAGCAACAACCTTTTAGTACCAGGAGCTGCTCAAGCGATCGACCAAATGAAATTAGAAATCGCTTCTGAATTCGGTGTAAACCTTGGAGCAGACACAACTTCTCGCGCTAACGGTTCTGTTGGAGGAGAGATCACAAAACGTCTTGTATCTTTTGCTCAACAAAACATGGGCGGAGGACAATTCTAATTTACAATTTCACATAATGGCTTAGGAGTGGGGGTATCCCCACTCTTTTTCATTTTTTACATATAAAAAAGGACCAGCGGCCTATAAAATCTATGTTTACAGAGGTTGCTTTTAGGCATATCCTTACGGAAAGAGCCTGTATTTATGTATAATGGGTGGAGAAAGTGAGGAGTTGTTCGTGTTAAAACGTGAAGATTTAATTGCCCCTGTGCAATATAATTTAGTGAATGAAATGGAAAAGTTCAGTGCTGCTGGACAAAAAACCGCTCTTCTTTGGGAGGACGAGTCGGGCAAGCAAGAATCTTGGTCGTATGAAAAGCTGATGGAAGAAACAAATAAAATCGGAGCGGCCTTAGCTGATCTTGGATTTAAAAAGGGAGACAAGCTGATTGTAATGGTACCGCGGGTGCTTGAAGCCTATGCTGTTTATTTGGCTATCCTGAAATCAGGAATGGTTGTCATTCCGTGCTCCGAAATGCTTCGCGCGAAAGATCTTGAATACCGGATTGAACATGCAGAGGTAAAAGGCGCTATCGTCTACTCAGAATTTATTGGCGCTTTCCGGGATGTCAGTACGACTGACAAACTGATTACACTGTCTATTGGTGAAAATGATGCCGGCTGGAAAAACCTCTTATCAATTGAAGCGGACGGAAGCCAATTTAAAACAGCTGACACAACAAGAGATGATATGGCTTTCTTATCTTATACATCCGGGACAACAGGTCAGCCGAAAGGTGTTGTACATACACATGGATGGGCATTTGCTCATTTAAAAACTTCTGCCGGCGCTTGGCTTGATATTTCTGAAAAGGATATCGTCTGGGCAACTGCTGCCCCTGGCTGGCAAAAGTGGGTATGGAGTCCGTTTTTAGCGGTGCTTGGCAGCGGAGCAACCGGTTTTGTGTATCACGGCAGATTCAAAGCAGAAAAATATCTAGAGCTTTTAAATCGCTACAAAATCAATGTTTTCTGCTGCACGCCGACAGAATACCGCTTAATGGCGAAGGTTGAAGGCTTGGACCGTTTTGATCTTTCTGCCCTGCACAGCGCTGTTTCCGCAGGTGAGCCGCTCAATCGTGAAGTCATTGATGTTTTCCAAAAGCACTTTGGCATTAAGGTACGGGACGGATATGGCCAAACAGAAAGCACGCTTTTGGTTGGTGTTTTGAAAGATACGCCTATTAAACCGGGAAGCATGGGAAAACCGACACCGGGAAATCAGGTGGAGATCATAAATGAAGACGGTGAAATCTGCAAACCTGGTGAGGTTGGCGATATCGCTGTTCACCTCAGTACGCCTGCGCTCTTTAAAGAGTATTTTAAAGATCCGGAAAGAATGAAAACACAAATTCGCGGCGATTATTTCCTAACGGGAGACAGAGCAAGAAAAGATGAGGAAGGTTACTTCTGGTTTGAAAGCCGAAATGACGATATTATTATCAGCTCCGGCTATACGATCGGGCCTTTCGAGGTGGAAGACGCGCTTGTTAAGCACCCAGAAGTAAAAGAATGTGCTGTTGTCGCGAGCCCTGATGAAATCAGAGGCTCCATTGTAAAGGCATATGTTGTCCTGCAAAATCATGAAAAACGCAGTGATGAGCTTGTCAAAATGCTGCAAAACCATGTGAAGACGATTACCGCTCCATACAAATATCCTAGAGAAATTGAATTTGTGGAAAGCCTGCCGAAAACGGCTTCTGCAAAAATCAGACGAGTGGAATTAAGAAAACGTGAAGAACAGCTCAAAGCCAATAAAAAGGCATAAAGAAAGAGAGTGAACGTGAATGAAGGCGATATGGCACGGCGGTTTCATTTATACGATGCTCAAAGAAGGCGATCGGACTGAGGCAGTTTATGTTGAGGATGGTGTCATAAAAGGCACCGGCAGCTATGAACGTTTGAAGGAAAAGTACGGGTCGCCGGAAACAGAAGAAATCAGCCTGAACGGAGCAGTGATGTTCCCCGGTTTTGTTGACAGCCATCTACATTTGATCGGCCACGGTGAGAAACAGCTTCAGCTCGATCTGTCCGCACTGACGTCGAAAGATTCAATTTTACAGGCTGCGAAGGAAAGAGAGCGGCAGCTTCCTAAAAACGATTGGCTCATTGGAGAAGGCTGGAATGAAAATCAGTTTGAGACACCTGACTACTTGACTAAGCATGATCTTGATCGCCTGTTTCCTGACAGGCCCGTCTTGCTCAAGCGTATATGCCGGCATGCAATAGCTGTCAATTCTGCGGCTCTTCAAGCAGCGGGAATTTCAAGAAATACTCCTGATCCTGACGGCGGAGTCATCGTAAAAGATGCAAATGGCGAGCCGACCGGACTCCTGTTTGATAAGGCGCAGGATTTGATTCTGAAGGCTGTCCCGCCAGTCTCCCAGCACTATGTTGATGAGGCATTAACGGCTGGAATAAAGGATTGCTGGACAAAAGGCCTGACGGGCGGTCATTCGGAAGACTTGTCCTATTATGGTGATGTTTCGGTGCCGTTGAAAGCTTATGAGAAAGCTGCCGCTGGCGGAAAGTATCCGTTCCGCTGCCATTTGCTCGTTCATCATGAAGCGGTCGATCGATGGGAGCAGCTGGATAAGCCGTCCGGCCCTTATGTGGAGTTTGGTGCGATGAAAATCTTTGCGGACGGGGCGCTTGGCGGGAGAACGGCTTTGTTGAAAGAACCATATCAGGATGATCCATCAACAAATGGTGTTCAGGTTCACGATGACGAAACCCTTGGCCGGCTCATTCGCAAAGCGAGAGAAAAAGGGATGGAGGTTGCTGTTCATGCAATCGGAGATCTTGCTTTTGAAAAAGTGCTGAACGCAATTGAAAAGCATCCGCCCAAAAACGGCCGGCATGATCGGCTTATTCATGCCCAAGTGCTTGATAACGAATTAATCGAGAGAGCAGCACGCATGCCGATCGCACTTGATCTTCAGCCGCATTTCGTTGCAAGCGACTTTCCATGGGTCATTGACCGTCTCGGAAAAGACCGGATGAAGACTGCATTTGCCTGGAAAACCCTCATATCTAAAGGCATTTTATGCGCGGGCGGTTCAGACGCCCCGATTGAGCCTGTTGACCCGCTTCTAGGGATCCAGTCCGCGGTCCTCAGGAAAAGCAGTCATGAGCAAAACGGGCCAAGCTATAATGAAAGTGAATGTTTACCTGTATATGAAGCGATAAAGCTTTATACAGAAGGTAGCGCCGGTATCATTTATAAAGAGAAGTCACGCGGGAAAATTGCGGAAGGCTATGACGCGGATTTTACAGTTCTCAGTGGTGATCCGTTTGCCATTGACCCCGCACAGCTTCATCTGTTAGATATTAAAAAAACCGTGATTAACGGCCAGATTGTATATGAGAAATCATAAAAGGACAGGCAGCAGCCTGTCCTTTTATTTTCTATAAAAAAGTACGCTTCACTTTTTCCCAAAATGAATTGTCCTTTAGTTTGACTGTTTTGATTTTCTTATTAGACAGTTTGATTTCGATCGTTTTCACATTTCTCGTGCTGAGTGCTTCATTGTCCAAGCCAATGATTGGGTGTTCGTTGCCGTCCTGCACCACACGAAGGGTCAGCTTTCGGTCAGAGCTGAGGACAAATGGCGAGCCGAGTGTCCGGTAGGTATTATTGTTAAGGGATGCAAGCTCTGATACCTGCATGCATGGAAGCAATGGATCAACAACCGCTCCTGCAACAGATTTGTTATAGGCGGTGCTGCCTGTAGGCGTTGAGATAATCATCCCGTCACCTCTAAATGTTTCAAAGTGCAGATCGTCAATCAGCACGTCCATCACAAAGGTTTTGATGATGCTTGAGCGGATGGATACCTCGTTTAAGCAGTGAAAAGGACTGGCGTGGTCCACTGTCACTTCAATCAGCGGGTATTTTCTCACTTCAATTTGTTCAAACGTCATTGCATCGACCATTTTTTCTCGCTCATCACTATGAAAGTCGCAATATAAATGAGCTTTCCCCTTTTTGGTAATGCCGACGTACAAGCAGTCGTCACGAAAATTCGTCTTTCTGACTGCCTGCAAAAATGTGCCGTCCCCGCCAATGCTAGCGATAATATTGGCGTCTGAGTGCTGGTTCACAACGGTAAATCCATGCTCTTCCGCTAATTGTGTTAACGAGCGGGCTTGTTCGTTCGTTTCCTGATCCTGTTTGTGAAAAAAATAAACATTACGGCGTTGATCGGTCATATCCCATTTCCCCTTTGCTGTCATATTTAAGTTTTTCTGCCATCCAGTATTTGTGATAAAATACCTTTGGCCATAAGTGTACCACGTTTGCCGGCAGCCCGTTAAGCCGGAGCTTTCTCATGAAGTGAAACATTTTTCATATTGAATCGTATAATGAGAGAGTTTAGGAAAAAGGAGGAGAAAAAATGAATGCAAAAAGATGGATTGCATTAGTGATTGCTCTGGGGATTTTCGGCGTGTCTATTATCGTCAGCATCTCTATGAGTTTCTTTGAAAGCGTCAAAGGCGCTCAAACGGATCTCACATCACTGACGGATGAATCGCAGGAAAAGACGCTGGAAAACGGCAGTCTCTCAAGTAAAATTGCCGTATTAGAGGTCAGCGGCACCATTCAGGATAATGGGGACTCAAGCAGTCTGCTTGGTGCAGACGGATATAACCACAGAACGTTCTTAAAAAACCTTGAGCGCGCAAAAGATGACAAGGCGGTCAAAGGTATCGTTCTGAAGGTGAATTCTCCGGGTGGCGGAGTGTATGAAAGTGCTGAAATACATAAGAAACTGGAAGAAATCAAGAAAGAAACGAAAAAACCGATTTACGTGTCAATGGGTTCGATGGCAGCATCAGGAGGCTATTACATCTCAACAGCAGCTGATAAGATTTTTGCGACACCGGAAACCCTGACCGGGTCACTCGGCGTCATTATGGAAAGCGTCAATTATTCAAAGCTTGCCGACAAGCTTGGCATTTCTTTTGAAACGATTAAGAGCGGGGCCCATAAGGACATTATGTCTCCTTCCCGTGAGATGACGAAAGAAGAAAAAAACATCATGCAATCGATGGTTGATAATTCGTATGAAGGCTTTGTTGATGTCATTTCAAAAGGGCGCAGCATGCCGAAAGCAGAGGTAAAGAAAATTGCGGACGGCCGCGTGTATGACGGACGGCAGGCGAAAAAACTGAACCTCGTTGATGAGCTTGGTTTTTATGACGATACCATTACGGCCATGAAAAAGGATCACAAGGATTTGAAAAACGCCTCTGTCATTTCTTATGAGGAAAGCTTCGGATTAGGCTCACTGTTTTCCATGGGCGCGAACAAAATGTTTAAAAGTGAAATTGATTTTTTGAATATGAGAGAAATTCTATCGCAATCCGGTTCGCCGAGAATGATGTATCTCTATGCGAAGTAGGAGGGAACAATAATGGACGCGACATATGAAGAGTTAGAGCGCAATGACATCAAAGGCCCGCAAGAAGCGGAGCAGCTGACACATGCCTATGCTGGCTTTTGGGTTCGTTTCTGGGCTTTCCTGCTTGATTGGCTCGTGATATGGGGATTAAACCATTTGCTCGTTTCTCCCCTCTTTACCGTATTGGATCTGCCGAAAACATCCGGCATGTTTACCTTCTCGGCCTACAGTGTGACAACGCTTATTGTGTATCTTGCCTACTTCGCACTCATGACTAAATACTTCAGGCAGACGCTTGGTAAAATGGTGTTCGGCCTCAAAGTGGTTTCTGTGAAGCGAGATAGCAAGCTGACATGGAGTACAGTGATTTTTCGTGAAGTGGTGGGACGGTATATTGATAAGATTTGGATTTTATATATCGTTGTTGCCTTTTCACCTACAAAACAAGGGATTCATGATTACATCGCGGATACCACCGTGGTGCATGAAAAATTATACCGCAAATAACCGATAACCCGGACCTCCGTCCGGGTTTATTTTTTTAGGAATTGGCGATAATGCTCCTAGAGGAAGTGAAGAATATGGTGTATGTACTGATAGCCATTCTTATTCTCATAGGGATCGTACTGCTTCTCAGAATGAAAATCCATGTCGCGCTGGAGTATCTTCATGCCGCTGATAATGACAAATTGACCTTGAAGATTACGGCGCTGTTTGGCCTTATAAGGATCAAAAAAACAATTCCGGCGATTAAGGTGAACAAAGAAGACGGAACAGTGGATATCAAACAAAAAACTGAATCTAAAATGAAAAAAAGCAGCGGAAAGAAAAAAATTACACAAAATGATGTGCAGCAAAGCATTAATAAAATTGAAATGCTTTTGCATCAGGTTACCAGACTGCGAAAAATCAGCGCGTCTTTTCTCGCGCATTTACATATCACAAAACTAGAATGGGTTACAGTAATCGGAATTCAGGACGCGGCAGTGACAGGTGTGTTAACAGGTGCTGTATGGGGTGTGAAGGGCGGTATCGCAGCAATGCTCTACGACCACCTGGACTTTGTGAATAAACCTGTCTATGAGGTGATCCCGTCATTTCAAGTCCCTGTTTCCAATACCCATTTTCAGTGTATATTCTTTTTTCGCTTTGGACATGCTATGCTTGCAGCTTTCAAATTCGTCAAATACGGACGGGAGCTATCCGTATTAAAGAAGAATCCGTCGGCTAGAATGACTTCAAAGAATGATTCATCAGTTTAAGGAGGAAGCGTATATGGCAGACCATCCCATCCAAGGTTTAATGAAAACCGCAATGGAAAACTTGAAGGAAATGATTGATGTTAACACCATCATCGGAGATCCAGTAGAAACGCCTGATGGAAGTGTGATTTTAACTGTTTCTAAAGTTGGATTCGGATTCGCCGCAGGCGGAAGCGAGTTTGGCGGAAAGCCGGCCGAAAAGAAATCGGAAGACGATGAGACAAGAGAACAGAAACTTCCTTTCGGAGGCGGAAGCGGGGGCGGTGTGTCCATTACGCCGATCGCGTTTTTAATTGTCGGATCGACAGGCATCAGAATGCTTCATTTAGATGAAAATACCCATTTAATAGAGAAAATTTTAGACGCAGCCCCTCAAACACTCGAGCGCATCCAGCAAATGTTCAAGAAAAATAACAAGAACCAAGGCCAGGGCCAAAATCAAAACCAAATGAACAATATGAATTATTAAAAAAAGGTTAACTGCGCTGGCCGCAGTTAACTTTTTTTTGGCATAAACTTTGCAGTTTGCAGGAAACTTTACTATGATAGAGACATACATACAAAAGGGAGGAATTATAATGGCTGAAATTACATTCAAAGGCGGTCCGGTTACACTTGTCGGACAAGAAGTGAAGGTAGGAGATCAAGCTCCTGATTTCACAGTGCTGACTAACAGCCTTGAAGAAAAATCGTTAGCTGACATGAAAGGAAAGGTAACGATTATTTCTGTTATCCCTTCAATTGATACAGGTGTTTGTGATGCACAAACACGCCGTTTTAACGAAGAAGCTGCAAAGCTTGGAGATGTCAACGTCTACACAATCAGTGCAGACCTTCCATTTGCGCAAGCGCGCTGGTGCGGCGCTAACGGAATTGACAAAGTGGAAACACTGTCTGACCACAGAGATATGTCATTTGGCGAAGCGTTCGGTGTGTATATTAAAGAACTTCGTCTGCTTGCGCGTTCCGTATTTGTCCTTGATGAGAACGGAAAAGTCGTTTACGCTGAATATGTAAGCGAAGCAACAAACCACCCGAACTATGAAAAGCCAATTGAGGCTGCTAAGGCATTAGTGAAGTAAGCAGGGAAAAAAGCTCCAGGCTGCCGCCGGAGCTTTTTTCATGGCAAGGAGGAACACAATATGCAAAAAGACCATGTAGGTGCGGTGTATGAGCTGTTAAACGAAGCCGCGATTATGATAAAGAATGAATTGCAGATTTCATATATAGAGGCGCTGGCCGAAGCAGGAGAAATGTATTTTCTTGAAAAAACGGATCAGCTGAAACTGCCTGCTGATCAGAAAACCAAACAACTTCAGGCTCTGCTTGAAAAAGCGGAATTCGGCACGTATGAGCATGAGTGGGTACGCAAGGCTTTTCAGCTTGCCGTCCTTAAAGGAATGAAAGATATCTCCCATCCAAACAGACAGATGACGCCGGATACGATCGGGCTTTTCATCAGCTATTTGGTGAATAAGTTTATGGCGGACAAAAAGGAACTGACCATTCTTGATCCAGCCTTGGGAACTGGGAACCTTCTGTTTACCGTGCTGAACCAGCTGTCTGAAAAAACGGCAAACAGCTTTGGCATTGAAATTGATGATGTGCTCTTGAAGATCGCCTATGCCCAAGCGAACCTTCTGAAAAAAGAGCTTGAGCTTTTCCACCAAGACAGCCTTGAGCCGTTGTTTATCGATCCAGTTGACACGGTCATTTGTGATCTGCCAGTCGGCTATTATCCGAATGACGAAGGAGCAGAAGCGTTTGAGCTCAAAGCTGACGAAGGCCATTCCTTCGCTCATCATCTGTTTATTGAACAGAGCGTCAAGCATACCAAACCGGGCGGCTACTTATTTTTTATGATTCCGAATCATTTGTTTGAGAGCTCCCAAAGCGGCAAGCTGAAACAGTTTTTCAAAGATAAGGTTCATATCAACGCACTGTTGCAGCTGCCAAAATCTATTTTTAAAGACGAAGCTCATGCCAAAAGCATCCTTGTGCTTCAGAAACAAGGAGAGAATACGAAAGCGCCGGGGCAAATTCTGCTTGCGAATCTTCCGTCTTTCTCCAATCAAAAGGCGATGCTTGATATGATGGCTCAATTTGATGAATGGTTTAAAAAAGAAAAGTAAGTGTTTTAAAAGCAGCTTAGACAGCCGTATGAGGTCGATGCCTAAGCTGCTTTTATTTATGCTTTTGAAGACCGGACTTGACGAATTGAATCCAGCTTTGAAACACAAAATACAGAGGGAAAAACCACAAATTGTAAGCGTTCATCAATACAAAACCTATAGGGAATGTGTCTGAAAATAACGACTTCTTATTGTAAGCGTTATCAATACGCAAGTTGACTTGAAAAGCCGACATGACAATGTTTAAATGGAAAAGTCAGATATTTTTCGGAGAAGATGTTGATATTCACCGGGAAAAAAGTACGAAAAACGAAGTTGTTGATACAGAGTATAAAGGAGCGTCAATCATGTCCAAAATTATTGCAATTAACGCAGGAAGCTCGTCTTTGAAATTTCAGCTTTTCGAAATGCCTTCAGAAACCGTTTTAACGAAGGGTTTAGTTGAACGAATCGGTATCGCCGACAGCGTATTCACAATTTCTGTGAACGGCGAAAAAAATACAGAAGTAACTGATATTCCAGATCATGCGGTAGCTGTTAAAATGCTGCTGAATAAGTTAACGGAATTCGGCATTATTAAAGACTTGAATGAAATTGACGGAATTGGCCATCGTGTCGTTCACGGCGGAGAAAAATTCAGCGATTCTGTTTTATTAACGGATGAAACCATTAAGGAAATCGAAGATATTTCTGAATTGGCACCGCTTCACAATCCGGCAAATATCGTTGGAATTAAAGCGTTCAAAGAAGTGCTTCCAAATGTTCCTGCGGTAGCTGTATTTGATACAGCATTCCACCAAACAATGCCTGAGCAGTCTTACCTTTACAGCTTGCCGTATGAATACTATGAAAAATTCGGCATACGTAAATACGGCTTCCACGGCACTTCACATAAATATGTAACTGAGCGTGCGGCAGAGCTTCTCGGCCGTCCGTTAAAAGACTTGCGCCTGATTTCCTGCCACCTTGGAAACGGAGCAAGTATTGCGGCTGTTGAAGGCGGAAAATCTATTGACACATCCATGGGCTTTACGCCGCTTGCCGGTGTAGCAATGGGCACACGCTCTGGAAACATCGACCCTGCCCTGATCCCATACATCATGGAGAAAACAGGCCAAACGGCTGACGAAGTACTGAATACATTAAACAAAAAAAGCGGACTGCTCGGCATTTCCGGTTTCTCAAGCGATCTTCGTGACATCGTTGAAGCAACGAAAGAAGGAAATGAGCGCGCGGAAACGGCTCTTGAAGTATTCGCAAGCAGAATCCACAAATACATCGGTTCTTACGCTGCAAGAATGAGCGGTGTCGATGCGATCATCTTTACTGCCGGTATCGGTGAAAACAGTGTGGAAGTCAGAGAACGCGTTCTTCGCGGTTTAGAATTCATGGGCGTATACTGGGATCCTGCGCTTAATAACGTGCGCGGCGAGGAAGCTTTCATCAGCTATCCGCATTCTCCAGTAAAAGTCATGATCATTCCGACTGATGAAGAAGTCATGATTGCGCGCGACGTTGTTCGTTTAGCAAAATAAATCGCATGAAAGCACATTCTCTTGAATGTGCTTTTTTGTTGATGCATGATAGTGACAGACAGAAAACATAAAAGAGGTGGGCCAATGAGTGTTCAAGAGCATAAACAAGAAGCTCCCGATATCGTTCGTTGCAAAGTGATTACTGTCAGTGACACGAGGACAGAGGAAACCGATAAAAGCGGCAAGCTGATGATCTCGTTTTTAGAAGAAGCCGGTCATCATATTGCCGCATATGAAATTGTAAAAGACGAAAAGGATGCTTTGCAGCGGTCAGTGCTTGCGGGCTGCATGGATGAACAGACAGACGCGGTACTCTTAAACGGAGGGACAGGCATAGCAGATCGTGATGTCACAATTGAAGCCATTACGCCGCTGTTTTCGAAAGAACTGCCCGGCTTTGGAGAAATATTCAGGATGCTGAGTTATACAGAGGATATCGGCCCTGCCGCAATCATGTCGAGAGCAACTGCCGGCGTCATTCAGCATACCGCTGTTTTCTCAACGCCAGGCTCAAGCGGCGCGGTAAAGCTGGCAATGAATAAGCTGATTATTCCCGAACTTGCGCATGTGGTCAGAGAAATCAGAAAAGACAAGTAAATGAATAAATACTATGAAACTTCACCTGAAATTTAGGTGAAGTTTTTTTTATAAAAGGCTTGAAAAAACGAAACGTACTTGTTAAAGTGTATACATACAAAATGTATTTTTATTAAATATAATTTATTTTTATACAAAATAGAAACACGGTTGAGAGGGGAATTTTATCATGTCAGAACAGAAAAAAGTCGTATTAGCATACTCAGGGGGTCTTGATACTTCCGTCGCAATAAAATGGCTTCAGGAGCAAGGATATAATGTAATCGCCTGCTGTCTGGATGTCGGTGAGGGCAAAGATTTGGCATTTGTTCAGCAGAAAGCGCTTGAAGTCGGCGCGACAAACTCCTACGTGATCGATGCAAAAGAAGAATTTGCACAGGACTACGCGCTTATTTCTTTGCAGGCCCACACGATGTATGAAGGAAAATACCCGCTTGTTTCGGCATTATCTCGACCGCTGATCGCGAAAAAACTGGTTGAAATAGCGGAAAAAGAAGATGCACAGGCGATTGCCCACGGATGCACAGGGAAAGGAAATGACCAGGTTCGTTTCGAAGTCTCCATTAAATCATTAAACCCTGACCTTGAAGTCATCGCGCCGGTTCGCGAATGGCAGTGGTCACGTGAAGAAGAAATTGAATATGCGGCTAGCCGCGGCATTCCGATTCCGATCAATCTTGACAGCCCGTATTCTATCGACCAAAACCTCTGGGGACGTGCCAATGAGTGCGGCATTTTAGAAGATCCATGGGCGGCGCCGCCAGAAGGTGCATACGATTTAACAGCTCCGCTGGAAAAAACGCCGGACACGCCGGAAGTGATTGAAATTGCATTTGAACAAGGCGTGCCTGTCTCCATTGACGGTGTTTCCTACTCGCTTTCTGAACTGATCTTGAAGCTGAATGAAATGGCGGGCGCGCACGGTGTCGGACGTATCGACCACGTGGAAAACCGCCTCGTTGGCATTAAATCCCGGGAAGTATACGAATGCCCTGGTGCGATGACACTGATCAAAGCGCATAAAGAATTAGAAGATTTGACTCTGGTGAAAGAGGTAGCCCACTTTAAACCGATCATCGAGCAAAAAATGTCAGAAATCATTTACAACGGCTTATGGTTCTCACCGTTAAAAGAAGCGCTGCACGCTTTCTTAAAAGAAACGCAAAAGCATGTCACAGGCATTGTCCGCGTGAAGCTGTTTAAAGGCCATGCAATTGTAGAAGGGCGTAAATCGGAATACTCTCTATATGATGAAAAACTTGCAACATATACAAAAGACGATGCATTTGATCACCATGCAGCAATCGGATTTATCGAGCTTTGGGGACTTCCGACAAAAGTGAACAGCATCGTGAAAAAGAAGGAGCAGATTAAAGCATGAAGAAGCTTTGGGGAGGCCGATTTCAAAAAACACCGGAAAAATGGGTCGACGAGTTCGGCGCGTCCATATCATTTGACCAACATTTAGTTGCTGAAGACATTACAGGGTCTCTCGCACATGCTGCCATGCTGAAAAAATGCGGTATTCTGACAGCAGAAGAAGAGCTGAAAATCCGAGAGGGCCTGAATACCCTTTTGCAAAAAGCAGAGGAGGGAGCATTGGAATTCTCAGTCGATTATGAGGATATTCATTTGAACATTGAGAAAATGCTCATTGACGAAATCGGTCCTCTTGGCGGCAAGCTGCATACCGGCAGAAGTCGGAATGACCAGGTGGCGACTGACATGCATTTATACTTGAAGAATCATGTCGGCCACATCATCGAGCTGATTGAGGCATTCCAAAGTGCGCTGATTGAAAAGGCGGAAGCGAACATCGAAACAATTCTCCCTGGCTACACACATCTGCAGCGCGCCCAGCCGATTTCATTCGCTCACCATCTGCTTGCGTATTTCTGGATGCTGGAGCGCGACAAGGAGCGTTTTCAGGATTCAATGAAGCGGATTAACAAATCTCCGCTCGGCTGCGGGGCGCTCGCGGGAACAACCTTCCCAATTGACCGTGATTATTCAGCAGAACTGCTCGGCTTTGATGCCATTTATGAAAACAGCTTGGACGGCGTCAGCGACAGAGACTTCATTTTGGAGTTTTTAAGCAACAGCAGTATGCTGATGATGCACCTATCCCGTTTCTCTGAAGAAATCATTTTATGGTGCTCGCAGGAGTTTAAATTCATCGAGCTTGACGATACGTACGCAACAGGAAGCAGCATGATGCCGCAAAAGAAAAATCCTGATATGGCGGAGCTGATCCGCGGCAAAACAGGACGCGTATACGGCGATATGATGGGGCTGTTTACGATCATGAAAGGACTTCCGCTCGCTTACAACAAAGATCTGCAGGAAGACAAAGAGGGCATGTTTGACACGGTGAAAACGGTGGAGGGCAGTCTGCAAATCTTCACAGGCATGATCCAAACAATGACTGTAAACAAAGACGTCATGAAGCAAGCGACAAAACAAGACTTTTCAAATGCGACGGAACTGGCGGATTATTTAGCTAAAAAGGGAATGCCGTTCAGAGAAGCGCATGAAGTGGTCGGGAAACTTGTGTACACATGCATCGAAAGAGGGATCTATTTAAGCGATATGCCGTTTGGCGAGTTTCAGCAGGCTAGCACACTATTCGAAGAAGATATTTACACTGTGTTAGACCCTTACTACGCAGTTGAAAAAAGAATGAGCGCCGGGGGCACCGGATTTAAACAGGTAAAGCAGGCGCTTGAAAAAGCGAAAGCTTGCGTGGCAGCTGGAGTTTGTTAAAATTTCCTTCATAAAATCCCGTCATTATAGCCAACCTACCTCTATAATGATGGGAGGCAGAATGATGAAAAAAGAACCGGAACGCTATATTTATGATGAACAAGAAAGCCAGGAGACAACAAGGCTCATTTCAGAAGCATATCAAAGCGGTTATGTCGATATGCCTGATCAGGAGTCTTCATCTCCTGCAGAATAAGCTGTCTGTACAGGCAGCTTTTTTTGTATGCCAAAGTGTAAAAAGTGATATTGCAAGCCTTTTATAGTAAAGTAGAAGAAGAAACACTTTATTGAAAGCGGCGACGTTGCTTTGGGAGGTATTCATGTGCGACATGCTTTAATTACTGCCGGTTCGAAGGGTTTAGGCCGCAAAGTGACTGAAACGTTGCTTGCAAAGGGGTATTCAGTAACAGTCAATTACAGACAGGATGAGGAGGCAGTCAGCCGCCTGAAGGAAGCCTGTCCCGATTGTCTTGACCGGCTGCAATTTGTAAAAGGTGATGTCACCAAAAAAGAAGATCTGCTGCGTATTGCAGAGGCTGCCTTAAACCGCTTCGGAAGGATCGACTTTTTGATTAACAACGCGGGACCATACATATTTGAACGTAAAAAGTTAGCCGATTATACTGATGATGAATGGTATGGCATGCTGGAAGGAAATTTAAGCGCCGTCTTTCATTTATTCAAAGCGGTTATTCCTATTATGAGAAAACAGCAATTTGGACGCATCATTACGTACGGATTCCAAGGTGCGGCTCACGCGCCCGGCTGGCTTCACCGATCGGCATTTGGCGCTGCAAAAGTGGGCTTGGCTTCTTTGACGAAGACAATTGCCATTGAAGAAGCCGAATTCGGCATAACCGCCAACATGGTTTGCCCGGGAGACATTGTCGGCGACATGAAAGAAGCATCGATAGAGGAAGCCAGAATGCGAATCGGCAAAGAAAAAACGCCGATAGGAAGATCCGGTACAGGCGAGGATATCGCCCGGATTATCGCTTTCTTGTGTGAGGAGAACTCAGACCTTGTGACAGGGACTGTCATTGAAGCCACCGGAGGCCTCAATGTCATTAACAAGAATCAAACAACATAAGTTTTTCAGCTTTTTAAAAAGGGAAAATAAAAAAATCAAAATCATGTGACGAGGTGAAAGAAATGAAAGTGACATATCACGGACATTCTGTAATCACAGTGGAAACGAAGGACCATCATATTATTTTTGATCCGTTTTTAACAGGGAATTCATTAACGGATATAAAGCCGGAGGATGTAAAAGCGGATGTCATCTTACTAACGCACGGCCACAATGACCATGTCGGTGATACTGAACAAATCGCCAAGCAAAATAACGCGTTGGTTATAGCCCCGAACGAGCTCGCTGTGTACTTAGGCTGGAAAGGCTTGAATGTTCATCCAATGCATATTGGCGGCTCCCGCCAGTTCGATTTTGGAAAAGTGAAGCTTACACAGGCCTTTCATGGATCAGCCATCACAGATGAAGAAAACAAAACGATCACTTACACAGGCATGCCTGCCGGTATTTTACTGACTGTAGAAGATAAAACGATTTTCCACGCGGGCGATACGGCTCTTTTCTCTGATATGAAACTCATTGGCGAATTGAATCATATCGACCTTGCTTTCCTGCCGATTGGCGATAACTTTACGATGGGGCCTGAAGACGCCAAGCTTGCCGCTGAATGGCTGCGCGCAAAACAGGTCGTGCCGGTGCATTACAATACATTCCCGGTCATCGAACAAGACCCAGAAGCATTCGCTGACAGCCTGCCGGGCGGAGTCGGCAAAGTCATGTCGGTCGGTGAGACGATCGAGCTTTAAACCGTGAAACCATCTCTAGGAGATGGTTTTTTATTTTCCAGCCTCATTGCGTATAAATCCTTTGAAACCTTATAATAAAAACAAGAAGACTGTCCTTAGAGGTGAAAGGCTTGGCAACGAAGCATGAACAAATTTTAACGTATATCGATTCACTGCCTGTCGGTGAAAAAATTTCTGTCCGAAGAATTGCAAAGGAAATGAAAGTAAGCGAAGGAACCGCGTACAGAGCGATCAAGGAAGCAGAGAATAAAGGGTTTGTCAGCACGATTGAACGTGTGGGCACAATCAGAATTGAACAAAAGAAAAAAGAGAACATTGAAAAGCTTACCTATGCAGAGGTTGTAAATGTTATAGACGGACAAGTGCTCGGAGGCAGGGCAGGGCTCCATAAGACATTGAATAAATTCGTCATCGGCGCGATGGAGCTTGACGCGATGATGCGTTACACCGCAGCGGGGAATCTTTTGATTGTCGGAAACAGAATCAATGCACACAGGCAGGCGCTTGAAGCGGGCGCGGCCGTATTGGTGACCGGGGGCTTTAACACGGATGACAGCATTGTGCAGCTGGCAGATGAGCTTGAACTGCCGATTTTATCCACGAGCTATGACACCTTTACAGTTGCCGCGATGATTAACCGGGCAATTTATGACCAGCTGATCAAAAAAGAAATTGTTTTGGTGGAGGACATCCTAACACCCGCTGACCGCACGGTATATCTTTCGCCAAAGGATAAACTTGAAAAATGGTATGAGAAAAATTTTGAAACCGGCCACGGCCGATTCCCAGTTGTCGACGATCAAATGAAAATCCACGGCATTCTGACATCAAAAGATATTGCCGGCCATGACCGAAATGCATCTATAGAAAAAGTTATGACCAAAAATCCCGTCACGGTTATTGGGAAAACATCTGTCGCTTCAGCTGCGCAAATGATGGTATGGGAAGGGATCGAAGTGCTTCCCGTCACTGACGGCCACCAAAAACTCATCGGCATGATCAGCCGCCAAGACGTATTGAAAGCTCTTCAAATGATTCAAAAGCAGCCGCAGGTCGGGGAGAAGCTTGATGATATCGTTTCAAGGGGGTTTAAAGATGAGGATGATGATAAAGAAGATCAAACGGTTTACGAGTATGAAGTCACGCCGCAAATGACAAATCAGCTTGGAACCATTTCTTATGGTGTATTTACGACCATTTTGACGCAAGCGGCAAACCGATTTTTGCGCTCGAAAAAACGCGGCGAACTCGTCATAGAGAGCATCACCATCTTCTTTTTGAAGCCTGTGCAGATGGAATCAGTCATCGAAGTCAAACCTCGCATCTTGGAGGCTGGCAGAAAGTTCGGGAAAATGGAAGTGGAAGTGCACAGCCAAGGTCATATCGTGTCTAAAGCGATGCTGATGGTTCAGCTGATGGAAAGAAGCTAAGGGACGTTCAGGCGCCCCTTACGCGTGATCTCTTTCAGCTTCTTTGGCGTGAAGGGGATTGTAATGTCTAAAGGCTTTATAACCTGCCCAAGCGCTTCCTGCTCCTATGACGATAAAGATACCGCCGATTACTAACGTTAATACTGAATGGAATAATATCATTTGGTTAAGCCCGTAGAACAGGACTAGTGACCCTAAGGCCATGCTTGATTTTGCTGAACATATTTCTTTTGCCAAAGATGGCTTTGCCCGTACGCCTTTTACTTTATAGAACACATAAAAGCAGGCTGAAAGCCCAATCAAAAAAACAAGAACCAGCATAAATGAAATCCTCCATCGTAAAAGTTTACAAACCCATTTTATACAAAAACGGGCTTGGTTTTGACGTTATTTTTCTTTTCCGTCGGCAGAGAATGTGATTTAATGAATAAAAACAATAAAGGAGTATCAAATGAAAACAGAATTGATCAGAACCATATCATTATATGACACGATTATCTTACATAGACATGTGCGTCCTGATCCGGATGCCTACGGATCACAGTGCGGGCTTACGGAAATCCTGCGTGAAACATATCCTGAAAAAAATATTTTTGCGGTCGGCACGCCTGAACCGTCCCTCTCTTTCTTATATTCCCTTGATGAGGTGGACAATGAAACATATGAAGGCGCACTTGTCATTGTCTGCGATACGGCAAATCAGGAAAGAATCGACGATCAGCGTTATCCTTCAGGCGCCAAACTAATGAAAATCGACCACCATCCGAACGAAGATCCATACGGTGACCTTCTCTGGGTCGATACAAGCGCCAGCTCAGTAAGTGAAATGATTTACGAGCTGTATTTAGAAGGAAAAGAGCACGGCTGGAAGCTGAATACGAAAGCGGCAGAGCTGATCTACGCCGGCATTGTTGGAGATACCGGACGCTTTTTATTTCCGAATACCACGGAAAAAACATTAAAATATGCAGGCGAGCTCATTCAGTATCCATTCTCTTCCTCAGAGTTATTTAATCAATTGTATGAAACAAAACTGAATGTGGTGAAGCTTAACGGCTTTATCTTTCAAAATGTGTCTTTGTCCGAAAACGGGGCTGCTTCTGTTTTCATCAAAAAGGATACGCTTGAAAAATTCGGCACAACGGCTTCTGAAGCGTCGCAGCTTGTCGGGACGCTTGGCAATATCTCAGGTATTCGCGCCTGGGTGTTTTTCGTAGAAGAAGACGATCAAATCAGAGTCAGATTCCGTTCGAAGGGGCCTGTCATTAACGGACTTGCCCGGAAATATAACGGCGGAGGGCATCCGTTAGCTTCAGGCGCCTCTATTTACAGCTGGGATGAAGCTGATCGGATTTTAGCTGATCTGGAAACATTATGTAAAGAACACGAGTAGAGGGGAGACCCTCTCTCTTAGTGTTCATCTGTGACGGGGATGAACCAGTAGCCGAAATCAGTAAGGTCCTCGTAGACTTGGAGATTGTGTGATTGAAGTTCTTTTTTGATGAGGGAAGCGAGTGAGTTTGTTTCGGCATATGCAGAAAAACCTTGTCTGAGACGGGCTGCTTGATCTTTTGCTAACTGACGGTCACTGTAAACCTCCATTTCCCTTCCTCCTTCCTTTCGCCATTAAGCCTCACATATAGTTTATAAAAAAGAATGGGAAAAAGCGACAGAAGTTTGGAGAATTTAAAAAAAATCCATAATTATGTGGCGAAAGATATTTCAAGTTCCACTGTCAGCCTCGTATAAATAATCAATTCTCTGACGGTTGCCTCGTATTTTTTTTCATTGATCATATAGACTTTATTTTCAATTGTCCGCTTCAAGAGATCCTTTGTTTGATAGACGCTCTCTATGTCTTTTGTAATCACCTCTGAAATATCATCCTTTACATGCTCCTCGAATTTCGTTTTATCCGGCTGTGATATTTTATATTTATCCCCATTCAGCAATTTGACGCTGACGCTTTGAATCAGCAGTTTTCTTTTATTATCTTCATTCAGTTTATGGAGGTCTTCTTGATAGATCGAAATTTGATTGTTCAAGTCTTTTACATGCTCTTTTTGCTTTTCGATGAGGCTGACCTGCTCCTCTTGGAATGTTCCGTAAGTAAACAGGAAAAAGAACCAGCTGATTACGGCTCCGCACATCATTCCCGCGAAAAAACGCTGCCATCCCGGTTTTTTGTAATGTTGGGGGACCCTCATGAAGAAAGATGCTCCTGGGTCAGCCATGATATAATAAGCCAGCCGCTTTGCGCGCCCCCCATGGCCGAAATAATTAAAAGAAGCTGTTTAAAGATATCTCTCGTATTGCCTTCGAGTATGCCGCGTTCAAAGCTGTATACCGCATCAAAGGTGCCTCCGATAGCTGCGACAAGTGCCCATATTTTTAACCGGTTGGCAAGCTTTGTAATGGCTGTAAGCGGGGGTTCGCCTGCCAAATATGCACCGAGCCCTCCGATGAGTGCGCCCCCGATCAGCACCCCTAACGCAATGAAGTAGCTATTGATAAAATTCACCATAAATCCTGCTTCCTGATCCATCTTTATCACCTCACCTTTTATATCATATTGAGCTTTCAGGACAAGTATGATGATGAGTCAAAAAAGAACATTTGTTTCTTTTGGAAACCGGCCTTATAATGAGGGAAGAAATGAATCGTAATGAGAAAGAGGTGATAGCATGTCTTTTGTTCACCTGCAAGTGCATAGCGGGTATAGCCTGCTAAACAGCGCCGCGGCTGTGGAAGAGCTCGTCAGTGAAGCTGACAGGCTCGGATATGCGTCTTTGGCGCTGACAGATGATCATGTCATGTACGGAGCTATTCAATTTTATAAAGCTTGCAAGGCGAGAGGGATCAACCCAATAATCGGTTTGACGGCTTCTGTTTTTACAGATGACAGCGAGCTTGAAGCATACCCGCTCGTCCTGCTGGCAAAATCAAATACAGGCTATCAAAACCTGCTGAAAATCAGCAGCGTTCTGCAATCTAAATCAAAAGGCGGACTGAAGCCGAAATGGCTTCACAGTTATCGAGAAGGGATTATCGCAATAACGCCCGGCGAAAAAGGATATATTGAAACACTTCTTGAAGGAGGGCTGTTCGAACAGGCTGCTCAAGCCTCGCTGGAATTTCAGTCTATATTCGGAAAGGGAGCTTTTTATTTCTCCTATCAGCCTTTTAAAGGGAATCAAGTCTTGTCTGAGCAGATTCTAAAGCTATCAGAAGAAACGGATATCCCTGTTACGGCCACAGGCGATGTGCATTACATAAGGAAGGAAGATAAGGCTGCCTACCGTTGTTTGAAAGCGATTAAAGCGGGGGAAAAACTGACGGATGCACCCGCTGAAGATTTGCCTGATCTCGATTTGAAACCACTCGAAGAAATGCAAAACATTTATCGAGAGCATCCCGAGGCACTGCAAGCTTCTGTAGAGATCGCGGAACAATGCCGGGTTGACGTCAGTCTCGGGCAGACCCGTCTACCGTCTTTTCCGACCCCAGACGGAACGTCCGCTGATGATTATTTAACGGATATCTGTATGGAGGGACTCCGCAGCCGTTTCGGCAAGCCTGATGAACGATACCTTCGCCGTCTTCAATATGAGCTTGATGTCATCAAGCGGATGAAGTTCAGCGATTACTTTCTGATCGTGTGGGATTTTATGAAGCACGCCCATAAAAAAGGGATTGTTACAGGACCGGGAAGAGGTTCTGCGGCAGGTTCTCTTGTGGCATATGTGCTGTATATCACAGATGTTGACCCGATTAAGCATCACCTTCTGTTTGAAAGATTTTTAAATCCCGAGCGCGTCAGCATGCCGGATATTGATATTGACTTTCCCGATACTAGAAGGGATGAAGTCATTCAATATGTTCAGCAGAAATACGGTGCAATGCACGTCGCACAGATTATCACCTTTGGAACACTTGCGGCAAAGGCGGCGCTCCGGGACGTCGGCAGAGTATTCGGCGTCAGCCCGAAGGAGGCAGATCAGCTTGCAAAACTCATTCCTTCAAGACCGGGCATGACGCTGGATGAAGCGAGACAGCAGTCACCGCAGCTGGATAAGCGGCTTCGGGAGTCAAGCCTGCTTCAGCAAGTCTATTCAATTGCCCGGAAAATAGAAGGGCTGCCAAGGCATGCATCAACCCACGCAGCGGGCGTTGTCCTGAGTGAAGAACCCTTAACAGATGTTGTTCCGCTTCAAGAAGGGCATGAAGGGATCTATTTAACGCAATACGCGATGGACCATCTTGAAGACTTGGGCCTTTTAAAAATGGATTTCTTAGGTTTGAGGAATCTGACACTTATTGAATCCATCACTTCAATGATTGAAAAAGAAGAAAATATTAAAATAGATCTTTCAAGTATTTCCTACAGCGATGACAAAACGTTCTCCTTGCTGTCAAAAGGGGATACGACAGGCATTTTCCAGCTTGAATCTGCAGGGATGAGAAGCGTCTTGAAACGGCTGAAACCTTCGGGCCTAGAAGATATTGTGGCGGTCAATGCACTGTACCGGCCGGGTCCGATGGAAAATATTCCGTTATTTATCGACCGTAAACACGGCCGGGCGCCTGTTCACTATCCTCATGAAGATTTAAGGAGCATTTTGGAAGATACATATGGCGTCATTGTGTATCAGGAACAAATTATGATGATTGCTTCCCGTATGGCGGGGTTTTCTTTAGGCGAAGCGGACCTATTGAGAAGGGCGGTCAGCAAAAAGAAAAAAGAAATCCTGGACAGAGAGCGAAGCCATTTTGTTGAAGGGTGCTTAAAAAAGGAGTATTCTGTAGACACTGCAAATGAGGTCTACGATTTAATCGTCAAATTCGCAAACTATGGCTTTAACAGAAGCCATGCGGTGGCATACAGCATGATCGGGTGCCAGCTTGCGTATTTGAAAGCTCATTATCCGTTATATTTTATGTGCGGATTGCTGACAAGCGTCATTGGCAATGAGGATAAAATCTCTCAATATCTTTACGAAGCAAAGGGGAGCGGGATTCGTATCCTTCCTCCGTCAGTGAATAAAAGCAGTTTTCCGTTTACAGTTGAAAACGGATCTGTCAGATACAGCCTCCGCACAATAAAAAGTGTAGGCGTCTCAGCAGTCAAAGATATATATAAAGCAAGAAAAGAGAAACCATTTGAAGATCTTTTCGATTTCTGCTTTCGCGTGCCGTCAAAAAGCGTAAATCGCAAAGTGCTTGAAGCACTTATCTTTTCTGGTGCGATGGACGAATTCGGCCAAAACCGGGCCACGCTGCTCGCATCCATTGATGTTGCTTTGGAACATGCTGAGCTATTCGCCGCGGACGATGACCAAATGGGATTGTTTTTAGATGAATCGTTTTCAATTAAGCCGAAGTATGTGGAGACGGAGGAGCTTCCTCTGGTGGATTTACTTGCGTTTGAAAAGGAAACGCTTGGCATTTATTTTTCAAATCATCCCCTCTCCGCCTTCCGAAAACAGCTCACTGCGCAAGGAGCAGTCTCCATTCTGCAGGCTCAGCGAGCAGTCAAAAGGCAGCTTTCACTAGGCGTTCTGCTGTCGAAGATCAAAACGATTCGGACGAAAACAGGTCAAAACATGGCGTTTTTAACGCTCAGTGATGAAACCGGCGAGATGGAAGCCGTAGTCTTCCCTGAACAATTCAGACAGCTTTCTCCCGTTTTAAGAGAAGGCGCTCTTTTGTTCACTGCGGGGAAATGTGAAGTTAGACAAGATAAGATCCAATTCATCATGTCCCGGGCAGAATTATTAGAAAATATGGATGCAGAAAAAGCGCCATCGGTTTATATAAAAATAGAAAGCAGTCAGCACAGCCAGGAGATCCTGGCAAAGATTAAGCGCATTTTGCTGGAGCATAAAGGGGAAACAGGCGTTTATCTCTATTATGAAAGGCAAAAACAGACGATTAAGCTACCTGAGTCGTTCCATATCAATGCAGATCACCAGGTGTTATATCGCTTAAAAGAGCTGTTGGGTCAAAAAAACGTCGTTTTAAAACAGTGGTAACGATTCGCTTTTTGTTATACAATTGGAGCAATTATGTGATCCTGTTTAAATATTCAGATAGATTTACTCCGCAGAATGCAGCAATCAACGCAGCAGTATACGAATCAAAAAATATCCATAAGGAGTGTTTAGGAGAATGTCATTAAGAGAAGAAGCATTACACCTGCATAAAGTCAACCAGGGGAAACTGGAGTCTAAATCAAAAGTAGAGGTCAGAAATGCGAAAGATCTAAGCCTCGCGTATTCTCCGGGTGTTGCAGAACCGTGTAAGGATATTCATGAAGACATTAACAAAGTATATGATTATACAATGAAGGGGAACATGGTAGCAGTTGTAACTGACGGTACAGCTGTACTTGGCCTTGGAAACATCGGCCCTGAAGCGGCGCTTCCTGTTATGGAAGGGAAAGCAGTTCTTTTCAAAAGCTTTGCGGGCGTAGATGCGTTCCCGATTGCTTTAAACACAAACGATGTTGATAAAATCGTTGAAACTGTAAAATTGCTGGAACCGACATTTGGCGGCGTCAACCTTGAAGATATTGCAGCGCCAAACTGCTTTATCATTGAAGAGCGCCTCAAAAAAGAAACAAACATCCCGGTTTTCCATGATGATCAGCACGGTACTGCCATTGTAACCGTAGCAGGTCTTGTGAACGCGCTGAAACTGTCTGGAAAATCCATGTCATCCATTAAAGTTGTCGCAAACGGCGCGGGTGCGGCTGGCATTGCGATTATCAAGCTTCTTCATCATTATGGCGTTCGCGACATTGTGATGTGCGATTCCAAAGGGGCCATTTATGAAGGGCGCCCGAACGGCATGAACGATGTCAAAAATGAAGTGGCGAAGTTCACGAACCAAGATCGCAAAGACGGTTCTCTGAAAGATGTCATCGTTGATGCTGACGTATTTATCGGTGTCTCTGTAGCAGGCGCGTTAACAAAAGAGATGGTTCAAAGCATGGCAAAAGATCCGATTATCTTTGCAATGGCAAATCCAAATCCGGAAATCATGCCGGAAGATGCGCGTGAAGCCGGAGCAAGCGTTATCGGAACTGGCCGTTCTGACTTCCCGAACCAAGTAAACAATGTTCTTGCATTCCCTGGTATTTTCCGCGGAGCACTTGATGTGCGTGCCACTCATATTAACGAGGAAATGAAAATCGCAGCGGTTGAAGCCATTGCTTCACTGGTTTCAGAAGATGAGCTTAGCGCAGACTATGTCATCCCTGCACCGTTTGATAAACGTGTTGCGCCTGCTGTTGCGAAGGCTGTGGCAAAAGCTGCGATGGAAACAGGTGTTGCAAGAATCACTGTTGACCCTGAGGAAGTCGCAGAAAAAACAAGAAAACTTACGATTATTGGTGAATAATTTTAATTCATTCCAAAAATGGCAGCGCGTTGGCGGAGACCGGCGCGCTGTTCTCAAGTTAAACTGACGGCTGAAATTTTTTTAGGGGGTTAGCCTTAAAAAAATTTCAGCCGGGTTTAACATTATTTTTGAATGCGCTGTCAACCTTGTCGTTTCAACACCTTATCTGATTTCATACAAGCCTTTCCGAGCACGTCATCGAATAAAAAGTTGTCGAATTGAGGATGACAGCGTTTGACAAAAAAAGTACAATAGTTTCGGTAAAGTTATTAGCAAGTCTATCTGTTTGATGACATGCGGTGAAGAGAACCCTTCACAAAAGGGAGGTAATCATTTGTTAAAGGATATATTCACGAAAAAGAAAAAGTATGCTTCCGTACCATCTGATCAAGCGAAGCACGATGTTCCGGAAGGCATTATGACAAAATGTCCTAAGTGTAAAAAAATCATGCTCACTAAAGAGTTGGATAAAAATATGCGGGTATGCATGAACTGCGATTATCATTTCCCAATGAACGCAAAACAGCGTATCGAAAGCTTGATGGATGAAAAATCCTTTGAGGAATTCAATCAGGGAATGCTCTCGGAAAATCCGCTTGGTTTCCCGGGATATCTGGAAAAGCTTGAAAAAGATCGCGAGAAAACATCCTTAAACGAGGCTGTTGTGACAGGCAAGGGCACCATCGGCGGACACCCGGCTGTAGTCGCCGTCATGGATTCTTCATTCAGAATGGGCAGCATGGGTTCAGTCGTCGGTGAAAAAATCACGCTTGCGATTGAAAAAGCAAAAGCTGATAAAGTTCCGTTTATTATTTTTACGGCTTCAGGCGGCGCTAGAATGCAGGAAGGCGTATTAAGTTTAATGCAGATGGCTAAGACAAGCTCTGCGTTAAAACTGTTCAGTGAAGAACAGGGTCTTATTATTTCAGTAATGACGCATCCGACTACCGGGGGCGTATCAGCAAGCTTTGCATCCCTTGGCGATTACAATTTCGCTGAGCCTGGCGCGTTGATTGGTTTTGCCGGAAGACGGATTATTGAACAGACAATAGGAGAAAAACTGCCTGAGGACTTCCAAACGGCTGAATTTTTATTAAAACATGGACAGCTTGATGCGGTTATTCATCGTGACGATATGAAAAAAACGTTAGAAAATCTGCTGGATATGCATCAAACAGGAGGTGACATTGAGTGGCTCCAAGATTAGAATTTGAAAAACCGGTGATTGAACTGCAAACCAAAATCGCCGAACTAAAAAAATTCACCCAAGATTCCGATATGGATCTAAGTGCGGAAATCGAACGGCTCGAAGACCGTCTCGCTAAGCTTCAGGATGATATTTACAAAAATCTGAAGCCATGGGACCGGGTTCAAATCGCGCGTCTGGCGGACCGTCCGACAACTCTTGATTATATCGAACACCTGTTTACCGACTTTTTTGAATGTCACGGAGACAGAGCGTACGGGGACGATGAAGCCATTGTCGGCGGGATTGCGAAGTTCCACGGCCTCCCTGTAACGGTAATCGGGCATCAGCGCGGCAAAGACACGAAGGAAAACCTAGTCCGCAATTTTGGGATGCCGCATCCAGAAGGCTACAGAAAAGCGCTTCGTCTGATGAAACAGGCTGACAAATTTAACAGGCCGATTATCTGTTTTATTGATACGAAGGGGGCATACCCTGGACGAGCAGCTGAAGAAAGAGGACAAAGTGAAGCTATTGCCAAAAACCTGTTTGAGATGGCCGGCCTTCGAGTGCCTGTTATCTGCATCGTCATCGGTGAAGGCGGAAGCGGCGGAGCCCTTGGTCTGGGTGTAGGGAATCACTTGCATATGCTGGAAAACTCTACTTATTCTGTTATTTCTCCGGAAGGTGCCGCGGCACTTTTATGGAAGGACTCCAGTCTTGCTAAAAAAGCAGCAGAAACAATGAAAATCACTGCGCCGGATTTAAAAGAATTAGGTATTATAGATCATATGATTAAAGAAGTAAAAGGCGGAGCGCACCATGATGTGAAGCTGCAGGCAAGCTATATGGACGAAACCCTTAAACAATCGTTAAAAACTTTGCTGAAGCTGAGCGAAGAAGAATTAGTTCAGCAGCGCTATGAAAAATATAAAGCAATTGGCAAAGTCTCGGTTGAAGATCAATATATCGGGGTAAACTAAATAAACGTGAAGCCTTTGGCTCACGTTTATTTTTTGTGACATTCCTTAAATTTTATTTAAAAACAATTTATTTAATTGTATAATAGGTAAGGTTTCATAGGGAGGATGGAGATCCCTTTTCATTGTTTTTAGGGCAATGATCATGTTATGTTTAATCATATATGTTGCTGAGGTGAATGGAGAATGAAACGTATAGGGGTATTAACGAGCGGCGGGGATTCCCCGGGAATGAACGCAGCAGTTCGCGCAGTAGTCAGAAAAGCGATCTATCATGACGTTGAAGTTTACGGTATTTACAACGGATACGCGGGATTGATCAGCGGAAAGATTGAAAAGCTTGAACTCGGATCAGTAGGCGATATTATACATCGTGGAGGAACTAAGCTTTATACGGCAAGATGTCCTGAATTCAAAACAGTTGAAGGCCGTGAAAAAGGGATAGAAAACTTGAAGAAGCTTGGTATTGAAGGCCTTGTTGTTATCGGCGGAGACGGTTCATATATGGGTGCGAAAAAATTAACGGAACACGGGTTTCCATGTGTAGGTGTACCGGGTACAATTGATAATGACATTCCGGGCACTGATTTTACAATCGGTTTCGATACAGCTTTAAATACAGTAATTGACGCAATTGATAAGATTCGCGATACAGCGACTTCTCATGAACGTACATATGTAATCGAAGTAATGGGTCGTCATGCCGGCGATATCGCATTGTGGGCCGGTCTTGCAGGGGGCGCGGAATCGATCTTAATCCCTGAGGCAGACTATGACATGCACGAAATCATTGCCCGCTTAAAACGCGGCCACGAACGCGGCAAGAAGCACAGTATTATTATTGTTGCCGAAGGTGTAGGCAGCGGTGTTGAATTCGGGAAACGCATTGAAGAAGAAACAAATCTTGAAACTAGGGTATCTGTATTGGGCCATATCCAGCGCGGAGGTTCTCCGAGTGCTGCTGACCGTGTGTTAGCAAGCCGTCTCGGCGCATATGCAGTTGAACTGCTGCTTGAAGGAAAAGGCGGACGCTGTGTAGGTATACAAAACAATAAGCTTGTAGACCATGATATTATAGAAATACTTGAGACAAAACACACAGTTGAGCAAAACATGTATCAGCTTTCAAAAGAACTGTCTATCTAATGTACAGCTGAAGGCTGAAGATTTCAGAAGGAAGTGAACCAAATGAGAAAAACTAAAATTGTTTGTACCATCGGTCCGGCAAGTGAAAGTATTGAAATGCTTACGAAATTAATGGAGTCAGGAATGAACGTGGCTCGATTAAACTTTTCTCACGGAGATTTTGAGGAACACGGTGCAAGAATTAAAAATATCCGCGAAGCAAGTAAAAAACTTGGCAAAAACGTTGGAATTCTGCTTGATACAAAAGGTCCTGAAATCCGCACACATACAATGGAAAACGGCGGTATTGAGCTTGAAACAGGCAAAGAGCTCATTATTTCAATGGACGAGGTTGTAGGAACAACAGATAAAATTTCAGTGACATATGAAGGTTTAGTCCATGACGTTGAACAAGGTTCAACGATTCTGTTAGATGACGGCCTTATCGGTCTTGAGGTACTTGATGTAGATGCCGCTAAACGCGAAATCAAAACAAAAGTATTAAACAACGGAACACTCAAAAATAAAAAAGGTGTTAACGTACCGGGCGTAAGTGTCAATCTTCCGGGTATTACTGAAAAGGATGCGCGAGACATCGTTTTCGGTATTGAGCAAGGAGTAGACTTCATCGCACCATCTTTCATTCGACGTTCCACGGATGTGCTCGAAATCCGTGAGCTTCTTGAAGAGCACAACGCTCAGGATATTCAAATCATCCCTAAAATCGAAAACCAAGAGGGCGTCGACAACATCGATGCGATTCTCGAAGTGTCTGACGGCTTAATGGTTGCACGCGGAGACTTAGGTGTGGAAATTCCAGCTGAAGAAGTGCCGCTTGTGCAAAAAGAACTGATCAAAAAATGCAACGCGCTGGGCAAACCTGTTATTACAGCAACACAAATGCTTGACAGCATGCAGCGCAACCCGCGTCCGACTCGTGCGGAAGCAAGTGACGTTGCAAACGCGATCTTCGACGGAACAGATGCGATCATGCTTTCTGGTGAAACTGCTGCCGGAAGTTATCCGGTTGAAGCAGTTCAAACAATGCATAACATCGCGTCCCGTTCTGAAGAAGCTTTAAATTATAAAGAAATTCTCTCAAAACGCAGAGATCAAGTGGGCATGACAATTACAGACGCAATTGGACAATCTGTCGCACATACGGCGATTAACCTGAATGCTGCTGCGATCGTAACGCCGACAGAAAGCGGCCATACAGCACGTATGATTGCAAAATACCGTCCGCAGGCTCCGATTGTTGCGGTTACTGTAAATGACTCTATTTCCAGAAAGCTTGCCCTCGTATCTGGTGTATTCGCGGAAAGCGGCCAAAATGCGAGCTCAACAGATGAGATGCTTGAGGATGCTGTCCAAAAATCATTGAACAGCGGAATTGTAAAACACGGCGATCTTATCGTTATTACAGCAGGCACTGTCGGTGAGTCCGGCACTACGAACTTAATGAAGGTTCATACTGTCGGCGATATCGTCGCTAAAGGCCAAGGCATTGGACGCAAATCAGCTTACGGTCCGGTTGTTGTTGCACAAAATGCAAAAGAAGCTGAGCAAAAAATGACTGACGGTGCGGTACTTGTTACCAAAAGCACTGACCGTGATATGATTGCATCCCTTGAAAAAGCGTCTGCTCTTATTACAGAAGAAGGCGGTTTGACTAGCCATGCGGCGGTAGTCGGATTAAGCCTTGGCATCCCGGTTATCGTGGGTCTGGAAAATGCGACATCTATTTTGACAGATGGCCAGGATATTACAGTTGACGCTTCCAGAGGTGCAGTCTATCAAGGCCGTGCGAGCGTTCTTTAATTACAGGTGAAAATGGAAGGGGAATCCCTTCCTTTTCTCTTTATCATGCCTTTTGTTGAACAGAACGTGTTACACGTGTGGGGGGCTTGGATATGAGATTTTTGTTTTTGCTTTTTATTGTGTTTCCGGCAATAGAAATCGGCATATTCCTATTTTTAGGCAAGCTGATTGGCATTTTACCGACAGTTCTATTCATGATTCTGACTGGCATTATCGGCGCAGCAGCTGCAAAAAAACAAGGAACCGAAGTGTATTATAAGGTTCAGCGTGATCTTCAATATGGCAAAATGCCGGGGGAAGCGATTGCTGACGGTCTGTGCATTTTCATTGGCGGTCTATTGCTGATGCTTCCGGGCTTTTTATCAGATTTGGCCGGCGCCTGTCTTCTTATCCCGTTTACCCGCGGCTGGTGTAAGCCGATTCTGTTCAAATGGCTGAGAGGAATGTCGAAGAATAAGCGGATCATCATCAAATAAAAAACGGCAGCCATGAAAAAAACGGCTGCCGTTTTATTTTTGCTGAACGGTGATATAGGACCATATTTCTTTTAATGCGCCTGTAGTGATGAAAGCTTGGATGATGACGAGTACAGCCGGTCCCGCAATCAGTCCTAAAAACCCGAATAATTTAAAGCCGGCAAACAGGGCGATGAGTGTTGCCAGCGGATCGATCCCGATAGATTTACTTAGTATCTTGGGCTCTGTCAGCTGCCGCTGAATAAGAACGACGAGGTACAGGATACCAATTCCGATCGCTTGGGGCAGCTGGCCCGTAATCGATAAATACAAAATCCAGGGCACAAATACGGAGCCGGCACCTAAGTAAGGGAGAAGATCTACAAGCCCGATTAAAAAAGCAATTGTTGCGGCGTGTTCAACCTTTAAGAGAGAAAGGCCGATAAATACAATCACCATCGTGATGAAAACGAGGACGGCTTGTGCTTTGATAAAACCAGTCATTGCTTTTTTTAATTCGCTGCTGATTGCTTTGCTGTTAGCTGTCACACGATCCGGCAGAATTAAAACAAGCATGGCTTTCAGCTTGTGCCAATCCTTTGTCATAAAAAAGGTTGCCAGAAGAGAAAAAATCAGAACCGCCGCCGTATTGGGAAGAAGAGCGAAAAATCTCGGGATCATCTCTAGAATGTGGGACAGCAGGAGCCCGGCATTTTTAGCGGCAGAATCACCGAGTGTCTGGATATGAGTGACGATGGAAGCCTGCTGGTTCGTTTCCAATTCTTGAAACAAAAGAGTTAACTCGTTATAGAGCGGCTGAATATGTGTTGTAAACAATTTTTCGCAATATGAAATAAACGTGCTGATATGCGGAGGCAGCGTTTTTGCTAGATAGGCTGTTCCCGTTACGATTTCGGCTACCAGAATGGTAAGGACGCCGAAGGCTGCGAGCAGAAAAAAAGCAAGAACGCCCAGAACATTTATCGTTCGGGGGAATCCTGTCACTTTGTCCAAATAATCGACAACAGGATGAATCACTGATGAAAGAATAAGGGCGATCAGGAACGGATAAGTTAACGGAAACGAATAATAGGCCGCAGCTATCGACCCTGCGGTCATTGATATGACAAAGAGGGTTCTGAAAAAAATAGTGATATAAGATTGATTCACGAAAACGGTCCTCCTCTCGTCAGCATGTCCTATTTTTTATATGTATTCACGCTGTTGCTGAATATGAATACATTCATCTTAAAGGAGGGATGGCATGTGTTTACACAAGCGAATTTATTTTTAATTTTACTCTTGGCTATCGCACTTATCGCAAAAAACCAATCATTGCTCTTTGCTGTATCCGTCCTTTTGATCATCAAAATCGTTGGGCTTGATCAGAAATTATTTCCGACCATCCAGTCAAAAGGCATTAACTGGGGTGTGACCATTATTACCATCGCCGTTCTTGTCCCGATTGCCACGGGAGAAATTGGATTTAAGCAGCTTGGAGAAGCAATGCGGTCTTCCTACGCATGGATCGCCCTTGGAGCGGGGATCGCAGTGGCGCTGATTGCAAAAAACGGCCTGACCCTGCTTGAAAATGATCCACATATTACAACTGCTCTCGTGATCGGTACCATTCTTGCAGTCGCGCTTTTTGGAGGAGTTGCGGTGGGGCCGCTGATCGGAGCGGGGATTGCTTATTTAGCCATGCAGATCGTAAAACTGTTCACTTCATAAAAAAAAAGCGGCCTTAAAGCCGCTTTTTTTTATGCAAAAACCCGCAAATAAAGGCGTTTTTTCGGGGAAATCACAGAATGAAAAAAAAAAATTATAGGTAAACATTTAACAAATGTCTGATTATTGTTTATAATGAGAATAGGCTTAAACTTAAATAAGCTTATAAGAATTTGTTATGTTCTTTCATAAGCAAAGAGTTTTAGTTCCAGCAGCCAGTAAAATGTAAGCATTTTCTTTTTGGGGGAGAGAAATACTTGCATCGTGCTTTTTAAGTAAGCCTCATGTTTTTACAACACTCTTAAAGGGGAAATTTATTGAAAAGGAGATGTTATATATGACAGCGACACGCGGTCTTGAAGGGGTTGTAGCAACAACATCATCTGTTAGTTCTATTATTGATGATACCCTTACATATGTGGGGTATGATATCGATGATTTGACAGAGAATGCAAGTTTTGAAGAAATCATCTACTTGCTTTGGCATCTAAGGCTGCCAAACAAAAAAGAGCTTGAAGAGTTAAAGCAGCAGCTTGCAAAGGAAGCTGCCGTTCCGCAAGAAATTATTGAGCACTTCAAATCTTATTCCCTCGAAAATGTTCATCCCATGGCTGCTCTTCGGACAGCAATTTCATTACTAGGCCTGCTTGACAGCGAGGCTGATACCATGAACCCGGAAGCCAACTACAGAAAGGCGATCCGCCTTCAGGCAAAGGTGCCTGGCTTGGTTGCAGCGTTTTCCAGAATTCGCAAGGGTCTTGAGCCTGTTGAACCGAGAGAAGATTACGGTATTGCGGAGAATTTTCTTTACACATTAAACGGTGAAGAGCCTTCACCAATTGAAGTTGAAGCCTTCAACAAAGCATTGATTTTACATGCTGACCATGAGTTGAACGCGTCAACGTTCACAGCGAGGGTCTGCGTCGCAACACTTTCTGACATCTATTCAGGCATTACTGCAGCAATCGGCGCGCTGAAAGGGCCTCTTCACGGCGGAGCGAATGAAGGCGTTATGAAAATGCTGACAGAAATCGGTGAAGTGGAAAACGCTGAGCCGTACATCCGCGCTAAACTTGAAAAGAAAGAAAAAATCATGGGATTCGGCCACCGTGTGTATAAGCATGGTGATCCGCGCGCGAAGCATCTGAAAGAAATGAGCAAGCGCCTGACCAACCTGACAGGCGAAAGCAAATGGTATGAGATGTCGATTCGTATAGAAGACATCGTCACATCAGAGAAAAAGCTTCCGCCTAACGTTGATTTCTATTCGGCTTCTGTATATCACAGCCTCGGTATTGACCATGATTTGTTTACACCGATTTTTGCAGTAAGCAGAATGTCCGGCTGGCTCGCTCATATTCTTGAGCAGTATGACAACAACCGTCTGATCCGCCCGCGGGCAGATTACACAGGCCCTGACAAACAAAAATTCGTTCCGATTGAAGAAAGAGCCTAAAGAACCATTGGAGGCTGGCTTGCGTCAATGAGGTTAGCCTCTTGTTCAGAACATCAAAATTGGGTTACACTTTAAATTGAATGTTAGGAAAAATCATTTTATTTTCTATATAAGAAAAATAAAATGTTTTCTAAATATGAATTACATACTGGGAGGTTTTTATTGTGGCACAAGGTGAAAAAATTACAGTCTCTAACGGAGTATTAAACGTACCAAACAACCCGATTATCCCATTTATCGAAGGAGACGGAACCGGTCCTGATATTTGGAACGCGGCTTCGAAGGTTTTGGAAGCAGCAGTAGAAAAAGCATACAAAGGCGAAAAGAAAATTACATGGAAAGAAGTTTACGCCGGAGAAAAGGCTTATAATAAAACAGGTGAGTGGCTCCCTGCTGAAACATTAGATGTGATCCGCGAATATTTCATCGCGATTAAAGGCCCGTTAACGACACCTGTCGGCGGCGGTATCCGTTCTTTGAACGTAGCGCTCAGACAAGAGCTTGACCTATTCGTCTGCTTAAGACCTGTAAGATACTTTACTGGAGTGCCGTCACCGGTAAAACGCCCTGAAGATACTGATATGGTCATCTTCCGTGAAAATACAGAAGATATTTACGCAGGCATCGAGTATGCAAAAGGCTCTGAAGAAGTGCAAAAGCTTATCAGCTTCCTTCAAAATGAGTTAAACGTCAATAAAATCCGTTTCCCTGAGACATCAGGTATCGGCATTAAGCCTGTTTCAGAAGAAGGAACAAGCCGCTTGGTCAGAGCTGCCATTGATTATGCGATCGAGCATGGCCGCAAATCTGTAACGCTTGTTCACAAAGGAAACATCATGAAGTTCACAGAAGGCGCGTTCAAAAACTGGGGCTATGAACTTGCTGAAAAAGAATACGGAGATAAAGTCTTCACATGGGCTCAATATGACCGCATTGCTGAAGAAGAAGGAAAAGACGCTGCCAACAAAGCGCAAAGCGAAGCGGAAGCAGCAGGAAAAATCATTATCAAAGACAGCATTGCTGACATTTTCCTTCAGCAGATCTTAACGCGTCCAAACGAGTTTGATGTCGTTGCGACAATGAACTTGAACGGAGATTACATTTCTGATGCTCTTGCTGCGCAAGTCGGCGGAATCGGCATTGCTCCTGGAGCGAACATCAACTACGAAACAGGACATGCGATTTTCGAGGCGACGCACGGAACGGCTCCTAAATATGCAGGCCTTGATAAAGTAAACCCATCTTCAGTTATTCTTTCAGGCGTTCTGCTTCTTGAGCATTTAGGATGGAACGAAGCGGCTGATTTGGTTATCAAATCTATGGAAAAAACAATCGCTTCCAAAGTCGTAACTTACGATTTTGCTAGATTAATGGACGGGGCGACTGAAGTGAAATGTTCAGAGTTCGGAGAAGAACTGATCAAAAACATGGACTAAGCAAGGAAAAAGCCTAAAACTAGCCATAAAGGAGAAGAGAGACATGGGAAATACTCGTAAAAAAGTTTCTGTTATCGGAGCAGGTTTTACCGGAGCTACAACTGCATTTTTAATCGCTCAAAAAGAGCTGGCAGACGTTGTTCTTGTTGACATTCCGCAATTGGAGAACCCGACAAAGGGAAAAGCGCTTGATATGCTTGAAGCAAGCCCGGTTCAAGGCTTTGACGCAAAAATTACGGGAACATCCAATTACGAGGATACAGCTGGCTCTGACATTGTTGTCATTACAGCCGGTATCGCAAGAAAACCTGGTATGAGCAGAGATGATCTGGTCTCTACAAACGAAAAGATTATGAGAAGCGTTACCCGGGAAATCGTGAAATATTCTCCTGACTCTATTATTGTGGTGCTGACAAATCCTGTTGATGCAATGACATACGCGGTGTACAAAGAATCAGGCTTCCCTAAAGAGCGTGTAATCGGCCAGTCCGGTGTGCTTGATACGGCAAGATTCAGAACATTTGTGGCAGAGGAATTAAACTTGTCAGTGAAAGATGTGACTGGTTTCGTACTCGGCGGACACGGTGACGATATGGTGCCGCTTGTGCGTTATTCTTATGCTGGCGGTATCCCGCTTGAAACTCTTATTCCGAAAGAACGGATTGACGCAATTGTGGAGCGCACTAGAAAAGGCGGAGGCGAAATCGTGAATCTTCTTGGAAACGGAAGCGCGTATTATGCGCCTGCGGCTTCTCTGACAGAAATGGTCGAAGCGATCTTGAAAGATCAGCGCCGCGTCCTTCCTACAATTGCTTATCTTGAAGGGGAATACGGCTATGAAGGCATCTACCTTGGTGTTCCTACAATTGTAGGCGGCAACGGTCTTGAGCAAATCATTGAACTTGAACTGACAGACTATGAAAGAGCGCAGCTGAATAAATCAGTTGAATCTGTCAAAAATGTCATGAAAGTATTATCCTAATAAAAAGAGAGAAAGGCTTGCTTAATACAGCCTTTCTCTTTTTACTATAAATGAAAGCGCTATCATACACATCTTTATTTCTTTTAAAAATGATGTAAAAGGCGAATTGTCGGAATGTCCTGCTTTCGCTAAAATAAAATCATGAAACATGTTAAGATGACATAAAATAGAGAAATAGGATGTCGGGGAATTATAATACTGGAGGCACAGCATGAACAAGAAAATTTTAGTTGTGGATGATGAAGAATCTATTGTTACTCTTTTACAGTACAATTTGGAACGGTCAGGCTATGATGTCATTACCGCCTCGGATGGGGAAGAAGCACTCAAAAAAGCGGAAACAGAGAAGCCTGATTTGATTGTGCTTGATGTGATGCTTCCAAAATTGGACGGAATCGAAGTATGCAAGCAGCTGAGACAGCAAAAACTGATGTTTCCCATTTTAATGCTGACAGCGAAGGATGAGGAATTCGACAAAGTATTAGGGCTTGAGCTCGGTGCTGATGATTATATGACCAAGCCGTTCAGTCCAAGGGAAGTAAATGCGAGAGTCAAAGCGATTTTAAGGCGTTCGGAAATGGCTGCGCCCTCTAGTGAGATGAAGAACGATGAAATGGAAGGCCAGATCGTAATCGGCGATCTGAAAATCCTGCCTGATCATTATGAAGCGTACTTTAAAGAAAGTCAGCTTGAATTGACACCGAAAGAATTCGAACTGCTGCTCTATTTAGGCAGACATAAAGGCAGAGTTCTGACAAGAGACCTGCTGCTGAGCGCAGTCTGGAATTATGATTTTGCCGGAGATACGAGAATTGTTGATGTGCACATCAGCCATCTTCGCGACAAAATTGAAAACAATACCAAAAAACCGATCTACATTAAAACGATTAGGGGATTGGGGTATAAACTGGAGGAGCCAAAAATGAATGAATAAATACCGTGTGCGCCTTTTTTCTGTATTCGTTGTCTGTATGATTCTGGTGTTTTGTGTCCTCGGGCTGTTTTTACAGCAGCTTTTTGAAACATCTGATCAAAGGAAAGCAGAGGAACACATTGAAAAAGAAGCAAAATACTTGGCTTCGCTTCTTGATGCCGGCAATCTGAATAATCAAGCAAATGAGAAAATCATTAAAGATGCAGGCGGCGCGCTTGATGTGAGCGCATCCGTTATTGATACAGACGGCAAGGTGCTGTATGGGTCAAACGGGAGATCGGCTGATTCCCAAAAGGTGCAGGCGCTTGTTTCTGGACATGAGGGTATTCTGTCAACAACAGATAACAAGCTTTATTACGGACTTTCACTTAGAAGCGAAGGTGAAAAAACAGGATATGTACTGCTTTCCGCCTCTGAAAAAAGCGACGGCTTAAAAGGCGAATTGTGGGGGATGCTGACGGCCAGTCTTTGTACCGCATTTATCGTCATTGTTTATTTTTATTCCAGCATGACCTCACGTTATAAAAGGTCAATTGAGTCAGCGACAAATGTAGCCACAGAACTCTCTAAGGGCAACTACGATGCACGGACGTACGGCGGCTATATTAGGCGTTCTGATAAGCTAGGACATGCGATGAACAGCCTTGCCATTGATCTGATGGAAATGACGCGAACGCAGGAAATGCAGCGGGATCGGCTGCTGACAGTCATTGAAAACATTGGCTCCGGGCTGATTATGATCGACGGAAGAGGCTTTATTAATCTCGTAAACAGATCTTACGCCAAGCAGTTTCATATCAATCCGAATCATATGCTGCGCCGTCTTTATCACGATGCATTTGAACATGAAGAAGTGATCCAGCTTGTCGAAGACATTTTTATGACGGAGACAAAGAAATGCAAGCTGTTAAGACTTCCGATCAAAATAGAACGGCGTTATTTTGAAGTGGACGGCGTTCCGATTATGGGGCCGGACGATGAATGGAAAGGAATTGTGCTCGTTTTCCATGACATGACGGAAACAAAGAAATTAGAGCAGATGAGGAAGGATTTTGTGGCCAATGTTTCTCATGAGCTGAAAACACCGATTACGTCCATAAAAGGGTTTACGGAGACGTTATTGGATGGGGCGATGGAGGACAAAGAGGCGCTTTCTGAATTTCTCTCTATTATTCTTAAGGAAAGCGAAAGGCTTCAGTCTTTGGTTCAGGATTTGCTCGATCTCTCAAAAATCGAGCAGCAAAATTTCACGCTCAGTATCGAAACGTTTGAACCGGCCAAAATGCTTGGTGAGATAGAAACGCTTCTGAAGCATAAAGCGGATGAGAAAGGCATCTCCTTGCACCTGAATGTCCCGAAAGACCCTCAATATGTATCTGGTGACCCGTACAGGCTGAAACAGGTATTTCTTAATCTCGTAAACAATGCGTTAACGTACACGCCTGAGGGGGGCTCCGTGGCTATCAATGTAAAACCCAGAGAAAAAGACATTCAGATTGAGGTTGCCGATTCTGGAATCGGAATTCAGAAAGAAGAAATTCCGCGAATCTTTGAACGCTTTTACCGCGTAGATAAAGACAGAAGCAGGAATTCGGGCGGAACAGGGCTGGGCCTTGCGATTGTCAAGCATTTAATAGAGGCTCATGAAGGGAAAATTGATGTCACAAGCGAGCTTGGACGGGGAACTGTCTTTACCGTGACGCTGAAACGGGCCGCTGAAAAGTCCGCCTAATGTTTACAAAGGTTTAACAATATCTTCATGCACTGTTAAACCTATGCTGGTAGGATGTAGTAGAACCCCTTCATCCAAGGAGCCAATTTTGACGGCGGGAACCTATTTGTGTTCCCGTCCTTTTTTGTGTCTTCTCTTATAGTTCACGTATTTTCCTTTCAAATTGAACTTTGTTAAAATAAGAGGAGCTAATGACTATGTAAGAGATGAATGGAAGCCTGAGGCTTCTTAGGAGGAAATTGAATGACGGAACGAAAAAAATTAGTGCTTGTAGACGGAAACAGTCTGGCTTACCGGGCGTTTTTTGCATTGCCGCTGTTAAGCAATGATAAAGGTGTTCATACGAATGCTGTATACGGCTTTGCGATGATTTTGATGAAAATGCTTGAGGATGAAAAACCGACGCACATGCTGGTTGCGTTTGATGCCGGGAAAACAACATTTCGTCACGGCACATTTAAAGAATATAAAGGCGGCAGACAGAAAACCCCGCCTGAGCTTTCCGAACAAATGCCGTTTATCCGCGAGCTGCTGGATGCCTACCAGATCAGCCGCTATGAACTGGAACAATATGAAGCGGATGATATTATCGGCACACTGGCCAAATCGGCTGAAAAAGACGGATTTGAAGTTAAGGTTTTCTCAGGAGATAAGGATTTAACCCAGCTGGCAACGGACAAAACGACAGTTGCCATTACGAGAAAGGGAATTACCGATGTTGAATTTTACACACCGGAGCATGTCAAAGAGAAATACGGGCTTACGCCTGAACAAATCATTGACATGAAGGGTCTGATGGGCGATTCCTCAGATAATATTCCGGGTGTGCCCGGCGTCGGAGAAAAGACTGCGATTAAGCTTTTAAAACAATTTGATTCGGTTGAAAAGCTGCTGGAGTCCATTGACGAGGTGAGCGGAAAGAAATTGAAGGAAAAGCTTGAGGAGTTTAAGGATCAGGCATTGATGAGCAAGGAGCTTGCGACAATTATGACGGATGCTCCGATTGAGGTATCTGTTTCCGGCCTGGAATATCAGGGCTTTAATCGTGAACAGGTCATTGCCATCTTTAAAGATCTTGGCTTCAACACGCTTCTTGAACGGCTTGGAGAAGGCAGTGCAGAAGCAGAACAGGATCAATCGTTGGAAGACATTAATGTCAAAACAGTCACAGACGTGACAAGCGATATATTGGTTTCTCCATCCGCATTTGTCGTTGAACAGATTGGCGATAATTATCATGAAGAGCCGATCCTCGGATTTTCGATCGTAAATGAAACGGGAGCTTATTTCATTCCGAAAGACATTGCCGTTGAGTCTGAGGTGTTTAAAGAATGGGTGGAAAATGACGATCAGAAGAAATGGGTCTTCGACAGCAAGCGGGCTGTTGTCGCTTTGCGCTGGCAGGGCATTGAGCTGAAAGGAGCCGAGTTTGATACGCTCCTTGCGGCTTATATCATCAACCCGGGCAATTCATATGACGACGTTGCGAGTGTGGCTAAGGATTACGGCCTGCATATCGTTTCAAGTGATGAATCAGTTTATGGAAAAGGAGCAAAACGAGCAGTGCCGTCAGAAGACGTACTGTCTGAGCACCTTGGCCGCAAAGCGTTAGCGATTCAAAGCCTTCGGGAAAAGCTCGTTCAGGAGCTGGAAAACAACGACCAGCTTGAACTGTTTGAAGAGCTGGAAATGCCTCTTGCGCTTATTCTCGGCGAAATGGAATCAACTGGCGTCAAAGTCGATGTTGACCGTTTAAAACGGATGGGTGAAGAACTGGGTACGAAGCTGAAGGAATATGAAGAAAAAATCCATGAGATTGCGGGAGAGCCGTTTAACATCAATTCTCCGAAACAGCTAGGCGTCATCTTATTTGAAAAGATCGGCCTTCCTGTCGTAAAGAAAACGAAAACAGGCTATTCTACGTCTGCCGATGTGCTTGAAAAGCTGGCTGACAAGCATGATATTGTCGACTATATTTTACAGTACAGACAAATTGGCAAGCTTCAATCAACATATATCGAAGGGCTTTTAAAGGTGACGAGACCGGATTCGCATAAAGTGCACACGCGATTTAACCAGGCCTTAACGCAAACTGGCCGTCTCAGCTCGACTGATCCGAACCTGCAAAACATTCCGATCAGGCTTGAGGAAGGGCGGAAAATTCGCCAAGCTTTTGTGCCGTCTGAAAAAGACTGGCTCATTTTTGCAGCCGATTATTCACAAATCGAGCTGCGGGTGCTTGCCCATATTTCAAAGGATGATAATCTGATCGAAGCTTTTACAAATGATATGGATATTCACACGAAAACGGCAATGGATGTGTTCCATGTCGCTAAGGATGAAGTGACATCTGCGATGAGACGCCAGGCGAAAGCGGTCAACTTTGGCATTGTATACGGGATCAGCGATTACGGTCTGTCACAGAACCTCGGCATTACCCGGAAGGAAGCGGGAGCATTTATCGACCGCTATCTGGAAAGCTTCCAAGGCGTAAAAGCGTACATGGAAGATTCAGTACAGGAAGCGAAGCAAAAAGGATACGTAACAACGCTTATGCATCGCCGCCGCTACATCCCTGAGCTGACGAGCCGGAACTTTAATATCCGAAGTTTTGCGGAGCGGACGGCCATGAATACGCCGATTCAAGGAAGCGCCGCTGATATTATCAAAAAAGCCATGATTGACATGGCTGCCAAGCTGAAAGAAAAACAGTTGAAAGCAAGGCTTCTGCTTCAAGTACACGATGAATTGATTTTTGAGGCGCCAAAGGAAGAAATTGAAATTCTTGAAAAGCTTGTTCCTGAAGTGATGGAGCATGCGCTTGCATTAGATGTGCCGTTAAAGGTGGACTTTGCATCAGGCCCATCTTGGTACGATGCGAAATAAACAGAGATAGGAAGTGATGGATGTGCCGGAATTACCAGAGGTTGAGACGGTCCGGCGCACTCTGACCGGGCTTGTAAAGGGAAAAACAATCAAATCGGTAGAGATCAGATGGCCGAATATCATCAAACGGCCTGCCGAGCCGGAGGAATTTGCGCGAAAACTAGCAGGAGAAACGATACAGTCCATCGGAAGACGGGGAAAGTTTTTACTGTTTCATTTAGATCATTATGTTATGGTTTCTCACCTTCGAATGGAAGGAAAATACGGTCTTCATCAAGCCGAGGAGCCTGACGATAAACACGTGCATGTCATATTCACGATGACGGATGGAACCCAGCTTCGGTACAGGGATGTGCGGAAATTTGGAACTATGCACTTATTTAAACCGGGAGAAGAAGCGGGCGAGCTCCCGCTTTCTCAGTTAGGTCCGGAGCCGGATGCAGAAGAATTTACAAGTGCGTATTTAAAAGAACGGCTTGCGAAAACAAACCGCGCTGTCAAAACTGCCCTACTGGATCAAAAAACGGTAGTTGGACTCGGGAACATTTATGTGGATGAGGCTCTTTTCAGAGCGGGTGTCCATCCCGAGACAAAAGCAAATCAATTATCAGATAAAACAATCAAAACCCTTCACGCTGAAATCAAAAACACCCTGCAGGAGGCGATTGATGCGGGCGGAAGCACAGTCCGTTCATATATCAACTCCCAAGGGGAAATCGGAATGTTCCAGCTGCAGCATTTTGTGTACGGAAAAAAAGACGAGCCATGCAAAAATTGCGGAACGATGATTTCGAAAATTATCGTTGGAGGAAGAGGCACGCATTTTTGCGCAAACTGCCAGAAAAAAAAGTAGCATAATGCTTCATCGTCCAAGCTGTCGGTGCATATATCAGTAACTCTGTAATGGAGGATGCCTTTTTCGAAACACGGATTTTTCACTTTCCCATATATATGATTGTGATGAATCCCGGGCATTTCACATCTGATACAAGAGCACCAACAGAAAGGAAGAAACGGATATGCAAATGGTTTCTATACTGCTGCTGGCGTTGGCTGTCAGCTTGGACAGTTTTTCAGTCGGATTTACGTACGGATTGAGAAAAATGAAAATACCGTTTAAAGCGATTTTGGTTATCGCCTGCTGTTCCGGTGCTGTCATGTTTATATCCATGCTGATCGGAAGCTTTCTCACGAAGTTTTTTCCTGTTTATGTGACGGAGAAGCTTGGCGGTTTGATATTGGTTGGAATCGGTGCGTGGGTTCTGTACCAATTCTTCAAACCGGCAAAAGATAAAGAATACCTCTTGCATGAAAAAACACTGCTTAATTTAGAGGTTCGGTCATTAGGGATTGTGATTCATATTTTGAGAAAACCCATGAGTGCGGATATCGACAAATCGGGTGTGATCAACGGAATTGAGGCGGTCTTATTGGGATTTGCCTTATCGATTGATGCCTTTGGAGCAGGTATAGGCGCAGCCATTCTCGGTTTTTCGCCGATTGTGATGAGCATCGCCGTGGCAATCATGAGCTCGCTGTTTGTATCAATTGGAATCAATGCCGGCCATTTTCTGTCTAAGTGGAAATGGATCGATAAAATGGCGTTTTTGCCGGGGCTTCTATTAATCACGATTGGGCTCTGGAAATTGTAAAAAGGAGTGGATCTCTTGACCTTAGTCATTGGTTTAACGGGAGGAATAGCTAGCGGCAAAAGCACGGTAGCCAATATGCTGATTGAAAAAGGAATAACAGTTATAGATGCAGATATCATTGCAAAACAAGCGGTAGATAAAGGGATGCCGGCCTACCGGCAAATCATTGACGAATTCGGTGAAGACATACTGCTCTCAAATGGCGATATAGATCGAAAAAAGCTTGGAGCGCTGGTATTTACAAATGAACAAAAGCGTCTCGCTTTAAATGCAATTGTTCATCCCGCAGTCAGGCAGGAAATGCTCAAGCGCCGTGATGAAGCCGTTGCAAATCGGGAGGCATTTGTTGTATTGGATATCCCGCTATTGTTCGAAAGCAAATTGGAATCATTGGTTGATAAAATTATTGTGGTCAGTGTGACAAAAGAGCTTCAACTGGAACGTCTGATGAAGCGCAATCAGCTGACGGAAGAAGAAGCAGTCAGCCGTATCCGCTCTCAAATGCCCTTAGAGGAAAAAACAGCAAGAGCAGATCAAGTCATTGATAACAGCGGCACGCTTGAAGAGACCAAAAGGCAGCTTGATGAAATCATGAACAGCTGGGCATAATCAAAAAACACCGTTCATATTGAACGGTGTTTTTTTGCCATTAAAAATCAAAGTTGTCCGGATCAGGACCGACGCGCAAGTTTTCATTCAGTGCATCGATTCGGTTCATGTCATCCTGCGTTAATTCAAAGTCAAATACGCTTGCATTTTCTTTAATGCGGTGTTCCTTCGTTGATTTAGGAATCGTAATGATGCCATGCTGCAGATCCCAGCGCAAAATAATTTGTGCGACAGATTTATTATATGTTTGAGCGATGTCAGCCAATACAGGGTGATCCAGCAGCTGTCCCTGCATTAAAGGTGACCAAGCCTCCATCTGGATGCCCTGATTTTGGCAGTATCTTATCAACTCTTTTTGTGTGAGGCGCGGGTGAAATTCCACTTGGTTAATCATAGGCTTAATTTCAGCTGCCGTCATCAGATCTTCAAGATGGTGAATTTGGAAGTTGCTTACGCCAATCGCTTTGATGCGGCCTTCTTTATACAGCGTTTCAAGCGCTCTCCAAGCTTCTTTATACTTTCCTTCTACAGGCCAGTGGATGAGGTATAGATCCAAATAGTCCAGACCGAGTTTGGACAGACTTGTTTCAAACGCGGCGAGTGTTTCTTCGTAGCCTAAATCCGCATTCCATACTTTCGATGTGATAAACAGATCCTCTCTTGAAATGCCTGCTTCTTCAATGCCTTCCCGAATCCCTTCTCCGACTCCAGCTTCATTTCCATAGATTGCTGCAGTATCAATACTGCGGTACCCGTGAACAATGGCAGTTTTAACTGCGTTTACCAGTTCAGATCCTTCTTCCACTTGGAACACGCCAAGGCCGAACCAAGGCATTTCTACCCCATTATGAAGTGTTGCTTTTGCTTGTAAATGTGTTGTCATGTTCATTTCCTCCTTTAAAATTGTCAGGCTTCCTGCCGATCTCGTTTTTCCATCAAGCGGCTCCAGCCTGTTAAAATGACTGCACCGACCACCATTAATCCGCCTATCCAAGCGGTATGAATCAATCCGATTGAATCGGTGATCACACCGCCAAGGTATGACCCAAGCGCGATCCCTGCATTAAAGGCAGCGATATTCATCGCGGATGCGACGTCAACTGCACTCGGGACAAAACGCTCAGCCAGCATGACGACATACACCTGAAGGCCGGGCACGTTCATAAAGGCCAGCAATCCCATACAGAGAATGGTAATGAGCCCAGCTGCTTGATACGGGGCTGTAAATGTCAGTACGAATAGAACAATTGCCTGTACGATAAACATATAGAATAAAGCGGCAATTGGATTTCGGTTTGACAGCTTTCCGCCAATCATATTGCCGATAGCAATAGCTATTCCGTATCCGAGCAGAATCACTGCAACAGTCCCGGCTTTGAAGCCTGTTACTTCCTGAAGCAGGGGAGACAGATACGTGAACACAACGAATGTTCCTCCGTATCCAAGCGCTGTAATGACAAATAAAAGCAATAACCGGCTGTTTGTCACAAGCTTCAATTGATCCCGCATCGTTGTTTTCGTCCCTTTTCGTAATTTGGACGGTACAAGAATGCCATTTGTAATGAAAGCAATGATTCCGACGGCGATAATGACCATAAAGGCGAAACGCCAGCCGAACTGCTGGCCGATAAATGTCCCAAAAGGAACTCCGGTTACAGTTGCCACAGTGAGGCCAGTAAACATAATTGAAATCGCGCTAGCCCTTTTATCTTCCGGGACAATATCCGCTGCGATTGTCGAACCGATCGACATAAACACACCGTGCGAAAATGCCGATATCACACGTGCTGCTAGTAAAATCCCGATGCTTGAAGCGGTTGCTGCCATCGTATTACCGGCAATAAAAATAAACATGATCCAAAGCAATAGTGTCTTACGTGACATGCTTGAGGTCAATGAAGTTAATATAGGTGCCCCAAATGTAACGCCGAGCGCATAAAGGGAAACGGTCAATCCTGCTGTCGTGACGGGAATATCCAGGTCATCAGCAATGAGCGGCAAAAGGCCGACACTGATAAATTCAGTTGTCCCTATTGCGAATGCACTTACGGCCAAAGCCAGTAGTGCAGGAATACTACTTTTATTGGCTGAAGTCATGATGTTCCTCCTTTGTAAGATGTGTTGTATGATTGAAATTCTGCCGAGTAAGCTATATAAATAAAAAAGAGCAGATTCAAATCAGCCGGCAAATGTGATTATGAAACATATCGTTAAGAAATAAAAGTACGTACTTTGAAGTGCTATAGTCACTTTTTGGTGCCTGTGAGGAGAATGGATTGTATGGAGAAGAAAAAATATAACATTTCTGTTGAAGCGACTCTTGAAGTGATCGGTGGGAAATGGAAATGCGTCATTTTATGCCATCTGACGCACGGAAAAAAACGCACAAGCGAATTAAAACGCCTAATGCCCAACATCACGCAAAAAATGCTGACTCAGCAGCTGCGCGAGCTGGAAGCGGACGGTGTCATTAAACGAATCGTATATAATCAAGTTCCTCCCAAAGTGGAATATGAGCTCAGCGAATACGGCCGCAGCTTAGAAGGAATTTTAGATATGCTTTGTGCTTGGGGAGCGAATCATATTAACAGAGTGTACGGGGATACATTTTCTGTGCTAGAAGAAAGTGTGCTCAATGATAAGTTAAAACAGGAATCATAAAGCATGAGGGCAGTCAGTGCGGAGCGCTGGCTGCTTTTTGGTTCTTACGCCTGATATTCTGTGCAAGAAAACATAAGATGCATCATAAATTAGCGTTATAATCGTTGATTTTTATCAATATGTACTGGCGAATTTGTTTTAATGTGTTATACTAATTTTAGATAGTAACAAATTAGGATGGCATAATTGATAAGGGGTGTCCAACATGAAGGTAAAAGTAGCGATCAACGGGTTTGGAAGAATCGGAAGAATGGTTTTTAGAAAAGCGATGTTAGACGATCAAATTCAAGTAGTGGCCATTAACGCCAGCTATTCCGCAGAAACGCTGGCTCATTTAATAAAGTATGACACAATTCACGGCAGATACGACAAAGAAGTTGTGGCTGGTGAAGACAGCCTGATCGTAAATGGAAAGAAAGTGCTTTTGTTAAACAGCCGTGATCCAAAACAGCTGCCTTGGCGGGAATATGATATTGACATAGTTGTCGAAGCAACAGGGAAGTTTAATGCTAAAGATAAAGCGATGGGCCATATAGAAGCAGGCGCAAAAAAAGTGATTTTGACCGCTCCGGGAAAAAATGAAGACGTTACCATTGTGATGGGCGTAAATGAGGACCAATTCGACGCTGAGCGCCATGTCATTATTTCAAATGCGTCATGCACGACAAATTGCCTTGCGCCTGTTGTAAAAGTGCTGGATGAAGAGTTTGGCATTGAGAGCGGTCTGATGACTACAGTTCATGCGTATACGAATGACCAAAAAAATATTGATAACCCGCACAAAGATTTGCGCCGGGCGCGGGCTTGCGGTGAATCCATCATTCCGACGACAACAGGAGCGGCAAAGGCGCTTTCGCTTGTGCTGCCGCATCTGAAAGGAAAACTTCACGGCCTCGCCTTGCGTGTCCCTGTTCCGAACGTCTCATTGGTTGATCTCGTTGTTGATCTGAAAACGGATGTTACGGCTGAAGAAGTAAACGAGGCATTTAAACGCGCTGCCAAAACGTCGATGTACGGTGTACTTGATTACTCAGATGAACCGCTCGTTTCGACTGATTATAATACGAATCCGCATTCAGCGGTCATTGACGGGCTTACAACAATGGTAATGGAAGACAGGAAAGTAAAGGTGCTGGCGTGGTATGACAACGAATGGGGCTACTCCTGCAGAGTTGTTGATCTGATCCGCCATGTAGCGGCACGAATGAAACATCCGTCTGCTGTATAAAATAAGGTCATGGACACATTTTAAAGAAAAAACCCTTAACAGCATATTTCTGAAAAAACGCACCTTGCAAATTAGACTTAAACACAGTATACTATTTTTCGTGAACTTCTTGCTTGAGACTGTTTCGGAATTACTTAAAGGGTTAGGACCTCTCCGGACTAACTTTCCCCCGTGGTAAATGGCCGACCCAGTTGTTGGAATTTCACTTTTTAATTCTTGTTAAGGGGGGTCCATGACTATGGAAACAATGGGGCGTCACGTTATCTCCGAGCTATGGGGATGCGATTTTGATAAGCTGAATGACATGGATTTTATTGAAAAAACGTTTGTAAATGCTGCTCTAAAATCAGGTGCTGAGGTGCGCGAGGTTGCATTTCACAAATTTGCACCGCAAGGCGTAAGCGGAGTTGTGATTATTTCTGAATCACACTTAACGATTCACAGTTTTCCTGAGCACGGATATGCGAGCATTGATGTTTATACTTGTGGAGACTTAGATCCTAATGTCGCTGCTGATTACATTGCAGAGGCATTACATGCTGATACAAGAGAAAACATTGAAATACCAAGAGGAATGGGGCCTGTGCAAATTAAACAGGCGCAAGCGAAAGTACTATAAAGTAAATTGCGAACACAAAGGGAGCTGAAGCTAGAAAGCCATTATGCGCTTTTTAGCTTATGCTCCTTTTATTTTTATAAAGAAACGAGAGTGTCAGCTTTTTCTTTTTTCATTTTTTTTGTAAAATAAGAAGGAGATTTTCACAACCACCTAATGCTATAGAAACAAATTTAACAACGGCTCTCCCGACAGATGCTGTCACATCTATTTTTAAAAGGCGGAGGCTGCCGAAAATACATTGCAGGGAACGATATAGTTGGGAGCTGATTTTATTGAAATGTCCTTCATGCCAGCATAACGGAACACGAGTCCTTGATTCACGGCCTGTGGATGACGGAAAGTCGATTCGCCGAAGACGCGAGTGCGAATCCTGCCACTACCGGTTTACGACCTTTGAGAAAGTGGAGGAAACCCCGCTCATCGTCGTGAAAAAAGAAGGTGTGCGTGAGGAATTCAGCAGAGAAAAAATGCTGCGCGGCCTCATAAAAGCATGTGAAAAAAGGCCTGTTTCACTCAAAACGCTTGAAGACATGTGCTTTGATATTGAAAAAGAGCTTCGCAATCAAGGCTGCTCCGAGGTGAAGAGTGAGCTCGTCGGAGAAATGGTCATGGACCGGCTGGCTAAGATTGACGAAGTCGCATATGTGCGGTTCGCGTCCGTCTATCGGCAGTTTAAAGATATAAACGTCTTTATCGACGAATTAAAAGACTTAATAAAGAAAGAGCGTTAAAAGAGCTAAGAGGATTCTTCTAGCTCTTTTCTCATGTGCAAAATTGGCATTTGATAGATATAAGAAACGGTGTAAAATGAAAGGTAGAAACAAATTCGGAAGGTTTGAGAATGTATGGCTGACTATTGGAAAGATGTACTGCCTGTAGACCCGTATGTGGTTAAAAGCAGATCGATGCTGCAGGATATTGACAGACAAATTATTACACAACTGTACCAGCCCTTAATCGGCCCTGTTGCATTCTCTCTTTATATGACATTGTGGGGAGAGCTTGAACAAAACCGTCTGTGGGGCGGAGAGTCCACACATAGACAGCTGATGGGGATGACACAGTCCAACTTAAAAACGATCCATCAGGAACAGGGGAAGCTCGAGGGCATCGGATTGCTGAAAGTATATATGAAAGAATCCGAGCGGCAGGAGCGCCTCTTTATATATGAACTCCTTCCGCCGCTCAGACCGAATGAATTTTTTGAAGACGGAATGCTGAATGTTTTTCTGTATAATAGAGTCGGAAAAACGAAATATCAGCAATTAAAACAATTTTTTACGCACCCGGCCATTTCAGAAGATGCGAAGGACATTACGCGTCCGTTTAATCATGCGTTTGAATCGCTGCAGCCGAGTGAATGGAAGCTCACATCCGATATGGAGGAAACGGTAAGGCTTGCCGAGGGGTCCGAGTATACTTCTGTCGGACAGTCTCCGTCCTACACCATAACGGAGGATGTATTTGATTTTGATTTGTTTTTAGCGGGACTTTCTGAGACGATGATACCGAGAAAAGCGATGACCCAGCAGGTGCGGGACACAATCAAAAAGCTTTCTTATCTGTACGGAATTGACCCTTTGCAAATGCAAAATGTTGTAATGAGCGCAATTGATGAGCGTGACGTCATTACGACGGAGGCATTAAGAAAAGCGGCGAGCGACTGGTATCAAATTGAAAGAAACGGACAGCTGCCCGATTTGGTGGAAAAAACACAGCCGATGCATCTGCGTGAAGGCGAAAAACCGGCAGAAGAGGATTCTCTGGATGGGAAGCTGATTGCATTGCTTGAGGCGATTTCCCCGAAGAAGCTTCTGCAGGACATTGCTGACGGAACAGAGCCGTCAAAAGCTGATCTGAAGATCATAGAAGAAATTATGTTCGAACAGAAGCTCGAGCCAGGCGTCACAAATGTGTTAATTTATTATGTCATGCTGAAAACCGACATGAAGCTGTCCAAAAACTATATCCAAAAAATCGCTTCGCATTGGGCACGCAAAAAGGTAAAAACGGTCAGGGAAGCGATGAAGCTCGCAATAGAAGAAAACCGCCAGTATCTTGAATGGGCTGAAGGAAAAACAAAGTCTTCGAAACGAAACCAAAAAGTGATTCGTGAAGAAAAGCTTCCTGATTGGATGACAGAAAAGGAAACAGCGTCTGACTCAGAATCCGGACAGCAGAAGCTGCATCCGCAGGATTTGGAAGAACAGAAGAAAAAGATGATGGAAGAAATGCAAAAACTGAAAAAATACTCTGCCTATTAAAGACAGAGATGCGGGGTGAAGGAATAGATGGAACCAATCGGCCGTTCCCTGCAGGGCGTAACCGGCAGGCCGGATTTCCAAAAACGTCTTGAACAAATGAAGGAAAAAGTCATGAAAGATCAAGATGTTCAAGCATTTTTGAAGGAAAACGAAGAAGTGATTGACCAAAAAATGATCGAAAAGAGCTTAAATAAGCTTTATGAATATATTGAACAAAGCAAGAATTGCTCCTATTGTTCGGAAGATGAAAACTGCAACAATTTGTTGGAGGGCTACCATCCGAAACTTGTTGTCAGTGGGCGGTCTATTGATATCGAGTATTATGAATGTCCAGTCAAACGGAAGCTCGACCAGCAGAAGAAACAAAAGTCTCTTATGAAAAGCATGTATATCCAGCAGGATCTTCTCGGAGCGACGTTCCAGCAAGTTGATATCAGTGACCCGAGCAGGCTCGCGATGTTTCAGCATGTTACAGACTTCCTGAAAAGCTATAATGAGACGGGAAAAGGGAAAGGATTATATTTATACGGGAAATTTGGGGTAGGAAAAACGTTTATGCTCGCTGCAATTGCCAATGAGCTGGCGGAAAAAGAGTACTCCTCCATGATTGTCTATGTGCCTGAATTTGTGAGAGAGCTTAAAAATTCGCTGCAAGACCAGACATTGGAAGAGAAGCTCAATATGGTAAAGACCACACCCGTATTGATGCTTGATGACATCGGAGCAGAATCAATGACAAGCTGGGTAAGGGATGAAGTCATCGGAACGGTGCTTCAGCACAGAATGTCCCAGCAGCTGCCAACGTTCTTTTCTTCTAATTTCTCACCTGACGAGCTGAAGCATCATTTTACGTATTCGCAGAGGGGAGAAAAAGAAGAAGTAAAAGCTGCAAGATTAATGGAGCGGATATTATATTTGGCTGCTCCGATCCGCCTTGACGGAGAAAACCGCCGACATCCATAATTGCTGTGGTTCAAAGGGGAAGGAACTGAGGGTATGAAACGAAAAACGGCTGTCAAATGGCTGGCAGTGCTTGCAGGTGCTGGTTTACTCTATTGGGGAAATAAAACGTATTTGAATGTATCGCCGAAAGAAATCAGGGTTTGGGTATTGTCGTTCGGAGTCTTTGCACCTCTGATGTTTATCGGGATATCCATCGTCAGGCCACTTGTTTTATTTCCGGTGTCTGTTATTTCAATAGCTGGCGGACTTGCGTTTGGCCCGCTTCTCGGCACGCTTTATACGTTAGTCGGTTCAATGTGCGCTTCAGCTGTTTCGTTTTTTGCGGCCGGTTTGTTTTCGGCGAAAAAGAACGGGCATTACGAAAGGCTTGAAGCCATTCAGAAGCAAATGGAGGATAACGGATTTTTCTACATCTTTCTTTTGAGAATCCTGCCGATCAATTTTGATTTCGTCAGCTATGCGGCAGGTCTTTCCAATGTCAAAGCGCTGCCGTATTTTGCGGCGACGGCTGTGGGTATCATTCCTGGGACGATTGCGCTTAATGTGCTGGGTGCGAGCTTTTTGGCTGGCAATCTGCCCGCTTTCTTTCTTGTCCTAGCTCTGTATATCGTGTTTATCTCGCTGCCATTCATCCTCAGAAAGAAAATGCAAAACTTGTTCCAAGAATCAAATTAAGATTTGCCAGTGACCTTTACGTCTATTTTAAAAACATCCCCCATATACTTGTAACAGATGCCGTAAGGGGGGACAAACATGCTTGAAATAATCTTTGAAGATGACCATGATGCAGCCGCTTTTTTACATCTCATTCAGCATTCGGACGATCGGAACAATATCATTGTCCGTGAAGGCATACGAAAAATCGGGATTGAAAAAGCGAATCCGGCTTTTCCTATTCAGCGTTTTATGGAGCCGATTCTGGTCAAATTTTTTTTGGAATGCAAAGAAGACGAGCATATGCTGTCATTGATTGAGGAAACTTATTGTTTCACGGACCAGGATGAACAGCAGCAAATCCTTCAGCTCGCACACAGTATTATTGAAGGTGAAGCAGACGATCTTCCGTTTGAGCCGCTGAAGCTTTCACGGAAACAATCTATTTTGGATGAACTCCAAACGATCTGTTTAGAGGAAGGAGTATTTTACATTCGCTCCTTTCAGACCTTCCGACTTGGATCATACTATAAGCAGCTGAGAGATATTACAGAAGCAGCGATTGATGAATATAAGATGGAACAGGAATATCAAAACTTTATTCAAACACTCAGAGACTATGTGAACGCCAAACAGCCGCGAATCAAAAAAGTGCATATTGTCCATGATGGTTCCTTTACATTATGGGAGCTGCGCTATGTGCCGGAACGGGAAAAAATGAAATACATAGACAGAAGATTTGTCCGGGATCATCCTATGTATATTGATTCTCATTTGCTCGCGCCGCTGATTTCCATTGCGCCTGATGAAGTCGTGCTTTATACCGACCAGCCCGAGCACATGATGGCAAGGACCATTCAAAACGTATTTCAAGAGAGAGTGGAAATGCTCCCGCTGCATGCTTTTACAGATGCAGAAATACCGGTGAAGCACTCGGAAGGATGAGGGCCGGCAGCCTGTCTATATAAGGCTGTCGGTTTAAAAAAAGGAAACGCGATCGTGTTGATTTTTTGGATTGAACAATTTATAATACATAGGAGATTAAGAAAGACACACGTATTGATAAGGACACGAAGGAATGATACCGGCTCAAAGAGAGGGAAGCCCTGGCTGCAAGCTTCCCAGCTAAGGACCATTCGCTTTACCGCCTTTGAACTTCAGCTGTGAACCTCTTGAAAAGGAACAGTAATGGCTGACGGGAACTCCCGTTACAGAGCTTAGAGCCGCAGGTGCCGTATTGGCTTTGCGGAAAAAAGGGTGGAACCACGATTCCGTTTATTCAACCTCGTCCCTTTCATAGGGGGCGGGGTTTTTATATGCAAAAAAAGGAGTGACAAAGATGTCAGATATGGTAAAAATCACATTTCCTGATGGAGCAGTCAAGGAGTTTGCGAAAGGAACAACAACAGAAGATATCGCGGCATCCATCAGTCCGGGATTAAAGAAAAAATCATTAGCCGGAAAACTGAACGGAAAAGAAATCGATTTGAGAACGCCGATCAATGAAGACGGTACAGTGGAAATCATTACAGAAGGCTCAGAAGAAGGTCTTCAAATTATGCGCCACAGTACGGCTCACTTGCTGGCTCAAGCGATTAAACGCATCTACAAGGATGTTAAATTCGGCGTCGGTCCGGTTATCGAAAACGGGTTTTACTACGATGTAGAAATGGACGAAGCGATTACACCGGAGGATCTGCCGAAAATCGAGAAAGAAATGAAAAAAATCGTTAATGCGAACCTTCCGATCGTTCGAAAAGAAGTCAGCCGTGAAGAAGCGAAAGCCCGTTTTGCGGAAATCGGCGACGACCTGAAGCTTGAACTATTGGATGCGATTCCTGAAGGAGAAACCGTTTCGATCTATGAGCAAGGCGAATTCTTTGACCTGTGCCGCGGCGTCCACGTTCCTTCAACCGGAAAAATCAAAGAATTTAAGCTGTTAAGCCTTGCAGGCGCATACTGGCGCGGTGACAGCAAAAACCAAATGCTTCAGCGCGTATATGGCACAGCTTTCTTCAAAAAAGCTGATCTTGAAGAGCATCTTCGTATGCTAGAAGAAGCGAAAGAACGCGACCACAGAAAGCTCGGCAAAGAATTAAAGCTGTTTGCGAACTCTCAAAAAGTCGGACAAGGCCTGCCGCTTTGGCTGCCAAAAGGCGCGACAATCCGCCGCGTCATCGAGCGCTACATTGTTGATAAAGAAATCAGCCTCGGCTATGAGCACGTATACACACCTGTGCTAGGCAGCAAAGAGCTGTATGAAACATCAGGACACTGGGATCATTATCAGGAAGGCATGTTCCCTCCGATGGAAATGGACAATGAAACACTTGTATTGCGTCCGATGAACTGTCCGCACCATATGATGATTTACAAACAAGACATTCACAGTTACCGCGAGCTTCCGATTCGTATTGCAGAGCTTGGAACGATGCACCGCTATGAAATGTCAGGTGCGCTGTCAGGGCTTCAACGGGTACGCGGAATGACGTTAAATGATGCACACATCTTTGTGCGCCCGGATCAAATTAAGGATGAGTTTATCCGTACAGTCCGTTTAATCCAGGATGTTTATGAAGACTTCGGTTTAAGTGATTACACATTCCGTCTGTCTTACCGCGATCCGGAAGATACAGAGAAATATTTTGATGACGATGAAATGTGGAACAAAGCGCAATCCATGCTGAAAGAGGCAATGGACGAAATCGGCCACGACTATTACGAAGCAGAAGGTGAAGCGGCATTCTACGGCCCTAAACTTGATGTTCAGGTGAAAACTGCGATCGGAAAAGAAGAAACACTGTCTACGGTTCAGCTTGATTTCTTATTGCCGGAACGTTTCGACCTGACATACATCGGTGAGGACGGCAAGCAGCACCGTCCGGTTGTCATTCACAGAGGTGTCGTTTCAACAATGGAACGCTTTGTTGCCTTCTTAATCGAAGAACACAAAGGCGCGCTGCCGACATGGCTTGCACCGGTTCAGTTCCAAGTCATCCCGGTTTCTCCGGCTGTGCATTTAGACTACGCGAAAAAAGTGCAGGAACGCCTGCAACGTGAAGGCCTGCGTGTTGAAGTCGACAGCCGCGATGAAAAAATCGGCTACAAAATCCGTGAAGCGCAAATGCAAAAAATCCCGTACATGCTGGTGGTCGGTGACCAAGAAGCAGAAAACGGAGCGGTAAACGTGCGTAAATACGGAGAACAGAACTCTGAAACCATTTCACTTGATGAGTTTGTGAAAAAGGCAGTAGCTGAAGCGAAAAAATAAAATAAAAAGCATGATCTCGTTGAAGAGATCATGCTTTTTTATTTCTCTAATATAGGAAACAAATCATGAAGGCTGCTGATGATGTAATCAGGCGTTACGTCAGTTTCGTTTTTCTTATCAGTCCGGTTGATCCAAACGGTTTTGATTCCGGCTCTTGAAGCGCCTAAAATATCAGTATTCAAATTATCGCCGACCATGATGGCATCGTCTTTTTCAATATTCATCAGCTTAAGGCAGTGTTCAAAAATTGAAACATCCGGCTTGCCCTTGCCGAATGCGCCCGAGATGACGATTTCATTGAAGTAAGGAGCGAGCTCAGGTACGCCGGCAAGCTTCTCCTTTTGCAGACTCGGATCGCCATTTGTCAAAAGCAATAATTCATACTTGCCTTTTAATTGATCGAGTACAGCAAAAGTTTCATCATATACAAACGGGCGTTTTCTGCGCTCTGCCGCAAAAAACTCTCCCAAGTATTCGCCATATGCAGGATCATCGATCCCAAGCGCTTTCAGTCCGTTTGTCCATGCATTTCTTCTGTACTCCGGCACAATCTTGTTCAGCTTTTGAAAGCCTTCACTGATTGGCTCTGAGAAATTGGACCACAGTCCTTCAAACGGGTTAATGCCGATCATCACTGTATATGGATACGTCTCATATGACATGTACAATTCTCTCGCCGCTTCGCGAACAGCTGCTTCGAATTCCTCAGGGTCAAGGCCATATTTTTTCTCCGCCTGTAAGCAAGTTTCTGCAAATGTTGTTCTGACGCTTTTTTCGTCCCAAAGTAGTGTATCATCTAAATCAAAAAATACGGCTTTCATGATCTTCTCCTCTGCTTCAGATTCAAATCTTTCTGCCAAAAGGCTCATGTTTTATTTTACAATAGATAAAAGCCTTGTGAAATATGTTTTCAGACGATTTTAAAAAAACAGTCAGCCGTAAAACGAAAACATGCTAGAATGAAAACGGAAAGAACAGGTGACATGAATGATTCATTTAATGATTATGATGCTGGAGAGAGTGGGGATTATTGTTATATTAGGGTTCATTCTCGCCCATACGAAACTTTTCAGACAAGCTCTTCAGAATCAGGACGGCTATAAAGGAAAAGCGATTTTAATTTCAATTTTTTCTCTTTTCAGCATCATCAGCAATTATACAGGCATCGAAATTCAAAGAAATATGATTGTAAACAATGACTGGGTGTTTACGATAGATCCATCGGGCTCTATCGCGAATACCCGTATTTTGGGCGTGGAAATCGGGGGCCTTCTCGGAGGTCCGTTTGTAGGAGCTGGGATCGGCATACTGGCGGGCCTGCATCGTTTTTCACTCGGTGGCAGCACGGCTTTAAGCTGTGCCGTATCATCTATTTTAGCGGGTGTTCTTGCAGGCTTGATCGGCAGGTATTTTACGAAGCGATATCGAATGCCGACACCGCGCATCGCCGCTCTTGTGGGAATCGGCATGGAGTCACTGCAAATGATCATTATTTTGCTGATGGCAAAGCCGTTCAGTGACGCTTGGGAGCTTGTCAGCATGATCGGAATTCCGATGATACTCATCAATGGAACAGGCAGTTTTATTTTTCTGTCTATTATTCAAGCGATCATTCGCAAGGAAGAACAGGCAAGAGCTCTCGAAACGCATCGAGTGCTGACGATTGCTGATCAGACACTTCCATTTTTTCGCCAAGGATTAAATGAAAACTCCTGTAAAAGTGTAGCGGCTATTATCCATAAGCTGACAGGAACAGATGCGGTGTCTCTCACTGATAAAGAAAAGATCCTTGCGCATGTCGGTGCGGGAATGGATCACCACATCCCATCGAAAAGTTTGATCACCGGCCTGTCCAAAAAGGTGATTAAAACAGGGCATATTATGAAGGCGATTTCGCAGGAAGAGATTGAATGCACGCATGCTGAATGCCCTTTGCACGCTGCAATTGTTCTGCCGCTGACATCGAACGGCAATACAATCGGCACCTTAAAAATGTACTTTAAAAGCCCGGCAGGCCTGAGTCAGGTAGAGGAGGAACTTGCCGAGGGGCTGGCCATGCTGTTTTCGACACAGCTTGAGCTTGGGGAAGCAGAGCTGCAAAGCAAACTTCTCAAGGATGCTGAAATTAAAGCGCTTCAAGCACAGGTGAATCCGCATTTTTTATTTAATGCGATCAACACGATTTCTGCGCTATGCCGTACAGATGTTGAAAAAACCCGTAAGCTCCTATTGCAGCTCAGTGTTTATTTTCGTTCAAACCTTCAAGGAGCGAGACAGCTGCTGATTCCGCTCTCAAAGGAGCTGAACCATCTTAACGCCTATTTGTCATTAGAACAGGCGCGTTTTCCCGGGAAATATAAAATTGAGCTTAAGATCGACACAAGACTGGAGCAGATTGAAATCCCTCCGTTTGTTTTGCAGGTGCTTGTCGAGAACGCGCTTCGGCACGCGTTTCCGAAAAAACAAGACATATGCAAGGTTACAGTCTGTGTCTTATCTGATGATGCATCCGTCTATATGAAGGTGGCGGATAACGGACGCGGAATTCCGCCGGACGTCTTGCCGGAACTGGGAAAGAAACCGTTTCCGTCTAAGGAGGGAACCGGTACAGCGCTTTATAACCTAAATCAGCGGCTGATCGGTTTATTCGGACAGCAGGCTGCACTGCATATCAGCAGTGAGGTTCATAAAGGGACAGAGGTTTCCTTTCAAGTGCCAATGGCAACAGATGAAAGAGGGAGAAGAACATGCTCAGGGTGTTAATAGTTGATGATGAGATGCTGGCAAGAGATGAACTGGCTTACTTGCTTAAGCGGACCAATGAGGAAATGGAAATCAATGAAGCGGAAAATATCGAATCCGCTTTTGACCAAATGATGGATCAAAAACCTGATTTGCTGTTTCTAGACGTTGATTTATCCGGAGAAAACGGTTTTGATATCGCAAAGCGATTGAAGAAAATGAAGCATCCTCCTGCAGTTGTGTTTGCGACAGCGTATGACCAGTATGCGCTCAAAGCGTTTGAGGTGGACGCTCTTGATTATTTAACCAAGCCTTTCGATGAAGAAAGAATTCAGCAAACGCTGAAAAAATATAAAAAAGTCAATCGGGATATTGTAGAAATAGAGCAAAACAGCCATGCGGGCCAGCACAAGCTCGCGCTATCTGTGGGGGAATCGATTGTGATTGTGGATACGAAGGACATTATCTATGCCGGAACAGAAGATGGTCATGTCAATGTAAAAACCTTCGATCATTCTTATACGGTCAGCGATACACTCGTTGTGATTGAGAAAAAGCTGCCGGATTCTGATTTTATCCGCGTCCATCGGAGCTTTGTCGTGAATACCGAATATATTAAAGAAATTCAGCCATGGTTTAATTCAACGTATAATCTGATCATGAAAGACGGATCGAAAATACCGGTCAGCCGGACATATGCGAAGGAATTGAAAAAGCTGCTCCATATTTGATGGGCGGCTTTTTGCATTTCAGCCATTTGATTCTGCAACTCAGCCCCGCTATTCGGCATGTTATCTTGTAAGCGCTTTATAACAGGGGATTCTTATTTATAATGAGGGTACCAAAGAGAAAGAGGTGAAGAAAATGAGTGCTAAAAAAGTGTACGGGTTTTTAACACAAGCATTTATTTTTGCCGTCATTATGCTGGTTTCAAATATGATTGCCGCTATTGTCCCAATACCTATCCCGGCATCGGTTGTAGGGTTGGTCTTATTATTTCTCCTATTATGTTTGAAAGTCATTAAACTGGAACAAGTGGAAACGCTCGGAACGTCTTTAACCTCTCTGATCGGATTTTTATTTGTTCCGTCAGGTATATCTGTTATGAATTCGCTTGGTGTGATGCAGCAATACGGCCTGCAAATTGTTCTTGTCATTCTGCTCGCAACGATTATTTTGCTGGGGGCTACGGGATTGTTTTCTCAGCTGATTCTTTCGCTGAGCGGAAAACGCAAGACCGCAGCGGACATGAAAACAAAAACAGTACAAAGCCCGCAGAACAATAACGAACTCGTTCACCATTAAGGGAAACAGGAGGTTCTTCAAATGGAAAGCACAATGAGTCCTTATTTTGGGATTGTCGTATCACTTGCTGCATTCGGCATCGGCACCTTTTTATTTAAGAAAACGAAAGGCTTCTTCCTTTTCACTCCTTTGTTTGTTGCCATGGTGCTGGGGATCGCATTTTTAAAAATCGGCGGTTTTTCCTACGCGGATTATAATAACGGGGGAGAGATCATTAAGTTTTTCCTTGAACCGGCAACGATCGCATTTGCAATTCCTTTGTACAAACAAAGAGATAAGCTTAAAAAATACTGGTGGCAAATCATGGCCTCCATTATTGCCGGCTCTATCTGCTCTGTCACGATTGTTTATCTGCTCGCTAAAGGCATTCATCTCGATTCGGCCGTAATGAAAAGCATGCTTCCGCAGGCGGCTACAACGGCAATTGCGCTTCCTTTATCAAAAGGCATCGGGGGCATCAGCGACATCACAGCCTTTGCGGTCATCTTTAACGCTGTCATCGTATATGCGCTCGGAGCATTGTTCTTGAAGGTGTTTAAAGTGAAAAATCCGATTTCTAAAGGATTGGCTCTTGGAACATCCGGACATGCACTTGGTGTAGCGGTCGGGATTGAGATGGGAGAAGTTGAAGCTGCGATGGCAAGTATTGCTGTTGTCGTAGTAGGAGTGGTAACGGTTCTGGTCATCCCTGTGTTCGTGCAGCTGATCGGAGGATAAGCCAAGGCTGAATGCCTTGGCTTTTTTTATTTTATGGTGCGTCTTCGGGATCGATATACCCTTGTTTAATGCCCCATTCTACTTGATCGTCATGCCACTTTTTTCGTTCTTCATAACCATAACCATCGTCATCAGGAAGCTCTGAAGCTGGCTGTTGAATGGTTTTATCTGTCTGACTCGAGGAAGATGGTGGATTTTTACTATTAGATGAGGGTGCCTCGGTCTGCTGCCGTTGTGCCTGTGATTGCCGCTTTTTCTCAGCGTTCGCTTTCTGCTCTTTTTGGATTGCTGCCTGCCGCTGTCTTTCAAGTTCAGCTTGTCTTTTTGCTTCCGCTAATCGCTGATTCTCTGCCGCCTGCTGCTCTGCTAATCGCTGTCTCTCTGCTTTTTCCTCCTGCTGTTTCTTTCGTTTCGCCTCCCGCTCTTTTTCAAGCTTTTTCTCTGCGGCGATTTGTCTTTGCTTTTCAGCTTCTTCTTTTGCCTTCCGCTTTCCTAACTCAGTAGCAAGTGGACTCTCGAACTTCATGTCCAATGAAACGGGTTTTAGTTTTTTTAGCTCTTTCTCCAGCCCCTTTTGAGGAAATGCTGCAGTTGTCTTAACAGTTTCGACTTTTGATTCGGAAGATGTGCTGCTATTCGAGCAACCGGTTAATATCAATGTGAAAAATAAAGCAAGCTGTATCAGTTTGTTCATGTGTCAGGCTCCCTTCTGCTTCTTATATCGGTCAGAGATTAACTTTGTTTTACATTTCTTCCTGTCGGTGGTTTTGTTGTAAATTGCGAAATAAGGGGGGAATTGTTGGTTCTTTGCATTCTGGGTGGGGATGAAAGATTTTCTTTTTCTCTCTTGCGCTCATAGAAAACCCATGTTACAATGTAAAAGTTGTTCCGGATAAGTCGTCCTTGACTAAAGATCCGGTATTGTGTAGAATAGTTATTGAATTGAATATAAATCACAAGCAGAAGCACCCGCTTCTCACCTGATTGACACATGCATGTAGTTGGCAGGTTGACCGTACATTTTTATTGATACAGATGTTCGTAGTGTGGGTGTTTTATAATGCCCACACTTTTTGTTTGCCTGCAAAATGCATTCAAAATGAGTTGTGAATCAATTCGAAGAAACTATGGAGGTGGCTCATTATTAGCAAAGATCAATTGGTTAATGAGGGTATCCGTGCACGTGAGGTCCGTTTAATCGGACAAAATGGCGACCAGCTTGGAATCAAGTCCCGTCAGGAAGCACTTGAAATCGCCGGCCGCGCAAATCTTGACCTTGTGTTAGTTGCAGCGAATGCAAAACCGCCTGTCTGCCGAATCATGGACTACGGTAAGTTCCGATTTGAGCAGCAGAAAAAGGAAAAAGAAGCACGCAAGAATCAAAAAATCATTAACTTAAAAGAAGTTCGGTTAAGTCCGACAATCGATGAGCATGACTTTAACACGAAATTGCGCAATGCGATTAAATTCCTTGAAAAAGGCGATAAAGTGAAAGCTTCTATCCGCTTTAAAGGACGCGCAATCACTCATAAAGAAATCGGTCAGCGTGTATTAGACCGTTTCTCCGAAGCATGTGCTGAGGTTGCGACAGTCGAAACAAAACCAAAAATGGACGGCCGCAGCATGTTCTTAATGCTCGCACCGAAAAACGAAAAGCAATAAGGAGGAAATCCCATGCCAAAAATGAAAACTCACCGCGGATCTGCTAAACGTTTTAAAAAGACAGGTTCTGGGAAGTTAAAACGTTCTCACGCGTACACAAGTCACTTATTCGCCAACAAATCTCAAAAGCAAAAGCGTAAGCTTCGCAAGAGTGCTGTTGTAAGCGCAGGAGACTTCAAACGTATCAAACAAATGCTTGCTAACATCAAGTAATCGGATAAGGAACAATTAGGAGGGAAATTCAATGCCAAGAGTAAAAGGCGGAACTGTTACACGTAAGCGTCGTAAAAAGGTTCTTAAATTAGCAAAAGGTTATTTCGGTTCAAAACATACATTATACAAAGTAGCTAACCAGCAGGTCATGAAATCTGGAAACTATGCTTTCCGTGACCGTCGTCAGAAAAAACGTGATTTCCGTAAACTTTGGATCACTCGTATCAACGCAGCTGCTCGCATGAACGGCCTTTCTTACAGCCGTTTAATGCACGGTCTTAAGCTTTCTGGTATCGAAGTAAACCGTAAAATGCTTGCTGATCTTGCTGTAAACGATCTTACTGCATTCAATCAGCTTGCTGATGCTGCTAAAGCTCAATTAAACAAGTAATCATATAGAGCCGCTCTCCAGCAGAGCGGCTTTTTCTATATAAAGGATGAGGCAACATGATTATTGCTGCTTATTTGGTGTTGATTAATCTGTGCGGTTTTTGGGTGATGGGCATTGACAAACGCAAAGCGCAGCAGCACAAGTGGAGAATTTCTGAAGACCGGCTGTGGCTGATAGCCATCGTGTTTGGAGCGCTCGGTGTCTGGCTTGGCATGCAAACCTTCAGACATAAAACGAAACACGCTTCTTTTAAGTACGGAGTACCGCTTCTTCTGGTAATTGAAGCGATTCTCATCGCTATTTACTACAGCCCGTTTGATTTATAAAAAGCAGAAAAGCGTTTAACGCTCTTCTGCTTTTTTTGCGAGTTTAATGGGCTGGTCCCAGTCAATCTTACAATTTGGATATCGTTCCAGCACTTTTTCTTCAATGCTCTCAAAATCTTTTGCAGAGAAATGCTTCAGCTTCTCAGGAGATTCTGTCCAGACAAAGATCGTGTGAATAAACAGCGGATGATCCTTGGAAGGAATATGCTTTTCTCCCTCAAAAAGCACGCCTTTATACGTCAGCTGAAAATTCTTCCGGGTATTGTTTTGTTCATCAATAATATAAAAATGTTCTTTTGATTGGGCCAGCTTAAGCCTTCTCTTAGGATTCGCGACATATTTGACCACGGCATAAATACAATAAGCAAAAAGTGCAAGCAAAATAATCCTTAGAACCATGACAAACATTGTGTGAAGGCACCTCCCTTATGGTGATGATCTGATGTAATACGAAAAGCATAGAAAAAGGTTTCACTTTTTCTAAAAGAAAGCTGTAAAAACATATACCCGATTTTCAAGTGAAATAGTCGTATGGTTAGCGCTATGTTTTGTATAATAAGAATGCAGGACTGATGAAGGAGGGTTTGGAACATGGCAAAATTAGATGAAACATTGACCATGCTGAAAGATTTAACAGATGCAAAAGGCATACCGGGCAATGAAAGAGAAGTAAGGCAAGTGATGAAATCATACATAGAACCATTTGCTGATGAGGTGACAACAGATCGCCTGGGCAGTTTAATTGCCAAAAAAACTGGTGCAGAAAACGGCCCGAAAATTATGATCGCCGGACATTTGGATGAAGTCGGCTTTATGGTGACACAAATCACCGATAAAGGCTTTATCCGTTTTCAAACCGTTGGCGGCTGGTGGGCTCAGGTTATGCTTGCCCAGCGCGTCACCATTGTCACAAAAAAAGGAGAAATCACAGGGGTTATCGGATCTAAGCCGCCTCATATTTTGTCTCCTGAAGCAAGAAAAAAATCAGTGGAAATAAAAGACATGTTTATTGATATTGGAGCTTCAAGCCGGGAAGAAGCCTTGGAGTGGGGTGTACTCCCGGGAGATATGGTCGTTCCGCATTTTGAGTTTACGGTCATGAACAATGAAAAATTCCTACTCGCAAAGGCCTGGGACAACCGCATCGGCTGTGCGATTGCAATTGATGTGTTAAGAAACTTACAAAACACAGACCATCCAAATATAGTGTATGGCGTCGGAACCGTGCAGGAGGAAGTCGGGCTGAGAGGAGCGAAAACGGCTGCACACACCATTCAGCCTGATATTGCGTTTGGTGTTGATGTAGGGATAGCAGGAGACACGCCTGGCATTTCCGAGAAGGAAGCGCAGAGCAAAATGGGCAAAGGCCCGCAGATTATCGTTTATGATGCATCTATGGTCTCTCACAAAGGTTTGCGCGATGCAGTTGTGGCAACTGCAGAGGAAGCCGGCATTCCCTACCAATTTGATGCCATTGCCGGCGGCGGAACTGATTCGGGTGCCATCCATTTGACGGCAAATGGCGTTCCTGCGCTGTCCATTACCATTGCAACCCGCTACATTCATACGCACGCGGCCATGCTGCATCGTGATGATTATGAAAACGCGGTAAAGTTAATTACAGAAGTCATTAAGAAGTTAGACCGAAAAACGGTTGACGAAATTACGTACCAATAAAAGATACGGAAGAATCCGCCTATTGAGGCGGATTCTATTTTTTTGTCTGTACAAATTACAGCATAGTGACTACAATAAAGGGGATACCGAAAATTTCCTGAACATGACGATATACGATACGCAGCTCGATTTGATAGGAAGGGAGGATAAACAATCTAATTTGTAAGCGCTTTCTAATATAAAGGAGGTTAAACAAAATTGAAAAAGAAAAAAACATGGAAACGCTTCTTACATTTTTCGAGTGCAGCTCTGGCTGCAGGTTTGATATTCACTTCTGCTGCTCCCGCAGAGGCAGCGTTTTGGGGTGCATCCAATGAACTGCTTCATGACCCGACTATGATTAAAGAGGGGAGCTCATGGTATGCGCTCGGAACAGGGCTTACTGAAGAACGGGGACTGCGGGTTTTGAAGTCTTCAGACGCTAAAAATTGGACCGTACAAAAATCCATTTTCACTACACCGCTATCGTGGTGGTCCAATTATGTGCCGAATTATGGCCAAAACCAGTGGGCGCCGGACATCCAATACTATAACGGCAAGTACTGGCTGTATTATTCCGTTTCTTCTTTTGGAAGCAATACATCTGCCATTGGCCTGGCATCTTCAACAAGCATCAGTTCGGGGAGCTGGAAGGACGAGGGCTTGGTGATTCGTTCGACAAGCTCAAATAATTATAACGCCATTGATCCGGAGCTGACATTCGACAAGGATGGCAACCCGTGGCTTGCATTCGGCTCGTTTTGGAGCGGCATTAAGCTGACTAAGCTCGATAAGAGTACGATGAAGCCTACAGGCTCGCTCTATTCGATTGCAGCTAGACCGAATAATGGAGGTGCCTTAGAAGCTCCTACTCTTACGTATCAAAATGGGTATTACTATTTAATGGTTTCATTTGATAAATGCTGTGACGGGGTAAACAGTACGTACAAAATTGCTTACGGAAGGTCCAAAAACATTACAGGCCCTTATCTTGATAAAAGCGGAAAAAGCATGCTTGAAGGCGGAGGCACCATTTTGGATTCGGGCAATGACCAATGGAAAGGACCTGGAGGCCAGGATATTGTGAACGGAAACATTCTTGTTCGCCATGCCTATGATGCCAATGACAACGGCATTCCAAAGCTTCTTATCAATGATTTGAATTGGAGTTCGGGCTGGCCGTCCTATTGAATCAAAAAGCCGGGCTCTGCCCCCGGCTTTTTTTAAAAGAAAAGATTGACAGTATAATAGTCAATTACTATAATGAAATTGTTCGTACAAATATTTATTTATAGGTTTATTTTCTATTATTAGTACGTATCTTTTGTATTTGAAAGCGTTTTATTTTATGAGAAAGGGGCAGTTTACATGCTTCAGACAAAGGATTATGAATTCTGGTTTGTGACAGGAAGCCAGCACCTATACGGGGAAGAGACGCTGGAACTCGTAGATCAGCATGCTAAAAGCATTTGTGAGGGGCTCAGCGGGATTTCTTCCAGATATAAAATCACTCATAAGCCCGTCGTCACTTCACCGGAAACCATTAGAGAGCTGTTAAGAGAAGCGGAGTACAGTGAGACATGTGCTGGCATTATTACATGGATGCACACATTTTCCCCTGCAAAAATGTGGATAGAAGGCCTTTCCTCTTATCAAAAACCGCTTATGCATTTGCATACCCAATATAATCGCGATATCCCGTGGGGTACGATTGACATGGATTTTATGAACAGCAACCAATCCGCGCATGGCGATCGTGAGTACGGTTACATCAACTCGAGAATGGGGCTTAGCCGAAAAGTCATTGCCGGCTATTGGGATGATGAAGAAGTGAAAAAAGAAATGTCCCAGTGGATGGATACGGCGGCTGCATTAAATGAAAGCAGACATATTAAGGTTGCCAGATTTGGAGACAACATGCGTCATGTCGCGGTAACGGACGGAGACAAGGTGGGAGCGCATATTCAATTTGGCTGGCAGGTTGACGGATATGGCATCGGGGATCTCGTTGAAGTGATGGATCGCATTACGGACGACGAGGTTGACACGCTTTATGCCGAGTATGACAGACTATATGTGATCAGTGAGGAAACAAAACGTGACGAAGCAAAGGTAGCGTCCATTAAAGAACAGGCGAAAATTGAACTTGGCTTAACCGCTTTTCTTGAGCAAGGCGGATACACAGCGTTTACGACATCGTTTGAAGTGCTGCACGGAATGAAACAGCTGCCGGGACTTGCCGTTCAGCGCCTGATGGAGAAAGGCTACGGGTTTGCCGGTGAAGGAGATTGGAAGACAGCGGCCCTTGTACGGATGATGAAAATCATGGCTAAAGGAAAAAGAACTTCCTTCATGGAAGATTACACGTACCATTTTGAACCGGGAAATGAAATGATTCTGGGCTCTCACATGCTTGAAGTGTGTCCGACTGTCGCTTTGGATCAGCCGAAAATCGAGGTTCATCCGCTTTCGATTGGCGGCAAAGAGGACCCTGCGCGTTTTGTATTTAACGGCATCAGCGGTTCTGCCATTCAAGCTAGCATTGTTGATATTGGCGGGCGTTTCCGCCTTGTGCTGAATGAAGTCAACGGCCAGGAAATTGAAAAAGACATGCCGAATTTACCGGTTGCCCGTGTTCTCTGGAAGCCGGAGCCGTCATTGAAAACAGCAGCGGAGGCATGGATTTTAGCCGGCGGTGCACATCATACCTGCCTGTCTTATGAACTGACAGCGGAGCAAATGCTTGATTGGGCGGAAATGGCGGGGATCGAAAGTGTTCTCATTTCCCGTGATACGACAATTCATAAACTGAAACACGAGTTAAAATGGAACGAGGCGCTTTACCGGCTTCAAAAGTAGAGGGGGATGTCACATGGCTTACACAATAGGGGTTGATTTTGGAACTTTATCAGGAAGAGCAGTGCTCGTTCATGTCCAAACAGGGGAGGAACTTGCGGCTGCTGTAAAAGAATACAGGCATGCTGTCATTGATACCGTCCTTCCAAAAACCGGTCAAAAGCTGCCGCGCGACTGGGCGCTGCAGCACCCTGCTGATTACCTCGAAGTCTTGGAAACAACCATTCCGTCTTTACTCGAACAGACGGGCGTTGAACCGAAAGACATTATCGGGATTGGAATTGATTTCACGGCATGTACGATCCTTCCTATTGACAGCAGCGGGCAGCCGTTATGCATGCTGCCTGAATATGAAGAGGAGCCGCACAGCTATGTGAAGCTCTGGAAGCATCATGCGGCCCAAAAACATGCTGATCGGCTCAATCAAATCGCGGAAGAAGAAGGAGAGGCTTTTTTACAGCGGTACGGAGGAAAAATTTCATCAGAATGGATGATTCCAAAGGTCATGCAAATTGCCGAGGAAGCGCCTCACATTTATGAAGCGGCTGACCGGATCATCGAGGCTGCGGACTGGATCGTGTACCAGCTGTGCGGCTCGCTCAAGCGAAGCAATTGTACCGCAGGGTATAAAGCGATGTGGAGTGAAAAAGCGGGGTATCCGTCAGATGATTTCTTTGAGAAATTAAACCCTTCAATGAAAACGATTACAAAGGACAAATTGGCAGGTTCTATTCATTCGGTAGGAGAAAAAGCCGGCAGTCTGACTGAAAAAATGGCAAAACTGACAGGGCTTCTCCCGGGAACGGCTGTTGCGGTTGCCAATGTGGACGCTCATGTTTCCGTACCGGCGGTCGGCATTACAGAGCCAGGGAAAATGCTGATGATTATGGGAACCTCAACGTGCCATGTTCTTCTTGGTGAAGAGGTGCATATCGTTCCAGGTATGTGCGGCGTTGTGGACAATGGAATTCTCCCGGGCTATGCGGGATATGAAGCCGGGCAGTCCTGTGTCGGCGATCATTTTGACTGGTTTGTGAAAACATGTGTCCCGCCAGCTTATCAAGAGGAAGCAAAGGAAAAAAACATTGGCGTTCATGAGCTGCTGAGTGAGAAAGCAAACCATCAAGCGCCAGGTGAAAGCGGCCTGCTTGCTTTAGATTGGTGGAATGGAAACCGTTCAACTCTTGTTGATGCAGATTTAACAGGGATGATGCTTGGCATGACACTGCTGACGAAGCCTGAAGAGATTTATAGAGCGTTAGTTGAGGCGACAGCTTACGGAACACGGATGATTATCGAAACATTCAAAGAAAGCGGTGTTCCGATTGAGGAACTATACGCAGCCGGCGGAATAGCTGAGAAAAACCCGTTTGTCATGCAGATTTATGCGGATGTGACAAACATGGACATTAAAATCTCTGGTTCACCGCAAGCCCCAGCCTTAGGATCTGCCATTTTCGGCGCGCTTGCAGCAGGCAAAGAAAAAGGCGGCTACGATGACATCAAAGAGGCAGCGGCGAACATGGGAAAACTGAAAGATATAACTTATACGCCAAATGCCGAAAACGCCGCGGTTTATGAAAAATTGTACGCTGAATATAAAGAGCTGGTTCATTATTTCGGAAAAGAAAACCATGTCATGAAACGTCTGAAAACGATCAAAAATCTTCAATTTTCATCTGCCGCCAAAAAGAATTGATAAAGGGTGATGGAGCATGCTTGAAACATTAAAAAAAGAAGTGCTGGCTGCCAACCTGAAGCTTCAAGAGCATCAGCTGGTAACCTTTACGTGGGGAAATGTCAGCGGCATTGACCGTGAAAAAGAAAGAATTGTCATCAAACCTAGCGGAGTCGAATACAGCGACCTGACAGCCGATGACTTGGTTGTTTTGAACCTTGATGGAGAGGTCGTCGAAGGCTCGCTTAAGCCTTCTTCAGATACACCTACCCATGTTTATTTATATAAAGCCTTTCCGAATATCGGGGGAATTGTCCATACCCATTCTCAATGGGCGACAAGCTGGGCGCAATCGGGCAGAGACATCCCTCCGTTAGGCACGACCCATGCTGATTATTTTGACAGTGCGATTCCATGTACTCGAGAAATGTACGATGAAGAAATCATTCATGACTACGAACTGAATACAGGAAAAGTCATAGCGGAAACCTTTCAGCATCATAACTACGAACAGGTGCCGGGTGTGCTCGTGAATAATCACGGACCGTTCTGCTGGGGCACTGACGCCTTAAATGCCATTCATAACGCAGTTGTATTAGAAACGGTTGCCGAAATGGCCTATCACTCCATTATGCTGAACAAGGATGTAACCCCAATCAATACAGTCCTGCATGAAAAGCATTTTTATCGAAAACACGGAGCAAATGCGTATTATGGCCAGTCATGATACGCCTGTGTCACCGGCTGGCATTCTGATTGACTTGGACGGTACTGTATTCAGAGGAAATGAGTTGATCGAAGGAGCAAGAGAAGCGATCAAAACGCTTAGGAGAATGGGAAAGAAAATCGTCTTTTTAAGCAACCGGGGGAATATCTCCCGTGCCATGTGCAGAAAAAAACTTCTTGGCGCGGGGATTGAAACGGACGTAAACGACATTGTTCTGTCATCAAGCGTGACAGCGGCTTTTCTGAAAAAACATTATCGTTTTTCAAAGGTATGGGTGCTTGGGGAGCAAGGCTTGGTTGACGAGCTGAGGCTGGCCGGTGTGCAGAACGCGAACGAACCGAAGGAAGCGGATTGGCTCGTGATCTCCCTTCATGAAACGCTCACGTACGAAGATTTAAATCAAGCCTTTCAAGCGGCTGCCGGCGGCGCTCGTATTATCGCTACAAACAAAGACCGCTCTTTTCCGAACGAAGACGGAAATGCCATTGATGTGGCTGGAATGATTGGGGCGATAGAGGCTTCCGCACAAGCGAAGACTGAACTTGTTGTCGGAAAACCGTCATGGCTGATGGTGGAGGCTGCCTGTACAGCAATGGGGCTGTCCGCACATGAATGCATGATTATAGGAGACAGCATTGAATCTGACATTGCGATGGGGAAGCTTTATGGCATGAAAAGCGCCTTAGTGCTAACTGGTTCTGCGAAACAGGGTGAACAGCGTTTGTACACGCCGGATTATGTGCTGGATTCTATTAAAGATGTAACCAAATTGGCTGAGGAGGGGATTCTGATATGAATCGTATCGCAGCTGACGTTCAGCGTGCTTTTGAACACGCCGGAGAAAAGACGTTACCTATAAAAGTTGAAGAAATTGTTCTCGGTAAGCAAGCAGCTGATTCGCTTTTGGATTATGTAAAACGAAAAAACAATCAACATATTGTCCTTGTCTGCGACGCGAATACACACCGCATTGCAGGAATTGATTTAGAAAACCGACTGAATCAAGCAGGATTTCAGGCCGAGTGCCTGATCATTCCAGAAAATGAAGCCGGAGATGTGACAGCTGATGAACGATCGCTCATTCATGTGCTGATCCATACGAAACAACCAACGGATGTCATGATCGCAGTCGGTTCGGGCACGATTCATGATATCGTCCGCTTTGCGGCGTTTCAAAGAGATTTGCCGTTTATTTCTTATCCGACTGCTCCATCTGTAGACGGTTTTACATCAGCAGGGGCGCCGATTATTTTATACGGCACGAAAACAACCATTCAAACGAAGGCCCCATCTGCGCTGTTCGCTGATCTGGATCTATTAAAAGCGGCACCGCAGTCAATGGTGGCGGCTGGCTTTGGTGACATGCTCGGTAAAATCACGTCTTTAGCAGATTGGGAAATATCCCGGCATCTTGCCGGTGAGCCTTATTCGCCTGCAGGAGCTAAGATCGTTCAGGAGGCGCTTGCTGCCTGCATTGAACACACAGAAGACATTGCGATGAAAACGGAAACAGGCATACGGGTTTTGATGGAGTCTTTACTTGTATCGGGGCTTGTCATGCTGGCATTAGATCATTCCCGCCCGGCATCAGGCGGAGAGCATCATATTTCACATTGGATTGAGATGGAATTAATGGAGAAAAAACGGCCACAGATTCTTCATGGGGCAAAGGTGGGCTGTGCAGCTGTTTTATTAACTGACACATACAGAAAGCTCGCTCAGGATGACGGGCTGAACGAATTTTCACCGAGCCGGCGGCAAGCCATCCAATCGGCTTATCAAACTCTCCCGGAAGGAGAAGTGCTGGCTGATTGGCTGAGATCAGCCGGAGGCCCTGCGAATTTTGACGAAATCGGTGTCGGGCAGGATTCCGTCAAGAATGCCTTCAGACATGCGCACACCTTAAGAGACCGCTGCACCGGATTAAGAATCATTAATGAAAACAAAACGCTGATCAACCATGGTCTATATGAATAGCCCGCACCTCGAATGGAAGGGGTAACGCAGATGAAAAAAATGACTGTCTGTTTTCTTGTGCTCATGATGCTGCTGACATTAGTCATTGCTGGGTGTTCAGTAGAAAGATCATCCGGGAAGTCGGGTGAAACCGAGCTGACCTTTTGGACATTTAACGGGCTTCATGAGCAGTTCTATGTGGAAATGGTGAAGGAATGGAACAAAAAATATCCTGACCGCAAAATTAAGCTGAATACGGTCGTTTATCCATATGGACAAATGCACGATAACTTATCTATCTCCCTAATAGCGGGAGAAGGCGTTCCTGATATTGCAGATGTCGAATTGGCCCGTTTTTCAAACTTTTTGAAGGGCTCTGACATACCGCTTGCCGACTTGACTCCGCTGATTGAAAAGGATCGCGATAAATTCGTTGAGGCGCGGCTGACATTGTACAGCAAAAACGGAAAGCTTTACGGACTCGATACACATGTAGGGACAACGGTCATGTTTTATAACATGGATGTGATGAAAAAAGCCGGCGTCAATCCTGACGATATTAAAACATGGGATGATTACCATAAAGCCGGACAGAAAGTGCGCAAAGTGACCGGGAAGCCGATGGGAACGGTGGAAACAAATGATTCCGCAACGTTCTTATCTATGATTTCACAGCAAAACTCAGGCTATTATGATAAAAACGGCAAGCTGATCCTCAATAATGACACCAACGTAAAAACACTTCAATATTTAAAAGACATGATCAATGATAAAACGATGATTCCTGCGCCGGGCGGCGGGCATCACAGTGAAGAATACTACGGCTTTATGAACCAAGGAGGAGCTGCTTCAGTCCTCATGCCGATTTGGTATATGGGAAGATTTATCGATTATATGCCTGATCTGAAAGGGAAGATTGCCATCAGACCGCTCCCGGCATGGAAAGAGGGGGGCGACCGCTCGGCAGGTTTGGGCGGTACGGCAACTGTTGTACCGAAGCAATCCAAGCATGTTGAGTTAGCAAAAGAGTTTTTGGCCTTTGCGAAGGGCTCTGAAGAAGGAAATAAAAAACTCTGGAGCGTACTCGGCTTTGACCCGCTTCGCTGGGATGTTTGGAGCTCCAAGGAATTGAAAGAGAAAAACAAATACACGGATTACTTCCAAAACGGAACAGGCATTTTTTCTGTGCTGCTCGATATCAAGGATGAAATCAATCCAATTTATTTACATGAGGATTTTGCCAAGGCTTCAGACCTTGTCAACAGAAGCGTATTGTTCGACGCGCTTAAATCTCAGCAAAAAACGCCTAAACAAGCCTTGGACAGAGCGGCAGGTGAACTGAAACAGAAATAGAATCCCATTCAAAAAGTGAAAGCGGGGAGGTTCTCATGAAACCTGTGAAAACGGGAACGGTTCATCCCGTTCCTTCAGCTGCGAAACAATCAGGCTGGCGAGATGTATTTTATTCGAAAAAAGCGGCGCCCTATCTGTTTACAGCGCCATTCGTTTTATCCTTTCTCGTATTTTTTCTATACCCCATCATTAGTGTCTTCATCATGAGCTTTCAAAGAATATTGCCGGGAGAGGTGTCCTTTGTCGGTTTGTCTAATTATACAGCGCTAAACAACCCGACGTTCTATACCGCCCTTTGGAATACGCTGGAATACACCTTTTGGACGCTGATCGTGCTGATTCCTGTTCCATTGCTTCTGGCCATATTCCTGAATTCAAAGCTGGTCAAATTTAGAAATATATTTAAATCAGCATTATTCATCCCGGCATTGACCTCCACCATTGTCGCGGGGATCATTTTTCGGCTGATCTTCGGAGAAATGGAAACGTCTCTGGCCAATTCCATCCTACTCAAACTCGGCTTTTCACCTCAGAACTGGATGAACAATGAACATACCGGCATGTTTTTGATGGTGCTGCTTGCTTCATGGAGATGGATGGGAATCAACATCCTTTACTTTTTAGCCGGTTTGCAAAATGTGCCGAAAGAGCTGTACGAAGCCGCTGATATAGACGGCGCGAATACAATGAAAAAATTTCTGCACATCACGCTGCCGTTTCTCAAGCCTGTAACCGTATATGTGCTGACCATCAGCATCATCGGCGGCTTCAGGATGTTTGAGGAAAGCTACGTCCTTTGGCAGAATAATTCCCCGGGTAATATTGGTCTGACGCTTGTCGGATATTTGTATCAGCAGGGACTTGCCTACAACGAAATGGGATACGGAGCGGCCATCGGCATTGTGCTTTTGATTGTGATCCTTGTTGTCAGCCTGATTTCATTAAAGCTGTCAGGCTCGTTTAAGGGGGAGGGATAAATGTTGCGGCACAGTCCTCAGTTTAGCGTTTATAGAATTGCGCTAACCCTGTTTTTTATGATGCTGAGCCTATTGTATCTTTTTCCGATTTTCTGTTTGCTTTTAGGATCATTAAAGCCGTCATCTGAGCTTTTGCGTGTGGGGCTGAATCTTGATATTGATCCAAAAGTGATGAGTTTTGATAACTACACATTTCTGTTTAATGGCGGCAGCATTTATTTCAAATGGTTTTTTAACAGTCTTGTACTCGGACTTTTTACGACCGTGCTCACTCTGTTTTTTTCTTCGATGATCGGGTACGGGCTTGCGGTTTATGATTTTAAGGGAAGAAATATCATCTTTGTTCTTGTGCTGATTATTATGATGGTTCCGCTGGAAGTGATGATGCTTCCTCTGTTTAAACTTACTGTCGGACTGCACTTGATCGATTCATATACGGGTGTCATATTGCCGTTTATCGTTTCACCTGTTGCCGTTTTCTTTTTCAGGCAATATGCTCTTGGCCTTCCAAGAGATCTGCTGGACTCTGCAAGGATGGACGGCTGTACGGAATTCGGCATCTTTTTCAGGATTATGGCACCGCTGATGAAACCGGCTTTCGGTGCGATGATTATCCTTCAGTCCTTAAACAGCTGGAACAACTTCTTGTGGCCGCTGATTGTGCTTCGGTCGAAAGAAATGTTTACGCTTCCAATAGGGCTGTCCAGCTTGCTGAGCCCTTATGGAAATAATTACGACATGCTTATATCCGGCTCAGTATTTGCGATTTTGCCGGTGATTATCATTTTCTTGTTTTTCCAAAAGTACTTTATCTCCGGCCTGACGGTAGGGGGAGTCAAAGGTTAATGAAGGAGGAAACGTGTGATGAAAAAAGCGCGAATGATTGTAGACAAAGAATATAAAATCGGTGAAGTAGATAAACGGATTTATGGCTCGTTTATCGAACATATGGGTCGTGCGGTATATGAAGGCATATACGAGCCTGATCACCCTGAAGCGGATGAAGATGGATTTAGAAAAGATGTCCAGTCGCTGATCAAAGAATTACAGGTTCCCATCATCCGCTATCCGGGCGGAAACTTTTTATCCGGATACAACTGGGAGGACGGTGTCGGACCAGTCGAAAACCGCCCGAGACGGCTTGACTTGGCATGGCAAACGACAGAAACCAATGAAGTGGGAACAAATGAATTTTTATCTTGGGCAAAAAAGGTGAACACTGAGGTCAATATGGCCGTCAACCTTGGCACAAGAGGCATAGATGCCGCTCGTAATCTCGTTGAATATTGCAACCATCCGAAAGGCTCTTACTGGAGTGATTTAAGAAGATCGCATGGCTATGAACAGCCGTATGGCATCAAAACATGGTGCTTAGGAAACGAAATGGATGGACCGTGGCAGATCGGCCACAAAACAGCTGATGAATACGGACGGCTTGCTGCAGAGACAGCAAAGGTCATGAAGTGGGTTGACCCATCAATTGAACTCGTTGCCTGCGGCAGCTCAAACAGCGGCATGCCGACCTTTATCGATTGGGAAGCGAAGGTGCTTGAGCATACGTATGAGCATGTCGACTATATCTCTCTTCACACTTACTACGGAAACCGGGATAACAATCTGCCAAACTACTTGGCCCGTTCCATGGATTTGGATCATTTTATCAAATCAGTCGCTGCGACCTGTGACTATGTAAAAGCAAAAACACGCAGCAAGAAAACAATCAATCTATCTCTGGATGAATGGAACGTATGGTATCACTCAAATGAGGCTGATAAAAAAGTCGAACCGTGGATCACTGCGCGTCCGATTTTAGAGGATATTTACAATTTTGAAGATGCCTTATTAGTCGGCTCTCTGCTCATTACGATGCTGCAGCACGCAGACCGTGTGAAAATTGCGTGTCTTGCACAGCTTGTCAATGTCATCGCGCCGATCATGACGGAAAAAGGCGGTGAAGCATGGAGACAGCCGATTTTCTATCCATACATGCATGCTTCTGTTTATGGAAGGGGCGAGTCACTGAAACCGCTTATTTCTTCTCCGAAGTACGACTGTTCTGATTTCACTGATGTGCCATATGTTGATGCTGCTGTTGTGTACTCTGAAGAGGAAGAAACCCTCACTATTTTTGCGGTAAACAAGGCTGAGGATCAGATGGAGACGGAGATTTCGCTCAGAGGCTTTGAATCCTACCAAATCGCAGAGCACATCGTACTTGAGCATCAGGATATCAAAGCGACAAACCAGCATAACAGAAAAAATGTCGTTCCGCATTCCAACGGAACATCGTCTGTCAGCGAAAACGGCTTAACTGCTCATTTCACGCCGCTTTCCTGGAATGTGATCCGCCTGAAAAAACAGTCATAAGAGAAGCTAAGCCGGAGATTTCTCTCCGGCTTGTCTTTCAACTGCCACGAGCCGGCCCGTTCAAGCCGGCTTTTTGTATAGGAAAAAATGACCGCTTTTCACCATGAAATTATGATATATTTATGAAAAACAGCAAAGGGGATGGGAGAAAATGAATGCGGTTACAATTGTGATAGCATCAATGTGTATTTTGGCTATTGCCTATCGTTTATACGGAACATTTATGATGGTGAAGGTTCTCAAAGTGAATGATGACAAGCCAACACCTGCTCATGCGCTTGAGGATGGGAAAGACTATGTGCCTACAAATAAATGGGTTTCGTTCGGCCACCACTTTGCCGCGATCGCAGCGGCCGGGCCGCTGGTTGGACCAATTCTGGCGGCGCAGTTTGGCTATTTGCCGGGATTATTGTGGCTGTTAATCGGGGCGGTAATTGGGGGAGCCGTCCATGATATTGTGGTGTTGTTTGCATCGATGCGCAAAAACGGAAAATCGCTGTCGGAAGTGGCGAAGGATGAGCTTGGCCCTGTTGCAGGATTTTGTACAGGACTGTCCATGCTGTTTATCATCACGATCACAATGGCGGGCCTGTCGATGGTTGTCTTGCATGCGCTTGAACGTAATCCATGGGGAACATTTGCGGTAGGGATTACGATACCGATTGCGATGGGTGTGGGCTTATTTTATAAGAAAACGGGAAATTTAAAGCTCGCTTCAACGGTCGGCTTTCTCTTTTTAATGGCAGGAGTCTTTATCGGTCCATGGGTACAGACTACAGCGCTCGGTGACTTTTTAACACTAGATACGAAAACGCTTGCAATAGCGCTTCCTGTTTATGCGTTTTTTGCGGCTGCGCTTCCCGTTTGGCTGCTTCTTGCTCCGCGTGATTATTTAAGCAGCTTTATGAAAATCGGTGTTTTTATCGCTTTGATTGTTGGTGTGTTTGTCGTCAATCCGTCCATTCCGTTCCCTGCGTTTACAGAATTCGTAAAAGGCGGCGGGCCGGTGCTGGCAGGACCTGTCTGGCCGTTCATCTCAATAACCATCGCCTGCGGGGCGATCTCTGGGTTCCATGCCTTTGTCGGCTCAGGAACGACACCGAAAATGCTGAATAAATGGAGTGATATGAAGCCGGTTGCGTTTGGCGCAATGCTTGTTGAGTGTCTTGTCGGCATCATGGCGCTGATTGCAGCGACCGCTTTACAGCCTGCTGATTACTTTGCGATTAACAGCACGCCTGAGGTTTTCCGTACGCTTGGCATGAATGTCGTACATTTGCCTGAATTGAGCAGGGAAATCGGTTTGGACTTAGAAGGAAGAACAGGGGGAGCCGTCACACTTGCGGTGGGAATGACTTATATTTTTACCGGAATGCCGTTTTTCAGCCATTTGGCCTCATACTTTTTCCAATTTGTCATTATGTTTGAAGCGGTCTTTATTTTAACAGCGATTGACGCCGGCACACGCGTCGCCCGTTATTTGATCCAGGATTTCTTCGGGGAGGTGTATAAGCCGCTGAAGAAAACAGACTGGATTCCGGGCTCTGTATTTGCCAGCGCGCTTGCCTGTTTGATGTGGGGGTACTTGCTGTATTCAGGAGATATCGGTTCCATTTGGGCGCTGTTCGGCGTTTCTAATCAGCTGATGGCTTCAGTGGGGCTGATTATCGGAGCGACCATCGTGCTGAAAATCGCTGATAAACGCCGATACATTCTGACTTGCCTTATCCCGCTTGCCTATTTATATGTCACTGTCAATTATGCGGGCTATTGGATGGTGCGCAATGTGTATCTCAATCCTGAAGCAGCAGGATATAGTGTATTGAATGGCGTATTATCTATCATCATGCTGGTGTTAGGCTTCATTATTATCGTGGCGGCTGTGAAAAAATGGGCGCAGATGTGGAAAGATCCGAGCTTAAGGATGGAAGCGTCTATACCGGGCTAGAAGGACTATTGAAAATGTTGAGGGGGGTTTCAATGAATCTATCAATGAAATATCTTATTCTATACGTATCGGACAGCAAGCGGGCTATTCATTTTTACCGGGATATTTTAGGACTGCCGATTCGTGCTGAACACGGCACTTATGTCGAATTTGATACAGGGTCTACGATATTGGCGCTTAATACGCGGGAAAGCGCCAGAGACATCACGGCGCTGGACATTCCGGATACATCTGCTTCAAACACATTTGAAATCGGGTTTGTTACTGAAAATGTAGAAGCGGTCATCAAAAGGATGAGAGAACAAGGCGTATCGATTATCGGGGAGCCAAAAGTGAAACCATGGGGGCAGACGGTCGCCTATATCGCTGATCCGGATGGACATTATATCGAAATTTGCAGTCCGATGGAATAACGCACAAAAGCCCAAAACAGTGTCTGTTTTGGGCTTTCTCATGATGTTTTGTGCCTGGCTGCTTCCAATAGCAGATCAGCCAGGTGAACGGCTCTGACTTTACCGCTTAGTCCTTCGCGTTCAATCCCGAGCTTCATCTGCAGCAGGCAGCCGGGATTTGCTGTTACAATGAGGATCGCTTCGGTTGCTTTGACGGCAGCCATTTTGCTGTCCAGTATTTTCATAGACATTTCAGCTTCGACGATGTTGTAAATTCCCGCTGACCCGCAGCAGCTGTCTGCTTTCTCCATTTCTTTGAATTCCGCCCCTTTGATGCTTTTAAGAAGCTGGCGGGGCTCGAGTGACGTATGCATCACATTTCTTAGATGACATGAATCTTGATAGGTAATGATCTGCGGCGTCTCGAGTGCTAGATCCATTTGATGGAAATCGAGCTCAACCAAAACGGACGAAAAATCTTTCAGCTTCTGAACAAACGCAGCAGCCCGTTCCGACCACTCAGGGTCATCCTTCAGCAAATGATCATATTCAGTGAGAAAGGCTCCGCATCCTCCTGCGTTTGTAATGACTGCATCCACGTCTAACGCTTCAAAAGCAGCGATATTTTGTTTCGCGAGCTCTTTCCCTGTGTTTTTTTCACCGCTGTGTCCATGAAGCGCCCCGCAGCAAGCCTGTTCAGGCGGAATGACAATGTCGCAGCCTGCCAGCTGTAAAAGCTTCAATGTGGCGTTGTTGGTCGGTAAAAACATTGTATCCATTAAGCAGCCCGAAAAAAAGGCGACCCGTTTTTTCATGGGACCAATGGACGGCAGGAAACGCGGCCGATGTTTCATGTCTTTGCTTTTTGGAACATCAGGAAGAACAGCTTCCATCGTCCGCAAATGCTCAGGCAGGACCCGAAGCATGCCTGATTTTCGCACAGCGGTTTGCAGTCCTGAACGCTGATACAAACCGATAAGGCTTACAGCTGAGCGCATGCGGTTTTGATGCGGAAACAGCTCGTGAAAAGCCGTCTTTCGCATGACACGTTCACCAAGCGAGTGTTTTTTATTTTGGTGGATAATATCTCTGGCTTCCTCAAGCAGCTGCCCGTATTTCACGCCAGACGGGCATACAGGCTCACAGGCGCGGCAGCCGAGGCAAAGTGACAGCGACCGTTCGACATCTTCATCCGGTTCAATCATACCGTCGGCTACGGCTTTCATTAAGGCGATGCGCCCGCGCGGAGAGTGTGTTTCCTGAAATCCCGATTCGATATAGGTCGGACAGGAAGGAAGACAGAAACCGCAGCGCATACAATTTAATAACTCGCCTTCATCCATACGCTCTTTAAATTCATTTTGGATCTGTTTCATTTCTTTTTCTGTTGTCATCTTTCCGTCACCACACGTTTTCTCGCATCTTTCGCAAACATTTTGCCGGGATTTAATATGTTCCGGGGGTCAAATGCCGCTTTCAACGCTTTCATCGCATCAATGCCTTCTTTTTTCAGCTTCATTTCCAAGTAAGGCGCTTTCATTTCCCCGACTCCGTGCTCTCCGGTTATCGTCCCGCCAAGTTCAATCGCTTTCTCAAAAATCTCGGCAAAAGCCTGTTCGACACGTTCCATTTCATCCTTATTTCTTATGTCTGTCGTGCATGTCGGGTGAAGGTTCCCGTCTCCCGCATGGCCAAAGGTGCAGATGGAAATATCATATTTAGCAGCAATATCATTAATCGCTTTAACCATATTGGCGATTTCTGAGCGAGGAACGGTCGCATCCTCTAAAATCGTCGTCGGTTTGAGGCGGGCTAGGGCAGAAAGTGCAGAACGCCGGGCTTCAGTCAGGGCAAACGCTTCCTCCTCTGTTTGTGCGGTCTGAACGGAAACGGCGTCGCCTTTTTTGCAGATCGCCTCAATCTTTTCCATATCCCGTTCAACAGTTTCATATGGCCCGTCTTGTTCAATTAACAAAACTGCTTTTGCGCTTGTCGGAAGTCCGATTTTGGCATAATCCTCAATCACCAAAAGTGTAGGCTGGTCGAGAAATTCAAGCGTGGCGGGTATGATTTTTGCGGCAATGATGTCTGATACCGTTTGAGCAGCGGCATCGATATTTTCATATAGGGCAAGCAGCGTCTTTTTTGTTTCAGGCTTTGGAACGAGCTTGACGATTGCCTCTGTCACAATGCCGAGTGTTCCTTCTGAGCCGACAAAAAGACGTGTGAGATCGTATCCGGCCACATCCTTTGCGAGTTTTCCGCCGGTGCGGATGATGTCACCATTTGCGAGCACAACCTCCAGTCCAATAACATAGTCGCGGGTGACGCCGTATTTTAATCCGCGGAGCCCGCCGGAATTTTCATTGATGTTGCCGCCGATAGTTGATATTTTCATAGAACTCGGATCGGGCGGATAAAACAAACCTTTGCTTTCAACTGCCTTGATCATATCCAGCGTAATAACGCCCGGCTGAACTGTGGCAGTTAAATTTTCTTCATCAATTTCAAGAATCCGGTTCATGTGCTTAAAGAGAAGCACAAGTCCGCCTTCAGTCGGGCACGTGCCGCCGCACAGGTTTGTCCCTGATCCTCTTGGAACGATCGGCACTCGATGTTCGCTGCAAATTGTTAAAATGCGTGATACTTCATCAGTATTCCTCGGAGCAATCACGGCATCAGGCATAGACTGATACTGAGGCGTCGCATCATATGAATAGACGAGACGGCCGGCATTCGAGTCATCAAAGTTTTCTGGTCCGGAGACCAGAATCAGCTGTTCCTTTACATCCTTGGTGATCATTTCACCCATCCCCCTGTCAAAAAACGCTTCCAATCTATTGTAAGAGAAAAAAAGCAAAGCCTTCCATGGAGAAACATACAAAAAATGAAACTGAAACTCTCTCTATTTTGTATCTTGATCTAAAAAATAGAGTGCGACGTACATCGTGACGACGTCCTCGGTACGGTCAAAACGTAAACCCGTCAGCTGTTCAGCCTTAGACAGACGATAACGCAATGTATTGATGTGTATATGCATGTCTTCAGCGGTTTGTTTCAAAGACAAATCGTGATGAAAGAAAGTCCGTATCGTATTCATAAGTTCCTGATGCTCTAGCGCATCTCCTAATACTCTTTGCGGAAATTCGTTTCGGGTTCCCGGGCTGATCTCCGTCAGACACATATCAAGCTTCAGATCCTCTTCAAATATGGGCGTTTTTCGCTTAAGGCTGACAGCCAGCGCTTTTTCCGCTTGCTCGTATGACTCTGTCAGGCTGGAGCTTGCGACAGCCCTTCCGGCGCCAGCTGCTGTATATTGGCTGCTTGCGGTATTGGCAAACGAACAAATGTGAAGGATTTTCCGTAAAAGCCGATCCCTTTGTTCATGCTGCGGCACTTCATGATTAATCAAAATCCGTTCATTTCCCCACCTGATGAACAAATCCGCAGGGTACGATGATTTCCAGATGCGTGCCATTTTTTCAATATCATGACGTGACCACTCATACCCCTGAATAAGAATCATTTGGCGCCGGGAGGAAAGGTCAACACCAAGAAGCTGAGCTTTCTCAAGAAAACTGGGAGACCACTCCTTTAGTTGCAGCCAATCGATCATAAAAGACTCCAGCATTCTCTCACGCCACTGGGATTGCTCTAAGTGCCGCGATTCCTTAATGAACAGCTCTGTCATTTTTCGAAGCAGTTCTCCGAATGGCTGAATCTCTGCAGGCTCACCTGTCAGCCCGAAGACGGCGATCACATCATGGTCAAAAAATACAGGGAGGTTTATGCCTGCTTTCACTCCTTTTAACCTTGTTTCATCTTCTTTTGTAATAATCACGCTGCGTCTTTCTTTTGCGCAGATAAGCGCTCCCTCATGAAATTGTCCGACACGCTCATCGTTTGTGCCTGCCATAATAAGACCGTCCGTGTTTACAATAATGACTTCACGTTCGTACATTTTTTTAACTTCAGCAATAATTTTTTTCGCTAATAACCGCTGTAAAAACATGGCGTTCCCCCTCATCATGTTTTTATTATATAAGAAAAAAACCGGGCGCTGTCACCCGGTTTCATGTCTTATTCGGCGGATTTTAATCCGCCTTCAAGCGTTTTCAGCATTTCGTTTTTCTCACTTTCGGATGCGTGCTGCCAAATGACTTCGAATAAAACGCCGAGCCCTGGAAGCATTTTTTCTTCACCGCTTTGAATCGCATCTACGATTGTATGCTCAAGCTGCTCCTGATTATTGCCGGTGACATTGGAGATGACGGCATGACGTAAATTAAGATCCATGTAAAACGCTCCTTTTTCTAAAATGTAATACGTATATTCTAACCCTGCACCTGGTTTATTATGTGCTGTTCTTGCGATATAATAACATCATGTTAAAAAAAGGAGCGCCACATAGACAGTGAAACAAATAGAATCGGCAAAAAACCAAAAAGTGAAGGATTGGAAAAAGCTTCACACAAAAAAAGAACGAACAAAAACAAATACATTTCTGATAGAGGGAGAACACCTCGTTGAAGAGGCGTTGAAAAGCCCGGGCATTGTGAAAGAAATCCTTGTAAAGGATGAAACGAAGATTCCTTCAGATCTTGAGACTGGTATCCAGTGCTATATGCTGAGTGAAGATGCGTTTTCAGCTGTGACTGAAACCGAAACGCCGCAGCAGATTGCCGCTGTGTGCCATATGCCTGAAGAAAAGCTGGCAACGGCACGCAAGGTGCTGCTGATTGACGCTGTGCAAGATCCGGGAAACCTTGGCACAATGATTCGAACGGCTGATGCGGCCGGTTTGGATGCGGTTGTACTCGGTGACGGCACGGCGGACGCCTTTAACGGAAAAACACTGCGATCTGCTCAGGGATCTCACTTCCATATTCCTGTTGTGAGAAGAAACCTGCCTTCATATGTGGACGAATTGAAGGCAGAGGGCGTAAAAGTATACGGCACGGCGCTGCAAAACGGAGCGCCTTACCAGGAGATTCCTCAGTCTGAATCCTTTGCGCTCATTGTAGGAAATGAAGGTGCAGGGGTGGATGCTGCATTGCTGGAAAAAACGGATTTGAACCTGTACGTGCCGCTTTACGGACAGGCTGAATCACTAAACGTTGCGGTTGCGGCTGCCATCCTCGTGTATCACTTGCGAGGATAGTGTTGCGCCAAGCGTTGGATTTCTCTATAATAGAACATAATATTTCAAAAACCGTGACAGAGGACCTCAATTTCTGATCAACTGCTTTCCAGGGAGAAAATGCCGCTGACTGAGAGCATTTTTAACGCAGCCGGAAATTGGCTTCACCTCTTGAGTTGTCGCCGGGACCGCGTACACTGCGCGTAAAGGTGAACCGGAATCTGATTCCGTTATGTCAATGAAGCTGACGACAGCATCAGTCTGTCTGAAATAAGGGTGGTACCGCGGCCACAACTCGTCCCTTGTACAAGGGACGGGTTTTTTTTATTTTCCAAAGACATATGACGGTTTGTTTACATAAAAGGAGGATGCAAAATGGAAGAAAAGCTAAAACAGCTGGAACAAGAAGCTTTAGAACAAGTAGAAGCGGCAAGCTCATTGAAGGTTGTCAATGATATTCGGGTGCAATATCTCGGAAAAAAAGGGCCGATTACAGAAGTGCTGCGCGGAATGGGCAAGCTTTCTGCTGAGGAACGTCCAAAAATGGGGGCGCTCGCGAACGAAGTAAGGGAGCGCATTGCCAATGCGATTGCTGACAAAAACGAGAAGCTTGAAGAAGAGGAAATGAAACAGAAGCTTGCAGGGCAGACAATTGACGTCACGCTGCCGGGGAACCCTGTTGCAGTCGGCGGCCGCCATCCGCTCACTGTTGTCATTGAAGAAATTGAAGATTTATTTATCGGGATGGGCTACACAGTCGAGGAAGGGCCAGAGGTTGAAACGGATTACTACAACTTCGAATCGCTCAATCTTCCGAAAGAACACCCAGCGCGCGATATGCAGGACAGCTTTTACATCACAGAGGAAACTTTGATGAGAACGCAAACGTCTCCTGTCCAAACACGGACGATGGAAAAGCATGAAGGCAAAGGTCCCGTTAAAATCATTTGCCCGGGTAAAGTATACCGCCGTGATAACGATGACGCGACGCACTCTCACCAATTTATGCAAATTGAAGGGCTTGTCGTTGACAAAAACATCAGCATGAGTGATTTAAAAGGAACGCTTGAACTCGTTGCGAAAAAAATGTTCGGGCAAGACCGCGAAATCAGACTCCGCCCAAGCTTCTTCCCGTTTACTGAGCCTTCAGTAGAAGTGGATGTGACATGCTTTAAATGCGGTGGGAACGGCTGCTCAGTCTGTAAAGGAACAGGCTGGATTGAAATCCTCGGCGCCGGCATGGTTCACCCGAACGTGCTTAAAATGGCTGGCTTTGATCCGAAGGAATATCAGGGCTTCGCATTCGGAATGGGTGTTGAGCGCATCGCGATGCTGAAATACGGCATTGATGATATTCGCCACTTCTATACAAACGATGTCAGATTTATTTCGCAGTTTAAACAGGCGTAAGAGGAGGATGCAAGGATGTTTGTTTCTTATAAATGGTTAGAGGATTATGTTGATTTAAAAGGCATGGACCCGGCTGTTCTTGCTGAAAAAATTACAAGAGCCGGTATTGAGGTTGAAGGAATTGAATACAAAGGAGAAGGCATCAAAGGCGTTGTCATCGGCCATGTGCTGGAGCGCGAGCAGCATCCGAATGCTGATAAACTGAATAAGTGCCTTGTGGATATTGGAGCTGAAGCCCCTGTACAAATCATTTGCGGTGCGCCGAATGTGGATAAAGGACAAAAAGTCGCGGTTGCAACAGTCGGAGCGGTGCTGCCGGGCAATTTCAAAATCAAAAAAGCTAAGCTTCGCGGTGAAGAATCAAACGGCATGATCTGTTCCTTACAGGAGCTTGGTATTGAAAGCAAACTTGTGGCGAAGGAGTATGCAGAAGGCATTTTCGTATTCCCGAATGACGCTGAAACAGGAAGCGATGCCTTAGCGGCTTTACAGCTTGACGATGCGATTCTTGAGCTGGGTTTAACGCCAAACCGCGCGGATGCCATGAACATGCTTGGTGTTGCTTACGAGGTTGCCGCGATTTTAGATACTGAGGTAAAGCTTCCGCAAACGGATTATCCGGCTGCTTCAGAACAAGCGTCTGATTACATTTCAGTCAAAATTGAAGATCAAGAAGCGAACCCGCTGTACACTGCAAAAATCATTAAAAATGTCACGATTGCTCCGTCACCGCTTTGGATGCAGACAAAGCTGATGAATGCAGGCATTCGTCCGCATAACAACGTCGTTGACATCACAAATTTTGTCCTGTTGGAATACGGACAGCCGCTTCATGCGTTTGATTATGACAGATTTGGCTCTAAGGAAGTGGTAGTAAGAAAAGCAGCTGAGAATGAAATGATCGTAACTCTTGATGATCAAGAACGTAAGCTGTCCGCCGATCACCTTGTCATTACAAACGGAACGAAAGCGCAGGCCGTTGCGGGTGTCATGGGAGGAGCAGAGTCAGAGGTTCAGGAAGATACGAAAACGATTTTGCTTGAGGCTGCGTATTTCAACGGGCAGACGGTTCGCAAGGCTTCCAAAGACCTTGGTTTGAGAAGTGAATCAAGCGTAAGATTTGAAAAAGGAATTGATCCGGCGCGCGTACGTCTTGCAGCAGAACGGGCTGCGCAGCTGATCCATCTGTATGCCGGCGGTGAGGTGCTTGCAGGAACAGTTGAGGAAGATCACCTGACAATCGAAGCAAATAACATTCACGTATCTGCTGACAAAGTGAGCAGCGTTCTAGGCCTGACGATCAGTAAAGAAGAACTGATTAGCATTTATAAACGTCTCGGTTTTACGGTCGGTGAAGCGGGTGAACTTCTCGTTGTGACTGTCCCATCACGCCGCGGCGACATTACAATAGAAGCGGATTTAATCGAAGAAGCGGCAAGACTGTACGGCTACGATAACATTCCGTCTACGCTTCCTGAGACAGCGGGAACTACAGGCGGGTTAACGCCATACCAGGCAAAACGCCGTAAAGTCAGACGCTTCCTTGAAGGCGCAGGCTTATCACAAGCCATCACTTACTCACTGACAAACGAGAAGAAAGCGGCAGCGTTTGCGATTGAAAAATCACTGAATACTGTGCTTGCGCTTCCAATGAGTGAAGAAAGAAGCATTCTCAGACACAGTCTTGTTCCGAATCTGCTTGATTCTGTTTCTTACAACATCGCGAGGCAGACTGACTCAGTTGCACTGTACGAAGTCGGCTCCGTTTTCCTGACGAAGGAAGAGGACACAAAACCTGTTGAAACAGAACGCGTAGCAGGAGCTGTTACCGGATTATGGCGCAAGCAGCTATGGCAGGGTGAAAAGAAACCAGTTGATTTCTTTGTTGTCAAAGGAATTGTAGAAGGGCTGTTAGACAAACTCAACGTCCTAGACAGCATTGAATTTGTACAGTCTGAACGCAAACAGCTGCATCCGGGCAGAACAGCGAACATTTTATTGAATGGTTCTCTGATCGGCTTCATCGGCCAAGTCCATCCTTCATTGGAAAAAGAACTGGATATAAAGGAAACATACGTATTTGAGCTCGATCTTCATGCGTTGCTCGCAGCAGAAACAGCACCTCTTGTTTACACGGCGATTCCGAAATATCCGTCTGTGACACGTGATATCGCCCTTGTAACAGATAAAACCGTCACAAGCGGACAGCTCGAGAGCGTCATTAAAGAGGCTGGCGGAAAGCTTCTGAAAGAGGTAACCGTCTTTGACGTATACGAAGGCGAACATATGGAGGAAGGCAAGAAGTCAGTCGCTTTCTCACTCCAGTATGTCAACCCTGAACAAACACTGACTGAAGAAGAAGTGACAAAGGCGCACAGCAAAGTGCTGAAAGCGTTAGAAGACGCATATCAAGCTGTTTTAAGAGGCTGATAAAAAAGCTTGCAGAGAAATCTGCAAGCTTTTTTCTATGAACGTTTTTTATCAGCAAGGCGCTGCGCTTTTTGCGTATTGGCGAAATGGAGTTTTGTAAAGGTTCTGAGTGCAGATGCCCCTTTTTTGAGGATCAGCTTGGCGGCCGCTTCATCGACGTGAGGACCGGCCCCTTTTGGAAGCGTCATTCCTGCCTCGCGTGATAGTTTATCCATTTCCATTAAAAACGAATATCTTGCAATGATTGAAGCAGCGGCGACAGCCAGGTGAATACCTTCAGCTTTTGTGCTAAAATAGGTCCGCTCCTTCACAATGTCTCTGCCCTTTAAATGATTGAAGTAGACGCCTGGCTCAGCGAATTGGTCAATCAAAATGGCTTCAGGCTTTACTCCATCCAATTTTCTTAATAAATGGGTGATCGCCTGATTGTGCAGCAAAGCTTTCATTTTCCCTTGGCTCATGCCTTTTTCCTGCATGCTGTTATACTTTTCATTTTTTAAAACCAGCAGGCTATATGGAATAGTTTTGATCAGGTTTCGGGCAATCTCGATGATTTGCGGATCTTTTAAATCTTTAGAATCCTTAACACCGAGTTCCTTCATTAAAGGAAGCATGGTTTTGTCGACGTACGCGCATACAACCGTCATTGGGCCAAAGTAATCTCCGGTTCCGACTTCGTCAGAACCGATAACAGACATTCCGGCGATATCTGCCGGAGGGGCATAGCGGGGATCAGCCGGCTTTTTGGCCATTTTCTTCTTTTCCGGCTCTGCTGTTCCCCAGCGCGCGGATTCTGCCGCTGCGTTTTTGCCTTGAAACAAGACCTTGCCTGATTTATATGCTGTAATGGTACAGCCGGGCGGTTTCGCCTGAAAAACGGCTCCCTGCGGAACAGAGGCTGTAAGCGAACCGCTGTATGTCATTTTCATTTGGTCAATAGCAGACAACGATACTTTTATCACTGAATGGGACACGTAATAATCTCCTTTTTTTACACTTTTCGCTGTATATACCAGTGTATCATAACAGCGGGAGGCTCGTCTTTCCATTCATTTAATAAACGTGTTATGATAAGAACTAGGATTCTCGCGGAATGGAGGAGAAACGTTGTCTGACGGCAAAAAAACAAAAACAACCGTTGACATTTACGGCCAGCACTTCACGATTGTCGGTGAAGAAAGCAGAGCCCATATGAGGTATGTCGCCGGAATTGTTGATGATAAAATGAGAGAAATCAATGAAAAAAATCCATACCTTGATATAAATAAACTTGCAGTGCTGACAGCGGTAAATGTGGTGCACGATTATGTCAAATTACAAGAGAAATGTGAAAAACTGGAGCGTCAGCTTAAAGAAAAGGATTGAACAACTATGCTAGATATCATCATCTTAATCTTGCTCCTGATGGGGACTTTACTGGGGTTAAAACGCGGTTTTATCCTGCAGTTTATCCGCTTGACGAGCTTTATTTTATCAATTGCCTTTGCGGCTTTATTCTATAAAAACGTGGCACCGCATTTACATTGGATTCCCGCACCCGATTTTTCAGCGGGACAGCCGGCTCTTTCTTTTTTTACGGGGAATTTGGAAGCAGCGTACTATAATGCGATTGCGTTTATCGTTTTATTTATCATTGCTAAAATCTTACTGAGAATCATCGGCTCGTTCTTGAGTATTGTCGCCGGCATTCCGGTGATCAAACAAATCAACCAATTGCTGGGCGCCGTTCTCGGTTTTCTAGAAGTCTATTTATTTACATTTGTGCTGCTGTATGTCGCATCCGTTCTGCCGGTAGATGCACTGCAGCAAATGATGGGGCAATCGTCCCTCGCAAATGTGATCATTAACCATACACCATACTTGTCAGGGCTCCTACAAGAGCTGTGGACACAGTACGGGGCATAAAAAAACTTCTCTTGTCCGGAGAAGTTTTTTTCAAGTATGATGGAAACATATGTGAACGTCTGGGGGTTATGATATGCATAAAAAAGATATTATCCGGCTGCTTGAAACCATTGCAGTCTATATGGAACTAAAAGGGGACAACCCGTTTAAAGTATCCGCCTTCCGAAAAGCGGCGGCAGCCCTGGAACAGGACGACCGAAGCTTATCAGAAATGGACGATATGATGTCGCTGTCCGGCATTGGAAAAGGAACGTACAGCGTCATTAAAGAGTATATAGATGAAGGAAAGTCAAGCACGCTCGAATCGCTTCAGAAAGAAGTGCCGGAAGGACTCGTGCCTTTATTGAAGCTGCCGGGGCTCGGCGGCAAAAAAATCGCAAAGCTATATAAAGAGCTCGGCGTACATGATGCAGAATCTCTGAAGGAAGCCTGTGAACAGCAAAAGGTGCAAGGTCTTGCGGGCTTCGGCAAAAAATCGGAAGAAAAAATATTACAGGCGCTCGGGGAAGCCGGAAAACAGCCTGAACGGTTCCCGATCGGCTACGCCCTCCGGATCGCGCGGGAAATTGAGGAGCATCTTTCTCAATTTACGCATATCATCAAATTTTCTCGTGCCGGAAGTCTCCGCAGAGCGCGGGAAACGGTGAAGGATCTGGATTATATCATTGCTACAGATCATCCGGCTGAAGTAAGAGAGCAGCTTCTTGAGCTGCCAAACATCAAAAGCGTGATCGCAAGCGGAGATACGAAGGTGTCCGTCATCCTTTCCTTTGAATATGAAACAAGCGTCGATTTCCGTCTTGTGACGGAAGAGCAGTTTCCGACAACACTCCATCATTTTACGGGATCAAAGGATCACAATATTAAAATGCGCCAAATCGCCAAAGAACGCGGCGAGCGGATCAGTGAATACGGCGTTGAGACAGTTGAAACCGGAGAGATCAAAACATTTCCGAGTGAACGTGAATTTTATGCGCACTTCGGCCTGCCGCTGATTCCGCCGGAAATTCGTGAAAGCGGACAGGAAGTGGAAACCTACAGCGACAGCATTGAACTGATAGAACCCGGGCAAATCAAAGGGGATCTCCACATGCACTCAACGTGGAGCGATGGTGCATTTTCGATCAGAGAGATGGCTGAAGCCTGCATCAAAAAAGGCTATCAATACATGGCGATCACCGATCACTCACAATATTTAAAGGTCGCCAACGGCCTTACTGCAGAAAGACTTAAGCAGCAGGCAAAAGAAATTGACGCACTGAATGCAGAGTTTGAAAACTTCCGTATTTTGAAAGGCGTTGAGATGGATATCCTGCCTGACGGTACGCTCGATTATGATGACGATGTGCTTGCGGAAATGGATATCGTTATTGCATCGATTCATTCCAGTTTTAATCAGCCGGAACACGTGATTATGAAACGGCTTGAGACGGCACTGACAAACAAGCATGTTGACATTATCGCACACCCGACCGGGCGCCTTATCGGCAGACGGGCCGGTTACGAAATCGATATTGATCAGCTGATTGAGCTTGCGAGGAAAACAAATACGGCGCTTGAACTCAACGCCAACCCTGCGCGCCTTGATCTACGCACAGAGCATTTAATGAAAGCAAACGAACAAGGGGTTACATTGGTGATTAATACTGATGCCCATAATATTGAGATGTTAGACGATATGAAAACTGGCGTTACTGCCGCGCGCAAAGGATGGACGGAAACGAAAAACGTTCTGAATGCCCGGTCGCTTAAAGACGTAGAGGCATTTCTGAAGCGCAACGATTAAGTAAGGAGGCTCACACAATCGTGCAGCAAAAAGTATTATCAGCTCTTGAATTTCATAAAGTGAAAGAACAGGTTATTGGGCATGCCGCTTCATCGCTCGGAAAAGAAATGCTTCTCGAGCTTAAGCCTTCTGCTTCTATAGACGAAATCAAAAAACAGCTGGATGAAGTAGACGAAGCTTCTGACATTATTCGGCTGAGAGGCCAAGCGCCATTTGGCGGCCTTGTAGATATCAGAGGAGCGTTAAGACGGGCGGAAATCGGCAGCGTTCTCAGTCCTTCTGAATTCACTGAAATCTCAGGCCTGCTTTATGCAGTTAAACAAATGAAACATTTTATCACCCAAATGGCTGAAGACGGTGTCGACATTCCGCTGATCCATCAGCATGCTGAACAGCTGATCACGCTGTCCGATTTAGAGCGGGACATTAATTCCTGCATCGATGATCACGGAGAAGTGCTTGATCATGCATCGGAAACATTAAGAGGAATCCGCACACAGCTCAGAACACTCGAATCAAGAGTCAGAGACCGGTTAGAGTCGATGCTGCGTTCCTCTTCCGCATCGAAAATGCTGTCTGATACGATTGTTACGATTCGGAATGACCGCTTTGTGATCCCGGTCAAACAGGAGTACAGATCCAGCTATGGAGGAATTGTGCACGACACCTCATCCTCTGGTGCGACACTATTCATTGAACCGCAGGCGATTGTAGATATGAACAATTCCCTTCAACAGGCGAAAGTGAAAGAAAAGCAAGAAATTGAACGGATTTTGCGTGTGCTGACAGAGAAAACGGCAGAGTATACAGAGGAGCTATTTCTAGATTTGCAAGTGCTGCAGACACTTGACTTTATTTTTGCAAAAGCTAGATATGCAAAAGCGGTTAAAGCAACAAAACCGATTATGAACGATACCGGCTTTATCCGTTTGAAAAAAGCCCGCCATCCATTGCTTCCGCCTGACCAGGTTGTTGCCAATGACATCGAGCTTGGCCGCGATTTTTCAACCATTGTCATCACAGGGCCAAACACAGGGGGGAAAACAGTCACCCTTAAAACGTTAGGCCTGCTAACCTTAATGGCGCAATCAGGTCTTCATATCCCGGCAGATGAAGGGTCAGAAGCGGCAGTATTTGAGCACGTATTCGCTGATATCGGTGATGAACAGTCGATTGAGCAAAGTTTAAGTACGTTCTCATCCCATATGGTGAACATTGTCGGCATTTTAGAACAGGTCAATGAAAACAGCCTTGTGCTTTTCGATGAACTTGGTGCAGGGACAGACCCGCAGGAGGGGGCGGCCCTCGCCATGAGCATCTTGGATGACGTGCATCGCACCAATGCACGAGTGTTAGCTACGACGCATTATCCGGAATTGAAGGCGTACGGCTATAACAGAGAAGGCGTCATGAATGCCAGCGTTGAATTTGACATCGAAACGCTGTCACCGACCTATAAACTTTTAATTGGTGTGCCGGGTCGAAGCAATGCTTTCGAAATTTCAAAACGCCTCGGGCTTCCGGACCATATCATCGGGCAGGCGAAGTCAGAAATGACGGCCGAGCATAACGAAGTCGATACGATGATTGCGTCGCTGGAACAAAGCAAAAAACGTGCGGAAGAAGAGCTTTCTGAGACAGAATCAATCAGAAAAGAAGCGGAAAAACTGCATAAAGAGCTGCAGCAGCAAATCATCGAGCTTAACAGCAAAAAAGACAAAATGCTTGAAGAGGCAGAACAGCAGGCTGCTGAAAAAGTAAAAGCGGCAATGAAAGAAGCCGAGGACATTATTCATGAATTGCGCACCATAAAAGAAGAACACAAATCCTTCAAGGATCACGAGCTGATTAACGCGAAGAAACGGTTAGAAGGCGCTATGCCGGCTTTTGAAAAGTCCAAGAAACCGGAAAAACCGAAAGCGCAAAAACGCGACTTTAAGCCTGGCGACGAGGTGAAAGTCCTCACTTTCGGGCAAAAAGGAACATTGCTCGAAAAAACAGGCGGCAATGAATGGAATGTTCAAATCGGTATTTTAAAGATGAAAGTAAAAGAAAAAGATCTGGAGTTTATCAAATCAGCTCCGGAGCAAAAAAAAGAAAAAATCATTACAGCGGTCAAGGGAAAGGACTATCACGTATCGCTTGAACTTGATCTCCGCGGCGAACGCTATGAAAATGCCCTCAGCCGGGTTGAAAAATACTTGGATGATGCGGTGTTAGCCGGATATCCAAGAGTGTCAATCATCCACGGAAAAGGAACCGGCGCTTTAAGAAAAGGCGTACAGGATCTTCTGAAAAACCACCGCAGCGTCAAAAGTTCCCGTTTCGGTGAAGCAGGTGAGGGAGGATCAGGCGTTACGGTTGTTGAACTAAAATAAAAGGGAGTATGGCCATGAGTGATTTTTGGGAAAACGAGCTTGTGGAAATCGCGGCATATTACAGTGTCGCGGTTCTCTGCCTCGTCCTCTTTTTGACTGTGTTTGAGCTGGTGACGGCTTATAAAAACTGGGAAGAGATTCAAAAAGGAAATCTTGCGGTGGCAATGGCGACCGGCGGAAAAATTTTGGGAATCGCAAACGTATTTCAGCATTCCATCTCCCAGCATAATTCGCTGCTGCAAATGATCGGCTGGGGCGTTTACGGGTTTGTTATGCTTCTGATCAGCTACTTTATTTTTGAGTTTTTGACTCCGCGGTTTAAAATTGATCAGGAAATCGAAAATGATAACCGGGCTGTCGGCTTTATTTCATTTGTCATTTCTGTCGGGCTTTCATTTGTGGTGGCAGCCGGAATATAAGGGGACGGAGAATAGATGGAAAAGCTTGCGAAAATACTGCTCGCCGCGGCGGGAATCTTTTTGTTAATTGGTCTTATATATCTGTTCATATTATGAGAAAAAGAAAGATTTACCTTTCTTTTTCTTTTTTTTGCCGTCCATCTGCTATAATGATAAGGTGGATCTCTAAAATCGAAAGGGGAGGTTTTATGCAGTCTCAAAAGCCGTGGCTTGCCGAGTATCCCAACGATATCCCGCATGAGCTTCCGTTGCCGAATAAAACCCTGCAATCCATCCTGACAGACTCCGCCGCACGATTCCCTGATAAAACCGCAATATCGTTTTATGGAAAAAAACTCACCTTTCATGACATTCTGACGGATGCTCTTAAACTTGCAGCTTTTTTGCAGGTCAATGGCCTGCAAAAAGGAGACAGAGTGGCTGTTATGCTGCCCAATTGCCCGCAAACAGTGATTTCTTATTATGGCGTCTTGTTTGCCGGTGGCATCGTGGTGCAGACGAATCCGCTTTATACCGAGCATGAGCTTGAATACCAGCTTAGAGATGCTCAGGTAAGTGTAATCATCACCTTAGATTTGCTTTTCCCGAAGGCAATAAAAATGAAAACGTTATCAATAGTCGACCAGATTTTGATAACCAGCGTAAAAGACTATTTGCCTTTTCCGAAGAATATTCTTTACCCGCTGACGCAAAAACAAAAAGTGCATATCGACTTTGACAAAACAGCTAACATTCACACGTTCGCTTCCAGTATGAAGCAGGAAAAAACTGAACTCCTGACAATCCCGAAGATCGATCCTGAGCATGATATCGCTGTCCTCCAGTATACCGGAGGAACAACCGGAGCTCCAAAAGGGGTCATGCTCACGCACCAAAATATTTTGGCAAATACTGAAATGTGCGCCGCTTGGATGTATGACGTGAAAGAAGGCGCTGAAAAAGTGCTGGGCATCGTCCCGTTTTTTCATGTCTACGGACTGACGGCAGTCATGAACTATTCGATTAAACTAGGCTTCGAAATGATTCTTCTTCCTAAGTTTGATCCGCTCGAAACACTTAAAATCATCGACAAACACAAACCGACGCTCTTTCCTGGCGCACCGACAATTTACATTGGCCTTTTGCATCACCCCGAATTGCAGCATTATGATCTGTCATCCATTAAAAGCTGTCTTAGCGGATCAGCCGCGCTCCCTGTGGAGGTAAAGCAGAAATTTGAAAAGGTGACTGGCGGAAAGCTTGTGGAAGGCTATGGTTTGTCTGAGGCATCCCCAGTGACGCACGCCAATTTTATCTGGGGAAAAAACAAGCCGGGCAGTATCGGCTGTCCTTGGCCAAGTACGGACGCTGCGATCTATTCTGAAGAGACGGGTGAGCTTGCCGCTCCGTATGAGCATGGAGAAATCATTGTAAAAGGTCCGCAAGTCATGAAAGGATACTGGAATAAACCAGAGGAAACCGCCGCAGTGCTGAGAGATGGCTGGCTGTTCACCGGGGACATGGGCTATATGGATGAAGAAGGCTTTTTCTATATTGCTGACAGGAAGAAGGATATCATCATTGCCGGCGGTTACAATATTTACCCGCGTGAGGTAGAAGAAGCGCTTTATGAACATGAAGCCATACAGGAAATTGTTGTTGCAGGCGTTCCCGATTCCTACAGGGGAGAAACAGTAAAAGCATTTGTCGTATTAAAGAAAGGCGCAAAAGCCGATGCAGAAGAACTGGACGCTTTTGCGAGATCACGTCTAGCTCCCTATAAGGTGCCCAAAGCCTATGACTTCAGAAAGGAGTTGCCGAAAACGGCGGTGGGAAAAATTTTAAGAAGGCGTTTACTTGAAGAAGAAACCGAAAATCATCATATCAAATAAAAAAAAGAGAACGCCTATGAATAAACTTGACAAACCTGAAAATCCTTCTTATCATGAAATTATGAATGAATAGTCATTCATTTCTATAGGAAGGAACGATGAACATTGAAGCAAAAACGGCCAAAGTATATGCAGATTATTGATGCAGCAGTAGAAGTCATTGCAGAAAACGGCTACCACCAGTCACAGGTATCCAAAATTGCCAAACAAGCCGGAGTAGCGGACGGCACCATCTATCTCTATTTTAAAAACAAAGAAGATATTTTAATTTCTCTTTTCAAAGAAAAAATGGGTCAATTTATTGAGCGGATGGAAGAGGACATTAAAGAAAAAGCAACAGCGAAAGAGAAATTGGCGCTTGTGATTTCAAAGCATTTTTCCCTTTTAGCGGGTGACCATAATCTCGCAATTGTCACGCAGCTTGAGCTCCGCCAATCCAACTTGGAGCTGCGCCAAAAAATCAACGAAATATTAAAAGGCTACTTAAATATTTTGGATGGCATTTTGACGGAAGGCATACAATCAGGCGAATTAAAAGAAGGCCTCGACGTCCGCCTCGCCCGGCAGATGATTTTTGGAACGATTGACGAAACCGTGACAACATGGGTGATGAATGACCAAAAGTACGATCTCGCTGCGCTTTCTGACAGCGTTTTAGAATTATTGGTGTCCGGAATTCATAATAAGTAAAGGAGTTCTGTCCTATGAATGCAATATCACTGGCAGTTGATCAATTTGTGGCAGTTTTGGCGATTCACAATCCGCCGGCAAATGCGCTTTCCAGCCGGATATTAGAAGAGCTGTCTTCCTGTCTTGATCAATGTGAGACAGATGCAGGCGTACGAAGCATTATCATTCACGGCGAGGGAAGATTTTTCTCAGCCGGCGCTGATATTAAAGAATTTACATCGCTTAAAGGCAATGAGGATTCCTCATTGCTCGCTGAGCGCGGCCAGCAGTTAATGGAGAGAATCGAAAGCTTTCCAAAACCGATTATCGCAGCGATTCACGGCACTGCTCTCGGAGGCGGGCTGGAGCTTGCGATGGCCTGTCATATCAGAATTGCAACAGAAGATGCTAAGCTGGGGCTCCCGGAGCTTAATCTCGGTATCATTCCAGGTTTTGCGGGGACACAGCGCCTTCCGAGATATGTCGGTACAGCCAAAGCATTAGAGCTCATCGGATCAGGAGAACCGATATCCGGAAAAGAAGCGCTTGATCTCGGACTTGTCTCAATTGGAGCGAAAGATGAGGCAGAAGTGATTGAAAAAGCAAAGGCACTTGCCGCTAAGTTTGCAGAGAAAAGCCCGCAAACGCTGGCATCTTTGCTTGAACTTCTCTATTCCAACAAGGTGTATTCCTATGAAGGCAGCTTAAAGCTTGAAGCAAAGCGATTTGGGGAAGCATTTGAGTCAGAGGACGCCAAGGAAGGCATCCAGGCATTTCTCGAAAAAAGAAAGCCTCAGTTCAAAGGCGAATAAAAGGGGATATGATCATGAATCTATTTGTACTGATGAAACGGACGTTTGACACAGAAGAAAAAATCGTCATTGAAACAGGAAAGATTCAGGATGACGGAGCGGAATGGATTATTAATCCATATGATGAGTACGCGATAGAAGAAGCCATCCAGCTGAAGGAAAAGCATGGCGGCACGATCACCGCCGTCACGGTCGGCGGTGAAGAAGCGGAGAAAGAATTGCGTACGGCGCTTGCCATGGGTTGTGACCAAGCTGTTTTAATCAACATAGAAGATGATCTTGAAGAACCCGACCAATATTCCATTTCTCAAGTTTTATACCACTATATGAAGGATCAGGAGTTTGATTTGATTCTCGGCGGAAATGTTGCCATTGACGGAGGATCAGGACAAGTGGCGCCTCGGCTTGCCGAGCTACTGGACATTCCATGTATCACTACGATCACCAAACTCGAAATCAACGGCACTGATGCAGAAGCAGAAAGGGACGTTGAAGGGGATGTTGAAAAAATCAAAACGACGCTCCCATTGCTTGTCACAGCTCAGCAGGGCTTAAACGAGCCGCGCTATCCATCGCTTCCGGGAATTATGAAGGCTAAGAAAAAGCCGCTTGAAGAGCTTGAACTTGATGATCTTGACCTGGACGAAGAGGATGCTGAACCAAAGCTGAAAACCATTGAACGTTTTCTGCCGCCGAAAAAAGAAGCCGGGAAGCTTCTCCAAGGTGAGCCTGCTGAACAGGCAAAAGAGCTTGTTTCATTGCTCCGCAGCGAAGCTAAAGTCATTTAAAGCTTGGACATTCAAAGAAACAGGGGGATGTTAGAATGGGAAAAAAAGTGATCGTGCTTGGAGAAATACGCGATGGGGAATTGCGGAATGTCACCTTTGAAGCAATAGCTGCAGGAAGAACCATTTCAGGAGATGGGGAAGTCATCGGTGTTCTCATCGGTGAAAATGTACAAAGCATTGCACAAGAGCTTATTCATTACGGAGCAGATAAAGTTCTTACCGCTGAGGACCCGAAGCTGAAAACATACACGGCAGACGGGTACAGCCAGGTCATGAGAGGTGTTATCGAGCAAGAAAATCCTGATTCAGTCATCTTCGGGCATACGGCAATGGGCAAGGATCTTTCACCGAAGCTTGCTGCCCGTCTGCAAACAGGCTTAATTTCTGATGCTATAGATGTAAGCGTTACCGGAGGGAATGTTGTGTTCACACGGCCGATTTACTCGGGGAAAGCTTTTGAACGCGTCATTTCAACCGATCCGATGATCTTTGCAACAATTCGCCCCAATAACATTCAAGCTTCAGAAAAAGACACCAGCAGATCGGGGAGCATCGAAAGCATTGATGTTTCTCTTACTGACCTCCGCACTGTTATCCAAGAGGTCGTGAAAAAAACAGCTGACGGCGTTGATCTCTCCGAAGCAAAAATTATCGTTGCGGGCGGCCGAGGAGTCAAAAGCAAGGAGGGATTTCAGCCTCTGCAGGAGCTTGCAGAGGTGCTAGGGGCCGCAGTCGGGGCTTCTCGCGGGGCATGTGACGCTGATTATTGCGATTATGCTCTCCAAATCGGGCAGACCGGGAAAGTCGTCACTCCGGATTTGTACATTGCATGCGGCATTTCCGGCGCCATCCAGCATTTGGCCGGCATGTCAAACAGCAAGGTGATCGTCGCCATCAATAAAGACCCCGAAGCCGATATCTTTAAAATAGCGGATTACGGCATCGTTGGTGATTTATTTGAAGTTGTCCCGTTATTAACTGAGGAATTCAAACAATTGAATATACACTCATAAAGGAAATCCCGGACTTTAAAAGTTCGGGATTTTTTCATATTTATAAATACATACGTACAAATATAAAAACAATAGAAAATTTCGTTGACATGTACGAACATATATAATATGGTTACTTTAAAAGCGCTTACATTCATGCTGACTCCTCAGGCAAAAGACAGATCACATATTTGACTGTGGTGCTTTTCATATCCGTATGAAAGGAATGATCAGAGGCATGTCTGAACATCAAGCAGTGATTCAAACAGATATCGTAAAAGGAACCATTAACAAAAATATATACGGTCATTTTGCTGAGCATTTAGGAAGAGGGATTTATGAGGGGATCTGGGTCGGAACGGACTCAGACATCCCCAATATCAACGGGATACGAAAGGACGTGCTGGAGGCGCTCAAACAGCTGCACATTCCTGTCCTCAGGTGGCCGGGCGGGTGTTTTGCGGACGAATACCATTGGGCAAACGGTGTCGGTGACCGTAAGACAATGCTGAACACTCACTGGGGCGGTACAATTGAATCAAATGAATTCGGAACGCATGAATTTATGATGCTTTGCGAGCTGCTTGAATGCGAGCCATATATTTGCGGCAATGTCGGAAGCGGAACCGTTCAGGAAATGGCGGAGTGGATTGAGTATATGACATTTGAAGAAGGCACGCCGATGTCAGACTGGAGAAAGCAAAATGGAAGAGAAGAACCTTGGAAGCTGAAATATTTCGGCGTGGGCAATGAAAACTGGGGCTGCGGCGGCAACATGCATCCCGAATACTACGCAGATCTGTACCGGCGTTTTCAGACTTATGTCCGCAATTACAGCGGGAATGACATTTATAAAATTGCAGGCGGCGCAAATGTGGATGATTTTAATTGGACGGACGTGCTTATGAAAAAAGCCGCTGGCCTGATGGACGGGTTGAGTCTTCATTATTACACGATTCCGGGGGATTTCTGGAAGGGCAAAGGATCAGCCACAGAATTCACGGAAGATGAATGGTTTATTACGATGAAAAAAGCCAAATACATCGATGAATTGATTCAAAAACACGGCACGATTATGGACCGGTACGATCCGGAGCAGCGGGTCGGGCTGATTATTGATGAATGGGGCACGTGGTTTGATCCCGAGCCAGGCACGAATCCCGGTTTCTTATATCAGCAAAACACCATTCGTGATGCACTGGTGGCGGCTTCTCATTTCCACATTTTCCATCAGCATTGCCGCCGGGTGCAAATGGCCAACATCGCCCAAACAGTAAATGTTCTTCAAGCGATGATTTTGACTGAGGGAGAGCGGATGCTTTTGACACCGACGTACCATGTATTCAATATGTTTAAGGTGCACCAGGACGCTTCTCTTTTAGCCACAGAGACAATGTCTGCCGACTATGAATGGAACGGTGAAACGCTTCCGCAAATCAGCATTTCAGCGTCGAAACAAGCTGAAGGCGATATCAATATCACAATTTGCAACATCGATCACCAAAACAAAGCAGAGGCGGAAATCGAGCTGAGGGGCCTACACAAGGCAGCGGACCATTCCGGGGTCATTCTTACGGCAGAAAAAATGAATGCGCATAACACGTTTGACGATCCTCATCATGTCAAACCGGAATCCTTCAGACAATACACGCTCAGCAAAAACAAACTGAAAGTAAAACTCCCGCCAATGTCAGTCGTCTTACTTACGCTGCGTGCTGATTCTTAATCGCGCAAGAGCGCCGGAGCTTCATGCCGGCGCTCTTTTTCAGGTTTTAAAACAGCTCCGGCAGGGCATGGTAAAGTACATGACAGTGAAGAGGAGATGTGATCCTATGCTTCGTACCATTTTAATGATTATTGGGGCAATTGTAGTGATCGGGGCCATTATCAGATTTGTGTTTTAAAAAAAGAGCATATCCCATTCAACCATATAAAAATGAGTAAACCGGCTGTGATCAGGAAAAAATAATTTGTAAGCATTAAAATAGCGTGAACGAATGGGAGATGCTATACTAAAAATCATCATTTCACATTGGAGGAATTCAATAATGGCTATCGTAAAAGCAACTGATCAATCTTTCTCAGCTGAAACAAGCGAAGGCGTCGTACTGGCAGACTTCTGGGCTCCTTGGTGCGGACCTTGTAAAATGATTGCACCTGTTCTTGAAGAATTGGATCAAGAAATGGGAGACAAACTGAAAATCGTAAAAATCGATGTAGACGAAAACCAAGAAACTGCCGGAAAATACGGCGTTATGAGCATCCCGACTCTTCTTGTGTTAAAAGACGGCGAAGTAGTTGAAACTTCAGTCGGCTTCAAACCAAAAGAAGCGCTTCAAGAGCTTGTAAACAAACATCTTTAATTTTCCGCTGCTTACATGCCAGAGCGATTCCGATTGAGGGATCGCTTTTTTTATTCGCCAATTGTGAACCATAGAGAAAAACAAACGTTCGTGTTAAACTGGAAATAAAGGATTAAACATAAGGAAGGGTAACATATGAACAAACAACTGAAAGAAAAACTCGCCCTCCTTCCTGATCAACCGGGTTGTTATCTCATGAAGGACCGGCAGCAGACTGTGATCTACGTAGGGAAAGCAAAAGTGCTGAAAAACAGAGTGCGCTCCTACTTCACCGGTTCTCACGACGCGAAAACCCAAAGGCTTGTGACGGAAATCGAGGATTTTGAATATATCGTGACGTCCTCCAATCTTGAAGCGCTTATTTTAGAAATGAATCTGATCAAAAAGCATGATCCGAAATACAACGTCATGCTCAAAGACGACAAAACCTATCCTTTCATAAAACTCACCCATGAACGCCACCCAAGGCTGATTGTCACCCGCAATGTCAAAAAAGACAAAGGGCGCTATTTCGGGCCGTATCCGAATGTACAGGCAGCAAGGGAAACAAAAAAACTGCTCGACCGTCTGTATCCTCTCAGAAAATGCTCCAAGCTCCCGGACAGAGTGTGCCTTTACTATCATCTGGGCCAATGCCTCGCTCCGTGTGTAAAGGATATTTCCGAAGAGACGAACAGAGAGCTGGTTGAAAGCATTACACGTTTCTTAAGGGGCGGCTATAATGAGGTCAAAAAAGAGCTTGAAGAGAAAATGCATGAAGCTGCTGAGAATCTTGAGTTTGAACGAGCAAAAGAGCTTCGTGACCAAATTGCCCATATTGAATCAACGATGGAAAAACAAAAAATGACGATGAACGATCTAGTCGACCGTGATGTATTCGCGTACGCGTACGATAAGGGCTGGATGTGCGTGCAGGTCTTTTTCATCCGCCAAGGAAAGCTCATTGAACGCGATGTCAGCATGTTCCCGCTTTATCAGGAAGCAGATGAAGAGTTCCTCACGTTCATCGGGCAGTTCTATTCAAAAAACAACCACTTCCTTCCGAAGGAGATTTTAGTTCCGGACAGCGTAGATCAATCCATGATCGAGCAGCTGCTGGAAACAAACGTTCACCAGCCGAAGAAAGGCCCGAAAAAAGAACTGCTCATGCTTGCCCATAAAAATGCGAAAATCGCATTGAAAGAAAAATTCTCTTTAATCGAACGCGACGAGGAGCGTTCAATCGGGGCTGTGCAGAAACTAGGTGAGGCATTAAATATTTATACGCCGCACAGAATTGAAGCGTTTGATAACTCAAACATACAGGGGACAAACCCGGTTTCCGCGATGATTGTGTTTATCGACGGCAAACCATACAAAAAGGAATACCGCAAATATAAAATCAAAACCGTTACAGGGCCGGATGATTACGGTTCTATGAGAGAGGTTGTCAGAAGACGCTATACGAGAGTGCTTCGTGAGAATCTGCCGCTGCCCGATCTGATTATCATTGACGGAGGAAAAGGGCAGATCAACGCAGCAAGGGATGTCATTGAAAATGAACTCGGCTTGGATATCCCGATCGCCGGTTTAGCGAAAGATGAAAAACACAGAACCTCAAATTTACTGATCGGTGAGCCGCTGGAGGTGGTGTATCTGGAACGAAACAGCCAGGAATTTTACCTCCTGCAGCGCATTCAGGACGAGGTGCACCGTTTTGCAATCAGTTTTCACAGGCAAATCCGCGGAAAAAGCGCGTTTCAATCCGTTTTGGACGACATCCCGGGTATCGGAGAGAAAAGAAAGAAAATGCTGTTAAAGCATTTCGGTTCCGTTAAAAAAATGAAGGAAGCAAGCCTTGAGGACATCAAAAAAGCCGGTGTTCCTGCAGCGGCGGCTCAGCTCCTTTACGACAAATTGCAAAAATAATGTTGTCCTTTTAAATAAGATCTGATAAAATGTGAACTAATTTCATAGTTAGATCGTGTTATATGGTGAAGATAGAGGTGCGAACTTCAAGAGTATGCCTTTGGAGAAAGATGGATTCTGTGAAAAAGGCTGAAAGGGGAGCGTCGCCGAAGCAAATAAAACCCCATCGGTATTATTTGCTGGCCGTGCATTGAATAAATGTAAGGCTGTCAAGAAATCATTTTCTTGGAGGGCTATCTCGTTGTTCATAATCATTTATGATGATTAATTGATAAGCAATGAGAGTATTCCTCTCATTGCTTTTTTTATTGTGGACAAAGCGCTCTTTCTCCTCACCCGCACGAACCAAAATGTAAAGGGTGGTAATACATGGGTCTTATTGTACAAAAATTCGGAGGCACTTCCGTCGGCTCAGTCGAAAAAATTCAAAATGCGGCAAACCGCGCAATTGCAGAAAAACAGAAAGGCCATCAAGTCGTTGTCGTCGTTTCAGCAATGGGAAAATCCACTGACGAATTGGTCAGCCTTGCAAAAGCTATTTCTGACCAGCCGAGCAAACGCGAAATGGATATGCTGCTGGCGACAGGCGAGCAGGTCACGATTTCACTCCTTTCAATGGCATTGCAGGAAAAAGGCTATGACGCTGTGTCTTATACTGGCTGGCAGGCGGGAATCCGTACGGAGGCCATTCACGGAAACGCCAGAATTACAGATATCGACACTTCGGGTTTAGCAGACCAGCTTGAAAAAGGAAAAATTGTCATTGTTGCAGGATTCCAAGGCATGACAGAGGATTGTGAAATTACGACATTGGGCCGGGGCGGTTCAGATACAACAGCAGTTGCTTTGGCTGCCGCTTTAAAAGCTGATAAATGTGACATATACACAGACGTGCCAGGCGTGTTTACAACCGATCCGCGCTATGTGAAATCAGCGAGAAAACTTGAGGGCATCTCATACGATGAAATGCTTGAGCTTGCCAATTTAGGCGCCGGTGTTCTTCATCCGAGAGCAGTTGAGTTCGCGAAAAATTACCAAGTGCCGTTAGAAGTGCGTTCAAGTACAGAAACCGCAGCGGGAACATTAATTGAGGAGGAATCTTCCATGGAACAGAATTTAATTGTCAGAGGCATTGCATTTGAAGATCAAATCACAAGAGTAACCATTTACGGGCTGACTAGCGGCCTGACAACTTTGTCTACTATTTTTACGACACTTGCCAAAAGAAACATAAACGTGGATATCATTATCCAAACGCAGGCCGAGGACAAGACTGGAATTTCCTTCTCTGTCAAAACAGAAGATGCAGACCAAACCGTTGCAGTGCTTGAAGAGTATAAAGACGCGCTGGAATTTGAGAAAATCGAGACAGAAAGCAAATTGGCTAAAGTATCCATTGTTGGATCCGGCATGGTCTCAAATCCTGGTGTAGCGGCTGAAATGTTTGCTGTACTGGCGCAAAAAAACATTTTAATCAAAATGGTCAGCACATCTGAAATCAAAGTGTCAACAGTCGTAAGCGAAAATGACATGGTGAAAGCAGTCGAGTCGCTTCACGATGCATTTGAGCTTTCAAAACACCCTTCAGCTGTGTAATGACAATCAAAAAGGCGGGACTATGCAGTCACCGCCTTTTTGATTACACTGGGTCTTTCATATCCCATTTCACAGTCAGAACCACTTTATCGGCTCTCTTTTTCACTTGTTCATATGATTCGGCAATCTGATCATTCATCAATTGAATTTGTTCAGCGATAAAACCAGCCTCCAGCTGAAAGCATGGTTCTTTCTGATGTTTAAGCCGGTTGGAAATGATCGGCCCTTCAAGTTCAAATTCAAGCTCCTGTTTTTTAGCGCTTACGTTGGTGAGGGTTCCCCAGCCAGCTTCTTCAAAGAAGGCCGGAAATTCCTCCCATGATTCAAGAGGAAACTTACGGGCGAGATGTTTTCCTGCCCAATACATCATGGAAGAGTAATCTTGGCCAAGCATATCTGGGAGAACGATCTCTCGTATTAGTTCGTAGGCATAGGCGTTCATTTCAATTTCTTTTAGGTTGTCAATAGATGCTTCAAATTTAGACTTCATATCTGTCTCCCCTCTCTCCTGCGTATATTATAGCTCAAACAGGGGGGAGGATTACAGAATGATCCTGTAATTCTTATGAAAAATTAAGCAAGAAATATATATTGATAAAATAAAATTTTTCAATCAACTAATCAATTCGGAAAATTATAATTTATGTACGCGTTTTCTTGACGCCCTTTTGAGGGAGGAGTAAAATGAAATTGTCAATAAATCTTAATAAAGTGCTTACAATTGAAAGAAGTGGGGGAAGAGATTTAGCACATTTCGCACTTATCAAACAGGGGGTAAAGTAATGTCTGGGAACAGAGAGTTTTATTTTCGAAGATTGCATTCCTTGCTTGGCGTCATACCGGTCGGCATCTTTCTCATTCAGCATTTAGTCGTCAACCAGTTTGCCGCAAGGGGCGCTGAAGCATTCAATAGCGCTGCTCATTTTATGGATAGTCTGCCTTTCAGGTATGCCTTGGAAATTTTTATTATCTTCTTACCATTAATTTATCATGCAGTTTATGGTGTGTACATAGCGTTTACTGCGAAAAATAACGCAGGTCAATACAGCTACATGAGAAACTGGCTATTCGTCCTGCAGCGTGTAACCGGTATCATCACCCTCATTTTCGTCAGCTGGCACGTGTGGGAAACCCGCATTGCCGCGCAAATGGGTGCTGAGGTCAATTTCGACATGATGGCGAATATTTTGAGCTCTCCGGCTATGCTTGGTTTTTACATTGTCGGTGTTTTATCAACAATTTTCCACTTCTCGAACGGTTTATGGTCTTTCGCTGTTACATGGGGCATCACGGTAACGCCTCGTTCTCAAAGAATTTCGACATACGTTACGCTGATTATTTTTGTTGCACTGTCATACGTAGGCTTAAAAGCGATTTTCGCATTTGTTTAAGAGTACTAGATTACTAGAGGGAGAGGGGCTATCATGAGTCAATCAAGCATTATCGTAGTCGGCGGGGGTCTTGCCGGCCTCATGGCGACAATTAAAGCAGCGGAATCAGGAATGGCGGTTAAATTGTTTTCCATCGTTCCTGTCAAACGTTCTCATTCAGTTTGTGCGCAAGGCGGCATAAATGGAGCGGTCAATACAAAAGGGGAAGGTGACTCTCCGTGGGAACATTTTGATGACACGGTATACGGGGGAGACTTTCTTGCCAACCAGCCGCCAGTCAAGGCGATGTGTGAAGCGGCGCCTTCGATCATCCACTTATTAGACCGGATGGGCGTCATGTTTAACCGGACGCCTGAAGGCCTGCTTGATTTCCGCCGATTCGGGGGTACACAGCACCACAGAACTGCTTATGCTGGTGCGACGACGGGACAGCAGCTGCTTTACGCACTGGACGAGCAAGTGCGCAGATACGAAGTTGCGGGTCTGGTCACAAAATACGAAGGCTGGGAATTCCTTGGCGCTGTTTTAGATGATGACAGAACCTGCCGTGGAATTGTTGCACAAAACCTGACAAACATGCAAATTGAATCCTTCCGTTCAGACGCTGTCATTATGGCGACGGGCGGACCGGGAATCATCTTTGGAAAATCAACGAACTCCATGATTAATACAGGATCTGCTGCATCAATCGTTTATCAGCAGGGAGCGTATTATGCAAACGGAGAATTCATTCAAATCCACCCGACAGCCATACCTGGCGATGACAAACTAAGACTGATGAGTGAATCAGCGCGTGGTGAAGGCGGTCGCGTGTGGACATATAAAGACGGCAAACCGTGGTATTTCCTGGAGGAAAAATATCCGGCATACGGAAACCTGGTGCCGCGTGATATTGCGACACGCGAAATATTTGATGTGTGTGTGAACCAGAAGCTCGGCATTAACGGTGAAAACATGGTCTATCTCGATCTGTCTCATAAAGATCCGAAAGAGCTTGACATTAAGCTTGGCGGCATCATTGAGATTTATGAGAAATTCATGGGAGACGACCCGCGTAAGCTTCCAATGAAAATCTTCCCTGCGGTCCATTATTCTATGGGCGGTTTATGGGTGGATTACGATCAAATGACAAACATCCCTGGACTGTTTGCGGCTGGGGAATGTGATTATTCTATGCACGGCGGCAACCGCTTGGGAGCGAACTCCTTGCTGTCTGCGATTTACGGAGGCATGGTGGCCGGACCGAATGCGGTGAAATATGTAAACGGCTTAGAATCTTCAGCGGAAGACATGTCTTCATCATTATTCGACGCTCACGTTAAGAAAGAAGAAGAAAAATGGGCTGATATTATGAGTATGGACGGAACCGAAAATGCCTATGTTCTTCACAAAGAGCTCGGTGAGTGGATGACGGCGAACGTAACGGTTGTCCGCCATAATGACAAGCTTTTGAAAACGGATGACAAAATTCAGGAGTTAATGGAGCGCTTCAAAAAGATCAACATCAATGACACGACAAAATGGAGCAACCAGGGAGCGATGTTCACACGCCAGTTCTCGAACATGCTTCAGCTTGCGAGGGTGATTACCCTTGGCGCATACAACCGTAATGAAAGCCGGGGCGCCCATTATAAACCGGATTATCCTGAACGTAATGATGACGAATGGCTCAAAACAACAATGGCTAAACATGTAAGCCCGTATGAAGCGCCGGAATTTGAGTATCAGGATGTCGATGTATCACTGATAACGCCTCGGAAACGGGATTACTCGAAGAAGAAGGTGGCGAAATAATCATGAGTGAACAAAAAACCATACGATTTATTATCACACGTCAAGATACAGCCGACAGCACGCCTTACGATGAAGAATTTGAGATTCCATACCGCCCGAATCTGAACGTCATTTCCGCTCTGATGGAAATCCGCCGGAATCCGGTTAATGTCAAAGGTGAGAAGACAACCCCTGTCACATGGGATATGAACTGTCTTGAGGAAGTATGCGGCGCATGTTCAATGGTCATAAACGGAAAACCCCGCCAGTCTTGCACGGCGCTTATCGACCAGCTTGAACAGCCGATCCGTTTAAAACCAATGAAAACATTCCCAGTCGTTCGTGATTTGCAGGTTGATCGCAGCAGAATGTTTGATTCATTGAAAAAAGTTAAAGCGTGGATACCGATTGACGGTACGTACGATTTAGGACCGGGGCCGAGAATGCCGGAAAAACGCCGTCAATGGGCATATGAATTATCAAAATGCATGACATGCGGCGTCTGCCTCGAAGCTTGCCCGAATGTGAACAGCAAATCGAAGTTCATGGGGCCTGCACCGATGTCGCAAGTCCGCCTGTTTAACGCGCATCCGACAGGCGCTATGAATAAATCTGAACGATTAGAAGCATTAATGGATGAAGGCGGCCTTCAAGATTGCGGTAACTCGCAAAACTGTGTTCAATCCTGTCCGAAGGGGATTCCGCTTACCACTTCGATTGCAGCCTTGAATAGAGATACAAACTTACAAGCGTTCCGCAATTTCTTCGGAAGCGACAGAGTATAAGAAGAAAAAACCTCTTCCGCATGGGAGAGGTTTTTTTAAACAATAAGGAGATGAAAAAAGATGAAGCTTCCCGCTTATATTGATATGCCGTTTCAAGAATGGAAAACATCCTTTTCTTTTTTCAATGAGGTATCCGTAAGATTTTCCGAGACAGACATGTTTGGGCATATGAATAATGTAACCCCTTTTATATATTTTGAGGAGGCGCGGATTTCTTATTTTAAACAGCTGAATATGATGAGTGAAAACAAACAGACCATGACAGTCGTGGCAAGCCAGCAATGCGATTATTTGCGCCAAGTCATGCCTTATGAAGAGTTGCGCATCTATGTGAAAACAAGCGCAGTCGGCAGTTCATCTCTTACCTTGCACTATCTCGGAGAGAACCTCGAAGGCGAACCCTGCTTCACCGGGGCAGTCGTGATGGTTCAAGTCTCAAAGGAAAGCGGCAAGGCTGTCAGCTGGACAGATGAGGAGAAAGAAACGCTCCTTCATACACGATAAACTAATTATCTTGTAAACGTCACCTCCTGCGCCCTTCTTACATATGATATCTCGACTATATCAAAACCCATTCGTTTCTGATTCGCTCTCACCTTAGCAAGGAGGGTTACAATACTTGAAGGAGAAAGAATTTCAATCGAAGCCGCTGCTAACGAAAAGAGAAAGAGAAGTGTTCGAATTGCTCGTTCAAGATAAGACAACAAAGGAGATTGCAAGCGAGCTATTTATCAGTGAGAAAACCGTTCGAAACCATATTTCAAATGCCATGCAGAAATTGGGTGTGAAAGGGCGTTCGCAAGCCGTTGTTGAGCTTCTTAGAATGGGTGAGCTAGAGCTTTAATCCTTGCCGGTATTCCTTCTTTTGGAAGGAGCCGGTTATTGCTGTTTGTTTGGAACATTCGAAACCATATTTGGAATGCTGTGCAAAACGTAGGCAAGTCATAAATTAAATTTTATTTCTTGATGTTGTTTGACTAAAGTCCTCTATTTCTCTCCTGCGAGTCTTGCATTTTCTTCAAAAAAGAAGGAAAATAGACACGGAACGCTTTTGTGCGTAAGAGATCCTTGAGTGAGGGATGGACAAATGACATCAAAACCTTTGGAGCATGTTGCGGATATTGAAAAGTCACTCCGCCACATTGCCGCGATCATTAAGCAAAAAGGACGAGAAATCCTTAACCAATATGCGATTACGCCGCCGCAATTTGTCGGCTTGCAATGGCTTTATGAATTAGGAGATATGACAATCGGTGAATTATCGGGCAAAATGTATCTGGCATGCAGCACGACAACAGACCTAATCGACCGCATGCAAAAAAATGAGCTTGTTGAGCGGGTCAAGGACCCGGCGGACAGACGTGTTGTCCGGATACATCTGCTGCCTGAAGGAGAACGGATTATCCAAGAGGTCATTACAAAAAGACAGGAATATCTGCGTGATATGTTCGAATCGTTTACAGATGAAGAAATAGCCATCTTCGAAAAATCTTTGATGAAACTGCAGCATGAAATGAAGAGAAAATGAGGCGATTTTGTTGGAACAACCAATAGGAGTCATTGATTCCGGGGTTGGCGGTTTAACCGTTGCGAAGGAAATCATGAGACAGCTACCTAAAGAAAATATTATCTACGTTGGGGATACGAAACGGTGTCCTTATGGGCCGCGCCCTGAAGAAGAGGTGCTTCAATATACGTGGGAGCTGACGAATTATTTACTCGAAAACCACCACATCAAAATGCTGGTGATCGCCTGTAATACAGCAACAGCGATCGCATTGGATGACATCCAGCGAAGCGTCGGTATACCGGTGGTCGGAGTGATTCAGCCTGGTGCGAGAGCAGCGATAAAAGTGACGGATAATCAGCATATCGGTGTCATCGGCACAGAGAATACGATTAAGAGCAATGCGTACGAAGAGGCGCTTTTGGCATTAAATCCTGATCTGAAGGTTGAAAACCTTGCCTGCCCGCTGCTTGTGCCTTTTGTGGAAAGCGGGAAGTTTCTCGATAAAACAGCAGACGAGATTGTCAAAACCTCGCTGTATCCGTTAAAAGATACATCGATTGATTCGCTGATTTTAGGCTGCACCCACTATCCCATTTTGAAAGAAGCCATTCAAAGATATATGGGAGAACACGTTAACATTATTTCGTCCGGCGATGAAACAGCCCGGGAAGTCAGCACGATTCTCTCGTATAAAGGGTTGCTGAACCAGTCTGCGAATGCCCCGGATCATCAGTTCTTGACAACAGGAGCGCGTGATCAGTTTGCGAAAATCGCAGACGATTGGTTTGGGCATGAGGTAGGTCATGTGGAATGCATCTCCCTGCAAGAACCGATTAGAAGATAGTTTTCCCCGCAACGGTATGTTGCGGGTTTTTTTCTGTTTTGCCGGAATTCTTCGGTCTATTTCCTAAAGAGGCTCGTATACATAATAGTACAAACATCCTTAGGAGGGAAAAGTATGCTGAAAAAAGGACCTGCAGTCATTGGTGCCACTTGTCTCACCTCTGCCTTGCTTTTATCCGGATGCGGTTTGTTTCAATCTGATAAGGCAGCCGAGGAAATTGATCCGCCTCAAGACGTTACATTCGTGAACGATGAAGCGGGTGCCAATTCAAATACAACAGCAGCCAAAAAAACAGAAAGTGAAAAAAGCGATACCGCAAAAGCGGATCAAGCCTCATCTACTGTTATGAGGGAGCTTTATCTCATTGATAAAAACGGATATGTTGTTGCGCAAACGCTGCCTCTCCCTAAAAGTGAGAGTACGGCTAAGCAGGCGCTTGAATACCTCGTACAGGGCGGGCCTGTGTCTGAAATTCTTCCGAATGGCTTCAGAGCTGTATTGCCGGCTGACACCACCGTTAACGTTGACATCAAAAAAGATGGAACCGCGATAGCTGATTTCTCTAATGAGTTCAAAAATTATAAGAAAGAAGACGAACAGAAAATCGTTCAATCTGTGACGTGGACGCTGACGCAATTTAGTTCGATAGATAAAGTGAAGCTGAGAATAAACGGGCATGAACTGAAGGAGATGCCTGTAGGAGGGACGCCGATCTCAGATGATTTAAGCCGCAAAGACGGCATTAATTTGGAAACAGCCGGTGTAAATGATCTCACTGCTACCCATCCGCTGACAGTCTACTATTTGGCGGAAAATGAAGACAGTGAATACTACGTGCCGGTGACCAAACGAATCGACAATTCGGAAAAAGACGACATCACAGCAGCCATTAATGAATTGGCTAAAGGCCCAAGCAAGGTGAGCGGGCTGTTAACAGACTTCAGTGAAGATGTAAAGCTGGTCAGCAAACCGAAAATCAAAGACGGGCGCGTGACGTTGGATTTCAATCAATCTATATTCGGCAGCGCCGATGAGAAGACGAAAATGATTTCTTCAGAAGTGCTGAACAGCATTGTGCTCACGTTAACGGAGCAGCCGGATATAAAAGGCGTGTCTGTTAAAGTGAACGGAAAATCAGAGCTGGTAAATGAAAAAGGCGAAAAGCTCACAGAACCGGTCTCCAGACCATCTCAAGTGAATACGGGTAGTTTTTAAATTGGGATTTTTGATATACTAGAAAGAAAGAGGTTAGCGTTCCGGCTGCCTCTTTCTTTATTCAATTCCGGGACAAAAATGGTTTATGTACATACAATCGGAGGTAAAACATGAGACATGACGGAAGACAACACGATGAGCTGCGTCCAATCACATTCGATTTGGATTTTATCAGCCATCCGGAAGGTTCTGTTCTAATAACAGCAGGGAATACAAAGGTAATCTGCAACGCGTCTGTTGAGGACCGCGTACCGCCGTTTTTGCGGGGCGGAGGGAAAGGCTGGATTACAGCAGAGTACAGCATGCTGCCGCGGGCAACAAACCAAAGAACAATCAGAGAATCTTCTAAGGGGAAAATTTCCGGCAGAACAATGGAGATCCAACGCCTGATCGGCCGCGCGCTTCGAGCTGTTGTAGATCTGGAAAAGCTCGGTGAACGGACGATTTGGATTGACTGTGATGTCATTCAAGCTGATGGAGGAACTAGAACAGCTTCCATTACAGGCGCATTTCTTGCTATGGCGATTGCGATTGGCAAGCTGATCAAAGCAGGAACAATCAAGACAAATCCGATCACTGATTTTCTTGCTGCGATCTCTGTTGGAATTGATAAGGAACAGGGAATTTTGTTAGATTTAAATTATGAAGAAGATTCCTCCGCTGAAGTTGACATGAATGTCATCATGACAGGCAGCGGCCGTTTTGTGGAACTGCAGGGAACCGGGGAAGAGGCGACTTTTTCAAGAGAGGATCTGAACGGTCTTCTGGGTCTTGCAGAAAAAGGAATTCAAGAGCTGATTGACAAGCAAAAAGAAGTGCTGGGTGATTCTCTGCCAGAACTGAAATAAAGACAGAAAGGCTTGATCATCATGAAAGAAGCAATTATTGCAACACATAATCCGGGAAAAGTGAAGGAATTCAAAGAAATTCTTGAGCCAAGAGGCTATGATGTCAAATCTTTAGCTGAAATTGGATTCACAGAAGAAATTGAAGAAACAGGCCATACATTTGAAGAAAATGCCATTCTGAAAGCGGAAGCTGTTGCCAAAGCAGTGAACAAAATGGTGATTGCGGACGACTCCGGTCTATCCATCGATAATCTTGGCGGCAGACCCGGGGTTTATTCAGCCCGCTATGCAGGGGAACAGAAAGACGACCAGGCAAATATCGAAAAAGTGCTCAGCGAGCTGAAAGGTATCGAAAAAGAACAGCGCACCGCCCGTTTCCGCTGCGCACTGGCCGTGAGTATTCCCGGAGAGGGAACAAAAACAGTCGAAGGCCATGTTGAAGGGTATATTGCTGAAGAACCGAGAGGAGAATATGGCTTTGGCTATGACCCAATTTTTATCGTGAAAGATAAAGATAAGACAATGGCTGAACTGACAAGTGATGAAAAAAATAAAATCAGCCATAGGGCTGACGCGCTTAAAAAGCTGTCTAAGCTTTTGGAGGCATAAGGAGGAAGCTTGTACATGAACGTGCTGATTATCAGTGACAGCCATGGGCTTGAAGAAGAACTCCAAACCATTGCGAAACGGCATGAGGCAGAAGTTGATCTCATGATTCATTGCGGGGACTCTGAGCTTGAAACGAGGCATCCTGCATTGGAGCCTTATGCGGTTGTAAAAGGCAATTGCGATTTTGCCGGCGATTTTAAGGACGAGCTTCTTCTGACTGCCGGCTCAAGAAAAATACTGGTCACACACGGCCACCTTCACGGTATAAAACAGACCTTGTTAAACGTATACTATCGTGCAGAGGAGCTCGGAGCGGATGTTATCTGCTTCGGGCATTCGCACATCGCGGGCAGCGAAGTGCTGCGCGGAAAACTGATGATTAACCCAGGCAGCATCCGGCTTCCGAGGGTGCGCAGGACAGAAAGCTATGCTATACTGACATTAGAAAATGATGCTGCGTCAGTCCGTTTTTACGACCAAGCAGGCAATGAAATTGAGGATCTGCAAAATCGAGTCACACTATGAAAATGTCATGAGGAAGAAAATTTTCTTCCTCATGAAAAAAATTCTAAAAAACCGTTGACTTATTATTGCATCCCATATATAATAAATCTTGTCGCTGATAGTTAAAGCGAAAAACAAAAAACAAAACGTGTCCCAGTAGCTCAGCTGGATAGAGCAACGGCCTTCTAAGCCGTCGGTCGGGAGTTCGAATCTCTCCTGGGACGTACCAAAAGAAAAACCTCAAATCCATTTAGGATTTGAGGTTTTTTGTTGTCGTCTTATGATTTTTATTTGTTATTTAACGTATCATCATCCAAGCCGTCAACTTTTCCTTCTTTATTCAGACGAGGTTCTTCTTTTTTCACAGTTTCAGAAATATGTTCATTTTCTTCAACAGTGCGTTTGCCGACAACCACTTCATCAGTGACAACCGGTTTTTTAGTCACTTCAAGCTTTTCCTCAACGATTGGAACTCTGATCTCTTCCGAATCGTTGACGGGAGCAGCGTCCGTTTTATTTTCATCCACTGGACGGCGTTCGACATAAATTTCATCGTGTCTCACCGGGATGTCCATATCTCTTTTTTCTGTTTTCACTTCTTTTCCTATTTCTACTTCGCCGGTTTGAACGTCTTCCTTATCGACTTTCAGCTGTTCTTCCCGGAGCGGCATCGTTTTTTCTTCTTTCGTTGTATAATCCAATTCATTTGTGCTTGAAAAGCCGCCTGAAAGGGCATTGCCGTTATCAATAGGAGCAATTACATCTGCATCTGTATCAACGGCTACCAGAAGTTTTCCGTCATCCAAATCTTCTTGATACTTGTCTATTTCATCAGTTTTAATATCCAAGTCGGATAATGCTTTGCTGTGTGTAGCAGTATCATCCATTGTGAAATAATCTTTCAGTTTATCGAAAAAAGATTCAGATTCGTCCTGATGTGCATCGATGGCTTGATTGACTTCTGTTCCTGTACGTGACTCCAAATAATCTGTATCTCGCCGGCTTGTCACAACAGAAATGTCATCAGAATCATAGCCTTTTGTGAGTAAGCCTTCAATCGCTGCGATGGTTTCCTGCGGGGTATCGTATACACCAACTATGCTTTTCATATCAATCTCCTCCTTTATGAATTTGCATGATATCGTTCATGTCGTTTGTAATTCCCGCTGTTCTTTGAATTAAACAAAATTGAAAACATTGGCGTGTATCATAAAGGTGAAAAATGTGTGAATATAAAAAAAGATAGATAAGACAGACCTTCCTCTGTACTTATCTATCCTTATAAAGCCGTCTCACAATTCCTTCGTCATAAACACACTGTTTGGATCTTCAACATAGTCTGCAAACGGTTCACAGTACTGAAAACCGAAGCTTTCATACAACTTTCTTGCCGGCTCAAATGAAGCCATTGAACCCGTTTCTAAGCTTAACCGCTCATAGCCTCGCTTTCCAGCTTCTTCAATGATATGCTGGAGAACTTGTTTGGCAACGCCTTTTCTTAAATGTGATGCAGATGTTCGCATTGATTTGATTTCTCCGTGCCGGCTGTCCAGTTCTTTTAGTGCTCCGCAACCGGCTAGTTCATCACCCTCCCATGCACTCCAAAATGTTATTCCAGGGCCTCTTAGTTTCTCTAAACCTAAGGCATGAATGCTTTCTGGTGGGGACATAAGCGTCATGCTATGTAAATGCTCATTTACAAGTGAGACCACCTGACGTTCAGTTAAATCGTCTATTTTTATATGCAATTTTATACCTCCTCAAACATTCATCTTAATCATATTTCCTCCTGAACCCAACTATAAAGGCAGAAAATCTGTCAGTTTTGAAGAAATGTATGAGTTGCAAAAGATGCTTGAAAGCAAAAAAAGAGGCCGAAATCGTGTTCGGCCCTTGCAGTTTTCTTTAATATCTAAAGCCTCCATGCACACCGGCTGTTCCGCTAAAACCGCCGACATGTGTCGCCGGAATACTGAACCCGCCGCTATGGCCGCTGAAGCCAGTGCCTGAAAATTGCTGCCCGAAAAAATCTGAAGTGTATGGATAAGAGGAGTACATAGCAGAGGGAGTGGTTAACGAGCTATATGCCTGGCTGAACGGCTGTCCGTATCCGTAGCCTCCAAATGGCTGATGGCTTTGCTGGTAAAAGGAAGGGACAGCAGGATAATGATGCTGCGGAAAGCTCGGGAAGCTTGGAAAGCCTGCAGGGAATCCTTGCATGTCTGCTAATGATTTATTCATCGTATCACCTTTTCTTTGCAAGATACCATTAATGTATGCCGGGGAATAATAGGGGTGCCTATCCGAAATTGAAATGGATTGCAGATGATCTGTCAGACTCAATCCATATACGAACCATAGCGTGTTATAAAATCTTACATGTTTATATAAAATTAAATAATTCTGGTTTATTCTTGATAGATTAATAAAAAAATTATAAAAACTTTTAACATTTGCAATTCCTTTTGTACCAATAATGAAAGCGTATACAATATAGATTGATTAATCAAAATTGTCTAATAATTTTAAAAAATGCTGTTGACACTGCGTCCAAAGCGGCGTAATATGAGTTCAACAAAAGATAAACGCAAGCTTCACAAGCGAAAATCATCGCAGTATGATTCTAAAAAAATGAAAAACAAACGACCTTCTTGAACAGCTGGAAAGCCGTTCCGAAGGCTGAATATGAAAAGCGCAGATGAGGATAAGTAGCCTTGAAAAAGCTTTCCACAGAGAACCGGGTTAGCTGAGAACCGGCGAAGCTTTACAAGGTGAACTCGCCTCAGAGTGCCAGTCTGAAATGACAGTAGGACTTGGCCGGGTGAACTTGATTCACTCGTTACTAAAGCGGATAGAAATATCCATGAGACGGCCAACTAAGGCCGTAAACAAGGGTGGTACCGCGGAAAGAAAAGCCTTTTCGCCCCTTTTAGCTATCGCAGTTACTGCGCGGCTGATTGTGGGCGGAAGGGCTTTTTTTATTGAATAATCAGCTATCTAGCTAATGAAAAGATGATCTTTAAAGGATGAAAATCCAAAAGGAGGAACTAAAATGGGGACTAATGTACAGGTGGATTCAGCATCTGCCAAATGTACACAGACGATGAGCGGAGCATTAATGCTGATTGAATCATTAAAAAAAGAGAAAGTAGAAATGATCTTCGGTTATCCGGGCGGGGCTGTGCTTCCGATTTACGATAAGCTATACAATTCAGGGTTGGTACATATCCTTCCCCGTCACGAACAAGGAGCAATTCATGCAGCGGAGGGATACGCAAGAGTCTCCGGAAAACCGGGTGTCGTCATTGCCACGTCAGGGCCGGGAGCGACAAACCTTGTTACAGGCCTTGCTGATGCCATGATTGATTCATTGCCGTTAGTTGTCTTTACAGGGCAGGTAGCAACCTCTGTAATCGGGAGCGATGCATTTCAGGAAGCAGACATTTTAGGGATTACGATGCCAGTAACAAAACACAGCTACCAGGTTCGCCAGCCGGAAGATCTGCCGCGCATCATTAAAGAAGCGTTCCATATTGCAACAACTGGAAGACCCGGACCTGTATTGATTGATATTCCGAAAGATGTAGCAACAATTGAAGGAGAATTCAGCTACGATCATGAGATGAATCTCCCGGGATACCAGCCGACAACAGAGCCGAATTATTTGCAGATCCGCAAGCTTGTGGAAGCCGTGAGCAGTGCGAAAAAACCGGTGATCCTGGCGGGTGCGGGCGTACTGCACGGAAAAGCGTCAGAAGAATTAAAAAATTATGCTGAACAGCAGCAAATCCCTGTGGCACACACCCTTTTGGGACTCGGAGGCTTCCCGGCTGACCATCCGCTTTTCCTAGGGATGGCGGGGATGCACGGTACTTATACAGCCAATATGGCCCTTCATGAATGTGATCTATTAATCAGTATCGGCGCCCGTTTTGATGACCGTGTCACAGGAAACCTGAAACACTTTGCCAGAAACGCAAAGATTGCTCACATCGATATTGATCCAGCTGAAATCGGAAAAATCATGAAAACACAGATTCCTGTAGTCGGAGACAGCAAAATTGTCCTGCAGGAGCTGATCAAACAAGACGGCAAACAAAGCGATTCAAGCGAATGGAAAAAACAGCTCGCCGAATGGAAAGAAGAGTATCCGCTCTGGTATGTAGATAATGAAGAAGAAGGTTTTAAACCTCAGAAATTGATTGAATATATTCATCAATTTACAAAAGGAGAGGCCATTGTCGCAACGGATGTAGGCCAGCATCAAATGTGGTCAGCGCAATTTTATCCGTTCCAAAAAGCAGATAAATGGGTCACGTCAGGCGGACTTGGAACGATGGGATTCGGTCTTCCGGCGGCGATCGGCGCACAGCTGGCCGAAAAAGATGCTACTGTTGTCGCGGTTGTCGGAGACGGCGGATTCCAAATGACGCTTCAAGAACTCGATGTTATTCGCGAATTAAATCTTCCGGTCAAGGTAGTGATTTTAAATAACGCTTGTCTCGGAATGGTCAGACAGTGGCAGGAAATTTTCTATGAAGAACGTTATTCAGAATCTAAATTCGCTTCTCAGCCTGACTTCGTTAAATTGTCCGAAGCATACGGCATTAAAGGCATCAGAATTTCATCAGAAGCGGAAGCAAAGGAAAAGCTGGAAGAGGCATTAACATCAAGGGAACCTGTTGTCATTGACGTGCGGGTTGCCAGCGAAGAAAAAGTATTCCCGATGGTGGCTCCGGGGAAAGGGCTGCATGAAATGGTGGGGGTGAAACCTTGAAAAGAATTATCACATTGACTGTGGTGAACCGCTCCGGGGTGTTAAACCGGATCACCGGTCTATTCACAAAAAGGCATTACAACATTGAAAGCATTACAGTTGGACACACAGAAACAGCCGGCGTTTCCAGAATCACCTTCGTCGTTCATGTTGAAGGAGAAAATGATGTTGAACAGTTAACGAAACAGCTCAACAAACAGATTGATGTGCTGAAAGTCACAGACATCACAAATCAATCGATTGTCCAGAGGGAGCTGGCCTTAATCAAGGTTGTCTCCGCGCCTTCAACGAGAACAGAGATTAATGGAATCATAGAACCGTTTAGAGCCTCTGTCGTTGATGTCAGCAGAGACAGCATCGTTGTTCAGGTGACGGGTGAATCTAACAAAATTGAAGCGCTTATTGAGTTATTAAAACCTTATGGCATTAAAGAAATCGCGAGAACAGGTACAACGGCTTTTGCGAGGGGAACCCAGCAAAAGGCGTCATCCAATAAAACAATATCTATTGTATAAAACATAACAAGGGAGAGATTAAAATGGTAAAAGTATATTATAACGGTGATATCAAAGAGAACGTATTGGCTGGAAAAACAGTAGCGGTTATCGGGTACGGTTCGCAAGGCCACGCACATGCCCTGAACCTTAAAGAAAGCGGAGTAGACGTGATCGTCGGTGTTAGACAAGGAAAATCTTTCACTCAAGCCCAAGAAGACGGACATAAAGTATTTTCAGTAAAAGAAGCGGCAGCCCAAGCCGAAATCATCATGGTTCTGCTTCCGGATGAGCAGCAGCAAAAAGTTTACGAAGCTGAAATCAAAGATGAATTGACAGCAGGAAAATCATTAGTATTTGCTCATGGATTTAACGTGCATTTCCATCAAATTGTTCCTCCGGCGGATGTAGATGTATTCTTAGTGGCGCCTAAAGGACCGGGACACTTGGTAAGAAGAACATATGAGCAAGGAGCTGGCGTACCTGCATTGTTCGCAATCTATCAAGATGTGACTGGAGAAGCAAGAGACAAAGCCCTCGCATATGCAAAAGGAATCGGCGGCGCAAGAGCGGGCGTATTAGAAACGACATTTAAAGAAGAAACAGAAACAGATTTGTTCGGTGAGCAAGCAGTTCTTTGCGGCGGATTAAGCGCGCTTGTCAAAGCCGGATTTGAAACATTAACTGAAGCAGGTTATCAGCCTGAACTTGCATACTTCGAGTGCCTTCATGAGCTGAAATTAATCGTAGACCTTATGTACGAAGAAGGACTTGCAGGAATGAGATATTCAATCTCTGACACAGCACAGTGGGGAGATTTCGTATCAGGTCCTCGCGTTGTGGACGCTAAAGTAAAAGAATCTATGAAAGAAGTATTAAAAGATATCCAAAACGGTACATTCGCAAAAGAGTGGATCGTCGAAAACCAAGTAAACCGTCCTCGTTTCAACGCTATCAATGCAAGCGAGAACGAACATCAAATCGAAGTAGTGGGAAGAAAGCTTCGTGAAATGATGCCGTTTGTGAAACAAGGCAAGAAGAAGGAAGCGGTGGTCTCCGTTGCGCAAAATTAATTTTTTCGATACGACGCTTCGTGATGGTGAACAGTCCCCTGGAGTGAACTTGAATACACAGGAGAAACTTGCCATAGCTAAGCAGCTCGAAAGACTCGGGGCAGATATCATTGAAGCGGGATTTCCCGCTTCGTCCCGAGGTGACTTTTTAGCTGTTCAGGAAATCGCAAGAACCATTAAAAATTGTTCAGTAACTGGTCTGGCCCGTTGTGTAAAAGGTGATATTGATGCTGCTTGGGAAGCGTTAAAAGAAGGTTCTCACCCGAGAATTCATGTTTTTATCGCCACATCGGACATTCATTTGAAGCACAAGCTGAAAATGACACGTGAGCAAGTCATTGAAAGAGCGGTTGAAATGGTGAAATACGCAAAAGAACGTTTTCCGATTGTGCAATGGTCAGCTGAAGATGCCTGCCGCACTGAACTGCCGTTTCTAGCAGAAATCGTCGAAAAAGTGATTGACGCAGGCGCCAGTGTTATCAATCTTCCGGACACTGTCGGCTACCTGGCTCCGGCGGAATACGGAAATATCTTTAGATATATGAAGGAAAACGTTCCGAACATTCACAAAGCAAAGCTTTCAGCCCACTGTCATGATGATTTAGGAATGGCAGTCGCAAACTCTCTTGCTGCGATTGAAAATGGCGCTGATCAAATCGAATGCGCTGTGAACGGGATCGGTGAAAGAGCCGGAAACGCGGCATTAGAGGAAATTGCCGTAGCCCTCCATACCAGAAAAGATTTCTACCAAGTCGAAACAGGCATTACACTGAACGAGATTAAGAGAACAAGTGATTTAGTAAGCAAACTGACAGGCATGGCTGTCCCGCGCAACAAAGCGGTTGTTGGAGATAATGCATTTGCTCATGAATCAGGCATCCATCAGGACGGCTTTTTAAAGGAAAAATCGACTTATGAAATTATTTCACCGGAGCTTGTCGGCGTAACCGCAGATGCGCTTGTCCTAGGTAAACATTCCGGACGCCACGCATTTAAAGACCGGCTGACTGCTTTAGGATTCCAATTTGACAGTGAAGAGATTAATAAATTCTTTACGATGTTCAAAGAGTTGACTGAGAAGAAAAAAGAAATCACTGATGAGGATCTTGTTTCTCTTATTTTAGAAGAAAAAGTAACAGATCGCAAGATTGGGTATGAATTTCTTTCTCTGCAAGTACATTACGGAACAAGTCAGGTCCCTACGGCTACTCTTTCGTTGAAAAATCAAGAAAACGCAGAGCTTATTCAGGAAGCTGCAACTGGAGCTGGAAGTGTGGAAGCAATCTACAATACGCTTGAGCGCTGCATCGATAAGGACGTGGAGCTCTTAGACTACCGCATTCAGTCTAACAGAAAAGGCGAAGATGCATTTGCCCAGGTGTATGTAAGAGTTTTGGTGAACGGAAAAGAATCAGCAGGGCGGGGCATAGCGCAAGACGTATTAGAAGCATCAGCGAAAGCCTATTTGAACGCAGTCAACCGTCAATTGGTTTTCCAGTCGAATATGAGCGGATTGAAAAACCACACAGCTGTCGGATCATAAAAGAAAGGAGAACGGTTAACTTGAAGAAACGTATTGCTCTATTGCCCGGAGACGGGATCGGCCCTGAAGTATTAGAATCAGCGACAGACGTACTGAAAAGTGTTGCCGAACGCTTTAACCATGAATTTGAATTTGAATATGGCCTGATTGGAGGGGCGGCTATTGATGAACATCATAACCCCCTCCCGGAGGAAACCGTTGCTGCTTGTAAAAATGCAGACGCGATATTACTTGGTGCTGTCGGCGGACCGAAATGGGATCAAAATCCTTCGGAACTGAGACCGGAAAAAGGGCTGCTCAGCATCAGAAAACAGCTTGATTTGTTTGCGAATTTACGGCCTGTGAAGGTATTTGAAAGCCTTTCTGACGCTTCGCCTTTGAAAAAAGAATATATAGATAATGTTGATTTCGTTATCGTTCGTGAGCTCACAGGCGGCTTGTATTTCGGCCAGCCGAGCAAACGCTATGTAAACACTGAAGGTGAGCAGGAAGCAGTAGATACACTGTTTTATAAGCGAACGGAAATTGAACGAGTGATCAGAGAGGGTTTCAAAATGGCGGCAGCCAGAAAAGGCAAAGTGACCTCTGTAGATAAAGCGAATGTTCTTGAATCAAGCCGGCTGTGGCGTGAAGTGGCTGAGGACGTTGCACAAGAATTTCCTGATGTGAAGCTTGAGCACATGCTTGTGGATAACGCGGCCATGCAGCTAATCTATGCACCGAATCAATTTGATGTCGTTGTGACTGAAAATATGTTCGGTGATATTTTAAGCGATGAAGCGTCCATGCTTACAGGCTCGCTCGGAATGCTCCCGTCAGCCAGCCTATCAAGCTCTGGTCTTCATCTGTTTGAACCTGTTCATGGCTCCGCGCCTGATATTGCCGGTAAAGGGATGGCAAATCCGTTCGCAGCCATATTGTCAGCGGCAATGCTTTTGAGAACATCTTTCGGGCTTGAAGAGGAAGCGAAAGCTGTAGAAGATGCGGTAAACAAAGTCTTGGCTTCTGGGAAAAGAACAAAAGATTTGGCACGGGGTGAAGAGTTCAGCAGCACTCAGGCCATTACAGAGGAAGTTAAGGCAGCAATCATGAGTGAAAATACAATTTCTAATGTGTGACAGCTTACGTTAAGCGGTCTTAGCTCTAGGTAGAGGGAGGAAATAAAAGATGATGCCTCGAACAATCATCGAAAAGATTTGGGATCAGCATATTGTAAAACATGGTGAGGGAAAGCCGGATCTTCTCTATATTGATTTGCACCTCATTCATGAGGTGACGTCTCCTCAGGCATTTGAAGGCTTGAGACAAAAGGGAAGAAAGGTCAGAAGACCCCAAAACACATTTGCGACAATGGACCACAACATCCCGACTGTCAATCGTTTTGAGATAAAGGATGAAGTTGCGAAACGCCAGGTAACGGCGCTTGAAAGAAACTGTGAGGAATTTGGCGTGCGCCTTGCCGATCTTCACAGTGTGGATCAAGGGATTGTCCATGTCGTCGGACCTGAACTAGGCTTAACGCTTCCAGGGAAAACGATTGTGTGCGGGGACAGTCATACATCAACACATGGCGCTTTCGGCGCTCTTGCATTTGGAATCGGGACGAGTGAGGTTGAACATGTCCTTTCCACACAGACACTTTGGCAGCAGCGTCCAAAAACACTTGAAGTGCGCGTAGATGGAACGCTTCAAAAAGGGGTAACGGCAAAGGATGTCATCCTTGCTGTCATCGGCAAATACGGTGTGAAATTCGGCACAGGCTACGTCATTGAATACACTGGGGAAGTATTCAGAAATATGACGATGGATGAACGAATGACCGTTTGTAACATGTCAATTGAAGCAGGAGCAAGAGCAGGTTTGATTGCACCTGACGAGGTGACGTTTGAATATTGCAAAAATCGCAAGTACACGCCAAAAGGCGAAGAATTTGACAAGGCCGTAGAGGAATGGAAGGCGCTGCGCACAGACCCGGGCGCTGTTTACGATAAATCTATTGTCCTTGACGGCAACAAAATTTCCCCTATGGTGACATGGGGCATTAACCCGGGAATGGTTCTTCCTGTCGATTCTGAAGTTCCTGCGCCGGAAAGCTTTTCTGCAGAAGATGACAAAAAAGAAGCGATTCGCGCTTATGAATATATGGGACTTACTCCTCATCAAAAAATTGAAGACATTAAAGTGGAGCACGTATTTATCGGTTCCTGCACAAATTCCCGCATGACTGACCTTCGACAGGCTGCTGACATGATCAAAGGGAAGAAGGTAGCTGACAGCGTAAGGGCCATCGTCGTGCCCGGATCCCAAAGCGTGAAGCTTCAGGCTGAAAAAGAAGGGCTTGACCAAATTTTCTTGGAAGCTGGATTTGAATGGAGAGAGTCAGGCTGCAGCATGTGTTTGAGTATGAATAATGATGTTGTTCCTGAGGGAGAGCGCTGTGCATCAACCTCTAACCGCAACTTTGAGGGCAGACAAGGAAAAGGTGCAAGAACACATCTCGTCAGCCCGGCAATGGCTGCGATGGCTGCCATTCACGGACACTTCGTTGATGTCAGAAAGTTTTATCAGGAAAAAACAGTTGTGTAAGGAGTGCGCGAGATGGAACCTTTGAAATCACATACGGGGAAAGCGGCCGTATTAAATCGGATCAATGTGGATACAGACCAGATTATTCCTAAGCAATTTTTGAAGAGGATTGAAAGAACAGGCTACGGGCGTTTTGCATTCTTTGACTGGAGATATGATGCGAATGGTGAACCGAACCCTGAATTTGAATTAAACCAGCCTGTTTATCAAGGAGCTTCCATTTTAATAGCAGGAGAAAACTTCGGCTGCGGGTCATCGCGGGAACACGCTCCGTGGGCACTTGATGATTATGGGTTTAAAATTATCATTGCGCCGTCATTTGCTGATATTTTTCATCAGAACTGCTTTAAAAACGGCATGCTTCCGATCCGCATGCCATATGACAATTGGAAACAGCTTGTCGGCCAGTATGAAAACAAGTCATTGCAAATGACTGTTGACCTTGAAAATCAGCTGATTCATGACAGTGAAGGCAATCAAATTTCATTTGAAGTTGACCCGCATTGGAAAGAGATGCTGATCAACGGATATGATGAAATTTCATTAACGCTGCTGCTGGAAGATGAAATAAAGCATTTTGAATCACAAAGAAGCTCTTGGCTTCAAGCCTGAAAAAGCAGCCGGTATTTGTCCGGCGGCTTTTTTTGCCTGGTGAAACCTTTCATTTCTTGTGTTTGTTCACAGGTGTTGATACACTTGAACAAAATAAATGCCTGAAAGGAATATAGGTATGACGCATGACAAGAAGAACGCAAAAATTATTCCTTTTCCTCATCTGAAAGACCGCCTTGTGGAAAAAGGGATGTCATCACTAAAGGAAAAAAAGTATCAAGAAGCGCTTGAACTGTTTTCAGAAGCGATGAAATATGATGATACTGAATCCGATCTTCACTTAGGGATGGCCATCTGCTTTTTAGAGCTGGGCGAGATGGAAGAGGCAAAAAGCGTGTGCGAGAAGATGCTCAAAGAAGGTTATGGCCATTATTTTACGGTTTTGCAGGTGTACATGACCATCTTAATTCAGCTCAAAAAATACGAAGAAGTCAAAAGCACCATTGAAGCCGTTTTGGAAGAAAATCAGCTGCCGGCAGAAAGCGCCGAGCAATTTTATAAGCTGCTGGATTTCAGCCGGAAAATGACTGATCCGGATCGTGAGGATGAGGCTTGGGCTGAAGAATATGAGGATACAATTGACACCGAGAAAGTGCTGGCAAGCCCTGAGGAGCAAATGAATCTCATTCATTCCTTAAAAGACCGTAACGTAGCAAAGTATACAGGATTGCTCAAAACAATCCTCCAAGACCCCTCAGCCCATCCGATTATCAAAACGATGATTGTCATGCTGTTGGCTGAGCATGAGTACAGTAAACCTGTGCACATTAGTAAATTTGGCGAGTCGTTGACAATTGAACCGTCTGAGATTGTTCCGCCTGATGCCGCCCCGATTCTGCACCGTGTTCTCAGGGTGCTGGATGAGACACTTGGAAATGAAAATCCAACCTTATATGCGGCAGTAGAAGAATTGTGGAGAAGACATTTGTACGTTTTATATCCGTTCCAGCCGAAATTGCTGTCGGCTGACCTTTGGGCGGCTGCCCTGCATAAAGTCGGTTACGAGATGCACGGAATTGAAATTGAAAGAGAAGAACTTCATATGATGTATGAATTTACCGACAGAGAACTCGATGAAGCTTGCACAATGTTAAAAGATATTGAAGAAATTTCTTATTTGTAAATCGCGCCATATAGTTGAAAGCGCTATGTGTTATGTTATAATATAGTGGTTGTATTTGTGTATAACGGGTTATAAGAAATACGGTTGGACAGGCTTTGCAGTTCATTATTAACATCTATACATAATGATTCTGATCTTTGGCAGCTTTGTTTTTATTGGACGAAGCCGAATGATTGCTTTAGAATGGAAGACCGACACAACCTGAATAGATTTTTGGAGGGAAACACATGTCTGTAAAATGGGAAAAACAAGAAGGCAACGAAGGCGTTTTAACGGTTGAAGTTGATGCTGAAACGTTTAAAACAGCACTTGATGATGCATTTAAAAAAGTAGTAAAACAAGTTTCAATTCCTGGATTCCGTAAAGGTAAAATTCCTCGCGGATTATTCGAACAGCGCTTTGGCGTAGAAGCTCTTTACCAAGATGCTTTGGATATTCTTCTTCCTGTAGAATACCCTAAAGCGGTTGAAGAAGCTGGAATCGAGCCTGTAGACCGTCCTGAAATCGACGTTGAAAAAATCGAAAAAGGCGAAAGCTTAATCTTCACTGCGAAAGTAACAGTAAAACCTGAAGTGAAGCTTGGCGACTACAAAGGCTTAGGCATTGAAAAAGACGACACAACTGTAACTGACGAAGATGTTCAAAACGAACTAAAAGCGCTTCAAGAGCGTCAAGCTGAGCTTGTTGTAAAAGAAGAAGGCGCTGTTGAAGAAGGAAACACAGTTGTTCTTGATTTCGAAGGATTCGTTGACGGCGAAGCTTTCGAAGGCGGAAAAGCTGAAAACTACTCTCTAGAAGTAGGTTCTGGTTCATTCATCCCTGGCTTCGAAGATCAATTAGTTGGCCTTGAAGCAGGTGCTGAGAAGGATGTTGAAGTGACATTCCCTGAGGAGTACCACGCTGAAGATCTTGCAGGCAAACCAGCTGTGTTCAAAGTGAAAATTCACGAAATCAAAGCGAAAGAGCTTCCTGAGCTTGACGATGAATTCGCAAAAGATATCGATGAAGAAGTGGAAACACTCGCTGAATTAACTGAAAAAACTAAGAAACGTTTAGAAGAAGCAAAAGAAAACGAAGCTGACGCTAAATTGCGTGAAGAGCTTGTTCTGAAAGCTTCTGAAAATGCTGAAATCGATGTTCCGCAAGCAATGGTCGACACTGAGCTTGACCGCATGCTGAAAGAATTCGAACAGCGTCTGCAAATGCAAGGCATGAACCTTGAGCTTTACACTCAATTCTCAGGCCAAGATGAAGCTGCGTTAAAAGAGCAAATGAAAGAAGATGCTGAAAAACGCGTAAAATCTAACCTGACTCTTGAGGCGATTGCGAAAGCGGAAAACCTTGAAGTATCAGATGAGGAAGTTGATGCTGAGCTTACTAAAATGGCTGAAGCATACAACATGCCTGTTGAAAATATTAAACAAGCCATCGGTTCTACTGACGCGATGAAAGAAGATTTAAAAGTTCGCAAAGCAATTGATTTTCTTGTAGAAAACCGTTAATATGGTGCATAATAATAGTACTAATAAAACAGGGCGCGAATCATTCGTGCCTTGTTTTGTACAATTATGAGTTATCTCTTTTTCTTGGGGCAATATAGTTAATGCAGGGCTGTTTTTTGTCATACATATAGAATGTGCAAGTCAGAAACACATTGTTACCGTCTTTTTGGAAAGTATGGTAAAATGCAATACATACTCGTTCGTTTCAAGAATCATTTTCTTTTGCTCTGCCGGTAAAAGAAAAAGTGAGACAAGATTAAGGGGTGAAAGAATGTTTAAATTTAACGAGGAAAAAGGACAATTAAAATGCTCGTTCTGTGGAAAAACACAAGATCAGGTTCGTAAGCTTGTAGCTGGACCTGGTGTATATATATGTGACGAATGTATCGAACTCTGCACTGAAATTGTAGAGGAAGAACTCGGAACAGAAGAAGAAGTAGAATTTAAAGACGTACCAAAGCCTCAGGAAATTCGCGAAATTTTGAATGAATATGTCATCGGCCAAGATCAAGCGAAGAAATCACTTGCTGTTGCTGTGTATAACCACTATAAGCGCATTAACTCCAACAGCAAAGTTGATGATGTTGAGCTTTCAAAAAGTAATATTTCATTAATCGGCCCTACGGGAAGCGGTAAAACCCTTCTGGCGCAAACATTAGCTCGCATTTTAAATGTGCCGTTTGCGATTGCAGACGCTACATCTTTGACTGAAGCTGGATACGTGGGTGAAGATGTAGAGAATATTCTCTTGAAGCTCATCCAAGCTGCTGATTATGATGTGGAAAAAGCCGAAAAAGGCATTATCTATATTGATGAAATCGATAAAGTGGCTAGAAAATCTGAAAACCCGTCTATCACACGTGACGTGTCAGGTGAGGGTGTACAGCAGGCATTGCTTAAAATTCTTGAGGGTACAGTGGCAAGCGTGCCGCCTCAAGGTGGACGTAAGCATCCTCATCAAGAATTCATTCAAATTGACACAACAAATATTTTGTTCATTTGCGGCGGAGCTTTCGATGGTATCGAACAAATCATCAAACGCCGTTTAGGCCAAAAAGTGATTGGATTCGGTGCCGACAATAAAGCTGCTGATCTTGAGAAAGAAGATCTTCTTTCAAAAGTGCTTCCTGAAGATTTGCTCCGTTTCGGGTTAATTCCTGAATTTATCGGACGTCTTCCGGTTATTGCAAGCCTTGAAAAGCTTGACGAAGAAGCATTGGTTGCGATCTTAACAAAACCGAAAAACGCTCTTGTTAAGCAATTCAAGAAAATGCTTGAGCTTGATAACGTTGAGCTTGAGTTTGAAGAAGAAGCGCTTTCTGAAATTGCTAAAAAAGCAATTGAACGCAAGACTGGAGCACGCGGACTCCGTTCTATCATTGAAGGCATCATGCTTGATGTGATGTTTGAGCTGCCTTCTCGTGATGACATTGAAAAATGTGTAATTACCGGGGCAACTGTGACACACGGAGAGCCTCCTCGCCTCTTATTAAAAGACGGCACTGAGGTAAGCCAAGATAAAACATCTGCATAAAGATAAGTACAAACCTCCTGAGTGGTAACACTCAGGAGGTTTTTTTGCATGCAACTCTTCCGGAAAAACGTTTATTCCCGTCTTCTATGGGAGATACTAGCAATCAGAGGAATGAATTGGATACATAAATTGTTTTTCAGGAGGGACCACCATGAGTTGGACAGGGATCGCGTTATTTATTCAGCTGTTTTTTGGGATCATCATCGGTTTGTATTTTTGGAATTTGCTTAAAAATCAAAGGACACAAAAGGTCACAATAGATAAAGAATCAAAGAAGGAAATGGAGCAGCTTCGGAAAATGCGCGCTATCAGCTTGTCCGAGCCATTATCTGAGAAGGTCCGCCCCAAAAGCTTTCAAGATATCGTCGGACAGGAAGACGGCATTAAAGCATTAAAGGCGGCTTTATGCGGGCCAAATCCTCAGCATGTGATTGTCTATGGGCCACCGGGAGTTGGGAAAACGGCTGCTGCGCGGCTTGTGTTGGAAGAAGCAAAAAAACATAAACAATCACCGTTTAAAGAGCAGGCTGTCTTTGTGGAACTCGATGCGACAACAGCCCGTTTTGATGAAAGAGGAATTGCCGATCCGCTCATCGGCTCTGTCCATGACCCGATATACCAAGGGGCCGGAGCGATGGGACAGGCTGGGATTCCGCAGCCGAAGCAGGGAGCTGTCACCCATGCCCATGGCGGTGTGCTGTTTATTGATGAAATAGGGGAGCTGCATCCTATTCAAATGAATAAAATGCTGAAGGTGCTTGAGGACAGAAAAGTCTTTTTAGACAGTGCGTATTACAGTGAGGAAAATACACAAATTCCGAATCATATTCATGATATTTTTCAAAATGGGCTGCCGGCTGATTTTCGCTTGATTGGCGCGACCACGAGAATGCCAAACGAAATTCCGCCAGCTATCAGGTCCCGCTGTTTGGAAGTTTTTTTCCGCGAGCTTGAAAAGGACGAGCTGAAAACGGTTGCTAAAACAGCAGCGGATAAAATTGAAAAAAATATCTCCGAAGAAGGCCTAGATCTTTTGACCAGCTACACGCGGAACGGGCGGGAAGCCGTCAATATGATTCAAATCGCAGCGGGGATGGCTGTAACGGAGAATCGGAAAGACATTACGATTGAGGATATTGAATGGGTCATTCACTCCAGTCAGCTTACTCCAAAGCACGAGCAAAAAATCGGTGTTGAACCACAGGTTGGCATTGTAAATGGGCTTGCAGTCTATGGGCCTAACAGCGGATCGCTTCTGGAAATCGAAGTGAGTGTAACCGCGGCTCAAGATAAAGGATCAATTAACATCACAGGAATAGCTGAAGAAGAAAGCATCGGCAGCCAATCAAAATCAATCAGACGAAAAAGCATGGCGAAGGGTTCGGTTGAAAATGTATTAACCGTGCTCCGGACAATGGGAATGAAGCCTTCTGATTATGATATTCACATCAATTTCCCAGGAGGGATTCCGATTGATGGGCCGTCAGCAGGCATTGCGATGGCGGCGGGGATTTTCTCGGCGATACACAAAATTCCTATTGACAATACCGTTGCGATGACGGGCGAAATCAGCCTGAACGGTCTTGTGAAACCCATTGGAGGCGTCATTCCGAAAATAAAAGCGGCCAAGCAGTCCGGTGCGAAAAAGGTGATTATCCCATATGAAAATCAGCAGGCCATCTTAAAGCAGATTGACGGGATCGAGATTATTGCAGTGAAGACGTTCCAAGAAGTGCTTGATGAAATTTTAGTGAATCCGCCAACGGAACAAAAACCGTTTCATATTGAAATCAATAAAGAATCTGTTTAAACCCTATTTTGATAATAGGGTTTTTTTCATGAAGGACATCTTTTCCTTTTTCATATCAGAAAGAAAGGGTATACTACGAGGAGACTGTTTTATAGAAAATGGAACCATGCCGTTTATTGTACAAGGATGAAAAAGTTGTATTATAATGGTTCATACTAAAGTCACGGAGGTGTCAGTCACATGGCAGAAGAATTAAAACGCAGCATCCCGCTCCTCCCTTTAAGAGGTTTATTAGTGTACCCGACGATGGTTTTGCATTTAGATGTAGGACGTGACAAGTCGGTTCAAGCTCTTGAACAGGCAATGATGCATGATCATATGATATTTTTAGCCACTCAGCAGGATATTTCGATAGACGAACCTGGTGAAGACGAGATTTTCACTGTCGGCACCTATACAAAAATTAAGCAAATGCTGAAGCTTCCGAACGGTACGATTCGTGTGTTGGTGGAGGGCCTCAAGCGCGCCCATATCGTCAAATACAATGAACACGAGGATTACACGTCGGTCGACATTCAACTTATTCATGAAGATGATTCAAAAGATACAGAAGACGAAGCATTGATGCGGACTTTGCTAGACCACTTTGATCAGTACATAAAAATTTCTAAAAAAATCTCGGCCGAAACGTACGCCGCGGTTACTGATATCGAAGAGCCGGGCAGAATGGCAGACATCGTTGCTTCTCATCTGCCCCTTAAACTAAAGGATAAGCAGGATATTTTAGAAACGGCTGATGTCAAAGACAGGCTGAACAAGGTCATTGATTTTATTAATAATGAAAAAGAAGTGCTGGAGATTGAGAAAAAAATCGGCCAGCGCGTCAAACGTTCGATGGAGCGTACGCAGAAGGAATACTACTTGCGAGAACAAATGAAGGCGATTCAAAAAGAGCTTGGCGATAAAGAAGGCAAAACTGGCGAAGTTCAGACGCTGACGGAAAAAATCGAAGAAGCAGGCATGCCTGATCATGTGAAGGAAACAGCGCTTAAAGAATTGAACAGATATGAAAAAATTCCGTCAAGTTCTGCGGAAAGCTCTGTGATCCGCAACTATATCGACTGGCTGGTTGCTCTTCCGTGGACGGATGAAACAGATGATAAGCTTGATTTGAAAGAAGCAGGACGTCTCTTGGACGAAGAGCACCACGGGCTTGAAAAAGTAAAAGAACGTATTTTAGAATATTTGGCTGTCCAGAAGCTGACCAAATCCCTGAAAGGCCCGATTCTCTGTTTGGCAGGACCTCCAGGTGTCGGAAAAACGTCTTTAGCCAAATCAATTGCAAAAAGCTTGGGACGCAAATTCGTCAGAATCTCACTCGGAGGAGTTCGGGACGAATCAGAGATACGCGGACACAGACGGACCTATGTCGGAGCAATGCCTGGACGGATTATTCAAGGGATGAAAAAAGCGGGCAAGCTGAATCCGGTCTTCTTATTAGACGAAATTGACAAAATGTCATCTGATTTTAGAGGAGACCCATCATCCGCTATGCTTGAAGTGCTTGATCCAGAGCAAAACAGCAGCTTCAGTGATCACTATATTGAAGAAACCTTTGATTTATCCAAAGTGCTGTTTATCGCAACGGCGAACAATTTGGCCACAATTCCGGGTCCGCTCAGAGACAGAATGGAAATTATTAATATCGCAGGCTACACAGAAATAGAAAAACTTGAAATCGTAAAGGATCACTTGCTTCCAAAGCAAATCAAAGAACACGGGCTGAAGAAAAGCAACCTGCAGCTGCGTGATCAGGCGATTCTTGATATTATCCGCTACTATACGAGAGAAGCTGGTGTGAGAAGCCTTGAACGCCAGCTTGCCGCGATTTGCCGTAAAGCTGCAAAAGCCATTGTTGCTGAAGAGCGAAAACGGATTACGGTTACTGAGAAGAACCTTCAAGACTTTATCGGAAAACGTATTTTCAGATATGGACAAGCTGAAACAGAGGATCAGGTTGGTGTAGTGACAGGGCTTGCTTATACAACCGTTGGCGGAGATACGCTGTCGATTGAAGTATCGCTTTCTCCGGGGAAAGGGAAATTAATCCTGACAGGAAAGCTCGGAGATGTTATGAGAGAGTCTGCTCAGGCTGCATTCAGCTATGTGCGATCCAAAACAGAAGAACTTGGCATTGAACCTGACTTTCATGAGAAGTATGATATTCATATACATGTACCAGAGGGTGCGGTGCCAAAAGATGGTCCGTCAGCCGGTATTACGATGGCAACAGCGCTTGTTTCTGCTTTAACGGGACGGGCGGTTTCGCGTGAAGTCGGCATGACTGGGGAAATCACGCTTCGCGGGCGCGTGCTGCCGATCGGCGGCTTAAAGGAAAAAGCGCTTGGCGCACATAGAGCGGGATTAACGACCATTATTGCGCCTAAAGATAATGAAAAAGATATAGAGGATATTCCGGAAAGCGTCAGGGAGGGGCTGACATTTATATTGGCGTCCCACTTAGACGAGGTTTTGGAACATGCCTTAGTAGGAGAGAAGAAATGAAAGTCACAAAGTCAGAAATCGTGATCAGTGCAGTAAAACCGGAACAGTACCCTGAAGGGGGGCTTCCGGAAATCGCATTGGCCGGAAGATCGAACGTAGGAAAATCGTCTTTTATCAATTCATTAATCAATCGCAAAAATCTTGCGAGAACGTCATCAAAGCCGGGAAAAACACAAACACTTAATTTCTACATTATCAATGATGAGCTGCATTTTGTGGATGTGCCGGGCTACGGTTTTGCCAAAGTGTCAAAGTCTGAGCGTGAAGCATGGGGCAGAATGATTGAAACCTATATCACGACACGCGAGGAATTAAAAGCTGTGGTGCAGATCGTTGATTTGCGGCATGCGCCATCTAATGATGATGTACAGATGTATGAATTTTTAAAGTATTACGGCATTCCTGTTATTGTTATCGCTACAAAGGCGGATAAGATCCCGAAAGGCAAATGGGACAAACACGCGAAGGTTGTCCGACAAACATTAAATATTGATCCGGAAGACGAGCTGATTCTCTTTTCCTCAGAAACGAAAAAGGGAAAAGACGAAGCTTGGGGAGCGATCAAAAAAATGATAAACCGGTAGAGGATCCTCTACCGGTTTTATTTATCGTATAGATTTTTTTCGTTTTATCAATAATAACAATAAACTGATTCCAATAAAGACAAACGGCCAATACTCCTTCAGAAGCGCTGTTGGAATATGCGCAGACTCAAGCCATGCCATAATTTGTTTGAAAAAGTACAAAAACAGGGAAAAACAAATCATCGACACAGCTTCATATACATATTCTTTTTTTTGAACGGCTGAAACGAGAAGTGAGAAGCCGATCATAAAGAGGAGCATTTCAAAATCATCCGGCCACCATACCCATTTCGGCTTGGCAAAAAAGTGTAAACCGATTCCGAAGAGAAGCAAACCAATAAAAAAATGGGGTGTAACGGCTTCTTTTTTTCCTTGATATACAAAGGCTGCGCCTAACAAAATGAGGAGAACAGGCCATTGATCCTGCCCTGAAAACAGTTCGGCTTGGCCGCTTTCTAGCCATGCATATACAGAAGCGGCAAGCAGCAGACAAGGGAATAAAATTGATTTTTGTTTCATGCATATCACCTTCTTGTTTTTTAGAGCTGATGTGTAGTAAATTTCTGCTGTTTTTGGTATTGTCAATAGGAATGCTTCTTTTCCCTGAAGCTTTTTCTAATATAGCATAAGAATTTTAAAATCTGTTCACATTTTGTGAAAGAAACTATGTTATAATTATTATAAATAATGAGTTCTATGTTAGAATGATTATAAATTAAGATTGGGTGTTGGGGGTGTAATTAGAGCGATGCATATACTTGTTGTGGGAGTAGATTATAAATCCGCCCCTATTGAGATACGTGAAAAAGTAAGTTTTCAGCCGAATGAGCTGGCAGAAGCAATGGTGCAGCTGAAAGAAGAGAAAAGCATTCTTGAAAACATCATTGTCTCAACCTGCAACCGCACTGAAATTTATGCGGTAGTCGATCAGCTCCATACCGGCCGTTATTATATAAAAAAGTTTTTAGCTGATTGGTTTCAATTAAGCAAAGAAGAGCTGTCACCGTTCTTAACGTTTTATGAGAGCGATGCCGCTGTTGAGCATTTATTCCGTGTAGCCTGCGGACTTGACTCTATGGTGATTGGCGAAACGCAGATTCTCGGACAGGTACGCGACAGCTTTAAAACAGCTCAGCAAGAAAAAACGATCGGGACTATTTTTAATGAGCTGTTTAAGCAGGCGGTTACAGTGGGCAAACGAACTCACGCCGAAACAGACATTGGCTCAAATGCGGTGTCAGTAAGCTATGCTGCAGTTGAACTTGCTAAAAAAATCTTCGGAAATCTTTCAAGCAAGCACATATTGATTCTCGGTGCGGGAAAAATGGGCGAGCTTGCTGCGGAAAACCTGCACGGACAGGGAATCAGCAAGGTCACTGTCATTAACCGAACATACTTGAAAGCGAAGGAGCTTGCAAACCGTTTCTCAGGTGAAGCGAGAAGCTTGAATCAGCTTGAAAGCGCGCTTGCGGAGGCTGATATTTTAATCAGTTCAACCGGTGCAAGTGAATTTGTCGTGTCCAAAGAGATGATGGAAAACGCGAATAAGCTTCGCAAGGGACGCCCGCTGTTTATGGTCGACATTGCCGTGCCTAGAGATCTTGATCCGGCGCTGAATGATCTTGAAGGTGTTTTTCTTTATGATATCGACGATCTGGAAGGCATTGTAGAAGCGAACATGAAAGAGCGGAGAGAAACAGCTGAAAAAGTTGAACTGTTAATTGAAGAAACCATTGTGGAATTTAAACAATGGATGAATACACTTGGTGTTGTGCCGGTTATTTCTGCATTGCGCGAAAAGGCGCTTGCCATCCAGTCAGAAACGATGGACAGCATTGAGCGTAAGCTGCCTCACTTAAGCACAAGAGAGAAAAAACTGTTGAACAAACACACCAAAAGTATTATTAACCAAATGCTTCGTGATCCGATTTTAAAGGTGAAAGAGCTTGCTGCAGATGCTGATTCTGAAGAAAAGCTTGCGTTGTTTATGCAGATTTTTGATATTGAAGAAGCTGCGGGCCGTCAAATGATGAAAACCGTTGAAAGCAGCCAGAAGGTCCACTCTTTTAAGAAGGCTGAATCAAAAGCGGGCTTTAGCCCACTTGTAAGTGAGTGAAAGCTGAATGATTGATACTGCAATGGCAAGACTTAATGAGGGGACAATCGTCATTTACGCGTTAAGTGTACTCTTTTATTTTATAGATTTTCTTCAACACAACCGGAAGGCTGGAAAAATGGCCTTCTGGTTGCTTTCTATTGTCTGGACTCTGCAAACCGTGTATTTGGCCTATTTTATGTGGGTGACGGGGCGGTTTCCGGTATTAAATGTGACGGAGGCGCTTTATTTTTATGCCTGGGTGCTTGTCACGCTGTCACTGGTACTGACAAAGCTTTTACGTGTTGACTTTATCGTGTTTTTTACAAATGTTATAGGATTTTCTATGATCGCCATTCACACATTTTCACCGACAGAGCAGCAGTCAGCTGCTTTTTCCGGGCAGCTTGTATCCGAGCTTTTGGTGATTCATATTACAATGGCGATTCTTTCATACGGCGCTTTTTCCCTTTCTTTCGTTTTTTCTGTGCTATATATGTTTCAATATCATCTGCTGAAAAAGAAAAAGTGGGGAAAATGGCTGTTGAGAATAGAAGATTTATCTAAGCTTGATTATATGGCGTATGTTTTAAATGTCATTGGGGTTCCGATGCTGCTGCTGAGTTTGATTCTCGGCGTCATATGGGCATATGTCTCACTAGAAACGCTGTATTGGTTTGACGCCAAAGTGCTTGGTTCGTTTGTCGTCCTGCTGCTGTACAGCTATTATCTTTATATCAGGCTGATTAAAGAGCTGCAAGGAAAGGTCGCTGCACTGTGGAATACGGCTTGTTTTCTGGTGCTGATGATCAATTATTTCCTGCTTGGAAGCCTGTCGCAATTCCATTGGTTCAGTTAAACGATGTCCCAAGCAGATTCGGGAGGAAAGAAATGATGAGAACGATTAAAGTAGGTTCCAGACGAAGCAAACTCGCTATGACTCAAACAAAATGGGTTATTCAAAAACTGAAGGAAATCAATCCTTCGTTTGCTTTTGAAATTAAAGAGATCGTGACAAAGGGCGACCGGATTGTCGATGTTACACTCTCAAAAGTGGGTGGAAAAGGGCTGTTTGTCAAAGAAATTGAACAGGCGCTTTTAAACGAAGAGATTGATATGGCAGTGCACAGCATGAAGGACATGCCTGCTGTTTTGCCTGAAGGCCTTGTGATCGGCTGCATTCCTGAACGGGAGGACCCGCGTGATGCCCTTATTTCAAAGAATCGCGTAAAGCTTTCAGAAATGAAGGAAGGTGCTGTCATTGGCACAAGCAGTTTAAGAAGAAGCGCGCAGCTTTTGATTGAGCGCCCTGACCTTACAATTAAATGGATTAGAGGTAATATAGATACAAGACTTCAAAAGCTGGAAACAGAGGATTATGACGCGATTATTTTAGCGGCTGCCGGCCTTTCTAGAATGGGGTGGAAGCAAGATGTCGTAACCGAATTCCTTGAGCCAGAGCGCTGTTTGCCTGCTGTGGGGCAGGGAGCACTGGCGATTGAGTGCCGAGAATCGGATGAAGCGCTGTTGGCGTTGTTTTCTCAGTTTACAGATGAATATACAAAACGAACTGTCTTAGCGGAACGTGCTTTTTTAAACGCGATGGAGGGCGGCTGCCAGGTTCCGATCGCGGGCTACTCCGTGTTAAATGGACAGGATGAAATTGAAATGACAGGTCTTGTCGCTTCACCTGACGGCAAAATCATTTTTAAAGAAACCGTCACCGGAAACGATCCGGAGGAAGTAGGAAAGCGCTGTGCCGCTCTTATGGCTGACAAAGGAGCAAAAGATTTAATTGATCGTGTAAAACGGGAGCTTGATGAGGATGGAAAATGATTTTCCGTTGAAAGGAAAAACAGTGCTTGTCACCCGGAATAAGGCACAGGCAACATCATTTCAGCAAAAAGTGGAGGCGCTTGGCGGTAAAGCTGTTTTAACCTCTTTGATTACGTTTCGCCGCGCTTTGCCGAATGATGTTGCGGAACAGGTAAGAGAGGATCTTGCCGCGCCAGGCTGGCTTGTTTTTACAAGTGTGAATGGGGCAGACTTCTTTTTTTCTTATCTGAAGGAAAATCAGCTTATTATGCCTGCGCATAAAAAAATTGCAGCCGTCGGTGAAAAAACCGCCCGCCGTTTAAAAACGCATAACGTATCGGTTGATGTGATGCCACAGGAGTATATTGCTGAACAATTGGCTGACGCTCTTAAGCAGCATGCTGAACCGGGGGAGCCCATTACCGTGATGAAAGGGAATTTGTCACGTGATGTGATAAAACAAGAGCTTGTCCCGCTCGGTTTTGAAGTAAAGGAATGGGTTCTCTACGAAACGATTCCGGATGAAGAAGGCATTGAGGAACTGAAAGACGTTGCGGGTCAATATTCCTTTGACTATGTAACATTTACGAGTTCATCAACCGTACATACGTTTATGCATGTCTTGGGAGAAGAATTAAAAAAGTGGAAGGCGAATGGGACGGCCTGTATCAGCATTGGACCTTTAACAAATGATGCCCTTCTGACGTACGGCATCACATCGCATACGCCTGATACATTTACAATAGATGGCATGCTTGAATTAATGTGCAGCATGTCAAGAGAGGAAGAGAGAATATGAGTCAATCATTTAATAGACACCGCCGCCTGCGGACATCAAAAGCAATGAGAGAAATGGTAAAGGAAACACGTTTGCATCCATCAGATTTTATTTATCCGATTTTTGTCGTTGAAGGGCTGGAGGGCAAAAAAGCTGTTCCGTCAATGCCTGATGTTTACCATGTATCATTAGATTTATTGAAGGATGAAGTAGCGGAGCTGGTCAAACTGGGCATTCAATCTGTTATCGTGTTCGGCATCCCGGAAGAAAAAGATGATTGCGGAACACAAGCGTACCATGATCACGGAATTGTCCAAAAAGCCATCACAGAAATTAAAGATCACTTCCCTGAAATGGTTGTTGTCGCTGACACGTGCCTGTGCGAATACACAGACCACGGCCATTGCGGACTTGTCAAAGACGGGGTCATTCTCAATGATGAATCGCTGGAGCTTTTGGCGCAGACAGCTGTCAGCCAAGCGAAAGCAGGTGCGGATATCATTGCGCCATCAAACATGATGGACGGATTTGTTACAGTGATCAGAGAAGCACTTGATAAAGAAGGATTCGTCAATATTCCAATCATGTCTTACGCTGTGAAATATTCTAGCGAGTTTTACGGTCCGTTCCGTGATGCAGCAAACAGCACACCGCAATTCGGAGACCGCAAAACATATCAGATGGACCCTGCCAACCGTATGGAGGCACTCCGCGAAGCACAATCAGATGTCGAGGAAGGCGCGGACTTTTTGATTGTCAAACCTTCGCTTTCTTATATGGATATCATGCGTGACGTAAAAAATGAGTTTACTTTGCCGCTCGTCGCTTATAATGTAAGCGGAGAGTATTCAATGGTGAAGGCTGCAGCGCAGAACGGCTGGATCAAAGAAAAAGAAATTGTGTTGGAAATTTTGACAAGCATGAAGCGCGCGGGTGCCGACCTGATTATTACGTATCATGCGAAAGACGCAGCGAAATGGCTTGCGGAGTAATTTTATTCAGTTGACAGGAGTTGAGGCAGATGAGAAGCTATGAAAAATCAAAAACGGCTTTTAAAGAAGCGCAAAAACTCATGCCGGGCGGTGTGAACAGTCCCGTTCGCGCATTTAAATCGGTAGACATGGACCCGATTTTTATGGAGCGCGGAAAAGGCTCGAAAATCTTTGATATTGACGGGAATGAATATATTGACTACGTCTTGTCATGGGGGCCTTTAATTTTAGGGCATACAAATGACCGCGTCGTAGAAAGCCTCAAAAAAGTGGCTGAATACGGGACAAGCTTCGGTGCTCCGACTGAAGTAGAAAATGAACTGGCTAAGCTCGTCATTGATCGTGTGCCATCTGTAGAAATTGTACGAATGGTAAGCTCCGGAACAGAGGCTACAATGAGTGCCCTCCGTTTGGCAAGGGGCTATACGGGCCGCAACAAGATTTTAAAATTTGAGGGCTGCTACCACGGACACGGCGATTCTCTCTTGATTAAAGCTGGTTCAGGTGTTGCCACTCTCGGTCTGCCTGACAGCCCGGGGGTGCCCGAAGGCATTGCGAAAAACACCATCACCGTTCCGTACAATGATTTAGAAAGTGTAAAGCTTGCTTTCCAGCAATTCGGTGAAGACATTGCGGGAGTCATTGTAGAGCCAGTTGCCGGAAATATGGGTGTTGTTCCGCCGCAAGAAGGTTTCCTGCAGGGTCTGCGTGATATCACTGAGCAGTACGGCTCCCTGCTGATTTTTGATGAAGTGATGACTGGCTTCCGGGTCGATTATAACTGCGCTCAAGGCTACTTCGGCGTAACGCCTGATCTGACTTGTTTAGGAAAAGTAATCGGGGGCGGACTTCCTGTCGGTGCTTATGGCGGAAAGGCAGAAATCATGGAGCAGATCGCTCCAAGCGGCCCGATCTATCAAGCTGGTACATTGTCAGGCAATCCGCTTGCGATGACGGCTGGCTTAGAGACATTGAAACAGCTGACACCTGATTCCTACAAGAATTTCATCAAAAAAGGCGACAGACTGGAAGAAGGAATTTCAAAAGCTGCCGAGGCTCATGGCATTCCGCATACCTTTAACCGTGCAGGTTCGATGATCGGTTTCTTCTTTACAAACGAACCAGTCATCAATTATGAAACAGCGAAATCATCTGATTTGAAGCTGTTCGCAAGCTATTATAAAGGGATGGCAAATGAAGGGGTATTCCTTCCGCCATCACAATTCGAAGGTCTTTTCCTCTCAACGGCCCATACTGATGAAGATATTGAAAACACAATCCAGGCAGCTGAGAAAGTATTTGCTGAGATCAGCCGCAGATAAGAGTGAAAACCGGTATCAAGGACTCCTTGTGCCGGTTTTTTCGTGCTCTCCCACTCATATTTTCTCCAGTTCATACATACACCTTTAGTGACATCTAATTTTAAGGATTAGATGAAAGGAGGATATGAACTTGCCGCAAAATCATCGATTGCAATTTTCTGTAGAAGAATCGATCTGTTTCCAAAAAGGACAGGAAGTTTCTGAACTGCTTTCTATTTCATTAGATCCTGATATTAGGGTTCAGGAAGTAAATGATTATGTATCAATCATAGGATCGCTTGAACTTACAGGTGAGTACAACATAGATCAAAACAAACATACCGAAGAGATTTATACAGATAAGCGGTTTGTTGAACAAGTCAGAAAGAGAGAGGATGGAAGTGCGGAACTGACTCACTGTTTTCCTGTGGATATTACCATTCCGAAAAATAAAGTGAGCCATTTACAGGATGTCTTCGTCTTTATTGACGCATTTGACTATCAATTGACGGATTCGCGCATTTTAACAATTCAAGCTGATTTAGCGATCGAAGGGCTTTTGGACGATACGCAAGACAAAGAGCCGGAGATACCTTTATATGAAGCTCCTGCGGCATTCAGGGAGGAAGAGCTTTCAGAGCCGCCGGCACATAGTGTAGTAGAAGAACCGGGTGCATCATCGGCAGAGGAAGCAGTTCTTCAGCATGAACCGCCAGCCGAACCGCCAGAACTTTTTATCTCAAAAGCGGGGCTCCGTGAAGAACTGGAGACAGAAAAAGCAGAATCTGAGCCGCCTGAATCGGTTGCTTCAGAACCAGAGGCCAGAGAAGATGTAAAAGAGGAAGAAGAGTCAGAAGAGCTTGCTGTGCCGGAAACGGAGGTTCGTGCTGAATCGGAAACAGAAGAATCTGAGCCAGAACCTGATCATTCAGAAATAGAGATTCAAGAGATCGTTAAAGCAAAAAAAGAAACGGCTGAGCCGGCAGCTGCAATAGCGGATGTTCGTGAAGAAGCAGACTCTCCAGCGGAGACTGAGCTTCGTGAACACGCCGGAGCAGAAGAATCGCCTGCTTTGGAAGCTGAACTTCATTCAGAGACTGTGATTGCAGAGGAAAAAGAGGAAACAACAGTGTCTCCTAATCATGAATATGCGCTACGCCAAGAGGCTCAAAATGAAGAAGCAGCTCAATCGGATCAGGCTGATCCTGCGCTTTGCCAAGAAGAGGCGGAAGCGGATGAAGCTTTGGAGAGTGTATCAGAGGCCGCTCTCTCCATAGAAGATAGCAGAGAAACAGCTTCAGCTGTATATGTGGAGAATGACAAAGCCGATTTACATTTCCATTTCAATCAAAAAACAAGCTCGGAGGAGGCATCTCAAGAAGAATTGCCTGAACCGGCATACCGTACCTTCCTGCCTGAACAAGAAGAGGAGGATTCTTTTTATTCAGCGCCTAAGCTGCTGGAGGAGGAAGAACAAGAGGAAGAGAGCTTCGAAATTGAAGTGAGAAAAACACCATCAGCTGAAGAGCCTAAGGAAGAAACACCTTTTCAATCCTTCCAGCTGCCTGAATCTTCTGAGACTGAAAGGAAGGAAACGGATGCTGTTCCTAGGGTTGCTCCTGCTGCTGAAACGAAGGAACCTCAAACAAAGGAAAGTGATAATTCTCTTTATTTAACAAAACTCTTTACAAAAGAAGCGGATGAGTTTTCGAGAATGAAAATTTGTATTGTGCAGCAGGAAGATACGATCGAGCGTTTATGCGAACGGTATGAAATTACATCCCAGCAGCTGATCAGGATGAATTCTTTAGCCTTGGATGATGAATTAAAAGCAGGACAGATTCTCTATATTCCTCAATATAAAAATAGCCATGCGTAAACCGTAAGTGATCGGAAAATGTGGTGAATGAAATGGAAGATACCCAATCGGTTCTTCAGGAATACGGACTGACTGCTCAATTTATTGAGCCTGTCAGTCCTCTTGTTTGGAAAGTGTATACAGACTACGGCATATTTGCCCTGAAAAAATTGAAAGAAGGTCGCGGCAAGCATTTTACAGATCATATGGTGGCGATTGAGGAAAAAGGCTTTCGTTCATTCGTTCCCGTTTACAGAACAAATAGCGGTGAGTTTTTCTCAGCAGGCATACAATACGGAGATACCTACTATTTAATGCCTTGGCTCCAATTTGACCAAGAGGAAGAACGGGATCAAAAACAGGCTTATTTATTTAGGGAAACAGCCCGTCTTCACGAGAGAACCGCGCAAGAACTAAAGGTTAGACGTGATGAGATTGAACGTTATTACGGGCAAACGAAAAAAAAGTGGGAACAAGATAAAATTTTCTATGAGCAGTTTGTGGATAGAGCGGAGAAGGAGTGGTACCTTTCTCCCTTTGAACTCCAGGCCATAACCTATTTTTCTGAAACCATTTCCGCGGTGAATTTTGCGCTGGAACGGTTGGAGGACTGGTATGAGTCTGCAAAGGAAAAGGACGTTTCAAGGGTTGTAATGAACCACGGCAGCCTGTCTATACACCATTTTCTGTATAATGATGCCGGGACCGGATATTTTACAAACTTCGAAAGAGCATCTGTCGGTCCGCCGCAAAACGACCTGCTCGGCTTTTATACAAAAATGTTCAGAGGCTTTCCGAAAGCTTGTCCGGAATGCGTCGAATGGTTTTATGGATATACGAAATCATTCCCTTTGCGTGAAACGGAAGTCAGCCTTTTTCTCAGCTATATGGCATATCCGGCAGCCATGTACAAGGTGCTGAACGGTTATCAAACTGGGAAAAGACAGCATGAAAAAGAGGAATGTACACAATTATTAAAGGCTTATTGGCAAATGAAAAATATAGAGCCGTTTGTGATGAAAATTCATCAGATTGAACAAGAGAAAAAATTTCAGGCTGAAAACGAGTCCACGTCTTAATGGCGCGGACTTGTTTGTTTATATCCATTCTAAATGAAGGGCGCAAGCTAAAAAGATTAAGATTGCGAGCAGCAAAACATCAAAGGTTGTCGGAAAGAAAATGGTTCTGATTCCTTGAAAAATCGTAATGGGAATAATCACTTGTGCGGATACAAGCCGAATTTGCCTTACCCATGGCGGCAGCGAATAAGAGCTGAAACGTTTCTTCACGGTGCATCCTCCTCTACGCATTTACAAGCATCATATGTAAACTTGGGCAATAGGTGCCTGCCTATCTGTATAGAAAGCGGTGTTTTTGGAAAAGATGATTGACGAATCAAAAACACTTTTACTATAATAAAGAACATAAATAATGTATACAATGAGCTGATAAATACACCTGCTTAGAACGGGAAGAGTACAAAAAAGGCGCATGCAGAGAGAGAAGCCGTTTGCTGAAAGGCTTCTTATGTTGCCTGATTGGAAGGTCGCCCGGGAGCATAATTTCTTGAAAGAAGAGTAGAGAAATTCGGGAAACACCCGTTATCCGTTATAAGTGCATGAACTGATAGAGTTCATGAAAAAAGGTGGTACCGCGAAAGAGCTTTTCGTCCTTTTACAGGGATGAAGAGCTCTTTTTTCGTTCTCAGCCATTTTTAAACATGCTGGAGGGTTATGATGGAAACGAATGAACAAACAATGCCGACGAAATATGATCCGGCAGCGGTTGAAAAAGACCGATATGATTTTTGGCTAAAAGGCAAATTTTTTGAAGCGGGCAGTGACCAGACAAAAGAGCCATACTCTGTTGTCATCCCGCCGCCAAACGTAACAGGAAGACTTCACCTTGGCCACGCATGGGACACAACGCTGCAAGACATTGTAACAAGAATGAAACGCATGCAGGGCTATGATGTGCTGTGGCTTCCAGGCATGGACCACGCCGGCATCGCGACACAGGCTAAAGTGGAGGCGAAACTTCGTGAAGAAGGCAAATCCCGCTACGATTTAGGCCGTGAAAAATTCCTCGAAGAAACGTGGAAGTGGAAGGAAGAATATGCTGACTTTATTCGCAGCCAGTGGGCGAAATTAGGTCTTGGCCTAGATTATTCCCGTGAACGTTTTACGCTGGATGAAGGCTTGAGCAAAGCGGTAAGAGAAGTATTCGTTAAGCTTTATAAAAAAGGCCTGATCTACAGAGGCGAATATATTATTAACTGGGACCCAGCGACAAAAACAGCCCTATCCGACATTGAGGTGATTTACAAGGATGTTCAAGGCGCGTTCTATCATATGAGCTATCCGCTTGCTGACGGTTCAGGCTCAATTGAAATTGCGACGACACGTCCTGAAACAATGCTCGGTGATACAGCTGTTGCCGTTCACCCTGAAGACGAGCGCTATAAACACCTTATCGGAAAAACGGTGATCCTGCCGATTGTAAATCGTGAAATTCCGATTGTCGGTGATGACTATGTTGATATGGAATTTGGTTCAGGTGCCGTGAAAATTACGCCTGCTCATGATCCGAACGACTTCGAGCTTGGCAACCGCCACAATTTAGAACGCATCCTTGTCATGAATGAAGATGGCACGATGAATGAAAATGCGCTCCAATATCAAGGTATGGATCGTTTTGAATGCCGCAAAAAGCTCGTGAAAGATTTACAGGAGGCGGGAGTTCTCTTCAAGATCGAGGATCATATGCACTCTGTCGGCCATAGTGAACGAAGCGGGGCTGTTGTGGAGCCTTATCTTTCTACACAATGGTTTGTGCGCATGCAGCCGCTTGCTGATGCAGCGATTGAGCTGCAAAAGAAAGAAGAAAAGGTCAACTTTGTGCCTGACCGTTTCGAAAAAACGTATTTACACTGGATGGAAAACATCCGCGACTGGTGTATCTCCCGTCAATTGTGGTGGGGCCATCGTATTCCTGCCTGGTATCATAAAGAAACAGGCGAGCTATATGTCGGGCTTGAAGCGCCGGAAGACAGCGAAAATTGGGAACAGGATTCAGACGTACTGGATACATGGTTCAGTTCTGCGCTATGGCCTTTCTCCACAATGGGCTGGCCTGATGTAACGGCTGAAGACTTTAAACGCTACTATCCGACAGATGTTCTCGTGACAGGGTACGACATCATTTTCTTCTGGGTATCACGCATGATTTTCCAAGGCATTGAATTTACAGGCGAGCGCCCGTTCAAAGATGTTTTAATCCACGGCTTAATCCGTGACGAGCAAGGCCGGAAAATGAGTAAATCTCTTGGCAACGGTGTCGACCCGATGGATGTGATTGACAAGTACGGAGCCGATTCTCTGCGTTATTTCCTTGCGACTGGAAGCTCTCCTGGCCAGGATCTGCGCTTCAGCTATGAAAAAGTGGAATCGACCTGGAATTTTGCCAATAAAATTTGGAACGCCTCCCGTTTTGCATTAATGAATATGGATGGTATGACGTACGATGAGCTTGATCTGTCAGGCCAAAAGTCAGTCGCTGACAAGTGGATTTTAACGCGATTAAATGAAACGATCGAGCACGTGACCCAGCTTGCTGATCGATATGAATTTGGTGAAGTAGGACGCCATTTATATAACTTTATTTGGGATGATTTCTGTGATTGGTATATTGAAATGGCGAAGCTTCCGCTTTATGGAGAAGACGAAGCGGCTAAGAAAACTACCCGTTCCATCCTTGCTTACGTACTAGATCAAACGATGCGTCTGCTCCATCCGTTTATGCCATTCTTAACGGAGGAAATTTGGCAGCACCTTCCTCACCAAGGGGAATCGATTACAGTAAGTCAATGGCCTGTAGTAGTGCCGGAGCATACCGATACTGAAGCGGCAGCTGACATGAAGCTTCTTGTTGAGCTGATCCGTTCTGTGCGCAATATCCGCAGTGAAGTCAATACGCCAATGAGCAAGCAGGTTGAACTGTACATTAAAACAAGCACAGACGAAATAGCAGCCCGCCTCGAAGCGAACCGTTCATATGTTGAACGCTTTACGAATCCGAGCGTGCTTAAAATCGGCACCGATATTGAGGCTGTTGATAAGGCGATGACGGCCGTTGTCTCAGGAGCAGAGGTTATTCTTCCGCTTGAAGGCTTAATCAATATTGATGAAGAAATTGCCCGTCTGCAAAAAGAATTTGATAAACTGACAAAAGAAGTTGAGCGTGTCCAAAAGAAACTTGGAAATGAAGGATTTATGAAAAAAGCGCCTGCACACGTAATTGATGAAGAACGTGAAAAAGAAAAAGATTATGTGGCGAAGCGTGACGCTGTTCAAAAACGAATGGCTGAGCTGAAGGGTTAATGAAAAGCCGGGGCGGTTTCTAGAGAAACCGCCTTGTCTTATAAAAGAGGGGATTATCATTGTTTACTGCATATCAAGATGCGCGCAGCTGGATTCACGGGAGGCTGAAATTCGGGGTGAAGCCTGGACTTGGCCGAATGAAACAGCTGATGGCGCGGTTAGGACATCCTGAAAAAAAAATCCGAGCGTTCCACGTCGCAGGAACAAACGGTAAAGGATCAACTGTCGCTTTTATCCGTTCTATGCTGCAGGAAGCCGGATATACGGTTGGAACATTTACATCGCCTTATATTATTACGTTTAATGAAAGGATCAGCGTAAACGGGATACCGATTTTAGATGAGGAATGGACAGCACTCGTCAATCAAATGAAACCGCACGTTGAAGCCCTTGATCAAACGGAATACGGACAGCCGACAGAATTTGAAATTATGACAGCTTGTGCATTTTTATATTTTGCAGAGTTTCATAAGGTCGATTTTGTTATTTTTGAAACAGGTCTGGGCGGTAGATTCGATTCTACTAATGTGGTTGAACCGCTCTTAACTGTGATTACAAGCATCGGACACGATCATATGAACATTTTGGGAAACACCATTGAAGAAATTGCAGGAGAAAAGGCCGGTATTATTAAAGAAGGTATTCCAATCGTTACAGCAGTTACCCAGCCGGAAGCTTTACAGGTCATCCGCCATGAAGCCGAACGGCATGCTGCGCCGTTCCAGTCATTGCATGATGCATGTGTTATTTTCAATGAAGAGGCTCTGCCTGCAGGAGAACAGTTTTCATTCAAAACGGAAGAGAAATGCTATGAAGATATTCGGACATCTCTGATTGGCACCCATCAAAGACAAAATGCTGCTTTGTCCATTTTGGCTGCGGAGTGGCTCAATAAGGAGAATATCGCCCATATCAGTGACGAAGCGTTAAGGAGCGGGCTTGTGAAGGCTGCTTGGCCGGGACGGTTAGAGCTTGTTCAGGAACATCCTCCGGTATATTTAGACGGTGCGCATAACGAAGAAGGTGTTGAAAAGCTGGCGGAAACGATGAAGCAGCGTTTCGCCAATTCACGCATTTCTGTGGTGTTTAGCGCGTTAAAGGACAAACCGTATCAGAACATGATTAAAAGACTGGAAACCATTGCTCATGCGATTCATTTTGCTTCTTTTGATTTCCCCCGTGCTTCTCTTGCAAAAGATCTCTATGATGCAAGTGAAATCAGCAATAAAAGCTGGAGTGAAGATCCAGACGATGTGATCAAATTCATAGAAAGTAAAAAGGGCTCAAATGAAATTGTGCTGATTACCGGATCTCTTTACTTTATTTCTGACATTCGAAAAAGGTTGAAATAAAAGCATCCGGCTCCGGCAGAATCAAAAAAAAGATTCTGCCGTTTTTTTTATGTGTAAAATTGAATATTCCCAATTGGAGCTCAGGATGTCCATTTTGCTACAATCCATACCAGAACTCAATGAGTAAAGGTGTGTTGTCTATGCTATCCATTCTTTTTATCTTTGGGCTGATCCTTGGTTCTTTTTACTATACGGCCGGGTGCCGTATCCCCTTACATCTATCTATTATTGCGCCTCGTTCATCATGCCCGTTTTGCCGGCGGACATTAACTCCTGCAGAATTAATTCCCATCCTGTCATTCCTATTTCAAAAAGGTAAATGTAAAAGCTGCGGGCATAGGATTTCTTTTATGTATCCCGCAGCAGAGCTTGTGACAGCGTGTTTATTTGCCGCCGCAGGAATACGCTTTGGCACGTCGCTGGAACTGTTTCCCGCTGTGGTGTTTATCTCTCTTCTCATTATTGTTGCAGTGACAGATCTTCATTTTATGCTGATTCCAAATCGAATATTGATTTTCTTTCTTCCCTTTTTGGCGGCCGCGAGATTGATTTCTCCGCTTGATTCCTGGTATGCAGGCCTGTTAGGTGCGGCAGCCGGATTTCTGTTTCTGGCTGTAATTGCCGCAATCACCCATGGGGGAGTAGGGGGAGGAGATATTAAATTATTTGCGGTGATTGGCTTTGTGCTTGGTGTGAAGATGCTGGCAGCTGCCTTTTTCTTTTCAGTTTTGATAGGTGCATTATATGGAGCGGCAGCTGTTCTGACTGGTAGACTCGCTAAAAGGCAGCCGCTTCCCTTCGCCCCCGCTATAGCCGCAGGGAGCATTTTAGCCTATTTATACGGTGACTCTATCATTTCTTTTTATATCAAAATGGCATTGGGCTGACGGCTGAAAAATTTGACGAACGTTTTTTGGACAAGGCGACAAAAGTCTTGTTCTTTTTTTCTTTGCCTGTGCTAAAGTGTGTAGCATGAAAAGCCGACAAGAACGGTCAAGCAAATGAAGGGAGGAAGCGGAATTGAAAAAAAGAAAGAATAAAAAAAACAGTAAAGCCGCAGAAAAAGCCCTCAAGGTGACGATTAATGGAAAAGAAGAGACGGTTTACGAACAAGAGACGCCTGAGACAGAGGCGGATAAAAGCATGACATTTTCAAATTGGGAGGAAAAAAGACAGGCAGAACAAGAGGTTGCGGCATCCCAGGAACATCCTGATGAAGATGAATTCAATTGGGATTCCGAGGAGGACAAGGTGTTTAAAGAGGACCCTAAAGTTGTTCCTCCTTTTCAAAAGAAAAAAACAAAGCTTTATGCAAAAGGAAAGACCGGGGCTGCCAAACCGGTAAAAAGAGTGGCCGCGACGATTGCCTTCGCGGCTGTCATTGGCACTGGATTAGGGTTATTCGCGTTAAACATATCGGGGAATAAAGAAGCGTCAGCACCGGCCTCTTTAGAGGATTCTTTAGGCAGCCAAACGGCAAAAGCAGGAGATACTTCAACTGAAAAACAAACTTCTGGCGCAGAAAAACAAGCGGCGCAAACTGAAGGTACATATAAAACATACGCTGTACAAGCCGGAAAATTTTCAAATGAAAAGGGTGCCGAAACGTTAACAGAACAATTGACCGAAAAAGGATATTCCGCCGTGTCACTGTCAAAGGATGACGGGTATACGTATGTCATCGCGGGCTTAGCCAGTGATAAGGAGGTCTCACAGCAGTTAGGACAGGTTTTAATCGACAGTGATTTTGAAGCCTGGGGAGGCAAGGAGCTTTCCTTATCAATAGAGTCAGATATGACAGATTCTTTTAAGGAAACAGCGGAGCTTGCAGCAAAGGCGATTCTCGGCGAAGACATTACAAAAGCGAGTGTAGAGAAAATAGAAAAGTCGCTTGGTGAAACAAAAGCGTCAGAAACAGGAGAGAAAAAAGCGATTTTGCAGGCTTTAAAGGAATTAGAGGATCCAAGTGCTGAAGCCGGGTGGAAGGCTCAGCAGGAGCTGTTAGCCGTCGTAAAATAAGAGATAGTGCCCTGAGCCTTCGTCCTTTAGTGACAGGCTTTTTTTATTTTGTCATGAAAAAGTTATTTTTCTGAAATTGTGACAAGCCTCGTGATTTGGTAGGATAAACGAGTATCTTTTTTTCTTAAGCAAACCCTGAAAGGATGACGAACATGACAAAACCGCTAATACTTGCATCACAATCTCCGCGCAGGAAAGAACTCCTCGATCTTCTCCAGCTGCCCTACTCCATTATTGTCAGTGAAGTAGAAGAAAAATTAAATCGAAACTTTTCACCAGAAGAAAACGTCCAATGGTTGGCAAAACAAAAAGCTAAGGCTGTAGCTGATCTCCACCCGCATGCAATCGTTATCGGTGCTGATACAATGGTATGCCTTGACGGCGAATGTCTTGGCAAACCGCAGGATCAAGAAGAAGCTGCTTCTATGCTGCGGAGGCTTTCAGGCCGAAGTCACTCAGTAATAACCGCGGTCAGCATTCAAGCTGAAAATCACAGCGAGACTTTTTATGATAAGACAGAAGTTGCGTTTTGGTCCCTCAGTGAAGAAGAGATTTGGACGTATATTGAAACAAAAGAGCCGATGGATAAAGCAGGTGCATACGGCATCCAAGGAAGAGGCGCGCTTTTTGTAAAGAAAATAGACGGAGATTATTATTCAGTCATGGGCCTTCCTATATCAAAAACAATGAGAGCTCTTCGCCATTTTGATATAAGGGCATGACGGTTCTATAAACGGGAAGGGAAAGAAAAGGAGTGCTTGGTCATACACGATCTGCCATTAAAACTCAAAGATTTCCCAATGAGAGAAAAGCCAAGAGAACGGCTCCTGAAAGTCGGAGCCGAGAACTTAGCGAATCATGAACTTTTGGCTATATTATTGCGGACAGGGACTAAACACGAATCTGTTTTGGACCTGTCAAACCGGCTGCTGCGCTCATTTGACGGACTGCGCCTGCTCAAGGAAGCATCGGTTGAAGAGCTGTCAAGCATCCCGGGAATCGGTATGGTAAAAGCGATTCAAATACTGGCTGCAGTTGAGCTTGGAAGCCGGATTCACAAATTAGCCAACGAAGAACATTTCGTTATTCGCTCCCCGGAAGACGGCGCTAATCTCGTCATGGAGGATATGCGCTTTTTAACCCAGGAGCATTTTGTCTGTTTATACTTAAATACAAAAAATCAAGTCATCCATAAACGCACCGTATTTATCGGAAGCCTGAATTCATCTATTGTCCATCCGCGAGAGGTGTTTAAAGAAGCGTTTAAACGATCTGCCGCTTCCTTTATCTGTGTTCATAATCATCCTTCTGGAGATCCGACGCCGAGCAGGGAAGATATTGAAGTGACAAGACGGCTGTTTGAATGCGGAAACCTGATTGGCATCGAGCTGCTTGACCATTTGGTGATCGGGGATAAAAAATTTGTGAGTTTAAAGGAAAAAGGATATTTGTAACACTTTTTTTTTCGTCGAATTAAGCTATAATAGAGTTTATGAGTTTTTCCCTTTAGGGTATTTTTGCTTTAAGAAAGGAAGATACATACATATGTTTGGAATTGGTGCTAGAGACCTTGGTATAGATCTTGGAACTGCGAATACGCTTGTTTTTGTAAAAGGAAAAGGAATTGTTGTGAGAGAGCCGTCAGTTGTCGCTTTGCAGACGGATACGAAATCGATTGTCGCTGTCGGAAATGATGCGAAAAATATGATTGGACGGACACCGGGCAACGTGGTGGCTCTTCGCCCGATGAAAGACGGCGTTATCGCTGATTATGAAACAACGGCGACGATGATGAAATATTACATCAATCAGGCCATAAAAAATAAAGGCATGTTTGCCAGAAAACCATATGTAATGGTATGTGTCCCATCAGGCATTACAGCTGTTGAAGAACGCGCTGTTATCGATGCGACAAGACAGGCCGGAGCGCGTGACGCGTATCCGATTGAAGAGCCTTTTGCCGCAGCAATCGGAGCCAATCTGCCAGTTTGGGAACCGACTGGAAGCATGGTTGTTGATATCGGGGGCGGTACGACAGAAGTTGCGATTATTTCCCTCGGAGGCATCGTAACGTCTCAGTCAATCCGTGTAGCCGGTGATGAGATGGACGACGCAATTATTAACTACATCAGAAAAACGTACAACCTGATGATCGGTGACCGTACGGCTGAAGCGATTAAAATGGAAATCGGATCTGCAGAAGCTCCTGAAGAATCCGACAACATGGAAATCCGCGGACGCGATTTGCTCACAGGTCTGCCGAAAACAATTGAAATTACAGGAAAAGAGATTTCTAATGCTCTACGTGACACTGTATCTACAATTGTCGAAGCAGTGAAGAGCACACTCGAAAAAACACCGCCTGAGCTTGCAGCAGATATCATGGACAGAGGTATAGTGTTAACCGGCGGCGGAGCGCTTTTGCGCAATTTAGACAAAGTCATCAGCGAAGAAACAAAAATGCCGGTCCTTATCGCCGAAGACCCGCTTGATTGTGTAGCGATCGGAACAGGGAAAGCACTGGAGCACATCCATCTTTTCAAAGGGAAAACTAGATAATCGGGAGTTCAATAGAAGAGGTGTAACACGATGCCGAATAAGCGGTTAATGCTATTACTTCTGTGTATTATCATATTGGTGGCTATGATTGGATTTTCGCTGAAGGGCGGCCGCAATACCACCTGGCCTGAGAAAGTGATCGGCGATACGACGGGAGTATTTCAAAATATTTTTCATACGCCTGCCGAATTTTTTGCAGGAATATTTGAGAACATCAATGGTTTAAAAAACACATACAAAGAAAACGAGCGTCTAAGAGAAAAACTTGACGGACAGACACAATATGAAGCCAAGCTTCAAGAGCTTGAAGAAGAAAACAAATCCTTGCGTGACGAGCTTGGCCATGTCAAATCGATTAAAGATTACAAGCCGATTTTAGCAACGGTCATCGCCAGAAGCCCTGATAATTGGGCCAAACAGGTCACCATTAACAAGGGGACTCAGCAAAACGTAGCGAAAGATATGGCCGTTACAAACGAAAAAGGCGCATTAATCGGCAAGATCAAAAACTCCGGACTTAACAATTTTACGTCTACTGTTCAGCTTTTAAGCGATACTGACCGCAATAACAGAGTCGCGACAAAAATTTCCGGAAAAAAAGGCAGCAAAGGCTACGGCTTGATCGAAGGATATGACAAAGAGAAAAAACGTCTTAAGATGACAATTATTGAGCGTAAGGATAAACAAGACGTGAAAAAAGGCGATCTTATTGAAACATCAGGGACAGGCGGTGTTTTCCCAGAAGGGCTGACAATCGGTGAAGTGACTGATATCGAGTCAGATTCCTATGGATTAACGAAGGTTGCTTATGTAAAACCTGCGGCTGACCTTACAGATTTAAATAATGTGATCGTTGTTAACCGTGACGTGCCGACTGTCGATACAGAGGAGGAAGGATCGTGAAACGTTTCCTTCTCCCTTTCGTTATGATGCTTGTTTTTTCTGCGGAAAGCATTTTTACAGATTTGGTGCATTTTCCTTTCGTTACAGATGACCAAGTGCTCGCCCCGCGTTTTTTGATGCTTGTATTGATATTCATGTCGGCTTTTATCAACCAAAAACACGCGATGATTTACGGATTTATTTTTGGTTTTCTATATGACATGAACTATACAAGTCTATTAGGCGTTTACATGTTTGGTTTTGCAGGGCTATGTTATTTGGCTTCAAAAGCGTTTAAAGTGTTGCATACAAACGCATTTGTAGTGATATTGATAGCAGTTCTGGCTGTCTGTCTGCTCGAATTTTACATATTCGGCATTCAGTCTTTGATTCATAAAGATATTATGACGTTTAACGGATTTGTGCTTGACCGGTTTATACCGACAATTTTATTAAATATTGCAGCAGCTCTTATTCTTGTTCTGCCATTTAGATTGTTTTTTATGAGTCTAAAGAAAGAATTGAGAGATGAGTAAAAAGGATTTTATCTTTTTTTGACGAAATGAGTATGTTGTTGAGGTGAATATTGTGAAGACCAAAAAGCAGCAATATGTAACAATAAAAGGAACAAAGAATGGACTAACATTGCATCTGGATGATGCGTGTTCTTTTGATGAGCTTCTCGATGGTCTTCAGAATATGCTGTCAATTGAACAATATACCGATGGAAAAGGCCAGAAAATCAGCGTTCATGTTAAGCTGGGAAATCGCTTTTTATATAAGGAGCAAGAGGAACAGCTAACCGAATTGATTGCGTCAAAGAAAGATTTGTTTGTTCATTCTATTGACAGTGAAGTCATTACTAAAAAAGAAGCACAGCAGATAAGAGAGGAAGCCGAAATTATTTCTGTTTCAAAAATTGTCCGTTCAGGCCAAGTGCTGCAGGTAAAAGGCGACTTGCTCCTGATCGGTGACGTGAATCCCGGCGGAACAGTCAGGGCCGGAGGGAACATTTTTGTTCTGGGCTCACTGAAAGGAATCGCGCATGCCGGATTTAATGGAAATAATCAAGCGGTCATCGCCGCCTCTGAAATGCTTCCGACACAATTAAGAATCAATCATGTGTTAAATCGCTCCCCAGACCACATTCAAAAAGGGAACGAAATGGAATGTGCTTATTTAGATACAGACGGAAATATGGTCATTGAACGCCTTCAACATTTGGCTCATTTAAGACCTGATCTAACAAGGCTTGAGGGAGGAATGTGAATTGGGTGAGGCTATCGTAATAACTTCGGGAAAAGGCGGAGTAGGTAAGACAACAACATCTGCGAACCTCGGTACCGCCTTAGCCATTTTAGGGAAGCGCGTATGCTTAGTAGATACTGATATAGGACTGCGCAACCTTGATGTTGTAATGGGTCTTGAAAATAGAATTATTTACGATCTGGTAGACGTTGTAGAGGGCAGATGCAAAATGCATCAGGCGCTCGTAAAAGACAAACGTTTCGATGATCTGCTCTATTTAATGCCCGCTGCTCAAACGAGCGATAAGACAGCTGTTGCTCCTGAACAAATTAAAAACATGGTCCAAGAGCTCAAACAGGAATTTGACTATGTCATCATAGACTGTCCTGCCGGAATCGAGCAAGGGTACAAAAATGCCGTTTCCGGAGCTGATAAAGCGATTGTGGTCACTACGCCTGAAATCTCAGCTGTTCGTGATGCTGACCGTATTATAGGGCTGCTGGAGCAAGAAGAAAATGTTGAATCGCCGCGGCTTGTTGTAAACAGAATCAGAAATCACCTGATGAAAAACGGTGACACGATGGATATCGACGAAATCGTACAGCATCTGTCGATCGATTTGCTAGGAATCGTGGCTGATGATGATGAAGTCATCAAAGCTTCCAACCATGGTGAACCGATTGCGATGGACCCGAAAAATCGCGCTTCTATTGCATATCGCAATATTGCCCGCCGCATTTTAGGTGAATCTGTTCCTTTACAGGTGCTTGAAGAGCAAAACAAAGGAATGATGGCTAAAATTAAGTCATTTTTCGGAGTAAGATCTTAATGTGATAGAATCAAAGAGAAGAATCTGACAAAGCATATGCTGTGTCAGGTTTTTTTGTTTTTGCCTGCTTTGTTCTTGACTAAACCGAATATTTGCCATGGACAAGACATATGATGTACAAACCCAACGAATGCAAAGGATGATGGCAATGAGTCACAGAGCAGATGAAATCAGAAAACGATTAGAGAAAAGAAGAAAGCAGCTTTCCGGCTCAAAACGTTTCTCTACTCAGACAGTTTCTGAAAAGCAGAAACCCCCGTCCTGGGTGATGGTAACGGATCAGGAAAAGCATGGAACACTTCCGGTCTACGAAGATAACATGCCAACATTCAACGGAAAACACCCATTGGTGAAAACAGATTCAATTATCCTGAAATGTCTTCTGTCGGCCTGCCTAGTTCTCGTTTCAGCTATAGCCTATAAAACAAACATTGGACCCGTCAGTCAGATTAAACCCGCCGTAGCCAAAACCTTTGAAACTGAATTTCAATTTGCCTCAGCAAGCCATTGGTTCGAAACCAAATTCGGAAATCCGCTTGCTTTCCTGGCTCCTGAACACAAAAATAAGGAACAGCAGATTGAAGTAGGCAAAGATCTGATCGCGCCTGCATCCGGGAAAGTACAGCAGGATTTTCAGGATAATGGGGAAGGAATAAAAGTCGAAACAAGCAGCGATAAGATTGATAGCGTAAAAGAAGGCTATGTGGTTGAAGTCAGCAAAGACAGCCAGACGGGACTGACGGTTAAGGTGCAGCATGCTGACAACACCTATAGTATCTATGGCGAGCTCAAAGATGTTGATGTTGCTTTATATGATTTTGTGGATAAAGGCAAAAAACTCGGTTCGATTAAGCTTGATGATCATAATAAAGGGGTCTATTATTTTGCCATGAAAGACGGCGATAAATTTATTGATCCGATTCAGGTGATTTCATTTGAATAAATGGCTCGACCTTATCTTAAAGATCCATGTGCATCCTTTTCTTTGGATTATCGCGGCGCTGGGATTGCTCACAGGCCATATGAAAGCATTATTATGTCTGCTCCTGATTGTATTGATTCATGAGCTGGGGCATGCTGCTCTGGCTGTGTTTTTTTCTTGGAGAATCAAGCGTGTTTTTTTGCTGCCGTTTGGGGGAACGGTCGAAGTGGAAGAGCACGGGAATCGGCCGTTAAAGGAAGAGTTTGCGGTCATTATTGCCGGCCCTCTTCAGCACATCTGGCTTCAGTTTGCCGCCTGGATGCTTGCTGAAGTCTCAGTGATTCATCAGCATACCTTTGAACTCTTCACCTTTTATAATCTTTCTATCTTATTTGTCAATTTACTGCCGATCTGGCCGCTGGATGGAGGAAAACTGTTATTTTTGTTGTTTTCCAAACAGCTGCCTTTTCAAAAGGCTCACCGGCTTAATCTAAAAACGTCGCTCTGCTTCTGCCTGTTGCTCGGGTGCTGGGTTTTATTCGTGATTCCTCTGCAAATCAGCGCATGGGTTTTGTTTGTCTTTCTGGCTGTTTCCTTGTTTGAGGAATATCGGCAAAGGCATTATATCCATGTGAGATTTCTCCTCGAAAGGTATTACGGAAAAAACAGGGAGCTTGAGAAACTTCTGCCGCTGACTGTAAAGGCGGAGGATAAAGTCTATCATGTGATGGCCGAGTTCAAACGTGGCTGTAAGCATCCGATTATTATAGAAAAATCAGGCCAAAAGCTCAGCCAGCTTGACGAGAATGAAGTGCTGCACGCTTACTTTGCCGATAAGCGGACGAATTCTTCCATGGAGGAACTGCTTCTGCCCTACTAAAACTGATTGACAAACGCCTTGTATTTTGGTATATTTTTTAATGTTATGGATGTAGCACCATTGCTACAACCGCTCAGTACAGGTGTTAAGAGCTTTTACAGCCCCCTGGTATCTGGCGAGTCTTAGTCTAATAGGAGGTGCAGAGAATGTACGCAATCATTAAAACAGGCGGTAAACAAATCAAAGTTGAAGAAGGCCAAACTGTTTACATCGAAAAACTTGCTGCTGAAGCAGGTGAAACAGTTACTTTTGAAGACGTTTTGTTTGTTGGCGGAGACAACGTGAAAGTCGGCAACCCTACAGTTGAAGGCGCAACAGTAACGGCTAAAGTTGAAAAACAAGGCCGCGCGAAAAAAATCACTGTTTTCAGATACAAACCAAAGAAAAACGTTCATAAAAAACAAGGTCATCGTCAGCCTTACACTAAAGTGACGATCGAAAAAATCAACGCGTAAGCATGATTCAGGCAACAATCAGAAGGTCTCATGATAAAGGCATATTGTCTTTTGAAATGACAGGCCATGCGAATTTTGCTGAACATGGACAAGATCTTGTTTGTGCCGGAGTGACAGCCGTTGTGTTTGGAGCCGTTAACGCGGTCATTGTGCTCGCGGGCTTCGAGCCGCTTCTTGATATAGGGGAGGACGGGGGTTATTTTTATTTTGAATTCCCTGAATCTCTTGATCCAGAGGCACGCCAAAAAGCTCAGCTGCTGATTGAAGGCATGATTGTTTCGCTGGAGACAATCGAACGGGATTACAAAGACAACTTGCGTGTGACCACAAACATAATATAGGAGGTGAGCTACATGCTTAGATTAGATCTTCAGTTTTTCGCTTCTAAAAAAGGAGTAGGTTCTACAAAGAACGGACGTGACTCTGAGGCTAAACGTTTAGGTGCTAAACGTGCTGACGGTCAATTCGTAACAGGCGGTTCTATCCTTTACCGTCAACGCGGAACAAAAATTTACCCAGGTGAAAACGTGGGCCGCGGCGGAGATGACACTCTATTTGCGAAAATCGACGGAACTGTTAAATTCGAACGTTTCGGCCGTGACCGCAAAAAAGTGAGCGTATATCCTGTAGCTCAATAATGATTCAAAAAACTCCGGTCGATGATGACTGGAGTTTTTTTTGCAATATGCGGAGTAAACACCTAGAATGAAATGCAGAGTATGTGCGAGCAGACCCCGCCAAGAATGAGAATAAACATCTCAAACCCACTGGATATGTTCCCCAAGCAGTAATACATAAAATGTTCTGCCTGGCTGCAAATCAACCAAAGCCAGAAAAAAGGAACATGATATTTCTGGGAAAAACAATTGTTTTTCTAACAAAGCCTTCTCTGTTATAATTCATAATACACACTTATACAGACTCCTAAATAAGAAATTAAATGATTGGGAGTGCGAAAATGAAGGATGTTTCAAAAAATCAAGAAGAAAATATAAGCGACACGGCATTAACAAACGAACTGATTCATCTGCTTGGCCATTCCCGGCATGATTGGATGAATAAGCTGCAGCTGATTAAAGGAAACTTAAGCTTACAGAAGTATGACCGTGTCTTTGAAATGATTGAAGAAATGGTTATAGACGCAAAGCACGAATCAAAGCTCTCAAACCTGAAAACACCGCATTTGGCGTTTGATTTTCTTACGTTTAATTGGAAAACCCATTATATGACGCTTGAATATGAAGTTCTCGGAGAAATTAAGGATTTGTCGGCTTATGATCAAAAGCTGGCGAAACTGATGAGAAAGCTGTTTCATCTGTTTGATCAAGCAGTCAGCAGAGAGAGTGAAAATCATTTAACGGTTTCGCTTCAAACGGATCATCCTGACAGACAGCTGATTCTGTACCTTGATTTTCACGGCGCCTTTGCCGATCCATCTGCTTTTGATGATATTCGGCAGAATGGATATGAGGACGTTGATATCATGCGTTTTGAAATCACCAGTCACGAATGTCTGATTGAAATTGGGTTGGACTAGCGGAGTTTTTAACGGTTTAGAACGGAGGACATTATGTTTGTAGATCAGGTCAAAGTATATGTAAAAGGCGGCGACGGCGGCAACGGTATGGTTGCGTTTCGCCGTGAAAAATATGTGCCGAAAGGCGGCCCTGCCGGCGGTGACGGAGGAAAGGGAGGAGACGTCGTTTTTGAAGTAGATGAAGGTCTCCGCACCCTGATGGATTTTAGATACAAAAAACACTTTAAAGCGATTCGCGGCGAGCATGGCATGTCCAAAAACCAGCACGGACGAAATGCTGATGATATGGTCATTAAAGTTCCGCCGGGCACCGTTGTGACAGACGATGATACAAAACAGGTCATCGCTGATTTAACAGAGCACGGACAGCGGGCTGTCATTGCAAGAGGCGGAAGAGGCGGAAGAGGGAATAGCCGCTTTGCTACACCGGCTAATCCCGCGCCTCAGCTTTCAGAAAACGGCGAGCCGGGAAAAGAACGCTACATTGTTCTTGAATTAAAAGTGCTTGCAGATGTCGGACTTGTCGGGTTCCCGAGTGTGGGAAAATCTACTTTGCTGTCTGTTGTCTCATCTGCAAAACCGAAAATTGCGGACTATCACTTTACAACGCTTGTCCCGAATCTCGGCATGGTTGAAACGGATGACGGACGCAGCTTTGTCATGGCCGATTTGCCGGGGCTGATTGAAGGCGCACACCAAGGCGTCGGACTGGGCCACCAGTTTTTGCGCCATATTGAACGGACGAGGGTTATTGTTCACGTCATTGACATGTCAGGCTTAGAAGGCCGCGATCCGTATGAGGATTATCTTACGATTAACCAGGAGCTGAGCGAGTACAATCTGCGTCTCACCGAGCGTCCGCAAATTATCGTTGCAAATAAAATGGACATGCCGGAGGCTGCGGAAAATCTCGAAGCCTTTAAAGAAAAGCTGACGGATGATTATCCGGTATTCCCGATCAGTGCGGTGACAAGAGAAGGTCTGCGTGAGCTTCTGTTTGAGGTTGCCAATCAGCTTGAGAACACACCGGAATTCCCGCTGTATGACGAGGAAGAGCTTACACAAAACCGTGTCATGTACACGATGGAAAATGAAGAAGTGCCATTTAACATTACACGCGATCCAGACGGTGTATTTGTGCTTTCAGGAGACAGCCTTGAGCGGTTATTCAAGATGACTGATTTCTCACGTGATGAATCGGTTAAACGGTTTGCAAGACAGATGCGCGGAATGGGTGTTGATGAAGCACTCAGAGAACGCGGAGCCAAGGATGGAGATATAATCAGGCTTCTGGAATTTGAATTTGAATTTATTGATTAATGAATGTTGGCTGAAAAGAGAGCCTGGTGTCAGGCTCTCTATTTTAAAGGGGGGATGCAAATGAAAGAGGAGACATTTTA